>JBGCEW010000009.1:0-236689 GCA_045106595.1 Roseovarius sp. | reverse complement strand
TTCATTGGCACCAAAGCCATGACCCGTCAGCGACGTGTGGTTCACACCCGGCGCATTGCCGATGGTGCCGTGACCAACCGCATAGCTGACGATTTCCTCAATCTGAGCCGAGCCGTAGCCCAGTTTCGCCAGGGCCGCAGGCACGGACTGGTTGATGATCTTGAAATACCCGCCACCGGCCAGCTTTTTGAACTTCACCAAGGCAAAGTCAGGCTCGATCCCTGTGGTGTCACAATCCATCACCAAACCGATGGTGCCCGTAGGGGCAATCACGGTGGACTGCGCGTTGCGATAGCCATGCTTTTCACCCAGCTTCAGCGCCTCGTCCCAGCTGGCCATCGCCAGATCAACCAAACGGCTGTCAGGGCAGTTGGTCAGGTCCAGCGGCACAGGTTTCACGGCCAGATCTTCATAGCCTTCCGTGGCGCCATACGCGGCATTGCGGTGGTTGCGCATGACCCGCAGCATGTGGTCCTTGTTACGCTCGTAGCCAGCAAAGGGCCCCAGCTCTTTGGCCATTTCGGCCGATGTCGCATAGCTGACACCGGTCATGATAGCGGTCAACGCACCACACAGCGCGCGCCCCTCAGGGCTGTCATAGCCATACCCCATGTTCATCAGGAGGCCACCAATGTTGGCATAGCCCAGACCCAGCGTGCGGAATTCGTATGACAGCTGCGCGATCTCTTTTGATGGGAACTGCGCCATCATCACGCTGATTTCCAGCGTCACGGTCCAGAGGCGTGAGGCGTGCATGTAGGCTTCGGCGTCAAACGCGTCGTCCTTGAAGAATTGAAGCAGGTTCATCGACGCCAGGTTACAGGCCGTGTCATCCAGGAACATGTATTCCGAACAAGGGTTTGAGCCGCGAATCTCACCATCTTCGGGGCATGTGTGCCAGGCGTTGACTGTGTCGTGATACTGGATGCCGGGATCGGCACAGGCCCACGCGGCGTGACCCACATCTTCCCACAGATCGCGGGCTTTGATGGTTTTGGAAGTGCTGCCGTCGGTACGGTTGATCAGCGCCCAGTCAGCATCGTCTTCGACGGCTTTCAGGAACGCATCTGTCACCCGGATCGAGTTGTTCGAGTTCTGACCCGACACCGAGGCGTAGGCCTCACTGTCCCAATCTGTGTCATAGGTCGGGAACTCAATGCTCTCACACCCCTGACGTGCATAATCCAGCACGCGTTTGACATATGTCTCGGGAATTTGCGTCTGCTTGGCGCCACGAATGGCGGTTTTCAGCTGCTCGTTCTTCTTGGGATCAACGGCATCCTCGGATGACCCATCCCAGGCGCGGATCGCCCCAAAGATTTCGTTCAGCTTCTGCTCGTGCATTTTTGAGCCCGCGACGATGCTCGCCACTTTCTGCTCTTCTTTGACCTTCCAGTTGATGAATTCCTGAATATCGGGGTGGTCCGCGTCACAGATCACCATCTTGGCCGCGCGGCGCGTGGTGCCGCCCGATTTGATCGCACCGGCAGCCCGGTCCCCGATTTTCAGAAAGCCCATCAGGCCAGAGGACTTGCCCCCGCCTGACAGCGGCTCGTTGGCGGCGCGCAGGGAGGAGAAGTTCGTGCCGGTGCCAGAGCCGTATTTGAACAGTCGTGCTTCGCGCACCCACAGGTCCATGATGCCGCCATCACCCACCAGGTCGTCCTTGACCGACTGGATAAAGCAGGCATGCGGTTGGGGGTGCTCATAGGCAGATGTTGATTTGGTCAACTCGCCGGTTTGATAGTCCACATAGTGGTGGCCTTGGCCGGGGCCGTCGATGCCATACGCCCAATGCAGGCCGGTGTTGAACCACTGCGGGCTGTTCGGGGCGGCCATCTGTGCGGCCAGCATGAAACGCATTTCGTCAAAGTACGCCTGCGCGTCCTGTTCGTTGGTGAAGTATCCACCCTTCCAGCCCCAGTAGCACCATGCGCCCGCCAAACGGTCAAACACCTGCTTGGCCGATGTTTCGCCGCCTGTGGCCACATCATCCCCGTCTGGCGCGGACCGCCACAGGAATTCCGGCACACCGTCCTCGGCCACTTTCTTCAGCTTTTCAGGTACACCTGCTTTGCGGAAATACTTCTGCGCGATCACATCAGAGGCCACCTGGCTCCAGCTCGAGGGCACTTCGACATTGTCGAGCCGGAACACGGTTGTTCCATCCGGGTTGCGGATTTCCGAGCTTGTCGTGATGAACTCCAACGCGTCATATGCGTCTTTGCCTGCCGTGGTGAACTTTCTGTCGATCTTCATGTTACGCTGCCCCTAAATTACCAGCTTGTGTCACGATGGCCCGCGCAGACGGACCGGCTTTGGTTGGCAGACGGCAACACTCCTTGGTGCGCGTCAGACTGGCTGACGCAGACAAAGCAGACCAAAACGGCCCGGTCCGGGAAACCCCGGAGGATATGTCGAGAAGGGTTATGTCCCCTGCCTTACCAGCCTACCACTATATGTTGTGGCTTAGCGGCCAGTCCACACAATCTGACGTATTCACCCATACTCGGTCAATGAGTTTTTTCTAAAAATCCGGGGAAATAATTGTTGACGAATGGCACTTCATGCCTCCGCTTCACATATCCGTGATTCATATCTGCGCCTTAATTGCGCAACCGGTCTGCACGCCTGATCTGTGGGCAAAACACGAAACCCTTTTCTTTCGGCTAAGTTAGCCTGTGGAGTTCTTGCCCCACTTGACCTTGCCAAACCACCCGCGCGCACCCCGCCCCTTTGTTTTGTTAACCGAAGTTAAGAAATGAAAAAATTTTGCCGAAACGTGCACGCGCTTCTAGATGTTGTGGATTAAGTCACAGGTTTTAGGGAAAACACCCCCAGATGTGGGGTGGAACGGTCCGTGATCCGACCAGCTTCATACTATATGTAGGGAGTAGAAGAAGTGGTCGGGGCGGCAGGATTCGAACCTACGACCCCCTGTACCCAAAACAGGTGCGCTACCAGACTGCGCCACGCCCCGGACCGTGCGACCTCTCCTACTGATGAATCGCGCGGTTGAAAAGTGCAAAAAAGCGGGATTTGAAATTCTTTGTCTGACGCGGGCCTACTCGCAGGGCCAGACCGCTGTTGCCGCATCAAACGACGGGTGGCGCATCTGTGCCCCTGCGACAATGCCCATCTGTGCGCTCAGGCCACCGTTGATCTCAAGCACGACCAGAATATCCTCGCCGCCCATAATCGGGCGCTCGTCGTGGGGAATGGCGTTTTGATGCACTTTGCGCACCATGCCCGTTTCATCCACAAAGATCATATCCAACGGGATAAACGTGTTTTTCATCCAAAACCCAACCTCGCGTGGGAATGGATAGACAAACAACATACCAGAGGCACGCGGCATCTCCATGACGTGCATCAGGCCCTGGGCGCGGGTTTCATGGGTGTCGGCCACCTCTACGGAAAACCGCGCCTGGCCCCAATCGCCGCGCAAATGCACTTCGTCGTCGCGACAGGTCTCGGCCCAGACGGGCAAGGCCGACAACAGCGCACCACATAAAGTGATCAGTTTTAGGGTGTGACCGCGCTTTCCCATCCGCATACCTCGGTTGCCATGCGTCCA
Organism: Roseovarius sp.; assembly: GCA_045106595.1. GTDB lineage: Bacteria > Pseudomonadota > Alphaproteobacteria > Rhodobacterales > Rhodobacteraceae > Roseovarius. The sequence goes on along the minus strand of JBGCEW010000009.1, from coordinate 233,112 downwards.
CGTTTACCATCTATGACGCGAATGGCCAGAGCTTCGCCCGGTTGCAAATCCGCAAGCCCCGAGCGGCGCAGCACTTCGATATGCACAAAGACGTCCGCATCACTGCCAAAGGTATTGGCAAAGCCAAAGCCCTTGCCCTTGTCGAACCATTTGACACGGGCTGCCTCAAGTGGGGCGGATTTGATCAGTTCCGGGTCGATATCCTCAAAGTCAGCCAGCCCCGCTGTCATGCCATCTTCGGGGGGATGGATCGCATGGACCTCCACCGCCTGACTGCCACGTTCGGTGTCCTGAACTTCGATGTCCACGCCTGCATTGTCCGCAACCGAGCTTTGCCCAAAGTTACGCAGCACATTGGCATGCAACAAAATATCAGGTCCGCCCTCATCCGAGATCACGAAACCAAACCCCTTTACGGGATCAAACCATTTCACGCGTCCAAACACGCGCCGCGTCGAGCTATCTATATCTGTCACGTCGTCCTACCGTACGGTCCCATCCCTAAGACCTGCCGCTAGCATTGCGCCCATTTAAGACAAGGCGCAAGTCAATATTTTCGCATTGCGTTCAGTGCATTACAGAAAAGTTGCAATTGGCGTGACGTGAATGTCAGGGGTTCAGACGCGTGATTTCCCAAGTCTTTTCAGGTGTTTCGCGCCGCCAGACAAAGCGATCATGCAGGCGAAAGGCCCCATCGGCCCAGAATTCCATTTCGATTGGCGTGATTTTGAACCCGCCCCAATGGGCTGGTCTGGGCGGATTTATGCCGTTCGCTGCTGTGACTTTGGCCAGCTCTGTCATAAAGGCCGCGCGCGATGCCAGGGGTTTTGACTGATCTGACGCAATCGCACCCAACCGGCTTTTCAAGGCACGCGAGGCAAAATATTCATCAGCCTGTGCGCCGCCCACCTTCGTGACATGGCCGCGCAACCGCACCTGACGGCGCAGCGATTTCCAATGCATCACAAGCGCAGCCTTCGGAGTGGCGCTCAGCTCCTGGCCTTTGGCTGAGCCATAGTTGGTGTAAAACACAAAGCCGTCGTCCTCGATCTCTTTGAGCAGCACCATGCGCACATTGGGCATGCCGCTGGCATCTACCGTCGACAATGCCATGGCGGTGGGGTCGTTGATCTCTTGCGCCTCAGCCTCGCCCAGCCATGCGCGGGCAATCGCAAAGGGATCGTCACCTGCAAAAATTCCATCACGTTCAGCCATATCATGTCTCTTTCATCTGCCATGGCGGGCCCCGGCCCTGCCTGTTGTCATCGTATCACGCCCAAGCGCCTGCGGCTGAGCTAATGCACTGTCGCCCAAAGACGAGCCCGGCCAGGCCAGTTTGTCAACACATCCCCGCTTGCGACGCCCCCTTGATGCGCTCGGGGGGATCGCCTAAAGGTTTGAGGAGACAATGAAACAAGAACGCAGAAGCGCAAAGCGGTGTGGGGGCCAGTGAGATGTCAAATAACCTGATGGCGGGGAAGCGCGGGCTGATCATGGGCCTGGCCAATGACAAATCCATCGCATGGGGCATCGCCAAGGCCTGTGCCGATGCGGGCGCTGAAATGGCGTTCAGCTATATGGGTGATGCGTTCAAGAAACGTGTGGCGCCGCTGGCCGCTCAGCTGGGCGTCGATACGCTGATTGATTGCGATGTGGGCGATCCCGCTTCGATTGATGCAGCCTTCGCCGAGATCGAGGCAAAGTGGGGCAAGATTGACTTCATCGTGCATGCCATTGGGTTTTCAGACAAAAATGAATTGCGCGGGCGCTATGTGGACACCAGCCGCGACAATTTTCTGATGACGATGGATATCTCGGTTTATTCCTTCACCGCCGTGGCGCAACGGGCTGAGAAGATGATGAACGAAGGCGGCTCGATGCTCACGCTCACGTATTACGGGGCCGAGCAGGTGATGCCGCATTACAATGTCATGGGCGTGGCCAAGGCCGCGCTTGAGGCATCGGTGAAATACATGGCCGAAGATCTGGGCAAGGACGGCATTCGCGTCAATGCGATCTCAGCCGGGCCGATCAAGACACTGGCCGCCAGCGGTATCGGAGATTTCCGCTATATCCTGAAATGGAACGAATACAATTCGCCCCTGCGCCGCAATGTGACGATTGATGACGTGGGTAAATCCGCGCTCTATCTGCTTAGCGATCTGGGCAGCGGTGTGACCGGTGAGAACCTGCATGTCGACGCAGGCTATCACGTGGTTGGCATGAAGGCCGTGGACGCACCTGATATCGAAAAAGGCTAAGCACCGTGGAGCTGGCCCATCTGATTGCATTTAATCTGACGCTTTTTGCGGCGTTGATCAGCCCAGGACCTGCTATGCTGGTCGCCCTGCGCACCACCATAACCCAAGGACGCCGCGCGGGCGTGCTGACCGGGATCGGTCTGGCCCTGGCAGCCGCGATCTGGACGATGCTGGCGCTGGCGGGGCTTGATGTGATCTTTGGTCTTTTTCCATGGGCCTATCTGACGCTCAAGCTGATCGGCGCGGGCTATCTGATGTATTTGGCCGTGATGATCTGGCGCAGCGCACGCACGCCCCTGAACACCCAGCCACACACCAGCGCCAAAAGCGCCCTTATCAGCGGCATTCTGGTCAATCTATCCAATCCTAAATCCATGCTCTTTGCCTCAGCCGTGTTGGTCGTGATCTTCCCACGCGACATGGACCTTGCCGCCAAAACACTTATCGTCGCCAATCACTTTGCAGTCGAAGTCGCAGCCTACAGCCTCTTTGCCTTTGCCCTGTCCACGCGCTCTGCCCGCGACGGATATTTACGGCTGAAACCCCTGTTCGACCGCATCGCCGCTGTGGTCCTGGGGACCTTGGGCCTGCGTCTGCTGCTGAGCAAATAACCAAAGGCTTGCAGTTGAAACCCAACGCTGCCTCAGCCACAACAGACCCACCTCATTCAGGAGCACAGATCATGTCCGACACCCGCCTGCCCCATGAAAAAGGCTTTCACGTCAGCTGGGACCAATTGCACCGCGATGCGCGCGCGCTGGCCTGGAGGCTGGATGGCAAAGGGCCGGACAATGGCGATTGGAAGGCCGTTGTGGCCATCACCCGCGGGGGTATGGCGCCGGCCATGATTGTCGCGCGTGAATTGGACATTCGCCATGTGGATACGATCAGCGTGAAATCCTACAGCCACCAGACACAGGCCGAGCCCCATGTGATCAAAGCCCCGGATAAGGAGCTGGTGGGCGATGGCACCGGTGTGCTGGTGGTGGATGATCTGGTGGACACCGGCAAGACTCTGGATGTGGTCAAGGCCACGATGCCGAACGCCCATATCGCCACGGTCTATGCCAAACCCATGGGCCATGACCGCGTCGACACTTATATTACCGAAGTCAGCCAGGACACCTGGATTTTCTTTCCCTGGGACATGGCCTTGCAATACGTCGAGCCTTATCGTGGAACCTGAAACGGACGGGCTTGTCGGCCCCTGACGTGTCCGCCTCGCGAGGCCGGCACGCAAGGGACGGATGAGCCACCAACGGAGAGCCATATGACACAGTCGCGCACGCAAGCCACCTTTACCCCGCCCGTCATGGAAGCCCGGCGCTGGCTTGATGGTGTTACCTTCCCGCCCGAGCGCCCGCTGATCAATGTCAGTCAGGCGGCACCGGTGGATCCCCCGCCCCAGGCCCTGCGCCGCGCCATTGCTGATGCGGCCCTCAACATCCCCGAGGCGCATCTGTACGGCCCGGTCATGGGCATGCCCGAATTGCGCGCCGAGGTGGCCCGGCAGTGGTCGCAGGCCTACGGCGGCCAGCTGAGCGCGGATCATGTGGCGATCACCTCGGGCTGCAATCAGGCATTTTGCGCCACGTTGATGTCCCTGGCTGGTGAAGGCGACGAGGTGATATTGCCCACGCCGTGGTATTTTAATCATAAAATGTGGTTGGATATGAATGGCTTGCGCTGCGTTCCTCTGGCAACAGATGAGCAACTTTTGCCTGATCCCAAGACCGCCGCACAGCTGATCACCGACCGCACCCGTGCCATTGTTCTGGTCACCCCCAACAACCCCGGCGGCGTGGAATACCCCGCAGATCTGGTGCGTGCATTTTACGAACTGGCACAACGCCACAGCATTGCTTTGATCGTGGATGAAACCTACCGCGATTTTGATGCCCGGTCCGGCGCGCCGCATGATCTGCTGCAAGACCCAAACTGGGGCGACACGCTGGTGCAGCTTTATTCCTTCTCCAAGGCGTATCGCCTGACCGGGCACCGGGTGGGGGCGATGATCGCCGCGCCGACGCGGCTGGCCGAGGCCGAGAAGTTTCTGGACACCGTCACCATCTGCCCCAACCAGTTGGGCCAGCATGCCGCACTTTGGGGGATGCAGAACCTTGGCGCGTGGCTGGCCGCAGAGCGCGATGAAATCCTGGACCGGCGCGCCGCCATTGCCGACAATATGCCCAAACTTGAGGCCGCAGGCTGGCAGCTGATGGGCAATGGGGCCTATTTCGCTTATCTGCGCCACCCGTTTGCCATGCCCTCAAACGAACTGGCGCAAAAGCTGGTCAGGGATGCGGGCATTCTGGTTCTGCCCGGCACGATGTTTCGCCCGGCGGATGATGCCGCGGGCACACGCGAAATACGGCTGGCCTTTGCCAATGTGAACCGCGCCGAAATCGCTGTGTTGTTTGATCGTTTGGCCGGGCTCAGCTGGCCTCTTGCCCCTGAGGGGGCGAGCGCGTAGACAGTCGGTGACAACACCAATGGGGGTCTGAAAAATGGCAGGCAAAAAAGGCGTCGGCAACATCGCGATGTGGATCCTCATGGGTCTTTTGATCATCGGACTTGGGGGCTTCAGCGTTGGCAATTTCGGCGGCAGTGTGCGGGCGATCGGCGCTGTTGGTGAAACCCCGATTGACCTGAATGATTACGCCCGTGCCCTTCAGTCGGAAATTCAGGCCGAAAGTGCCGCCCGCGGCGCGCCTCTCAGCTTTGCTCAGGCGCAGGCAGACCAGGTTGATCAACGTGTTATGGCGCAGCTGATTGCCCAGGCCTCGCTTGAGGAAGAGGCGCGCGTGATGGGCGTGTCGATTGGCGATGCAAACCTGCGCGATCAACTGATGCAAATCCGTGGCTTTCAGGGCCTTGACGGTGAATTTGACCGCGAGGCCTATCGCTTTTCGGTTGAGAACTCCGGCATGACCGAAGCCGAGTTTGAACAAAGCCTGCGCTCAGAAGCGTCACGCAGCCTGTTACAGGGCGCGGTGGTGGCGGGCGTGGACCTGCCCGGCACCTATGCCGAAACGCTGATGACCTATTTTGGCCAGCGTCGCACCATCACCTGGGCCATGCTGGACCGCGATGATCTGATCACCGGGCTGCCCGACCCCGACGAGCAAGACCTGATCACCTATCATCAGTCCCACCTGCCCGATTTCACCACCCCCGAAACCAAAGACATCACCTATGCCTGGCTCACGCCCGAGATGATCATCGACACCGTCGAGGTGGACGAAGACAGCCTGCGCGCCGCCTATGAGGACCGCACGGATGAGTTCAACCAACCCGAGCGCCGTCTGGTCGAGCGTCTGGCCTTTGCCGATGCGGCCGCCGCGGATAGTGCATTGGAGCGGATCACGTCAGATGACGCCGGGTTTGACGATCTGGTCACCGAACGCGGTCTGGATCTGGCCGATGTGGATCTGGGCGATGTCAGCCTTGAAGATCTGGGGGAAGCAGGCGCGGCAATCTTTGCCGCGGATGCAGGCGCTGTGGTTGGCCCCCTGCCCACTGCAATCGGCCCTGCATTGTTCCGCATCAACGGCGTGCTTCAGGCCCAGAACACCACCTTTGACGAGGCCCAGCCGATGTTACGCGACGAGCTGGCAGGCGACCGTGCCCGCCGGGTGATCGATGCGCAGATCGACGCCATTGACGATTTGCTGGCCGCCGGCGCCACCGTCGAAGAGCTGGCCAATGACACCGACATGCAGATCGGTCAAATCAGCTGGCATCCCGGCATGACCGAAGATATCGGCGCCTATGACGCGTTTCGCGTGGCCGCAGCAGCCATCAGCACATCAGATTTCCCCGAGATCGAGAAACTTGAGGACGAAGGCATTTTTGCCATGCGTCTGAACGCTGTGGTCGAACCTGAAATCCTGCCTCTGGACGAGGTCCGTGCGCAGGCCGAAGCGGGATGGCGCGCTGAAACCATCGTCAGCTCTCTGCGCGAACAGGCAACACCCGCGCTGGAGCCTTTGAAAACCGGGGCACCCTTTGGCGATCACAACATGGCACAGACCACCACACTAGAGGTCACCCGCTCGACGTTTCAGCCCGAAGCCCCTTCCGATTTCATCGACACGGTGTTCGGTATGGAAGACGGCGAAGTGCGCATTCTGGACGGCGAGGCACGGATCTTTGTGATGCGCCTTGATAGCATCGCGCCCCCCGATCCCGAGGATCAGGAACTGGCGCGCCTGCGCGATGCGCTGTCCAACGATGCCGCCAACGGTCTGGCCACGGATATCTATCAGGCGCTGGCCAATGACATCCGGGTGCGCAATGACATCACGCTTGATCAATCCGCGATCAACGCCGTGCATTCAAACTTCCAATAAGGACCAGATGACGTGCAGCTGACCCCTTCGTTTGACGCGTTTGCCAAAGGCTTTGAGGCCGGGCAAAATCAGGTTGTCTATGCCCGTCTGGCCGCCGATCTGGACACGCCTGTATCGCTGATGTTGAAACTGACAGGGGCCGACCGTGATGCATTCTTGCTGGAATCTGTCACCGGCGGCGAGGTGCGCGGGCGTTATTCCATTATTGGAATGAAGCCGGATGTGATCTGGCAATGCCACGGTACCACCAGCCGCATCAACCGCGCCGCCAAGATTGACACCACCACCTTTGAGGATCAGCCCGGCGATCCCCTGGACAACCTGCGCGCCCTGATCGGCGAATGCCAGATGGATCTGCCCGCCGATCTGCCCGCCGCCTCGGCCGGGCTGTTTGGCTATCTGGGCTATGACATGATCCGCCTGGTCGAACATCTGCCCGATGTGAACCCCGACCCATTGGGCCTGCCCGACGCACTTATGCTGCGTCCGTCGGTGGTGGCCGTTCTGGACGGTGTAAAGGGCGAGGTAACAGTTGTGGCCCCGGCATGGATCAGTTCAGGTCTGGATGCCCGTGCAGCCTATGCGCAGGCTGCCGAGCGTGTGATGGACGCGCTGCGCGACATGGGCCGTGCGCTGCCCCAGCAAGCCCGCGATCTGGGCGACGCCCACGAAGACGCAGCCCCGGTGTCGAACTTCACCCATGAGGGCTATAAGGCCGCCGTCAACAAGGCCAAGGATTACATCAAAGCCGGTGACATCTTTCAGGTCGTGCCCAGCCAGCGCTGGACGCAAACCTTCCGCCAGCCGCCCTTTGCGCTTTACCGGTCATTGCGGCGCACCAACCCGTCGCCATTTATGTTCTACTTCAACTTCGGCGGGTTTCAGGTGGTGGGTGCCAGCCCCGAAATTCTGGTGCGCGTTTTTGGCGACGAGGTCACAATCCGCCCCATCGCAGGCACCCGTCCCCGCGGTGCCACCCCCGAAGAAGACCGCGCCAACGAGGCCGATCTGATGGCCGACGCCAAAGAGCTGGCCGAACATCTGATGCTGCTTGATCTGGGCCGCAATGACACTGGACGCGTGTCCAAGATTGGCACAGTGCATCCCACCGAAGAGTTCATCATAGAACGCTACAGCCATGTGATGCACATCGTCTCTAATGTGGTGGGCGAGCTGGCCGAGGATCACGATGCGCTTTCTGCCCTTCTGGCCGGATTGCCCGCAGGCACCGTGTCTGGTGCGCCCAAAGTGCGTGCCATGCAGATCATCGACGAACTGGAGCCTGAAAAGCGTGGCGTATACGGTGGCGGTGTTGGGTATTTCAGCGCCAATGGCGACATGGATGTCTGCATTGCCCTGCGCACTGCAGTGGTGAAGGATGAAAACCTGTATATTCAGGCCGGTGGTGGCGTGGTCTATGACAGCGACCCCGAGGCGGAATACATGGAAACCGTGCACAAATCCAACGCGATTCGCCGCGCTGCAGCTGATGCGGCACGCTTTACCGGCGACACCAACAGCTAGGGCGCACCCTGCGACGCAGTGCAGCAGCCGCTCACTCACCGCTTGCCTTGACGGGGATCATACCTACATATTCACGCATAGGAATGTGATTGATGAGGTACGACATGCCCGCACTGCGCCACTGGATCGCCCTGCCCGCTCTGACGGTAAGCCTGATGTTTGGCCTCAGCCCCCTGCCCGGCACTGCGCCCGGAATCACCCTGGGCATCACCCTCGGAACGGTGGCACATGCGTCCGAGCCGATGTTCCAGACCACTCTGGACAGTGCCAAGCTGCCCAAGCCGAAACACACCAAAGCAGGTCTCTACCTGACCGCCGCCGAGGCCGCTCAGGTGCTGGCCACCCGCGAGGATGTGCTGCTGATTGATGTGCGCACGCCCGAAGAAACGGTGCTGGTTGGCTATCCTGCGGCGCTGGATGCAAACATCCCCATCGCCACGTTCAACCCGGATCACCCGCTCAGCCCCTCGGGCAGCTATGCAATGCAGCCGAACAAAAATTTCGCCCTTCAGGCCAAGACCTATATCACCCAACGCAACCCTGCGGCGGTGCTGGTGATCTGCCGCTCGGGCAGCCGCAGTGCGCGGGCGGTGGATATCTTGCAGGCGTCGGGCGTGGATCTGCCGCTCTATTCCGTGGTTGACGGGTTTGAGGGCGACCGCAACGCCCAAGGTCTGCGCGTGCTCAACGGGTGGCGCAATTCCGGCGCCCCCTGGACAACCAAACCCCGTCCCGATCTGCTGGTGCGCACGCCCTAGGCCTGCTGGGCCTGCTGTCGCCCCTTGCGCCTGCGCGCCCGCTTTGGCATGACCTTGCCATGGCCCGGCTGATCCTCTTTAACAAACCCTTCGGTGTGCTGCCTCAGTTCACCGACAAAGGCACCGAAGGTTCGCCCCGGCCCACGCTTTCGGGCTACATCGATGTGCCCGGCGTTTATCCCGCAGGCCGTCTGGACCGCGACAGCGAAGGTCTGATGGTGCTGACCGATGATGGCCGTCTTCAGGCGCGCATCTCTGATCCCAAACACAAGATGCCCAAAACCTATTTGGTCCAGATCGAAGGCTTGCCTGATGAGGCGGCTCTGTCGGCGCTGCGTCGCGGTGTCACGCTGAAAGACGGGCTGACACACTCGGTGCGGGTGCACCGCATCGACCCGCCTGATCTGTGGCCACGTGATCCCCCCGTGCGGTTCCGCAAATCCGTGCCTGATTGCTGGATCTCACTGACCTTAACCGAAGGCCGCAACCGTCAGGTGCGCCGGATGACAGCCCATGTGGGCCACCCGACACTGCGCCTTGTGCGCTGGCAAATCGGGGACTGGACCCTTGATGCGCTGCCCTGCGGCCATTGGCGTGACGCAAAACCCTGACGTGCCAACAACACGCGGGTCTGCGTTATTCCCCTAGCGAGGCCGCCTGTCAGGGCGGATAAGCCGCCCTACGGCGCCCCGGTCAACAAGGCCGAAACAGGCGCCAGGGCCACCCGGCTGGCGCGGTCCTGCAACCCCCACAACAGCAGCGCACTGACCGTGTCGGGGCGCAAACGGCCCACCATCACAACGCCAGCCCCTTCTTGGCCGGCCTTGAACGCCGCCTGGTCCAGGAACCGGCGGATCACCGTCGCACTTTGGCCTTTCGCGTCAAAATCCCGGAACACCGCAGCCGAGGGCACACCCTCGCGGGCAAGCAATTTTTGCGCTGTGTTTAACCCTTTGGGAAACAGTACCGCTCCGTGCCCGCTTCCCAGCAAGATGGGTGCCAGCTGCTCGGCGGCCTCACGGCTCGATTGCAGCCCGCTGCCTGTGCCTTCCATCACGCCCACCGCCTCGGGCAATACGGAAAAGACGGCCTGCATCGCCTGCTCGGCATCCTGCGGCCCGGCCCCTTCGGGCAGATCGGTCAGGGCCAGAACCTCAAACCCGGCGGCACGGTATTTCGCCATCGCATCCTCGGCACCGTCCCAATTGGCCGCCACCGCAAAGGTCAGCGGATAAGGAAAGCTCTCCAGCGCCTGCAACCCCACGGGCGACGATCCGTCATCGATCAGGATAATCGACATCAGAGGTTTGGCGTCCGGGTTCTCAAAGCTCTCGGCGTATTTCATAAACGGCGGGCGTGTGTCCGTCGCATCGGTGGTCTGAGCGTCTGAGGCTGACCCATCATCATCTGCCTCCGCGACCGCCGCATCCTCAGCCTCGGCCTCTGCTGCGCTGTCGTCTCCGACCGAAGGCAATCGGTTGGTTTTCACCTCAGGGGCCATGTCACCGATCGTGCTGGCGGTCTCAGGCGCATCACCGGCTGCATCCTCAGCTTGCGTTTCTGGGGTGGCGTCCTGTTCTGGCGCGCCCTGTTCTGTTTCGGGCTGCACTGGGTTGGCCTCGGCACTCTGCGACGTTGCCTCTGCGTCGGCTTCTTGTTGCGGCTCAGGCTCTGCCGCGCTGTCTGGCTCGGCTGCACTGTCTTGTGTCACCTCGGTTTCGTCAGATGTTTCAGGCGCAGCACTGTCTGCCATATCTGGCTCCGCCTCAGCCGGGTCCGGCTCAGCTGCGGCAACTGCCTCACTCTCTGGTTCAGCCTCAGGCTCGGGCTCAGGGAAGGCCGCCTCTTCTTGGGCCACCTCAGGCAAAGCAGGCTGCGCAGGATCGGTCGAGATCGATAAATCATCTTCACTCACCGGCGCTTCGGGGGCTTGGGATTGTGGGCTGGGCAGAACGGGGGCTTCCTGGTCCACGCTGACACCGGCCGCGCCTGCACCCTCCACCGGCGTGCTCAGCGCACCATCGGCCGTGCCGGTTTCCGGTTGCGCTGCGGTCTGTGTCGCCTCGCCTTGCAAAGAGGCCAGATCATCAGGCTCGGGCGCGCTGACTTCGGGGGCGCTGCCCGCTTCGGTGGTGTCCGCCGTGCCCGGCAAAGCCGCGGCCGTATCATCGCGCGGCTGGCTGAATCCCGACCCGTCCGGGACATCCACACCGCCCGCCTGAGGGGCCGTACCCCGCGTGTCTGACGTCAGAACTGACACCGTGCCCAGCCCCAAGCCTGAGACCAGAGCCCCGACCATCACACCTGATAGATATCCGCGTGCCACTGCTATTGCCCTCTTATTTTCCTTTTTCACAGCTTTGCGCCCCTTGACGCCCTTGCGCAAGCCTGAACAAGTATACCGCGACCGGCCCGGGGGTCTCTACCCCCAAAATGGCCCTGAAAACAATGTATGAGGACCGGCAAGATGCTGCTCTTGATCGATAACTATGACAGTTTCACCTATAATCTGGTCCATTACGTGGGCGAGTTGGGCGCAGATGTGAAAGTGGTGCGCAATGATGCGCTCGACGTGCAAGAGGCCATGGGCATGAACCCTGCCGGTATCCTGCTCAGCCCCGGCCCCGGTACTCCGGATCAATCGGGCATCTGTCTGGCCCTGACCCAGGCGGCGGCAGAAACCCGCACACCCCTGCTGGGCGTGTGTCTGGGACATCAAACCATCGGACAGATCTTTGGCGGCCGCGTCGTGCGCCACAGCGATATCGTGCATGGCAAGATGGGCACGATGCATCATACGGGCAAAGGCGTGTTTGCCGGTCTGCCCTCGCCGTTTGAGGCGACGCGCTATCATTCGCTGGTGGTCGACCGCGACACCCTGCCCGATGTTCTTGAGATCACAGCCGAGCTGGACGACGGCACCATCATGGGCCTGCAACATAAAACCTTGCCCATCCACGGCGTGCAGTTTCACCCCGAAAGCATCGCCTCGGAACATGGCCATGCGCTGCTCAAGAACTTCCTCGACGTTATGAAAGTCACGGCATGAGCGAGACGCTGAAGCCATTGATCGGGGCCGCCTCTGACCGGCCCCTGACCCGCGACGAGGCCGAAGCCGCCTTTACCGTTTTGTTTGAGGGTGAAGCCACACCCGCCCAGATGGGTGGGTTTCTGATGGCCCTGCGCACGCGCGGTGAAACGGTGGATGAATATGCCGCCGCCGCTGCGGTGATGCGGGCCAAATGCAACAAGGTGCGTGCCCCCGAAGGGGCGATGGACATCGTCGGCACCGGCGGGGATGGCAAACACACGCTCAACATTTCAACCGCGACGGCCTTTGTGGTGGCAGGGGCCGGCGTACCCGTGGCCAAACACGGCAATCGCAACCTCAGTTCCAAATCCGGCACGGCGGATGTGCAGGCGCAGATGGGCGTCAATGTCATGGTCGGCCCCGCGGTGGTCGAAGAGGCATTGGCCGAGGCAGGCATCGCCTTCATGATGGCCCCCATGCATCATCCGGCCATGGCCCACGTCGGCCCTGTAAGGGCTGAACTTGGAACAAGAACGATCTTCAACATCCTGGGACCATTGACAAATCCCGCAGGTGTCAAACGTCAACTCACTGGCGCATTCAGCCGTGATCTTATCCGGCCCATGGCAGAAACACTGGGCCAATTGGGCTCCGAGGCCGCCTGGCTGGTGCATGGCAGCGATGGCACAGACGAGCTGACCATCACTGGCCTGTCATGGGTCTCCGCCCTGACCGAGGCAGGCGTGATCGAGGACCGCGAAGTGCATCCCGACCAGTTCGGCCTGCCCGTGCACCCGTTTGAGGACATCGTCGGCGGCACGCCTGAGGACAACGCCAAAGCCTTCCGCGCCTTGCTGGGCGGCGCACCCGGTGCCTACCGCGATGCAGTGCTGCTGAATGCGGCGGCGGCCCTGATTGTGGCGGGCCGCACCGCTGACCCCAAGGAAGGCGTCGACATGGCCGTGGCCAGTATCGACTCTGGCGCAGCACGCGCTAAAATTGAAACATTGGCCACCGTCACATCGAGGCACGCATGAGCACCCCGACCATTCTGGAAAAAATCAAAGCCTACAAGCTTGAGGAAATCGAGGCCGCCAAGGCCGAGGTCAGCCTTGAGGAGGTGGAAACCCGCGCCCGCAACGCCCCTGCTGTGCGCCCCTTTGCCGATGCGCTGCTGCAGGCCAGCAAGACAGGGTTCGGCCTGATCGCCGAGATCAAGAAAGCCAGCCCTTCCAAAGGGTTGATCCGCGACGACTTTGACCCAGAAGCTCTGGCACAAGCCTATGCCGCGGGCGGTGCGACCTGCCTGTCGGTTCTGACAGACACGCCCAGCTTTCAAGGCGCCAAGGCGTTTCTGCCCACGGCGCGTGCCGCCTGTGACTTGCCCGTGTTGCGCAAGGATTTCATGTATGATCCCTATCAAGTGACCGAAGCCCGCGCATTGGGCGCCGATTGCATTCTGATCATCATGGCCTCGGTCAGCGACGCCCAGGCCGCCGAGCTGGAAGATGCCGCGATGGGTTGGGGTATGGACGCGCTGCTTGAGGTGCATGACGCCGCCGAACTGGAGCGCGCCGCCCAGTTGAAAAGCCAGATGATCGGCATCAACAACCGCAACCTCAACACCTTTGAAACCACCCTCGACACCACCCGAAAGCTGGCCAAACAGGTGCCGGTGGACCGGATGATCGTGTGCGAAAGTGGGTTGGAAAGTGCCGCTGATCTGGCCGATATGGCCCGCTACGGCGCGCGCAGCTTTTTGATTGGCGAAACGTTGATGCGTGCCGATGATGTGACGGCGGCCACCCGCGCCATTCTGAACGCGCCGCAACAGGCTCCGGGTGGCATGTAAATGGCGGATCTCACCCATTTTGACGGCAAGGGCGATGCCCATATGGTGGACGTGTCCGACAAACCCGTGACATCGCGGATTGCCGTCGCAGCCGGACACATTAAGATGGCCGCGCAAACCTTTGATATGATTACCGAAGGACGCGCCAAAAAGGGGGATGTTCTGTCGGTTGCACGACTGGCTGGCATCATGGGTGCCAAAAAGACGCCCGAGCTGATCCCGCTGTGTCATCCGCTGCCCATCACCAAAGTTGCAGTCGAGCTGACCGCTGACGCACAGCTGCCCGGCATCCGGATTGAGGCCACCGTCAAAACCACAGGCCAGACCGGTGTGGAAATGGAAGCGCTTACAGCCGTCTCGACCGCCGCACTGACCGTCTATGACATGGTCAAGGCTGTGGACAAGGCGATGGAGATCAGCGCCATCCATGTGGTGCTGAAAGACGGCGGCAAATCAGGCCGCTACGAGGCGTCATGAATATTAAGGGGCGGTCTCTTCAGCTTTTCTTTGTTGACGGTCGTCCAGATGGCATGTTGACGGCAGAGGTATTTAACTGGACGGGACACGTTCTCAGATTTCCCCGCACTCAACTCAAGCAGGCGCTAAATCGCACACAAGCTGAGCACACTGGCGTGTACGTTTTGATTGGAGAGCAAGACGGGCGGCCACTTGCCTATATCGGTGAAGCGGAAGACTTAAGTTCCAGAATAAAATCTCACGCCGCAAATAAAGACTGGTGGGAAACAGCAGTACTGATCACTTCCGCAGCGGATAACCTTCACAAGGCACATGCCAAGTATTTAGAATCCCGATTGGTAGAAATCGCAGATTCCATAAAAGCGATAAGTCTGGAAAACGGAAACGTTCCGCCCAGAAGCAGCCTGTCCGAAGCCGATCTTGCCAATATGGAGTTCTTTCTTGACACCTTGAGGATGGTTCTGCCTGCTATCCGAGTTGACATGTTCTTGGACAAATCTCGACCGCAGACCGGCCAAGACGTTGAAAGTCAAACAGGATCGGCGCTAGCCACATTTGTTTTGACAACGCCGAAGCATGGGGTTTCGGGAGAAGCGGATCTCATCGATGGGGAGTGGATTATCAAAGCTGGTTCGAAAGCAAAGCTTGAATGGTCTATGCACAGTTCTGGCCGCAGCTACGAAAAACTACACTCAGAACTCATCTTAAATGGAACACTGGTTTCCGATGGAAAGCACGCAGTGTTCGTTCAAGACTATGCATTCACCAGCCCAAGCGCAGCTGCTGCAATTATGAACGGCCGAGCGAGCAATGGCAGGCGCGCGTGGAAAGAAAAGTCCACTGGTCTTAGATATGGTCTTTGGGAAGCTCAACAATTGGAAGCTGTTACATGATCACCGTCGATCAGGCGCTTGAGCATCTGTTTTCGCTGGTCTCTCCGCTGGGCTCAGAAACCGTGCCGCTGGTGCAGGCCGCAGGCAGGGTTCTGGCCCAAGATGGCGTGGCCCGGCGCGACCAGCCGCCCTTTCCGGCCTCATCAATGGATGGCTATGCCCTGCGCGACGACGACGTGCAGCCCGGCGCGCAGTTCACAGTGATCGGCGAGGCCGCAGCGGGCCACCGCTTTGACGGGGCTGTGGCCGCCGGTCAGGCTGTGCGCATCTTTACCGGCGCACCCGTGCCAACCGGGGCAACCCGCGTGATCATCCAAGAGGACGTATCCCGCGACGGCGATCACATCACGCTGAACGACAGCTATGACACCAAGCCTTACATCCGCCCCCTGGGCACTGATTTCAAAATCGGCGACAGGTTGGCAGCTCCGCGACGGCTCAGCGCGTCTGATATTGCGCTTTTGGCGTCAATGAACATCTCCGACATCACCGTCACGCGCAAACCTGATGTGGCGCTGATCTCGACCGGGGATGAACTTGTTTTGCCCGGAGACACGCCCGGCCCTGATCAAATCATTGCCTCCAATACCTTTGGTTTGAAGGCGTTGCTGGATCAACATGGTGCCCACACGCGCATCCTGCCGATCGCACGCGATACGCGCGCCTCACTTGAGGCGGCCTTCGATCTGGCGCGCAACGCGGATCTGGTGGTGACCATCGGCGGGGCCTCGGTGGGGGATCATGATCTGGTGGGCGATGTCGCCGCCGATCTGGGCGTCACGCGTGCCTTTTACAAGGTCAGAATGCGCCCCGGAAAGCCATTGATGGCTGGCCAGTTTGGCGATGCAGCGATGGTGGGCCTGCCAGGCAATCCGGTGTCGGCCATGGTCTGTGGCCATGTCTTTTTGCGCCCGATGTTACGCGCCATGTTGGGCCTTGGCACGGCCCCCTTGTCGCGCCTCACAGCGCGCCTCGGTCATGATCTGGCGACAGGTGGCCCGCGCGAGCACTACATGCGTGCGGTGGTAAAGGACGGTGTCATCACCCCCGAAACACGTCAGGACAGCGCGCTATTGTCGGTGCTGGCTGATGCCAACGCTTTGATGGTGCGCCCTGCGGACGACACCGCGCGCGCTGCAGGCGATCAAATGTCCTACATTCCGCTCTGACCCACTGCGGCCCCGGTTTCATCTTGCCCCGAACACTCAATTCCAAGGCGCGAAGCCGCGCAATGCTAAGAAATGTCAAACCCCGTTGACACAAAACAAGAACATGCGTAGAACAAAGAGGAACCGAACACCCGGAGGATGAGCATCATGCTGACCAAGAAGCAGCTGGATCTGTTGAATTTTATCCACAAACGCGTGCAGCGCGACGGGGTCCCCCCCAGTTTTGACGAAATGAAGGATGCGCTGGACCTGCGCTCGAAGTCCGGCATTCACCGTTTGATCACCGCATTGGAAGAACGCGGCTTTATCCGCCGCCTTGCCCACCGCGCCCGTGCGTTGGAAATCGTAAAGCTGCCCGAAAGTCTGGGTGGCGATGCAACCCATGGATTTACGCCCAGAGTGATTGATGGCGATCGCCCTGATACCCCGCCCCCCTCTGCGGCGATGGGGGTCGATGCGATCCACGCGGTCGAGCTGCCTGTGATGGGTCAGATCGCCGCTGGTGTCCCGATTGAGCCGATTGCCCATGCCAGTCACAACGTGGCTGTTCCCGGCTCGATGTTGTCAGGTTCGGGCGAGCATTACGCGCTTGAGGTCAAGGGCGATTCGATGATCGATGCGGGCATCAACGATGGCGACGTTGTTGTCATTCGCGAAACATCCACCGCTGATAATGGCGATATCGTTGTGGCTCTGGTCGAAGATCAGGAAGCCACGCTGAAACGGTTTTTCCGCAAGGGCAATGCCATCGCGCTTGAGGCCGCAAACCCGGCCTATGAAACCCGTGTTCTGCCCGATGACAAGGTCAAGGTGCAGGGGCGTTTGGTGGGATTGATCCGTACGTACTAAGCCCACGCATGGCCTGACAAAGACCGCATCAAGTATTGGATCACGCCTTTCGTCACCCGGAGGCGTGATTTACTTTTTCGCCACCTGTCTGGACGGCCGCTTGGCTGTTTTGCGCAGATGGGGCGTATTCCACAGCCGGTCGCCTGTGACGGCATGTGCTGAAACCATCCGCAATGCTCCGCCCTTATCCGAACGATACAGCGCCAAAGCGCCCGATTTACGCAATGTATCGGGATGCAGCAGATGGCAGGGCAAATCTTTGGCCTGGTACGGCGGGTCCACGTTCAGCACAACCCATTGCCCGTCGCTGCAATCGCGCGCCGCACGCGCACCGGTCTTGCCTCGCAAAGCCTGCACCTGCAACAGCACACCCTCGCGGGTGTCCCACAGCAAAGCGGCCTTGTCTTGCGCATTGGCATCGCCGTCATTCTCAAGCCAACTGCGTGCCACAAATCCGTTGCCCTTGCCCCGGCTCAGCGCACGACCCTCGGGCGTCATCACGCCGACCAACCCACCATTTTCAGCAATCAGCACGTCAGGGCGCTCGGTTGCGGACCACATCCAGAAGGCGGCCACGATGGGCAACACGCCACCCCAACGGGCCCGGCCCTGCCACAAAAAGACACACAGCGCACCCAGCCCGATGCAAGGCAACACCCACAGTTCAGGGCTGACCACAACGCCGCGCGCGCCCTCAAGCGCGGTGACCCAGTCGGCCACAAACAGGATCCACGCCACCCCCTGTCCCATCACCCACAGCGGAATCCATTCCAACCCAAAAGGCAACAATACGGCCCCCAGCACCGCTGCAGGCATGACCAAAATACCCATCAAGGGCACCGTTGTCAGGTTCGCCACAAGGCCATAATGGGCAATCTGATTGAAATGCGCAGCGGCCACGGGGGCTGTGGCCAACCCCGCCACGGCCGATGACACAAAGACCGCGAAAATGGCACTGGCCCAGCGTGGACCCCGCGGCAATGAGGTCTCGCGCAGCCAGCCGAACACGGCAACCAAGGCGGTGGTGGCGGCAAATGACATCTGAAATCCGGGGCCCAGCAACGCCTCGGGGCGCAGGCACAGCACGATGATGGCAGCCACCGCAACCGCACGCAGGCTGAACACCTGTCGGTCCAGTAACACTGCCACCAGGGCCACGGCGACCATCACAAAGGCCCTCTCGGTTGCAACATTGCCGCCCGACAAGGCCAGATACCCCGCCGCCGTGACCAAAGCGATCACCGCGGCCAGTTTTTTGGAGGACACCCGCAGGCACAGGTACGGCACCAGCGCAAACCCATAGCGCAGGGCGGCAAAGACAAACCCCGCCAACAGGCCCATATGCAACCCCGAGATGGCCAGCAAATGCGCCAGATTGGACACCCGCAAATCGCGCAGCGTGTCCTGCCCGATGCCCGATCGATCACCTGTCATGATAGCCGCAGCAAAGGCGCCCGCCTCGCCGGGCAATACCTGGCGCACATGATCTGACAAGGCCATACGGGCCGCAAACACCGGTTGCGATCCATCCGGCGGTGCACGGATCAGCACCGGGTTACGAGTGTAGCCCATGGCGCCCAGTTGCAAAAACCAGGCGTGGCGCTGAAAATCAAAGCCACCCGGCTCAACCGGGCCAGCAGGAGGCGACAGATGTGCCGTGCTCATCACCCATAATCCGGGTTTGGGCGTGATATGGTCCTGGGGGCCGTGCAGTGACAGACGCACCCGGTGTGGGGTGCGTGCCGGGCTGACGTCGCGCAGGCGCACAGTGTCCAGCGTCAACCGCACCGCATCCGATGAAGAGCGATCAATGCCCACGATCCGCCCTTCAACGGGGCCATAATACCGCCAGCCCAATACCGGCTCGGCCAACGTATGAGTGCGCGTGCCCGCCAGCATAAACCCGGCGCTGATCAGGACAATTGCCCACCCAAAGGGCCGCCATGCAAAGGGCAGCATAATGGCGCAGAACGCGGCACTCAGGCCCAGGATACCGATCCAGAAATACTGCAGGGGCGCGGGTTCGAACCGCAAGGCAAAGAACAACCCGATCCCCACGGCCAGACAAACCGGGATCCAAGGAAACAGATGCCCCCGCTGAGCCATCCAGTGCGAGGTCACGATATGAACCAGTGCCATGTCTTGTCTCGCCTCCGACGGGCCGATAGACAGGATCAACGCTATCTCCACACAGGTTACCGAAAGGTTAATAACGCCCATGACCGACGCCGTCGTCACTCGTTTTGCCCCCTCGCCCACCGGATATCTGCATATCGGCGGCGCGCGCACCGCTTTGTTCAACTGGCTGTTTGCCCGTGGGCGCGGTGGCACCTTCTTGTTGCGGATCGAGGACACGGACCGTGCTCGCTCCAGCCCTGAGGCCACGCAGGCCATCCTGGACGGCATGGCGTGGCTCGGGTTGGATCACGACGGGGAGGTGATCAGCCAGTTTGAGCGCGCAGGGCGTCACGCCGACGTGGCGCATCACCTGCTGGATCAGGGCAAGGCCTATAAGTGCTTTGCCACCCAGGACGACATCCAAGCCTTCCGTGATGCTGCAAAAGCGGAAGGCAAATCAACGCTTTACCGCTCGCCCTGGCGCGACGCCGATGCGGCGACCCACCCGGATGCACCCTATGTTGTGCGGATCAAGGCCCCCCAAGACGGGGCCACGGTGATCCGGGATCAGGTGCAGGGCGATGTGACCATCCGCAATGACCAGCTGGATGATATGGTTCTGCTGCGCTCGGACGGGACGCCGGTGTATATGCTGGCCGTGGCGGTGGACGACCATGATATGGGCGTGACCCATGTGATCCGCGGTGATGACCACCTGAACAATGCCGCGCGCCAGATGATGATCTATGACGCGATGGGCTGGCCCCTGCCCGTCTACGCCCATATTCCATTGATCCACGGGGCCGATGGCAAGAAACTCAGCAAGCGTCATGGCGCGCTGGGGGTCGAAGAGTATCAGCAGATCGGCTATCCGGCGGCAGGCATGCGCAACTATCTGGCGCGGCTGGGCTGGAGCCACGGCGATGACGAGTTTTTCTCGGATGCGCAGGCACAAGAGTGGTTTGATCTGTCCGGCATTGGCAAATCCCCCGCCCGGTTTGATTTCAAGAAACTGGAAAACCTGTGCGGCCAGCATATTGCCGTGACCGACGATGCTGCACTGCTGCATGAATTGCAGGATTTTCTGGCCGCAACCGGCCAAGCGCCCCTGTCAGACGAGAAAAATACACTTTTACGCAGGGGCATGTACTGCCTCAAAGAGCGCGCGAAGACCTTTCCAGAACTTATTGATAAGGCTGCGTTTATCCTGTCAGATCGTCCGCTGGAAATTGAGGAAAAGGCCGCGAAACACCTTGATTCAGTATCCCGTGGTATACTGTTGGAATTGACGCCGCATCTGCAAAATGCTACGTGGGACCGCGACACTCTTGAGGCGGTGGCAAATCAATTCGCCGAAAGCCATGACATGAAATTTGGCAAGCTTGCCGGTCCCCTTAGGGCGGCACTGGCTGGTCGGGCTGCGACACCGTCGGTGTTTGACATGCTGATGGTTCTTGGACGCGAAGAAAGCATCTTACGCATCAATGAGGCTGGGGCCGATGTGAGTTAACCAAACCGCAAGACCCCGAACGATAAAACCTGTTGCATACCGCAATTGGGCCGGACGACAAGGAGGACATCCAGAATGGGTGACAGCACAAAAACAGCAAAGCTGGAAATTGGCAACGAAAGCTACGAGCTTCCGATTTTCACTCCAACAGCGGGCCCGGATGTCATTGATATTCGAAAGCTTTATGGCCAGGCGGGGGTGTTTACCTACGATCCTGGGTTCACATCAACCGCCAGCTGCGACAGCACCATAACCTTTATTGACGGCGCCAAGGGCGAGCTGTTGCACCGCGGTTATCCGATCGACCAGCTGGCCGAGATGTCACACTATCTTGAGGTGTGCTACGCGCTTTTGTATGGCGAGCTGCCTTCGGCGGCGCAGTTGGAAGACTTCGAAAGCCGCGTGACAAACCACACCATGCTGCACGAACAAATGCATTTTCTGTTTCGTGGGTATCGCCGGGATGCGCACCCTATGGCCATCATGGTGGGCGTGGTCGGTGCGCTGTCGGCGTTTTATCACGACAGCACCGATGTGGCCGATCCCTGGCAACGCGAGGTGGCTACAATCCGCCTGATCGCCAAGATGCCTACGATTGCGGCCATGGCCTATAAATACACGCTGGGTCAGCCGTTTGTGTATCCGCGCAACGATCTGGACTATGCGGCGAACTTTTTGCGCATGTGCTTTGCTGTCCCGTCCGAGGATTTTATGGTCAACCCGATCCTCAGCCGCGCGATGGACAGGATCTTTACGTTGCAAGCGGACCACGAACAAAATGCCTCCACCTCGACGGTGCGTTTGGCGTCATCTTCGGGGGCCAACCCATTTGCATGTATTGCCGCAGGCATCGCCTGTTTGTGGGGTCCGGCACATGGCGGCGCCAATCAGGCCTGTCTGGAAATGCTGCGCGAGATTGGCACAGTGGACCGTATCCCTGAATACATCGCCCGCGCCAAGGACAAGGATGATGATTTCCGTCTGATGGGCTTTGGTCACCGGGTCTACAAGAACTTTGATCCGCGCGCCAAAGTGTTGAAGCAATCCGCCGATGAGGTGCTTGAACTGCTGGGCGTTGAAGACAACCCAATCCTGCAAGTCGCCAAAGAGCTGGAAAAGCAAGCACTTGCCGATCCGTATTTTGCAGACAAAAAGCTGTTCCCGAATGTGGATTTCTACTCGGGCATCATCCTTGAGGCGATGGGCTTTCCGACCTCGATGTTCACGCCGATCTTTGCGGTCAGCCGCACCGTGGGGTGGATTTCACAGTGGAAAGAAATGATCGCTGATCCTCAGCTGAAAATCGGCCGTCCGCGTCAGTTGTACCAAGGCGAAACGTTGCGCAACTACGTCGATATCGAAAAACGCTGATCGTCCTGTTCGCGGACACGACACTGATACATTTAAGGGGCTGCCATTGCGTGCAGCCCCTTAATCATTGAACGACCAAGTGCCTTCTGAAAAGCACCGATTGGGGTCAGCGCCCCTCAAAGTCGGGTTTTCGTTTGTCGAGGAAGGCCACAACGCCCTCCTGAAAATCGCGGGTCATACCACAGCGCCCTTGCAGTTTGGCTTCCAGATCCAGCTGGCCGGACAGGCTATTCTCCCAAGAGCGGCGCAGCGCTTTTTTCATATTGCCATAGGCCTGGGTTGGACCCTGAGCCAGATGTTCAGCCCGCTTGCGCCACAGAGCGGTAAACTCGGCGTCCGGCGCCCATTCCCAGATCATGCCCCATTCACTGGCTTGCTGGGCTGAAACAGGCTCGGCAAACAGGGCGGCCCCCATCGCCTTGGCCGCGCCCATCTGCCGGGGCATCCAATAAGTGCCGCCCGCGTCTGGCATCAGCCCAATCCGGGCAAAGGCCTGCAAGAACACAGCACTTTCGGTGGCAACCACCACATCCGCCGCCAGCGCCAGGTTGGCCCCTGCCCCGGCCGCCGCGCCGTTCACAGCAGATATCGTCGGGATCGGACAATCGCCAATCGCATGCAACATCGGCTCGTATTCGTCGCGCAACACGCGCTCCAGATCCATTGCCGACACATCGCCGGTATCGCTCAGGTCTTGCCCTGAACAAAACGCGCGCCCCTCGCCTGTCATGACCAGCACCCGCGCCGCACGCCCTGCCGCATGCACGGCATCGGTGATCTCGGCGCGCATTTGCGTGCTCAGCGCGTTCATCTTGTCCGGACGGTTCAACCGCAACAGCGCAATGCCACCGTCATAGTCCAGCGATATGGTCTGATACTTTTTCATCGGGCGTCTCCTTTGCGGCCGTGTTGCACGACTTGTGGCGCGTGCAGGCACAGGGCGCAAGGTTGAACGGCGCGTCACCCCTTCAGGATGTCATCCAACCGGGTCTGCTCTTCAGCGCTCAGCTGTGTTTCGGTGTCGGGGCGGGTCTGTGCCCGGCGGCGCACATAGACCAACGCGATGCCGACACCCAGGATCAGCATGATCGGCCCTGCCGCCCAAAGCAGCAGGTTCGACCCATCTGCCTGCGGGCGCAGCAACACGTATTCGCCGTAGCGTGCCACGACAAAGTCGATCACCTCCTCGTTGGTATCCCCTGCCACCAGTCGTTCGCGCACCAAAATGCGCAGATCACGGGCCAGTTCGGCATTTGATTCGTCGATGCTTTCGTTGCGGCACACCAAACAGCGCAACCCCTTGCTCAGCTCGCGGGCGCGCTCCTCAAGGCGGGGATCATCCAGGATCTCATCGGGTTGCACCGCATGGGCAGGCAGCGCGAAAAGCAACGCCAATGTCAGGGCAAGCCACCTCATTCTGCGGGCACGGCGCCGGGGGACCGGCGGCGTCGGCTGGCCCCTGCGGCCACGCGGTAGCGCCGGTCGGTCAGCGACAGCCCGCCGCCCAGGGCCATCAGAATTGCACCGCCCCAAATCCAGTTGGCCAGCGGTTTGTCATAGGTCCGTACAGCCCAGCCACCATCGGATTGCGGATCACCAATCACCACGTAAATGTCACGCAGGAAACCATTGGAAATCGCGGCTTCCGTGGTGGGCATGGACGCCACCGGGTAAAACCGTTTTTCGGGGGACAACGTGGTCACCAGACGCTCGCCTTTGCGCACTTCGATGTCGGCCATGGTCGAGCGATAGTTGGGTCCCTCAATCTGGCGCACGTCGGCCAGTGTGTAATTATATCCTGCCACATCAAAGCGTTCGCCAACCTGCACCACGCGGATATCTTCGACCTGCCAAGCCAGCATGCCGGCGATCCCGGCCATCGTCACGCCAAGCCCGCCATGGGCCACGGCGCGTCCCCAATCCGCACGCGGAAGACGCATCAGCCGGCCCAGCCGGTTTTCCCCGCGCCCCGTGCGCGACCACAGATCAATGCAAGATCCGGCCAGCAGCCATGCGCCCAGGAACAGCCCGACAGGCCCCAGCGCAGAGCGTCCGGTCTGCATCGCCCAGACCAACACCCCAAGCGCGACGCACAGCACAAACGGCACACGCATTTGGCGCAAGGCACGGCCCAGTTTGGCACGTTTCCACGGCAACAGATTGCCCACCGGCAGCACAAGCCCAAGTGCGATCATAAAGGGGGTGAACGCCATGTCGAAAAACGGCGGGCCGACCGAAAGTTTACGATCAAACAGCATCTCGGCCACCAAGGGCCAGATCGTGCCCACGAACACCACAAACGAGGCCACGCACAGCAGGATATTGTTGACCAGCAACATGGTTTCGCGGCTGCTGACGCTGAACACACCCTTGGCCTGCATCACGTTGGCACGCGCCGCAAACAGGGTCAGCGCGCCGCCCATAAAGACCGCTGTGATCGCCAGCAGGACCATGCCGCGCTCGGGGTCATTGGCAAAGGCGTGCACTGACGTCAGAACACCTGAGCGGGTGATAAACGCGCCGATCATGGAAAAGCCAAAGGCGATGATGGCCAGCAGGATGGTCCAGCTTTTCAATGCCTCGCGCTTTTCCACGACGATCGCGGAGTGCAGCAGGGCCGCGGCAATCAACCAAGGCATGAAGGACGCGTTTTCAACCGGGTCCCAGAACCAGAAGCCGCCCCAGCCCAGCTCGTAGTAGGCCCACCAGGATCCAAGTGCGATGCCGATGGTCAAAAACACCCAAGCGGCCAATGTGTAGGGGCGCACCCAGCGACCCCACGCCGCATCAACGCGCCCTTCGATCAGGGCGGCCACAGCAAACGAGAAGGTCATCGAAAGCCCGACATACCCCAGATACAAGAACGGCGGATGGAAGGCCAAACCGGGGTCTTGCAACAGCGGGTTCAGATCCTGACCATCAAAGGGCGGCACCTCAAGGCGCAAAAACGGGTTTGAGGTGAAGATGATAAAGGCAAAAAACGCCACGCCCACCATCGCCTGCACCGCCAGAACGCGGGCGCGCAACGTGGGCGGCAGATTGCTGCCAAACCAGGCCACAAAGGCCCCAAACAGTGCCACGATCAGCACCCAAAGCAGCATCGAGCCTTCGTGGTTGCCCCACACGCCGGTGATTTTATACAGCATCGGCTTGGCCGTATGACTGTTCAGCCACACCAGCCTCAGCGAGAAATCCGAGGTCACAAAGGCCCATGTCAGCGCTGCAAACGCCAGCAATGTCAGGGCAAATTGTGCCACGGCCGCAGGCTCGGCCAGGGCCATCCAGCCTGCCCATCGTTTGTGCGCACCAATCAGTGGCAAAGTGGCCTGCATACACGCAACCACAAAGGCCAGGATCAGGGCAAAGTGTCCGATTTCTGTAAACATACCGCTAGTATAATGCGCCGCCGCGTCGGGGCAATCACGAATGCAATGCTGCGGCGGTCACGTTGTCGCGGGGGGCGTGCTGCGGCAAGCCTCAGCGCGCACGGGATTCATTCCAATCGTCCAGGGCGGCATTGCCGGTGGCGGCCGACTGCACCGTGGCCTCGGTGATGCGGGCATCAGTCTGCGTATCCGCCACTCCGGGGGTTTCCGCCCTGATGTCCACCGGGGTATTCACCCCGCGCAGTTTGGCAATATTGCCTGCCACCTGCGGGGCCAGCGCCATCGTTGTGGCCAGTGATTGCTGAAACTGCTGACCTTTGATTTGATGGCGTGCCCCAAAGTAGAACGACACGATCGCACCCAGCAACCACCACAGCGGCTCGGGCACCAGAGCAATGCCCTGCATACGTTCGGCAAACCACGTGGGGTTGATCATCGCCGAGACAAACAGCGCCAGCGTTCCAAGCGCCATCGCAGGGCGCGGCAGCCGGTTGACGCCATCCATGATGCGATCAAACATGCCACGATTTTCGAGGCTGAATTCCTTGCCATACTGGGCCAGCACCTGCCCGGTCAACTCGGCCTCGCGGGCGGCACCTGCTTCGGTGTTTTCACGCCAGATATGCGCAGTTTCAGCAATTGCGTTGCGACCATTGCCAAAGACAAGGTTCAAGACGGTATCGATCAGGCCCATGTGGATGTCCTTTCGCTGAACTGAGCATCAGTCAGGTGGTAGCGCGGTGAAATGAAGGCTTCGGCGCGGGTGATCCAGCCGCCTTTGCCGCCCCGCCGCGAACGCGCATATTTGCGGCTGGCCGGGCGCATATCCGCCAGACGGAAATAGTAATTGCGCCGGGCAATTCCGTAGGCGTCTGCGGCAAAGTCGGACGCATCGCGCACGATCATATCCGCCGCCCCTGCGGTGATCGGGCCAATGACACCGTCAACGCTGACCACATGCCCCATATCGCGCAGCAGTCGTTGAAGAATTTTCACCGCGTTGGCCCCGGCGTTCACATACATGTCAAACACCGATGCCTGCAATTCCACGGGCAGCAACGAAATGCGGGGCTTGTGGAAATAGTGCTTTACGAAAATCTCTTCGGCCTGCGCACGGGTTAACCTGCGCACGTCGGATGTATCCACATCCCCGTCGCGGTCCAGATCCATCCCCAAACGGCGCATCGTATGAATGGTGACGCCAAATTTGGTGGCCCCGCCCGGATCATCGGGGTCGTTTACATAGCCACCCTCTCGGGCAACGATCTCTCGGGCAATTTCAGTGACGGTTTTCATCTGGGGCGCTTTCTGCATCGGGACGAACCGAGGGGTCACCTCCGCTCTGATGCCTTAAACGTCAGCCCAGATGTTTAAGAAACTTAATACTCAGCGTCCGGTTCTTTGTAGACACCCTGCGCTTTCAGCGCGTCCACCACCTCTTTGGGCATGTAGGTTTCGTCATGCTTGGCCAGAATTTCAGTGGCCGCAAAAACCTGCCCGTCATAAGTGCCGGTGCCAACCATCCCCTGATTTTCCTCAAACAGATCTGGCAGCACGCCGGTGTATGTGACCGGCACCGTGGCCCCGCCATCGGTGACAGCAAAGGACACCGTCTTGCCCTCGCCGCGCACGATTGACCCTTCGGTTACCAGCCCGCCAATACGGAACACTTCCGTAGGGCTGGGCGGCTCTTCCATCACCTGACTGGGCGAGCGGAAAAAGTTGATCCCGTCGCGCATTGCATAGCCGATCAGGGCCGTGGCCACGACCAAAGCCACCGCCGAAATGGCGATGACCTGAATGCGGCGCTGCTTTTTTAGCGTCTTCATGGGCGGCCCTTATGGAAAGACCGGGGCCAACATCAGCCCCGTCGTTTCATCCTCACCTAACATCAGATTGGCATTCTGCAAGGCCTGACCAGACGATCCTTTGGTCAAATTATCAAGTGCCGCTACCACGCTCACCCGGCCTGTGCGCCGGTCGGCCACAACGCCGATATGGCAAAAATTCGAGCCCCGGATATGGCGCGTGCTGGGGGTTTCCCCCATCGGCAACAGCTCAACAAATGGTTCATCTGCATAGGCCTGCAACAGCGCGCCATAAACCGCGTCGGCATCGCCTTTGACATAGCCTGTCGCCAGAATGCCCCGGTTCGCCGGGATCAGATGCGGGGTGAACTGAATGTGCACATCGCGGCCTGCAATGGCCGAAAACTCCTGGTCAAATTCACCCAGATGCCGATGTGTGCTGCCCACCGCATAGGCGTGATAGCCCTCGCTCAGCTCGGCGTGCAGCAGGTTTTCCTTCAGACTGCGCCCCGCACCGGACACGCCGCACTTCAGGTCTAAAATGATGTCATCCAGATCGATCACACCCGCTGCAATCAATGGCCGCAGCAGATACTGCCCCGTGGCTGCATTGCACCCGGTCCCGGCCACCAGACGCGCATCGCGAATGGCGTCGCGGTAAAACTCGGTCAGGCCGTAAACCGCCTCTTGTTGCATGTCGACAGCGCTGTGCGGATTGCCATACCACTTGGCATAGGCCTCAGGATCACGCAGCCGGAAATCCGCCGACAGGTCCACGATTTTCAAGGTCTTGGGCAAGGCCGAGATAACCTCTTGGCTGGTTTTATGCGGCAAGGCACAAAAGCACAGATCGATACCTGCGAAATCAATCTGGTCGATTTTGACCAGATCCGGCAGATCCAGGTGGCGCAGATGCGGGAACACCTGTGCCATGGTTTGCCCCGCTTTGGAATTGGCACCAAGCGCGGTGATGGTCATGGTGGGATGGGTGGCGATCAGCCGGATCAGCTCGGCGCCCGTGTAGCCCGAGGCGCCCAGAATGGCGATAGAATGTGTCATGTCATGTCTCTACTTCAGAGGATCAAAAGGGGTGTATGCGCAAATCTTGTGCCCTGCAATCGGGGCGTGCTCATCCGTCCTGACAGCCGGCCTCGCGAGGCGGGCACGCAAGAGCCCGAAGAGCCGCCCGGATCAGGCCGCTTCAAACGTGATGCTTCGTCGCAAAAATTGTGTCGCACGGTCCGACACACGCCGCGGATCCCCCGTGGTCAGGAATTTGGCCGTCGTGCCCGTTCCGTTCATGTTCTGATGGCGTTGCAGGTAATCCGCCAGACTTTCAGCCACCAGATCAGCCTGACTGTACACAGTCACATCCGCGCCCAGGGCCGCCTGAAACGCCTCTTGCATCAGCGGGTAATGGGTACAGCCCAGAATGGCCGCCTGAGGCTCGGGCATCTTACGCTTCAACGCCTCCACATGCGAGCGCACCAATGCTTCGGCCAGGATCATATCACCGTCTTCAATGGCATCCACCACGCCACCGCAGGCCTGCCCTTCGACATCCACACCGATGGCACGAAACGCCAGTTCGCGCTGAAACGCCCGGCTCGACACCGTTGCAGGCGTCGCAAACAGCGCCACATGTTTGACAGCCACTTCGCGCGGGGGCGAATTATCCCCCCACTGCCGTTCGGTCAGGGCCTCGATCATAGGCACAAAGACCCCCAACACGCGTTTGTCTGAAGGCACAAAGCTTTCCTGCATCCGGCGCAACGCCGCCGCCGAGGCCGTGTTGCATGCCAGCACAACCAGATCGCATCCCTCATCCCAAAGCCGTTGCACCGCATCACAGGTCAGCCCATAGATGTCATCCGCATCACGCACCCCGTAAGGCGCATGGGCACTGTCGGCCAGATACACAAACGGCACATCGGGCAGCCGCGCCTGCACCGCATCCAAAACGGTCAACCCGCCCAAACCTGAATCAAAAATTCCGACCGCCATGATGCCTGTCCAGCGTTGTTAATCCCACTTGTATCCAACCGACGCAGGATCGATCAGCGTTGGAGACAGCTCATACGTCTTTGCCCGCAAAAACGCCACAAGCGATTTGCCGTCCCCCCTCATCGGGTCCAACTGATCCCGGCCAAGGACCGCTCCGATGTGCACGCGCACGGGCGTGTCGACACGCGCTTTGAATTCACGGATCAACAGGCCTGCGCGCAGCGTCATGTGCAGGTGGCTGGCGATCTGAAACAGACGACTGCACTGCCCCTCAAAGAACACCGGAACCACAACCGCATCTGATTTTGACACCATCCGCGCCGTAAACGCCCGCCAGCCCGGATCCATCGGTTTGGAAAACAGCCTGGCCGATGTCGCAACGCCGCCGCCCGGAAAAATGCCAATCGCACCGCCCTGCTCCAGATATCCAAGCGCCGTTTTGCGCGTCGCAAGGTTCAGCGCCACGGCCTCTTTTGTGGTTTTGAAACTGATGGGCAGGATCACATCACTCAGGTCACTGGCCGCGCAAAACGCATCGTTGGCCAGGATTTTAAAGTCGCCACGCGTCTGCCTCAGGATATGACCCATCATCATTCCATCCAGAATGCCGTAGGGATGATTGGCAACCAAAATCAAAGGCTTATCCTTGGGGATGTTCCCCAAGCTGCCCGTCACCACCTGCAGCGAAAGCCCGTAACGTTCAACCATCACATCCCAGAAATCGCGCCCCTGTGCGATATCGCGGTCATAGCCCGCCACCCGTTTGATCAGGCGCATACGGCCGGTCAGGTTCTCCATCGTGCGGATCACCGCGCGCCCGCCTTTGGTCTGTGCGCTATCAGCATATGAGATATCACGCACACTGCGCTGCTGTTGCATCGGGTCTGGTCCTTTTTGATCCGGCGGTGTCACCGGCGTGCCGTCATGCGCGCGCCCTATAACACTGACGCATCCCTACCCGCTAACGCCATCACTGCGCGGCTTTCGCAGTTGCCTCGCCGCCAGAACGGATCATCATCAGCAATTCCTCGCGCCGTTTCGCGGCTTTAGTCGCATTGGCATGCTTGACGGGGCCAAAGCCTTTGATGTCATCCGGCAATGCAGCCAGGGCCGCAATCGCATCCCGGGTGTGCGCGGTCAACAAGGGCATCACTTCTGCCATGTCAGCCTCATACTGACGGATCAACGCACGCTCCATCTTGCGCTCGGCGGTGTACCCGAACGGATCAAAGGGCGTGCCCCGCAGCCTTTTCATCCGGGCCAGCATCCGCATCGGGCGCGCAATCCATGCTCCGAATTCACGTTTGACCGGCCGCCCGTCCTGGCCGGTCTTGGCCAGCAAGGGGGGTGCCAGATGAAAGGTCATCTTGAACGCCCCGTCAAACTCGGCCTGTGCCTTGGTGCGGCTTTCCAAAAGTAACCGCGCCACTTCATATTCATCCTTGTATGTCAATATCTTGTGGAACGATTTTACAGCGATTTCCTTGATCTCGGGGTCGTTGATCTGATCCAGCAACCGATGATACCGCCTGACCAGACGCTTGCCCTGATAGGCTTTCAAATGCGACTCGCGGAAGGCCCGTTTTTCATCCAGCGTTTTGGGCAGCTCCACGACATTGGGCGCCATCATCCGGGCGGCCTGCCGGGGATGGACCATCGCCCAGCGGCCAATCTCAAAGGCGCGTTGGTTGCGCGCAACAGCGGTGCCATTCAGATCAATCGCCTGAAAAATCGCGTCCTTTGAAAGCGGCACCAACCCCTGTTGCCAGGCCGCACCAAAGATCATCATGTTTGAGAAAATACTATCGCCCAGCGTGACCTTGGCCAGCGCCATCGCATCGAACAGATGCACAGCGTCTTGCAGCCGGGCCTGCAAGGCCAGCTCCAGTCGGTCAAAGGGCAGCTTAAAGGTGCTGTCGCGGGTGAAATCGCCGGTGATCACCTCGTGATTGTTGACCACTGCGCCGGTCCGGCCCGCCCGCGTCAGCCCCAGCGTTTTCGCCCCGGCACTGACCACCAGATCACCGCCAATCAGCGCATCACATTCACCCGTTGCGACACGTATCGCACTGATATCCTCGGGCTTTTCCGCCAGGCGGCAATGGATATGCACCGCGCCGCCCTTCTGTGCCAGCCCTGCCATTTCCATCATGCCAGCGCCTTTGCCATCCAGCTGTGCGGCCTGCGCCATCACAGCCCCGATGGTCACCACGCCGGTTCCGCCCACGCCGGTGATCACCACATTAAAAGTGCCGTCAATTTTGGGCAACCTGGGCTCGGGAAGATCGGGCAACTCCAGATCGGTCGCCGCTTCTTTGCGGATTTGCGCGCCTTCCAGGGTGACAAACGATGGGCAAAACCCTTTGACGCAGCTGAAATCCTTGTTGCAACTGGATTGATCGATCGCGCGTTTACGGCCCAGTTCGGTTTCGACCGGCACGATCGACACGCAGTTAGACTGTACCCCACAATCGCCGCAGCCTTCGCAGACATCGGTGTTGATGAACACGCGCTTGTCCGGGTCTGGGAACGTGCCACGCTTGCGACGCCTGCGCTTCTCGGCCGCACAGGTCTGAATATAGACAATCGCCGACACACCTTCGATCTGTTCGAACCGTTTCTGCACGTCCATCAATTGGGATCGCTCAAACATATCAATGCCCTGCGGGAAGGCCTTAAAGTCGACGTCTTCCTTTTCATCATAGACAACGGCCAGATGTTTCACGCCCATTGCGCGCAGTTCTGCGGCGATGCGCGGCGCGTCCAGCCCGCCTTCATTCGCCTGCCCGCCGGTCATGGCGTCCGCCTCATTATAGAGGATTTTGTAGGTCATCGTCGTACCGGCGGCCAGGGCGGCACGAATGGCCTGCACGCCCGAATGGTTGTACGTCCCGTCGCCGATGTTCTGAAACACATGCGCGCGGTTGGAAAACGGAGCCTCTCCGATCCAGTTGGCCCCTTCGCCGCCCATATGGGTAAAGCCCGTCGTCTCGCGGTCCATCCACTGCACCATGTAGTGACAGCCGATCCCGGCATAGGCACGCGCGCCCTCGGGCAGTTTGGTGGAGGAGTTATGCGGACACCCCGAGCAGAAGTATGGCAGACGTGCGGCCAGCTCTTCGGCATTGTCCGCTTTATCTGCGTCTTCAATGGCTTGCAACCCGGCCTTAATGCGGTCTGTGCTGCGCCCTTCCTCAATCAGGATCTCGCCCAGCTTACGCGCAATCCACGTGGGATCCAACGCACCGCGCGTGGGAAACAGCTCTTCTCGGTGCAACGCACCCGAGCCGCCTTTGTACCAGCCAAAGACACGCCGCCCCTGCCGGTTGTCAAAAATCGCTTCCTTGATCTGCACTTCGATCAATTTGCGCTTTTCCTCGACCACCACGATCAGGTCCAGCCCTTCGGCCCAATCGGTAAAGCCTTTCATGTCCAGCGGAAACACCTGACCCACCTTGTAGGTGGTGATGCCCAGTCGCTCTGCTTCGGTTTCGTCAATGCCCAGCAGGCTAAGCGCATGCACCAGATCCAGCCAGTTTTTGCCCGCCGATACAAAGCCGATCTTGGCACCGGGTTTGCCCATCATCCGGCGGTCCATTTTGTTGGCGTGGCTGAACGCTTCGGCAGCAAAACGTTTCACGTCGATAATCCGGGTTTCCTGTGCGTGTGGCGTGTCGCCCAGGCGGATGTTCAGCCCACCCTCTGGCATGTCAAAATCGGGCAGTACCACCTGCATTCGGTCGGCGCGGCCATCCACAACGGCCGTTGCCTCAACCGTGTCCTTCATGGTTTTCAGCCCCACCCAGAGGCCAGAAAACCGTGATAAAGCATAGCCATAGATGCCGTAATCCAGAATTTCCTGCACGCCTGCGGGGGACACGACCGGCATATAGGCATCCACCAGCGCCCATTCGGATTGGTGCAATACGGTCGAACTCTCGCCGGTATGGTCGTCGCCCATCGCCATCAGCACGCCGCCATGTTTGGACGTACCCGCCATATTGGCGTGCCGCATCACATCACCCGAGCGGTCCACCCCCGGCCCCTTGCCGTACCACAGCCCGAACACACCGTCGTATTTGCCTTCGCCGCGCAGTTCGGCCTGTTGTGCGCCCCACAGGGCGGTGGCGGCCAGATCTTCGTTCAGCCCTTCCTCGAACCGGACATTCGCCTCAGCCAGTACCTTTTCGGCGCGGCGCATCTGCATATCGACCGCCCCCAAGGGCGAGCCGCGATAGCCTGTGCAATACCCTGCGGTGTTCAACCCCGCCGCCGTGTCGCGCGCGGCCTGCATCACCATCAGTCGCACCAACGCCTGCGTGCCATTCAACAGAACCGGCGATTTTGTCAGATCAAAACGGTCACTCAGTGAAATCTGTGGCGTGCTCATGGCGTGCTCCCTGGTCGGGCAATCATGCCCATATGATAGCGCAATAATAGGTCACATTTTCTGACCTACCAAGAGAAATCTCAGATCCATACCGGTTTCCAAGCTGTACGCCGCTCACAAACTTGCTATTGCTGAGGGACACGGCATTTAGACAGAAAGTTGCGGCGATGGATTGGGACAAGCTCAGAATATTTCATGCCGTGGCCGATGCCGGCTCGCTGACACATGCCGGCGATCGCCTGCACCTGTCGCAATCAGCGGTGTCGCGCCAAATTCGCGGGCTCGAAGAGGCGCTGAACGCCACCCTGTTTCACCGCCATGCCCGTGGTCTGATTCTCACCGAACAAGGCGAGCTGTTGTTTGACGCGACCCGTGCGATGCTCAAACGTCTTGATACGGCCACCGCGCGTATTCGCGACAGCGAAGAAGAGGTGTTTGGCGAGTTGCGCGTGACCACCACCATCGGGTTTGGCACGCTGTGGCTGGCCCCGCGCCTGCCACATCTGTATGAAAAATATCCCGATCTAAAGATCGATCTGATGCTGGAAGAACGCGTGCTGGACCTGCCCATGCGCGAGGCCGACGTGGCCATCCGCATGAAAGAACCCAGCCAGGCCGATCTGATCCGCAAACGCCTGATGAGCATCCACATGGCGCTGTTTGCAACGCCCAGCTACCTGCGCGAGCGTGGCACGCCCGAAACCGTCGAACAGATGTCCGAACACCGCCTGATCTGTCAAAACCCCCGCTCGGCTCAGGTCGGCGCCGGGGCCACGCTGGTCAAGGAACTGCTGGCCAATGATGTGACCTCTCTTTTGACGGTGAACAACTATTTCGGCGTGCTGCAAGGCGTGTTGCACAATCTGGGCATCGGGGTGCTGCCCGATTACGTCACTCAGGATTTCCCCGATCTGGTGCGTGTGCTGCCGGATACTATATCAAGCGAAGTGCCTGTTTTTCTGGCCTACCCCGAAGAATTGCGCCATTCCAAACGTATTTCGGCCTTCCGGGATTTTGTTCAGGATGAGATCATCAGCCACCGCAAAAGGCTGCGTCTTCAGGCCGAACCGTAGGGTCCGCAATCAGCCATGCATCAAACGCATAGCGGCAATGCTGCATTTGCGACGTTGTTTCTCTTGAACGACTCATTTTCGTTATTTAATTGGCGATATGACGATGACGGCCAAGGTCGGTCATCATCATACCTCCCTGTTGGACTTCGGCCGAGCCTCGTGCTCGGCCTTTTTTTTCGCCCGCACCGCGCGTATACGAGGTGTCATGTCCAATTCACTGCGCCCCGCCACCGATGATGACTGTACCGCGCTCACCGCTTTGGCCACGCGCTCCAAGGCACACTGGGGCTATGATGCAGCCTTTATGCAGGCCTGCCAGGATGAGCTGGCGGTGACACCCGACCAGATCAACGACCACATGATTGTGGCCGTGCAACAGGGCCGGATCACGGGATTTGCCTGTTTGGAATGGCGCCACGGTCAGACTGAACTTGGTGCGATGTACGTTGATCCGGACGTTATCGGTTCAGGCGTCGGGCGCTGCCTGTTTGAGTGGTGCGTGGACCATGCGCGCGCTGCGGGGGCCACGGCGCTGTTAATCGACGCCGATCCAAACGCCGAGCCGTTTTATGTGCGCCTCGGGGCCACGCGCATCGGTGTGTCGCCGTCTGAATCGATCCCCGGTCGGATGCTGCCACAGCTGACATACCCGCTTTAGCCGTCTCAGATCACCCGCAGATCGGCACCTGCAAAGGGCGATATCGCCCTTGGCGCGCCGTCGGTGATCACGATGTTTTCCTCGTGCACCATGATCTTGCCGGGGCTGACTTGGGTTCCCGGCTCCAGCGTCAGCACCATGCCGGGCTGCAGCACGGTTTCATCCCGCGGGGTCAGCGACAGCCCTTCGGTCAGCTGCATCCCCAGCGCATGGCCCAGCCGTCCCGCCTCTTCGCCGCCACCCACGATATCGGCCATGACCTTCCACAGATCACAGGCCCGCGTGCCCGGTCGGGCAATCTGGAATGCGGCATCCGTCGCTTCGATCAGCCGGGCATGGGCATCCCGCGCCACTTGCGTCGAATGTGTGATCGCAAAGTTCCGGTCAAAATCGCTGTAATATCCATCCCAGATCGCGCCGGTGTCGACCATCATCACATCGCCCGCCACCAGCGGTGCATCCTTGGCCAGTGAAATCACGTCG
Organism: Roseovarius sp.; assembly: GCA_045106595.1. GTDB lineage: Bacteria > Pseudomonadota > Alphaproteobacteria > Rhodobacterales > Rhodobacteraceae > Roseovarius. The sequence continues at coordinate 197,145 of JBGCEW010000009.1, read as the reverse complement.
CCATATCCATCCTGCTCGGCCCCGCCGGACATATACGGCACCCAGTCGGCCCCCTCTTCCAGCAAAAGCCGCTGGAAATCGCGGAACACCTGGGACAGATGCACACCTTCGCGGGCAATCTCGCCCATCCGGGCAAAGGCGCGGCCCGTGATGCCGCAGACATGGGTGATCTTGGCAATCTCGGCCTCGGATTTGATGGCCCGCAGATTGGCCACAATGTCGTGGTCATGGGTCACACTCTGACCACAGCCCGCCTTGACCCGTTCGAAATCGGTCAGCGGCATGCGCAAATGGCTTTCATAGCCCGAAGGCACGCCCACCGGTCCACCTACCTCAGAGAGGGTTTCAATCAACAGGCTGACGCCGTCATCGGCCAGATTGGGGGCAGACCATGTGCGAATGTCATCCACCCAGGTGGTGCCCATCAGATAGGCCCCGATCGACGGAATCACCGCAATTGGTTTACCCTGCGCAGGCACGATCAGATGCCAGGGGCGGCTGGGGCTTTCCCAGAACCGTGTCAGATATCCGGTGAAATAGCGCACATCCACTTCGGTGGTCAGCCACAGCGCACCCAAACCGTGTTCGGCCATATGTGCCTGTGCAGCACTGGTGCGCGCCTCGAATTCAGACCTTGGAAACCCACGGATCATGCGTCAGGCCCTTCGCTGAGAAAGCACAGCGCCCGTGCATCTGCGTCCAGGTTCATCGACTGGCACGCCGCCAGACCCGCCCCGCCGGATTGTGATGTGGCCAGCCCGTGCCCGGCCAAAACTGGCAGCACGTCGGTGCCTTCGTCTTCGGAAATCGTCACAAACGTATCCGCATCGCGCGCCAGCCCCTTGAGGGCGATCAAAGACGGCTCTTTGCAATCCAGCCGGCCCATATTGGACACCGGCCCGGTCGACACCACAGATTTGCCCGCCTTGATGCTGTCGATCAGCGCCGGTGCAAACTCTGGCTCGACCACGATGATCTGCGGAGCATCGCCCCAGACGTGGCGGAAGTATGCAGCACAGGCCCCGGCCAGCCCGCCAACACCCGCTTGCAGGAAAATATGCGTGGGCACTTCGGGGATCTGACGCGCCGCTTCGGCGGCCATCGCCAGATAGCCTTCCATCAACCGGTGCGGCAGCTCAAAATAACCGGGCCACGAACTGTCAGACAACAGCGTCCAGCCGTTGTCCTCGGCGGCCTTGGCAGCACCTGTCATGCTGGCCTCGTATTCCGCGCCCTCGCGCACGACGGTGGCGCCTTTATCGCGCAAACGCTTGGCAAAATCCTCAGGCACGGTTTCGGCCAGATAGACCACGGCCTGCGCCCCAAAAAGCCGCGCCCCTGCGGCAACAGACATCCCGTGGTTGCCCGCACTCGCCGTCACATAGGTGCGCCCGGTCAGCGCGGTGGTCATATCCTCCGCCCCGGTTTCAGCCGCCTGATGTGCAATCACATAGGCTGCCCCCAGCGCCTTGAAGCTGCCCAGCCCCATGCGCCCACGCTCATCCTTAACCCACAACTGAGGGCCAAAGCCGTCAACCTCCACCAAAGGTGTTTCTGCCGCCGACGGGCAACGCCCCAGCAACCCTTCGGGTGCGGCCGCGTCCACGCTGGGCACCGGTACATTCGCCATTGAGGCATCGGTCAATCCGCCGCCGCGCCAAGGATTTTCAATTTGCTGCATAGGTCCCTCCTGATTTCGCGGGCACCCAATGCGCTTTGCGACGCAGGGTCAAGCAAAATTGCCCAAAGGCCCCCAGCTTCTTCTTGGCAAAAATACTCATCTTCTTAACCGCGCTGCCCCTTCCACCCGGACGGCCAATCGCCTAAAGAGCATCCCATACAGACCACCTGAGGGAATCCGCCACATGCAAGAGCCCGCCATCACACAAGATCTGATCGAAGCACACGGGCTGTCGCCTGATGAATACGACCGCATCCTTGAGATCATGGGCCGCGAGCCGACCTTTACGGAACTTGGCATCTTCTCAGCCATGTGGAACGAGCATTGCTCGTATAAATCCTCCAAGAAGTGGCTGCGCACCCTGCCCACCACAGGCCCGCAAGTGATCTGCGGCCCCGGTGAGAACGCAGGCGTGGTGGACATCGGCGATGGTCAGGCTGTGATCTTCAAAATGGAGAGCCACAACCACCCCTCATATATCGAACCCTACCAGGGCGCGGCCACCGGCGTGGGCGGCATCCTGCGCGATGTGTTCACCATGGGTGCACGTCCCATTGCCTCGATGAACTCTTTGTCCTTTGGCGCGCCGTCTCATCACAAAACCCGCCAGCTGGTCCACGGAGTTGTGGCGGGTGTCGGTGGATACGGCAACTCATTCGGTGTGCCTTGTGCGGGGGGCGAAGTGCGCTTTGACCCGGCTTACAACGGCAACTGCCTTGTGAATGCCTTTGCCGCCGGCCTGGCAGACAGTGACAAGATTTTCTACTCGGCCGCCAGCGGTGTGGGCATGCCTGTCGTCTATCTCGGGGCCAAAACCGGCCGCGACGGCGTCGGCGGGGCCACCATGGCCAGCGCCGAATTCGATGACAGCATCGAGGAAAAGCGCCCCACCGTTCAGGTTGGTGATCCCTTTACCGAAAAACGCCTGATGGAGGCCACGCTGGAGCTGATGCAAACCGGCGCTGTGATTTCCATTCAGGACATGGGGGCGGCTGGGCTGACATGTTCGGCTGTGGAAATGGGCGACAAGGGCGGCTTGGGCGTCAAGCTGCAACTGGATGATGTGCCCCAGCGCGAAGAGAACATGACCGCCTATGAGATGATGCTCAGCGAATCTCAGGAACGCATGCTGATGGTCTTGCGCCCCGAGCTTGAGGCCGAGGCCCGCGCCGTGTTCGACAAATGGGACCTGGATTTTGCCATCGTCGGCGAAACCATCGCCGAAGACCGCTTTCTGATCATGCATGGCAACGACGTGAAAGCCGATCTGCCATTGGCCACCCTGTCGGGCAGCGCGCCTGAATATGACCGCCCGTGGGAAGAAACTCCTGCCGCCACGCCGCTCGATGCCGCAACCGTGCCAGATGTTGACCCCATCGAGGGTCTCAAGGCGCTGATCGGTTCGGCCAACTATTCTTCGCGCCAATGGGTGTGGGAACAATATGACACGATGGTTATGGCCGACAGCACCCGCACCCCGGGCCAGGGCGGCGGTCTGATCCGCGTGCATGGCACTGAAAAACTGCTGGCCTTCACGTCTGATGTGACGCCGCGCTATGTCAAAGCCAACCCCGTTGAGGGCGGCAAACAGGCCGTGGCCGAGGCTTATCGTAACCTGACCGCTCTGGGTGCCACACCGCTGGCCACCACCGACAACATGAACTTCGGCAACCCCGAAAAGCCCTCGATCATGGGGCAATTCGTCGGTGCCATCCAAGGCATCGGCGCCGCGGTCAAGGCATTGGATATGCCCATCGTATCGGGCAACGTGTCGCTTTATAATGAAACCGATGGCACTGCGATCCTGCCCACACCGACCATCGGGGCGGTGGGTTTGATTGATCATGCAGATCACGCCATCACCGGTCAGGTGCGCGACGGTCATGTGGCCTTGCTGCTGGGGGAAACCGCCGGGCACATGGGCCAATCCGCCCTTCTGGCCGAAATGTTTGACCGTGCTGAGGGCGATGCCCCCGCCGTTGATCTGGACACCGAAAAGCGCCACGGCGATTTCATCCGGGCCAACACCGCCTGGATCAAAGCCTGCACCGATCTGTCAGACGGTGGTCTGGCCCTGGCCGCGTTTGAGCTGGCCGAGGCCGCAGGCGTGGGCGTGCAACTCGACAGTGCTGACACCGCCACGCTCTTTGGCGAAGATCAGGCCCGCTATCTGATTGCCTGCAACATGGACGAAGCCGAAGCGCTGATGATCGCGGCAGGCAAAGCAGGCGTTACCTTGCAATCGGTGGGCCGGTTCTGCGGCGACAGCATGTGCTTTGGCAGCGTCTGTGCACCACTGGCACCGCTCAGCGCGCTTTTCCGGGGCCGCTTTGCCGAAATATTCGACAGCTAGGACGGCACCCCGAATTTCATCGACCACCCCGATGGATTTGGCCGCGGCGGCATCTTGCACTCGGCGGGTCGCGGCTCTACATCTGATCCAAGACCAAAGGAGCACCGCCCATGGCCATGCAGTCACACGAACTTGAGACCCTGATCCGCGAGACATTTCCCGACGCCCAGATCACCATCACCGATCTGGCCGGCGACGGAAACCACTATGCGGCCGAGGTGATTGATGCCTCGTTCAAAGGCAAGAACCGCGTGCAGCAACAACGCGCCGTGTATGCCGCGCTCAAAGGCAAGATGGACGGCCCAGCGGGTGATTTGCACGCGCTGGCTCTGACAACCAAAGCACCCGAGTAACCCGCACAGGCGGTGGCCTCTGATCGCTCAGTTGCCGATCTGCGCCACATGTGTCCGGCGCAAAACCCGGGCAGCCCACGTAAAAAGGATAACTTTGAATGACCGACGTAAAATCCCAGATCGAAGAAACCGTAAAAGCCAACGACGTGGTGCTTTATATGAAAGGCACCAAAGCCATGCCGCAATGCGGGTTCTCATCCCGCGTGGCCGGTGTGTTGAATTTCATGGGCATCGACTATTCCGACGTCAACGTATTGGCCGATGAATCCATTCGTCAGGGCATCAAGGATTACTCCGACTGGCCCACCGTGCCGCAGCTCTATGTCAAAGGCGAATTCGTGGGTGGCTGTGACATCATCACCGAAATGACCCTCTCGGGCGAGCTGGACACCCTGTTTGACGAAAACGGCGTGACCTATGACAAAGACGCCGCTGATAAGATCCGCGAAGCCAACGGCTGATCGCTCTGCAACGCAATCAAAGGGACCGCCCTGTCCTTGGGCGGCCCCGGTCATGTGCAACGACCGGCATCTGCACGTCCCACAACAACGCGCAAAGCCGCCAGATACGCTTCAAACGCCTGCACGCCACTGGCCGACAGTTGATACACCGTATGTGGTCTGCCCTCGACCACCATGCGGCTGTGCAGAAACCCTGCCCCGCTTAGCTTTTTCAAATGCGCATCAAGATTACCATCGGTGATCGACAGCGCCGCTTTCAGCTGTGAAAAACTGGGCTCTCCCACATACAGCGCCAATGCCAGCCGGGTGCGCACCTGCTGGTGAAAGATCGGATCAAGGGGCGGCACCGGCTCCGGCACTGGCACTGGCACTTGCACCGGTACACCCTCTGGGCTCATGCCGGATGCCATTGCAAATCCTGCCTCTGCGCATTCCACACCCAATGCGGCTGATCTGTGTGAATGTGAACGCCGCCCAACCATTGATCCCGTTGAATCCAGTCTGTGTCAGCACGCTGCCCCGCCAACGCCGCGCGCCCCTTTGCGGTCAGTGTCAACGCCTGCTGCACAAAGGCGTCCCGATCTTCAAAGGCCAGGGGATTGTAGGAAAACGGCGCGGGATCACACTCCAGCATCCCGGCCTGGGACAGCCTGCTTAGGATCGCATAGGTCGGCCAGTCCCCCATAAAAAGGGCAGTCTCCCGTTCCATATTTCTAAGGAAAAGAGCGTCGGGTGCATGCACACCTTCGCTGACCAGTTCAAGCAATTGCTGTTCGGTGCGCGTCAGCCCGTTTGCGGCGTCAGGGTATTCTTCCAAATGGCGCGACAAGGCCGCATGCACAAAGGGCAAGGCGTCCAAACTCTGTGTCATGAATGCTTGCAAATGCCTTGGATCGTCAGAGCAAAACGCCTGCCAGCCCTCACCGGCCAGCTTCAACATATGCGCGGTGACGGGTGCGCGCTGGTCAAACAACGATGCCATTTGCGCGGGGTCCAGCTCTCCGATGCCCCGAAACTCAGGGCGGCCCGGAAAGTGGTTGATGCAGATCATCTCAAGCGTCGTATCGGGCAGTGCAGCGGTCTGAAACCAATCAAGCAGCTGCAGGATCTGAAGCTGATCAAGCAGATCGTGCTCAAACCATAGCACGACACTCTCATATTGCGGGGCGGCGTTCAGATGGGCATCGCGCAGCTTGAAATCCCGCTCAACCTCACTGGCGTCCATCCCCGGCCCTGCCAGGGACTGCGCCCGGATGGATTGCAACGCCTCAAGGGACGCACCCGCCGGAAATGGGCCGTGATGCATAGGATCACGCCAACTCAACACATCTCCGAGAAGGCCTGTCGCCTTGATGATGTTGGCTGCCCCATCGCCATTTGTGATGTGTAGAATTTTCATGGCCCTGTGCCCTGTACCAACTCACTCTGCATTACAGAGTTAGTACAGAAACCAACAACCAGCAAGCCACCCAAGTTTAACGAAGGTGCATAAATCGCGATCCGGTCTATTCAGGTCTTGGCTGCAACACCGTCACCCCCACCGCCGCAGCCCGCGCCAGATCGCGGTCCAGCGACATGGGGATATACTCACCGCGCCGCCACAGCTGCGCCAGATCATCATAGTGACGTGACAGGAAATGCCCCGATTGCCCGGTTGAGATCACAAAGACCGAACTGTCAGGATCGGCAAAATCATAGACCCCGCGATAGCCTGCGCCATGCACATTCTCAAACGGATCCGGCCCGTCACCGCCCCGCGTGCGGCCGCGCAGCAGCGTGTTATCGCCGCCGCTGGTGCTTTGGCGGATGTTCACGAAATACCGCAGCACCGGCACGGCCCCCAGCACCGGGTGATCATGTGTCGCCTGATGCGCATCGCCCCACCGCAGACTTTCCACCGCCGTGCCATAGCGCTCGGATATCCACACCAGCGCATCGTCCAGCGCCAGGCGGGCAATATCCACGCAGGTCTCAGTGGGCGAGGATTGACGAATGTCACACCACGCCCCTGCCCCGTCCACATCGCGGAACACCCGCTCAATGAACAGCGGGTTCACATGGCTGTACTTATCCGCAAGCGGGCCAATGTCATCGCGGATCAACCTGTCCTGCAAGGCGCGCAACCATGCGGCATAGATCAACGGCTCGGGCAGATGCTCGTTCATCTCACCGTTCCATTCTGACAACAGCGCCAGCGCGCGTTGACGCAGCCGTTCGGGCGTGCCTTCGGGGGCCGTTTCACCTGTGAACCACAGCTCGGACCCGATCAGCGGCAGCAAGGACCGCGCGGTAAAACTGACTGTGTCCAGCTGCGCCTCGATGAAACTGTCGCGTGTGTGCACCTGCCGGATCTGCATCAGGCGCCGCCAGCGGTTGACCCGTTGCGTATCCCCCCAGACAAAGCTGACATGGTTGGGAAACGGACGATCAACCGTCTTGTTGTTGGTGTTGCCCAAGAGCCCCCCCACGGGGGCCACAAACTCGGGGTTGGCTGAATAGGCGGCGATCCCCTGCCAGCGGTTTTCAGCCCGCCAACCGGGGCTGGGCATGCGCCCCTGACTTTGATGGGCAGCGTCGCGCCGTGGCATCGCGCCAATAGTCTTCATGGCGATTTTGTCCTGATCCACCACCGTCAGGTTCTGCGACGGCCCAACATAGTCTGCCCCGCTCGCCAAAGCCTCATCCACACTGCTGGCATACATGATCGCAATCGCCGAACTCATCGTTGTGTCGCGCGGGGTCAGCAATGTCCAGGCCAGGGCCGCCACATGCCCCGCAGGCGTCACACGCGCCAGATTGTAATGCGATCCGGGCAGCACAGGGCCATTTTCGGTCCAGCGCAAGGTCAGGGTGATCGGATTTTGATCCTTGATCTCGATGATGGATTTGCGCGTGGTAAAGGCCGCAAACCCATCCGGTGTGCGATACTCTTCGGGATTGTTGGGGTTCAATTCCTCCATGAACACGTCCTGATCATCCAGATAGGACGATGTGATCCCCCACCCCAACTGCGCCGAGCGGCCCGTCATCACCGCAGGCACCCCCGGAATGGTGCCGCCGATCACGCCACCGGTTTGCAATTCCATGCGGGCCAGATACCAGATCGCCGGGGCCGAAAAGCCCAGATGCGGATCATTGGCCAGCAATGTCCCCCCCGAGGCCGAGCGTTTGGGCGCCGCGGCCCAGGCATTGGACGCCCCGGCCATTTCGCGCGTCTTGAACGGTGACAGCGGATCATGTGACGGCAACGCCTGGGCAATCTGCGACCCGATACCGCGCCCCTCAAACAGGCTGGCATAATTGGGCAAAGCCGCAATGCCACTGCCGGGGGCTTCGGGCAGCAAATCAGCCAGCCGGTCAGGATCAGGCATCGCCAGCGTGGTGCGTGCGCGCAAAACCTCGTTGGACAAATGCCCCGACAGCAAAACACCCATCAACTTGATAATTGCAATGGAATCAGCTGGTTGCCAGGGCGCGATTGGCGCATCGAACACAAACATCTCAGGGGCACCGCGCCCCAGTGCGTCGGAATTGATCTCGGCCAGACGTGCATTCACCCCGGCCGAATAGGCCGTCAGGGCAGCCGTGGTGCGCGCGTCCTGCACCTCAACCGATTGGCGCGCCAGCGCGTACAGATCAAACCGGCGCATCACCTTGTCGGTGTCAATCGTCCGGGTGCCAAACACCTCAGACAGCCGCCCCTGCACCGTGCGGCGCAGCACGGTCATTTGCCACAGCCGGTCTTGTGCATGCACATATCCCAGCCCGAAAAACACGTCTTCGTCGGCCTGCCCAAAGATATGCGGCACATTTGAATTGTTGCGGATAATCTCAACCGGGGCGGCAATGCCGTCGACCTGCAATTGTTTGGAATACTCGGGCAAGGACCGCGACAGCAGGAAATAGCCGACCAGCACCGCCAGAACCGACAGCGCAATCATCACACCGGCCAGCCGGATCAACCAACGAAACAAAACCGCCATGGGCCGCGCGCCCCTTTTCCCTTGCAATCAAGCCCTGAGATAGTCAGAAAACGCGGACGAGACAATGGCGCAAACCGATTACGAGGAGACGACACATGGCGAAACTGGCATTTCTGGGATTAGGGGTCATGGGCTACCCAATGGCAGGTCACCTGCAAGCGGCAGGTCACACGGTTTGCGTCTACAACCGGACCTCAGCCAAAGCCGAAGCCTGGGCCGTCGAGCACGGTGGCAGCCATGCCGCCACCCCGCGTGAGGCCGCAGAGGGCGCTGAGCTTGTGATGGCATGCGTGGGCAATGATGACGATCTGCGCAGCGTCTGTCTGGGCGAAGATGGCGCATTTGCGGGCATGACCGACGGCGCGATCTTTGTCGATCACACAACCGTCTCGGAAAAAGTCACGCGCGAACTGTATGCCGCTGCCAAAGACGCCGGTCTGAACTTTGTCGATGCGCCCATTTCTGGCGGTCAGGCGGGCGCCGAAAACGCCCAGCTGGGTATCATGTGTGGCGGCGATCAGGACGCCTATGACACCGCCGAGCCGATCATGAACATCTATGCCAAAATGTGCCGTCGCATCGGCGAAAGCGGCGCAGGCCAGCTGACCAAAATGTGCAACCAGATTGCCATTGCCGGGCTGGTGCAAGGTCTCTCCGAGGCGCTGCACTTTGCCGAAAAAGCAGGCCTTGATGGCCGCGATGTTGTGTCCGTCATCAGCCAGGGGGCCGCGGGCAGCTGGCAGATGTCAAACCGCTACGAGACAATGCTGGACGATCACTTTGAGCACGGCTTTGCCACCGACTGGATGCGCAAGGATCTAGGCATCTGCCTGGACACCGCCGATGAAAATGGCGCCTCGCTGCCGGTCACCGCACTGGTCGATCAGTTCTACAAAGACGTACAGAAAATGGGCGGCGGACGCTGGGACACCTCCAGCCTGTTCAAACGCCTGCGCAAAATGGGCTGAGGGGCGTCCCTTAAATCAGCCTCAGATTTGAGTATTTGTACAAAAAAAGCCAAGGCGCGCCCCTGCTTCTTCTTGGTTAAAATACTCCCGCCGGAGGCCAAATACTCTTAATTCAAAACGCGCGCCCCGATTTGGAGCGCGCGTTTTTTCACTCATATGGCGTTCGGCTCAGCTCGCAGCCTCGACAGCGCGGCGGGTCATCACACCCACAAGATGCGCGCGGTACGCGCCCGACCCATGCAGGTCTGAAATCATACCATCACCCGACAGGCTCAGTCCGTCCAGCGCACTGCCCGAGAACTCAGACGACAGTGCCGCCTCGGCCTCGGACCAGCGGAACACGCCGTCTTCTGATGCGCCGGTGACAGCCACCCGCACACCGTCGCTGAACTTGGCCACAAAGACCCCCACCAGCGCAAACCGCGAGGCGGGTTGTTCAAACTTCATGTAGGCGGCTTTTTCGGGCACGGGAAACTTGACCTCGGTGATGATCTCGTCATCCTCCAGCGCCGTGGTGAACAACCCCTCAAAGAAGTCATCCGCTGCAATCTCACGCGTATTGGTGATCACAGCGGCCCCCGAGGCCAGCACCGCCGACGGGTAGCACGCCGATGGGTCATTGTTGGCCACGCTGCCGCCGATTGTGCCGCGATTGCGGACCGCCGGATCGCCGATGTTGCCCGCCAATGCGGCCAGCGCCCCAAAGCGTGCTGCCCCTGCGGCCACATCAGCGTGGGTTGTGGCCCCGCCAATGCAGATGCGCCCGGCATCGTCTTCGCAGATGCCCTGCATCTCGGATACGCCACCAAGGCTGACCAGCCGTTCGGGCATGGCAAGGCGTTGTTTCAGCGTCGGGATCAGGGTCTGACCACCACCCAAAGGCTGGCTTTCGGTGCTGTCGCTCAGCAGTTTCACCGCATCGGCGATGGTGCTGGGGCGTTCGATATCAAATGCATACATTGTCTTGTCTCCTTACCCTTGCATCGCCGACCAGACGCGCGATGGCGACAGCGGCATATCAATATGGGTCACGTCACTGCCATTGCGGCGCAGCGCATCCACCACAGCATTGACCACAGCAGGCGGCGATCCGATCGCCCCGGCCTCACCGCAGCCTTTCACACCCAACGGGTTGTGCGTGCACGGCGTCTGGCACGAATGATCCACCTGATAAAACGGCACATCATCGGCGCGTGGCATGGCGTAATCCATGTAGGACCCGGTCAGCAACTGACCGTTTTCGTCATAGCCGCAGCTTTCCAGCAGGGCCTGACCAATACCTTGGGCAAGACCCCCGTGAACCTGTCCGTCCACGATCATCGGGTTGATGATATTGCCAAAGTCATCGACCGCTGCAAAGCTTTCGATGCTGACCTTGCCGGTGTCAGGGTCCACTTCAACCTCGCAGGCATAGGCGCCTGACGGATAGGTAAAGTTGGCCGGATCATAAAACGCGGTTTCCTCCAGCCCCGGCTCGATCTCCTCAAGCGGATAGTTGTGCGGCACATAAGCCGCCAGGGTCACATCACCCCAGGCCACGGATTTATCCGTGCCTGCCACGCTAAAGGCACCGTCCTTCACCTCGATATCAGCCTCCGGCGCCTCCATCAGGTGGGCGGCAATCTTGCGGGCCTTGGCGATGATCTTTTCGGTGGCGCGCACCATGGCACTGCCCCCCACAGCGATCGAGCGAGAGCCATAGGTGCCCATACCCATCGGTGTCTTATCGGTGTCGCCATGTTCGATCTCGATCATGCTGGCATCAATGCCGATCATATCCGCAACCACCTGGGCAAAGGATGTTTCATGTCCCTGCCCGTGGCTGTGCGATCCGGTCATCACAACGATGCCGCCCGTAGCATTGACCCGCACGGTGGCACTTTCGTACAGCCCCGCGCGTGCGCCCAGCTGGCCCACCAGGTTTGACGGTGCAATGCCGCAGGCCTCAATGTAGCAGTTCACCCCAAGGCCGCGCAGTTTGCCCTTGGCTTTGCTGGCGGCAAGACGCGCGTCGAACCCAGACAGATCGGCAAGCGTTTCCAGCTTGTCCATCGTGGCATGATAATCGCCGGTGTCATATTCCACAGCCACCGGGGTGGCATAAGGAAACTCGGTGATGAAGTTCTGACGCCGCAGCGCAATCGGATCAACGCCCAGCTCCATCGCAGCCTTGTCAATGACACGCTCCAGCTGGAACGTCGCCTCGGGCCGACCGGCCCCACGATAGGCATCGACCGGCACAGTGTTGGTAAACACCGCCTTCACGTTCACATAGATCAGCGGGGTTTTGTAGTTCCCGGCCATCAGCGTGCCATGCAGCCATGTGGGAATGGACGGCGCAAAGGTCGAAAGATAGGCACCCATGTTGGCATGTGTATCGGTACGCACCGCGGTAAAGTTATTGTCGCCGTCCAGCGCCAGTTCGATCTTGGTCACGTGGTCACGGCCATGGGCGTCACTGATAAACGCCTCGGACCGCGAGCAGGTCCATTTCACCGGACGGTTCAGTTGCTTGGCCGCCATCGTACAAAAGGCTTCCTCGGCATAGTGGTAGATTTTTGAGCCAAACCCACCGCCCACATCCGGGGCCACAACGCGCAGCTTATGTTCCGGGATACCCAGCACAAACGCGCCCATCAACAGCCGGATCACATGCGGGTTCTGACTGGTGGTGTACAGCGTGCTGTCATCGGTAGAACGGTTGTAATCGCCCACCGCCACACGCGGCTCCATCGCGTTGGGGATCAAACGGTTGTTGACCAGCTCCAGCGTGGTTACATGAGCTGCGGCCTTAATTGCCTCGTCCACGGCCTCTTTGTTTTCCTCAACAAAACCCCAGTCGTAGCAAAGGTTCGAGGTCAGATCGTCATGCACCTTGGTGGCGCCGTCCTTCAGCGCCTCTTTCATGTCCATGACCGCAGGCAATTCGTCGATGTCTACTTCAATGGCTTCGGCAGCATCCCGGGCCTGCTCACGGGTCTCGGCCACAATGGCCGCAATGGGATCGCCCACATGGCGCACTTTGCCATCGGCCAGCACTGGGTGCTTGGGTTCCTGCATGACTTCGCCGTGGCGGTCGGTGACCTGCCAGCCGCATGGAATGCCACCCACCTCGGCAAAATCTGCGGCGGTGAAGACGCGCAAGACACCGTCCATGCCCTCGGCTGCACTGGTGTCAACGCTGCTGATCGTACCATGCGCCACGTCCGAGCGCAGGAAATGCACATAGGCCTGTCCGCGCAAATCAATGTCGTCTGTGTAATTTCCGTTCCCGGTCAGAAACCGGATATCCTCGCGCCGTTTTGTGCTGGCGCCGATGCCTCCATCTGCTGGCATATTATCCTCCCATGAATTCCATTATCCGGCGGCTCATCCGTCCCTGTCGTGCCGGCCCCGCGAGGCGCGCACGCAAGGGCGCGAAGAGCCCGCCGCGTTATTCTGCTGCGATTGCGCTGACATCCTGCCCGGATGCCGCCATGATCGCCTTGACGATGTTGTGATACCCGGTGCACCGGCAAATATTGCCTTCCAGATAGTCGCGGATTTCAGCCTCTGACGGGGTTGGGTTGTCCTTCAACAACGCCGCCGCCGACATCACCATGCCCGGCGTACAAAACCCGCATTGCAATCCGTGATGATCCTGAAACGCCTGCTGGATGGTGTTCAACGTGCCGTCTTCGGCCGCCTGACCCTCGATTGTGGCCACATCAGCCCCTTCGGCCTCGGCGGCAAACATTGTGCAGGATTTCACCGCCTTGCCGTTCACATGCACCACGCAGGCCCCGCATTGGCTGGTGTCGCACCCCACATGGGTGCCGGTCATTCCCAGCCCTTCTCTCAAAAAATCGACAAGCAATGTCCGGCCTTCGATATCGCCAGAAACAGCTTTGCCATTCACGGTCATCTTGACCTGTGCCATGGACGTCTCCCTGTTCGTTTTTGTTTTATATGGCCTGAGTAAAGCACGAGGCCGTCAACTTGAGAAGGCAGAAAACAGGTGTCGCCCAAAAATGCTGGATTTCGCTTGGCCCATTGGTGCCGTTTAAGTACCCTCAAAGCATGAGATATTTTGCCCTGACCGCACTTTGCGCCTTTGCGGTGTCGACCCTTTGTACACTTGCAGCCGCCCAGCCCACGTTGCTGTGGTCCCGTCCGATGCCAAATGATGACATGGGTGTGATTGATCTGGTCCTCGTGCCTCAGCAAAACCGTGCCATTGCCGCTGTCGGGGATTTCGATGTACAGCACATCTGGGTCCTGCACCTTGATACAGGCGACGTCACGGATGTGATCAAACCCATCACCGCACGCTACGGCGGCATTGAACGTGTGGTCGCCAATGAAGCCCACATTGCTGTGCTGATCAACAATGGCGCGGGCATCAAAGACCGCGAATTTCATGTGCTTGTGTATGACGCCAAAACGCTTGCACTGCGCCACACACTTGCGATGCCGGATGATCTGCCGGGCTATAACCCGCTCTCGGGTGAGGGCGCGCTGTGGCTGGATGGCGATCACTTGCTACTGGGCGCCCAACTTTGGGAGACCTATCAAAACACCCAGCCACTATTGTTGCACTTTGATCTGACCACAGGCGCCCTGCTGCGCCAGATCGCCATGGCCGATATGCTGTCCAAGGCCGACGACAGCGATACGCGCCCGGCCACGCCTGATTACTTCTTTGCCGGAGCGGTGGTGACAGATGGGATGCTGTATGCCACCCCCCTGCCCTCTAAGACGCCCGAACCGATCCGCCCGCTCAGCTATGATCTGAACACAGGCCAGTCGGCGCAGCCATTGGGCATCTTCGACGCCACCCCACGGTTCGCCTCACTTCTCAGTGTCGATGACCGCGCAGCCATTTATGGCCTCGTCCCACCTTTTTCGACATCCAATGTGGTCAGTGTCGGCACCGCCCAACGGGTTGACCACACCACGGGCAAGATCAGTGCCAGCTACCCCGATCCCTTCGCGCCCGAAGACACCGATCTCAGTTTTCGTGAATTCATGTTCCAGAACATCGAAACCGGCCAGAGCCCTTACACCGGCAGTTGGTATCCCGAGCAGGTTTCAGTGGATGGCGGCTATGTGGTGGCCTCGGCCCCCAATGCGCCTGCGGGCGGGCCGGTGGGCAGCGGCGCGCTGGTGGTCTATCTTGAGGATGGCACGCCCTATACCATTCTGGCCTCGCAAGCCCCCAAGGCCGATCTGTTTTTTGGCCGCGGGTTTGTGCATCGCGCGGGCTTTGTGCTGGTGGCGGATAAAAACCCCGCCTCAGACTATTACGCAGCCCGCAGCTTGGTGCTGTACACACTGGACTAACCCACAGCGCGCAAATCCGTTCTGTTGCCTTCAGCCTGAACCAGCCAGTCCCAAGCAGAACGCCGACACAGCGCGGTGTTACCGGCTTGATTTGCCCGGATGACGTGGTTGCGGGCGGGTCGGGATTTCCTTCAGCAACCCGCCGACGCCCATCGCAGCGATGTCCGCGTCGCTGACCTGCAGCCCGCAGGCCAGCCGCGATACCACCCAATCGGCGCCGTGCAACACCGGGGATCTGGCCGAGCCGGGCAAGCCCACCACCGGGCGTGTGCCCAGATAGCCGAAAAACAGCAGGTTTCCGGGGTCCACCGGCAATCCAAAGCGGCGCATCTGGCCGCCTGCACGGATCAATGCCTGGGGCCCCGTGTCGCCAATATCCGATGTGGCCGAGCCTGTCAGGATCAGCACGATATCGCCCGTCGCGCGGCCCAGCGCCTCGGTCAGGGCGGCGTCCTCATGTGGCACACGCAGCACTTCGCTTAACGTGCCCCCCAGCCCGATCATCCGGTTTTCAATCGCATCAATGCCCTTGACCGGCGGCGCCCCGGCAATTTCTGTCACAATCAAACTGGCCGTGCGCCGCTGCGGCGTGGCCAGATGCACAGCCCCCTTTGCCGCCTCACATGCCTCGCTCAGACCGGTGCTGTCCACACCGTAGGCAATGATCTTGACCGTTGCCACCAGACCGCCTGCATGGATCTGGTGAAACGCAGGCACCGTGGCCACGGTGATCATGGGATCCACCGCATTGGCCTGTGTGATCTGACCTGTGTCCAGACACACAACCCCCGGCGAGGTCGCCAGCAGATTGACCCGGCCAGTGAAGGCCGCACTCAGCTCCAGATGGGGTGCGTCGTGCCACAAGGCCTGTGCCAGCTGCAAGGCGGCGGCGTCTTCATGCACATCGTCCGGCCCCAGTTGGGCCACCGTTACCGTTTGCAATCCCTGGGCCCCCAGTGCGGCCAAATGCTGGGCGTTCAGCACCACACCCTTGCGCAACCGGCCTGTGTCCAGACGCAGCGAATGCGCCAGAATGGCCCCCTCGGCCTGATCCAGTGGCACGGCGCCAAACTTCATCCGCCCTGCCTCAGAACCTGGGTCATCTGCGCCAGAATACTGACTGCAATCTCAGAGGGGCCAGCCGCCCCGATGTCCAACCCCACAGGGCCGTGGATGCGCGCAATCTGGGCGGCGTCAAAGCCTGCCTCCTGCAGACGCGCCACCCGGCTGGCGTGCGTGCGCGTCGAGCCCAGCGCCCCGATGTAAAAGCACCCCGACGCCAGCGCCATATGCAAGGCCGGATCATCCAGCTTGGGATCATGGGTCAGCAGCACAAGGGCCGTGCGGGTGTCCAACCCCAAGGTCTGAACCGCCTCATCGGGCCAGTCGTTCAGAATGGTTTCACCGGGAAACCGCGCAGCGGAGCCAAAACTGTCACGCGGATCGATAAGCACCGGATCATACCCCGCAATCCGCGCCATCGGCACCAGAGCCTGCGCGATATGCACGGCCCCCACCACAACCAACCGCAAGGGCGGGTTGTGAATGGCCACAAACGTCTGGCCGTCTTCCTCAAATCCCGAACGGTCCATGCGAAACCGTTCGTCAAAACCGCTGTGCACCAGATGCCCGCTGCCTGTCACTTCGGTGCCCGTTTCATCGGTGCTCTTTACATGGGTGACATAAGCCACAGGCTGACGTGCCGCGCGCGCGGCCACCAAATCAGCCAGCACCGCTTCGGTCAGGACCGTGCCGATGGGCTCAACCAGAACCCGGATCGTACCACCACAGGCCAGCCCCACGGCAAAGGCATCACCGTCGCTGATGCCATATTCCAGCATCACCGCGCTGCCGTTTTCGATGGCATCCAGCGCTTCGGCCACCACAGCGCCTTCGACACAGCCGCCCGACACCGAGCCCGCCATATCCCCCGCGCCCGAAATCGCCAGTTGGCTGCCCACCCGGCGCGGTGCACTGCCCCAGGTCTGAACAACCGTGGCCAAAGCCGCACCCTTGCCCTGACGGTGCCAGGTCAGGGCGGTTTCGGGGATCATGTCAAAGCGGTCGGTCATAAGCCTCTCCTTGGACGCCGAGTATGGGCGCTTGGGTGCTGCGGTACAAACGAAATCCGCCCCCGGAACACGGGGCGTCATCTGGGCCACATGCAACCCAAACCTTGGGCGCACGCGCGCATTTTGGCCACGGCCGGCCTAGTCGATCTGCGCCATCAGCCGGGATTTTTCGCCGGGATCATCCGGACGTGACAGGGTGTCGGCCAGCGCCTCAAGCGTGGCAACCGAATGCCCGGCACGAAAAGTGTCCACATGCGGCAGCATGGCGCGAATGCCCGTGGCCTTGGGGGCAAAACCTTCCCAGCGCAACAACGGGTTCAGCCAGATCAGCCGCCGTGCGGACAAATGCAGGCGCTGCATTTCATGGGCCAGCGCCGTTGGGTCATCACGGTCCAGCCCGTCGGTGATCAGCAAAACAACGGCCCCTTGCCCCATCACCCGGCGCGACCAGTCGCGGTTGAACGCATGCAGCGATGCCCCGATCCGCGTTCCACCTTCCCAATCCTGCGCCTCTTGGCCGGCAGCGGCCAGTGCGGCATCCACATCGCGCGTGGCCAGATGACGGGTGATATTGGTCAGCCGCGTGCCAAACGTGAAGGCATGTACCTTTGCCCAGCCCTGTCCCTGACGGTTGGCCACCGCATGCAGAAAATGCAACACCATCCGGCTGTATTGACTCATCGAGCCGGAAATGTCGCAGATCACCACCAGATTGGGCCAGCGCGGTCTTGGGCTTTGGTGCTTGACCTGCATTACCGTGCCACCGCGCCGCATCGCTGCGCGCAGCGTGGCGCGGGCATCAATCTGCGCGCCCCCCGGATCAGCCCTCCCACGGCGCGACGGCAAGGGCCGCACCGGCAACTCCAGCCGCGCCAGCATGCGCTTGGCCTGGGCAATCTCATCGACGCTCATCTGTTCAAAGTCGAGACTGCGCAGCCGTTCCTCGCGCGACATGGTCAGGGACGCGTCAATCTCGATCTCGGTGTCCTCATCCGGCTCTTGCGTGCCGGTCTCGGGGTGGTCGGGCGTGGTGCCATCCAGCAACGCCTCGGCGGCGCGCTTTTCGGCGGCCTTGGCGGTGCGGTCTTCCTGTACGCCGCGAATGGCGGGCAGCATCAGCGACATCATATGTTCCATGTACCGCGGATCGCGCCAATAGAGCCGAAAGATCTGTGCAAAAACCGCGCGATGCTCGGGCCGCGTCACAAAGCATGCCCGAAGCGCGACGTAGAAATCCCGTTGCGAGGTGAACCCTGCCGCCTCGACTGCGCGGATCGCATCGATCACCCGCCCCGGCCCCACCGGCAACCCCGCCTTGCGCAGCGCCCGCGCAAAATAGGTGATGTTGTGGGTCAGCTTGGGATGCTCTGGCAGATCCAGCGGGGCGTATTCAGGCATCTGTCGGAATTTGAGTATTTATGGCAAGGAGAAGCATCAGGACGGCTCCAGGCTGGCATTGGCCTCGTCCAGAATGCGTTTGGCCTCGGAGCCTTGCAGCTTCTGAATATCGTCCTGGTATTTCAGGATGGCCCCCAGCGTATCGGCGATCACCTCGGGGCTGAGCGAGATGACATCCAGAGCCAGCAGGCATTTGGCCCAGTCAATCGTTTCGGCCACGCCTGGTTTTTTGAACAGGTCTTCCGTGCGCAGGCGCTGCACAAACGCCACCACTTCGCGGCTGAGCGCCTCGGCGGCTTCGGGGGCGCGGGCGTGCAGGATTTCGATCTCGCGCATGAAATCAGGGTAATCCACCCAATGATAGAGACACCGCCGTTTCAGCGCGTCATGCACCTCGCGGGTGCGGTTCGAGGTCAGGATCACAATCGGGGGTTCGGGCGCTTTGATCGTGCCCAGTTCGGGGATGGTGACTTGAAAATCGCTGAGCGCTTCCAGCAGGTAGGCCTCAAACGGCTCATCTGTGCGGTCCAGCTCGTCGATCAGCAACACAGGCGCGCCGCCGGGTTGCGGGCGCATAGCCTCAAGCAAGGGCCGTTCGTTCAGAAAGTCCTCGGTGAACACATCCGACGTCAGGGCCGCGCGGTCCACATTGCCTGCTGCCTCGGCGGCGCGAATGGCAATCATCTGCTGGGTGAAGTTCCATTCATACACAGCCGATCCCGCATCCAGACCTTCGTAGCATTGCAACCGGATCAAACGCCGCCCCAAAGCCGCCGCCAATGCCTTGGCAATCTCGGTTTTGCCCACGCCTGCTTCGCCTTCCAGAAACAGCGGGCGGCCCAGCTTAAGGGCTAAAAACACCACCGTTGCCAGATCACGACCACAGACATAGTCTTGGCCGTCCAACAGCGCGATCGTGTCATCAATGGACTGAGGTATCATGGGACCCGGCCTTTCCAAACAGTCAGATGCACAGCACTGCACACCGCCCGTGCCGGGGTCAAGGGCGCGGGGTTTACATCTCGCCTCGCACAAACCCCTTGGATTTTACAAAATTTTGCCCAGATTGCTGGGTAGGCCTGTCATCAGAAAGAAACCTCCGGCGACGGGGGACGTGTAAGGAATGAGTGGAATGCAGAACGCATCGCGTGGGTTTGAGGCCAATCTGAACGGGTTGGACTGGACGGATTGGCTGACGGGTGTGTCGGGCGGCATTGGTGACACCGGGTTTATGGACCCGCTGGGTGATGATCATGCGGCCATCTTTCGCTCAAAAGGCTCGACCTTGCTGGTCAGCTTTGAAACCTACCCCCAGATCAAAGAAGGCGGCGGTGCGTCGCATCCTCTGGGCTGGCAATTGGTTGAGGCTTTGGGCTGGTCGCATCTGGCATTGGTCGCGCAAAGCACAAGCTGGTTCCGGTCACCGCGCGTATACGGCTTTTTTGACAACAAGATTGATGATGGGTTCTTTGAGGAATTCGATCAGGTGATTTTCTACGGTGCCGGGGCCTGTGGCTATGCGGCGGCTGCGTTTTCTGTGGCGGCCCCCGGTGCGCGTGTGCTGGTCATTCAACCTCAGGCCACGCTGGATCCGCGGGTGACCGAATGGGATGACCGGTTTGTGGCTCAGCGACGCACCGCTTTTGATGACCGGTTTGGCTATGCACCTGATATGCTGGACGGTGCGGATCAGGCCTTTGTGCTGTATGACCCCGAGATCGAACTGGACGCGATGCATGCGGCGCTGTTCACCCGGCCCAATGTGACGAAGTTCCGCATGCGCCATATGGGCCCCCGGATGGACACCGATCTGGAGCGGATGAACATCCTGCTGCGGATGCTGGCCCAGCTGAGTGCGGGCAAGCTGACCACCCTGAGCCTGGCACAGATGTTTCGGGCGCGGCGCGATTATGGCGGGTATCAGTTCAACCTGTTGAAAAAGACCACCCGCGATGAACGCCATCAACTGACCCTCTGGCTGACGCGCCATGTGCTGGCCAAACGCGACGCCACACCATTCCGCAAGGCGTTTTTCCGGGCCGAGCAGGCCTTGCACACGTCCAAATCAGCCCAAAGCGCACCCACATTGTAAAGCCCACTGGCAAGGCCCTGCGCGATTGTGTAAAGCCCAAGGGTATGAGCCAAAGCCTGACCCTGACACGCCCCGATGACTGGCACCTGCATTTGCGCGATGGTGCGATGCTGAACGCCGTTTTGCCCGAAACTGCCCGCGATTTTGCCCGTGCCATCATCATGCCCAACCTTGTGCCACCGGTTGTGACCGCCGCACAGGCCACGGCCTACCGTGATCGCATCATGGCCGCCCTGCCCTCGGGTATGGATTTCACGCCGCTCATGACGCTCTACCTGACCGAAGATACCGATGCCGATGATCTGGCCGCCGCCCATGCCTCGGGTCTGATCACCTCGGTCAAACTCTATCCCGCCGGGGCCACCACCAATTCCGCCAGCGGTGTGGCTGATTTTGACAAGGTCCGTCCGGTGCTTGAGCGTATGGCCGAGATCGGTTGCCCCTTGTGTGTGCACGGCGAGGTCACCGACGCCGACATCGACATCTTTGACCGCGAGGCCGTGTTCATCGACCGTGTGCTGGATCCCATCCGCCGCGCCACGCCGGGGCTGCGCGTGGTGATGGAACATATCACCACCTCCAACGGCGTGGATTATGTGCTGGCGGGCAATGACGATCTGGGCGCCACCATCACCACGCATCACCTGATCATCAACCGCAATCATATCCTCGTCGGTGGCATCAAACCGCATTACTACTGCCTGCCCGTCGCCAAACGCGAAGAGCACCGCCTGGCCCTGCGCCGCGCGGCCACCTCCGGGCGGTCACGCTTTTTCCTGGGCACAGACAGCGCGCCACACACGGACGACCTCAAGGAAAACGCCTGCGGATGCGCCGGGTGCTTTACCGCCACCAACACCATGCCGCTTCTGGCCCATGTGTTCGAAGAAGACGGCGCATTGGAACATCTCGAAGCCTTCGCCTCGCTGAATGGTCCGGCGTTTTACCGCCTGCCCACGAATGCCGCGCAGATAACGCTAGCAAAATCAGACAACCCCATCAGTTTCCCTGAAAAAATCAGTTGCGCCGATGGCCCTGTCACCGTGTTTGACCCAGGGTTCGACGTGTTTTGGCAAGTCAGCCAAGCCTAGGCCCAGGCGCAAAACTGGAAAAATGCTCACGCCAATCTAGCTAGCCAAAGCAGAACTGACCACGAAAGACGCATCATGTCGCTGCCAAATACAGAGCTACAGCAGATAATGATGATCGCACGCAGTATCGCTGGCGAAACCGGCCATAACCTGCTGGCCAGCCTCGTTTCTGCACTCAACCAACACCTCGACGCGGCTTTTGTCGCAATCACCTTTGGCGAAGGCGATCCGGCCACCCATGCCCGGACCGTGTTTGCCCTCGAAGACAACGAGGTCAGCACCGAGTTGCGCTACGAGCTGAACGGCACGCCCTGCGCCCGGGTTTATGATGGCGAAACGGTCACCATTCCCTGCGGCCTCGCCGAACTTTATCCCAAAGATGCCGAATACGAAGGCTATATCGGTATTCCCCTGCGCAATGTCTCGGGCAAGGCGGCGGGGCACCTGGCGGTGTTCACCAACGACGCAATCCGAGACTCCGAAGTGGCCACGGCCGTCACACGCATCTTCTCCTTGCGCGCCGAGGCAGAACTGCGCCGCATCGCCGAGGAAACCGAACGACAACGCCTGATCTCGGACATGGCCGCCCTCAACAGCAGGTTGCACCGCGGCTATGCCAAACTGAGGCGCGAAATTACGCAGAAAACCGGCCTGATGGGTCTGATCTCACATGACCTTCGCAGTCCGCTCTCTGCGATTATCTCGCAAGCCGAACTGGGCCGAGCGCGTCTTGCCGCTTCTAGCGCCGATACCGAAAAGCTCGACACCGGGTTTGGCAAGATCATGGACAATGCCGATCGCATGGCTGGGCTGATCTCGGCCACCCTGGAACAAGTGCGCGCCGATGGCGAAGCGCTGCATATCAGCGCCCAGCCCTGTGATCTGGCCAGCCTGACCAATATTGCGATCGAGGCCAATCGACAGGACGCCGAGCGCAAGGAGATCGATCTGCACCTCGCGCTTGCTTGTGATGTCGTCGCAGAGGTCGATGATGCCCTCATCGTCTCGGCCATCGACAACCTGATCAGCAACGCCCTGAAATACACCCATGCACGCGGCGACATTTACATTGACCTGACCGCCCAAGAGGACACCGCCCAAATCTGCATCACCGACACCGGTCAAGGCATGAACGAAGATGATCTGCAACGCGTCTTTGGCCGCTTCCAGCGTCTGTCGGCAACCCCAACGGGTGGCGAGACTTCCACCGGGCTGGGCTTGTCGAATGTACGCGAGATTGTCCAGGCGCATGGGGGCAGCGCCCACGCGGCAAGCGACGGGCCGAGCAAGGGAAGCAAGTTCTGGATCACCCTGCCCCTGGATAAATCCAGGCCACGTAATCAGCCGGGTTGAAGTCGGAGGCAAAGACGGGTTAGGCCTCGTCAACCGCAACTGTCCAAAACGAGCGCCCTCATGATCCCCTCCTCGTACCCCCCCGCTGAAGAAATCGCCCGCCTCTCGGCCCGGATGCTGCTGGACATCCAAGCGGTGCATTTCAACGCCGCCGATCCGTTCATCCTGGCCTCGGGCCTGCCCAGCCCCACCTATATCGACTGCCGCAAGCTGATCAGCTATCCGCGTATCCGCAGCACGTTGATGGATTTCATGACCGTCACTGTCATGCGCAACGCGGGGCTTGAGGCGTTTGACAACATCGCAGGCGGTGAAACGGCCGGTATTCCATTTGCCGCCCTCGTGGCCGAACGCATGGCTCTGCCGATGACCTATGTGCGCAAAAAACCCAAAGGCTACGGCCGCGGCGCGCGCATCGAAGGCATGATGGCCGAGGGCGAGCGCGTGCTGCTGGTTGAGGATCTGACCACCGATGGCGGCTCCAAGCTGTCATTTGTCGATGCCATCCGCGACACAGGCGCCACCTGTGGCCACACAGCGGTGATTTTCTACTACGGCATCTTCCCCGAGACGGAAAAAACCCTGGGCGATCACGGCATCACCCTGCACCATCTGTGCACCTGGTGGGACGTTCTGGCCGAAGCCCGGCGCATGGGCAGTTTTGACGCCGCCACCCTGGACGGGGTCGAGGAATTCCTGAACGATCCGCGTAAGTGGCAGGAAGCAAACAAGAAATAAATTTGCTGTGGAAAACCTGAGGATAACTGCGCACCCCGTGTGACACGAATCAACGGCGCATCCCAGATTTGGATGGCATTTTGCGTCCAACCGCTATATCTTGACGGTCTGAACCGCGTCGTGAGTTGTTCCGCTGGTTATACACGGCTTACTCACAGTTTTTTCCAGATATGCCGCACCCGGCCCATCCGTTAGACAAGGCGCAACACCTCTCGGGCTAGCCAGATTTAGCGAGGTGACAGCAAAAACACATGAGGCACAGGCATGAACGAAATCAGCAGCTTTAATGCCACGGGCACCGATGCACCCGACGCCCCCGAGGGCGCACAGGTCACCGTGATGCCCCATTCGATCGAGGCCGAGCAACAGCTTTTGGGCGCGATCCTGACCAACAACGACATCTATGACCGTGTCGCCTCCATCATCGGCCCGCAGCATTTCTATGACCCGGTGCATGCCCGCATCTATGAGGTCGCAGCCGCACGTATCGCCAAGAACAACCTTGCCTCTCCGGTCACGCTCAAGGCGTTTCTGGAAGACGACGAAGGTCTGGCCGAACTGGGCGGGCCTGCCTATCTGGTGCGCCTTGCCGGGGCCGCCATCAGCTCCTTCGCCGTGCG
The DNA here is from genome assembly GCA_045106595.1 of Roseovarius sp. Lineage (GTDB taxonomy): Bacteria > Pseudomonadota > Alphaproteobacteria > Rhodobacterales > Rhodobacteraceae > Roseovarius. Next base: position 172,660 of record JBGCEW010000009.1, on the reverse strand, counting down.
CGATTATGCCCAGATGATTTACGATATGGCGATCCGCCGCGAACTCATTGGTCTGGGCCACGATATCGCAGGCAAAGCCCAACGTGCCGATGTGGCCTCGGAACCCAAGGACCAGATCGTCGAGGCCGAGCAAAAGCTGTATTCCCTGGCCGAGCAAGGCCAGTCTGAAAGCGGCTTTCAGTCCTTCCTCAAGGCCGTCACCGATGCGGTGAACGTCGCCAACGCCGCCTACAAACGCGAAGGCGGGCTGGCCGGGATCGCCACCGATCTGATGGACATGGACACCATGCTGGGCGGTTTGCACAAATCTGACCTGATCATTCTGGCCGGGCGTCCGTCGATGGGCAAAACCTCACTGGCCACCAACATCGCGTTTAACGTCGCCAAGGCCTACAAACACGGCCAGCACCCGGATGGCACCGAAGGCGCGGTCGATGGCGGTGTCGTTGGGTTCTTCTCACTGGAGATGAGCGCCGAGCAGCTGGCAGGCCGGGTTCTGGCCGAAGCCTCGGAAATCTCATCCCATAACATCCGTCAGGGCGACATGGACGAGGTCGAGTTCCGCCGCTTTGTCGAAGCCGCCAAGGCGCTTGAGGCCTGCCCTCTGTTTATCGACGACACCGCCGCCATCCCGATCAGCCAGCTGGCCGCCCGCGCCCGCCGCCTGAAACGCATCCATGGCCTCGACCTTTTGATCGTCGACTACCTGCAACTGGTGCGCGGCACCTCCGACAACCGCGTGCAGGAAATTGGTGAAATTTCCATGGGCCTCAAGGCCATCGCCAAGGAATTGCAGATCCCCGTCATTGCCCTGTCGCAGCTCTCGCGTCAGGTCGAAAGCCGCGAAGACAAACGCCCGCAGCTGTCAGACCTGCGCGAATCCGGCTCGATCGAACAGGATGCCGATGTGGTGATGTTCGTCTACCGCGGCGAATACTACAAAGAGCGCGAAAAACCCGATGACAACAACGCCGAAGCCATGGCCGGCTGGATGGAAGACATGGAACGCCTGCACGGCAAGGCCGAGGTGATCATCGGCAAGCAACGCCACGGCCCCATCGGCACAGTGGAACTCAGCTTTGAGGCGCAGTTCACCCGCTTTGGCAATCTGGTCAAACCCTGGCAGCAACAGGGCGGCGATCAGGAATTCTAAGAAAACGTCGCTCATGAAACGTCGGCATTTCTTGTCCACCGCCCTTGCAGGACCCGCTCTCATGGCCGCGCCGCTCTCTGCTTTGCCCTCCGGGTTCACCGTCCCCCCCGAGGAAGACCGCCACGAGGCCACCTTCATGATGTGGCCCGTCAGCCGCCGCGTGCATCCTGACCGGGCATTCCTGGATGCCCTGCAGCGCACAATCGCCGACATTGCCAATACCATCGCCGCGTTTGAGCCGGTGATCATGCTGGCCCACCCCGATGATCAGGCCCCTGCGCGCAAGCGGCTGTCGGGCAAGGTGACGCTCTGGGACATCCCGACCGAGGATCTCTGGGCGCGTGATGCAGGCCCGCTCTTTGCCACCTCTGCGGATGGCGCGCGCCACGTCAGCCATATCCAGTTCAACGGCTGGGGCAACAAACAGGTGCATGCCCGCGACGGCCAGGTGGCTGCCGCCATTGCACAGCGTCTGGACCTGCCCATCGTCGCCTCGGGCCTGCACGGCGAGCCGGGCGGCGTGGACCATGACGGTCACGGCCTGCTGATGGCGCACGAAAGTTCCTGGGTGATCCGCAACCGCAATCCGGGCCTGTCACGTGCACAGATCGAGACCCGCCTGCTGAACGCCTATGGTGCCGACCGCATGATCTGGGCACCCGGCCTGCGCGGCCAGGACATCACCGATTACCACATCGATAGCCTGGCGCGTTTTACCGGGCCGGGGCGTGTGCTGATCAACCTGCCGGATGATCCTGACATGTCAGACCCGTTCCACCGCGCCGCCATCGACACCCACGATATCCTTGCAGCCGCAGGGCTGACGCTGACTGTCATCCCCGAACCCGTTGCCCCGCGTGTCAAAAGCTATGATTTTGTGGCCTCCTACGCCAACTACTATGCCTGCAACGGGGCTGTGATCGCCGCGCAGTTCGGCGACCCCGAGACCGACCAGATTGCCACCCGCGCGCTCAAACGCGCCTATCCGGGCCGCCAGATCGTTGCCCTGAACGTCGATCCCTTAGGCGAAGCAGGCGGCGGCATCCACTGCGCCACCCAGCAATTGCCTGCATAAGCAGGCGGATGCAGCCCCTCCGGTTGCGACTGCGGGCAATTCCCCCTTGACCCCAAGGGCCAGAATGGCAAAACCTGCGCACCATGAGCACCGCAACCCTTACCATTGATCTTGATGCTATCCTGGCCAATTGGCGCCGCCTGAACGCCATGACGGGATGTGAAACCAGCGCCGTGATCAAGGCCGATGCTTACGGTCTGGGTGCAGCCCGCGTCGGGCGGACCCTGGCCAATGCCGGCGTGCGCAGCTTTTTCGTGGCCGTCGCCGAAGAAGGTGCCGCGTTGCGTCAGGCCCTGGGCCCCGGCCCGGCCATCTATGTCTTTTCAGGGCATATGGCGGGCGATACCGATATGATCGGTGATCTTGATCTCATTCCGCTGATCAATTCGCTGGAACAAATGATCCGCCAGATCGAAGCCCTGCCCGGCCATCCGTTTGGCGTGCAGCTGGACACTGGCATGAACCGTCTGGGAATGGAGCCCTCGGAATGGGCCGCACTGCGCGACATCGCCTTGGGTCAGGACCCCCGCCTTGTCATGAGCCATCTTGCCTGCGCAGACGCGCCCGAGCATCCGATGAATGCCCAGCAACTTCAAACCTTTAGCGAAATGACGCAAGACATCTCAGCCCCGCGCAGCCTGGCCAATACGGGCGGTGTTCTGCTGGGCGCTGAATATCACTTTGACCTCACCCGCCCCGGTATCGGGTTGTACGGTGGTCTGCCCTTTGCTGATGCGCACCCGGTGGCGGCCATTGATATCCCCGTGATCCAGTGCCGCACCATCGAGGCCGGTGAAAGCGTGGGCTACGGCAACGCCTTTGTCACCGACACCGAACGCCGCATCGCCACAGTATCGGCCGGCTATGCCGATGGTGTGATCCGCGCCATGGGCCCCAAATCCTATCTCTGGGCGGGCGATGAACCCTGCCCTCTGGCGGGTCGTATCTCTATGGATATGATGGGCGTCGACATCACCCATCTGCCCAAAGACCCCAAGACGCTTGATCTGCTGGGCCCGCACCAAACCGTGGATGTGCTGGCTGAGCATGCAGGCACAATCGGATATGAAATCCTGACCTCTCTGGGCAATCGCTATCAGCGTCGCTATATCGGCGGCTAAGTATGATCACATCCTTCCTCGCCTCCATTGGCCGCAACGTGCTGGCCGCTTTTGCCATGCTGGGCCGCGTGTCGCTTTTTGGGGTGCGCAGTTTCAGCCATATGATCCGTCCGCCGTTCTACCCGCGCGAACTGGCGCATGCGCTGATGCAAATCGGCTGGCTCTCCCTGCCTGTGGTGGGCCTGACCGCCCTCTTCACCGGCGGGGCACTGGCGCTGCAAATCTATTCCGGCGGGGCGCGTTTCAACGCCGAGGCCGTGGTGCCACAGATCGTCGCCATCGGCATGGTGCGCGAACTTGGCCCTGTGCTGGTGGGGCTGATGATTGCCGCGCGCGTGACCTCGTCCATCGCCGCTGAGATTGCCACCATGAAAGTGACCGAGCAGATAGACGCGCTCGTCACCCTGTCGACCAACCCGATGAAATACCTCGTGGTGCCGCGCGTGCTGGCCGCGCTTTTGACCGTGCCGCTGCTGGTGGGCGTGGGTGATATCATCGGCATTGCCGGCGGCTACACCGTGGCGGTGAAAAACCTTGGTTTTAATTCAGCCACTTACCTGCATAACACCGTGAATTTCCTTGAGCCGCTGGATATCATTTCATCGCTGGTCAAAGGTGCTGTCTTTGGCGTGATTGCCGCCATCATGGGCTGTTACTACGGCATGCACTCGGGCCGCGGCGCCATGGGCGTGGGCGGGGCCACCAAAGGCTCAGTTCAGGCCGCCGCCATCCTGATCCTGGCGGCAAACTTCGTTCTGACGGGGGTGTTTTTCTCGCTATGATCGAACTCAAGGATGTCCACAAAGCCTTTGGCGACAACAAGGTCCTGCGCGGTGTGAACCTGACGATAGACTCGGGCACCTCTATGGTCATCATCGGCGGGTCCGGCACTGGCAAATCTATTGCACTGAAATCCATTCTGGGGTTGGTCACACCTGATTCAGGCACCATCACGCTGGATGGCCAGGACGTCACCACAGGTGACCGCGATGCATTTCTGGCGCGCTTTGGCATGCTGTTTCAGGGCGGAGCACTCTTCGACAGCCTGCCCGTCTGGCAAAACGTGGCCTTCCGCCTCTTGCGCGGATCGCTCAAACGCCCCCGCGACGAGGCCCGCGAGATCGCCATTGAAAAACTGCGCCGCGTTGGCCTGAAACCCGATCAGGCCGATAAATTCCCCGCCGAATTATCCGGTGGCATGCAAAAACGTGTGGGCCTTGCCCGCGCCATCGCCGCCGAACCCGAGATCATCTTTTTTGACGAACCCACGACAGGCCTCGACCCGATTATGTCGGGCGTTATCAACGACCTGATCCGCGAAATCGTCACCGAAATGGGCGCCACCGCCATGACCATCACCCACGATATGACCTCCGTCCGTGCCATCGCCGACAACGTCGCCATGCTGCACGACGGCATCATCCAATGGACGGGTCCTGTGTCTGAAATGGACCGCTCGGGCGATCCCTACCTGGAGCAGTTTATCACCGGCAGCGCCGAAGGCCCGATTGAGGCGGTAAGGTAGAATCTCTCAGCCCCAAGCGCACCGCTGTCAGGCCCCGGCATGGCGAGCCTGACCGCTATTCCAAAGCGCTTTATCCCCGCCAAACACATCCCCAGATTGAGCGATGCGCCAAGATCACCCATATCGCCAGGCTTGGTAGGGGGGGCCTGATTCTCGGGACATTGCCTGCGGCAATACCCTGTCAGCCAGCGGACGATGCCGGGCACCAGCGGTGCTGTTAACCGGCTTAGCGCCCGGAAAGAGGGGGCAAATGTTGCGTAACGCTTCCCAATTTGCCCCCATCCGCCCCACATCCTGCCCAATTCCCTCCGCAATTGCATGATTGTATCGCGCGCAGAAACAACTGTGATGGGCTATTACGGATGCATATTTCAGACACACCACGTGCCACGCGCAGCCTTGTGCCGGCCGTGTTTATCGCCACGATCTTTCTGTCAGCGTCGCTGCTGTTTTTCGTGCAGCCGATGTTTGCGCGCATTGTCTTACCCACAATCGGTGGCTCGCCTGCGGTCTGGACCACGGCGATGCTGTTTTTCCAAACCATTCTGATTGCAGGATATCTTTATGCCCATCTTCTGACCCGCCACGTGCCTCCGCGTGCGCAGATGTTCATTCATCTGGGTGTCTGGGCTAGCGCGCTGATCTTCCTGCCACTGGCCATTCCCGAAGGCTGGCGCTTTGATCCCACGGGTCCGATGGCGTGGCAAACCCTGATGCTGTTTGCCGCCGGTGTCGGCCTGCCGTTCTTTGCGCTCAGCGCCAATGCGCCGCTGATCCAGTTCTGGTATGGCCGCTCGGGCGGGCCGTCGGCGGAGGATCCGTATTTCCTCTATGGCGCGTCCAACCTGGGGTCACTGGTGGCCCTTCTGGGCTTCCCCCTGCTGGCCGAGCCGCTCTTTGGCGTCTCCTCCATCACCTTTGGGTGGGCTGTCGGGTTTGTGGCGCTTGGCGCGTTCCTTCTGGCCTCGGGCAGCCTGGCGCGCGGGCCTGCGGCACATCCCACCACATCCAGCGCAAAACCAACGCCCTTGCAGGTGCGCCAACTGGGCTATTGGGCGTTTTTGGCGTTTATCCCATCTTCGCTGATGCTGTCGGTGACCTCAAAGGTCAGTCTGGATATCGGCGCTGTGCCCTTGGTCTGGGTCATCCCGCTGTCGCTGTACCTGCTGACCTTCGTGCTGACGTTCACCCAGCGCCAAATCCTGCCGCCCCCCCTGTTCAAGGCGCTGACAGGCATCGTGATTGCCGGGCTGTTGCTGATTTTCACCGGGCTGACGGGCCCGCTGATGAGCTGGGCCAAGGTCGGATTTCTGATCATCGGGTTCTTCATCGTGGCGCTCTATGCCCATCGCACGCTGTATCTGGCGCGCCCGGATGCGGCGCATCTGACAGTGTTTTACCTGACCATGTCGGTGGGCGGTGCATTGGGCGGGCTGTTCAATTCCATCATTGCCCCCGTGGCCTTTGATGGGCTCTATGAGGCCGGGCTGACCGCCCTTCTGGCCGGGCTGATCCTGCTGCCCAAAACCCACGCCATGACCCGCCTGTTTGGCCGTGGTGTCGTGGTCGGCGCTGCACTGGCCATCCCGGCTGGGCTGTGGGTGGCGCAGTTTGATCCATCCCAGCGCAGCACCGCCATTTTGTACCTGCTGGGCTGTGCCTTCGTGCTGGTGCTGCTGACCCGCAAAACCCTGTGGTCCACCTACGGCGCGATGATCTCGGTGCTGGCGGTGGGGCTGATCGCCCTGCCCGATACAGCACAGTTCCGCGATCGCAGCTTTTTCGGGCTGCACACCATTTCGCAAACCGACACGCTGCGCGTTTATGGCAACGGCACCACCATCCACGGCGCGATGCGGCTGGCCGATGACACCGCCGCGCGGCCTGAACCGATTTACTACTACCACCGCAATGGTCCGCTGGCGCAGGTTCTGAATTCAAAGCCCGGACAAGCTGCGCAAAACATCGGTATTGTCGGGCTTGGCGTGGGGGCCTTGGCCTGCTACGCGCACCCCGGTCAAAACTGGCAGTTCTATGAAATTGATCCGTTGGTTGAACAGATTGCCCGCGACAGCCGCTATTTCCGCTTTATGGAGGCCTGTGCCGGCGACGCGCCCGTGCATCTGGGCGATGCGCGCATCACTCTGGCCACCCAAGAGCCACAGAATTATGACGTGCTGGTGATCGACGCCTATTCGTCTGACAGCGTGCCGGTGCATCTGACCACCGATGAGGCGATGCGCTCGTATATGCGCCACCTCAAACCGGGGGGGCTGTTGGTCTATCACATCTCAAACCGCTACTACGCGATTGACCGGCCCCTTGGCCGCTCGGCCCAGCTGCAAGGGCTGACCGGGCGGGTCCAGCATTACCCCGGTGACATCATCAATGATCCCGGTGATCACGCCTCGATTGCTGCGGTGCTGACACGTTCAGAAACGGCATTGGGGGATCTGGGCACCGATCCGCGCTGGCAGATGTTGCACTATGACGGTGGGCCGGTCTGGACAGATGACCACGCCGATCTGTTGTCGATCCTGAAATAACGCCCCCCTGAATTGACACGGCCTTGCTTGCACGCAGCCCTTTGCACGCTTAGGTGATTGGGCAGACTGCAAAAACCCGAAAGGCCCTCAATGCTGCGCTATGCCAACCTGGCCCTTTTGGTGCTGTTCCCGATTGCCTGGTTCGCGCCTTTGATGCGTGCAGGCCTGTTGCCGATTTTTGGATTGTCGGAAATCAGCGTCATCTCAGGGCTGCAATCGCTTTGGGGCTCGGATGTGTTTCTGGCGCTTCTGGTCACATTCTTTGCGCTGTTTGCACCGTACATGAAAACCATCGGTCTGGCGCTGGTGCACTTCGGCATGATGCACCGCAAGATGCTGCCCGCCCTGCAACTTCTGGGCAAACTGGCGATGGCGGATATCTTTTTGATCGCGCTCTATATCACCCTGTCCAAGGGAATCGGTTTCGGCAAGATTGAAACAGCCTGGGGGCTGTATCTGTTCACCGCCTGCATCATCGCGTCGATTCTTATCAGCTGGAAAACTGAAAAATCCGGTGGCAAAGCGCTGCAAACCGGGCCAATTGTTTCCGATGGGGAAACATCCCAGCGTTAACGAAGCGTGAATTCCACACTTGACACAGGTTTTTTTAATTTCCCCTTAGGCATTTCGTTAAAATCGGCGTAATCTTGCCGAGAACAACAAGAATTCTTTCTGGGGGGAAAGTCATGACCGGGCAACTGCGTTCGATTATGTTCCTAATACAATTTCTGATGCAGCGGCTTGCTGTGGCGGCCTTTGCGCTGGCCGCTGTGGCGCTTGTCGTGCTCAGTGTGATGGCCGCTTTTGGCGCGGCCCCCTGGTTGGAATTCCCGGTCACTGTGGACGGTATCGTATACGAGCAGGCCGGCATGTATGCGCAGATCGGACTGACCGTTCTGGCCGTGCTGCTGTGCTTTTTCCTGCCCTCCAACACCCGGATCATGCGGCTTGAAAACTCGCACCGTCGGTTTGAAATCGGCATGCAGGATGTGGCCCGCGCCTATGCCATTGCCCATTCGGCAGACCGTGACAACATGTTCCAGCTGACGTCGGAATTTGACGCGGTGCGCGAACGTCTGGCCTATTTGCGTGAGCACCCCGATCTGGAAAGCCTGGAACCTGCTCTGCTGGAAATGGCCGCGCAGATGTCGCATATCAGCCGCGAGCTGGCCGATGTCTATGCCACCGACAAGGTTGGCCGCGCGCGCGCGTTCCTGCAACAGCGTCAGGAAGAGGTGGCACAGTTCAACACGCGTCTGGAGAATGCCAAAAAGCTGACCTCCGAGATGAAGCACTGGGTGCACGAGGTTGAGCTGGAAGAAAGCGTCGCAGCCAGCCAGCTGCAACGCCTGCAAGACGAGCTGCGTGAGATCATGCCCGAGCTGGGCCACGAGGACATTCTGCGCCCCGATGGCACCGTGATTGACATCTCGAAAAAGGCCGCCGAATAATCCGCACATGATGTTTTTTGATGGCGACGGCATCTTTGCCGGGATCATGGTGCTGATGGCGGGGGCAATTGCCCTGTTTGTGTTGTTCATCGCACAAGCGATCCGCGCCATGCAACTGCCCGGCTGGCGCAAAGTGCTGTACCCCGGCCAGATGATCCTTGGATTTTGGGCCATGGTCATTGGCGCAGGTCTGCCTTGGATGGTCTATGTCACCGCCATTGGCAGCGTGGTGCTGACATGGCTGACCCGCCGCGAAGACCCCGATCTGAAATGGTTTGCCACCTTGTCCGGCATTGTCACACTGGCCGCCTGTGCGCTGACCATCTGGGCGGCCTGACGGTCGGTGAACCATCCGGCTCGTGCAAACCAAACCCGTGCATCCGCGCCGTTCACCCCCTATAACGCAACAAAACGAATCCAGAGCCCGAGCAGCCCATGGCCAAAGCAACCACCACCTTCACCTGCAACGCCTGTGGCGCGTCCAGTACCAAATGGTCGGGCCGGTGTGATGCCTGCGGCGATTGGAACACCATCACCGAAGACACGCCCCTGTCCGCAGGCCCCGGTGCCAAATCCATCGGTGCCAAACGCGGCAACGCGCTGCACCTGACCGATCTGTCCACCGAAGAGGCCCCTCCGCCCCGCACCCTGTCTGGCATCACCGAGCTGGACCGCGTTCTGGGCGGCGGCCTTGTGCCGGCCTCGGCCATTCTTGTGGGCGGTGATCCGGGCATCGGGAAATCCACGCTGCTGCTGCAAGCCGCCGCACACTTTGCCAAATCCGGCGTCAAAACGCTGTATGTGACCGGCGAAGAGGCCAGCGCGCAGGTGCGTATGCGCGCCCAGCGTCTGGGCCTGAACGACGCGCCCGTGCAACTGGCCGCCGCCACCGCCCTGCGCGATATCCTGACCACGATGGAGACTGAGAAGCCCGAGCTGGTGATCATCGACAGTATTCAAACCATGTGGGCCGATACCGTCGACAGCGCACCGGGAAGCGTCAGCCAGGTGCGCGCCGCCGCCCATGAACTGACGTCCTTTGCCAAACGCAAAGGTGTCAGCGTCGTGCTGGTGGGCCATGTCACCAAAGAAGGCCAGATCGCAGGCCCCCGCGTGGTCGAACATATGGTCGATACGGTGCTCTATTTTGAGGGCGAGCGCGGCCATCAGTTCCGCATCCTGCGCAGCGTGAAAAACCGCTTTGGTCCGGCAGATGAAATCGGCGTCTTTGAAATGACCGGCGCGGGCCTGGCCGAGGTCTCCAACCCCTCGGCGCTGTTTTTGTCAGGACGCGGCACGCCGTCGCCGGGATCGGTGGTTTTTGCCGGGGTCGAAGGCACGCGGCCCGTGCTGGTGGAAATGCAGGCACTTGTCGCCCCCTCGCCGCATTCTCAGGCGCGCCGCGCCGTGGTCGGCTGGGATTCGGCCCGCCTGGCGATGGTGCTGGCCGTACTTGAGGCGCGCTGTGGCATCCCTTTCACAGGCCTCGATGTCTATCTGAACGTCGCAGGCGGGCTGAAAATCTCCGAACCTGCTGCCGATCTGGCCGTGGCCGCCGCGCTGCTCAGTGCGCGAGAAGACGCCGCGCTGCCCGCCGAAACCGTGATTTTTGGCGAAATCAGCCTCTCAGGGGCGCTCAGACCGGTAGGTCAGACCGAAAACAGGTTGAAAGAAGCGCAAAAACTTGGTTTCACCACGGCAATCTCTCCGTCGGGTGGCAAACAAGGCGGAGCGGCCGGCATGACGCTGAACCAATTCAGCGATCTGACCGGCTTTGTGGGTGATATCTTTGGCGCAGGTTAGCGCAACGTAAGGGACAGGACAGACCATGGACGGCTTTACCATCATTGACGGCGTAGTGGCCGTTGTCATCATTCTGTCGGCGCTTTTGGCCTATTCCCGCGGGTTTGTGCGCGAATCGCTGGCCATTGCAGGCTGGATCGTGGCGGCCATCGTGGCCTTCCTCTTTGCGCCGCAGGTCGAACCGCTGGTCAAGGAAATCCCCGTCGTGGGCGGCCTTATCGCCGACAGCTGTGAACTCAGCATGATCGGGGCCTTCACCATTGTCTTTGCCATCGCCTTGATCGTGGCGTCGCTGATCACTCCGCTGTTTTCATCCCTTGTGCAACGCTCGGCCCTCGGCGGCCTCGATCAGGGGCTTGGGTTCCTGTTTGGCGTGGCGCGTGGCGTGTTGCTGGTGGCGATTGCCTATTTCGTCTACGAGACGGTGATCACCTCGCAAAACATCCAGATCATCGACGACAGCCGCTCGGCGCGCGTGTTCTCCAAGTTGACCGACGGGATCGAAAATCAGGATCCCGAGGCCGCACTTGGCTGGATCACCCGCCAATACGAACAGCTGGTCGGCGCCTGCGGTCCGGCGCAATAAGCGCATGACCCAATCGGTGATCATTGCCGTCGTTCTGATGATCACGGCAGGCGTCATGATTGCCGTGCAACCGCCGATCAATGCCGCCCTTGGGCGCGGGCTCTCCAGCCCGATTGCGGCGGCGACCGTGTCTTTTGGGGTGGGGTTCATCCTGCTGCTGTTGTGCACCGTTGTGATGGGCGATCTGCCAAATCTGTTGGCCGTGCCCACATTATCGCCGTGGTTGTTTATCGGGGGCGCGCTGGGGGCTGTGTTTGTCTTTGCCGCGCTCTGGAGCGTGCCTGTGCTGGGCGTGCTGACTGTCACCGGGCTGGCCGTGCTGGGGCAAATCGTGGCGGCCCTGGTGATGGATCACTACGGTCTGTTCGAACTGAACGTGCGCGAGGTCAGCCCGCAACGCGCGCTGTCCGCCGCCTTGATTGTCGCCGGGGTGATCCTGTCGCGCTTCTGACCGCAGGCTGACCCTGCGTCACCGCACAGATTTCCCCGTCCCTTCCCCACACTGGTGCATAGACATATCACCACGCACGCCCTATGTATGGGGCGACCATAGCCCGCGTTGGATGACAGGAGCTGCCCCTTGTCCAAAATCATGCCGCCCGCACACCCTTTTGATGACGACAAACTAAAAGAGGAATGCGGCGTGTTCGGCGTCATCGGCGTGACCGATGCAGCCAACTTCGTGGCCCTCGGCCTGCACGCCCTGCAACACCGCGGACAAGAGGCAGGCGGCATCGTCTCGCATCACCCCGATCACGGCTTTAACTCGGCCCGGCGGTTTGGCTATGTGCGTGACAACTTTACCAAACAATCGTTGATGGAAACCCTGCCCGGCGCGCTGTCGATCGGGCATGTGCGCTATTCCACCGCCGGGGGCAAAACGCCCGTTATCCGCGATGTGCAGCCGTTCTTTGGCGAATTTGCCATGGGCGGTGCGGCCATTGCCCACAACGGCAATATCACCAATGCCGACGCCCTGCGCAAAGAGCTGATCGAACGCGGCTCGATCTTTCAGTCCAACTCGGACACCGAATGTATCATTCACCTGATGGCCCGCTCGCTCCAGCGCAATATCCCCGAACGCATGGAAGACGCCCTGCGCCGCGTCGAAGGTGCGTTTTCAATCGTGGCCATGACCCGCACCAAACTGATCGGTGTGCGTGATCCTCTGGGCGTGCGCCCGCTGGTGCTGGGCCAATTGGGCGATGGCTGGGTGCTCAGCTCGGAAACCTGTGCGCTGGATATCATCGGTGCCACCTTCGTGCGCGAAATTGAGCCGGGTGAAATGGTGGTGATCACCGACGCCGGCGTCGAAAGCCACCACCCCTTCCGCCGTGTCAACCCGCGCTTTTGTATCTTTGAACATGTCTATTTCTCGCGCCCTGACAGTATCATCGGCGGTCAATCCGTCTATGAGACCCGCCGTCAAATCGGGATCGAACTGGCGCGTGAAAATCCGGTGGATGCCGATCTGGTCTGCCCCGTGCCCGACAGTGGCACACCGGCCGCCATCGGGTTCAGCCACGAATCGGGCATTCCCTACGCGATGGGCATCATCCGCAATCAATACATGGGCCGGACGTTCATTGAACCGACCGAGCAGATCCGCAACATGGGTGTGCGCCTGAAGCTGAACGTGAACCGCGCGCTGATCAAAGACAAACGTGTGATCTTGGTGGATGACAGCGTGGTGCGTGGCACGACCTCGCGCAAGATCAAAGAAATGATCCTGGATGCCGGCGCCAAAGAGGTGCATTTCCGCATTGCCTCGCCGCCCACCGCCTGGCCATGCTTTTACGGTGTCGACACGCCCAAGCGTGAGAAATTGCTGGCCGCCACCATGTCCGAGGACGAAATGCGCGACCATCTGCAGGTCGACAGCCTGAAATTCATCTCGCTGGATGGGCTCTACCGCGCCGTCGGCGAGGCCAAGGGCCGCGACGCCAAATGCCCGCAATATTGCGATGCGTGTTTCTCGGGGGAATACCCTGTGGCCCCGTCAGACCAGATTGAAAAAGGCTTTGAGCTGAAAGCGGCAGAGTAACCGCTCACCCGACTTTACAGCCGGTTTCGCCCCCCTTGGGCGAGGCGCGCTGAAAGGCGCGATGAGCAGGTTTTTGCTGCAATGCAGCATTAATCCGCCGATCGCGCAGCTTGCCTCTTTCCCTGTCCTGCCATCACGCTTATCTGCCAGGTCCGCGCACATGCGCGCGTCCAAACCAGATGAGAGCCCCCATGGCCAACAGCACCGACACCCCGCCCGAAACCCTGGCGGCGGCCACTCAAACCAATGCCTTGCCGCACCGGCGGCTGACCCTTCTGGGCACGTTTGACAAATCAGACGGCCCCACCGCCCTGATCCGCAGCCCAACCGGGGACATTCAGATGGTGCGCCCCGGCGATGCGGTCGGCAATGCCACGGTCACCGCCATTGAAATGGGTGTGCTGCATCTGACCTCGGGGCAGCACACCACCCGGTTGCACCTGCTCGACACAGATCCATCCTCGCCCGCCCCCAAAGGCTAAGGCCTGCGCGCATCGCCACAAAAACGCCGCCCCGATGGCCCGGAGCGGCGTTGATCTTGTGACAAGTGAAGGACGCTTAGCCTTTGCGTGTGCTCAGCGCTTTCCAGCCGCCCCAGACCACCATCGCGGCGATCACGGCCTTGATCGCATCTCCGATCAGGAAAGGCGCCATCCAGCCGCTCCACAGCTCGGGCATGGTTTTGCCCATCATCGCCGCAGGCCAGGCCAGACCAGGCACATACAGCAGCACCGACACCACGATGCCCACCACGGCCGTCGACACGACACCGCGCGCGATGCCTTTTTCCACGGCCAACCCGGCCAGAAACGCCATGGCAACAAACCCGTACAGGAACCCGGCAGTCGGGCCCACAAGGGCGGCCTGTGCCATTCCGTTTGAGAACACAGGCAATCCCATCGCCCCTTGCGCCAGATAAGCCAGCACGGTGGCAGCCGCCAGGCGTGACCCAAAGGTAAAGCCGATGACCATGATCGCCAGCCCTTGCAGCGACATCGGAACCGGCCAGCCAATGCTGAACTGTGCGGCCAATGTGATCATCAAAGACCCTGCCAGAACCAGCAGCGCATTGGCCCCCAGCGTGTTTGAGCCAATAGCGGCTTTGCGAAGAACGGTTGTGCTCATGAATCCCAAGTCCTTTTTGATAGATGCGGCATGTATCCTGAGCGTCTTTTTTCGCTGCATTGCCGCAAAAGTCAAGCAAAGGCCTTGATTTAATCTGCCTGCGGTGGGATGCCCCAAGCCATGACAGACACGCACACACATCCCGTTGCCCTGATCACCGGCGCGTCCCGTGGTTTGGGCGCGGCTTTAGCCGAGGCGCTCAGCGCCACACATCACATCGTTGCCGTTGGCCGCACCACCGGCGCCCTTGAGGAGCTGGACGATCGTATTCAGGCCAAAGGCGGACAGGCCACGCTGGCCCCGATGGACATCACCAACGCCGATGCCATGGCGCAGCTGTGCCGTTCGATCCATGATCGTTGGGGCAGTGTGGATATCTGGGCGCATACGGCCGTTCATGCGGCCCCGCTGACGCCTGCCACCTATCTTGATGCCAAAGACTGGGCCAAATCCGTGGCCAGCAATGTCACGGCCACTGGCCAGCTGATCCCGTTCATCGCGCCTTTGCTGGGCGAAACCGGGCGCGCTGTGTTCTTTGACGATCCCCGCGGTGGCGACAAATTCTTTGGGGCGTATGGCGCCACCAAGGCCGCGCAGATTGCTCTGGCGCGCAGCTGGGCCGCTGAAACCGTCAAAACCGGACCAAAGGTGCATATCGTGTCGCCCGCTCCGATGCCCACCGCCACCCGCGCGCGCTTTCATCCCGGTGAAAACCGCGATCTGCTGGCCGATCCTATGGCCGAGGCCTCACGGCTTTTGGCGCAGATCTAGACGCTTCGCCGCCCGGGCCGGGCCAGATCCGCGTTCTTGATCTCAGGCAAATCAATGCCCCTCTCCGCCCGTGCAGGGACAGGGCTGCTCTGGCCCGTCCCAAACGGATCATTGTGAACCCAACGCCACACTTTGCCCCGATCACCCCCACCGGGCCCAATTAGCGATTCACCCAATCCCCAAAACCCATTACACAAGACCAAACACTCTCATAAAGGCCCAGGCTCTTGCGCATTCTCATCACCAATGACGACGGTATCAACGCCCCCGGACTGGCTGTCCTGCACGACATCGCCACCGAACTGGCCGGCCCCTCAGGCGAGGTTTGGACTGTCGCACCCGCGTTTGAGCAATCCGGCGTAGGCCATTGCATTTCGTTCACCCACCCGATGATGATCTCTCAGCTTGAGGATCGCCGCTACATGGTCGAAGGCAGCCCCGCTGATTGCGTGCTGGCCGCCTTGCATGACGTCATGAAAGACACGCCCCCCGACCTGATCCTGTCCGGCGTCAATCGCGGCAACAACTCGGCTGAAAATGCGCTCTACTCGGGCACGTTGGGCGCGGCGATGGAGGGCGCTTTGCAAGGCGTACCGTCGATTGCGCTCAGCCAGTTTTATGGCCCCAAAAACAAAGACCTGGACGACAAATTTGAAGCATCACGTCAGCATGGGTTAACAACCGTGCGCCGCATGTTGGATCACGGTGTGTGGACCAAAGACGACTACGGTATTTTCTACAACGTCAACTTTCCCCCCGTGCCCGGCCCGGATGTCAAAGGCATCAAGGTCACCCCGCAGGGGTTCCGCCGCGATATGGGCTTTGGGGTGCAACCCACAACCGCGCCCTCGGGCCGTCAATTCCTGTGGATCACAGGTGCACCGCAGGGCCAGCCCACAGCCCCCGGCACCGATGCCGACATGAACCTCAAGGGCTACATTTCCGTCACGCCCATGCGCGCCGATCTGACCGCCCATGATATGCTTGACGCCGCCAAAGCCATCGAATGACCGAAACCGACGATCATATCGCCGAACGCAAAATGCAGTTCCTCTTTGCCCTGCGCTCGCGCGGGGTGACGGACGCCCGTGTGCTGACCGCGATGGAAAAAATTGACCGTGGCCTCTTTATCAAAGGCACATTCGCCGACCGTGCATACGAGGATATGCCCCTGCCCATCGCCCACGGCCAGACCATCAGCCAACCGTCGGTTGTGGGGCTGATGACGCAGGCCCTGAAACTGACAGGCCGTGAAAAGGTGCTCGAAGTGGGGACCGGTTCGGGCTATCAGGCCTCGATCCTCAGCCAGCTGGCGCGCCGGGTCTACACTGTGGATCGCCACCGCGGGCTGGTGGCCGAGGCCATGCGCATCTTCCGCGATCTGGACCTGACCAACATCACCGCGCTGTCGGCGGATGGCAGCTTTGGTTTGCCCGATCAGGCCCCGTTTGACCGCATCATCGTCACCGCCGCCGCCGAGGACCCGCCCGGGCCACTTCTGGCGCAGCTCAAACCCGGTGGCATCATGATTGTGCCTGTGGGCCAGTCTGACGCGGTGCAATCGCTGATCCGGGTCACGCGCACCGACACGGGCTTTGAGTATGACGAACTGCTGCCCGTGCGGTTTGTCCCGCTTGTCGAAGGGCTGGGGCGCGACGGATAGCCGACGCTGAATATTCCCCCAAGACAAAGCCTCAAAGACGCGCTATATTCGGCCCAAAGCCCCGGCAAACAAGGGGCACGAGCTCTGAGGACATGATCGAGATGAAACTGCGTTTTACCCCCCTTTTCGCCGGGACGGCGGCCCTTGCACTTACGGCGTGTGACGAAGCGGTCGATCTGGACCTGCGCGGCGCCTTTGGCAATGCGCCCTCCACCGCACAGGCCGCGCGCAATGCCAGCGCCGAACGCCCCCGCCCTGATGCCCGCGGCATCATTTCCTATCCGGGGTATCAGGTGGCTGTGGCCAAACGCGGCGACACGCTCAATTCCCTGGCTGGCCGCATCGGGGCAGACCCCGCCGCCCTGGCCAGATACAATGGCATTCAGCCCACCGACCCCCTGCGCAAAGGCGAAGTGATCGCCCTGCCCGCCCGTGTGTCTGAACCGCGCGGCGGCCCGATACAGCCGCCCGAACAGGTGGATGTGACAGCCCTTGCAGGCGATGCCATCGACGCGGCTGAAACCCAAACCGTTGAAACCAGCGCCCTTGCGCCCGCTCAGGTCGGCGTCGAGCCGACCCGCCACAAAGTGGTACGCGGCGAAAGTGCCTATACCATTGCCCGGCTCTACAACGTCTCTATTCGCAGCCTGGCCGACTGGAACGGCCTTGGCCCTGACTTCGCCGTGCGCGAAGGCCAGTACCTGCTGATACCCGTTGCCCGTGATGGCCAGAAACCCGCCCCGTTTGATCCCTCCGAGGGCGCAACCGTGCTGCCCGGATCAGGCACGCCAACCCCGCTGCCGCCCTCCTCGACCAAACCACTGCCCGATGAGACCACGCAACCTGCCGCCGAGCCGGTCAAAACCGCAGCGGCACCGGATCTGGGCAGCACCCAGACCAAATCCAGCAGCTCGGCCAAAATGGCCTACCCGGTGCGCGGCGACATTGTGCGGGAATACTCCAAAGGTAAAAATGACGGCATCGACATTGCCGCCAAACCCGGCACAGCGGTCAGTGCGGCGGCCGATGGCGTTGTGGCGGCCATCACCAAAGACACCAACGGCGTGCCGATCATCGTGGTCAAACATTCCGACAACCTGCTGACGGTCTATTCCAACGTCGACAAAGTCTCCGTCAAGAAAGGCGACAGCATTTCGCGCGGGGCCAAGCTGGCGCAAGTGCGCACCGAAGGCGCATCTGCCGTACATTTCGAAGTGCGCAAAGGCTTTGATAGCGTCGATCCGCTGCCCTACCTGCAATAATCGACGCGCCACAGCGCCTTTGATCAGATCACAGTCCCAGCTGTATCCCGCCCGCAACGGGCAGGTTGATGCCTGACACATAGGCACCCTGCGGACCGGCCAGGTATAAAACCGCTTGTGCGATATCCTCGGGCTGGCCCGCACTGCGCAGGGCCACGGCCTCATAGCGGGCGCGTTTCATGTCATCCAGCGCCACGCCCTGCGCCTCGGCCAGTCGGATGTTCGAAGCCTCGTGCATATCCGTGGCAATATAGCCCGGACACACCGCGTTGCAGCGAATGCCCTGCGGGCCAAATTCGGCGGCGATGGTTTTGGTCAGCCCGGTCAGCCCGTGTTTCATGGCGGAATACGCACCAAAGGCCGGCCGACCACCTAGCCCGCCAATCGAGCCGACGTTGATGATCCGCCCGTCGCCCGCCGCAATCATGCCGGGGATCACCGCCTGAGCCAGCATCATCGGACCCAGTAGGTTGACGCGAAACGACGCCTCCCAATCCTCGGCTGTGCCGTTCAGAAAAGGCCCTGCCCCCTGCACGGTGCCTGCATTGTTCACCAGAATATCCACCTGCCCGTGCGGGCGCGCCACGGCCACGGCATCTTTGATGTCCTGCGCCACGGTCACGTCCAGCGCAATGCCAACACCGCCGATGGCATCGCCCAAGGCCTCAACCGCGTTCAGCCGGTCATCGCCGGGGCGGTCACTGACAATGACAAACGCGCCCTCCGCGGCCAATGCCTGCGCACAGGCCCGGCCAATCCCGTTGGGCGCGGCACATCCCGTGACCAGCGCCACTTTGCCACCTAACGTCACAGCGAAATACCCCGTCGCCCTGCCAGATCGGTGAAATACTGCCACGCCACCCGGCCTGACCGGGACCCACGTGTGGCCTGCCACTCAATCGCCTCGGCGCGCAGGGTTTCGTCATCAATCTCAACCGCGTGGGCGTCACAATAGCCCCGGATCATCGCCAGATACTCATCCTGTGTGCAGGGATGAAAGCCCAGCCACAGACCAAAGCGATCCGACAGCGATACCTTTTCCTCGACCGCCTCAGACGGGTTGATGGCCGATCCGCGCTCGTTCTCGATCATGTCACGCGGCATCAGGTGGCGCCGGTTCGACGTGGCGTAAAACACCACATTGTCAGGCCGCCCTTCGATGCCACCATCCAGCACGGCCTTCAGGGATTTGTAATGCTGATCGTCGTGGCTAAAACTCAGATCATCGCAGAACAATACAAACCGCAGGTCTGACGCGCGCAGCAGGTTCAACAATCGCCCAACCGATGGCAGATCTTCGCGGTGCAACTCAATCAGCTTCAGCTTGGGCCCTTCGGCGCGCACGGCGGCATGCACGGCCTTGACCAGCGATGATTTCCCCATCCCCCGCGCGCCCCACAACAGCGCGTTGTTCGCAGGCAGCCCGGCCGCAAACTGGCGGGTGTTGTCCAGCAGCGTATCGCGCGAGCGGTTGATGCCCACCAGCAGATCCATGTCAATCCGGTTGACCTGACCCACAGGTTGCAAACGGTCCGGGTCCACCTGCCAGACAAAGGCGTCCGCCACATCCAGATCAGGCGCCTGGGCCGGCGGAGGGCTCATCCGCTCTAACGCAGCAGCGATCCGCTCCATCGCCTCACTCATGATTTGGGGTCCTTGCGATCCTCATCATCATCAGCGTTTTCCAGATCGTCTTCCTCAAACTCGGCCAGCAGTTCATCGGCCAGTTCTTCGTCGTCGATGTCGTCGTCGGACAGGTCTTCTTCCTCGTCATCATCAAACCACAGGCCTTGGGCGCGCAGCTCTTTTTCGCGCTTCACTTCGACCCGGCGCACCAGGAAAATCGACAGCTCGTACAGGCCATAAACCACGGTGAACAGGATCAGCTGCGTGATCACATCGGGCGGCGTCACCAAAGCGGCCAGCACCAAAATGCCCACCATCGCGTATTTGCGCACCGATCTCAGACCAACCGCACTGACCAATCCGGCCTTGCCCATCAGCGTCAAAAGCACCGGCAACTGGAAACACAATCCAAAGGCCATGATGAACTTCAGCGTGATATCCAGGCTTTCGTTGACCTTGCCGAAGAATGTGATGCGAATGCCTTCGTTGGTTTCAGGCACCACAGCGCCCAGGTTTTCAGGCACCACCGGCAGGCTGGGATCGGGCACAGTTGTCACGTCGCTGACAGCGCCCGACAGCAGGTTCGCAAAGATCGAACTGACATCCGCAAAGCCCAGGAAAAACGCCATCGCCAGCGGCGTGACCACGAAATGCGCAAAGGCCGCGCCTGCGAAAAACATCAGCGGCGAGGCAATGATAAACGGTAAAAACGCTGCCTTTTCATTCTTGTAAAGCCCGGGCGCGATGAACCGCCACAACTGATGCGCGATCACCGGAAAGGCCAGCATAAAGCCAAAGACCATCGAAATACGGAACAACGTGAACAGATATTCCTGCGGCGAAGTATATTGCAACGTGGGCGCCGGATCGCCCAGCTCGCGCAGCGTGGCCTCAATCGGGTTCAGCAGGAACTGCAGGATCGGCTCGGCCACCAAAAAGGCCAGAATGATCCCGATCAGAAACGCCACAACCGACCGGATCAGCCGGTTGCGCAATTCGGTCAGATGCTCGATCAGCGGGGCCGAGCTGTCTTCGACATTGTCCGACTGGGTCATGATGGGCCCTCAGTTGAAAGTTGACGCTTCAGGCGCATGGATTTGACCACCATCGCAAGGATCAGCGGCAGTTGCAGCAACGCCACATAGGTGCCCGCCATATCCAGCGCAGCGCGCACATAGCTGGTGGCAAAGCCCAGCATCGGCATCTCAAGCGCCGAGGCCGCCAGGTGATCCAGCGCCGCAGAAAAGGCGCGCGGGGCTTCGTACATCACCACGAACGCAGCACCGATAACGGCGATGATCCCCGCCGCCCAGGCATACGCCGCGGTGGCCCTGGGGGCGTGTTGAAACATAGTGGGGGCAAACAGCCGCGACAGCTGGAACATCAGGCACGGCACCGCCAGCACGACACCGGCCAGAAGGGCCGCCTTGAGGGCCATCAAAAATGCCGCCTGAGGCGAGGTAAAGACCAGCTCGCAGGCCTGACCGGCTGCGATCAGCTCGGCGCACAGGGGGGCCATCACCAACATTGAAACGCGCTGTCCCAGTCCAAAGACCACAACCGCCCCGATGCAAAACAGGATCAACCCGCCAACAGGACGCAGGGCAAAGCCAAACAACCCGCCCTCAGACGCGGTCATGCCTTGCCCTCAGTCGGTTTGGCGGCCGGTTTTTTTGCAGCTGGCTTTTTCGCCGCTGGCTTTTTCGCGGCGGTCTTCTTGGCTGCCGGTTTCTTGGCTGCCGCAGGTTTCGCCGCAGGTGCCTTGGCGGCTGGCTTTTTCGCCGCTGGTTTCTTCGCAGCGGTCTTGGCGGCGGTCTTGGCGGCGGGCTTTTTCGCCGCGGGCTTGGCCTCGGCCGCCTCCGCTGCTTTTTCCTTGGCGATCCGCTCATTGGCCATCTCGGCCGATTTCTTGCGGATCTTCTCGGCGGCTTCTGCGCGTTCAGGGCTCAGCTTGGGCTTGCCGGAATTCATCGTGGCCTGGGTAAAGCTTTCGGTGGATTTCTTTACCTCGTCCATTGCCGAATTCATCGGGTTGGCCGCCGCTTTCAACGTCTTTTGAATATCACCCATGCCACTGTCATCGGCGGCGTCGTTCATCGCCTGGCTGAATTCACGCGCCATGCGTTTGGCTTTGCCGACAAAATTGCCGACAGCCTTGAACATACCAGGCAGGTCTTTGGGGCCCACAACGATCAGCGCCACAATGCCAATGACAAGCAGCTCGGTCCAGCCAAGGTCGAACATCTAAAGGATCAGGCCTTGTCTTTTTCGGAATCCGGCGTGACGTCGCGGGCCTCTTCGGCGCTGTCGGCGGCGTCTTCGATTTCCTTGTTGCCGTCAGCTACGCCCTTTTTGAACGACGTGATGCCCTTGCCCACTTCGCCCATCAGCGAGCTGATCTTGCCACGGCCAAAAAGCACCAGCACCACAACGGCGATCAGCAAAATGCCCGGAAGGCCAATATTGTTCAGCATGTTTTATTCTCCCTTGTCCGCAGGCGATACAGGACGCCCGCGGGATTTTCACCAATTGTATTTAGGCCCTTACGCGCCCGGTTGAAAGACGCAATGCAGGGGAATTGGGGGGAAAATGCGTTTTATTGACCATTTAGGCCCGCAGGTTCCGCCGAAGGATCCCATGCAGGCGTCATAATACCCTATGGTCGGGCCCTGTTCTTGGTCAGCGCTTGGGTTTTGACGGCTTGAGTGTTGCGTATTGTGCAATCAGCCCGGATTGCAGCATGAAAAACACGAAAACGACAACCGGCATCGCCAGTGTTTCAAACAGCACCCAGAAGGTCTCGGATTGGGTGCGCCAGACCAGCTCATTGGCCGCAGCCGATACCAAAAACAGCACCGTGACGCGTTTCGTAAGGATCATCCAACCCTTTGACTTCATTGGAATCATATCACCAAGAACAAATTTCAGCCAGGACTGCCCGCGCAAAAGACCAATGCCCAGAATCACCGCCAGCAGCAGATACACCGCCGTTGGTTTCATCTTGAAAAACCTGGGATCATTGAGCCAGACACTCAGGCCCCCGAACACAAGAACCATCACGGCTGTCGCAACCTGTATGCGCGACACCTCGCCAGACAACAGCCACAGCACACCAATGGCGATCACAAAGATCGGAATGAACGCGGCCGTGACGGCCACAAAGCCAGTGTATTGCGTACCGGCAATCATAAAAACATCGTTGCGATAGATCAGATAGGCCACAAGAAACCCCAGCGTCGGACCGAATTCCAACATCGCTTTTAGTCCTGAATGCAATGGTTTGGTCGTCATGACGGTGGCCTTTTGTATCGCGGGGCTGGGTTCAGGTGTGAGATCTGTATGCGGTTTTTGCGTGGGATCCGGCGGGTGGGCTGTCTGCTGTAGCCGCGCGCGCCCGTGTCGTGACCTAGCTGTCCACCGGGAAGACGAAACATTTGTCGCGCCGGATCATCAGCCACATCGGCGTGCCTTTGGGCGGCAGGAACACATTGGGCACGGTGGCGCGGATGATCGCGCCGTTGTATTCCATGCGGAACTCGGCCAGGCTTTCGTTGCCCATGAACCGCGCGCGTTCCAGAACGCCGCGCACCGCCGTGCCGTTTTCGATTGTGGGGCTGGGCCCGTGGCCATTGCGGTCAAAGTCCAGCTTGATGTGCTGGGGGCGCACCACGATCTCCATTTCGGTGCCGTCTTCCACGCCGGGGGTCAGGAACTTGCCGAAGGGTGTTTGTGTCAAAGCCCCATGAGCTTCGCCTTTTATCACATTGATATCGCTGAAAAAGGCCATTGCCTCACGGTCCACAGGCGCGTTGTAGATATTGTACGGCGCGCCCTTTTGCACAATGTGCCCGCCGCGCATCAGCGCGATCTCATCGGCCATGCGCATCGCCTCTTCGGGCTCGTGGGTGACCAGCAAAACGGCGGTGTCCTGTTCACGCAGGATATCCAGCGTTTCATCCCGGATGCCATCGCGCAGACGATTGTCCAGGCCTGAAAACGGCTCGTCCATCAGCATGATGCGGGGTTTGGGCGCCAAAGCCCGCGCCAGGGCTACGCGCTGTTGCTCGCCGCCCGACAATTCATGCGGGAACGCGGTGCCAAAGCCACGCAATCCCACGCGCTCAAGCAACTCATCCACCCGGCGGGTGGCCTCGTTTTTGTCACCGGTCAGCCCGAACGAGATGTTATCGGCCACCGACAAATGCGGGAACAGCGCAAAATCCTGAAACATCAACCCGATATGGCGCCGCTCGGGCGGGATACGGAACCGGGTGTCACACACCAGCGCACCGTCGACGTAAATCTCGCCGATATCCTGCATCTCGACCCCCGCGATACAGCGCAGCGTCGTGGATTTGCCGCACCCCGATGGGCCCAGCAGGCAGGTCACCTGCCCCGGCGCCACGCTCAGCGACACATCCTGCACCACCGCACGCCCGTCATAGGTGCGCGACAGGTTCCTGATCTCAAGGCGGGGGGCGGTGTTGGTCAAAGGGGCCTCATGGTTTCCCGATGGTTTTTGTCGGGCACTGCAGAGGCGGCATAGCAACCATGGCGTAAGGGTGCAAGCCTGCGCGCTGCTGATATAGGCCTGATTGGGGGCCTGCCCCCAAACACAGGTCAAATTGGGGGCCTGCCCCCAAACCCCCGGAGTACTTCAGCCAAGAAGAAAGGGAAGCGTCAGGCTGTGGGGCGACGGGCCCCGAGCAAGACCGCGACAAAGCCCGTGATCAGCACGAGGACACAAATGACCAGGAGCTGTTCGTATTTATGGCCTTCCGGCAAGAGAGGTGCAAAGAGCGAGTCGCGGCTGAAGTAGGCCAAAGCGCCAAGCATTGCCGCGCCAAAGGCCACCATATACGACCACACTGCCACCTCGCGGCCCAGTACCAATCCGCAGATCAACACAGGTGTCAGGAACATGCTGGCTGTGCCACTGACGGCGACCGCATCAAACAGGCTTTGGTTGCCCCAAAGCGTCAGCCCGGCCCCCAGACCCGTGAACACAGCCATGGACATGCGCCCCGAGGTCAGGCTGCGCGGGGCAAGGCGCAATTCATCAACCACCAGCCGCGCCGCTGATGCCAACGCCGAATCCAACGTGCTTAGCGCGCTGATCAGCAAAGACATCAGCAAGGCGATATAGATCCACGCAGGAAACATTGCGGCCCATGTGCCCAGCAACTGGCCTTCGTATTCGGCCCCTTCAAGGCTGGCCTGAATGCCAAAGAATCCAAAGGCGATGATACACAGTGACGACAGCCAAAACGCATGCAGAAACGACCGGCGCGTGGTGTCACGGTCTGACAAAAAGCCCCGGTCCATCATCACCGGGTCATGCACGGGATAGGAAAACACCTGCAGGAAGGCGACCAGCAGCAACACCTGACCATTCCACGCCCCCGACGCCCCCGGCGCGCTGAGCACCGCGCCAATGTCAAAGCCGGGGCTGACGATCAGGGCCACAAAGGCGGCGGCAAACACCACCAGAAAGATGCTCATTTGCAAAACATCCGTACGCAGCGCCGCACTCAGCCCGCCCCAGGCACTATAGGCCAGGGCCAGCGCCGCCACGATCACAATCGCTGCATTTTGCGCAATGCCGATGTCGGGCAGGGCTGCGGCAAAGATCAGACCAACCACCAACAGGTTGGCAAACACCTCTGACAGCAGCCGAAGGGCAATCACCAGATTGTAACAGGTGGTCCCTGCCCCGCCAAACCGTGCGCCCAGCCAATCCTGAACCGATCCGGCACCGGCCTCGCGCAGCCGGCCCACCACAAAGCCGCCCGTCAGAAACGAGCCGTAGTAGGCCGCATAGGCCAGCACGCCCCAGATGCCGTAGAAATACCCCAGGATTGCGGCATTCATCAGCGAGCGTGCAAAAATCCAGGTGGTCACCTGGCTGAGCACCAGCATCCAAAGACCGGGGGCGCGGCCGTGTTCGGACATCCCGCCAAAGAACCCCTCAACCGAGGCACGGCGCGGGGCCACGGCCACACTGGCCAGGATAACAACTGCAAAGAGCGTAATGATCACAAGGGTTTGCATGGGGAAAGGCCTTTGGGCATCTGGAACAGGTCGGGTCGCAATATCAGACCTTTGGCAATCCACCAGTGCCAAAGGTGCAATCCACGCGATTGTGATGCGCTCAGGTGGTCAGGCGGTCAGGCGGTCAGGTGGTCAGCGTAAAGGATGCCTCGGCGCGGCGCACCCCGTTGATCTGCACTGCGACGGCCTGTGGCCCGGCATGCAGCCGGTAGGTGCTCAGCCCCGCTTGCAGGCGCTGCGCCTTGTGCACCTGCATCCGACCCGCACGGTCAAGCTGGCCTTGCTTGAGCTTGAACACTTTTTGCCCCGGCGCGCCCTTAGGGCGATGCAACTGCAGCACATAATCCACGATCACCGGCAGGCCGGGCGGCCCGGTGATGTCAATATCCAGCGTCAGAACCTCGCCCAGTGTCAGGCTGTGCGTGTTCAGCGTGATCGACGCCGCAACATCCGCCGCCGGGTCATACCCCAGATGGGCGAGGGCCCGCGGATGACCCGCCTTGATCATCCCGCGCAGGGCGTGACGGGTGATCCAGGCCAGCTCATCAGCAGATTGACCAGCCCGGCCCGCCCAGTCTGAAAGCAGGTCCAACACCAGATCAGGATGCGATTTTGATATATCATTCAAATGGTTGGCAACCGATCTTGTCACAAAACGCGCGGGGTCGGCGTGCAAGGCATCCAGCAAGGGCACAGCGCGCTCCACCGGCCAGCCGATGCCCACCCCCCACGGCAATTTCGGGCGCGTGCCCTCGGATACAAGACGGCGCACATGATAGCTGTCATGTGCCACCCAGGCCTGCATCCGGGTCTGCGTCAGCGTTGCATGGTGGATCAAAAACGGCCGTATCGCCCATTCCATCGAAAACCGCTGGGTCAGATCCTCAAGCAAATCCAGCGCCAGCGCGGGATGTGTCTCTAGCCCGGCTTTGACCGCAAATTCCCCCAAGGGCGCATAGATGAAATCCCCGAAATCATCATCCCTCAGCGTGGGGTCCAAAGGGGCCGGCAGGGCCGCGCGAATGGCTGCAACGGCCTGTGGAAAATCATCCGGCAGATGTGCCACAAAACACGCAGCGATCCAGTCAATCCGCGCCTTCAGCTCAAGCTCGGGCAACCGGGCCATGACCTGTCGGGTAAACCCGGCACCATCAAACGGTGCGTCAAACCGGGCGGCCAGCGTTGCCACTTTGGCCCGGTTGAACAGCTGATCTTTCAGCGCAACACCCTTTTGTGTCATGGGCTTACAAGGTCGCGTTTACAGCGCCGCCATCCAACAACAGGTTCTGACCCACGATGAACCCCGCTTGCTGCGAACACAAAAATGCACAGGCCGCACCAAACTCGTCGGCCGTGCCATAGCGCCCCGCAGGAATAGTGGCACAGCGCTGCGCCTTGGCCTCATCCATGGAAATGCCCTGTGCCTTGGTCACGCCAGTGTCCAGCGCCACAGCGCGGTCGGTGGCGTGAATGCCGGGCAACAGGTTGTTGATGGTCACGCCCTGGCCTGCAACCTGCCGCGATGTGCCTGCCACATAGCCCGTCAGCCCGGCACGCGCCGAATTGGACAGCCCCAGAACAGCGATCGGCGATTTGACCGATTGCGAGGTGATGTTCACCACCCGCCCCCAGCCCCGCGCCGTCATGCCCGGCAAAAGCGCCTTCATCAGGGCAATCGGTGCCAGCATATTGGCATCAAGCGCTGCAATGAAATCATCCCGGTCCCAGTCGCTCCACAATCCCGGAGGCGGCCCGCCTGCGTTGTTCACCAGAATATCCACATCGCCTGCGGCGGCCAGCACAGCGGCCTGCCCTTCACTGGTTGAAACATCGGCTGCAACCGTCTGAACATCCACGCCAAATTCATCGCGTATTGCCTGCGCGGATGCCTCCAGCGCGTCAGATCCTCGGGCGTTCATCACCAGATCAACACCGGCCCCGGCCAGCGCGCGGGCACAGCCCAGCCCCAACCCCTTTGACGATGCACACACCAATGCGCGTTTGCCTTTGATGCCCAAATCCATGCTGTCTCTCCTTGTGACGGTGCAGGGTGGCGCGTGGCCGCCTGCGGGGGTGATCGAATCGTGCCGCCACTGTGAGCCGATCCATCCCAAAGCGCCAGCAAAACACCCGGACGTTGACCATATGCTGACACAATCCTATTTTACCTCTCTGACACCGCCCCCACTCGGGCGCGCGCAGTTGCAGGTATACAGGTATGTCCAAACCCACGACCAAACCGGCTCAGTCGATCCGCGTCTATCAGGCGTGTGACTTTACGGTGGTCAACGGGGCCAATCTGGGCGATCCGATTTCCTTTGCGGATGAGTTGGATCTTGATGACACATACGAACTGCGCCGCAATGCCAAGACCTATCGGCTGTCACTGATCGCCGAGGCCGGTGGCCATTTCTCAATCGCACATGACAGCCCCTTGGGCCGCAAAGGCGCGCTGCTGCACCTGGACAGCTGCCTGACCCTGATGTCCGCCAACGGGGCCACCACCGAAATGCTGGTGCTGGTCGAGGTGGATGACAATGGCGATGTCGCCGATATCTACGCCCTGCCCCTGGCCCCGATCAAACCGCGTGTGGGTTATGCTTTGGTGGGCTATGATCAACAGATCGCCCGCCAGAAATACGCCGAAGTGGCTTGTGTGTCCTTCACCCGCGGCACCCATATCACCCTGTCATCGGGGGCGCAGAAACCGGTGGAATATCTGGAGCCCGGCGACACCATCCTGACCCGTGATGACGGTGTGCAACAGCTGCGCTGGGTCGGGCAATCCACTGTGCGTGCGGTGGGTGATTTTGCCCCCATCCGCATTCGTGCAGGGGCCTTGCACAATGAAAACGACCTGCTGGTCAGCCCCGATCACCGTTTGTTCATCTATCAACGCTCGGATAAACTGGGCGCAGGCCGCGCCGAGCTGCTGATCCGCGCACGCCACCTGATCAACGGTGACAGCGTCGTGCGTCACGAAGGCGGCTTTGTGGATTACTTCCAGCTGCTGTTTGACGAACACCAGATCATCTACGCCGAAGGCATTGCCGCCGAAACCTTGCTGGTTGACACCCGCACGCGTCAGGCCCTGCCAGAAGAGGCCACGCGCACGCTGACCCGCGACGCCGCCGGGCATGAGGCCCGCGTTCATAGCGAATACGAGGTCGAGGAAAACCTGCTCAAGAACCTCGATGCCGCCGAATTGTTGCGCCTCGCCTCAACCCGCTAAGGCCCTCAGCCGCTGCACCGGGCTGCGTGAAGAATTCACGCGTAAACAGATCGTTTGCGCAAATTCCCTTGCGTCAGGCCCAAGTTCAACTCTACTCTCATTTTAGTAAATACGCGCATGTCTGGGCAAACAGACGCCTGCGCATATCGTAAAAGGTTCTATTGGTCTGAGCGTTCCGACTTAATGTCGTGCCTCAAATTTAAGTCAAAAACGCTTTTGTTGTTAAAGTCCTGGGGAATAGAAATGACACATATTACCAAACGGGTCACCGCGTTGGCGGCCCTTACCGTTTTCGCCGCATCCAGCCCAAGCCTGGCCCAAGATCTGGCCTCGATGACTGCGCTCGACGTGGTCAAACTGCAATTGGCCTCGGGTCAGACCGCCGAACAGCTCGAAGAACAGCTGGCCGATAGCGTGACCCTAGACAGCGCCGATCAGTTTGAAAACCGACGCAAGATACAAGAATACGCAGCCTCGCTTGCCGCCTCCGCCTCGGGGGGCGCGGGGGTCTACTCCGCAGCCCTGCCCATTCGCGAAATCACCTATGACTTCGATCTGCAAACCTACAAAATTTGCCTGCCCAGCTCGATCCTGTACAAAACCCCGGCCGAAGGCGGCCACATCGAAGCATTGGTCACCATCAAATTCGATGGTCTGGCCGAGAAAAACGCAGAGCTCTGCCCGTTCTTCAAAAATGGCTTCCGTCCCGGCGGCGCTCTGGGCGTGTCGAACTATATGGAAATCGAAACCGACCTGGCCACAGCCGAAGGCCTGCACAACGCCGTGGTCGATGAAACGGCGCTGGCCATCTTCACCTGTGACAGCATGACCTTCGTGCAAGGCCGGTTTGACACAGGCCCCACACAGCTGAAATGCACCACCGGCAAGGTCGATCTGACCGGCGCGGGCGGGATCAAACTCAGCTATTCGGGCGATCAAAAAGATGACAGCTGGATCACCCGCTCCAGCGGCGCAGGCGCCGAAACCGGCAGTGCCGCTGCGGCGGATACCGGCACCTCGGACAGCATGGGCACCGATACCGGATCCACGCAATCTGCCGCCCTCAACACCGGGCAGGACGACGCCAATGCAGCCGCCGCCGCGGCCGCTGCTGCCGCCGCCGCTGCCGCACTGGCCGCACTCCCCGAACCCGCGCCAAAGGCCATGACCGAAGGCACAATCGTGACAGAAACCGCCCTGGGCCTTGACCGCACCGGACGCCGCGAAGTGCAGCGCCGCCTGAACCTGCTGGGCTATAACACCCGCGGCGTTGACGGTGTCTTTGGCGCTGGCACCCGCGCAGGCATCACCCAGTGGCAGCTGAAAAATGGCCTGCCGATCACCGGTTATCTGGCCGCAGATCAACTGGGTGTTCTCAACGCCACCTCCGAGACGCTCTATACCAACTGGCTGGCCGCCAATGCCAATTCGCAAACAACCACCAAGAAAAAGACAACCACGAAAAAGAAAAAGCGCCGGGTCTACCGGGGCCGCGATGGCTGTCTGCGCCGCAAACCCGGCAATGCGCGCCGCACGATCATTCCAGGGCAGTCGCGGTTCTGTAACCGCCGCCGCCTGGGCAAAATCTAAGCACACCGCGTGCCTCAAACATGACGCAGGCCCCACCGTGGGCCTGTTGTCGTATTGCGCGCCTGCATCCGGGCGGCTATATGCGCAACCATGTTGGATGTGACCTCAAACCGCCCCGATCTGCCCGCCGAAATTGCGCGCCGTCGGACCTTTGCAATCATCTCGCACCCTGATGCGGGCAAAACCACCCTGACCGAAAAATTCCTGCTGTTTGGCGGGGCCATTCAAATGGCGGGGCAAGTCCGTGCCAAAGGCGAAGCCCGGCGCACCCGCTCGGATTTCATGCAGATGGAAAAAGACCGCGGCATCTCGGTCTCGGCCTCGGCCATGTCGTTTGATTTCAAAGAGTTCCGATTCAATCTGGTGGATACCCCCGGCCACTCGGACTTCTCGGAAGATACCTATCGCACGCTCACCGCCGTGGACGCGGCCGTCATGGTAATCGACGGCGCCAAAGGCGTGGAAAGCCAGACCCAGAAACTGTTTGAGGTCTGCCGCCTGCGCGATCTGCCCATTCTGACCTTCTGTAACAAAATGGACCGCGAAAGCCGCGATACGTTTGAGATCATTGACGAAATTCAGGAAAACCTGGCCATTGACGTCACCCCCGCCAGCTGGCCCATTGGCGTGGGCCGCGATTTCATCGGCTGCTATGACCTGCTGAATGACCGGCTGGAATTGATGGACCGCGCTGACCGCAACAAAGTTGCCGAAACGGTGGAAATCAACGGCCTCGATGACCCCAAACTGGCCGATCACGTGCCCGCAAACCTGATCGACCAGCTGCGCGAAGAAATCGAAATGGCGCGTGAACTGCTGCCCAAACTGAACCCTCAGTCGGTGCTCGAAGGGCATATGACCCCTATCTGGTTTGGCTCGGCCATCAACTCGTTCGGGGTCAAGGAACTGATGAATGGCATCGCCCAATACGGGCCTCAGCCGCAGCCCCAAACCGCCCAGCCGCGCCAGATTTTGCCCGAAGAAACCAAAGTGTCCGGCTTTGTGTTCAAGGTGCAGGCCAACATGGACCCCAAACACCGCGACCGCGTGGCCTTTGTGCGCCTGGCCTCAGGGCACTTCAAACGCGGTATGAAACTGACCCATGTGCGCTCGAAAAAACCGATGGCCATCTCAAACCCGGTGCTGTTTCTGGCCTCTG
Organism: Roseovarius sp.; assembly: GCA_045106595.1. Lineage (GTDB taxonomy): Bacteria > Pseudomonadota > Alphaproteobacteria > Rhodobacterales > Rhodobacteraceae > Roseovarius. Next base: position 140,877 of record JBGCEW010000009.1, on the reverse strand, counting down.
ACCGTGAACTGGCAGAAGAGGCCTGGGCCGGCGATATCATTGGCATCCCCAACCACGGCCAGCTGCGCATCGGCGACACGCTGACCGAAGGTGAAGCAATCCGCGTCACCGGCATCCCCTCCTTCGCGCCGGAATTGCTGCAACAGGCCCGCGCAGGCGATCCGCTGAAATCCAAACACCTGGAAAAAGCCCTGATGCAATTCGCCGAAGAAGGCGCCGCCAAAGTGTTCAAACCCTCCTTTGGCTCGGGCTTTATCGTGGGCGTCGTGGGCGCGCTGCAATTCGAAGTGCTTGGCAGCCGCATCGAGCTGGAATACGGCCTGCCCGTGCGCTTTGAACAATCGCAATTCACCTCCGCCCGCTGGGTCAAAGGAACCACCGAAGCGGTCGACACATTCATCGCCGCCAACAAACAACACATCGCCCATGACAATGATGGCGACGTCGTCTACCTCACCCGCCTGCAATGGGATATCGACCGCGTCGAGCGCGATTTTCCCGACATCACCCTCAGCGCTACCAAAGAAATGATGGTTTAAACTGCGCCAATATTATTTGAGTATTTCACCCAAGAAGAAGCCAGGGCCGCGCGCCCCTTCTTCTTGGTCAAAATACTCCCGCCGGAGGCATCAAAACTCTGTCTTGCACCCCATCTGATCTCGGCGCACTCTACCGCGTATGAGCGATCCAACCTGGGGCGTTGTCTCCACCATCAAGGCGCCCGCGCGCGATATTCTCAGCTTTGCCGCCCACCATCTGGATCTGGGTGCACACCGGGTGATTGTCTATCTGGATGATGACAACCCGGCCGCCTTCAAGGCCCTGAAAGCACATCCAAAATGCCGCGTGATTGACTGTGATGACACCTATTGGAAACGCCGCAAAGGCCGCCCCGAGAAACACCAGGCGCGCCAGACGGCCAATGCCACTCGCTGCTATCGGCGCGGGCCCGGCGTGGATTGGCTGGCGCATATTGACGTCGACGAATTTCTGTGGCCGCAAAGCTCCCTGCCCGCTCAGCTGGCGATGCTGTCCGAGGATATTCTCAGCGCGCGCATTCGCCCGGTTGAGGCCTTGGCCCCTGACCCTGCGAACCCGCCAAAGCCCGGCCAGACCTGGTTCAAAAGTTACGCCCGCAAGCAACATCCCCGGCGCGCTCAGACCGCCACCATTTACCCCACCTACGGCCAGTTTTTGAACGGTGGATTTCTCAGCCATGTGGCCGGGAAAATTTTTGTCCGCACCGGCACGGATAAACTGTCATTGCGCATTCACAACGCCTTTGTGGCAGGCAAAATGGATGAAAACGCCGCCGAGCTGAGCGGCACCGTGTTGTGCCACATGCACGCCGCCACATGGGAGGCGTTTCGCGCAGCCTTCGCCTTTCGTCTGGCGCAGGGTTCGTACCGCTCAGAACTGAAACCCGTGCCCACCGCAGACGGCGCAGGCGTCAACATGAACGCGTTGTTTTCCATGATTGAGGACGAAGGCGGCGAGTCTGCGTTGAGCGCCTTTTACGATGAGGTGTGCACGGCCACGCCCTCCTTGCGTGCGCAGTTGCTTGCACACAACCTGCTCTATGATGTCGCGCTGGATCTGGATGCCAAACGCGCGCGCCATTTCCCGCAGTTCGCCTAGTCTGTTTCCATATCGGCAACAATATCACCGGCAGTTACCTGATTGTCCCTACAAAACTGCTGCGCATTGCCCTTACCGCGAATGAACGCTATATCCACGCCATGGGGCAGAAAGGCAGAGGTCTGCCAGGCCATTCGGGCCCGCCCCTGACCAGATGTGCGGGCCAAAATGTGTCCGTAAACCACGGATACACATGACAAAGTTTTCAGATCTTAGCCTCAATCCCAAAGTCCTCAAAGCCATCGCCGATGCAGGCTATGAGGAGCCGACCCCCATTCAGGCAGGCGCCATTCCACCCGCGTTGCAAGGCCGCGATGTTCTGGGGATTGCCCAGACCGGCACCGGCAAAACTGCCAGTTTCACCTTGCCAATGCTGTCCTTGCTTGCGCGTGGCCGTGCCCGCGCCCGGATGCCGCGCAGTCTGGTGTTGTGCCCGACCCGCGAACTGGCAGCACAGGTGGCGGAAAACTTCGACACCTATTCAAAATACCTCAAGCTGACCAAGGCGTTGCTGATCGGCGGCGTGTCGTTCAAGGAACAGGATGCGGCCATCGACAAAGGCGTCGATGTGCTGATCTGCACCCCCGGTCGCCTGCTGGACCATTTTGAGCGTGGCAAGCTGATCCTGTCGGACGTCAAAGTGATGGTCGTGGACGAGGCTGACCGTATGCTTGATATGGGCTTTATCCCTGATATTGAACGCATTTTTGGCCTGACGCCGTTTACCCGGCAGACGTTTTTCTTTTCGGCCACCATGGCGCCCGAGATTGAGCGCATCACCAATACCTTCCTCAGCAACCCTGAGCGTGTCGAAGTGGCTCGTCAGGCCACCGCCTCTGAGACGATTGAGCAAGGCGTTGCCATGTTCAAGCCCTCGCGCCGCGACCGGGCAGACAGCGAAAAGCGCAAGCTTCTGCGCGCGCTGATCGACGGCGAAGGCGAAAAATGCACCAATGCGATCATCTTCTGCAACCGCAAGGTTGATGTGGATATTGTCGCTAAGTCATTGAAAAAATACAAATATGATGCGGCCCCCATTCACGGTGATCTGGATCAGTCGCAGCGCACGCGCACGCTGGATCAATTCCGCGCCGGCGAGCTGCGCTTTCTTGTCGCCTCGGACGTGGCCGCGCGGGGCCTGGATGTGCCCGCCGTCAGCCATGTATTCAACTTTGATGTTCCCGGCCACCCCGAGGATTACGTGCACCGCATTGGCCGCACCGGGCGCGCAGGCCGTGAAGGCAAGGCAATCACCCTGTGTAATCCGCGCGATGAAAAGGCCCTCGCCGCTGTTGAGGGCTTGATTCAAAAGGATATTCCACGGCTCGATAACCCCCTTGGCGCCGCCGCACCCGAGCCTGCCACCGAGGCACACTCGGACGACAAACCCGAGAAGAAACCGCGCCGCAGCCGGTCGCGCAAATCTGACGCGGCCCAGACCGAGGGTGAGCCCGTATCCGAGGCATCCGCAGCCGAGGCCGACCCCCAGCAGGCGGCCCCCGCAGCCAAACCTGCACCCAAGTCAGCACCCAAATCTGAGGCAAACGACGATCACACCTCTGATAAACCCCGCGCAAAACGCGGCGGTCGCGGGCGCTCGGGCGGGGGTGGCGGTGACAATCGCACCGTCGGTATGGGCGATCATATGCCCACCTTCATCGCCCAAAGCTTTGAAGAACGGCGCGGCTAAGTCCCTGATTTATCAGTCAATATAGGCGTCTTTGCGGCGCCCTGCCCGTTCAAAATGTATGGGCAGGGTCCGACCATACAGCTGCTGCGTGCGCTCGGGCGCGCCCACCATGCCCGGCTCTTCAACATACGAGAAAATCGCCACATAGCGCGGCCGCGTACCTTTTAGCGGCGCGACCCGGTGCAGCGAATACCGGCCCCGGAACAGTTGCAAATCCCCCGGTTCCAACTCCAGCCGTGTGACGCGATCTGACGTGCCGTTCAGCACGCGCGCCACCTCGGCAAAGTTCTCATCGCCCTCGCGGATGCCCGCCGCATATTCAAACGCGCCACCCTCCTCAGCATTCTGAATGGCCAGCGTCACCGTGAAATTATTGGTGTCAAAATGCCAGGGAAACCCGTTGCCCGCCGTCGCCATGTTCACAATCACATCGGCCAGCGGATCGGCGTAGCGGTAAAACTGCGTCTCTTGCAGACAGTCCTGAATGAAGGCGTCAAACCCGGGTGCATCATGCACCTGCCGCAAAGCGCCGGACCTGGCAAAATTATCCGCCGGGATAAACGCGTTTGAGCGGTCAAAAAACTGCCGTCGCGGGTCATCCTCGGGCAAGCTGGGATCGTCCTGCGTGAAATAGGCGTTCGTGCGCGACTGCGAATGATGCCCTTTGTCGGCCACTTGCTCGGCTTCGGCGATCAGGGCGGCAATGCCCTGGGGTGTCAAAAACCCCTTCAGGACCGCACAGCCATCCTGCGCCAACTGCGTTCGGACTTCCGCGATCACCGCCGCACGTTCGGCCGTGTCTTGGGAAATCGGATACCGGGTTTGGTCAATGAACATCGGGGCCCCCGCGCGTGATCTGACCTCAGCAAACCGCCGCAAGGCCTGCCGCGTCTTGTCCAAAAGCGACATGGGCGCGACATTGGCATTTCACTGTGATCAAATTGGCAGTCTGCCAATGCTTAACACTCAGGCCGATAGGCGGCTGATCACCACTGTCACCTCGGGCTTTTTGCCGATCTCGGTCTGGGTGGATTGCCGCGCCACCTTGCGCAGGCCCTCCTCCAGCTTGTCGTCGTCGATGATGGTCTTGCGCCCGGCCCGGCCCAGGTACTGGCTCAGGTCCTCTTCCAGTACATCCACCAAAGGCGCGCGGCTGCTGCCGGTTTCCGCTAAGCCTCTGATTTCACACCAAGGTTCACCCAGTGGTTCATCGTCTTCATCCAGGATTACGTTGACCATCACATGCCCGTTCAGCGCCATGCGAATTCGGTCGCGCACCACACCGTCCAGCGCGCCAACCTTGCTTGAGCCATCCAGATAGGTGCGTCCGGTGTCCACATAGTCAACCACCGAAGGCGTGTTGGCCGACAGATCCACCATCGTGCCATTTGGGGCAAGAACACCCTTTATCTTATTGGATTTGCTTAGTTTTACATGTTCGCGCAGGTGCCGATGCTCACCGTGCATGGGCACCACCATCTGTGGTTTGATCAGGTTATGCATATGGCTGATATCGGGGCGGTTGGCATGGCCTGACACGTGGTACAGACCGCCGTTGTCATCCACAACGTCCACGCCCATCTCACTGAAATTGTTCATGATTCTGGCCACGCCGCGCTCGTTTCCGGGAATGGTCTTTGAGCTAAAGAGAAACGTATCGCCGTCCTTCAGCGTGATCCCCTGATATTTGCCCTGGCTCAGCTGCGCACTTGCCGCGCGGCGTTCACCCTGTGATCCGGTGACGATCAGCATCACGCTTTCACGCGGAATTTGCTTTGCATCTTCGGCACTTATGGTGCGCGGGAAGTCCGTCAGCACGCCGGTTTCGATCGAGGCTTCGATCATCCGCCGCATCGCACGGCCCAGCAAACAAATCGATCGCCCGGCCGCCTGCCCGGCCTCGGCCAGGGTTTTCACCCGCGCCACGTTGCTGGCAAACGTCGTCGCCACCACCATGCCTTTACCACCTGCAACCAGCTTTTCAATTTCCGGTGCCAGCGTGCTTTCCGAGCGCCCTTCGGCATGGCTGAACACATTGGTGGAATCGCACATCAACGCCAAGACACCCGGCGCTGCCACCTCTTGCCAAAGTGCGTCGTCAAACGGCTCGCCCACGCCGGGTGCATGGTCGATCTTGAAATCACCAGTATGCACCACACGGCCTTTGGGTGTGTCGATCACCAGCCCGGAACTCTCTGGAATAGAATGAGAAATTGGAACAAAGCCCACTTTGAACGGTCCGGCTTCAACCATGTCAGGCCAGGCTTGCACGGTGGTTACGGCCTTTTCGGGGTGACCATGTTCTTCCATCTTGCGCCGTGCAATGTTGGCCGTGAAGGCCCGCGCATAGACCGGCGCGCCCAGATCATTCCAATAGTGCGCCACAGCGCCCACGTGGTCCTCGTGGGCATGGGTGACAAAGATCGCCTCAAGCTGATTACGCCGTTCCCTGAGCCACTGAATATCGGGCAAAATCAGATCAACACCGGGGCTGCTGTCCATGTCCGGAAAGGCCACGCCCAGATCCACCAGGATCAGCCGTTCAGCCCCCGGTTTGCCATAGCCGTAGACATAGGCGTTCATGCCAATTTCGCCCGCTCCGCCCAAGGGCAGATAGATCACGCGTTCACTGCTCATCGTTCATCCGTTCGCTTTGTTATAGTCGTGGATCACGGTCAACCCGTGCATCGTCAGATCATCTTCTATGTGGTCAAATAGCGCTTCGGTCTCGGCAAACAACGGGGCCAGGCCACCGGTGCCAATCACCTTCATCGGTCGCTCGCGCTCTGCTTTGATGCGGGCGTTAATCTCCTTGACCAGGCCAATGTACCCCCAGAACACACCAGATTGCATACAGGCTACTGTGTTGGTTCCAATGACTTTTTGCGGTTTTGAGATATCAACATGCGGCAAGGCTGCGGCTGCCATATGCAGCGCCTCAAGGCTGAGGTTCACCCCCGGCGCGATCACACCACCGATGTAATTGCCGCCTTTGCTGACCACATCAAAGGTCGTCGCGGTGCCAAAATCCACCACGATCAAATCACCGCCATGACGGTCATAAGCCCCGGCTGTATTCACCAATCTGTCAGGTCCCACAATCGTGCCTTCATCCACATCCGGCGCATGGGGCAGCAGGCAATCGGGCTTGCCCACCACGATCGGGCGACAGCCAAAGAACCGGTCTGCAAAAACCCGCAGGTTGAACACCACGCGCGGCACGGTTGAGGAAATGATCACCTCGGTGATGTCCACATCAATCCCGTAATGTTTCACCAGCGTGGAGTACCATGTAAAATAGGCATCCGCCGTACGCGCATGGTGGGTCGAGGTCCGCAGGGTGCAGATAAACTCGGACCCGTCCCAGATCGCAAAAACCGTGTTGGTGTTGCCGCAGTCAATGGCCAGAAGCATCGCTATGCCCCCTCAGAAAAAAATCTCGGCTGCCGGGATGGCATGCCGCTGTTGAGGCGTAGATAGAACAAGATTGCCTGCCGCGTCCACTGTCTCGAACGTGCCGGTGATCGTATCGCGGGATGTGCGCGCGGTGATCACCTCGCCCAGACGTGCTGCACGGTCCAGCCAGGCGGTGCGGATCGGGGCAAAGCCCATCTGAGTGAACTGCGTTTCATAGCGTGCATAGGCAGGTGCCAGCGCATCCAGAAACTCCTCGGGCGTGACATTGATTCCTGTTTCCGAGAGCAGTGACACAGGCCGCATGGCACCCTGCTCGACCTGTGCTGCGTCAGGGGCGGCCACAAGGTTTACCCCGATCCCAATGGTGAAATGCGCAAGGCCCGCCGCGCTGCTGGCACTTTCCAGCAGAATACCCGCCAGTTTGCCGCCGTTCAGCAGCACATCATTGGGCCACTTCAGCGTCAACCCGGTGCTGCGCCCGGTCACGGCCACGCATGCATCATACAAAGCGAGCGATGCGACAAACGATCTGAGCGCCATCTGATCCGGCCCCCCCTCGGGCCGCATCACCAGACTGGCTGCAAAGTTCCCCTCGGGGTTCACCCAAGCGCGCCCGCGCCGTCCACGTGCGGCGGTCTGGTGCAGGGCCATGATCCACTCAGGTCCGGGCAAATCACCTGCAATGCGCGCTGCTTCGGCATTGGTGCTGTCCACCTGGTCCAACACACGACGGCCATAGCCCTGGGGCCACCCGCTCATGGGTGGGCCCCGCGATATGTTTGCAAGAAACCGCGCACCAAAGGCCAGATGCGTTGCGCTGCGCCCGTGCCCGCCAGCAGCTTAGTTCACCAGTGTCGCAGCCGCAGCCTGGGCCATACCCTCGACGCCGAACATGTTTATGATCCCCACCAGCATCAGCGCCGCTGACACCATCAGGAAGGCCCCGATCACCGGTGAGCGGTCGGCTTCCAACGCGTCGCCTTCTTCGCCGAAGTACATGTAGAACACGATCCGCAGGTAGTAGAACGCCCCGATCACCGACGCGATCACACCGGCCACAGCCAGCCATGCCAGCCCGCCATCATAGGCCGCGCGCAGCACGTAGAATTTGCCAAAGAACCCCAGCAAAGGCGGCACGCCAGCAAGGCTGAACAACAAGATCAGCATCGCAATTGCACGGCCCGGATGGGCGCGCGAATACATGTTCAGGCTGGTGATATCCGTTACCGGCTGACCGTCGCGCTCCATCGACAAGATGAACGCGAATGTGCCGATATTCATGGTCACATAGATCGCCATGTAGATCAGCATCGCCTGCACACCAAAGGCAGTGCCCGCAGCCAGACCCATCAGCGCATAACCCATATGGGCAATCGATGAATAGGCCATCAGCCGTTTGATATCGGTCTGGCCAATGGCCGCAACAGCACCCAGGAACATCGACAACAGCGACAGAAGCGCAACAATTTGCTGCCAGTCGCCCACGATATTGCCAAAGGCGTCATGCATGACCCGCGCGAACAGGCCCATGGCGGCCACTTTGGGGGCGGTGGCCAGAAAGGCAGTGATCGGTGTCGGCGCGCCCTCATAGACGTCAGGTGTCCACATATGGAACGGCACCGCCGAGACTTTGAACGCCAGTCCTGACAACACAAAGACCAGTCCCAGCAGCAAGCCCAGCGGGGCCTGATCCTGCGCCGATGCGATGATGCCCGAAAACAGCGTGGTGCCGGCGTAGCCATAGACCAGCGATGCACCATAAAGCAGCAGACCCGAGCTGAGCGCGCCCAGCACGAAGTACTTCAGGCCCGCCTCGGTTGATTTGGCACTGTCGCGGCGCAAGGAGGCCACGACGTAAAGCGCCAGTGATTGCAGCTCAAGCCCCATATAAAGCGCCATCAGATCGCCAGCGCTGACCATCATCATCATGCCCACGGCCGACAAGGTGATCAGCAGCGGATATTCAAACTTCAGAAAGCCACGCCGCGCCATGTAATCCTGGCCCATCACCATCACAGCGGCGGCACTTAGCAGGATCGTGACCTTGGCAAAGCGCGCAAAGCCGTCATCGACAAACATGCCATCAAAGGCCACTTGCGTGCCGTCACCCGTGGTTGCAATCCACAAGGCCACCACGACAAACACAGCCGATGTCAGCCAGACCAGCAGGCTGGCTGCACGGTCCTTGATCGTATAGACGGCCACCAGCAAGGCGATGATCGCATAAAGCGAGAGTACAATCTCGGGCAGAATGATGTTTAGATCGGCCTGCATATCCCCGGCCCTCCTTACTGCGATGCGGCGGCGGTCTGGGCGGCGGCACGGGCCTCGCTCAGATCGGCGTCATAATTTTGGATCAGCGCCTCAACCGAGGGGCCGATGATATCGGTGATCAGCCATGGGCAAACCCCCAAGAGAAGCGTCATCGCCACCAGCGGTGCAAAGATAACGCGTTCGCGCAGGTGCATGTCCTTGATGGTTTTCAGGCTTTCCTTGATCAGATCCCCCAGCACCACCCGGCGGTACAGCCACAGCGCATAGGCCGCCGACAAGATCACACCGGATGTGGCCACAAGGGCCACCCAAGTGTTGACCTGGAAGATGCCCACCAGCGTCAAGAATTCGCCCACGAACCCAGAGGTGCCCGGCAGGCCCACATTGGCCATGGTGAAGAACATAAAGATCAGCGCATAGGCTGGCATCCGGTTCACCAGACCGCCATAGGCGTCAATTTCGCGGGTGTGCATGCGGTCGTAAATCACGCCTACACACAAGAACCGCGCGCCCGAGATAAAGCCGTGTGACAGCATCTGGAAGATGGCCCCGTCGATGCCTTGTTGGTTGGCCGCAAAGATACCCATGGTGACGTATCCCATGTGCGCCACGGATGAGTAAGCGATCAGCTTTTTCATATCTTCCTGCGCCAAGGCCACCAGCGAGGTGTAGACGATGGCGATGGCCGACATCCACAACACCAGCGGCGTCAGCACCTCAGACCCGACAGGGAACATCGGCAGGCTGAACCGCAAGAAGCCATAGCCGCCCATTTTCAGCAGGATTGCCGCCAGCACGACCGAGCCCGCGGTGGGGGCCTGAACGTGGGCATCGGGCAACCAGGTGTGCACCGGCCACATCGGCATCTTGACCGCAAAGCTGGCAAAGAACGCCAGGAACATCAGGGTTTGCATGCCCCCGATGATCTGAATGCCCATGATGCTGAAGGTGTCCGAGGCGAAGTTATGGCTCATCAGGGTTGGGATGTCGGTGGTGCCTGCCTCGGCAAACATCGCGACCATCGCCACCAGCATTAGGACCGAGCCGAGGAAGGTATAGAGGAAGAATTTGAACGACGCATAGATGCGTGCCGCCCCGCCCCAGATGCCGATGATCAGGAACATCGGGATCAGCCCTGCCTCAAAGAACAGGTAGAACAGCACCAGATCCAGCGCCATGAACACGCCCAGCATCAGCGTTTCCAGCAACAGGAAGGCGATCATGTATTCCTTGACGCGGGTGTTCACCCCCCACGAGGCCGCGATGGTCAGCGGCATCATGAAGGTGGTCAGCATGACAAACAGCACCGAAATGCCATCGACGCCCATCTTGTATTGCAGACCCAGCAGCCAGTCGCGTTCCTCAACGAACTGGAAACCGGTGTCATCGGGGTTAAACCCACCCAGGATGAACAGCGACACAAGGAAGGTCAGCGAAGTGGCAATCAGCGCCACCCATTTGGCATTGCGGTTCGCGGCCTCATCATCACCGCGCAGGAACACGGCCAAAATAAGCGCCGCAATCGCCGGAATGAATGTGGTGATGGAAAGCAAGTTATCCATTATTCAGCCCCTCCGGTGAAGGTCATCCATGTCACCAGCACCAGAATGCCGATCACCATGGCGAAGGCATAGGTGAAGATATAGCCCGACTGTGCGCGCCCTGCGAGGCGGGTGAAGAACGGAATGATCCCCATCGCCACACCGTTGATCGAGCCATCAATCACCGTGCCATCGCCTTTCTTCCACAAGAAGTGCCCAAGGAATTTCGCCGGGCGGATGATCAGGAAATCGTAGATCTCATCAAAGTACCATTTGTTCAGCAAGAACAGGTACAAAGGCCGCTGGCTCTCGGCCAGTTTGGCAGGCAACGCGGGGTTAAGGATGTAGAACCAGAACGCTGTCACAAAGCCCAGAACCATCGCGATGAAGGGGCTGACCTTGACCCATTTGGGGACATAATGCGCCTCGTTGATCACGTCATTGCTGGGTGCGGCAAAAATGGCCCCATCGCCGGGGTTGCCGGCCAGAACGTAATGCGGCTTGGCATCCTTAGAGTGGTCGCCTTCAGCCTTTGCCTCGCCATGATCATCGTCCGCATGCCCATCGTCAGCATGGCCCTCATCCGCATGGCCCTCATCCGCGTGACCTTCGTCGTGATGCGCCTCGGCCTGATAGGGCACGCCAAAGAACTTGGCGACCTGATCGGTTTTCCCGAAGAAGCTGTTGTACCAGATCATCCCGGCAAAGATCGCCCCCAGCGCCAGCACGCCCAAAGGCACCAGCATGACGGCGGGGCTTTCATGGGCATGCTCATGCGTATGCTTGTCGCCGCGTGGCTTGCCGTAGAACGTCATGAACATCAGACGCCAGCTGTAGAAGCTGGTGAACAGTGCAGCAATCACCAGCATCCAGAAGGCATAGCCCCCATTGGTGCCAGCATAAGCACTTTCAATCACAGCGTCCTTGGACAGGAACCCGGCAAAGCCATAATAGGTCAGCGGGATACCAACCCCGGTGATGGCCAGCGTGCCGATCATCATCGCCCAAAAGGTGATGGGTAGCTTTTTGCGCAGACCGCCGTAGTTGCGCATGTCCTGTTCGTGGTGCATCCCGTGGATCACCGAGCCTGCGCCCAAAAACAGCATCGCCTTAAAGAAGGCGTGCGTGAACAGATGGAACATCGCGACCGAGTAGACGCCCACGCCTGCGGCCACAAACATGTAGCCCAGCTGCGAACAGGTGGAATAGGCGATGACGCGCTTGATGTCGTTTTGCACCAGGCCCACCGTCGCCGCAAAGAACGCAGTCGAGGCGCCCAGGAAGACGATCAACTGCTTGGCCTCGGGTGCGTATTCCATCACGGGCGACATCCGGCAGACCAGGAACACACCCGCCGTTACCATCGTGGCCGCGTGGATCAGGGCCGACACCGGTGTGGGGCCTTCCATCGCGTCAGGCAGCCATGTGTGCAAGAACAGCTGTGCCGATTTGCCCATCGCCCCGATAAACAGCAACACCGCAATCAGGTTGGCGGCATTCCACTGCGTCCAAAGAAACGTCAGCTGGGTTTCGGCCAGCATGGGTGCGGCGGCAAAGATGTCGTCAAACTTGACGCTTTCGACCAGAAAGTAGATCGCAAAGATACCCAGCGCAAAGCCGAAATCACCCACGCGGTTGACCACAAACGCCTTGATTGATGCGGCATTGGCCGACGGTTTGCGGAAGTAAAACCCAATCAGCAGATACGAGGCAAGGCCCACACCCTCCCAGCCAAAGAACATCTGGATCAGGTTATCGGCCGTGACCAGCATCAGCATCGCAAAGGTGAACAGGCTCAGGTAGGCAAAGAACCTTGGGCGGTAACTTTCGTCTTCGGCAAAGTTCTCATCGTGGGCCATATACCCCATGGAATACAGGTGCACGAGCGCCGAGACCGAGTTGATCACGATCAGCATGATCGCTGTCAGGCGGTCCAGCCGGATCGACCATGTGGCGTCCAGATTGCCTGACTGGATCCAGTCCAGAATATGAATGTGCTGGGTTTCATCGCCCAGATTAAGAAACACGATCCAGCTGAGGATGGCGGCCAGAAACAGCAGGCCGGTGCTGACCCACTGCGCGCCCGTGTCGCCGATGATACGCCAGCCAAAGCCCGCGATGATGGCACCAACGAGGGGGGCAAAGAGAATGATTTGCTCCATCAGATCAGCCTTTCATCACGTTGACATCTTCCACCGCGATGGTCCCGCGGTTTCGGAAGAAGCAGACAAGGATTGCAAGGCCAATCGCGGCCTCGGCGGCGGCGACAGTCAGCACGAACAGGGTAAAGATCTGCCCCACCATGTCGCCTGCAAAACTGGAGAAGGCGACAAGGTTGATGTTGACCGCCAAAAGCATCAGCTCGATCGACATCAGCAGGATGATAATGTTCTTCCGGTTCAGGAAGAGCCCGAAGATCCCAATGACGAAAAGCGCAGCGGCCACCGTCAGGTAATGCTCAATTCCTATCATTTTGTCGTCCCTTGCGTTCTTTTATCTGGTCGGGGTGATTTTTGTCCCCGGTTATTCAGTCGCCTTCCGCGGATGCCGCTAGAAGGATGGTTTATGTGTCTCGGGTCGGCACGCACAGTGCCGTTTGGCATTGGTGACATAACGCGCGTCGGCGCCCTTTTGTTTCATCCTGGTGGCCAGCTGGCGCAGGGTGAAAGCGTCCTGGCCATCAATCGTGCGGCGCATCGCGTCATAGGCATCCTGGGTCATGTTGTCGTCATAGCGCACCGCCTGCCCCGAGGCACAATGGGCAATCACCTGTGTGATCGTATCACTGCTGTCTGAGACTTCGACGAAGGTGGTCATATTGGGCAGCTTGGTGTCATTTTCATCGTGAATATAAATGTTATCCGCATAGCGATCGCCGCCCATCTCGCAGATGATCGTCGAGATACTCAGCGCCACGGCCGGGGTCGTCAGGGCCATGCCGGCGCCAAGATATGCAGCCATTCGCATCATGCTAATTCCATACCCCCGGATAATGCACATTGCAGGCGCAGGTTTCTTCGGTCTCACGCAGAATGATCACTTCGCTAAAGCCGCCCTTGGCATACAGCGCAGTGGCCGCGCGTTTGACATCCACAAAGCGAAACGGTTCTTCGCGCTGGGTGCGGTTGCGCAGAAACTCGGTGGCCAGCAAAGGATCAATCGAACGGTACGCCGGGGCATTCTTTACGGCGATAAACTTGCCTGTGCGGCATTGTGTAATGCGAATGCCCATGAACTGGTTCAAAGCATCAACCGGCCCGTCCGCACCAGCAATGATGCCATCAGCGCTATCAAGGCTGTGATAGGTCTCAAACACAAAGCCACTTTGGGCATGGCCAAACATCGAGGCGCCATAGACATTCATACCGCCCTCTTGCCCGTCGCACGGCGGCAGCGGCGTCAGGGCCTGCGCCCCGGTCGCTGTCATCACCGTTGCCAGTGCAAAAGATATGAGGCGGTGTTTGATCACAGACCCTGCCCCGGTTTGACGTCTTTCAGCTCCATCGCCTTGGCGGGATCGCGGTACATCTGGGCCAGAACGTTCTGGCGTTTGATGTCCGAACGGTGGCGCAGTGTCAGCATGATCGCCCCCATCATGGCCACCAGCAGGATCAGACCGGACAGCTGGAACAAAAGGAAATACTTGTCATAAAGCAGCAGGCCCAATGCCTCGGTGTTGGTCACATCCGAAGGCGTCACAGCCCCGCGTGCGGCCTGCGCCCCTTCGGCGGCTTCCCAGCTGCCAAAGGCCAGACCAAACTGCATCAGGATGATCACACCAATCAGTAGGGCCAGCGGCATGTATTTGGCCATCTCGGCCTTCAGTTCGGCGAAATCGACGTCCAACATCATGACAACGAACAAGAACAGCACCATCACCGCGCCCACGTAGACGATGATCAGCAGCATCGCGACAAATTCAGCGCCCAGCAGCACGAACAATCCAGCGGCACTGATAAAGGCCAGGATCAACCATAAAACCGAGTGCACAGGGTTGCGGCTGATCACGGTGAACAGTCCCCCTACCAGCGCGGAAATTGCAAACAGATAAAAGGCCATGGCAGCAATTGTCATGATGGGTCGTCCTTTGTCTTACTCTCGTCCAGAACCTCGCGCGCAAATTCCATCGCGCGGGTCATGGCAGGAACACCGGCAAACATCGACATCATCCCGATGGTCTCGGCAATTTCGTCTTCAGTGGCCCCGGCCTCAAGCGCATGGCGTAGGGTCATGCGCATTTGTGTGTCATTCTGAGCGCCCTGCATCGTCAAACCGCAAAGCGTAATCAACAGCCGCGTCTTGGCATCCAGACCGTCCTTGTTCAACCCCTTGCCAAAGGTCATTTCCATGAATTCCTTTGGCATCGTTGGCCAGAGGTTCTCAAATCCTTTGGGTGAGAAATCCTCCATCGTCGGATTCATGGATTTCACCATGTCCTGCGCCTGTTTCATCATCGCTTCAAAAGGATTTGTCGGGTCGGTCATTGCGGGCAAGCTCCCTCGGCAAGAACAAAGCCCGCCAGCATCTGTGTCTCTTTGAATGTTTCGGGGTTCAGCACCAGCCTCACATCCGCGCCCTCGCGGTTGAAAATCGCCGAATACCCTTTGCCACCGGGGGTGGGATCATCCCGAGAGGCATCCGGATAATCCGCTTCCAGCTGGTCGACAATGCCCACCAGCAGATTGGGAAACTCCGGGGCCCCCATGATCATGCGGCAGCCGCATGTGTAGTCGTTGTCATAAAGGCTGACCTCGGCGGCGGGGGTGTCATGCAAAAGCCTGCCATTCACATCTTTGAACCCAGCCTTGAGTGCACGATCTTTAAGCGTCGCAAATCCAGGCGCACTGGCCATACACACATCCGAGAAAATGCGCGCACCGTTTTCATTCCAGGCATCCAGCATGGCATTGGCCTCGTCGTCGGTCATGGCCGCGACCGAAGTTGCCAGCAGAGCGCCCACAACGGGGCCTTGGATATGAAACGGCGCGATGTTCATCTGTACGGTGCGTCTATTTCCAGGTTGCGGGCAATCTCGGATTCCCAGCGGTCGCCGTTTTCCAGCAGTTTGTCCTTGTCGTAAAACAACTCTTCGCGGGTTTCGGTGGCAAATTCGAAATTCGGACCTTCCACGATGGCATCCACCGGGCAGGCCTCCTGGCAGAAACCGCAATAGATGCATTTGGTCATGTCGATGTCATAACGCGTGGTCCGGCGGCTGCCATCATCACGGGGTTCGGCGTCGATGGTGATGGCCTGCGCGGGGCACACCGCCTCGCACAGTTTACAAGCAATGCAGCGTTCTTCCCCGTTGGGATAGCGGCGCAGCGCGTGTTCGCCGCGGAACCGTGGGCTAAGCGGGCCTTTTTCGTGCGGGTAGTTCAGCGTGGCCTTGGGGGCAAAGAAGTACTTCAGCCCCAGCTTAAAGCCCTGAAAGAAATCCTTTAGCAGGAAGTACCCTGCCGCGCGTCCATAGTCGATCTGGGTCATTGCTTTAGCCCCTTACGCTTGTAGCCGGGTTTGACCGGCGTTTTCGTGGCCTTGCCACTTTGTTTCATAGTCACTCTGCAACGCAAAATCGGGCAGATGACTGTCTTTGGTCTTTTCGACCTCGTAGTACAAATACGTCCGCCCCGGTGCGATCTTGCCGCGCAGTTTCAGGCGTTGTCCTGTCTCGGCCGGATCACGAAACTGCAACGGTGGAAACTTGTCCTTGGGCAGAGCAGGCAACGCCCGGCAGTCCACCACGCGGGCGTTGCAGGCGCGGCGCCAGAAGGTCCAGACCAGCTCGGGTGTGAACTGATACATGCCGTGATTGTGCCAGCCTGAGAACCCGTTGGCCGACACGAACCGCCCGCCGGGTTTCAGCATCCGGTAGATGCCTTCCAGCGCGTTGGGCACGTTGAACACATGCTCGATCGTGCCGCCGTCAAAGATAAAGTCGAACTGGTTTTCCAACTCAGGGGCCGGCAGCTGGTTAAGATCATGGATCACCGTGGCCCCCTCGTACGTCGAGAAGTCCATCGTCTCAATCTCGCCAAAGCCAAGCTTGCGCATCAGGGTTTCAGCAAAACCGTCATCCTGCAAAAAATCAAACCGATTGCCGCTCAGGCCATGTTCGGCCAGCGATGCCTCGTAGTGGGTTTTATAGGTGGTCTGGATGCCAAACGCCTGACGGCCCAGCATAAGCGTGCGACCGGTCGGTTTAAACCGGGTCGACAGCTCTGCCAGCCTGTCAAAAAGGACGTAATCGACACCCATAACGCGTCAGCCCCCCACTGCCCAGCGGGCCCAGAACCCGCCCAGCACTTCGAATTTCGCCAGGAATGCCACGATCACAACCCAGGCCAGTGACATCGGCAGGAACACTTTCCAGCCAATGCGCATCAGCTGGTCATAGCGGTAGCGTGGCGTGATGGCCTTGACCATGGCGAAGATAAAGAAGAAGAACGCCATTTTTGCGATCATCCAGAACACACCGTCCGGGATGCCGGGAATGGGTGACAGCCAGCCGCCAAAGAACAGCAGCGATGTCAGCGCGCACATCAGGAAAATCGCGATGTATTCCCCGGCCATGAACAGCAGGAACGGGGTGGATGAGTATTCCACCTGATAGCCTGCCACCAGTTCAGATTCCGCCTCGGGCAGATCAAACGGTGGGCGGTTGGTTTCCGCCAGACACGAGATGAAGAACAAGAACACCATCGGCAAGTGGGGCAGCCAGTACCACCCGAAAAAGCCATAGGCGGTGTCTTGTGCGGATACGATATCACCAAAGTTCATCGACCCGGTTGAGATGATCACACCGATGATAATAAGGCCAATGCTGACCTCATAGGAAATCATCTGTGCCGCAGACCGAAGCGAGCCCAGGAACGGGTATTTTGAGTTGGACGCCCAGCCGCCCATGATCACGCCGTAAACCTCCAGAGAGGACATGGCAAAGACATAGAGGATGGCCACGTTGATATCGCTGACCACCCAGCCATCGTTGAACGGGATCACGGCCCAGGCGATCACCGCCAGCACAAAGCTGGTCATCGGCGCCAACATGAACACCGGCTTGTCCGCACCGGCAGGCACGACCACCTCTTTGACCACATATTTCAGCGCGTCAGCCACGGTTTGCAGCAGGCCCCAGGTGCCCACAACGTTTGGCCCCCGGCGCATCTGCACAGCGGCCCAGATTTTGCGGTCGCCGTACACCAGGAACAGCAGGCTGACCATCACAAAGCCCAGCACCGCAAGGCACTGCGCCAGTATGATCACGAAGGTCCCCAGCGGGGTTGTAAAGAATTCAGCCATTAGTCCCTCATACCATCGGTATTCCGTTTTCCGCGCAATTGGCGGCGACGACTTCTGCGTCGATTGTTTTTAGCCCATCAGGTAAATCCGGCGAGATCGTGTAGATCGCATCGCCGCGCCAGATGCCACCCTGTTCGCTCACCGAAGTGCGCAAATGCCGGGCAAATCCGTATCCCCGGATCAGCGTGTATTGTGCGGCGGCACAGCGGGCGTAGGTTGCTACATCTTCATTGCTGCGTGCGCCGGTCATCTCGACGTGGAAATTGACCAGATCGCCGTCCAGCAATCCGGTTTCGATCCCACGGTAGTCAGGGGCAAAGGGCGCATCAGCTGCAGGCTCGGTGGCCTCGCAACCGCCCAACACGCCCAGTGCAGCCAAAACGGCCACGCTGTTTATGCCCCCGGTGTGCCGCATCACTCGGCAGCCACAGCAGGAGTGGCGCGCTCTTGGGCGTTCGCGCTCAGCTCGGCCATCAATTCACTGGCACGCGCAATCGGGTTGGTCAGGTAAAAATCAGTGATCGCCTGCGCCATATGCGCGCCGGTCAGTTCCACCTCATCAACCAGCGTCCAGGTGTTTTCCGGCACCTCATCGATCTGGGCCAGATGCGGAGCCGCAGCCACCAGCGCCTGACGCAGCTGCGCCAATGTATCAAAGGCCAAAGCCGCGCCCATCTCGCCGGACAGTGCGCGCAAAATAGCCCAGTTTTCCTTTGCTTCACCGGGCGGGTGCCCTGCACGCAACGCCAGCTGAGGCCGCCCTTCGGTGTTCACGAACAGCCCTTGCTCTTCGGTGTAGGCCGCCCCCGGCAAGATCACGTCGGCGCGATGTGCACCCCGGTCGCCGTGGCTGCCCTGGTAGATTACAAACGGGCCATCCTCGATCGTGACCTCGTCGACACCAAGGTTATAAACCACATTTGCGCCGTCCATCGCCGCCGCCATGCCACCGTCGGTGGTGCAACCTGCGTCCATCGCGCCCACACGGCCCGCGGCCAGATGCAACACCAACATTTTGCCGCCCAGTTTTTCGGTCAGGCGCATGGCACTGCTGACCACACCGTCGGCGGTGGCCCCGCGCAAACCGCCCTGCCCCAGAATAACCAGCGCGCCCTCTTGCGCCTTGGCCTCTTTGGCCAGCCGGATCAGATAGCGGTTGCCCGATCCCATATGCTCATGGTCATAGCTCAGATTGGCAGGCTGGCCCACATGAGTGACCTCAGCGCCATTCAGCCAGGCCTTGCGGATACGGGCGTTCAGCACAGGTGCCTCAACCGATGGGTCGGTGCCAATCAGGTAGATGTGTTTGGCGGTGTCGATATCTTCGATCGCGGCGGTGCCCACATAGGCCGAACGGTTGCCCGGCACCAGATGCGCGCCATCCGTGCGGCATTCCACCTGACCGCCCTGCCCTTCGACCAGCTGTTTCAGCGCAAAGGCGGCTTCGGTCGGAGCCAGATCACCAACCAGACCGGTCAGCTTCTTGGCGCCTTTGACGGCCTCGGCGGCTTTGCCAAGGGCTTCGCCCCAGCTGGCAGCGCGCAGCTTGCCATTTTCGCGGATGTACGGCTTGTCCAGACGTTGGCGGCGCAGACCATCCCAGACAAAACGGGTTTTGTCGGAAATCCATTCTTCATTCACACCGTCATGGTTGCGCGGCAGGATGCGCATCACTTCGCGACCCTTGCAATCAACGCGTATATTGCTGCCAAGGGCATCCATCACGTCAATCGTTTCGGTTTTGCGCAGCTCCCAAGGGCGCGCGGTAAACGCATAGGGCTTGCTGACCAGCGCGCCCACCGGGCACAGATCAATGATGTTGCCTTGCAGGTTGCTGTCCAGCGTCTCGCCCAGATAGCTGGTGATCTCGCTGTCTTCGCCCCGGCCGGTCTGGCCCATCTGGGTGATGCCGGCCACCTCGGTGGTGAAGCGCACACAGCGGGTGCAGGAAATGCAGCGCGTCATGTGGGTTTCCACAAGCGGCCCCAGATCCAGATCGTCCACGGCGCGTTTGGGTTCACGGAAACGGCTGAAATCCACGCCGTAGGCCATGGCCTGATCCTGCAAATCGCATTCGCCGCCCTGATCGCAGATGGGACAATCCAGCGGGTGGTTGATCAGCAGAAACTCCATCACGCCTTCGCGGGCCTTTTTGACCATGGGCGAGTTGGTTTTCACCACCGGCGGCTGGCCTTCGGGACCGGGACGCAGATCACGCACCTGCATCGCACAGGAGGCCGCAGGTTTGGGCGGCCCCCCCACAACTTCGACCAGACACATCCGGCAATTGCCCGCAATTGACAGACGCTCGTGGTAACAAAAGCGCGGTATCTCCACACCCACTTGCTCACAGGCTTGGATCAGGGTCATCGCCCCATCCACTTCTACTTCCTGGTCATCAATGATGATTTTGCGGGTGTCAGACATGTTGCATCACTTTGCTCTGAGGAGTTGGCCGATTTGGCTGTTTTGTTTGATCTCTGCATGGCCCAGCACGCACAGACTGTCCGGGTCCAGATTGCTGGCCCCTTTTGATTTCATATAGGCGTTGCGGCGTTCGCGCATTTTGCGCTTCTCGTCGCTGTCATCCACGTAGGCCTCGATTTCATCCATGGAATATCCACGGCCTTCGGCCTGGTCTTTCAAGGTGTTGGCATAGGCACGGGCCTTGAACATACGCGCACCGATGCTGCGGCACTCACGTTGAATTTTCTCGGCCACAGCCGCGACCAGCAAACCGTTGTTCAGGTCTTTTTCGTCCTTCAGGCCCGCAAATGCAGGGGCCGCCACGGCCAGGCTCAGGGTGGTGGTCAGTACCAGGTTTTTGATCATACGCATCACAGTGTTCTCCTTCTCATGCGGGCGCGCGGGTGCGCACATGATGCGCCCCGTCCGCTCTGACATGGAGGCTGGCAGGTGTGATATGCAATAACACCTCCATAACCCGTTGATATGAAAGCAAAACTACCAAGTGATGCACCGCCCTGCCAATGTCAGACTGCCGTTGCTCAATTGCAGCGTTTCAGCCGGATCATCAGGGCCATTGACCCATTCAATCTCGCTTGTGCCGAAATTCTTGATGCAATACTTCGATCCACCATGCCGACCGGCCTCGCGTGCGCCGTCAATGCCTTGCTGCGCCTTGCGCACCGAAACCGTAAAGGCCGCGCGGTCATCTTTGCTGACAGCCTTTTCGCGGGTGGGATAAAACTTGCCGTCAAAGAACACCCGTTTTGAGCGTTCCGTACACCCGGCCACCATCACCAGGGTGATCAGGGCCAGCGTTGCGTTGCGTAACATCATCATCAGCTTACCTTCAGCCCTTTACCCTGCCAGCGCGTTAAAAATGGCCATCAGCCCAAGGCCAATGCACATGGCCCATCCGGCCACATAGGCAAACGAACGCAGGCTCATGTCTGCACCACCAATACCCTTGATGTGCACCACCGCCATCACCACACGTGACAGCAAGAACAGCGATGCCAGCAGGTTCACCCAGAACGGGCTGGCCCCGGCCAGAATGGCGGCCAAAGTGACGGCGACAAAGGCCCCGACCGTTTCGGCCAAATTGCCGTAGGCGCGGTGCCAACGATATGTGGCGCTGCTGTAATCCTGTTCCGGCGTGGCACCGGGTGCCAGACCCAGCGCTGTCTTTTTCATCGCCGACAAGGGGCTCATGACCATCTGCATCATCCCCACGGCGGCCATGGCGACAATCGCGTGCCCGTATGCTTCAAACCCTGTCATGGCTTACTCCGCTGCAACCGCGCTGACGCGGCCTTTTTGTTGCGCTTTGATCCGGTCTTCGATCTCGTCCCGGAAGTTCTTGATCAGGCCTTGAATGGGCCAGGCCGCCGCATCGCCAAGCGCGCAGATGGTGTGGCCCTCGACCTGCTTGGTCACGTCCAACAGCATGTCGATTTCTTCAACCTCAGCCTGCCCTTTGACCAAACGATCCATAACGCGCATCATCCAGCCCGTGCCTTCGCGGCAGGGCGTGCACTGACCACAGCTTTCGTGCTTGTAGAACTTCGACAGTCGCCAGATTGCCTTGATGATATCAGTGTCCTTGTCCATGACGATCACCGCCGCGGTGCCCAGCGACGAACCGACCTCGCGCAGGCCATCAAAATCCATTGTGGCACCGCGAATGGTTTCGCCGCGCACACATGGCACGGAACTGCCGCCGGGGATCACGGCCTTCAGATTGTCCCAGCCACCACGGATGCCGCCGCAATGCTTCTCGATCAGCTCTTCGAACGGGATCGACATCGCGTCCTCAACCACACACGGGTTGTTCACATGCCCCGAGATGGCATAAATCTTTGTGCCCGCATTGTTGGGGTTGCCGAAGCTAGCAAACCATTCCGGCCCACGGCGCAGGATGGTGGGCACAACCGCGATGCTCTCGACGTTGTTCACCGTGGTCGGGCAGCCATACAGCCCCGCCCCCGCCGGAAACGGAGGCTTCATGCGCGGCATGCCCTTCTTGCCCTCAAGGCTTTCCAGCAAAGCGGTTTCTTCACCGCAGATATAAGCCCCGGCACCGTGCACCAGATACAGGTCAAAATCCCACCCGGATTTGCAGGCGTTCTTACCCACCAGCCCGGCGGCATAGGCCTCGTCAATGGCGTGTTGCAGCGCTTCTTTTTCGCGGATGTATTCGCCACGAATGTAGATGTAACAGGCATGCGCCTGCATCGCGAAGCTGGCAATCAGGCAGCCTTCGATCAGGGTGTGCGGATCATGGCGCATGATCTCGCGGTCTTTGCAGGTGCCCGGCTCGCTCTCGTCGGCATTGACCACCAGATAGGCAGGCCGGCCATCGCTTTCTTTCGGCATGAACGACCATTTCAGACCGGTTGGAAACCCTGCCCCGCCACGTCCGCGCAAGCCGCTGGCTTTCATCTGATCGATGATCCAATCGCGCCCGTTTTGCAAAATCTTCGCCGTGCCATCCCAGTGGCCCCGCGCCTGCGCGCCCTTCAGCGTGCGGTCATGCATGCCGTAGAGGTTGGTGAAGATCCGATCCTGGTCTTTCAGCATCTCGTTACCTTTGGTTCGTCGATTGATTGGACTGACGCGCGCGCCAGAGTTGATAGATCAGGACGAAGGCCCAGATGAAGCCTCCAAGTGCCGCCATGTCGACCAGCGCGCGTGTGCGCATGCTCCAGCCATATTCGGCACCGATCAGCGACGCCAGCACCCACAACACCGCCGTGCCAGCGATCACCATCGCGGTGATGCGGCCTTTGCGTGCTTGAGGGTCGGTTTGCTGTGTCATCGCTCATCCTGTTTAGTAAACGTCGCCGTCTTCGACACGTTTTGAGAACTCGGTTTCACCGCCTGCGGCCAGAACCGTTGCCTGCTCAACCCAGGTGTCGCGGGTCACGCGGCCCTTAAAGCCTTGCAGGTTGGCATTGACCCAGGCCACTTCATCCGCGCTCCAGCCTGCGATCTGGTCAAAGTGATAAAACCCGAGGGTGTTGCACAGTTTTTCCAGCTTGGGGCCAATGCCTTTGATCTGCTTGAGGTCATCCGCCGTGCCACCACGTGGGCCGCTCAGCGCTTCGGGGCGGGTGCCCTCGTTTTCGCCTTCCAGCACACCGTCGTTGTCGTAATCCGGTGTGGTCGGGGCGGATGCCGGGACCGCTTCGGCTTTGGCTTTGGCTTTGGTTTTGGTTTTGGTGGCCTTTGCAGCAGGCTCTTTCGCCGCCTTTTTCGGGGCCTTGGCCGCAGGGTCCTTCGCCTTGGTTGCCTTTGCTGCCTTGGCGGCAGGTTTGGGTGCCGGTGCAGCTTCGGGTGCATCGGGTGCTGCAGCAGTGGCCGCAAGGGACGCTGCAGCCGCAGCCGTACTGGCCGCGCGCGGCGCATCCGCTTTGGGCGGGTTAGCCACAGGAGGGTTCGGCTTGGGTGACATCGCAGCAGCGCGCGCAGCAATTTCACCGGCGTTCGAGCTGCCGCTGTTGCTTTTGCTGGCTGTCACACCCTGCTCTTCTTCGTCATCCACTTTGGCCGGAATGCCGATACGACCACACACCAACAATGAAAACACGACACCCAAAAACGCCGCAACCGCGATGCCCAGCAACAAGGCCGCGATCACGCTGGTTGCAGTGTGGGTGCTGAGATAGACAATCAGCCCCGCCAGAGCGGCCAACGCCCAGCACACCATGCCGCAGACGTCACTTTTGTTTTTCTTCTTTGTCATCACTAATTACTCCCCCTTTGTGTGGCAGCGCGGTTTTAGGTCCACGCCCTTACTTTTTGGTTCGGGCCGAGAATTCTGTCTCGCCTCCGGCCGCCAATATTTTGGCTTGTGCAACCCAATCATCCCGGCTGACCCGACCCTTGAACCCTTCGAGGTTCTGATCGACCCATGACACTTCGTCGGCACTCCAGACTGAGACCTGATCAAAGTGGTAAAAGCCAAGGCGATGCAGCAATGCCTCGAGCTTGGGACCGACACCTTTGATCAGTTTCAGATCATCGGGCCCACCCTTGCGCGCCGCTTTCATCGTCTTTGGCTTGGTGCCCACTGCCTGCGCCGCATCACCCTTGGGTGTCTTGGGCTTGGCTTGTGCTTTGGCTTGCGTTTTGGTCTTGGGCGCTGATGTCTCGGCTTTGGCGGGCTTGGTTTCAGGCTGGGCCTTGGCTTTGGCCTTCTTTGGTTTCGCGGGTGATCCGCCTGCAACTGCGACGGGTGTGCCTTTCACCTTGACCGAAGATGGCGCCGGGTTGTGCATTGCACCGTCGCGCCAGGGCACGATCAGCGGCACTTCGGTGCCATCAATCCGTTTCAGCGTATCGCCAACATCCGTGGCCAATTGCACGCTTGCATTATAGCGCGTCTTGCCACTGTCAAAGTCCGTCAGGCTGGTCAGCCCCGATTTGGGCTCGGATGCGTAACGGCCATTCTGAGGCCCGGGCACCGGCACCTGACCGGCGGCCATTTCATCCAGCATGCTGGCAAAGCCGTCCGCTGTCATGTCCTCGTAATAATCCTTGCCGATCTGGGCCATGGGGGCATTGGTGCAGGCCCCCAGACATTCCACCTCTTCCCAGCTGAACTTGCCATCCGCAGACAGCTCGTGTGGGTTGGCCGCAATCTTGTCGCGACACACGGCGATCAAATCTTCAGCCCCGCAAATCATACAGGACGTGGTGCCACAAATCTGAATATGTGCCACAGAACCAACAGGTTGCATCTGGAACATAAAGTAGAACGACGCCACCTCGAGCGCGCGGATATAAGCCATGTCCAGCATCTGCGCCACATGTTCCATCGCCGGGCGGGTCAGCCAGCCCTCTTGTTCCTGGGCGCGCCACAGCAGCGGAATAATCGCGCTGGCCTGACGACCCTCGGGATATTTTGCAATCTGCGCCTCGGCCCATGCCTGATTGGCGTCCGTGAACGCAAAGCTGTCAGGCTGGTCTGGGTATAGTCTGCGGAGCATGTCTCATCCGTATCGTTAGTGTGATGCGTGCCCCAGTCCCGGACCACGCCATATCTCTGTCTGGGTCAGGCTGTTTCCGGCGCGCAGGCACCTACAACCAACCGTGCCCCGCCATTTTCAAGCGACACCGCTTGTTCGGTGGCCACATGATAGGCCACCAGATCCGTGGTTTGCTGACGCGTCAGGCCCGCTTGCAATTCGACCGGTAGAAAATCGCTTTCGCCCACCATGTCACAGCCAATCGACGCCACGGCAGATTGGAACCGCGCCACATCTTCCAAATTCGTGCCTTGTGGCGGTACATCACAGCCTGCCAAAGCCGTCAGGCCCGCAAGTCCAAACAGTGCCAATCGTAAACGCATCAGAGTCCCCCTTCCGTGCGAAGCGCAAAAAGCGCAACAAAAACAACAAGTGTCGCGGCAATACCCGCAGCCATATGCTTGGCCATCGGATATCCGCCGCGGTGGTAAATGTAGGCATCGGCAAACCCCATAAAGGCATAGGCCGCAAACAGGGCCGCAATCACCTTCAGATCGCCGTAAATCGTGGCAAACAAGGCCAGACCGGTGAAGGCGATGTAGCGGTCGGTCATCACCTCGGGCAGCTTGTCATATTGATGCGTGGTCTGGACCATGCCGGTTTCCGTGTCGCGCAGGAACACAAATGCCAATGCGCCCGTGACCAGCACGCCAACACCAGAGAGAGCTATAGCCAGGGTCGACAACATCATTGTGCCTGGTCCCCCTCATATATCTGCTGGTAATCCACATCATTCCAGAACAAGGCCGAAACCCCGAGGGACATCGCCGCCCCTGCCAGAGTGCCTGCAATCAAAGCAAAGGACATCATTTCAGACCGGCCCCATACGAACAGCGTGACCCACGCCGTCACGAAGGGGACGATAATGAAATAGGACCATTGCAGCAGGCCTGTCACCGATCGATCTCCCCGAAGACGACATCCATCGTGCCGATGATCGCAGCCACATCAGCCAGCTGGTGCCCCCCGGCCACATGATCCATCGCCTGTAGGTGCAAATACCCCGGCGCGCGGATTTTAGCGCGGTACGGTTTGTTCGATCCATCGGCCACCAGATACACGCCGAACTCGCCCTTGGGGGCCTCAACCGCAACGTAAACTTCGCCTTCAGGCACGTGGAAGCCTTCGGTATAGAGTTTGAAATGGTGGATCAGCGCTTCCATCGAGCGTTTCATCTCGCCGCGCTTGGGCGGGGTGATCTTGCCACGGGCCAGCACATCGCCCTGGCCATCTGGCGCGCGCAGCTTGGCAATGGCCTGATGGATGATATGCAGCGACTGGCGCATTTCTTCCATGCGGCACAGGTAACGATCATAGCAATCACCGTTCTTGCCCACGGGAATTTGAAACTCAAATTCGTCATAGCATTCATAGGGTTGCGCACGGCGCAAATCCCACGGCAGGCCTGAGCCACGCACCATAACGCCGGAAAACCCCCAATCGAGGATTTCTTGCTCGTTCACGACGCCAATATCAGCGTTGCGCTGCTTGAAGATACGGTTTTCGGTCAAGAGCCCGTCGATATCATCGATCACCGAGGGGAATTCATTGGCCCATGTTTCGATATCGTCGATCAGGTCATCGGGAATGTCCTGGTGCACCCCGCCGGGGCGGAAATAGGCGGCGTGCAGACGCGCACCACAGGCGCGTTCATAGAACACCATCAGTTTCTCGCGCTCTTCAAACCCCCACAGAGGCGGCGTCAGCGCGCCCACGTCCATCGCCTGCGTGGTCACGTTCAGCAGGTGGTTCAGGATGCGGCCGATCTCGGAATAAAGTACGCGGATCAGGCTGCCCCGGCGCGGCACTTCCACGCCAGTGAGTTTCTCAATCGCCAGACACCAGGCATGTTCCTGGTTCATCGGGGCCACATAATCCAGCCGGTCGAAATAGGGCAGGTTTTGCAGATAGGTCCGGCTTTCCATCAGCTTCTCGGTGCCACGGTGCAGCAGGCCGATGTGTGGATCGCAGCGCTCTACAATCTCGCCGTCCAGTTCAAGGACCAGACGCAAAACCCCGTGCGCCGCAGGGTGTTGCGGGCCGAAGTTAATGTTGAAATTGCGGATCTTCTGCTCGCCCGTCTGGGCGTCGTCAAATTTGGAGCCGTCCATCATGTGCGATCTCCTTTGCGCGCTTGCGCCTTGGATGGTGCCAGTTTGCGCATCAGCATCGGCGCAAAAAACAAGGGCCCAAAGACGGCCAGCAAAGCTGCATTCCAGAGGGTTATCATTTCGCCTCCTCCTTCTTTTCGTCGCCGGGCAGGATGTATTCGGCCCCTTCCCACGGCGACATGAAGTCAAACTGGCGGTATTCCTGAACCAGGCTTACGGGTTCGTAAACGACGCGCTTTTGCACTTCGTCATAGCGCACTTCGGTATAGCCGGTGGTCGGGAAGTCCTTGCGCAGCGGATAGCCGCGAAAGCCATAATCCGTCAGGATACGCCGCAGATCGGGGTGGCCTGAAAACAGGATGCCGAACATGTCGAATACTTCCCGCTCAAACCAATTGGCCGAGGGGTGCACATCCACAATCGACGGCACCATGTCCTCTTCGCGCACGGCGACGCGCAGGCGAATGCGGTGGTTCTGGTACATCGACAGGAAATGATAAACCACGTCAAACCGTTTCGCGCGGTCGGGGTAATCGACCGCCGTGATATCCACGAGCGACGAGAACTTGCAGGTCTGATCGGTTTTCAGAAATTCCACAAACCCGGCAATGTTGGACAGGGCCACATCCATGTTCAGCTCGTCGTGGGTCACATCCCAGCCCAGCACACAATCCGAGCGTTTCAGCTCGATGTGTGTGGCCAGTTCTGTCAGCGCGTCGGTCATGTCTTCAAACTCCTCAGCGCCTTAGCGCACGATCGTCCCAGTGCGGCGAATTTTGCGTTGCAGTTGCAGGATGCCGTACACCAGCGCCTCGGCTGTTGGGGGACAGCCGGGCACGTAGATGTCCACCGGAACGATCCGGTCACAACCGCGCACAACGCTATAGCTGTAGTGGTAATACCCGCCCCCATTTGCGCAGGACCCCATCGAGATCACGTAGCGTGGTTCGGGCATCTGGTCGTAGACCTTGCGCAAGGCAGGGGCCATTTTGTTGGTCAGCGTACCGGCCACGATCATCACGTCCGACTGACGCGGGCTGGCGCGGGGGGCAAAGCCAAAGCGTTCAACATCATAGCGCGGCATGGCGGTGTGCATCATCTCAACGGCACAGCACGCCAGACCGAATGTCATCCAGTGCAGCGATCCGGTGCGGGCCCAGTTCACAATGTCCTCGGTCGAGGTCAGCAGAAAGCCTTTGTCCTGCAATTCGCGGTTCAGCTCTTGCGTGGCAACCTCGCGGTCAAAATCCGCAGAGTTGGCTCCGGTGCTTACTCCCATTCCATCGCTCCTTTGCGCCATTCATAGGCAAATCCGGCGGTCAGCACGGCCAAAAATACCATCATCGACCAGAACGCTGTCATGCTGATGTCCTGGAACGCGACGGCCCAGGGAAACAGCATTGCAATCTCAAGATCGAAAATGATGAACAGGATCGACACCAGATAGAACCGCACGTCAAATTTCATCCGCGCATCATCAAATGCGTTAAACCCACATTCGTAGGCGCTTACCTTTTCGGGGTCAGGGTTGCGAACGGCCAGAATCACGGCAGCCAGGATCAGCACAAGGCCCAATCCGATAGCCACAGCCAGAAACACGAGAATGGGTAGATATTCCCTCAGCATTTCATCCACGAGGCAGCTCCTTTCACGTACGAGCACACGGGCGCATTTACGAGGCACTGCGATGCCTCTGGTTCGGTTTACCTCTGCCCTTGGGAAGGGTCAACCTGAGGCTGACACTTATTGATGTCAGAAAGATGTATAACCTGCCGGAAAATGCATGTGGCAACGCCGTGCCTTTCCGGCAGGTCACACCCTGCCCCGCCTCTGTCCCGCCTCTGTCCCGTGACGGTCCTGAAACGGCCGCGACCCGTGACGCAGGCTATACTTTGCTTTTGATGTAGTCGAAAACGTCGCGGCTGCCCGAATACTGCGCCCAGACAAGAGCAGGCGCGTTGTGATGGATGTCGCGGATGTTCAGGTCGGCACCGGCCTCGACCAGGACTTTCACCGCTTCCAAATGCCCCTCGGCGATGGCCGATTGCAGCGCGGTGCAATGCGAATGGCCACCGGGAGGATTATAGCGGTTTGGATCAGCCCCTGCCGCCAGCAAGGCCGTGATCGCATCGGGACGATTGTTTTGTGCCGCCAGCGCCAGTGCCAGTTGCAGCTGCGGTGCATCCGCGGTGTCCAGCAACCGCAATACATCGGGCATCATGCCCAGCGCCGCGGCCGCTGAGATATCCAGCGTGGCCCCCCGCGCAAGCAACCTGCGGGCAGCAGCGCGTTCACAATGCACCAGTGCCGCAATCATCCCCGCATTTGGATCAGCACCGTAATCGCACAACAGATCAATCAGCGGTTCTTGCGCGCCATATTCGCGCGCAATCCGGCCAGACGCCACCAGCCCGACAGTTTCATTCAGCGACGCCTGATTGTCCTTTGCTCCGGCCTCCAGAATGATACGTGCAATGTCGACAATGTTGCCCGGCAACCGTTCTTGCCGAAATGGGTTTTCAGCAACGAAGGCAATCAATGTTGGCGCGGAAAAGTAATTGCCGCCCTCAAAGACCATTTTTTGATGAACAAGCTGCGGATGATCTGACAGGTGCTTTTGCAGCAACGCCGCATTGCCTTCGTCCAAAAAATCGACAGCCTGACGAAAGGCGTCATCGGTGATGCGTTCATTGTGGTTCAATGTGGCTTCCTGGCCGGTCGCTTCGGCCACCACCGTTTTCAGCCGGGGCCAGCTGGGATAGCCGTACTCACGCGCAATCGACAGCAAAGCATCGCTGAGGCTGAAGGTTTGTGTATAGATCGCATCGTCGCTCAACCCCGCCATTTTGGGGTGAAACTCGCGTATCCGCTGAAACGCACTGATCTTGGCCGCACGGAAATCCGCCAGCAGATCTTTGGCTTGATGTTTGAGGTGGGTGATGTCCGCAGACGCGGGTAAGGGTTTGGTCGGCATGGAACTTTCCTTTCAAAACGCTCAATGTCTGCATCACGAGCTAAAAGGTCAGTTCATCTGACAGGGTAGTGCAAGAGTGAACTTCTGTTCTTTCCGCAGACTGGAGGCATCTCAAAACACCTGCCGTCAGCGTTGCACGTAGCACATATGAAGTAAAGTCCGCGCGCTTTTGCAGATAGAACGCCCCAACGGCACGCCTGCCCTTCGTTTCAGGGGCCGCCCTGCCCGCCCATTACACCACCGAGTGCGCCGCCTCGCACATGTTGCGCAGTTTGGTCATCGCCAGATCACGCCCCAGAAAACCCAGCCCGCAATCGGGGGCGGCCAGCAAACGCTCGGGTGGCAGGTATTGCAGGATATGATGCATCCGTGCGCGGATTTCCTCGACCGGCTCAACCCGGCTTGAGGCGATGGTGATGAACCCCACGATCAGCGATGATTTCTCAAATCGGGTGAACAACTCTTCCGGATTATGGCGATGCGCGTCCTCGATCGAGATTTGATCGGCCACACCGTCAACGGCTTCGGCAATCTGCATATACGACGCCTGATCGGCCTTGGGATAATCGGTATCGTCCAGACAATTGGGATACCCGCAGCACATATGCACCACCCGCGTCACCGCATCGGGCAATCCGTGAAAGCACCGCTCTAGCGTTTCAATGCCATAGGCCAGCGCCGCATCGGGTTTGCGGGCAAAGATCGGCTCGTCCACCTGAATATAGCGACACCCTGCGTCGGCCAATGCGCGCACCTGCCCGTTCAGCGCATCGGCCAGATCACGCGCCAAGGCGGCCGGATCATGGTAAAACGCATCTGCCGTAGTGTCCGAAATGGTCATTGGGCCGGGCAATGTCATCTTGACGGGACGCCCTGCCGCGGCCTCGGCCACACGCCAATCGCGCACCAGGGTCGAGTTGTCCTGACTATGCACCTTTGACCGGATCGTGGGCAGTCGCGTGGTGTAGGCGTCATTGCGCATCGATTGTTCGGTCAGCACGTCAAAATCAAACCCCGAGAAGTGACGGCATTGATAATGCACGTAATTTTCGCGGCGTTGTTCACCGTCGGTGGGGATATCAATGCCACAGGTCAGCTGATCGGCGACGGCCTCGGCTGTGGCGCGGTCAAACACGGCCTGGGCATCGTCCATCTTGGCCTGAGACCAGCCTTGTGTGACCTTTTCGTGGTAATCATCCGCATCGTGCTGCACCTGAAACCAGTCCTGAATAGGCACGTAATCAGGTTTGGGAAAGGCGCCCAGCGCCGTGGTCAAAAGGGGCATGACAAATCCTTGCGTGACAATATGTGTACCCTAGGGATGCTAGAAAGCCATGGCGCGTCGCACAAGAGGTTTCGATGACGCGGCCAGACCCAGCGCAAGGCAGCCCGGTCCCTTACTCTGGTGCCCAGCTGGGTTTGCGCTTGTCGAAGAACGCAGCAATGCCTTCGCGGGCCTCGTCCCCGTCCCAGCACTGCGCCAGTGCCGCAACCGTCTGGTCGATCACCGCATCGTCAATCGTGGGACCCATGGAACGCAACATCGCCTTGGCCTGTGCCACAGCCTGAGGAGCGCAGTGCAGATAGGGCTCGACTTCGGCCTCGATTGCCGCGTCCAGATCCGCCAGCGGGACCACATGTGCCAGCAAGTTCAGCGCGACGGCCTGCTGAGCGTCAAAGCGACGTCCCGACATGAACACACGCCGTGCCTTGGCTTCGCTCATCCGGGCGGCCACATAAGGCCCGATGGTCGCCGGGATCAGCCCCAGCCGGGTTTCGGTCAGCGCCATGGTGATGTGATCCGCGCCAATCGCCACATCACAGACCGAGGCCAGCCCGACCCCGCCACCAAACGCATTGCCATGCAGCCGGCCGATCAAAGGCTTTGAGAGAGTGTTCAGCGCTTGCAACATCTCGGCCAGTTTGCGCGCCTCGGCCGAGCGCACGTCAGGGGCGGCTTCGAACTGCGCGCGCATCCATCCAAGATCACCGCCCGCACAAAAGGTTTTGCCACGCGCGGCCAGCACCACAGCCCGTACGGCTGCATCCTGCGACAATTGATGCGCGGCCTGTGTCAGATCACTGATCATCTGTGCCGACATCGCGTTGTGCTTGTCTGCACGGTTCAGCCAAAGGGTGACAACACCGCGTGTATCTTGTTCAATTTCAAGGGTTTCAAACATGAAGCTTATCCTCTTAATGCGTGGGCCATCGCGGCGGCCTGCATAACAAGCTCGCGGTTCAGTCCGGTATCGTAGCCCAGTTGCGTCAAGTGATCATACGCGGCCTCGGTGGCCACGTTGCCTGCGGCACCGGGCGCATAGGGGCACCCGCCCAGGCCCCCGACAGCGGCGTCAAACACGCTGATCCCGGCATCCAAAGCGGCATCGATATTGTCCAAAGCACGCGCCTTGGTGTCGTGGAAATGCCCGGCCAGCTGCTGGGCGGGCACCACTTGTGTCACCGATTTCAGCATCGCCGTGATGGTGTCAGGTGTGCCATGGCCAATGGTATCGCCCAGGCTGATTTCATAGCATCCCATCTGGTGCAGCGCCTCGGCAACCCAGGCGACCTGCGCCGGATCAACAGGGCCGTCATAGGGGCAATCGGTGACACAGGACACATACCCGCGCACCGGAATTTGCGCCACGCGCGCCGCTTCAATCACAGGGCCAAACCGCTCAAGACTGTCGGCAATGCTGACGTTGATATTGGCCTTCGAGAACCCTTCCGAGGCCGAGGCAAAGATCGCCACCTCATCGGCACCCGCCGAATAGGCATCCTGAAACCCGCGCAAATTTGGGGTAAGTGCCGCATAGGACACCCCCGGTGCGCGGGTGATCCCCGCCAATACCGCACCGGAACTGGCCATTTGTGGCACCCATTTGGGGCTAACAAAGCTGGCCACTTCGATGCGCCTAAAGCCTGCCTTGCTCAGGCAATCGACCAACGCAATTTTGTCTTCCACGGGGATGTCACGGGCTTCGTTTTGCAACCCGTCGCGGGGGCCGACCTCGAAGATTTCGATGTGTTTGGTCATCTTGTGATGCTCTTTAGATCAGGGGCGGTGGTCTGTGCTGCGGGGTGCGTGGCAAGCGCCGCGGCCCATCGGCTGAGGTGTGGAAATGCCCCCAGGGCCTGTGCGCCTTCGGGCACGGTGCGGAAATAGTCCAGCATGGGCCACAGCAGACAATCCGCAAGGCTCAGGGCATCACCGCGCAGCACAAGGCCCTCGGCAGCGATTGCCTCGAGCGCGGCCAAGGTACCCGGCGCGGTTTGCATGCCTTTGGCGATGATCGCCTGATCTGGTGCGTGGCCGTCAAGCGGCGCAAACACAGCCTGCGACACAACCTGCCGCACCAATGGCGCATAGACGTATGCATCTGCGATGCCCATCACCTGCCGCATCCTGGCTCGGGCGATGGCCGTGGCCGGTGTCAGTGCCGGTTTGGGTGCCCGTGTGGGTTCCGGTGTGGGTTCCGGTGTGGTCCATGTGTGATCGACATAGTCCAGAATGGCTTGGGTTTCATAAATCTGGAAGCTGCCGTGGATCAGAACCGGCACCCGCCCAAACGGATGCGGGAGGTCTGCGCGCGTGGCAGGATCAAACGGATCGGCCTCGACCACGTCAAAAGCCACGTCTTTGGCGACAAACGCCATATGCACCGCGCGGGTGTAGACGCTATAGCTGTACCCTGTCAGGCATGGGTTTGGCTGGCTCATGCCTCGTCCTCATCCGCAAGCCGCACAAGGGCTGCACCAGCGCTGACCTGATCACCCTCGGCCACCAGCACCTCGGCCACGGTGCCATCGCGGGCCGCCAGCAGGGAATGCTCCATCTTCATGGCCTCAAGCACCGCCAGACGATCGCCTTTGGTGACGGGCTGACCGGGTGCGGCACTGATCACTTTGACCAGACCGGGCATCGGGGCTTCGATCACGCCGGCGGCCGCCCCGCCCGTGGTTTCACGTTGCAACGGATCGGAGGTTTCAAAGCACATGCCATAGTGATCAAACACCGTGATGTGCCGGCCTGAGAGATGCAGACCGGGCGCTTTGCGGCCATTCACCTGCCACGCCCCACCCACACGGCGCAGTGTCACGGGGGTGTCATTCACCTGCACATCATGCGCGTCGGCTGACACGGACGAAATGCGCAGGGCAAACATCTGATCTTGGTATGCCAACGCCATATCCCGCGTGCTGGGCGACCACAAAGCAAAGCCCGTATCTGCGCACGGTGCGTACGGTGCGCACGGTGCACCCTGTGTGCCCTGTGCACCCAGCAAACCCAAGCCTGCCACGCCGGCCAGCGCGACCGTTTCAGCACTGGGCTCGGGGGTGTGTACCAAACGGTCCAAGTCACGTGCAATCAGCCCGGTATCAACGCGCCCTGCCGCAAAATCGCTGTGGTCTGCCAATGCCCCCAGAAAGGCCAGGTTGGTCACGGTGCCAGCCACCTTACAGCCCGCCAGCCCCGCAGACAGCTTTTGCAACGCCACGGCGCGGGTTGGCCCTTGGGTGATCACCTTGGCAATCATCGGGTCGTAATAGGGGCTGATCGTATCCCCCGCGCGCACGGCGGTATCGGCACGTACCCCGGATGGAAAGGCCAGATGGGTCAGCGTGCCGGTGGCGGGCAAAAAGCCTTTGGGCACGTCCTCGGCATAGAGCCGCGCCTCAAAGGCGTGACCGGTTATGGTCAGCTCGTCTTGGTGTTTGGGCAAAGGCTCGCCCGAGGCCACGCGCAGCTGCCATTCCACCAGATCAACGCCGGTGATGGCCTCGGTGACGGGATGTTCCACTTGCAAACGGGTGTTCATTTCCATGAACCAGAACCCATCAGGGCGCAGCCCGTCTGACCCATCAACGATGAATTCAACCGTCCCTGCCCCTTTGTACCCAATCGCCTCGGCGGCGCGTACGGCAGCGTCGCCCATCGCGGTGCGCATTGCATCAGTCATACCCGGTGCCGGGGCTTCTTCGATCACCTTTTGGTGGCGACGTTGCAGCGAACAATCGCGTTCAAACAGATGCACGGCATGGGTGCCATCGCCAAAGACCTGAAGTTCAATGTGACGGGGGTGCTGAATGTATTTCTCAATCAACACGGCGTCATTGCCAAAGGCGGTTTTGGCCTCGCCCCGCGCGCTGGCCAGAGCATCGGCAAACGCGGTGGGATCTTCAACCAGACGCATACCCTTGCCGCCCCCGCCCGCGACGGCCTTGATCAATACCGGATAGCCGATTTTGTCTGCCTCCGAGGTCAGCAGCGCATCGTCCTGATCGGCCCCGTGATACCCCGGAACAACGGGCACGCCAGCCTGTTCCATCAGCGCCTTGGCGGCATCCTTGAGGCCCATAGCACGGATCGCATCCGGCGAAGGGCCGATGAACGCCAGCCCGGCGGCCTCAACCGCCTCCACGAAATCCGGGTTTTCAGACAAAAAGCCATAGCCGGGGTGAATGGCCTGCGCGCCGGTGTCCAAAGCGGCCTGAATGATCACATCGCCGCGCAAGTAGCTGTCGGCGGGCGCCGATCCGCCAATGTGCACCGCGCTATCGGCCAGTGCCACATGCCGCGCGGCCTGATCGGCGTCAGAAAACACGGCAACCGTGCGCACACCCATAGCGCGGGCGGTGTCGATTACACGGCAGGCAATCTCGCCTCGGTTGGCGATCAGGATTGTGTCAAACATCAGGGCTCTCCTTGGGCACGGGTGGAACGCGCGGCACGTAAGGCACGAGGCGTTCAAACCGGTGCCGGTAGATCAGGTTGGGTCGGATGCCATCGGCCCAGTAGACGATGACAGGCAAGGTCAGCGGCAATCCCGGCACGAGGGTCAGATGGACCAGCGGATAGGCCACGGGCCAACGGCGCAGCAGCGCCAAAAGGGTCAGCAGATACAGCGCAGCAACCCCAACCCAAAGCGACGGGTGCGGCGGTACTGCGGTGTCAATCAGGCGCCACCAAAAAAGCCCCGACACGGCCACCACCGCCACCCCCACCAAAATCAGTGCAGGTGTGATCCGGTTCAGCGCGTGGCCCTGCGCAAAGCTGCGCCCAACATAGACCCACTCCCAGTCCAGCATCGGGCGGCCCGCCCGGGCCATGCGCGCGCAGCGGCGCTCGCCCCAGTCCTGACCAACCCGCACGACAGGGGCCAGCACAATCAGCGCGGCGACGAACACCACCGCGCAGACACCCCAGGACGGCAGGACCGCCCCAAGCAATGCAGCCCCAAAAAGCCAAAGTGCCGCCGCCAACAAAAGGGAGGGATATTTGCCCGGCGTTTCGTACAGCACCGCCAGTGCGGGCAACGCAAAGATCACCATTAGCGGCTGAAACAGCACAACCCCTGAAAGGCTAAGCAGTAACAGGGGCAGCGCCAGACCAAAGCGCACAGTTAAGGTGTTGCGCAAGCGTCTCATGCGCCCTCTAACCGGGCACACCAATCGATGCGTTTGCCGCCAGTGTATGGCACGGCAAGCCCCTCGCGCACCAATGTCTCGCCCACATCCACGCCATCCACGCTGAGGCGGATCAGCACGCGGTTGTATTTGTCATAGCCCCGTTGGGAGAACGTCACCTCGCCCTGTTTGACAAGCGCCCGCAGCCGATCCGTGGCCAGCGCACCGTGGGCCAGCTCTTCGGCGCAGCGCGGGTCCTTGGTTTCAGCCGTATCAAAGCCCTGCAACCGGGCAGTCAGCCGCTCGGCGCCGCATTTCAGCTCGACCGTGTCGCCATCATAGACATAGCCCAAGATGCATCCCTGCTCGGCCAGCGCATTATACGGCGCCAGCCATTGTGCGATCTGATAGAGCGCCACGACAGTCAGCAGAACATAGACAAAGCTTGTTGGGGTCATGGCCTACATCCGGAACACGCCAAAGCGCGTGTCTTCTATTGAGGCATTTAACGCCGCACGCAGGCTAAGGCTCAGGACTTCGCGGGATTTGCGCGGATCAATGATGCCATCATCCCACAGCCGCGCACTGGCATAGAGTGGATGAGACTGTTGCTCAAACATATCCACAGTGGGTTGTTTGAAGGCGGCTTCTTCCTCAGTTGACCAAGTGCCGCCCTTGCGTTCAATCGCATCGCGTTTGACGGTGGCCAGCACGCCTGCGGCCTGTTCGCCCCCCATCACGGAAATCCGGCTGTTGGGCCAGGTCCATAGAAACCGCGGCTGATAGGCCCGACCCGCCATGCCGTAATTGCCCGCCCCGAACGAGCCGCCTACCAGCATGGTGATCTTGGGCACAGACGTGGAGGCCACAGCCGTCACCATCTTGGCCCCGTGTCTGGCGATGCCTTCGTTCTCATACTGACGCCCCACCATAACCGCGTGGGTATTTTGCAGGAACACCAGCGGCGTCTTGCGTTGGCTGCACAGCTCGATGAAATGCGCGCCCTTCTGGGCGGCCTCGGAAAACAGCACACCGTTGTTGGCGATGATCCCAACCGGGCAGCCATTCACATGGGCAAAGCCTGTGACCAGCGTTTCGCCAAACCGCGCCTTGAATTCATCAAAGCGCGAACCATCGACCAGCCGGGCAATCACCTCGCGGATATCATAGGGCGTGCGCAGATCGGCAGGCACCACGCCCAGCAGCTCGGCCGGGTCATAGGCCGGGTCTTCGGGCGTCTGGAATTGCAATCCATGTGCCTGAGATGGCCCCAGATGCCCCACGGCGCGCCGGGCCAGGGCCAGCGCGTGCGTGTCGTCCTCGGCCAGATAATCGGCCACACCCGACAGGCGCGTATGCACATCACCGCCGCCTAAGTCCTCAGACGTGACCTCCTCGCCTGTGGCTGCCTTGACCAAAGGGGGGCCCGCCAGAAAGATCGTGCCTTGTTCTTTGACAATGATGGTCACATCCGACATCGCAGGCACATAGGCCCCACCAGCGGTGCACGACCCCATGACCACAGCAATCTGCGGGATGCCCTTGGCGCTCATCCGGGCCTGATTGTAAAAGATCCGGCCAAAGTGATCGCGGTCGGGGAACACCTCGTCCTGATTGGGCAGGTTCGCGCCGCCACTGTCGACCAGATAGAGGCAGGGCAGATGACATTCCTCGGCAATCTCCTGCGCGCGCAGGTGTTTCTTGACCGTCATCGGATAATACGTGCCACCCTTCACTGTGGCGTCATTGCACACGATCATGCAATCGCGGCCCATGACACGGCCCACCCCGGCGATCACGCCCGCACAAGGGGCGGCCCCGTCATACAGCCCATGCGCCGCTGTGGTGCCCACCTCAAGGAAAGGCGATCCGGGATCCAGCAGGTTTGACACCCGGTCCCGCGGCAACATCTTGCCCCGGCTCAGGTGCCGCTCACGGGACGACGCCCCGCCCCCGGCCTGCGCCAGTTGCGCGGCTTCTTCTACCGTAGCCAAAGCCTGAAGATGCGCGGCTTGATTGGCCTTGAAGGCATCCGATCCGGGCAAGGCTGCACTGGTCAGTTTCATGAAGGAATCTCCTCAGGGTGACTGTGGTGCGGGTGCAAGGCCCACAGCGGCGGTGTTTCGGACAATTTTGGACAGGTCAGCCGCCGGAATTGATTTGCATCAAGGCAATCCGCTGCAGCGCAGCATATACTTAGCTCAAACATAAAAGGACGAGGATCATGACCAAGACACACACACTTTTTCTCAGCTGTGCAATTGCAGCATTGACCGGCCCCGCCCTGGCGCAATCGCAAGGGGACATGCATCTTGGGCTGGGTCTGGGCTGGGTCAAACCCGACAACAGTTATTCTAACACGGCTGCGGGGCCGCTGCGCCCGGATGACGATTTTCGCCCGACCCTGACCTTTGAATACTTCATTGCCGACAATCTGGGCATCGAAGTGCTGGCGGCTTCGCCATTTGAACATAAGGTCGAACTGCAGGGAGCCGGTGACATTGTCAAAATCAAGCATCTGCCGCCCACCGTGTCGCTGCAATATCATTTCGATACCGGATCGGGCTTTCGTCCCTTTGTCGGGGCTGGTTTGAATTATACCATGTTCTGGGATGAAACCGGCATTGGCGCCTTGGCCGGAACGCCTGTTTCGCTGGATGACAGCTGGGGCATTGCGCTTCATGCGGGTGTGGATTTTGACATCAACGACAGATCCGCCGTCCGCGTGGATGCGCGCTGGATCAATATCGAAACCGACGTCAAAGTCGCCGGTGCCCCCATCGGCAAGGTCAAGATTGACCCCGTCGTGCTGGGTGCATCTTACATCTTCAAATTCTGAAGCAGCATCTTCGAAACACCGCGACATCACAGGGCTGGGGTATTCCCCGGCCCTTTTTGTGTGCAGGTGCAGGGTCATGAGCAACCCTCAGCCGCAGCGCGCGCTTTCAACTCTTTGCGGATCACCTTGCCTGTGACGGTCATGGGCAAAGCGTCAAGAAAGCCGATTTCGCGGGGGTAGCTGTATTTGGACAGGCGGGATTTGACAAATCCCTGCAGGTCTTTTTCAAGCGCAGGAGATGCGTCAAACCCTTGTTTCAAAACAATATAAGCCTTGACCAATTCGGTGCGCAAAGCATCTGGCTTGCCCACAACACCCACCGTGGCCACAGCGGCATGCTGCATCAGACAATCCTCAATTTCCGCCGGGCCAATGCGGTAGCCTGCCGAGGTGATCACATCATCCTCGCGGCCCACAAAGCGCAGATAATCGCCGTCCCAGATGCCACGATCCCTGGTCAGCATCCAATCGCCTTTGAACTTTTCAGCCGTTTGTTCAGGCCGGTTCCAGTATTCCAGCATCATTGAGGCCGAGCCGCGTTTTATCGCCACATCGCCCTCGCCCATCGTGGGCTGGCCCGTATCATCCAGCACGGCCACCGTGTGACCGGGCACAACACGCCCAATGCAGCCCGGCTTGGGATCAAACAGATCAGCGCAGGAACACGCCACAAGGTTACATTCGGTCTGGCCATAAAACTCGTTAATCGTCAGACCAAAGGCGCGGCGGCCCCAGTCCAGCATTTCAGCACCCAGAGGCTCGCCGCCGCTGCCGATGCTGCGCAGGCCGGGGATATGGGCATCTTCGACCTTCAGCATGCGCAGGGCCGTGGGTGGAAAAAACACATTCCGAACCGAGGCTTGCGCGATGATCTTGCGGCATTCTTCGACGTTGAACTTGGCCATGCGTGCAGCCACAACTGGCACCCCCAGCGCCAGTCCCGGCATCATGATGTTGAACAACCCGCCAATCCAGGCCCAATCGGCGGGTGTCCACAAACAATCCCCTGGCTGACCCAGAAACCCGCAGAACAGCTCGGTTCCCGGCATGTGTCCCGTCAGCACCCGGTGGGCATGCAGCGCGCCTTTGGGGCTGCCGGTTGTGCCCGAAGTATAGATAAGGCAGGCGGGTGTGTCTGGTGTGGTCTGGACCGTTGCAAAGGGTTGTTCATGCAAAGTCAGGTCCTCGGGCACCAGAGGCGTGACCTCGGGCAAGGCGCGCAGCATCTCGACACCCTCAGCATCGGTGATGACGATCTGCGCGCCCGCGTCACGCACCCGGCTGGACAGCGCGTCCTGCATGAAGAGTTTGAACAAAGGGATTGATATTGCACCGATTTTCCAGATAGCAATATGGGCCGCAGCACACCATGTGCTTTGGGATCGCAGCACGCCGACACGGTCACCGGGGCCAACGCCCCGCGCCACCAGATCATGGGCCAGTGTATCGGCCATACGCCGCAGCGCGCCGTAGCTGACATCGCGGCGCGGTCCGGTCAGATCGATGATGGCAATACGCTCGGGCTCGGCATCCGCCCAGCGGTCACAGACCTGTTCGGCCATGTTCAGCTGTGCAGGCAAGTCCCACGCAAAGCCTTCACACAGCGCATCATACGATGGGGCACGGGTCAGCATGTCAGGTGCCCTCCGCATGCGGTGTGCGGTCGACGATACGGCCATAGCGATCCACAAAGTAATCCACGCCCTGCCCGGTGTGCGCGGCACAGGTCACCACCAGCCACAACCCATCCGAGGCCGCCGGACGCGCCGCACAATCGGTGCGCGCAGCACTGTCTCCGGCATCGGCCACATAGAGGTCAGCCACCTTTTCGATCACAGCCGTTTCCGTGGTTGTGGCCACGCGCCAGCCCAGCAACAGCGCCAGCGCGATGCCCGCCACCATCACCGCCATCAGGGGCCCTATGAACACCCAGCGCGGCATCAGTTTTGCCCACGCCGTTCCAGATAAAGCGCCTGACGCGCCGTTTCATCCATCAGACACCACAGGGTTGCAGGCCCTGCCCCGCTTCCGCCCATCCATTCGGTGGCGACAAATTCACATTTGGCATCGCGAAACGGAATCCAGGCGCGCTGCATGTCTTTCAAGGCATCCCTTTGGGGCGGCGCATAGCTGGGGGCTTCGGCATCCGCAGCGGTCAGACGTTTTTGTGTTTCGGTATAAACCGCATTCAAACGATCATCCCACCAGTCCAGTTCGTGGGCGGTGCACCCGGACATGCCATTGGTGGAATACCCCCCCTCAGATGTCTCCATGCACTGGTTTGCCGCCTTTCCAACGCAGGGCTGCCCTACCCCCTGGGCCACGCAGGCCGCTGTGGGGGTGATGTCAAAACTCAGGGTCTGAGCCATGGCAGGCGCGGGCAGGATCATGCAGGACAGGACCAGCGCACGCATTTTACTGGGCCTTGGTCAGGGCCGTTGCCCAACCCTCTGCGTCCAGCCCCTGACCCGAGCGGATCAGGGCGTGCCCGCGCAGCACCACAGAACACGCGCTATCAAGTTTGCCGTCGCATTGCTTCAGCTCTTGTGCTTCGACGCGAAGGATTGCCGCATCAAACCCGGCGCGCAACGCCTCAAGGCAGGCCTCGTATATGCCCGCTTTGGATTGGCAGTCTTCGACAGCGGCCACGATGCACGCATCTTGCGCCGCAGCATCGCCGGGTGTGCCAGCCATACATTGCAACGCACTGTTCACGAAGGGCGCATAGGCGCCGCCCTCGGAGGCGGATTTGGTTTGTGCCAGGGCCGGGGTGGCCAGGACGATCGCGGAAAGTACAATCAAGTGTTTCATTCTGGGTATCCTTCGTTTGGGTCACAATCGGTTGCGCCGCCATAGTGTGCATTACATATCAGAGGCCTGTCGCCTGCATACGCGTGTTCAGTCAACGGCCAGCTCCCACTTCAGATCCAGCGCATGCGTTGCGGTGCGCCGAAGATCACACAAGGCCGCCTGAGGTGTTTCGCCGCATTATTGCATCGCCCCCATCAACTCGCGTCCCACCAGCATACGCCGGATTTCCGAAGTGCCGGCCCCAATTTCCATCAGCTTGGCATCGCGGAACAGACGTGCCACCGGGGCATCGGCCAAAAACCCTGCCCCACCCATGGCTTGTACGGCCTGGTGGGCCTGCACCATCGCCTGCTCAGAGGCATAAAGACAGCAGGCCGCCGCATCCTGACGGGTGACATCGCCGCGATCACAGGCTTTGGCCACCTCGTAGACATAGGCCCGCGCTGAATTCATCGCTGTATACATATCGGCAATCTTGCCCTGCATCAGCTGGAACGACCCGATCGAGGTGCCAAACTGTTTGCGCTCGACCATATAGGGCATCACCTCGTCCATGCAGGCGGCCATGATACCGGGGCCGATACCTGCCAGCACAACACGTTCATAATCCAGGCCCGACATCAACACAGCCACACCGCGGCCTTCTTCGCCCAGGATGTTCTCAAACGGCACTTCGACATCGTCAAAGATCAGCTCGGCGGTGTTTGAGCCGCGCATGCCCAGCTTGTCAAAATGCGGGCTGGTCGAGAACCCTGTCATGGACTTTTCGATCAGGAAGGCGGTGATGCCTTTGCTGCCCGCATCCACATCGGTTTTGGCATAAACCACCAGCGTATCGGCATCGGGGCCGTTGGTAATCCAGTACTTGTTGCCATTCAAACGGTAGTGATCATTGCGTTTTTCGGCGTTCAGCTTCATCGACACCACGTCGCTGCCTGCGCCCGCTTCGGACATGGCAAGTGCGCCCACATGGCTGCCGCTGACCAATCCCGGCAGATATTTCTGGCGCTGCGCATCGGTGCCGTTCAGCTTGATCTGGTTCACACACAGGTTCGAATGCGCACCATATGACAACGATACGGATGCACTGGCACGGGCAATCTCTTCGACCGCAATAACATGGGCAAGATACCCCATGCCCACGCCGCCGTATTCTTCGGGAACCGTGATGCCCAACAGTCCCAGCTCGCCCATCTCTTGCCACAGCGCGTTGGGAAAGGCGTTCGAGGCGTCAATATCACCCGCTATCGGGCGCACCCGCTCTTGCGCCCAACGATGCACCATATCGCGCAGGGCGTTGACGTCTTCTCCTAGATCAAACTGCATGGCTGCACTGAACATGGGGGCTTCCTCACAGGTTTATTGAACACTTGTTCATTAAATAGAGATCAACCTGAGTCGGGTCAATGCCCCACACTGAAATCCAGTGTGAGGGTTTAAGAAAACCCTCATAATCGCGGAATGTGTCGGACGGCCCTGCCCCGGATACTGCAGTGTTACTCGGTGTTACTCGGCGGCGCTGGTGTGTTGGCTGGCCTGATAGACAGCCCCCACTTCGGCCCGGATGATCCGCGCGATCTGTGCACAATCGTCCAGGCTGAACGTCAGCGGCAGGCGCATATCCAGAACCCCACGCAGAATGCGATCCGAGGCTGGCATCCGTTCGGACGGCGCATAGCGCCAGCTGTCATACCGGCTGGTAAAGCCCGTGGGCTCATCTCCGCCGAACCATTTCAGCTCGACCCCGCGCGTCAGGCAGCGGGCGACCACGTCTTGCACGGCCTCAGCACTCCAGTCCAGCAACAGAAACTGGATGGACGACCCGACATAGGTCTCCTCGCCGGGGCGCTCGACCACGGTCAGGCCAGGTGTGCCGCGCAGGCCGTCTTCGACCACACGGTAGCGATCATTCCAGTTGGTGCACTGCTGCGCGATGTCCGCCAGTTGCGGCCGCAAGATTGCCGCGCGCAGATGGTCCATGCGACCCGACACATTGGGTGTCTGGTATTTCACCGTGTCAAACGCCTCTGCCGGTGGCACCGTACCGTTGCGCCCGTACAGCATGTAGGATCCTGACAAGATCAACGCACGGGCCATGATTTCATCATCATCTGTGACAAACAGCCCGCCTTCGCCTGAATTCATATGCTTGTACGTCTGCGTTGAATAGCACCCGATCACGCCATCGCGCCCCGAAGGCCGGCCCTTCCAGGCGGCCCCCATTGTATGGGCGCAATCCTCAATCAGGGTCAGGTTGTGCGTCCGGCAAATGTCCAGCACCGCGTCCATATCAGCCAGATGCCCACGCATATGGCTGAGCATCAGCACATCACCCTGATCCGC
Organism: Roseovarius sp.; assembly: GCA_045106595.1. Lineage (GTDB taxonomy): Bacteria > Pseudomonadota > Alphaproteobacteria > Rhodobacterales > Rhodobacteraceae > Roseovarius. The sequence continues at coordinate 96,030 of JBGCEW010000009.1, read as the reverse complement.
CTTGGCGGCCAAATCATCCAGATCAATGGTCAGCTGCTGGGTCACGCCTACAAAAACCGGCACCGCATTGACGCTGGCAATCGCCCCCGGCACAGGGGCCAGCGTAAAGGCATTGGTCAGCACCTTGTCACCGGGCTTTACCCCAATGGTGCGCAGGGCAGTCGCCATCGCATACCCGCCCGAGGACACGGCCAAGGCGTAATTCGCCCCGGTGTAGGCTGCAAACTCACGTTCCAGCAGGCCGGTCTCACCCACCTCGTCGCCCACAAGGTTATAGCGGTGCAAACGCCCGCTTCTCATCACCTCAAGTGCCGCTTCAATCCCGGCTTCGGGGATGGGCTCTTGTTGGGTGAAATTGCCTTTGAATATCTCTGTCATGGGCCAGATCATTGCCGCAGGATGGGCTTTGGGTCAATTGTCCGTGTGGTTTTGAAAGCCCCCCATCAGGAAGGCCGCAAACGGTTTACAGCTATCCCGAAGGTCAGCCCAAAAGCCGGGTCACAACGGCGTCCAATTCACCGTAGTGATCAATCGTTGCCTCGGGGGTCAACTTCAACACCTCGCGCCCGTCCGGCCCAAAGGTGACCAGAACCGAAGGCACCCCGGCCCGTTTGGCGGTGTTGCGGTCGGTTTTCGTGTCGCCAACCAGCAGGCAGCGGTCCGGATCGCCCCCCGCCCGGCGCGTGGCCTCGCGCAGGGGTTCGGGATCGGGTTTGCGCACCGGCAAAGTATCAGCCCCGATCAGGCTGCCAAATTCGTGCAACACACCCAGATTGCCCATCAGCAACCGCGCCAAACCTTCGGGTTTGTTGGTGCAGATCGCCACCTTGTAGCCGCTGGTTTTCAGCCGCTCTACCGCGTCCATCGCGCCGGGATACATCACCGTGTGGGTGTCAATTGCCTGGGCATAAGCCTCAAGCAGGACAGGATAATATTGATCCACAACCGTCTCATCCGCGCGCCCCAGCCGGGTCAGGCCCAGATGCAACATCGCACGGCCCCCATGCAATGCGGTTGATGCATCATTCGCAGGATCCAGCATGTCGCCCTCGCCCATCTGGCGGAAACACGCATTGGCCGCTGCAATCAAATCACCGCTGGTGTCTGCCAGCGTGCCGTCCAGATCAAACACAACCGTCTTCATTGTCTTACCTCTGCTCATTTCGCCCCGCACGGCAGTGTTCCGCCGACACATGTCACATGGCGAAACACCTTTTGATGCGCGATGCCCTTGCGCCATGCCCTCAGGCAGATAAAACGAAGCCCAAGCGATTACAAAGAGAAACCGCATGAGCACAGCCCTGATCATCCTGGCCGCAGGCAAAGGCACACGGATGAAATCCGACCTTCCCAAGGTATTGCACCCCATTGCCGGGGCACCGATGCTGATCCATGCGATCACGGCAGGCGCAATATTGGACCCCTCACATGTGGTGGTGGTGGCAGGCCACGGCGCCGATCTGGTTGAGGCAGCGGCCCTGGACCATGACGACACCATCCAGATGGCCCTGCAATCCGAGCAATTGGGCACCGCCCATGCCGTGGCACAGGCGGCCCCTGCGCTGGATGCGTTTGATGGGGATGCGCTGGTTCTGTATGGGGACACGCCGTTTATACAGCCAGACACCCTGGAACGTATGACCGCAGCCCGCGCTTCGCATGATGTGGTGGTGTTGGGGTTTGAGGCCGCCGATCCGGGCCGATATGGCCGCTTGGTGATGGCGGGAGATGCGCTGAATGCGATTGTCGAATTCAAAGATGCATCAGATGAAGAACGCGCTATAACCTTTTGTAATTCTGGTGTTATCCTTGCAAAATCATCTGTGCTCTTTGATCTGATCAAAGCTGTTGGAAACGACAATGCGTCGGGTGAATACTACCTGACCGATATCATTGCCATCGCCCGCGCGCGCGGGCTTTCGGCCACTGCCGTCGCCTGTGACGAGACCGAGACAATGGGCATCAATTCGCGCGCCGAACTGGCCCGGGCCGAAGCCGCCTTTCAGGCCCGTGCCCGCGATGCGGCGCTGGACAACGGCACCACCATGCCTGCCCCTGACACCGTTCATTTTGCCCATGACACCCTTGTCGGGCGCGATACGATTATCGAACAAAACGTCGTATTTGGTCCCGGCGTCAGCATTGAAACCGGCGCACATATCCGTGCCTTCAGTCATCTTGAGGGCTGCCATGTGTCACGCGGGGCCACCATCGGGCCGTATGCGCGTTTGCGCCCCGGCACGGAGGTGTCCGAAAACGCCCGCGTCGGCAACTTTGTCGAGATCAAGAATGCCGCCCTGCACGAAGGCGCCAAGGTCAACCATCTGAGCTATGTGGGCGACGCCGAAGTGGGCGAGGCCAGCAACATTGGCGCAGGCACGATCACGTGCAATTATGATGGTGTGATGAAGCACAAAACCACCATTGGAAAACGCGCCTTTATCGGGTCCAGTACCATGCTGGTGGCGCCTGTTACGGTGGGCGACGAGGCAATGACCGCCTCAGGCTCGGTGATCACATCAAACGTGCCCGATGCCGCCCTAGCGCTGGCACGCGCCAAGCAAGTTAACAAACCGGGGCTCGCACGGAAATTGTTCGATATGTTAAAATCTGCCAAAGCAAAACGCGATAAAGGGGCCTCATAATGTGTGGTATTGTCGGTGTACTGGGCCATCACGAAGCCGCACCCATTCTTGTTGAAGCGCTAAAGCGGTTGGAATATCGCGGCTATGACAGTGCGGGAATTGCCACCATAAATGACGGCGCACTGGACCGACGTCGCGCGGTGGGCAAGCTGGTGAACCTGTCGGATCTGCTGGTGCACAACCCTCTGGCTGGCAAGGCCGGTATCGGGCACACTCGCTGGGCCACACATGGCGCGCCCAGCATCGAAAACGCCCACCCGCATCGCGCGGGATCCGTCGCTGTTGTGCACAACGGAATTATTGAAAACTTCCGCGAATTGCGCACTGAATTGACGGCCAAAGGCATTGGTCATTCCACAGATACGGACACCGAAACCATCGCCCTCTTGGCGCAGAATTTCATCGACGAAGGCAAGACCCAGCACGAGGCCGTACTGGCGACGCTGGACCGTTTGGAAGGGGCCTATGCGCTGTGCTTTTTGTTTGATGGCCATCCCGATCTGCTGATCGCAGCACGCAAGGGCAGCCCCCTGGCCATCGGGCATGGCGACGGCGAAATGTTTGTCGGCTCGGACGCGATTGCCCTGTCCCCCATGACCGACCGGATCACCTATCTGGAAGAGGGCGATTGCGCCGTCGTCACGCGCGACAGCCTGTCGATCACCGACGCCAAAGGCATGCGCGCCAACCGGCAGGTCCGCACGATCCAGATTGATCAGTCGAATGTTGACAAAGGCGGGCACAAACACTTCATGGCCAAAGAGATTGCCGAGCAGCCTTCGGTGATCTCAAACGCGTTGGGGCATTACCTGACCAAGGGTGGAACGGATGTCAAAATCCCCGGAGAAGGTATTGATTTCAATTCATTAGACCGCGTTGTTATGGTAGCCTGTGGCACCGCATATCTGGCCTGCATGACGGCCAAATATTGGTTTGAGCAGCTGGCCGAGATGCCCGTTGATGTTGATATCGCGTCTGAATTCCGGTACCGAGAGCCCCCCATCCCGGCGCGCACCGCGGCCTTGTTCGTCAGTCAATCAGGCGAGACCGCCGATACATTGGCCGCCCTGCGTTACTGCGACGGCAAAGCAGAGCGGATTTTGTCCGTGGTCAACGTGCCCGAAAGTTCGATCGCCCGCGAAAGTGATCTGGCTCTGCCCATTCTGGCGGGCACCGAAATCGGCGTTGCCTCGACCAAGGCGTTCACCTGTCAGCTGACCGTGCTGCTGTTGATGGCCCTGAAAGCCGCGCATCAACGGGGCAAGCTGAGCGACGAGGCACTGGCCGACAAGCTGTCGCTGTTGCGTGGATTGCCCACATCGATCAACATCGCGCTTGAAATGAACGACGCTTTCAAGCGCTGCGCCAAGCGGTTGGCCAAGGCCGATAACGCCCTGTTTCTCGGGCGCGGGGCGATGTACCCCTTGGCGCATGAAGGCGCGCTGAAACTGAAAGAAATCAGTTATATACATGCCGAAGCTTATGCAAGTGGCGAGTTGAAACACGGCCCCATCGCACTGATCGACGAAAAGATGCCCGTGGTTGTCATGGCCCCACGCGACAGCCTGTTCGACAAGACCGTCAGCAACATGCAAGAGGTCATGGCGCGCGGCGGCAAGGTGATCCTGATCACCGACCCGGATGGCGAGGCCGAGGCCAAAGACGGTGTGTGGCAATGCCTGACGATGCCCGAGATTGACGAGGTGCTGGCCCCGATCCTGTATGCTGTGCCCGCGCAGTTGCTGGCCTATCATACGGCGGTCGCCAAAGGCACGGATGTGGATCAGCCACGCAATCTTGCTAAATCGGTCACCGTAGAATGAAGCGCGCATTCTTTGTCGACGTTTTGGCGGGGTTCGACCTTGCCCCAAGGACCAGGAAAAATGCGCGAAATCGGGCACTGATTGCAAGTATATCAAACGCTTACAAGGGTTGGCGCAATGAAAGTAGATGACGCATTAACCGCCCTGAAGGCGTTGGCCGAGCCCGGCCGGGACGAAGGCATGGCAGGCTATCACAAGGTCCCGCGCGTATATCTGGGCGTGCCAAACCCTGCAATAAATGACTTGGCGCAGGGCTGGCGGCAATCGCTTGAGGTGCCCGAGCGTGTCGATCTGGCCCGTGCATTGTGGGAGACTAACATATTCGAAGCCCGCCTGGCCGCAGCCAAGCTGTTGACACAGGCGCGTATCACACCGGATGAACAGGTCTGGGATTTGATCACCTCCTGGGTGCCCGATTTTGACAGTTGGGCGATTGCCGATCACGCGATGATGGCCGGGCAGAAACGCGTGGTGGCAAACCCTGATCGTGTGGATGAGGTCGAAGCCTGGACCACCTCAACCAGCCATTGGACCCGCCGTGCGGCGATGGTGATCACCCTGCCCTTCACCAAGCAAAACAACCCCAAACCGCATGAGGCCGCGATTCGCGACCGCGTGCTGGGCTGGGCGGCGCTGTATGTGCGCGATCATGAGTGGTTTATTCAGAAATCCGTGGCCTGGTGGCTGCGCGATCTGAGCAAACACGACCCGGATCGCGTGCGCGCCTTTATGGCTGAAAATGGTCGCTTCATGAAGCCGTTTGCCCGCAAAGAAGCGGAAAAACACCTTAAATCCTAGCCACTTACGCGAAATACCTGAACCTCGGGCAAGCCTGTCAGCGGGGCATCAATCAGACGCATTGCGGGCAATGACATTCGGCTGCCTGCGGTTTTTGGCCCGTCGATGGGGATCAGATCCACGGCCACGGATTTGCCGGTGGCGGGATAGACCACTTTGCCCTTGGTTGGCGCAGAAACCAGTGGCGTTTTCAACCAGAAGCCCGGCTCGGTTGGTGATCCAAGCGATGCAACGGTCAGGCCCAAATCACGCTCGCTGGCTGCATCTGACGCCTCGGCCAGCGCATCACTGCGTTGCTCGGCTGTGGTGGTGTCAAACTCTTCCACGGTGCGCGCTGCCTGCGGGGGCGCTTTGATGGTGGTGTTTAATGTGGCGGGGCGCGCCAAAGGGCGCAGCTGGCCGCTTGCGGTCATCGCATCGGGATCAGCATCCGCATCAGGGTTATCTTGCTGGGCCGGGCCAACCGCGCAACCAGCCAAACCCAAAATCAAGGCGATACTCGTTATACAGTGTTTCATCCCCCTAATTTACGCGGCCAGACAAAGCGCCGCAATCACCAAACTGCCCTCTTGCCCCGGACGGGTGCTGCGCCTAAGTTTGCCCCATGACAGCGCCCCTTATAGACCCGTTTCAACGTGCCATCTCATACCTCAGGGTATCGGTCACCGACCGCTGCGATTTTCGCTGTGTGTATTGCATGTCCGAGAATATGACCTTTCTGCCAAAGAAAGAACTGCTCACGCTTGAGGAGTTGGACCGCATGTGTTCGACCTTTGTGGGCCTTGGCGTGGAAAAACTGCGCATCACCGGCGGGGAACCGCTGGTGCGTCGGGGGATCATGACGTTTTTCGATGCCATGACCCGGCATTTGGATAGCGGCGCGCTGCGCGAGTTGACGTTGACCACCAATGGATCACAGCTGGAACGTTTTGCGGATGATCTGTTTGCGGCAGGTGTGCGGCGGATCAATATCTCTTTGGATACGCTGGACGATCAGAAATTTGCCGACATCACGCGATGGGGGCGGTTGCCGCAGGTGCTCAAGGGGATCGACGCGGCCCAACGCGCAGGCATGCGGGTGAAGATCAACGTTGTTGCACTGAAAGGCTTTAACGAGGATGAGCTGTTCACCATCACCGAATGGTGTGCGTCGCGCGATATGGACCTGACGTTCATTGAGGTCATGCCGATGGGCGATATCGGCAACGAAGACCGACTGGATCAGTATTGGCCCCTCAAGGACCTGCGCGCCACTTTGGCCGAGCGCTACACCCTGCGTGATCTGGCCGAGCGCACAGGCGGGCCTGCGCGCTATGTCGAGCTGACTGAAACCGGACAGAAGATCGGTTTTATCACGCCGCTGACGCATAATTTCTGTGAAAGCTGCAACCGGGTGCGTCTGACCTGCACGGGCGAGCTGTATATGTGTCTGGGCCAGGAAGATATGGCCGACCTGCGCGCGCCTTTGCGCAACAATCCGGGTGACGATGCCCCATTGGAAACCGCCATTCGCGATGCCATTGCCCACAAACCCAAGGGCCACGATTTTGATTACTCGCGCCAGCGCGTGGATGGTCAGATGACCCGTCACATGAGCCACACTGGCGGCTGATGTCCATGACCTCTCCGACGGTATTGGTGCGGCTGTACGCGGCCGCGGCCAATCTGATTGCGCCAATCGCCGCCGGGCGTGCCGAGGCAAAGCTGCGCGCCGGCGGCGCTGATCCCGCGCGCATATCCGAGCGCAAAGGTCACGCTTCACGGCCCCGGCCCAAGGGGCAATTGATCTGGTTTCACGCAGCCTCTGTGGGCGAAAGCCTGTCTGTTTTGCGTCTGATTGATCATCTGGGCATGATGCACCCAAAGTTGCATTTCCTGATCACGTCCGGCACCGCCACTTCGGCAGAAATTATTGCCAAACGTCTGCCGCCACGAACGCAACACCAGTTTGCCCCGCTGGATGCCCGCGCCTATCTGCGCCGGTTTCTGGATCACTGGCAGCCCGATTGTGCCGCCTTTGTGGAAAGCGAGCTGTGGCCGCAGATGCTGCGCGAAACTGCGGCGCGCGGTGTGCCCATAGCGCTTATCAATGCGCGTATTTCCCAGCGGTCAGCGCGCAATTGGCACCGGGCGGCGCGCACGTCGCGCCATATTCTTAGTCATTTCAAGATGATCCATTGTCAGGACGCACCCACCGCACAGCATCTGGCCGCCCTTGGGCGCGTGGATGCCAAACAGGGTGTTAACCTCAAAAGCCTGTCAGGTGCGCTGCCCTTTGATAAACCCGAGCGGGCACGGATGCAAAAGCTGCTTCAGGGGCGCCCGCTGTGGCTGGCCAGTTCCACCCATCCCGGTGAGGACGAACTGATCCTAAGCGCGCACAAAGCGGTGCTGCGCAACTTTCCGGGGCTGTTGCTGATCCTTGTGCCCCGTCATCCCGAACGGGCGGGTCAGATCGAGGTGCAGATCGCCGAACACGGCCTGAGGGGCAGTCGCCGTTCGGTTGGCGGACATCTGGATGGCACCACTCAGGTCTATCTGGCCGATACCTTGGGCGAGACCGGGCTTTGGTATGCGCTGAGCCCTTTGACCTGTCTGTGCGGGTCTTTCACACCCGTTGGTGGCCACAACCCGTTTGAGCCTGCCCACGCAGGTTCGGGCGTGCTGCACGGCCCGCTCTTCGCTAATTTCGCACAGGTTTATGCGGATATGAATGCCGCAGGGGCTGCACGACAGGTGTCGGACGCCGCAGACCTTGCGCAGCAGCTTGAGACGCTTCTGAGTGCGCCCGCGCAATTGCGATCCATGGCCAGTGCCGCGCATTGCTTTGTGGCCGATCAATCAGATGCGATGGATCAGTTTGCCCAAGACCTTTCCAAGGCCCTGTCGCTGGGGTAGTCAGGTCCAACGTCTCTCTCGGATCGAAAGCCATCCATGCCGGATCTGATCGTCACCAATTTCAACAGGAATTTCACCGGTGTTTCGGCCACCGCCGCAGGAGTTGTCCGTCAGCAAATGACGCAGTTTGACATGGCCCTTGTCGGCCAGCCCTTGCCCGGATGCCCCGCCCCCCTTACTCCGGCTCAGGCTCGTCAGCTGTGTCGCACCCCGCCCAAGGGTAAACCCTTCACCATCTGGCATGTGCGCCGCAACACTGAGATGCGTGCGGCGTTGTGGGCGCGCGATGTGCTGCGTCTGCCGATCAGGGTTGTCTTTACCTCTGCCGCTCAGCGCCGCCATTCGGCCTTTCCACGGTGGCTGATCGGGCGCATGGATGCGGTGATTGCCACGACCGATGCGGCGGCCACATATGTCCCCAATGTGCGTGCCGTGGTGCCGCACGGTGTGGACACCGACACGTTCGCCCCAGCCCCTGACCGCGCAGCCGCCTGGGCCGCCACGGGATACCCCGGCACGCAGGGCATTGCCACCATTGGCCGCATCCGGTCTGAAAAAGGCACTGATCGCTTTGTTGCTGCGATGCTGGCCTATATGCCCGATCATCCACAGGCCACCGCGCTGGTGATTGGCCGCGCGGCTCCGTCTGATCAAACCTTCCTCAATGGTCTCAAAGCGCAGATCGCAGCGGCTGGTTTGACAGATCGCATCCTTTTTCCCGGCGAAATCCCTGCCGATGCACTGCCTCAGCTAACCCGTGCGCTCAGCGCGATTGTGCAGCTTCCACGGTACGAAGGCTACGGCATGACCCCACTAGAGGGCATGGCCAGCGGTGTGCCTTTTGTGGCCACAGATGCAGGCTACTACCGCAGTTTTTCAGGTCAGGGCACCACGGGTACAATCGTGCCCGAAGACGCCCCCGCGGCGGTTGCGGCGGCACTCAGTGATATTCTCGGCGCGCCGGAGCAATTGAACAAAATGGCCCAGGCCGCACGTGCCTCGGCTGAGATGCATTTCTCGGTTGAAACCGAAGCAGAGGCGATCAATGCCGTCTACGATCAGCTTTGGAATGACGCATAAAGCACTGATATTAATTTGTAATTCACAGAATTTCTAAATCAGCGGCCTACTCACAAAGGCATGCGTTGTTCGGCCACCTCGGCCCACCAGCTGCACCCTGCGGGGATCACATCATCGTTGAAATTGTATTCCGGATGATGCACCGCTGCGGTGTCACCATTGCCCACCAGAATGTAGGCTCCGGGGCGTTCTTGCAGCATAAAGGCAAAATCCTCACCGCCCATGACCAGCGGCGCCTCGGCGCAATCGCCCGCCACCTTTCGTGCCACGTCCGCCGCAAAATCGGTTTGGTCGGCATGGTTGTCCATGACCGGATAGCTGCGTTCATACTCCAGCGTGATTTGCCCGCCAAAACCAGCGGCCATTGCTTCGCACAGCGATTGCATCCGCGCTTGCGCCATGTCCTGCAAATCCACGTTCAGCGTGCGCACAGTGCCCATCATATGCACCGATTGCGGGATGATGTTGAACGCCTTTGAGCTTGTCTCAAGTGACGTCACAGACACCACAAGCTGTTCGGTCGGGTCGGCATTTCGGCTGGCAATTGTTTGCAGTGCCGCAATCAACTGGCTGGCCATGACCACGGGATCAATCGTTTCTTGGGGTTTGGCCGCATGTCCCCCACGGCCCTCAATCACGATGTCAAACTTGTCGGACGCCGCAAAAAACGGCCCCGGGCGGATGGCAAAACTACCCTGCGCCTGGCCGGGCCAATTGTGCATGCCGTACACTTCCTGAATACCGAACCGATCCATTAACCCGTCGTCGCACATCACCTTGGCGCCGCCGCCGCCCTCTTCGGCGGGCTGAAAAATGACCACCGCGGTGCCATCAAAATTGCGCGTCTCCGCCAGATATTGCGCAGCCCCCAGCAGCATCGCTGTATGCCCGTCATGGCCGCAGGCGTGCATCTTGCCAGGGGTTTTTGAGGCATACTCCAGCCCCGTTGCTTCGTGGATGGGCAGCGCGTCCATATCGGCGCGCAATCCAATCACCCGGCCCGACCCCGTGGCGCGGCCCTTGATGACACCGACGACGCCGGTACGCCCCAGCCCGGTGACGACATCGTCACAGCCAAAGGCCCGCAGCTTTTGCTCGACCAGCGCCGCGGTTCGGACCGTATCAAACAGCAACTCGGGGTGTTCATGCATGTCGCGCCGCCAGGCGGTGATGTCATCGTGCAATTCGGCAAAGCGGTTTTTGACAGGCATCGGGGTCTCCGGCTTGGGGTCAATCTGCACACAGAGTGCCGCAAACCCGGCAGCGCGGCAAGCCTACAGACCGGGACCCATCTCCAGTTTCGAGCCATCCGTGAAGCGCGCAAACCGAAAGCGGCTCATGTCGTGGCCCGGCGCGGCCCCGCTCATCATGTCGGCCAGAATACGGCCAAACGCGGGTCCGATGCCAAAACCATGCCCGCTCATGCCGGTGCCAATCCACAGGCCCGGCAGATGCGGCACCTCGTCGACAATGGGCACCACATCGGGCAGCACATCGATCATCCCGGCCCAGCTGGCCTGTGCTTTGACGGCCCCCAGATGCGGGAACAAATGTTGGAAATCGGCCAGCAGTTTGTGCGCAGATTTGGCATTTGGCGCAGGGTTCAGGATGCGCGTCGCCTCAAACGGCGAGGCCCTGTCCAGCGCCCAACGCCGCCCCTGCCCCCACGCGTCCGGAAAGCCCTTGGGCGCCTTGGGCCAATAGGCGCGCCCTGTCGGGTCACGCATCAGGGGCCCCATGAATTTGGCACTGTGACGCAGGGCATCGGGGCCAATGTAGAATTCGTGAAACCCTTCGGGGGCCAGCGTGTACCCCCCATCGCGGCGGCGGCGGAAGGCCAGAATATGATCCGCCGCACCTCCGTCATAGACGCTGTCCACTGTCTGGGTGGCGACGACGGTGTTCTTGACGGAAAGCTGCGGAATACTTACCCCGTGACGGCGCAACAACAGCGATGACCACGCACCACCGGCCACCAGCACCTGATCGGCGTTCACGCGGCCTGCTTCGGTGATCACGCCCTGAATGCGCCCGCCGGACACATCCAGACCGCGCACCGCACAGCCTTCGCGGATCATCGCCCCCGCGCGCACTGCCGCCTGAGCCAGGCGCGGAACAGCCACCCAAGGCTCGGCCCGGTAATCAGATGGGGTGTGCAGCGCACCGTGATAGCTGCGCGCAGCGGTTGGCAGCATACCTGCCACCTCGGCGGCGCTGAGAATGCGGCTGTCGACACCGTTGGCCCTGGCCGAGGGCAGGAAGTCCTCAAACCCGGCCACATCTTTTGCGGTATGGCCCAGATAGGTGAGGCCGGATTGCACAAGCCCCAAATCCTCATTCGTGTCGCGTTGCAATTGCGGCCACAGCCGATTGGCCTCAACCATGATGGGCAGCTCGGCGGTATCGCGGCCGGTCTGGCGCACCCAGCCCCAGTTACGGCTGGATTGCTCGCCTGCGATGCGGCCTTTTTCCAGCAGCAAAACCTTGCGCCCCCGTTTGGCCAGAAAATAAGCCGTCATCACCCCGACAACGCCACCGCCCACAATGGCCACATCCACCTGCCCCGGCACAGCACCGGAATGGGTGATGCGCGAGGCTTCGGAAATCGGAAAATGCATCATGGTGCACACTCGCTTGTCAGAACAAAATGATGCGGGGATACTTCGCGGTACACGCTGGGGGCCGGGTCATATCCCAACGGATGGATCGGTGAAGATGCCGGTTCGGCACACGGCGTGGCATCGGCCCGTCGCTGTGCCGGGTCCGCCACCGGTACGGCGCGCAGCAGTGCCTGCGTATAAGCGTGCTGTGGGTTTTCAAACACCGCAGCACGCGGGCCATATTCCACGATCCGCCCCAGATACATCACCGCCACATCATGGCTGATGCGTTCCACCACGGCCATATCGTGACTGATGAACAGATAAGACACGCCCAGATCGGCCTGCAGCTGCATCATCAGATTCAGCACCTGTGCCTGCACGCTGACATCCAGCGCGCTGACGGCCTCATCGGCAACGATCAGCTTGGGTGATACGGCCAGCGCGCGGGCAATGGCCACACGTTGGCGTTGCCCGCCCGATAACTCGTGCGGATAGCGGCGCAGGAAAGACTGCGGCAACTCAACCCGGTCAAACAGCTGGGCCACGCGGGCCTGACGCTGATGGCGCGACAGCGACAGATGGTTGATCAGCGGCTCGGCCACCTGATCCATCAGGCGCATTTGTGGGTTCAGGCTGCCAAAGGGGTCCTGAAACACCATCTGCATATCCTTGCGCGCACGGCGCAATTGGGCCGGTCCAAGTGCCAGCAGGTCTACGCCGTCCAATTCCACCCGGCCCGCCGTGGGATCAACCAGCCGCATCACAGAACGTGCGACGGTGGATTTGCCACAGCCGCTTTCGCCCACCAGCGCCAATGTCCGTCCGCGTGCAAGGATGAACGACACGTCCTCAACCGCGTGCACCCTGGCGACGGTGCGCCGAAACAGCCCACCTTTGACGTCAAACCGCGTGGTCAGCCCTGTGACAGTCAGCAACGCGGTGTCTTGGGATGTTTGCGGTTGGGGCGGTGTGGGGATCGCCGCTGGGCCTTCGCCCACCAAGGCCATCGGCACGGGATGCGGCACGCCGCGCATATCGCCCAGCTTTGGCACCGCGGCCAACAGCGCTTTGGTATAGGCGTGGCAGGGTGCATTGAATATCTGCTCCACGGGCCCGTCTTCAACGATGCGCCCGCGCTGCATCACGACCACCCGGTCAGCCATCTGCGCCACCACAGCCATGTCATGGGTTATGAACAGCACCGCAGCGCCTGTGTCACGCTTTAGCCGGTTGATCAGCGCCAGAATATCGGCCTGCGTGGTCACATCCAGCGCCGTTGTAGGCTCGTCCGCGATCAACAGGCGGGGCTTGCAGGCCAGCGCCATGGCAATCACCACCCGCTGGCGCATACCGCCCGACAGCTCGTGCGGGTATTGATCCAAACGCCGCTCGGGCTGAGGCATGCGCACATCGTGTAACAGTTCCAGCGCGCGCACACGTGCGGCCTTTTTGGTCATCCCCCGGTGCAGGCGCAGCCCCTCACCCAGCTGATACCCCACGGTGAACACCGGGTTCAGGGCTGTCATCGGTTCCTGGAAAATCATGCCGATCTGATTGCCGCGGATATCGCGCATCAGATCCGAGCCTGCCGCTGTGATATCCAGCGTCCCGTCGCCACCGCGATCAAACAAGATCCGGCCATGGGTGATCTGCGCGTTCTGATCATCCAAGAGCCGCATCAGCGCCAGCGATGTCACCGATTTGCCCGACCCAGATTCGCCCACGACGCACAAAGTCTCGCCGGGGTTGATTGCAATTGAGACGTCCTCAACTGCAACCACATCTGAGGCCCGCGTCGCAAAGCGCACGGCCAAATTTTCTATACGGGCAATGGGCGTGTCCAGCATCACATCCACATGACTAGTTAACTGTTAATTTACATGTGGATGCAGCAATTCCAAGCCTTTCCTGCCTGACCCTTATTTAGGCACATAGCCCCGACAGAGCCGTTGTTGACGCGCCGCTATGCTTGATTTTCAGGTGCAAAGCGGCTGTGATGTTGCAAGTTTTGAAGCCCGAAGCCCCACCCTGCGCACATAAACGACTATCACTCAGCAGAATTGAAACCGGGTCTCGCATTCAGTCCGCAATCTCGGACCGACATTTAAAACCGCCCAACCTCACCGGGCACACGGAGACATATATGGCACGCAAATCCTTATGGTTTGGCGCAGCTGCGATGCTGGCGTTGGCACATACCGCCATGGCCGAGCGCGGCGCCGATGGGCAGGTGAACATTATTTACTGGCAAGCCCCGTCGATCATGAACCCCTATCTGTCAGGCGGTATCAAAGAAATTGAGGCGGCAAGTTTGGTGCTTGAACCGCTGGTGCGCTATGATCAGACCGGCACCATGGTGCCCTGGTTGGTTGACACCGTACCCACGGTTCAAAACGGCGGTGTCTCAGCGGATTTGACCACCATCACCTGGACGCTCAGCGATGGCATCACCTGGTCTGATGGCACGCCGCTGACCGCGCAGGATGTGAAATTCACCTGGGAATATTGCACAGCCGAAGGCGGGGGATGCGCCCAGATCGAAAAGTTCGGCGCGATTGCATCAATTGACACGCCCGACGCGCAAACGATTGTGGTGCAGTTTAACGGGCCCAAACCCTTTCCTTATACGGCGTTCGTCGGCGCTGAGGCCCCGATCCTGCAAGCCGCTCAATTTGCGGACTGCATGGGCGCTGCAGCCCCCACCTGCACCGAGCAGAACTTTGCCCCCATCGGCACCGGGCCCTTTGTGGTCAGTGAATTCCGCCCCAATGACGTGATCCAGTTCGAGGCCAATCCAAACTACCGCGACCCGGCCAAACCGGCCTTTGCCAAAGTTCTGCTGAAAGGCGGAGGCAAGGTTGATGCCGCTGCGCGCACGGTGCTGGAAACGGGTGAATTTGACTATGCCTGGAACCTGCAACTGGCCCCGGATGTGCTGAACCGCATGGCGTCTGGCGGCAAGGGTCAGCTGGTGCAGGGCTTTGGCACATTGGTTGAACGGATCATGATCAACCTGTCAGACCCGTCGGCCGATTTAGGCGCAGAGCGCTCGACTGTGAAGCACGCTCATCCGATCTTGTCGGACAAGGCCGTGCGGCAGGCCTTGTCGATGGCCATAGACCGGCCGTTGTTGGTGGAAATCGGCTATGGTGATGCGGGACGCGTGACCTGCAATGTGGTGCCGGCCCCCGAAATTTACGCCTCATCGGCCAATGATGCCTGCGCCACCCCGGATGTGGCCGGGGCCAATGCGCTGTTGGATGCAGCAGGCTGGGCCATGGGGCCGGACGGCGTGCGTGTCAAAGATGGCACGCGCCTGAGCCTGGAGTTTCAAACCGCGACCAATGCTGTGCGGCAGGATTTTCAGGCGCTGATCAAAGACTGGTGGCGCAAGATCGGCGTTGAAACCGAGTTGCGCCACATTGATGCTGCAGTGTTTTTCGGCTCGGATGCGGCCAGTCCCGACACGTTCCAGAAGTTCTTTGCCGATGTTGAGATGTACGCCAATAAGTTCGACGGCACCGACCCCGAGGCCTATCTGTCCAGATGGCAATGCAATCAGATCCCCAGCCCCGAAAACCAATGGCAGGGCAACAACATGCCGCGGTATTGTGATGCGGCTTATGATGCGCTGGTGGCTGAAATGCAGGGCACCGGTGATTTGATGACGCGGGCCGATCTGGCCAAGCGGATGAATGACATGCTGATGCAGGATTTCGTGATATTGCCGCTTGTCGACCGGGGCCGCGTATCGGCGCATGCCAACACCTTGGGCGGTGTGATCCTGAACACCTGGGACAGCGAGCTGTGGAATATCGCCGATTGGCACCGTCTGGATAACTGATGTGTCTTGCGTCTCGGGCTTGACCCGGGGCCGCCTGCCGCGCCACATGGCACAGGCGAAGGGACAACACGTGCGCGCACCATGCTGAACTACACCATACGGCGGCTGTTCATGGCCTTGCCCACCCTGCTGTTCATTGCATTGGTGATATTCGCGCTGCTGGAACTGGCGCCCGGCGATCCGATGGCACAGATCCCACTCAGCGTGCCCGATACGGTCAAAGCCCAGATGCGCGAGGCGCTGGGGCTGGACCAACCCAGCCATGTTCGGTTCCAGAAATGGATGTGGCAATTCTTTGTGGTTGAGCCCGGCGTCTGGATGGATAGCCTTTTTGGTACCAGTTTGACCCAGGACAGCACGCGGGTGATCAGCTGGCAGACCCGCTCGCCGGTGATGGACATCATCGTGCAGCGCCTGCCCCAAACCTTGTGGGTTGTCGGGCTGTCGTATGTGGTGGGTATTCTGATTGCACTGCCCATCGGCATTTATTCGGCCTACCGGCAATATTCGGCCTTTGATCAGCTGGGCACGTTCGTGACCATGGTGGGCTATTCGGTGCCGCCGTTTTTCTCGGGCGTGCTGATGATTGTGATCTTCTCGGTGGGGCTTGGCTGGTTGCCGTCGATCTATGACACCACGCACCGGGTGGTGGACTGGGACAGCTTTGTGGTGCAACTGCGCCAGATGATCCTGCCTGTGCTGGTGCTGGCATTTCAGACCACCGCACAGATCAGCCGCTATATGCGCGCCGCCATGCTGGACAATCTGAACCAGGATTACGTGCGCACCGCCCGCGCCAAAGGCCTGAGCGAGCCTGTGGTGGTCATGGTGCATGTGCTGCGCAATTCGATGATCCCGGTGATCACGGTGATCGCGCTGGGGCTGCCGCAAATCTTTGGTGGGGCCATCATCACCGAGCAAATCTTTGGGGTGAACGGATTGGGGCAACTTCTGATCACCGCGATCAAGGCCAATGACCTGCCGATGGTGCAATCGGTGACCTTCATGATCGCCATTTTGATCGTGCTGATGAACATTCTGGCGGATCTGATCTATGGCTGGCTTGACCCAAGGATCCGCTATGAGTGATGCGCACCCCACCCCACCGCTGCGCAGTCATTGGCGCGATGTCTGGGATCAGCTGAAACGCCACCGCGGAGCAATGCTGGGTGGTGCGGTGTTTGTGCTGATCACCCTGATGGTGTTTGCGGGTCCGCTTGTGTGGCAGATTGATCCTGGGTCCATCGATACTGATGCGCGCAACCAGGGGCCATCTCTGGCCCATCCCATGGGCACCGATCAGCTGGGGCGTGATACCCTGGCGCTGATGATGGCAGGCGGGCGGGCCTCGCTTGCGGTGGGGATCAGTGCGATGGCTTTGGCGCTGGGGCTGGGCACGCTGATTGGTGTGTTGTCGGGGTTTTATCGCTGGCTGGATGCACCGCTGATGCGCCTGACTGATCTGTTTTTGTCGCTGCCTTTGCTGCCATTGCTGCTGGTCATGGTGATGCTGTTTCGCGAAACGCTCAGCGCGCGCTTTGGTCCCGAGACAGGCATATTCGTACTGGTTGTGGGGGCCATAGCCATCACCAGCTGGATGCCCACCGCGCGCATCGTCCGCTCGGACGTGCTGGCCCTGAAAGAGCGCGAATTCATCCTGGCCGCACGCGCCTCGGGCACCCGTGACCGGGCGTTGATCACGCGCCATATCCTGCCCAATGCCCTGTCGCCTATCATGGTTTCGGCCACTTTGGGCATCGCCAATGCCATCATCACCGAAAGCGCCATCAGTTTTCTGGGGCTGGGGTTTCCGTCGGATTATCCCACCTGGGGGCGGCTGTTAAATGACGCGATGGTCTATATTCAGGACTATCCCGCACGGGTGATGTGGCCGGGGGTGGCGATTTCGCTGACAGTGCTGGCGGTGAATTACCTGGGCGACGGGCTGCGCGATGCTTTGGATCCGCGGGTACGCGGCAAATAAGAACCGGCTTCGGGCTGCATCCCTGACGGTGGATCAATGATCAACCAGCGCTGGTCCGCGCGGAATATTGACCCTCGCCGGGTGTGTTGCACGGAATATAGTTCCATTTCACCCACCATATCCATGCTCCAGACTGCTTGATTTGCGCATGTTTTGCCGTCATTTGGAACTCTGTTCTAAACGCGCCTGCACGCGCACCCCTGCTGCACCAACCAGTCGCACCACCCCAAGGAGAACTGCCATGTTCGAGAGTTTTGGATTTGAAACCCTGACCGCCCCCCAAGCGGTGCTTTGGTTTGGGCTGGCCTTGGGCGTGCTGTTCGGAGGCTTGGCGCAAATCACAAAGTTTTGTCTGCGTCGCGCACTTGTGGGCGAAGACCGCCGTGCCGCTGCAGGTGTCTGGCTGACCGCCTTTGCCGTGGCCGTTCTGGGCACACAAGGCGCTGTGGCCATGGGATGGGTGACGTTTGGCGACCACCGCTTTATGGCTGGCGATCTGCCCGTGCTGGCGATCATCGCCGGTGGGGTGCTGTTTGGCGCGGGCATGGTGCTGACGCGCGGTTGCGTGTCGCGCCTGACCGTGCTGGGCGGCGGCGGCAATCTGCGTGCGCTCAGCGTTCTGGTGGTCTTTGCCATCACTGCACATGCCGCCCTCAAAGGCGTATTGGCCCCGCTACGCACGTCGCTTGGCAGCTTTACCCTGCCAATGGAAAGTGCTGCATTGCCTGGCAATCCGATGCTGTGGGCTGGCCTTTTGGCGGCGTTGGCGTTGGGTGTGGCCCTGCGCTCGGGCAACCGCCCTGGCATGCTGATGCTGGCGGGCCTGCTGGGGGCGCTGGTGCCTCTTGGCTGGGTCGGCACCGGCTTTGTTCTTTATGACGACTTTGATCCCATCGCGATGGAAAGCCTGTCGTTCACCTCGCCATTTGCCGATACGCTGTTCTACACCGTTGCCTCGACCTCGATCACTCCGGGGTTTGGCGTGGGGCTCATCGGCGGCGTTTTTGCCGGTGCGCTGCTTCTCAGCCTTGCCCTTGGGCAATTCAGCTGGCAGAGCTTTTCGTCGCCGCGCGAAACCGGCCGCTATATGGCCGGTGGTGCGATGATGGGTCTGGGCGGCGTGCTGGCCGGAGGCTGCACCGTGGGAGCCGGGCTGTCAGGTGTGCCAACTCTTTCGATCGCCGCATTGCTGGCACTGGCGGCCATGGGTGTGGGCGCTGTGGCCACCGACCGCGCCCTGCGCGCAGCGCCGCGGGCCCGTGCCCATCCAGTTCCTGCTGAATAACATTCAACGCAAGGGGTCACAGCCCCTTGCGTCCAGCCGTGGCCCGGGTAGGATGCCCCGCGCATCCGCCATGGGACATCACACATGATACGTTTCGAATACAAGGTTCGCCCCGCCCCAGCAAAGGGACGCAAAGGCGCGGGCATCAAAGGCCCCGAAGCCCGGTTTGCCCATGCGCTTGAGCTGGTGATGAACGAAATGGGGGCTGAGGGCTGGGAATACGTACGCTCGGACATCCTGCCCAGCGAAGAGCGTCAGGGGCTGACCTCATCCCATACCGTCTACCGCTCTGTGCTGGTGTTTCGCCGCCCGCTGGATCAGGGCCTGCCGGATGTGTTTGACACCCCGCCTGCCCCCCAGTCAGACGCGGCCACGCCTGAACCCGAAATTGAGCCCGCGCCGGATGCCGAGCTGCCTGAAGAGGTGATTGAAGCGGTTGAGACCCCCGAAGGCGATATGCCCAAGGCCGATGATCAGCCCGACAGCCCCACCCGCAGTGAAGATGATCCAGACGACACGCCGCCACATCTGCGGCCGGTCTGACCGAAACCCGGCGCCACCCTGCCGGGATGTGTCAGTACCCGTCTGAGCCTATCGGGCAGGCGCAAATTATTTTGCAAAAATATCCATGCGCCCCCTTCTATTCGCCGCGTTTTAGAATACACTCTGGCCCTCGCACAGTTCCGGTACATTGACAGGTATGCCACATGTCCAAAAATGACCCCTTCGGATTTGATATGTCCGTCTCTTCTGCCAAGAAGAAAAAACCGCGCGGTCGCCGTGGCATGTCGGGCGAATCTGAAACCTCGACACGGGTCTGCGAACATGAAGGCTGCACCGAGGCGGGCAAGTTCCGCGCGCCCAAAGCGCCTGATGTGCTGGATGACTTTTTCTGGTTCTGCAAAGACCATGTGCGCGAATACAATTTGAAATGGAACTTCTTCGACGGCACCACCGAAGCCGAGATGAACGCCCAGATGTCCAAGGACAAAGTATGGGAACGCGAAACCAAGGCATTCTCAGACCCCGAGGCGCGCGCCTGGGCCCGCCTAGGCATCGAGGACCCGCATCAGGTACTGGGCGGCAATGCCACGCAAAACCCCGGCAAAGGGGGAACGTCCAAGCGCAAGCTGCCACCCACCGAGCGTCGTGCGATGGAGATTTTGGAGGCCGAAGATCACTGGTCTAAAGCCGAGATCCGTCAGGCGTACAAGTCCCTGATCAAAGTGCTGCACCCTGATATCAACGGCGGTGATCGCTCGCAGGAAGAGCAGTTGCAACAGGTGGTCTGGGCCTGGGATCAGATCAAGCAGAGCAAATCGTTCAAGTGATGTAAGGCATGGGTGCTGTGGGCGCAGCGCGCAGTGCCACCCCGGTGCTTGGATATAGTGCCGCGTCAGAAAACTGAGTGCTCACCCAGGGTCACCGTTGCATCGCCCCGAATCAAAGCCTCGTAATACGCAAACAGTGTTTCGGTTCCAAACTCGGGCGTGCTGTCAGCATCGTAGACCTGTGCCTGCGCATCCCAGACCAGCATCGACTCGCGTGCATAATACTGGCCAATTGCAGCCAGTTCGGCCTTGGCCGCCGCCGCCGCATTGACCCGTCCCAGCAGACCAAGCGCACCGGCGATGGCCCCCATCATCGCAAATGGCACATGTTTCACCTTCACCTGATATCCCAGCAGATCAGACAGGGCAGCGGCTTGATCCAGCGGTGTGATCGCAGGGCCCGGCCCGCCGATGGGCAGCACCGCATTGTGACGGTGCGGGTCGGGTATGCACCCGGCCAGATAGCGCCCCAGATCATCGTCGCTGATCGGTTTGCACGCTGTGCCGCACCCGTCACCAAATACCAAAAAGGGCCGTCCCGCCTGCACCCGCGCCACCTGCCCCGAGAGGGATTTGAAAAACGCGGTGGGGCGGACGATGGAATAGGTCATCCCCGAGGATTGAAGGGCTGCTTCAAACGCCAGCTTGGCCTTTTGGAAGGCCAGCCGGGGCTTTTGCACACAGATCGCGGACAGGTAGATAAACTGCGCCACCCCGGCCGTATGGGCCGCGGTCAGGATGTCCAGATGGGCCGCATGATCAATTGCCCAGGCGTCTTGCGCGCGGCCACTGCGCGACGCCAGACAAGACATCACCACATCAGGACCACCGTCAAAGGCGCGGGCAAGGCTGTCGCGGCTCAGATCACCCGTCACGGTCTTTACACCGTGCGGCAGTGTGTCTTCGCGCCCCGGCCGAACCAGGGCGCTGACCCGGTGACCGGCCGCCAGCAAGGCCCGCACAGCCCCCTGCCCGGCCGTGCCGGTGGCGCCAAATATCAGAACATGTCGCGGTGTTGCATCCATAGGCGCAGTCAGTCAGAGAACATCGCCCCGGTCAACGAAGCTTTGCTGTCGCACCGCTGGCAAGGGGCATATCGGGCAGTAAGGCCACTGATTGTGCTGCCATGCATGATAGCCGCGCCTGCGAATACTGCGCCTGCAGAACATCACCGCGTAGCACATCCGGGTTTGCATCCAGAAAGGCCTCGGCGTTTGGGTCGGAAGATGCCAATCTTCGCTCGGCGATCTGGCTGAGGAACACATGCGTCACCGTGGCGTTAAATTTCTCAGGCACGCCTGCTGCCTGTGCAAGCGTCTTCAATCCACGTGCAACCCGCAACGAGGCTGTAAAATAGTCAGCCTCTTCAAGGGCATGCCACGCCACCCGACCGTGATCGCGGTGCGTGAACCCCTGTGGGTCCAGCGTGCCCCGGTCAAAATGATGCATCAGCTCTTGCGGTGTCATGATCGCGCCTCCCGCTCGATGCTTTCGTGCATTTTATGGGCGTCAGAGGCCCCGAACCCCATGTCATACACCTGCTTCAGCTGCGCGATTTTCGTCAATGTCTCTTGGGGGAATGGGGCGGCTTTGCCTTCAAAGGCGTGTAAAACCATGCCCTCAACCAGTTCGGCCACCGATATGTCCATGTATTCGGCCAACCCCTTGAGAACTTTCAGCATTCCTTTCTCAAGTCTCAGCCCGGTCTGAACACGTTCAATCTGTTTCATAGCAGCACCTATTCTAACCTTGGTACCAAGATAACACATTTCTCTGAGCAACCAAACAAAAAGAGCGCCCCGAAGAGCGCCCCATTCGCAGCTTTGCACCCGGTCAGGCGGCTTTGAACACCAGGCTGGTGCCGTTCAGGCAATGGCGTTTGCCGGTGGGGGCTGGCCCATCATCAAAAATATGGCCCAGGTGGCTGCCGCAGCGCGCGCAGTGGCATTCGGTGCGCACGGAAAACAGCTTGCGGTCTTCTTTGGTGCCGATGGCCTTGGGACGTGACTTGTAAAAGCTGGGCCACCCTGTGCCGCTGTCATATTTGTGCTCTGACGAATACAGCTGCAAATCACAACCCTTGCAGTGGTACATCCCCGGATCATAGACTTTGTCCAAAGGCGAGCTGCCTGCCCGTTCAGTGGCCTCTTCGCGCATCACCGCAAATTCAAAATCGCTGAGCATGGCGCGCCACTCGGCCTCGGTGCGGGTGATCTCAAAGTTGCCTGTGGCGGCGATGGCAGTTGTGCTGCGGGCCACGGTGATGGCGGCACCTGCGGCCAGAATGGATGTGATAAAATGACGACGTTGCATGGGAAATCCTCTTTATAAGAAGCGTGGCGTTGTAAAAACTATGGGGTTGGTAAGGCCACCACGCAATGAATGGCCTCGTCTCTTCACGCAAACATGATGACCGGTTGATGTCGGGGGCACCAAGAACCGCGCTTACATGCGCGCTGACGACTGGCAGATCATCGCAAGCGTGCCGGGGTCAGGGGTGATGGCGGTGTTGGGCTGCACCGATGTCAGCTGATAGGATGACACGGGCGCCGCGGGCACAGCACTCAGCGCCGGGTCGGCTTTGTCCCATACGCCAAAAACTCCGGCCTCGACGATACCTGCGGCCATGATCACCGAAGCGGCGATAAATTGAACCTGTGTGCTGAGCATTTGAATTCCCCTGATTGCGGATTGGGCGGACTGCCCAAACTCGCTCATAGTCACGCGCAGCGATCAGATAAGTTTCAAACCACACAAAGAAATGTCAGTCACACGTTTGTGATTTCACCCACGCCCAGAACATCCCCCGTCGGGGCCCCTGTGGGCGATCCGCCAGGAGGTTCATCGGAGATTGCCAGCACCGCTCCTGTCAGAACGGCGCGCTGCGTGTCGCTAAGTGCCACCCACGTCGGGCCATCTGCCGACAACACCCCCAGCGACACTGGCGCGTTGCCACCTTCGATCAACCACAATTCAAGAACGCGGCCATCGCGGGCACGGCCCTGCTGTGCCTGAACAAACAATGCACCTGTGTCGGCGTCAAACGCGGCCTGCACCACAAGGCTGCGATCCTCGGCGGCGATTTCGGCCACCAAAGCCGGATCACTGGGCATCTGCGGGCCACGCTCCAGCACATCGGTACCAAAGATGATAAGCGCCGCAAGCCCTGCAACCACCAGCCCGCTGCCAAACCAGTTGCGGAAAAACCGGCCGAGGCTCATCTGATCGTCGTCAAACAGCCGGGCCTCGATCCCCTTTTCAACATGAGCGGGGGGCGTGACGGGGTCGATCTCGTCGGCCAGATGCACCAGCTCTTCGGTCCATGCACGCACCTGCGCACGCAACTCAGGCTCGGCGGCCAGGCGCGCTTCGAATGCGGCCTGCTCGTCCTCGGGCAACAACCCCAGAGCGTATTCACCCGCCAGCGCGCGGTCGTCCCTATGATCGTCTGTGGCGCTCATCGCGTCAGGCAATCCTTCAGTTTGATCAGGCTGCGGCGCAGCCAGGTTCGCATTGTATTCAGCGGCACATCAAAATGCGCGGCCAGCTCAGCATAGCTGTCCCCTATTAGATAGGCACGCCGCACGGCCTCGGCCCGGTCAGCGTCCAATTCCGCCAGACACGCCCCCAGCTGCGCCCGCTCGGATGCAGCCACGCTCAGCGCTTCGGGCCCCGGTGCGGGATCGGCGATCTGATCCAGAAGGGCATCGCCATCATTTGCGCGGCGCCCCTTGCGGCGCTTGGCATCTATGGCTGTGTTGCGGGCAATGGTGATCAGCCAGGTCATCGGGCTGAACCCGTTCGCACGGTAGCGTCCGGCGTTTCGCCAGATTTTCACATAGACATCCTGAACCACATCTTCTGCCTCGGCCTGATTGTGCAAGACACGCAACACCACGCCAAAGAGTTTCGCCGAAGTCCGGGCATAGAGCGTCTGAAACGCGGCGCGGTCTTGCAACCCCACCTGCCCAATCAGCTTTTCTATCTCGTCGCGGTCTGACATCAGCCCTGTTCATAAGATTTCTCCTCAAAGCATATCTCAGTTTTGGGTCACGGCCAGTTAAACTTCCCCTTCCCCTTGCCCTTCCCCGAGATATATTGCACCACGAGATGAAACGAGACGACCCGATTGAAGGACGCTGCAGATGGCTGACGGAACCATAGATATTAACGCCAAACCCACCGAAGACATCTCGGTGCGCGAAGTGTTTGGAATTGACAGTGACATGGCCGTCAAAGGCTTTGCCGAGCGCACAGCGCGTGTGCCTGAGCTGGACAGCACGTATAAGTTTGACCGTGACACGACCATGGCCATTCTGGCCGGGTTTTCACACAATCGCCGGGTCATGATCCAAGGTTATCACGGTACGGGTAAATCGACACATATCGAACAGATTGCCGCGCGTCTGAACTGGCCCTGTGTGCGGGTGAATCTGGACAGCCACATCAGCCGGATTGATCTGATCGGCAAGGACGCCATCAAACTGCGCGACGGCAAACAGGTGACAGAATTCCACGAAGGCATCCTGCCCTGGGCGCTGCGCAACCCTACTGCGATTGTGTTTGACGAATATGATGCGGGCCGCGCGGACGTGATGTTTGTGATCCAGCGGGTTCTGGAAACCGACGGCAAACTGACACTTCTGGACCAGAACGAAGTGATCACGCCGAACCCGTGTTTCCGTCTGTTTGCCACCGCCAACACCGTTGGTCTGGGCGACACCACCGGGCTTTATCACGGCACGCAGCAGATCAACCAGGGCCAGATGGACCGCTGGTCCTTGGTCGCGACGCTGAACTACCTCAGCCATGATGCCGAAACCAATATCGTGCTGGCGAAGAACCCGACATTCAACACCGCCGAGGGCCGCAAGACCATCAGCCAGATGGTGACCGTGGCCGATCTGACGCGTACGGCGTTCATGAACGGCGAGCTGTCAACTGTGATGAGCCCCCGGACTGTGATCGCCTGGGCGCAAAATGCGTCAATCTTCCGCGATGTGGGCTATGCCTTCCGCCTGACCTTCCTGAACAAATGCGACGAACTGGAACGCCAGACCGTGGCCGAGTTCTATCAGCGCTGCTTTGACGAAGAGCTGCCGGAAAGTGCTGCGAGTGTGAGCTTGGGGTGAACAATTGTCTGCTCATCGGGCCCTTGCATGCCCGCCTCACGAGGCCGCCTGTTAGGGCGGATGAGCAGCCGCTGCGACGTGTGATTTCATGAACAAACCCACCGACAACCCCGCTGATCCGTTCAAAAAGGCCCTCGCCGAGGCCACGAAGGTCATGGCAAATGACGCCGATCTGAATGTGACGTTCTCAGTCGATCCATCGGGTGTATCGGGCGATGCTATGCGATTACCGCAGGTCAGCCGCCGGATGACACGGGATGAAGTTCTGCTGGCCCGCGGCACCGCCGACGCGCTGGCCCTGCGCCACAAGTACCACGACACCGGCACGCACACTAAATACAACCCCGCAGGCGAAATGGCACGCGATCTCTATGAGGCGATGGAAACCGCCCGGTGCGAAGCGATGGGCGCGCGCGACATGCCCGGCACCGCCAGCAATATCGACGTCAAGATCGACGCCGAGGCCACACGGCTGGGCTATGAACAGATCAAAGACGCCTCCGAGGCCCCCCTGCCCGTTGCCGCCGGGTATCTGATCCGCCACCTTGCCACCGGTCGCCCGCTGCCTGCAGGGGCCGAGAACGTCATGAACCTGTGGCAGGGCTTCATCGAAGAACAGGCTGGCGGCACGCTTGAAGACTTGCAAGAAACCTTGTCAGACCAATCAGCCTTTGCCAAATTCGCCCGTCAGATCATCGACGATCTGGGGTATGGCGACCAGCTGGGTGACGACCCTGATGCGCTGGACGACGAGGACGAAGACCAGGGCGACGACAGCGCCGAAGAACAAGACGAGCCCGAAAGCCAGGGACAGGATGACAGCGAAGAAAGCGACGCTGACGCCGATCCCGAGCAGTCTCAGGACGATCAGCAAGACGCCGCCCAGGCTCAGGTCAGCAGCGATGACATGGCTGATCAGGAAGATGGCGAAGAGCAGGAAATGCCTGAGGGCGAAGCGCCGCTTGAGCCACCGCAGCCCCAGCCCATTTCTGATGCCGATCCGGATTATGCAGTCTATTCCACTGAATTTGATGAGGAAATCCACGCAGAAGACCTGGCCGAACCGATCGAGCTGGAACGCCTGCGCGCCTATCTGGATCAACAGTTGGAGCCGTTGAAAGGTGCTGTGTCGCGTCTGGCCAACAAGCTGCAACGCCGCCTTCAAGCCCAGCAAAATCGAAGCTGGGAATTTGACAAGGAAGAGGGCGTGCTGGACGCAGGCCGTCTGGCGCGGGTCGTGGCAAACCCGACCACGCCGCTCAGCTTCAAGGTCGAAAAAGACATGGAGTTCCGCGACACAGTGGTGACGCTGCTTTTGGACAACTCCGGCTCAATGCGCGGGCGGCCGATCAGTATCGCGGCGATCTGTGCCGATGTTCTGGCCCGCACGCTGGAGCGGTGCAGCGTCAAGGTGGAAATCCTGGGCTTTACCACCCGCGCCTGGAAAGGCGGTCAAAGCCGCGAGACATGGCTGAATGAAGGGCGTCCACAATTGCCCGGCCGTCTGAATGATCTGCGCCACATCATCTATAAATCCGCCGACGCGCCCATGCGCCGGACCCGCGATAATCTGGGTTTGATGATGAAGGAAGGGCTGCTGAAAGAAAACATCGACGGCGAGGCACTGGAATGGGCGCACCGGCGTACAGCCATGCGCAAAGAAGCCCGGAAAATCCTGATGGTGATTTCCGACGGGGCACCGGTGGACGATTCAACTTTGTCCGTTAACCCTGCGAATTATCTGGAAAAACACCTGCGCGATGTGATTGCAATGGTGGAAAAACGCCGCGCCGTGGAACTGCTGGCCATCGGCATCGGCCATGACGTGACGCGCTATTACAACCGCGCCGTGACCATCACAGATGTGGATCAATTGGCCGGGGCCATGACCGAGCAGCTGGCCGCCCTCTTTGACAGTGATCCCCGCGCCCGCGCGCGCGTGATGGGGATACGCCGCGCAGGCTAAGGCGTTTTGCTGCGTGCGGCCGACACCACAACCGACGGCATCGGCAAATCCCAAACCGGCCCCGCGCCATAGCGCAGAATGACGGCATCCCGCACAGCCTGGCCAATCAGCGCACGTGCCTGTGCTGGTTGATGGCGCAGCAGCGCCCCGCCCCGCACCGTGCCTTCTTCAAAAAACCGCAGGGCGTCCAACGGGTCAGCCACCTGCCAGCGGCTATCCACCTGGTCATGCCGGATCTGCGCGAACCCTGCGGCCTCTAACGCGGGATCGGCACGCACCGGGTCTGCAAAATCATGTGCGCCAGGACCGGGCGGCAAGGCGATCCCTGCTGCTCCGTGGGCCCCAATGGCCTGATACACAGTGCGCATGGCCCCATCGCGATCTTCCCAAACCGAATAGGCCAGTTTGCCACCGTGTTTCAGCACGCGGGCGGCTTGCTGAAACACGCGAGTGGCATCAGGGACATGTGGAATACCAAAGCCGATCACGACAGCGTCAAAACTGGCATCCTCAAACTCAAGCGCCATTGCATCGCCTTGCACCAACGTGGCCTGAGGCACCCGTGCGCGGGCCATATCCAACATAGCTGGTGAAAAATCCAAACCCGAGACAACAGCCCCCTGTGCCACTGCCGCCTCGGCCAGAATGCCATGCCCACAACACAGATCCAGAACCTTGGCCTTGGCGCAGACCCCTGCCCGTTCCAGCATCACCGGGATGCTGTATTCTGAGGCCTTGGCAAAATCGGTTGCATACGCCAGCGCAGTGGCCGGGTCTGACCACCCTTCTTGCTCAAGTGCTGCAAACTCGTCGGGCGTTTCAATCGGCATATCAAAATCCTCTGTTCGAGGGGGGCATACCACAAAACCTAATGACATTCTGCCCTTGCGTTCGAGAGCATGAACAGGTTTCCTCGGACAGCAGCGTGCCTGCGTCCATCAGGCCTGCACCAATAAGGAGATCATCATGTTCCAAAGCTTTGCCGACACAGCCTCGCCGGATCAGGGCCCGCCACGTCTGGCGCTGCTGCGCGATGTGATGATGCAGCAAGGGCTGGCGGGCTTTATGATCCCGCGGGCCGATGCGCATCAGGGCGAATATGTCGCCCCGCGTGATGATCGACTGGCGTGGCTGACAGGGTTCACAGGCTCGGCCGGGTTCTGCATTGCGCTGATGGACAGTGCCGGCGTGTTTGTCGATGGTCGCTACCGTGTGCAGGTCAAGGTGCAGGTGGATACCACGCATTTCAGCCCGGTTGACTGGCCCGAGGTCAAACCTGCGGACTGGCTGCGCAAAGCGTTGCCAAAGGGCGGCAAGATCGGCTTTGACGCCTGGCTTTATACGCCTGAACAGATTGAAACGCTTGAGATCGCGCTGGTGGGCAGTGGCATATCCTTGCATCCCGTGGACAATCTGATTGACCATATCTGGCCTGATCAGCCTGCCCCCCCAAAGGGCAAGATCACACCCTACCCCGTTGAACTGGCTGGACAATCTCATGCGAACAAACGCATCGAGCTGGCCAAAGCGTTAAAGGCAAAGCACCATAAATCGGCCGTGATCACCTTGCCTGATTCCATTGCATGGCTGCTGAATGTGCGCGGCGGTGACATCCCGCGCAACCCGGTGCCGCATGCGTTTGCCATATTGCATGACACCGGCCATCTGACGCTGTTCACCAATCCCGACAAGGTGGATGACGCCCTGCGCGCGCATCTGGGCGATGATATCAAAATACGGCCCCCCAACGCCTTTGCTCCGGCGCTGCACAGTCTGACAGGGCCTGTGCGACTGGACAAAACCAACGTGCCACTGTGGGTGCTGCACCAGCTGACCGAGGCCAACACCGATCACATCTGGGGTGATGACCCGTGCATCCTGCCCAAGGCCCGAAAAACCACCGCCGAGATTGCAGCCACCCGTGCCGCACATCTGCGGGACGGGGCGGCCTTGTGCGAATTCCTGTGCTGGTTTGATGGTCAGGCCCCCGGCGCGATCACCGAAATTGACGTGGTGCGCCAGCTTGAGGCGTGCCGACAGGCAACCGGACATTTGCTGGACATCAGTTTTGACACGATTGCCGGATCTGGCCCACACGGGGCGCTGGCGCATTACCGCGTCACGCAAAGTTCAAACCGAACGTTGGGCGATGGTGATTTGCTGGTGCTGGATGGCGGCGGGCAATATCTGGATGGCACCACCGACATCACGCGCACCCTGCCCGTGGGTCAGGTAGGAGACGATGAACGCGCCTGTTTTACCCGCGTGTTGCAAGGCATGATCGCCATGAGCCGCGCGCGCTGGCCCAAGGGGCTGGCGGGGCGTGATCTGGATGTGCTGGCCCGGTTCCCGCTGTGGTTGGTGGATCATGATTACAACCACGGCACCGGCCACGGCGTGGGTGTGCATTTGTGTGTGCACGAAGGCCCTCAACGCCTGAGCCGGGTGTCAGATGTGCCGCTGGAACAGGGCATGATCGTCTCAAACGAGCCGGGCTATTACCGCGAGGGTGCGTTTGGCATCCGGATTGAAAACCTGGTGGTTGTGCAACCCGCCGATCCCCTGCCCGGCGGTGACGTGACCGGTAAACTGGCGTTCGAGACGATCAGCTGGGCGCCAATTGATCTGCGCCTGATAGATGCAGGCTTGATGTCGGACGGCGAGCGCGATTGGCTGAACACCTACCACGCCACCTGCCGCGACAAGATTGGCCCATTGCTAAGCGCGCAGGCTCAAACCTGGATCACGCAGGCCACCCGCCCGATCTGAACGCTGTGACATCTCGTCTGTATACAGCAACGCAGCACTTGGCGTATCACGGTGAGGTCGCCCAGTGCGGCACAAAAGTTTGACGAAGGGGGGCCGATGGCCGATATCAAAATCCGCAAAGCCGAGGGCACATGGTCTGTGCGTGCAGGCGGGGCCGTTTTGGCCGAAAGCAAACATGCGCTGGAGTTGTGCGAGCCGGGTTATGACGACGTCATCTATTTCCCGCGTGACGATATTGCGATGGCGTTCCTTGATCGCACTGATCTCAGCACGCATTGCCCACACAAAGGTGACGCCAGCTATTTCTCAATTGTGACCAAAAGTCAGACGCTGGAAAATGTCGGCTGGAGCTATGAAACCCCCAGCGAAGGCGTGGCGCGGATCAAAGCCCATATCGCCTTTAGCCCAAACGAATTTGTGGCGGTTGAGCAGTTGTAAACGTCGTCATAGACCGGCCCTTACCCGCGACATCCGACCGCATCGCCCGGTCTGCAAAACCTCCTACATGCCTTAGTGTCCAACACACACTTAGGAGACTAAAATGTTCAAAGGTTTGTTCACGTCCATCGCCCTGATCTGCGGCGGTATGGTTGCCCTGCCTCTCGCGTTTCTGGCAGCCCTCTAAGCCAGTTTAGCCGCTGCACCCCGTGTCGCAGCGATCAGCTGTGTTCTTCTTCTGACACGGCGGCCAAAGCCCGGTTATACGCCTTTAGCGCATCCACCTGGAACAGCGCGCCCCACAGCTCGGGTGGTTGATCTTCACCACCCAGCGTGACCACGGGCACGAAAGGCACCGGCGCTTTATCAAACAAAGGCATCGCCGCTTCCAGCGTGGCGTTGCCATCCACATAAATCCCGTCACTGATCAATTCCCAACAGCGGTCCTCGTCCGCGGCGCGCTCGTGGTCCATCGTGCGCATCAACTTGGCCACTCTGAATGTGCCCAACAGATACGCCTGCGGCCCCGAGATCAGGTGAATGCCGCGCCGGTCCAGTTGTGTCAGGAAAAACGATCCGCGCACCAGCTTTGAACCAAGCGCCGTGGACATGGACACCGCGACCATCACGGCCAGACCTGTCTGCCAGTCGCCTGTCAATTCAAACACAATCAGCGTGGTGGAAATCGGCGCGCCCAACACGGCTGCCGCCACCGCCCCCATCCCCGCCAGCGCATACAGCGTGTGCGAGCCCGAGACCTCGGGGAAAATCGCCGTTGCGGTGTACCCAAAGGCCAGCCCTGTCAGCGCGCCCACCATCAGCGCCGGGGTAAATACCCCACCGCCCATGCGCCCGCCAATGGTGATGGCCACGGCAGCGACCTTGAGGATGGCAAATACAACGGCCTCGTGCCACAACAGCTGCCCGGTCAGTGCCGCAGACGTGGTTTCATAGCCAACCCCGATGATATGCGGGAACCAGATCGCCAGCCCCCCCAGCAAGCCGCCCGCCACCGCCGGGCGCAGCCAGCGCGGAATGTTCAGCCGCTTTTGCCAGTGGTTCGCCAGATCCTCGGTCAGGAAAATGGCCTGCATCAGGGCCATCGCGATCACACCGCATAACAGCCCCAACAACAGATAGGCAGGCAGCTCGACGTAGAACTCCAGCGCGCTGGCCACAGGCAGCATGAACTCGGTCACATCGCCAAAGGCCAGCCGGTTGATGACCGTGCCCGCAACTGATGCAATCACGATGGGCGCGAAGGCGTGGATGGCAAAATGGCGCAGCACCACCTCAAGCGCGAAAAGCGCCCCGGCGATGGGCGCGTTGAAGGACGCCGAAACAGCCGCCGCCACCGCACAGCCCAGCAAATCGCGCCCCGTGATGCCATCGGCCTGAATGCGGTTGCTGACCCAGGTGGAAATAACCCCTGCCATATGCACCACAGGCCCTTCCCGGCCCGATGATCCGCCGGTGCTTAGTGTGATCAGCGATGCAAAGGCCGAGGCCACACCCTCGCGGGTTTCAACGCGGCCCTCGTGTAAGGCCGCCCCTTCGATCACATCTGCCACCGACCGCACCCGCCCATCAGGCGTAAACCGGTGCAAGATCACACCCACGGTCAGCCCGCCCAGAATGGGCACGATCAGCAACCAATACCACGGCAGCGATCCGGCAAAGGCCTGTATGGTTGCCACATCATCGGTGCCGTAAGCCCAGCCCTGAATGGCGCTGATGCCCTTGCGAAACAGCAAAGCCGCAAAACCTGCGGCGATCCCGATCAACAAGGCGATAAACCAAAACTGGATCTGGCTGGGTCCACGGCTCAGCATAACCGACCATGCGCGCCCCAGCTTGGCGCGCCCCGACAGGTATTTCTGCCGCCATATTGGCAGCTCAGGTTCGCCCATCGTTTGGTTTAACCCTTTGGTTTCATTATTTTGACCACCACTGTTGATCCGAAGCAGCAGCGCGGCTCGCCCCATAAAAGCCTGCGCAGGCAGGGGCGTCAACACGGGTCAGTCCAGTTTCGCATGAAAGACACAGCACCCGGCTTCCCTCGGGCGGGCACGTGTCATAGATTAAGAGCGGATACGACACGGGGACATCACACCATGAACCACGCCGAGATCATTGCCGAACTCAGCACTGCATTTGGCTCTCGCCTCAGCGTTTCGGGTGCCGAGCGCGAGCTGCATGGCCGCAGTGAAACGCATTTTCCACTGATGCCTCCTGATGCGGTGATTTACCCTGAAAATACCGCTGATGTTGCGCGCATTGTGCAGGCCTGCGCAGCGCATCATTGCCCGGTGGTGGGCTGGGGCACCGGCACGTCGCTGGAAGGTCAGGCGCAAGCCGTGCGCGGTGGGATCTGCGTGGATTTCCGCGATATGAACCGTGTGCTGGACATCCGCCCCGAGGATTTGGACGTCACCGTGCAGCCGGGCGTCACCCGCGAAGCGCTGAACGAAGAGCTACGCGCGACGGGGCTGTTTTTCCCGGTTGATCCCGGTGCCAATGCCTCGATCGGGGGGATGGCCTCGACCCGTGCCAGCGGCACCACGGCGGTGCGGTATGGCACAATGCGTGATGCGGTGCTGGGGCTGGAGGTGGTTACTGCAACCGGCGAGGTGATCCGCACTGGCACCCGTGCGCGCAAATCGTCATCGGGTTATGACCTGACGGGCCTGTTTGTGGGCGCCGAGGGCACGCTGGGTCTGATCACCGAAATCACCCTGCGCCTGCAAGGCCAACCCGAGGCCGTGGCCAGTGCCGTTTGCGCCTTTGACACCGTGCCCGATGCCGTGGCCTGCGTGATCGACGCCATCCAGATGGGCCTGCCTCTGGCCCGGATCGAGCTGATGGATATCGACAGCGTGCGCGCAGTAAATGCGTTTAGTGGCAGTGATTTACCTGTCACACCTCATCTTTTGCTTGAATTTCATGGCAGCGCCACGGCCGTGGCCGAGCAAAGCGAAGTTTTTGGCGAGATTGCCCAAGCTCACAACGGGCAGGATTTCAAATGGGCCACCCTGTCCGAGGATCGATCGGCGCTGTGGGCGATGCGCCACAATGCCTATCACGCGATCCTGCATCTGCGCCCCGGCGCCCGCGCCATTGTCACCGATATCTGCGTGCCGATCTCGCAATTGGCCACCGCCATTGAAGACACCCGCGCGGATCTGGCCGCCTCTGATCTGATGGGGCCCATTCTGGGGCATGTGGGCGACGGCAATTTCCATGCGGTGCTGCTGATCGATGAGGCTGACACCGCAGAAGTCACCCGCGCCAAAGCCGCCTCACATCGCATGGTGGAACGCGCCTTGGCGTTGGGCGGCACATCCACTGGCGAGCACGGTATTGGTCTGGGCAAACTGGACTATATGGAGGCCGAACACGGGGCTGCGTGGCATATGATGGGCACGTTGAAAACGGCGCTGGACCCCAACAACATCATGAACCCTGGTAAACTGGTGCCTCAGCGCAACTGAAAGGTGGGGATCAAACCAAAAACAACCTGTCCGGTCAGTCCCAAAAGGCCATGCAGGCTGAGATACTGCGCGAAATGGCCTGAGATCGTCTGCCCAAAGCCGAAAATGGACAGGCCAAGCTCGGCCAGCATCAAAAGGCCAAACGCCAGCCCCCCCATCCACAAGCGCGCCGTCAGATGCGAGGGTACGTTAAACCCGGATATGATCTTTGCGCTGACCCACCAGCAAAACCCCAGCATCACCGGCAATTCCAGCAGAACCGCCAGTGTTTCGCCCAGCCATGGCACCAACCCGAAGACGCGCAGCGTGCCCAACACGAACCCAAAGGCGAAGGCAGCGATCACATAAGCCAGACCCCCAAAGGAAGCCCGCTCGATCATGGTTGCATCAGCTTGTCTGCGGCAGCGCGGGCTTCATCGGTGATCGTGTCGCCCGATAGCATCCGTGCAATTTCATCGACGCGCTGATCTGTCGACAAAGACGTGACCGAAGACAGGGTCACCCCCTGCGACACGCGTTTTTCCACCCGCCAATGATGCCTCGCGCGGGCGGCCACCTGCGGCGAATGGGTTACAACCAGCACCTGCCCGCCCGACGCCAGCTGCGCCAGACGCCGCCCGACCGCATCGGCAGTGGCACCGCCCACGCCGCGGTCAATCTCGTCAAAGATCATTGTCACGCCACTTTCGGTGCCGGTCAGGCATACTTTGAGGGCCAGTAAGAAACGGCTCAGCTCGCCGCCCGAAGCGATCCTGTTCAATGCCCCCGACGGTGCGCCGGGGTTGGTGGCCACGGTAAACGTCACCTCATCAACGCCGTCGGGGCCAGGGTGTTCGGGGGTGATCACCGTTTCAAACACCGCACGTTCCATTTTCAGCGGGGCCAGTTCGGCCATCATGGCCTTGTCCAATGCGCGCGCGGATGTGCGGCGCGCTTTGCTCAGCGCCTCGGCTGCCACGGTGTATTTCGCCTCGGCTGCGTCCAACGCGGTGCGCAATTCGGCGATGTTACCCTCGCTGTGATCCAATGCGGCAAGTCGCGATTTCAGTTCGACCCCGAACTGAGGCAGATTATCCGGTACGATAGAATGCTTCCGTGCCAGCGCGCGCAAGGCAAATAGCCGCTCTTCGGTGTCTTCCAGATCTGAGGCATTGAACGCCAAGGTATCCAACGCCTGAGACACCCCGGATGAGGCTTCATCCAACTCAACCAACGCCCGGCCAATAGCCGCGATGGGCGCATCCAGCTGCCCCTCGGCGGTTTCGGCAGCCCCTTCCAGCCATCTCAGCGCATCATTGGCAGATCCTTCGGCACCGTCGTGACCCAGAGCCGATTGCGCCTTGCCGATCTCTTCGCGCATCCGTTCTGCGCCCTGCATCAAACGGCGGCGCGCATCCAGATGTTCGTCCTCGCCCTCTTGTGGATCAAGCGCATCAAACTCAGACACGGCATGGCGCAGGAATTCCTCATCCTCGCGCATTTTGATCAGTGCATTTTCAGCGCCCTGCAACGCGATACGGGCCGCCGTTCGGGCGCGCCAGGCCTTGCGCGTCACATCCACCCGCGGTTCAAGCCCGCCATAGGTGTCAAGCAAGCTGCGGTGCCCACGCGGGTTCAGCAATCCACGGTCATCATGCTGGCCGTGCAATTCCACCAATGTGTCTGACAGTTGGCGCAACACCTCGCCCGAGCAGCGCCGGTCGTTCACCCAAGCCGTTTTGCGCCCGTCACGGGTGTTGATGCGGCGCAAAATCAGCTCGTCGTCCTCGGGCAGTCCGGCTTCTTGCAAAACGGCGCGCGCGGGGTGATCGGCCCGTAGATCAAACCACGCCACCACTTCGCCCTGCTCGGCGCCTGTGCGCACCAGTTCGGCACGGCCACGCCAGCCCAATACAAAACCCAATGAATCCAGCAAGATAGATTTACCCGCGCCAGTTTCTCCGGTCAGAACATTCAGACCAGGATGCATCTCCAGCTCAAGCTGGTCGATGATCAACATATCGCGGATGGTCAGGCCTCTGAGCATAGCGCCCTCAACCCGGGATCAGAGCCACCGGCCCTGAATCATCTGACGGTAAATCTGGCGCAGCCAGTTATCGCCTTTGGCCTGCAAGGTCAGCCCCTGCCCGGTCAGCAGCTTATAGCTGTCCTCGTACCATTCCGTGGACTGGAAGTTATACCCCAGAATGGCACCGGCGGTCTGTGCTTCATCGGTCAGACCCAGCGACAGATAGGCCTCAACCAAGCGGTGCAGGGCTTCGGCGGTGTGGCTTGTGGTCTGGAAATCCTCAACCACAACACGGAATCGGTTGATGGCAGATGGGAAATGGTCGCGGCGCAGATAGTAGCGGCCAATTTCCATTTCCTTGGAGGCCAGGTGATCAAAGGCCAGATCAAACTTCAGCACCGACGAGCGGGCATATTCGCTGTCTGGATACCGCTCAATCACCTCGCGCAGGGATTGCAACGCCTGAAAGGTCAGCCCCTGATCGCGGCCGACTTCGTCAATCTGATCATAGTAGCTCAGCGCCAGCAGGTATTGCGCATAAGCGGCGTCTTCGTCGGTAGGATAGAAATCAATGAAACGTTGCGCGGCGGACCGGCTGTTTTCATAATCCTTGGCCTGGTGATAGGCAAAGGCCTGCATGATCACCGATCGTTTGGCCCACTCGGAATAGGGGTACAAACGCTCGACTTCAGCAAAAACAGTGGCAGCCAGATCAGGATCTTTTTGAGCAAGGTCATATTCGGCCCGCTCATAAATTTGTTCGGCGGTGAATTGTTCGAAATCGACATCTCCCCGCTCGACCGCGGAATCGCCACCACAGGCGGCCAATGCCGCGCAAAGGACCAAGGCACTGGCAGTTGCCTTCGACTTGCCGATTGTCATGCTCGCACTCGCCTTCATAGTGGTTTTGCCGAGTTTTACCCCAATATACAGGATCGTTCTAGCACAGAGTTTTCCGGTGCAAAACGCCTTTGGCGCATTTCTGCGCTCAACTTCAGGCGACTTCGGGAATTTCGCCCCAATGCACACCGGCACCTGGTAGGCGTGCAGCAATTTCTGCATCACAATCAACGATTTCAAAGGCATTTGGCGTCGCAAACAATGCACGCAACAAATCATTGGTCAGGGCATGCCCTGCGCGGAATCCCTGGTAGTGGCCAAGAATCGGCATCCCGGCCATTCCCAGATCACCCAAAGCATCCAGCATCTTGTGGCGCACGGCCTCATCACGGTGACGCAGGCCACCGGGGCTGAGCACATCTGCGCCGTCCACAACAACCGCATTTTCCAGCGTGCCGCCCAAAGCCAGCCCATTGGCGCGCATCGCATCCACATCTGCCTTGCGGCAGAATGTGCGGCTGCTTGACAGTTCGCGGACGAAACTGCCGTTGGACATGTTCAGCAATTTGCGCTGCTCGCCGATGGCGGCGTCTTCAAATTCAATTGCAAATTCGATCAGCAAGGTGTCATGCGGCACGAAACGTGCCCAGGCCTCGCCTTTTGTCACCTCAACCGTGTCGGTCAGACGCAGCGCTTTCAGCGGGGCATCAAGCCCTTGAATGCCGGTCGCCAGAATACCGCGCACAAACGCATACGAGCTGCCGTCAAGGATAGGCACTTCGGGTCCGTCAATTTCAACCGTCGCGTTATGGATGCCGCAGCCCACCAGAGCCGCCATCACATGTTCCACCGTCGTAACCGACACACCGTGGGTGTTCACCAGTTTGGTGCACAGCGGCGATTGTTTGACCAAATCCCAACGCGCAGGGATATCGCTGACTTCGGCGGGCACATCACTGCGGCGAAACACGATGCCGTGGTTGGCCGGTGCGGGCAGAATGCACAGACGTGCCGACACACCGGAATGCAATCCGATGCCGTTGAACGCGATCTGTGATGTCACCGTGGTTTGCACGTTATGCCTGCCTGCGTGGTCGATATGGTTACCAAGATTTTAAACCTTGAGTTGGCACAGACTTAGGCCCCCGGGGCGCGGGGCTCAATTCAATCTTTGCAACGAAATGAAACATGAGATGTAACAGGGCGGCGTAAACCTGCCGAATGCATTTGGTAACGGCTCAACACTCTGTTCTGAAACGAAAAAAGGCCGCGCGATGCGGCCTTTTCCCAAACTTGATATGTGGTGTTTTAGTTCGCCTGACGGCGCAGGAATGCCGGGATCTCGATTTGATCCTCTTCCGTTGCCTCCGATTCGACCGGCGCAGGCTGTGCGGCTTGCGTGCTAACGGGGGGTTGCTGGCGTGCCGGACGGGCCGCTGGAGCCTCTTCCTCAGCCACATGACCCGTCATACGGTTGATCAGCGAATTGATCCCAAACCGGGGCTTTTCAGCTGCATCTTCGGCGCGTGGTTGTGCGCCGGGGGCTGCTGCTGCCTGGGCCTGACCGGGCACCCGGCCCACGGCCGCGCTTAGGCGGGCCATGGCTTCGGGCGATGGTGATCCGGCGGCACGGGCGCGCGGTGCAACAAAGCCTTCGGCTTCCTGCTCATACGCTTGTGCCACTTCAGCCTGAGGTTCTTCGACGCGTGGCACATAGGCGGGTGCGGGCACGTCATCGGATGTGTCTTCGGCGACGGGCTCGGCGCGGCGCACTGTTTCAGGCTCAAAGATGTCTTCCATCTGGTCCTGTGCTGCGGCGCGTTCGGCATCGATATCCGTGAACAGCGATGGCTCTGAGCGCGTTTCAGCGGCAACAGGAGCCGGTGCGGCGGCGTCGGTGTTGTCTTCAACCGTTGCAGGCTGCAAAGGCTGCGCCATTGACCGGCGTGGCACTGGAATGTCGTGCACGATTTCCGATGCGTCGATGCCCGTGGCCACAACGCTGACGCGCATCGCGCCCTCCATGGCACTGTCGAGGGTCGAGCCCACGATGATATTTGCATCTGCGTCCACTTCTTCGCGAATGCGGTTGGCCGCTTCGTCCAGCTCGAACAATGTCAGATCGTGGCCGCCGGTGATGTTGATCAGAACACCCTTGGCGCCGCGCAGGCTGATTTCGTCCAGCAGTGGGTTGGCGATGGCTTTCTCGGCGGCCTGAATGGCGCGATCTTCGCCGCTGTCTTCGCCGGTGCCCATCATGGCCTTGCCCATCTCGTCCATCACCGCGCGGACATCGGCAAAGTCGAGGTTGATCAGGCCCGGACGGACCATCAGATCGGTCACACCCTTAACACCTTGATACAGAACGTCATCTGCCAGGCTGAATGCCTCGGTGAAGGTGGTTTTTTCATTGGCCAGACGGAACAGGTTCTGGTTTGGAATGATGATCAGTGTGTCGACCATCTTTTGCAATTGCTCTACGCCCTCTTCGGCCTGACGCATGCGTTTTGCGCCCTCAAACTGGAACGGCTTGGTCACAACGCCAACAGTCAGGACGCCCAGCTCGCGCGCGGCTTGCGCGATGATCGGAGCTGCACCAGTGCCGGTGCCGCCGCCCATCCCGGCCGTAATAAAGCACATGTGCGCGCCGGCCAGATGATCCACGATCTGTTCGATGTTTTCTTCGGCAGCCGCGGCCCCCACACTGGGACGTGCCCCGGCGCCCAAACCTTCGGTGACTTTCACACCCAGCTGAATGCGTGCACCTGCATCGCTTTGTTGCAGCGCCTGTGCGTCCGTGTTGGCCACAACGAACTCGACGCCTTCCAGCTCTTTTTCGATCATGTTGTTGACGGCGTTGCCGCCTGCCCCACCTACACCAAATACGGTGATCCGGGGTTTCAGGTCCTCATGGCCTGGCATTGTCAAATTCAAAGTCATTTCGCTTCCGCCTGCTTTGTTATGCCCGCCCGCGCAGGCTGTTTGTCGTGGCGTATTCAGAGTTACTTGCTGTCCTGCACATCTGAAACCGCCGAAACGATACCCTAATTCCAACCATTCTTACGCGTCTGGTGCCTCTGCGTCACCCCAAAACTGCAATTTGTATACCAAATATGGCAGTTTTTTGGGCGATATACGCGGTATTTTGCCAAATTCACCACATATAGCGGTTACCAGTTGTCTTTGAACCATTTCACAGCCCGTTTCAGAGAGCGCGCAGGGTATCTGTCGACGGGAATCTCGAAGTCCCACCACTCGTCCTGGGGATTCGCAGCAAAGCAACACAGGCCGACAGCGCTGGCAAAACCCGCGCCGGTTGCTGCTTGCGGCAACCCATGCACGCGCAGCGGTCGTCCCAGCCGCACTTGCTGTCCCAATATCTTGCTTGCCAGACCATCAAGCCCCGGTATCTGACTGCCACCCCCGGTCAGCACGATCTGCTGGCTGGGCAGATGCTCAAACCCGGCGGCATCCAGCCGCGCGCGCACCTCTTCCAGAATTTCTTCGACCCGCGGGCGCATGATCCCGATCAGCTCGGCCCGGCTGACGCTGCGGCGGTCGTGATGCCAATCGCCTGTGTCGGCCTCAATCTCGATCATCTCGCGGTCATCCATGCCCGTGGCCACAACGCCGCCATAGAAGGTCTTGATGCGTTCCGCCGTTGGGGCCGGAATTTGCAGCCCCATGGAAATATCGGATGTGACGTGATCGCCGCCAATACGCACAGAATCCGCATAGATCATGTGTTTCTTCATAAAGATCGACACGCCGGCACTGCCGCCGCCCAGATCAATACAGGCCGCACCCAGTTCCTGCTCATCCTCAACCAAAGCCGAGATGCCCGACACATAGGCCGAGCTGGCCAATCCAGCCAGTTCCAGATCACAGCGTTTCACACAATGCGCCAGGTTCTGCACCGCGTTGGCATCCACCGTCAGCATATGCATATCGGTGCTGAGCATCTGGCCAATCTGGCCGCGCGGATCGTTCAGGCCTGAGCGATGATCCAGGGCAAAGTTCACAGGCTGCGCGTGCAGCACTTCACGCCCCGCGCCATAATCCGGCACATCACACGACGACAGCACCTGGCTGACATCCTGCTCGGTGACAACCTGGCCTTCCAGTTCAACCTGCCCCGCAAGACCGTAGCTGCGCGGATCAGCCCCCGAGAAACAGGCAATCACGTGATCCACCCGAATGTTGGCCATCTTCTGCGCGGCCTGAATGGCTGTGCGAATGGCGCGTTCGGTTTCCTGCATCGTGTCGATTTCGCCGTAGCGCACCCCGCGCGACCGAGTGGTGGCCGCCCCAATCACCCGAAAGCCTGCCTGACCCGCCAGCGCACCAATGCCTTCGGCTTCGGCCAGACGATCGGTGCCATCAAAGCGCAGCACAAGGCAGGCAATCTTTGACGTGCCCACATCCAGAACCGCAATCACTCCGCGTTGCATTGCTGCCTTGCGCATGTTGCGCATCGCCCGCTGGCTGTCATAAAGCTCGATCATGTTATTGGGTCCCTGCGCTCAAGCTTGTCAATTTCAGCCAGTCCTCAACGGCGGCTTCGTTCATTCGTATCGTGGGCCGGTCGGCCAGACGCATGTCGACGACAACCAGATCACGCTCCAGCATGTCCTGCACCTGGTTCAACACGATCACGCGTTCCAGCGCGCGCACCGCACCAATGGCGGGCAACTGGATGCGCTGATCCCGGTCCAGCACCACGTCCCAGCGCCGCTCGCCCATACGAACAAGGCCCTTGACCCGGTTCGACAAGGGGCGTGCCGCGTGCAGAATTGTCATCGCTTCGGGCAGCGCTTGTTCGGCGCCCTTGCCCACGACAAGCGGCAGATCGGCGCGCTCGTGCCGGGCCAGAACGGCGTCGACAATGACGCCTTCCACATCGACAACGCCCAAACCATTGCGGTTGCGCCACAAGGCAACGGGCTGACGCTCGGACACTTCGGCCACCAAAATTCCACCCTGACGCACACGCACCGCGGCATCCGCCACGGCGGGCATCGCCTCGATCAGATCGCGCAGCTGGTCCAGCTCCAGATCAAACGAGCTGATGGGAAATTCGACCGGGAACACTTCGCGAATAATCGCTTCGGTCTTGGGGCTTGCGCCCTCAACCGCCAGAAGGTTCACCATGAATTCGGGGCGTGTTTCGATTTGCTGACGCATTTCGGTGAAGGTCAGCGCCAGTTTCTGCTGACGTGCCTCATCCGAGAAATAGAGCGTCCCGCCAAGAAAGGCCGCGCAAAAAGGCACGCCCACTTTCAGGATCTTGCGGAACATCGGCGTCAACATCAGCCGCTCCATCCGGTAGGCCCAGCGAGAGGGGGCCGGATCACTTTTGGGGGTCTGGTTTATCTGTCGCATGACGCGTCCTCAATCATCCATTTGCTCAAATCCGGGAAGCTTGTGGTGGTCGGCACAGAGGTCACAAACGCCAATCCAGCGGCGATATCGACATCCGAATGGGTATGCGGAATGTGCATTACCTCCAGCTGGTCTTGACCACAGCCGTCTTCGCCTCTGCGGCCATGCAAGGCGCTGAACACAACATCATAATTGATTGCCTGCAATCGCAAAGTCGGATCGCGGCCAGCATCGACCTCAATCACTTCGCAATCTGCGTCCCGTAATGCAGCGGCGCATTCTTGTCCTGACGAAAGGCTGACTTCGCACTCAGGCGAAGGCCCTCCTAATAACACCGCCACAGTCAGGGGTTTTCTGCTCGAAATACCCACCTAGTGCCTCAATTTTTCGGTCGTTTGCCGACCTTATTTTATATGTATCCGCCTCACGGATCAGATGGGGCTGGTTCGCCAACCCTCATGATTTCCCATTCTAACTGTATTCCACTGTTTTGGAAAACACTTTTTCGGACATCTTCGCCCAAACCTTCAAGGTCGGCGGCGGTGGCGTCCCCGGTGTTGACCAGAAAGTTCGAATGCATCTCGCTCATTTGTGCGCCGCCGCGCCGTGCGCCGCGCATTCCTGCGTCATCAATCACCTTCCACGCCTTGAGATCATGCACATCATCGGCCTGCCCCGTGCTGGAGAACCCGGCGGGATTGCGAAAGGTGCTGCCTGCGGTTCGGTCCTTGGTGGGTTGCGTTTCATCACGCTTTTGCAGCTGAGCGGCCATCCGCGCGTGCAGACTGTCCGGATCACCCGCCGGGCCTTCAAACGTGGCCTGCGTGATCACCCAGCCATCAGGCAAATCCGTCTGGCGGTATTGAAAATTCAGATCATCAGCGGCCAGTGTCACAATATCGCCCTGCCGTGTCACGGCCTGAGCCGACACAAAGACATCCGCCGTATAGCTGCCATAACACCCGGCATTCATGCGCACTGCGCCACCAATGGCACCGGGGATGGTGCGCAAAAACGTCAGGTCCACACCTGCATCGGCCGCTTTGCGTGCCACATGCGCGTCCAAGGCGGCCACGCCGGCGGTGACGTGGGTGCCATCAATCTCAATGCCGTTAAATCCGCGCCCCATGCGAATGACCACAGCCCGCAGCCCCCCATCGCGCACGATCAGGTTTGACCCAACACCCATTGGAAACACCGATACTGACGGGTCAAGCGCTGCTAGAAACGATGCCAGATCCGCGACATCTGCAGGTTGAAACAGATAGTCACATGGCCCCCCCACACGCAGCCACGTCAACTCGGACAAGGGTTTGTTCGGGGTCAACGCTCCGCGGGGTGTTGGCATATCATACATAAGCGCGTTGCTACTCGTCCGGTGGATATTCTTCAACCCGTCTGCGTGCTCGGGTGCCCAGCCCCCAGCCCGTCAGCCAGCCAATCAACAGACCCAGACAGGACGGGGCCGACACACCATAGGCAAAGGCCACATACCCCAAACCGCCATAGCCGCTTTGTTGGTTGGCCATCCAAACGGCCCAGACGCCCGAGGCCACAGCCCCAACGATCAAAACCAGCACCAAAATGCGTTCTTGGGCGCGGGTCAGAGAATAGGCCATCCACACCGACA
This sequence comes from Roseovarius sp., assembly GCA_045106595.1. Taxonomy (GTDB): domain Bacteria; phylum Pseudomonadota; class Alphaproteobacteria; order Rhodobacterales; family Rhodobacteraceae; genus Roseovarius. The sequence goes on along the minus strand of JBGCEW010000009.1, from coordinate 52,083 downwards.
CCAGCAGCGCGCCAATCGGGATCAGAAGGAGAGATGCCTCCAACGGGGCTACCCTGCCAGACCACGCAGCCAGCGGCCCAGATAGATTACCGGCCAGCGCAGCACGCTCATGCCGGCGGCCAGCACCAGCAGGCCAATCCAGGGCCCGTTTTCATAGGTGACATAGCCCAGCAAAGGTATGCCCACCGCAATCAGCACATAGGCCCGACGCCAGTATTTGTTGCGGCTGGGCAGCATGGCCAGCACATTGGCGGTGATACCCCAAACGCAGGCAAGGATCAAAGAAAGGGTCATTTCGGGATCTCCGGGCGTTGGCCCATAGCGCGGCGCGCGAAGTATCGCAGCGGATTTCGGAACATTGAGACAAATGCAAACACGCCAAGGCCTGCATAGACCCAGCCAAACTGTTGCGACACCATCCAGATCAGCACCGGGGCGGCCAAAAGCAGCGCGATGCCGGGCACATATTGATAGCGCATCGGCAGGAACGCAACGACCGTGGCCGCCAGCACCCATGCAATGCAGATCAGAAACAATGTCACCTCTGTGGCTCTCCGGTCTCGGTGTTGGTGTTGGTCTTGCTCGGGGACAGCCTATCGCCTGTCCGTGGATATAATCGTAACGTCGTGGCGTGTTATGCCTTCAGTTTGTCGGGCAAGGCATTGGCCCACCCGCTGATTGTACCCGCGCCCAGACATACAACCATGTCCCCCGGGCGGGCTTGTTCTTGTACCAGGCGTACCAGATCGTCCTCGTCGCGGATGGCGCGCGCGTGGCGGTGACCACGGGCAATCAGCCCTGCCACCAGATCATCGCGGCTGGCGCCCTCAATCGGCGCTTCACCTGCGGCAAACACGTCCGAGATCGCCACAACATCCGCCTCGTTAAAGCAGGTGCAGAACTCTTCAAAAAGGTCATGCAGACGCGAATACCGGTGTGGCTGATGCACAGCAATCACGCGGCCTTCGGTGGCTTGACGCGCCGCTTTCAGCACGGCGGAAATTTCAACCGGGTGATGGCCGTAATCATCAATGATGGTCACACCATCCACTTCGCCCACACGGGTAAAGCGGCGGTTCACGCCCCCAAAAGCGGCCAGAGCTTCGCGGATTTCGTCCAGCTTCATGCCCAGATGGCGCGCCACGGCCACGGCACTTAACGCGTTTGACACGTTGTGATCACCGGGCATCGGCAGGCTACAGCCCTCGATCACCTTGTCTTCATTGCGCAACTCAACATCAAAATGCGCAACACCCGCCTTATAAGTCAGGTTCGCTGCACGCACATCCGCCTGAGCATTGAACCCGAAGGTGACAACGCGGCGGTCGGTGATACGGCCCACAAGGGTTTGCACATCCGGGTCATCCGTGCAGCACACAGCAAGTCCGTAGAAAGGAATGTTCGACACGAATTCCTCAAACCCGCGATGCAGGTTTTCCTCGGTGCCCCAGTGCTCCATATGCTCGGGATCGATATTGGTGACGATCGCAATTGTGGCCGGCAGACGGTTGAACGTGCCATCGCTTTCATCGGCCTCAACCACCATCCATTCGCCCTGTCCCACGCGGGCGTTTGAGCCATAAGCGTGGATGATCCCGCCGTTCACGACGGTGGGGTCATATTTGCCGTGGTCCAGCAGCGCTGCCACCATCGTGGTGGTCGTCGTCTTGCCGTGGGTGCCGCCTACGGCGATGTTGGATTTCAGGCGCATCAGCTCGGCCAGCATTTCTGCCCGGCGCACCACAGGCAGACCGCGCAGGCGGGCCTCGTCCAGCTCGGGATTACCGGGCTTGATCGCAGATGAGATCACAACGACCTCGGCATTCTCAAGGTTCCTGGCCTCTTGCCCCTCAAAGATCGTGGCCCCAATTGCCGCCAGACGTTCAGTGATCTTGGACGCCTTCAGGTCCGAGCCTTGCACCGTGTAGCCATGGTTCAACAACACCTCAGCAATCCCCGACATACCAATGCCGCCAATGCCAACAAAGTGGATCGGGCCTACGTCACCCGGTAATTTCGTCGCGGCATTCATCGGCTGGGCTCCTTCACTGCGAAAATCCCTCATGTGTCACTGTCCTTTCCGGCGAGCGTTGTCACCATGTCCGCCAATTCTTGTGGCGCATCAGGCCGGGCCACGTTCAGCGCGGCTTGAGCCATAGAAATTGCAGCATCCGGTTGAGTCAGGACGCTGGCGATATGATCCGAAACTGTGCCAACCTCAAGCTTTGATTCAGGGATCAGGATGGCGGCCCCTGCGTCAACCAACCCGCGCGCATTGGCCGATTGGTGATCTGAGGCGGCAGCGGCATAGGGGATCAGGATGCTGGGGCGTCCGATCACGCTGATGTCCGCAACCGATGAGGCACCCGAGCGGCTGATCACCAGCTGCGCATCGGCCATGCGGTTGGGAATGTCCCGAAAGAAGGGCTGCACATCGGCGTTGATGCCATGTTCGGCATAATAGCTGGCGACACGGTCATGATCTTCGTCGCGGGCCTGATGGCTGACGCGGATATTGCGCAGAATATCAGGCGAAAGCGCGGCAATCGCCGGCGGGATCACATCGCTGAGCACCCGCGCGCCCTGCGAGCCACCGATCACGAGGATCGACATCGGATAATCGCCGGGCTCAATATAGCCCGCCGCTGCGCGTTCCAGCACGGACGCGCGCACCGGGTTGCCCACATGCACGCCTTCAATGCCCTCGGGCAAATTAGTGGGCCATGTTCCGCAGGCGACCGTGTTCACCCGCTTGGCAAAAATCTGATTCACCCGGCCCAAAACGCCGTTTTGTTCATGCACCATTCGCGGTTTGCGCAACAGCCATGCAGCACCGATCGCGGGGATTGACGGGTAGCCACCAAAGCCCACAACCACATCGGGCGTGTCGCGCATCATACCAAAGGTGGCCGACACAACACCGCCCAAAATGCGAAAAGGCGCTGCCAGTTTGGCCAGCACCCCACCCCGTGCGAATGTCGCACTTGAGATTTCTTCGATTTCCACCGAATGGGGAAAACCACCTGTGTAACGCGCCCCACGCGCATCAGTGGACAACTTCACCCGCCAGCCTCGTCTCAGCATCACCTCGGCCAGCGATTGCGCGGGGAACATATGCCCCCCCGTGCCGCCTGCCGCGATGATCAAGAGAGGTTGGCGCGGGCTCACCTGATATGCCCCCGCAGGATGTCGCCCACCCCGCCCTGAGGCCGCGCGCGCGTGATCGCAAACAACATGCCCAGCGCAATCCCCCCGGCAATAAGCGACGATCCCCCATAGCTGACAAAGGGCAACGTCATGCCCTTAGCAGGTAGCAGCCGCACGGCAACGCCCATGTTGATCATGGCCTGAACACCGAACATGGCCGCCAGACCTGTGCCCGCCAGCCGGATGAACGGATCGCGTTCGCGCATCAAACGCAGGAACGACCGCACAACGATTGAGGCATAAAGCGCAATAACACACAGCACCAGGACCAGTCCGTATTCCTCGGCCGCGACAGCAATGATGAAATCGGTATGTGCATCAGGCAGTGACCATTTCACCTCGCCCTCGCCCACACCAACCCCAAAGAACCCACCTTCGCGGATTGCGTTGGTGGCAAAGCCCAGCTGCGTATTGGGGTCAACATCGGGGCTGAGAAATCCATCAATGCGCCGTGCGAAGTGTTCAGAGTTGGAATAGGCAAAAGAGCCCACCAAGACGACCATCACCGCCATGACCACCAAAAGAGTAATCGGCGCACCGGCGACAAAATACATCACGCCCCAACCAAACAGCACCAGACAGGCCTGTCCAAAATCTGGCTGCATCGCCAGAAATGCCACGATGATAATCGCCAGCACAAACGACCAGCTGATCCCCGGAGGACCGTTGATATCCTGGCTGGCGGCCATCATCCACGCAGCCACAACCACAAATCCGGGCTTGAGAAATTCAGACGGCTGCACCGACGCAAAGCCAAGGCTGTACCACCGCACCGCCCCTTTGCCGAAGTCCGTTCCAAAGACCGGCAGCAAAACCAAAGCGATGAACGCCCCGATAAAGCCCAGCACCGCCAAGCGGCGCACCAGTTGCGGGCTCATCATCGAGGTCAGGAACATCGCTGTCAGCGCCAGCCCGCCAAAGACGGCCTGCCGTTTGACATAGTGGAACTGATCAAAACCGTTCTTTTCGGCCAGCGGCACAGACGCGGCCAGCCCCAGCAAAATACCGATCCCAAACAGGATCAAAACGCAGGACACCGACCATTTGTCGATTGTCCGCCACCATTTTGGCAAAATGGGTTCCCCGTCCCGCACCGGGACCGCCCCATAGACCATCTCTGTCATGACTACCGCTCTTACACTGCCTCAAACCGCCCCTTTTCGGGGTCTATTCCATCAGTGTAGCAAAGTTTTTTGGCTCTGGGAAGCGTCTAGCTGTACGCAGCCCAAAGACAGGTCCACAAAGGCGGATACGGTCAGACCCAAATGCGGCCTGCATCTGCGCCGGGGGGATTTCAGGCCAAATGAAAGCGGAAGCTGGCTGTGCGCAGGCTTGCTCTAACCGCATGTTTAAGGCATGGGGCAGCTTATGCAGGTGAACACGCTAATATTGGGGGCCGGGGCCGCCGGAATGATGTGCGCCGCCCATGCAGGGCCGGGCGTGCTGGTGATTGATCATGCCAAGGCCCCCGGCGAGAAAATCCGCATTTCGGGTGGCGGGCGATGCAACTTCACCAACATGTATACAAGCCCCGAAAACTTCATCTGCGCCAATCCACATTTCTGCAAATCAGCGCTTAGCCGGTATACGCAGTGGGATTTCATTGATCTGGTTGCAAAACACGGCATTGCCTACCACGAGAAAACCCTTGGCCAGCTATTTTGCGATGGCAAATCAGGGCAGATCATTCAGATGCTGCGCGATGAGATGGACGAAGCCGGTGCGCAGCTGTGGTTAAACACCGAAGTGGTTCGCGTCTCACAAGAGACAGACGGTTTTCGGGTGCAGCTGCTGCGTGACGGTCAGCAGGTTACGGTTAGCGCGCGCAATCTGGTGGTGGCGACCGGGGGCAAATCCATTCCGGCGATGGGTGCCACGGGGCTGGCCTATGACATTGCGCGCCAATTTGGCCATACGCTCACAGATGTGCGCCCTGCCCTTGTGCCGCTGACCTTCACTGACAAACGCTTTGCGCCACTGTCTGGCACAGCAACGCCCGCGCGCGCCGCGTATGGGCACACCGCCTTTGATGAGGCTGTGCTGTTCACTCATCGGGGCCTGTCGGGGCCTGCCATCCTGCAAATCAGCTCGTATTGGCACGAAGGCCAGGCAATCTCGCTTGACCTTGATCCGGCTGGCACGCTTTTGGCGGCTTTGCAGGATCAACGCCAGCTGTCCGGCCGCAAGCAACTGCGCACCGAACTGGCGCGGCATCTGCCGGCCAAACTGGTGGATCACCTGGCAGGGCATATCCCGCTGGTGGGCAATCTGGCCGATCAATCCGATGCAGCGCTGACCCAGATCGTAGAGGCCTTGCGCGATTGGAAACTGACGCCGTCAGGATCAGAAGGGTATCGCACCGCCGAGGTCACCCTGGGCGGGGTCGACACCGATGGGTTATCCTCCAAAACCATGATGTCCAAAACCACGCCGGGGCTGTATTTCATCGGCGAGGCTGTGGATGTCACCGGCTGGTTGGGCGGGTACAACTTTCAATGGGCGTGGTCTTCGGGTTGGGCGGCAGGGCAATCAATTGCGGAATTGTAATGCTCCGCTTTGGTTTTTCAATCTATCAAGCATCGACGATGTCCGCTTTGAGCCCGCTCCGTGAATTCGATTTTCGCGCTATGCGCGCTTGTGGCAAGAAATATGCTGCAACCGCACTCTGGATCGCAGCGCATTGCGGCAAAAGGGCCGGTTGTTGATGCACATTGCAGCGTGCGTCCGATCGCCATTTCACAGGCCGCGGGGCTTTGGCGCAATTTGGCGCGCCAACGCAGACTTTAGGTGCCGAGCAATTTGCGGGATCTGTCAGTCGATAGGGTTATTGCGGGTCCAGTCGAAGGTGCCAGGTTCCGTTCCTGCACCGCCTGCTTCCAACCGACTTGCTCCACGCGGGCTTTGAAATTTATGCCCTCGGGTGAATGGCGGGAGATGCCATCGAACACGGTGGCAAGATCACCGCTTTGAGTGGATCCATCAGCGCAAAGGACATCGACCTGCATGCCGGGACCGCGTGCGGGATCGTCCATGCGCACGATGCAGACCCCGCAGCCCTGATAGGGCGAATGGCCCAAGGAACAGACACGGCCGACTGGCCTGCCATCCAGAAACGGTCCTGCGACAGCCGCAGCAGCACCCCATCGGTGATCACGCCGCCATCATGATAGCAGGCAAACTGATAGGAACAGCGGCCCGGTTTCACCGAGCTGACACTCCGGGTGAACACCTTAATCAGCATTGTTTCAGCGTCCGGCCCGCTGATCTCGATTGGCAACTCGCCGGTGTGCCGGAAAATGACATTGGTACGCACGGCCCGATACATCTCGTCATCCGTGGCCGTATCGAGTTTCTCCGACGTCAGGCGTGAATTGTAGAGCGTGTGTTCGGGATCATACGGCAGTTGCATGTAGCTCAAAGGATGGGCAGGCATAGTGCGGGTCAGTTCGCGCGGGCGCTCGCCTTTGTTCGGGAAGGCATTGACCGCGAAACGAGTGTGCGAGAGGTCGGATGTCATGCTTTCCACCGTTCAGAGTTATTAGACGCCTGCGGGTGATCTTCGACAATAACAGATGGTGCTACGCATTGATTTAAGCTTATTTTGCCGCCTACGCTTGGCGCAAATCTAATGATTTACACAAGTCGTTCGAAAAATTTAGACAGTGGACATGCACTTTCGTTCTTATAATGCCCTCAAGATCTTTGATGCCGTTGCCCGCAATCTGTCGATCACCAAGGCGGCGGACGAGGCCCATCAATCGAAAGGCTCGATCAGTTACCACGTGAGCAAGCTTTAAACCGAGCTCGGATTTCGCCTATCCGAGCGCGCGCATGCAAGACTGGAACTGACCGAGGAAGGGCGCAGGTTGTGGCATGTGCCCCAAGCGGCCCTGAGCCAGATCGACCGTGAAATCGAGGACCTGCGTGGCACAGCCTCAGGTGCCGTGACCGTTGGCGCACTGACCTACTTTGCATCGCGCTGGTTGTTTTGCATCGCGCTGGTTGTCGCCAAGGCTCACACGGCTTTTCGAGGATAATCCCGGCATCAGCCTGCGGATCGAGCAGATCAATTCCTTGGACATGCTGAAAACGGTCAGGGTTGACATGGTAGCGCTTTGGGGCGTTGGCGATTGGAAAGATCATACAAGTGAGCGTCTTTTGTCCCTCCCTGCTGCCCCAACAGCCAACCGTGCAGCTGCCCAGCAGGCAAGGCAGCTTGGGTTGGCCGAGGCGGTCAGGCAACTTCCGCTTTTGCGCGCTGCGCTGACATTCCCGTTCCAAAGGTGCAATGACGATTGGAGACCTTGCCGTTTGAGGATGGCGCATTCGATCTTGTGACCTGTGTTTGGGTTTTGGAAACCGTCCCTGATCCCCTTTTGGCTTTAACTGAGCTTTGCATAGTCGTTCGCGCCGGTGGCGCGCTTTGCCTCGCGTTTTGCGCGGATGAACCTGCCTGTGGTATTGCCGAAAGTCTGATGCGTCAGGCGCTTTTGTATCGCGGAACCGGTAGGTTTCTGCCGCGCTCTCAATTGATACAAGCAATCGAGAAATTCGAGGACTTTGAGGTGCGTACAATTCCGAGCCACGGCCCGGCCTCGACCTTGCTTGCAAGACGGTCTAACCCAAAACGGGCATTTGCCCAACGTTGGTCCCACAGCAGAAGACGGCCCCTTTAACGTCAACGACAAGATGGGCCGGATGCTGAATGAACTGGAACATGCGCATATCTTCATTGGCCAGCAGCAGAATGACCGGATCGCCGCCCTTGAAAACAAGCTGGAAGCTTTGTTGTCAGAGTAAAATGCCAAAACGGGCCTGCGGCGCCACCGCAGCAGGCACGCCTGCCAGTTCAATTGACAGGACCATTCAAAGGCCGTGACGGGTTACAGAGCGCGAGGCAATGGTGATATCGGCCTTGGTCCCACCTCGCCAGCCCCAACCCAGCCCTGCCTGTTACTCACAGCTACAAGAGGGTCAAAACCCTGGTTCAGGAAACCGACGGCAACGGGTCGCTTGACGCATCCGGGTCGAATAATCCACACTTAACGAAGTGTAGTGGTGGGGCGATGCGCAAAGAGCATGGCAGTTATGCAGCGTTGCTGACGGACGAATTTGCCTCCTCAGCCAGAATGCGTAGATGAATTTGGCTATGTTGCGACAGACGGCAAGATAACTGCTCCAGCGATTACATACCTATTAGATATATATATTTCAGGAGTTTACATGACACACCAACTATCAACCGCAGCAGCACTAGCCCTTGGTCTATGCACTTTTGGGCTCCCCGCCACATCCCAAACCGTTCTGTCTGGCGATCACAGCGTAGACGGCTCACTTTGTGCCGGAGCGAGCTGCACCGGCAGCGAATCGTTCACAGGTGCCGATTTCAAAATCAAAGTCATCAATCCGGAATTGCTGTTTGAGGATTCAAGCGCTGTCGGTGCTCCAACGCGAGACTGGCGCGTCCTGACAAATGAAAACGGGTCGGAGAATTTCGTCATCGAGGATGTAGATGCCGGAAGGGACGTGTTCTGGATCGAAGGTAACTCACGCGCCAACAGTATATACGTGAGTGCTCTTGGGCGCCTTGGATTGGGCACATCCTTGCCCGTGGAAGAGATTCACCTCGCAGGGTCTCTAAGTCCAGCCATCCGGTTCGAAACCAGCTCTGATGGTTCTGCGTGGGATATACGTGCAAATTCTAATTTCTGGTGGGTTGAGAGAGAACCTGGTGGAAACTTCCCATTCGTCCTTTCAAACGATGCACCAAGTGAATCATTCTGGATGATGGACAGCGGCTTTATTGGCCTCGGCACAGATGTTGCCTCCAACGCCCTGCATATGTTTCGCGATGACAACACGGCCACGATGCTGATCGAGGATACAGGTGCGGGGACCCTCGGCCAGATGACCTTACGCAACAACGGGATCACCTTCTTCACATTAGAGGATACCTCTATCGCCGTAGGTGACGACACGGGGCGGTCCTGGAACTTCCAAAACCAAGGCGGTACGTTCCGCGTCACCACCGCGCCAGGCGGCGCTGGCGATATTGAGATGATCCTGACACCCGAAGGGGACATGACCATCGAAGGGGAGCTGACCACAGCGGGCAGTTGCTCTGCCGGGTGTGACCGGGTGTTTGATGCCGATTACCCCCTGCCAACGATCGCCGAGCATAACGCCAAGATGTGGGCGAACGGGCATTTGCCCAACGTTGGTCCCACAGCAGAAAACGGCCCCTTTAACGTCAGCGACAAGATGGGCCGGATGTTGAATGAATTGGAACATGCGCATATCTTCATTGGCCAGCAGCAGGATCAGATCCAAGCGCAGGAAAGCCGGATCCAGGCACAGGATGACCGGATCGCAGCCCTTGAAACCAAGCTGGAAGCTTTATTGTCAAAGTAAAATGCCAAAACGGGCCTGCGGCGTCACCGCAGCAGGCCCGCCTACCAATTCAATTGACAGGACCATTCACATGCCTCTTATTCGACTGACCGTCATTCTCTGCGCTCTGGTCTTTGGCAGTGCTCTTCACGCCGCCGAACCCATCCAAGAGCACAACTCCACTGCTGTGTGGTTTGAAAACTGGATCGGCCTGACCCATGGCAACATGCGCGTGGCAAGCCCCGATGGACAGATCACAGATTCCTACGCGGCAAGTGGTACGCCGGTGTTTGAACTTACTGGCGGCGGTGCGGTGGATGGTGTGTACCGTTATGAATTGCGGGCCTCGACAGAAGACATGATTAAGAACCGCGACTACTCTGAGGACTCAGCCCTCGAGCAAGACAGCTCGGAATATATCGCAAAACCATTCTACAAAACCGGGGTTTTCATCGTGGAACGAGGCGTGATTATCACACCCAAAGAAACCCTTGAGGAGAATGCTGGCGACTAAAAAATGCATCTGGATGGTCTGTGATACGCAGTGCAGCGTAGCGTAGTGTGTCGGGTGACAACCGCAGACATCATCTGACTGGCCATGCTGAAAGCACAGCTCGCTTCACTCAGGTCCTATTGATCTGCTTTCGTTGTCAGGCATGCACATGTCGCGTCGGCAACCAAGGCCAGCTTCGCCTCCTTTGTGGAAATGGCAACGCTGTAGCGATCTGTTTTTCGTGCTTACAGCGAACAGCAGCGAAGTCCGCGCTTGGATGGTCAATCCCGGTCGCGGCAAAAGGGCGGATTAACTTCCCCCTTCAGAGTGGATTTGAATGACCGCACTGGCGACACATGCTGCTTCACAACAAGAACCATGCCGCGCCGCGAGTGTATTGTGTATAAATGATGGCGGCGTGGGCATATGACGGCTTGGTTCAATACCAGACCTTAGAACAGACCACGGCGAATGCCTGCTTCCCGGCCGAGGTGCCGAATGGTCATGGGCGCTTTGGGCGGGGAGCAGTATTTGGAGCCCAAAGAGCGAACGGCAGATCCTATCCGCAGAGCGCACATTCATCTCAAAACACATTTCATTCCTGACGACGCGGCCTAAAGCAAACGCGGAAATTCCGGTGCCTCTAGTGCCGCACCATGCGCCAGCGTGACGCCTTCAAAGGGGGGCGAGGTTGTGATGCCTTCACGCCGGGCAAAGGTGGCATCATCGCCGACCAGCCGCAGTGAAAAGGCACGGCGCTGCGCCGAGGCCGAGGTGTTGGCAGGCGCGCCGTGCACGGTGCGATAGTCAAATGCCACCGCGTCGCCGGGCTCCAGTGCCCATCCAAGGATGTCATAGTCCGCACGGTGCCCATCAATATCAGGCAATGCCTCCAGCCCGTCATTTTCGTTCAGCGCTGTCCCGTCAAAGCGTTGTGGGCGGTAGTACTTTCCCCATTTATGCGAGCCTGCGACAAACTCCAGCGTACGGTCGCGCGGGATGGTCTCCATCGGGATCCAGATGCTGACGGTTTGCGTGGCGTCCAGACAGTAGTATGGCAAGTCCTGATGCCAGGGCGTCGGCATACCCGTTTTGGGCGTCTTGACGATCACATGTTCATGGAACAGCCGCACGGTCTCCGAGCCCATAAGCTCGGCGCCAATGGCCGCGGCGGGTGAGTTGAAGATAAAGTCGCGGTATTGATCAATCCGGTCCCAATTGCAGTAATCCGACAGGAACCGGCCGCCATCTTCGGTGTGGTAATCGCGGGCGGTGGGGGCCGGGTGATCCATGTTGTAATTCACCCCTTCCGCCAGATTATCAACCCAGTCAGTGAACACACCGCGCAACACGGTAGCACCTTGGGTGCGGAACTCTGCGATGGTGTCGGGCGCAAGATGCTGGGTCATGGGCTGGCTCCTGATGGTGTCGGTGATCGGTATATGTTCAGCGCAGAACCGGGGGATTGCAACCAGTCTGATTGCACAGCGTCAGATGTTGGATCAAAGCCGCCCCTGAACTTCGGCCGTGAAATCCTCGCCGCGCCGCTCAAAGCTGTCGTATTGATCAAAGCTGGCGGCCGCCGGGGCCAGCAGCACGGTGTCGCCCGCCTCGGCCTCGGACATCGCTGCCTCGACTGCGGCGGCCATTGTGGTGCACACCTGTGTGTCGACGCCCTCCAGCTGCATCGCAAACTGCGACGCCTCGCGGCCAATGACATAAGCCTTGGTCACATGAGGCAGGCCGGGTTTCAGACCATCCAGCCCGCCGTCTTTTTCCAATCCGCCACAGATCCAGCGCACCCGGTCAAACGCCTGCAACGCCTTCAGCGCGCTGTCGACGTTGGTGGCTTTGCTGTCATTCACATAGGTCACGCCATCAGCTTCGGCGATGATCTGGCTGCGATGGGGCAAGCCGCCAAAGGTATGAAACGCAGCTTCGATCACCTTTGGGGCCAATCCCAACGTGCGACATGCGGCATAGGCGGCGCAGGCGTTTTGGTGATTGTGCGCACCGGGCAAACCCTTGATGGGGCGCAGATCAATCGAGCCTGCCTGACGGCCCTTGCGGTATTCAGACAAAAACCCCTTCTTGGCAAAAACCGACCAGCCGGGGCCGATGAGTTTGTGCTCGGCCGAGACACGGATCACCCGGTCATCAGTGGGGGCTTCGGACAGCTGGCCTGCCAGAAACCGGCCTTCGGCCTCATCCACGCCAATGATCGCCCGGTCTGGCCCCCCTTCTGCGAACAAGCGACGCTTGGCGGCGAAATACCCGCCGAGGCCCGCGTGACGATCCAGATGGTCAGGTGTCAGATTGGTGAACACTGCCACATCCGGGGTCAGTGACCGGGCAAGTTCGGTCTGATAGCTGGACAGCTCCAGCACCACAACGCCGCCGTCACCGGGCGGGTCAATATCCAGCACACCGCGGCCAATGTTGCCTGCCAGTTGCGCGTCACGGCCCACATGCTCGAGCACGTGATGGATCAGCGCGGATGTGGTGGATTTGCCGTTGCTGCCCGTAACAGCCACCACGCGTGGCACTGTGTCGTAGGTGTTCCAGCCTTGTGTCGCAAAGGACCGGAAGAACAAACCAATGTCATTGTCCACCGGCACACCTGCGGTCATGGCAGCGGCCACAACCTTATTCGGCGCGGGATAAAGATGCGGAATGCCGGGGCTGACGATCAGCGCGGCGATGCCATCAAACGCTTGGGGCTTCGAGAGGTCACGCACCTCAAACCCATCCGCTTCGGCCACGTCGCGCGCCAGTTCATTATCGTCCCAGCAAATCGCCGTAGCCCCGCCGGATCGCAACGCCCGCGCTGCAGACAAGCCCGAGCGGCCAAGGCCTAAAACGCCAACATGTGCGCCTTCATATCCTGCGACTGGTATCACCGAAGTCCCCTACCCTTTGGCCAATTGTTCCAACACCGCCAGCGCCTTGTCGGCCTGATGATCAGGCACAAAGGCGTGGTCGTGATGGAAAGCTGCCACCATGTTGCATGGGATGCCAGCCTCGGACAAGGCCGTGGCAACTGCCGCCGTCAGACCCACACCGTCCAATGCAGAATGCACCATCAGGGTGATCCGGCGCATTGGCATATCAGTGCGCAGATCATACGCACCTGCCACCTTGTCCGACAAGATCAGCGTCAGGCCTTCGTCTTCGGCAAAGCTGGCCAAAGCCTGCGCGGTCAAGGTGTCATCAGCCACAACACAAAAGTGATAGCTTTCCCCGTCCAGCACAGGCGCCATACCTGCGATCATCGCAGAGGTCTCTTTGATAGGGGCGCTCAAGGTTTGGGGGCTTTCTGCGGATGTGTGGCAGGGTGGCCGGGAAACTCAATCGAATGACCCGCCGCCTGCATCTGAGTGCCGAACTGCCAGTCCGCGATCTCAAAATACATGTTTGGCCCGATCTGCACAGATTGCCAGCGCAAAGCGGCGGCCTCGGGGGCGATGAACATCATATGAGCATCTGAATCCGTGTTCAGACTCATGATCTGGTAGCCCGCGTCACGCACCTGTGGCCACACTCGGATGTAAACCTCACCGACAGCGTCACCGCGGGCAATTCCGCCTGCCTGCACCAATTGGTCCAGATCATCCTCAAGGCCTGCGGGCCAAAGAATATCGGATGTGCCAAGGATGAAATCAAACTGATCCACAGCTTCGTCTAGCCCTGCGGCCCAATCCAGATCAAGCAAGCGGTTCGAGGCGTACAGACCATGACCAAGAGCGGCGACATTCGCATAGTCCTGCACATAATAGCTGAAGGGCTCGTGTTGGCTGACCTCTCCGGCCAGCATAGCCTTGGTTGCTGCAAGGGCCGCGGCCTCTGATCCAGTCAGGTCTTGTATCGCCAAAATGATCTGAGCGTCACTCAGCGGCGCATTTGCGTTTTCTGCTGCAAGCGCTGGCGTGGCGGCGGCGGATACACCGCCAAAAATTGCCGATATCATACGTCGCCACATAACTTACCGAACCTTCAGCGTGGCCAGTCCGATCATCGCCAAAATCAGCGCGATGATCCAAAAGCGAATTACGATCTGCGGCTCGGCCCAGCCTTTCTTCTCATAGTGGTGGTGGATTGGTGCCATCAGGAACACCCTTTTGCCCGTGCGTTTGAAATAAAGCACCTGAATGATCACGCTAAGTGCTTCGACCACAAACAAACCGCCCACGATGCCCAGCACAATCTCGTGCTTGGTGGCCACAGCAATGGCCCCCAGTGCACCGCCCAAAGCCAGCGAACCTGTGTCCCCCATGAACACGGCCGCAGGGGGCGCATTGTACCACAAGAACCCAAGGCCTCCGCCTGCCAGGCCGGCCACAAAAACCAGAATTTCGCCCGTTCCCGGCACGTAATGCACATCCAGATAATCGGTGAAATCAACCCGGCCCACCGCATAGGCAATCAGCCCCAGCGTACCGGCTGCGATCATCACGGGCATGATCGCCAGACCGTCCAGACCATCGGTCAGGTTCACGGCATTGGCCGCGCCGACGATGACGAACATCGCAAACGGAATAAAGAAGAATCCCATATTGATCAGCGTGTCTTTGAAGACCGGCAACGCCAGCTGATATTGCAGGGCCTCAGGGTGGTACATCGTGGCCCACCACGACGCCAGACCCGCAATGAGAAACCCCAGAGTAAGCCTGAGTTTGCCCGACAGACCCTTGTGGTTTTGCTTGGACACTTTGGCATAATCATCGGCAAAGCCAATCACCCCAAAGGCCAGCGTGACAAACAAAACCAGCCAGACAAACGGGTTGTCCAGCCGTGCCCACAGCATCGTCGAGGTGACCAAAGCGCCCACGATCAGCAAACCACCCATCGTTGGTGTGCCTGCCTTGACAAAATGCCCCTCGGGGCCGTCATCACGGATGGGCTGGCCCTTGCCCTGGCGCACGCGCAGCATATTGATCAGGGGCTTTCCAAAGATAAATCCAAACAACAGCGCCGTCATAAACGCCCCGCCCGAGCGGAAGGTGATATAGCGAAAGAGGTTGAAGAAATCCCCACCATCCGACAGCTCGGTCAACCAGTACAACATTTACACATTCCTTTCCTTGGCCCGTCCGATCCGGCGCAGCGCGTCCACAACCAGCGAAACCTTCGAGCCTTTGGCGCCTTTGACCAGCACCACATCGCCCGCATCTATCAACCGCGAAACCTCATCTGCCAATTCAGGTGCGGTTGCAACCCATTTGCCGCGTTGCTCATCCGCTGACCACAGGCTCATGCGATGCCCCCATCCAGCGCCGCCACTGCCACGCTGGCCTGTTCCTTGTCATCAAAGGGCAACACGTCATCGCCGACAGTCTGCCCGGTCTCGTGGCCTTTGCCTGCAATCAGCAGCGCATCACCGGGGCCAAGGGCATCCACCCCGCGCAAGATCGCCTCGGCGCGGTCACCTACGTCGCGCGCGTCAGGGCAGCCCTGCATCACAGCGGCACGAATGGCAGCAGGGTCTTCACTGCGCGGATTGTCATCGGTGACAATGACGATATCGGCGTTTTCCGCAGCCGCCTGCCCCATCAAAGGCCGTTTGCCCGGATCCCGGTCGCCGCCCGCCCCCACAATGGCCACCAACCGGCCCATCACATGCGGGCGCAGCGCCTTCAGCGCGGTCGCCACGGCATCGGGTGTGTGTGCGTAGTCCACAAACACCGCCGCCCCGTTCAGACGCGTTGCAGCCAGTTCCATCCGGCCCCGCACAGTTTTCATATGGGGCAAGGTTTCAAATACACGGTCGGGATCACTGCCCGATCCGATCACCAATCCGGCGGCCAGCATCAGGTTTTCCGCCTGAAATCCACCGATCAAACCCAGATGCATTTGCTGAACACGGCCATGCCAGGCAAAACGGACCTCTTGGCCGGTGGCGTCAAAGCGCTGACCTTGCAGGTGCAGATCGCAAGCTTCATCGCGGCCCACACGGATCACTTCCTGTCCCCGGTCCAGCGCGATGTCTGCCATTTCGCGGCCGCGTGGATCGTCTACATTGATCACAGCAACGCCGTCTTCGGGCAAAACCCGATCAAAGAGCCCGGCCTTGGCGGCAAAGTATTCGTCGAAGGTGGCGTGGTAATCCAGATGATCCTGGGTGAAATTCGTGAACCCAGCCGCCGCCAGACGCACGCCGTCCAACCGGCGCTGCTCCAGCCCGTGGCTTGAGGCCTCCATTGCGGCGTGGGTGATGGCGTGCTCATCGGCATCTGCCAGCGTGCGGTGCAGGGTGATCGGCTCGGGGGTGGTATGGGCCAGCGGCGCGGTATAGGCGCCCTCAACACCTGTGGTGCCCAGATTGATCGCATCAAAGCCAAGCCCGGCCCAGATTTGCCGGGTGAAGGACGCCACAGATGTTTTGCCGTTGGTGCCGGTCACAGCCACCATGGTTTCGGGTTGGTGCTGAAACCAAAGGGCTGCGGCATAGGCCAACGTCTGGCGTGGATCCTCGGCCAGGATCAGCGCGGCCTCACTGGCGGCCAGCTCGTGCTGAGCAATCTCGGCGCCGACTGCATCAGTCAGAATGGCCACGGCCCCCTGACGCAAAGCAAACTGGATAAACTCGCCGCCATGCACCCGTGTGCCCGGCAATGCTGCAAACAAGAATCCCGGTTTGACCTCGCGGCTGTCGACGGCCAATCCGGTGATGTCAGGCGCGCGCCCGCCCTGTGCGGTCAGGCCAAGCCCTGCCAATGTCGTTACGTGCCCCACTGCCCAATCGTCCCTGTTCCCGGGTTAATTCGATGTCAGTGTTATACCGCTTAATCCGCCGGTTTCAATCTCATCCATTTCAGGACGCAGCCCCAACAAAGGGGCCACGCGGCGGATGATCTCGGCGGCCACCGGAACGGCGGTCCAGCCGGCCGTGCGGCGCGGTTTGCGCCCCGAGGTTTCCACCGGCTCATCGAATGTGACGATCAGCACATACTGCGGCTTGTCAGCTGGAAAAACACTGGCAAACGTGGTGATGGTTTTGTCAGTGTAATACCCGCCCCCGCGTTCCTTGGGTTTGTCGGCGGTGCCGGTTTTGCCACCCACCTTATAGCCCGGAACCTCGCCCATGCTGGCGGTGCCTTCGGTTACCACCTGACGCAGCATTTTGGTGGCCATTCTGGCTGTGGCTTCGGACATCACGCGGGCGCCCTTTTGGGGATTGCGTTGCTTGATCAAAGTGGGGTGCACCCGCGTGCCACCATTGGCAATCGCGGCATACCCAGCTGCCAGATGCAAAGGGCTAGAGCTAAGACCGTGGCCATAAGATATTGTCACCGTTGACAAATCTGTCCATCGCTTGGGCAACAATGGTGCGCCGCCGGCACTTTCGACAATCTCCAGGCCAGTGGCTTCAAAGAACCCCAGACCTTTCAGGAATTCTTTCTGGCGCTTTGGACCGATCTGCAAGGCAATGCGTCCGGTGCCTCGGTTTGAGGATTTGATGATCACATCTGACACTGTCAAAATACCGTAGTTCTTCTTCTGGAACTCGCCAATCTTGCGGCCGCCCACTTTGAGCGGTGGCGAGGTATCAATCACTGTGTTTGGGTTGACCAGACGCAAATCAATCGCCTGGGCCGCGGCAAAGATCTTGAAGGTCGATCCCAGCTCATACACGCCTTGCACCGCACGGTTAAACAGCGGGCTGTCCGACGGGTTGCCCTCGGTCGGGGGGCGTGGACGTTTGTTGGGGTCAAAATCCGGCAGCGACGCGATTGAAATCACCTCGCCTGTGTGCACATCCAACAGCACGGCGGCAGCCCCTTTGGCGTTCATGATATTCATACCACCATACAGAACCCGCTCGATTGCGGCCTGCACCGACAGATCAATCGACAACTCCAGCGGCTTGTGCCCCTGCGCAGGATCACGCAGGCGGTCATCGTAATATTTCTCAATCCCGGCCACGCCGATCACTTCGGCGGCATGCACCCCCTCGCGGCCAAAGCTGGCGCCGCCCAGCACATGGGCCGCCAGCTTGCCATTGGGATAAAGTCGCATCTCGCGCGGGCCAAACAGCAATCCTGGCTCGCCAATCTCATGCACGGCCTGCTTTTGCTCAGGCGACAGTTTCTTTTTGATCCACAGGAACTTGCGTTTGCCGGTAAAATCCTTCAGCAACCGGTCTTCTTTCAGATCGGGGAAGATTTTGACCAAAGCTTTGGCGGTCTCCTCTGGCTCGATCATCTGCTGGGGCTGTGCATACAGGCTGTGGGTTTCAAAGTTTGTCGCCAGAATGCGCCCCTTGCGGTCTACGATGTCGGCGCGTTGGGCCAAAATATCCGCACCTGCAACGCTTGCGCGCGGCTCGGAAGGTTCGGTGTTGGCCAAAACACCCATGCGCAGGCCAATCAGACCAAAGGCTGCAAAGAAAAACACACCCAACACCAATAGCCGCCCTTCGGCACGGCGGCGCGACCTGTCGCGCTGTTCCTCGTGACGCAGACGGATGTTTTCGCGCTCAATTGCATCTGGGTTTTCACCCTTGGCACGGGCTTGCAAAATACGCGCCAGGGGGCGCAGAGGGGTGCGGATCATGGCTGGTCTTCCATGTTGGAGACTTCAACAGAATTGGTGATTGGCATAAACCGGTCCGGGTCGGGCTTGGGGTAGGTGACCTGATCGATCTTGCCAAATTGTTCGGGGCGCAGGGGCAACAACCCCAGCTTTTCAAAGTTCAGATCCGCCAGATCCCGCAGCCGTTGCGGACGGTTCAGATAGGCCCATTCGGCATTCAGAACCCGCAGGCGCTGGCGGGCGTCGGCGATGGCGCGCTGAGAGTGCTGCGCCTCGGCCTGAGCGGCTTGCGTTTCATAGTTTTCGCGGTAGGCCCAAAAGGCCAGTGCGATCACCGCCATGGCGGTCAGAACAACAAACAGGCTGCGCATCAGTGTTTCCCCTTTAACATCGGCATTCCCATCGCCTTTCGGTCGGTTGTACCGGGTGCGGCATCGGTGCGTGTGGCGATGCGCAGCTTGGCACTGCGCGCACGCGGGTTTTCGGCCAGCTCGGTTGCGTCGGGGCCGATGGCCTTGCGCGATTTCACTGTGAACTGTGGTGCATCACGGGTCACTTCGGGTGCATGACGGCTGCCCCCGCCCCCGCCACCAGAGCGCGCTGTCAGGAACCGTTTGACCATCCGGTCCTCGACCGAATGAAACGTCACCACGGCCAGTTGCCCACCGGGTTTCAGTGCGCGTTCGGCGGCCTCTAGCCCGCCTATCAGCTCGCCGTATTCATCATTCACCGCAATCCTGAGCGCCTGAAAGCTGCGCGTCGCAGGGTGCGCCTGTCCGGGCTTGGAGCGTGGCAAACAGCCCTCGACGATCTCGGCCAGTCGCAGCGTGTTCTCAATCGGGGTGGTATCCCGTTCGCGTACTATCGCCCTGGCAATCCGGCGGCTCGCACGTTCTTCGCCATAAAGGTAAAGGATATCAGCCAGTTCGCCCTCATCCAATGCGTTGACGATATCTGCAGCAGACCGGCCTTCCTGGCTCATCCGCATATCAAGTGGTCCATCCCGCATAAACGAAAACCCCCGTTCGGCCAGATCCAGCTGCATCGAGGACACCCCCAGATCCAGCACAACACCGTCCAGATCACTTGCGGCCTCATCCATCTTGGAAAACACGCCCTGCACCATCTCAACCCGGTCGCCATAATCAGCCGCCCAATCGGCCGCCATCTTCAGCGCCAGCGGATCACGATCAAGGCCAATCACCTTGTCGGCGCCCGCCTCAAGCAAGCCGCGCGTATAGCCGCCAGCACCCAAAGTGCCGTCCAGCCAAACGCCCGTCACCGGGGCCACAGCCGCCAGCAAAGGGCGCAATAAAACAGGGATATGGGGCGCATCATCGGGGACCTGGGCCGCAGCAGCCATAGCCTTTACTCCCCTTTCACACCGTCCAGATAGACCAACGGGTCGAAATCATCAGGCAGCT
Source organism: Roseovarius sp. (assembly GCA_045106595.1). GTDB lineage: Bacteria > Pseudomonadota > Alphaproteobacteria > Rhodobacterales > Rhodobacteraceae > Roseovarius. The sequence continues at coordinate 32,037 of JBGCEW010000009.1, read as the reverse complement.
CGTCCAGCCATTCTTCGGTCTTGGCCAGCTCTTCTGCTTCGTAGGTTTCGGGCTTCCAGATCTGGAAGGTGTCACCGGCGGCAATGAAAAACGCCTCGCCATCCAGCTCAATCTTCTGCCGCAGTTTTGCAGGCAGCACCAAACGGCCCGTCTCATCCACCGCAGTGGGCAAGGATTGGCCGTGGAACAAACGTTGCAGCATCTTACGCTCCATGCTCCCGCGGGGCAGAGCGTCGATTTTGGCATCGACCTCGTCGATCGCCTCCATCGTATAGCATTCCAGATAGTTGCGGCGATGATCGCCATAGACAATGACCAGTTCGGGGCTGTCGCCATCACGGTAATTGGGGTCTGCGGCCTCTAGCACACGGCGAAACGAGGCCGGGATAGACACCCGACCCTTACCATCCACCTTATGGTGGCTTTCGCCTCTGAACCTGCGGCTCACTGTCCCTACCGGTCCTTTCCGGTCCCCCCGTTAAAATTCTGTCCCTAGAAAAGGAAACGGCGAATTGAGCTGCTGCCACTGCCCAATTCGCCGCCCTCGTCCCGCAACTTGCGGGGATGTCCAGCTGCGCGCGCCACCTGGGGGGATGTCTGCTCGCCCGCGCGCCGGATCTCTTCGTTCGATGAAAGCGGATGCCTGTATGAACCTGCCTTGGGTTTTTTGTATTTGGGGTCGTTTGGTGCCCCTGTCCCGTCTTCATCTGTCATTAGGGATGCCATGGGAATTCATGGTAATCAATAGTTATTTTTGGGAAATCGCCACATGATGTTGTTTTGAGCAGGTCTGCGAAACAACATTTAGTGGTGAGAATCCCCTAAATTACGCATCACCTAGCGGAACTCAGCAAGGACAGACACAACATATAGTGATGTTATGTCTCCTTGAATAAAGTGCCATAAATTCCCAGATTTCTGCTCTTTTTCTGAAAACAACGGTCAAACAAGGCCGATCAATGCGGTGAATCACATCGATTCAACCGCTTCAACCCATTTGATTCGTCGAAATATCGCCCTCGTCCCACGGTTTCCCATGAGGTTCAGCGTTTGTGTCCCATGAAATCACGGATCGGCTTAGTGTTCCGGTGTGCCCAGCCATTTGTACATGACCAGCGCATCGACCAACCCCAAGGCAGGGTGATCAAAGGCACGCGGCAGACGGCCAACCGTGTCATAGCCCAGCCGTTCCCAAAGGCGGATGGCGCCCACATTGCTGCTCAGCACCAGATTGAACTGCATCGCCCGGTAGCCCAGTGCGCGCGCGGCCTCTTGGCTATGCTCGCACATCCGGGCGGCCACCCCCTGCCCGCGCGCAGCTTCGCCGACCATGTAACCGCAGTTGCACACATGCGCCCCGCCGCCGGGCTGGTTGGTTTTGATGTAATAGGTGCCCATAACCGCGCCACCGATTTCGGCCACATAGGTCGCCGCAGGCGCGTCCATCCACATGGACCTTGCATCTGCCTGGGGCAGATCACGCGCTATCGCATAGGTTTCGCCTGCGCGTATAATGCCCCGCAGGATAGGCCAAAGCGCGGGCCAGTCGTCAGCCCGCGCCTCTCGTATCGTCAGATCAGGCGTTGACGTCGACAACGACACGGCCTTTGACCTGACCTTTCAGGATATCGCGTCCCAGCCCAGGCAAATCGGCCAGCGTGGCAGGATGCACCATCGCTTCAAGCTTGTCCATCGGCAGGTCCTTGGCAATCCGGCCCCAGGCGCGCACGCGGTTGTCATAGGGCTGCATGACGGAATCAATCCCCAGCAGGTTCACACCGCGCAACAGGAACGGAATAACCGTTGCAGGTAGACCCGCGCCACCAGCCAGACCCACAGCCGATACGGACGCGCCGTATTTCATCTGGCCCAAAACCCGCGCCAGCATGTCACCGCCTACGGCATCCACGCAGCCTGCCCAGGTTTCGGCCTCCAACGGGCGCTTGGTGGTCTCGTTCAGGTCTTCGCGCGGCACGATCTGTGTGGCACCCAGTGACATCAGATACTCATTGGTCTCAGGGCGGCCCGTGACACCGGCCACCTCATAACCCAGATTGGCCAGGATCGCCGTGGCAACCGACCCAACGCCGCCAGCCGCGCCAGTGACCAAAACAGGCCCGTTACCCGGGGTCAGCCCGTGATCTTCCAGCGCCATGACAGCCAGCATCGAGGTAAACCCGGCCGTGCCAACAGCCATCGCCTGACGTGTGTCCAGACCACCGGGCAAAGGCACCAGCCAATCCGCCTTCACGCGGGCCTTCTGGGAATATCCACCCCAATAGGCCTCGCCCACGCGCCAGCCGGTCAGCACAACCTTATCGCCGGGCGTGTAGCGGTCATCATCCGATGCCTCAACGGTGCCCGCAAAATCAATACCCGGCACATGCGGGTAATTGCGCACCAAGCCGCCACCGGGGCCAATGCACAATCCGTCTTTGTAGTTCACAGTGGAATATTCCACCGCAACGGTCACATCGCCCTCGGGCAAACGGTCTTCGCCAATCTCCTGCACGCCCGCAGATGTCTTGCCGCTCTCTTCGTCCTTTTCAACCACCAGTGCCTTGAACATATCACTTGCCTTTCTCATACCGGGAGCCGCGCCCCCTTCTTCTTGCCAAAAATACTCCGGGGAGCGCGAGGGGCTGGCCCCTCGCTCCCGCCCGTGATCAAACGCGCATCAGTTCCAGAACTTATCCTGAACCACAGCCCTGCGCATCCCCACATGGTGGGTTTCCACTTCCATTTGTGTACCGGGCTCCCAATGGGTCATGCGCACCATGCCGATGGCCACGTTCGTGCCAAAATCAGGCGACCAGGCGGCGGATGTCACCTGCCCCACCTTCTTGCCATTTGCAAAAAGCGGCCAGGCCCGGTCACAGCCCGGCAGCGCGTCGCCGTCAATTGCGATGGCCCGGATCTGTTGCACCGGGCCTTCTTTGGCCACGCGCAGCAGCGCGTCACGGCCCACACAGCCAATCGCCGTATTGGTGTTGCAAAACTTGCCCAGCCCACATTCATGCGGCGTGTTGTCGTCGGTCATGTCGTTGCCATAGCTCAACAGACCGCTCTCAATCCGCTCAATCCCGTTGGGGCAGCCTGCACGCACGTTCAGGTCTTCACCAGCCTTGAACAATGTGTCCCACAGCGGCATAGCGATATCACTGCCCTCGACATAAATCTCGAACCCGCCTTGTTTTGAGTACCCCGAACGGGCAATCACCAGCGGGCGGCCTTCGAAATCAAACATGTCATAGCGGAAAAACCGGATATCGCGCACCCGGTCGCCAAAGATCCGCGCCAGCAATTCGTCAGCTTTCGGCCCCTGTACACCCAAAGGTGACACGTCCGGCTCGTCCACCAGCACATCCAGGCGGTAGCCCTGCGCAATCCCTTTGACCCACAACAGCAGATCACTGTCAGCGATTGAGATCCACCAGCGATCCTCGGACAGTTTGACCGCCACAGGATCATTCAGCATCCCGCCGGTCTCATCGACGATGGGCACGTAATAACACTGCCCGGCACGCATCCCGCGCAAATCACGTGGCGTCAGCATCTGCATGAGACGCGCAGCATCCGGCCCGCGCAGTTCGACCTGACGTTCCACCGATACATCCCAGACCTGCACATGGTCCTTCAGATGGCGGTAATCAGCCTCGACGCTTTCAAACATCGTGGGCAACAGCATCCGGTTATAGACCGTATAGGCCTTGACGCCCTGCGCCTCGACACCGGCAGAAAAGGGCGTGCGCCGCAACCGGCGCGACGGGGAAATAAGAGCCATCTCAGACCTCGTTATGATGGGGTGGTTTACTTAGGGTCGGTTATTTTGGGCCGTGCCAGTCGATCGGGCAAATCTCGGCGGACATGCCGCTGAAATCCCAGACCCGGCCATAGTCACGCACCCGGCTTTTCAGACCTTTGGCGGCAATGATATCGGGGCCCATCCAATATTTGGAGTTGGTCACCATCACCGGATGATCAGGATCACCACCGTCAATCATCTCAATCTCGCCCGAGATTTTGCGACCGATGTGCAGCCCACGCTTCTTGCCCTCGCGCACGATGTCAACCTTGTGACGCTCAGCACCGATGATTTCACTGACCAGCATCGTGAACAGCCCCGTGGTGCCCCCCGCCTGACCCGAGAAGATTTGCAAAATGCCGTTATAGGCCTTGCCGCTGGCGCGCTCGTCCACGTAAGCCGCAACCTTCCAGTTGCCCTCGCCCATGCGACCGGGAATATCCACCAGCAGGCCCACGTTCAGACCCGACAGGTCTTCGCCCTCAAAATGGCCCTCGTCAATGGCGATGGCCATCCACGCGTGGCAATGGCCTTCGGTGGGCGGGTGATTGCCCAGCGACACAACGCAGGGACAAAACACGGTGCACGAGCAATTGAGGAACAATTCGCCCTTGATTGCCCATTCGGTCGGGCTGGCCTGACGCCGCTTGGGGTTGGGCATCCGGTTGTCGATCCGTTGCGAGACGGGCAGTTTATCAGCATCAGGCTTGCGTTTGACAGCCATGATCTATCCTCCTGTTACGAGGGGGCGGATGGCCCAGACCACCGCTCCCACCATCATAATAATCCCCAGCGGGCGTACCACACGGTGCCCGATCTGAGGTAATTTTTCCAGCACCATGAATAATGTGGCCAGTCCCATCCAGGCCAGGTTCATCACCCCGCCCACGAAACCCAGCGCCATGAAGCCCCAGCAACACACAACACAATAGACGCCAAGGGCCAGCCCCATACGCAAGCCACCCAAGCCACCTGTGCGCCAGTTGCCCATGAAATACATCATCGGCGCGTGGCAGACCCCGTGGCAAACATCCTTGGTACGGCTGAACTGAAACGCCCCGACGATGAACAAAAGGGCGGCGCCCACAAGGTGCGATTTGGTGATGCCCAGCATATCAATGATCCCACCAAACAGCAGTGCCAGCTGCACAGCGGCGATCAGCGCGGCAAAGCCGACCCACATGATCGCATAACCCGTCAAAACACCCAGCCACCCGGCCCAGGTGGCATCAGCGCTGCGCATCAGGTCTTCGTAGCTGCGCAGCGTGGGCACCATTGTGGGCAGCATCATCGCCGCCATCATAATAGCCCACATCGCAAAGAGCGGGCCAAAATTGGCCATTGGCATATACATCGGCATGCGCGGGTCCATCGCCTGCATCATCGCCCCCTGCGCGCCCGGACGCCCCAGCAGATCAAGATCCATATCCACGGCCATGACATACATCATCCACCACGCCCCAAGGATGGCGGCGAAAAACGCCAGCCACAAACCGGAGCGAACCGTATGGGACAAAGAGGTGGTCAGAGTATATCCTCCGGCGCAAACGGGGGGGGAATCATGTTGCAACACAAATGCCAGACAATTAAATGTCAGACAAATGAAAACTGATCCCGCAAAGAAACCCGATTTGTCTGCACAGATCGCCACGGCCATTCGCGATGCGATTGTGTCAGGCGATATGATCGTGGATGAACGCCTGCCCTCTGAGGCGGAACTGAGCGAGCAATTCAAGGTCTCGCGCCCCACGGTGCGCGAAGCGTTGAAACGGCTGGCCGCGCAATCGCTGATCCGCACCCAGCGCGGCGCCTTTGGGGGGGCGTTTGTGAACCGGCTCAGTTACGGCGAGGCCTATGGCCAGCATATCACCACTTCGACGCTGTTGCTGAGCATGAACGCTGTCAGCTTCGAAACCGCCTGCGAGGCCCGCTATGCGTTGGAGCGCGCCTGCACGCCATTGGCCGCCCAGCGCCGTGACCCTGATCATCTGGCTACCATGCGCGCGGAAATTCATCGTCAGGGTCAGCCGGGCCTGTCAGATGAAAGCTTTTGCGCCTCGGACGTGGCGTTTCATCGCGCGTTGGTGGATTCAGCGGATAATCCAGTGCTCAGCTATCAGCTGGCCGGTGCGGTCGAAGCAATGCAGCCCCTGATGAACATGATCACCTTCACCGCCCGTTCGCGCGGCGAGATTGTGACGCTGCACACACGCATCGCCGACGCATTAGATGCCCAGAACGCCGAGGCCGTCGCCGCAGCTCTGCATGATCTTGAAGCCTATACGCTGACCCTTGCCCGCGATGTGATGGCGGCGCGCAAGCCGTCGTGATCTGATGATGTAAGCCGGTCGTGTCTGCGCTGTGGGTGTCCTGACAGTCACAAGACCACCATTAGCCCGCCCGCGCGGCGATCAGCCGTGTCATATCCAGCATCCGGCACGAAAAGCCCCATTCATTGTCGTACCAGCCAAAGACCCGCAGCAATCCACCGGCTGACACCGATGTTTCAGGCCCGCAAATCACCAGAGATTCCGGACGCATGCGCAAATCTGAGCTGACCAACGGATGTTCCGTCCAGCCAAAGACACCGCCCGGCTCGACGGCCGCTTGCAGGCGGGTGTTGACCTGCTCAGCCGTGACGGGCGTTTTGGTTTGCACCGTCAGATCAATCGCCGAGACACTGGCGGTGGGCACCCGGATGGCACGTGCTTCGATGCGCCCTTTCAGATGTGGCAGCACCAGCCCCGTTTGGTGTTGTGCGCTGGTGGTCGTGGGCACCATCGACAGGGCCGCCGCCCGGCTGCGCTCGGGGGCCTGACGGGGTTTGTCAACAGTGGGCTGGCTGCCGGTATAGCAATGCACCGTGGTCATTTGCCCGCTTATCAGGCCAAATTCCGCATCCAGAAGCCGCGCCAACGGGGCCAGTGCATTGGTCGTACAAGATGCGTTTGAGATGATCCGGTGATCATCCAGATCGCCCTCATTTGCGCCCATCACCAGCGTCACATCCGCCTCGGCCGACGGGCCCGAGACCAGCACGGCCGCTGCCCCCGCTTCCAGCCCGCGTTCGGCCATGGCGCGCGCGCCCCCCATGCCGGTGCATTCCAGCACCACATCAACACCTGTCAGATCCAGATCGCGCAGATCAGTGGCCGCATGAAACGGAATGGTGCGCCCACCGACGAACAACGCCTCGGACGATGTGCTGACGGGCTCGGGCCAAGGCCCGAACACGCTGTCATATTGGAACAGATAGGCGCAGGTTTCGAGAGGTTCGATCTCATTGATCAAAACCAGTTCAAAATCCTGCATGTCCTTGAGCAAGATCCGCAACAGCGTTCGGCCAATCCGGCCAAACCCGTTCAATGCAATGCGGATGGGGCGATGTGCCATGACATATGTCCTCAGCTGGGGTCATCCATTTGGCGCAACCATGTGCTGCGCGCGCAGGGTTGACCAGTGGTGAAACATAATTTGATCAAATTACCAGGTTCACCCCAGAATGCGCGAATACAACAGCATGCCCCAATCGCCCAGCTCGCGCTCTATCTTGGCCCACATCGTCCCAAATCCGATCGGATCAGCGCCGCTGAGCCTGGCGATCTCGTTCAGGCTGTGCTGCCCGTTGATGGCCGCCACCGCGCGGGCGGCCTCGGGGGGGAGGTGTAACCGTGTTTGCACCCCGGCAAAGCTTAGTTTTGGGCTCTGAGCTTTGGCAATCGCTTGTGCCAGGGCCTGCGGCTCCACCCCTTTAAGATGCGGCACCAGCGCGCGATTGCTGCCTTTGGCCATGCCTATCTCGGCCTCGATCGGTACGGCATATCCCACGTGGGTTTTGATCGTGCCGCGCAATTGTTCGGCCACAGCCATTTGCTGCGCGGGCGTCATGCCTTCAGGCACAGGCGTTATCCGCGACAGATCATAGAGTGCAGGCATGGTGAACCCACTTAAACGCCAGCCTGTGTTCTGCAACACCTCCAACACTCCGGGCACATCAAAGGCCCGGTCCTGACTGTGCAACAACAGATCATAAAACCCTGCATCACTGTCATGATGATCGCCCAGATTGGGGTTGGTCCTGAACGGATGCCCCTCGGGCAAGCTCTCCAGCAGCTCTTTGGCACGGCGCAGTTTGTCATCTGGGCTGAGCCCTGCGTAAAGCGCGCCAAAGGCATCCTGCAACGGGTAAACGCCAGAACGCCCATAGGGCGCGTAAACCATGAACCCCAGCCCGCCACCGGGGGCCAGGGCACCGCGCAGGGCGGCAAACCCTGCCGCAGGATCAGGCAGATGATGCAACACCCCGCAGCAATCTATGTAATCAAATGGGCCGTGGTCAGCGGCATCCAGCAAACTGCCGGTTTCAAAGCGAATACCGCCCAGCTTACGCACCTTCGCCCGCGCCTCGGCCACCTTGCGCGAGGCCTGCGATAAATCCAGATACGTGATCTCGCAGGGTTTGCCCAATTGTGCCATCAGCTGCGCAATCTGGATCAAACCATCACCGGTCCCGCCGCCCGCCACCAGCACCCGCAACGGTTGCGACCAATCGCGCTGACCGCCAAAGATGAAATGATCTATCTCAAGCGGATGCGAGGGCGAGCCGGTGATCAGCCGCTTGGCCTCATCCTTGGGGTCGCGTTCGGGATAGGGATAGGCCTCGTACTGTGCCTTGACGTCGCTCATATCGGGCCTTTCCGGTGATGCGTGGCGCGACCATAAATCAGACCCATAGCAAATGGCAAAGCGGTTCTGCCTTGCACGGTGCGCCCCAACACGCCAATCTGCGACGTATGACACAGCCCCTGATCGCCATTCCCTATTTTACCGGCTCTGGCCACACGCGCGTTCTGGCGCAGGCGATTGCCTCGGGCGCGCCCAACACCGCACTGATCGATGTCACGGCCATGACCGAAACAGACTGGCGCACGTTGAATGACGCCCAAGCCATCTTGTTTGGCAGCCCCACCTATATGGGCTCGACCGCCGCACGCTATGATCATTTTCTGGAAGAGGCCGCCGACCTTTGGACAGACCTGCCGTGGCGCGATAAAATTGCGGGCGGCTTTACGGTGGCCAGCTATCCTTCGGGCGATAAACTCAGCGCGCTGTTCCGACTTAGTATCTATGCCAGCCAGATGGGGATGATCTGGATCGGCCCCACCGATATCGGCGCGCCTGTTGAGCCGGACCAACCAGGCATCAACCGCGACGGCTCCATGCTTGGGCTGATGGCCCGGTCGGACCCGGATAAGTCCATCATGATCAACGCAGGCGATACCGAAACGGCCCGCCGCTTTGGCGCGCGCATTCACAGCTGCGCCCAGCGCTGGCAGCCCTAAACGCGCCTCTTCATCGCAAGACCACGCGCGCCAAAGGCCGCCACCGCCCCGCTTGGCACATCCTCAGCCCATAACGCGTCACGTCAACACCCCGCCCGAGACGGCGCCCCAAGGCGACGGCGAGACACCATGCGTGCGTCCCCAAAGGGGGCGCACTCAATTTAGGTAAACCTCACTGCCCGGCGGGTTTGATCCTGTCGTCCACCATCGGTGTAAACGGCGTGCGCGCGGCCAGGTAATCTGCCAGAACATCGGCCACATCGGGGCCGAAATCATAGGCATCCTGCGCATCCACAAAGACCTTATAGCCATCGCCCCCTGTGCGCAGATAATTGTTCGACACCACACCGTAGAGCTTGTCCATCTCCAGTGCCGCGCTTCCGATCATCACATCGCGCACCCGTGCGCCCGGTTCGGCACTGGCATCATAGGTTACGGTCATACCGGCCACCTGCGGGAACCGCCCGGCATCTTCGCCCAGCTTTGAAAACCCGTTTTCCAGCGCCTCAACCACCTGTGCCCCCGTCAGCCGGAACGTGGCCATGGTGTTCTGAAACGGCGCCACCGTCAGCACTTCGCCTTTGGTGATTTCGCCCTGATCGATGCCCGAACGTACACCGCCGCCATTGGTCATGGCCACATCAATGCCCTGATCGCGCACCCGGTCCAACATCGCCTCGGCCAGTGCAATGCCCATCGCACACGGCCCAAACCGGCATGTGGCCGAGGATCCGTCGATGGCTTCCACCGCTTCGCCGACCACTTGGTTGCGAATTTTATTCAGCGGAATGGCCGCTTCGGTGATGCGCGCTTTGATGCTGTCATCCTCGGTGACGCTGGCATCCATGATCAGTGGCGCGCCCTGAGCTGAGACAATCTTGCCCTCGTCATCAAAGACCACGTTCAGCTCGCCCAGAAACTTGCCATAGGCATAGGCCTGCACAATCGCAGTATCGCCCACCATCGTCGGGTATAGCCCGCTGGCATTTTCGTCCGTTGGGTGCAAATAGGTGTTCGAGTGCCCGCCCACGATCACATCAACCCCTTCGGTTTTGGCAGCGATATGCTGATCGACCAGATATCCCGAATGGCTGAGCACAACGATCTTGTTCACGCCTGCGTCCTGCATCAGGTTCACTTGGGTCTGCACCCCGTCGACAGGATCATAGAACACAATATACGGCCCCGGGCTGGCCAGCTCATCAGTGTTTTGTGGCGTCACACCGATCAGGCCAATGCGTTCGCCTCCGCGATTGATGATCGTGGATTTTTGCATGACCCCGGCCAGATTTTTCTCTCCGGTTACATCAGCATTTGACATCAGAACAGGAAAGTTCAGCGCATCCATGAACCCGCGCAGCACCTCTGGGCCATCGTCAAATTCGTGGTTGCCCACGGTCATGGCGTCATACCCCATCTTGTTCATCATGCGGGCGGCCAGCGTGCCTTTGTAATAGGTGTAAAACAGCGTGCCCTGAAATTGATCGCCCCCGTCCACCAAAATGGTGTTCTCATGGCGTCCGCGTGCATCCGATATGGCCGTGGCCAGCCGCGCTGAGCCACCAAAACATTTGCCCGCGTCGTTGTCTTCGGCCCCGCAGGTGTTGTCATAGGCTGTGATCGGTTCAAACCGAGCATGGAAGTCATTGGTGTGCAGAATGGTCAGGTTAAAATCGGCCTGCGCAGCCGTGGCTGTCGCACTCAGCGCAAGAGCAGTTAAAAACGGTCTCATCATAAGAATTTTCCTTAAACTTGAATCAATGAAGCCAGCTTGCCCCGACCAAGGGCCACGTGTCAAAACCAATCCGCTTGACCAGACCTGATAGGCAGTGCATCACCGCGCACATGCTGATTTTCAAGATATTCCACAGCCCCGAATGGGCCGAACTGCGCGCCCAAGGCACAACGCTGGGTGCGCCGATTGATCTGGCCGATGGCTATATTCACTTCTCAACCCTGGATCAGGCGGGCGAAACCGCGGCCAAGCATTTCGCAGATGCGGATGATCTGATGCTGGTCGCGGTTGAGGCGGATGATCTGGGTGAGCCCCTCAAATGGGAGGTCTCTCGCGGGGGCGCGCTCTTTCCGCATCTCTATGCGCCTTTGCAGCTTTCGGATGTGCGGTGGGCGCAGCCCCTGCCCTTGGTGAACGGTAAGCATACCTTTCCGCCGGGACTGAGTGACGCCTCATGACACCGCTGGAAAAACTGGGGCTCGGGGTGCTTCACCGGTTTGATCCCGAAACCGCCCACACTCTGGCGCTCAGGGCCTTGTCGTTGGGTCTGACTCTCAAACCCGGCCCTGTGACATCAAAGCGGCTGCGCTGCACGGTCGCGGGGCTGGAGCTGCCAAATCCCGTGGGTCTTGCTGCTGGGTTTGACAAAAACGCACAGGCCCTGAAACCACTGTCGCAATCAGGGTTCGGCTTTCTTGAAGTGGGGGCAATCACGCCGCGCGCGCAGCCCGGCAATCCGCGCCCGCGCCTGTTTCGCCTGACTGAAGACCGCGCCGTGATCAATCGCTTCGGGTTTAACAATGATGGCATGGACAGTGCCGCCCAGCGCCTGGCACAACGCCCTCAAAACGCTGTCATCGGCCTGAACCTTGGGGCCAACAAAGACAGCGATGACCGCGCACAGGATTTCGCCCGCGTGCTGGCCCATTGCGGGGCCTATCTGGATTTTGCCACTGTCAATGTCTCGTCTCCCAACACTGAAAAACTACGCGACCTGCAAGGGCCCGAGGCCCTGTCGGCCCTGCTGCGCGGTGTGATGGTGGCACGTGACGGGCTGACCGTGCCGATACCGATCTTTCTCAAGATCGCACCGGATCTGACAGACACCGAGCTATCCGAGATCGCAGATGTTGCACAGACCTCGGGCCTTGCGGGCATCATCGCCACCAACACCACCTTGTCGCGCGACGGGCTGCAAAGCCCGGCAAGCCATCAGGCGGGCGGATTGTCGGGGGCGCCGTTGTTTGAAAAATCCACGCGCGTTCTGGCCAGGCTTTCGCAGCTGACCAATGGTCAGATGCCGCTGATTGGCGTGGGCGGTGTCTCAACGGCCGCGCAGGCCTATGCCAAAATCTGTGCTGGGGCCTCGGCGGTACAGTTGTATTCGGCCATGGTGTATAATGGCCTGTCTCTGGCCGGTGACATCGCACGCGGACTGGATGAATTGCTGGCCCGTGATGGCCACGCCACCATAACAGATGCCATCGGCACCAAAACACAGGACTGGCTATGATCACAATCTGGCACAACCCGCGCTGTTCAAAATCCCGTCAAACGCTGGATCTGCTGAAACGCGAAGGCCATAACCCGGTCGTGCGCCTTTATCTGGACAATCCTCCGTCTGAGACCGAGCTGCGCGCGGCACAATCCGCCCTCGGACTGCCCGCCATCTCTATGATGCGCACCGGCGAGGCCGCCTTCAAAGAGCAAGGCCTTGCCAAAACCGACGCAGAGACAACCCTGATCAGCGCCATGGCCACCACGCCTAAACTGATCGAACGCCCTGTGGTGTTCTGTGGCGCACGCGCGCGCATCGGCCGCCCGCCTGAGGCCGTGATGGACATCCTTTGACACATCTGCATCACCAACATGTCAGACAGGTTGCAGCCTCGCCCTCCTTGACTATATCCGGTCGAAGACGACGCACCAAACCGGAGAACGCATGCAGCTGACCCAGACCCTGAAACGCGGCGTCGATGCCATTGTGTTTGATCTGGCCCGGCAATTGCGCTGGTCCTTCCTGCCGCCCCTGATGGTGTATTTTGCCTTTGGCTGCTCAACCGTAACGGCCATTGTCGGCACGTTCTTCATCAAGGAATACCTTGATTTCTCGGCCGCCTATATTGCCAGTCTTGTGTTCTGGGCCGGGTTGCCCTGGGCGCTGAAAATGCCTCTGGGCCATCTGGTGGATATTATCTGGCGCTGGAAATCCATCCTGATCTTCCTCGGCGCAGCGCTCGTCGCGGGTAGCCTCAGCATCATGTATCTGGTGTTAACTCAAACCCAAATGATGCAGGCCATTGCCCCCATCGGCACATGGTATATCATCAGCTTCATACTGGCCCCTTGTGGCCTTGTGTTGCAGGATGCGGTCGCCGATGCCATGTCGATCGAGGCCGTGCCCACGCACCATCCCGACGGCACCCCGATTGATGAAGACACCACCAAGAACATGCACACCACAATGCAAACTCTTGGGCGCTTTGCGCTAATAGGTGGCACGGTGATCGTTGCCCTGGTGAACATCTGGCAGTTCTCCGGCATCGAGGCGTTGCCGCAGGCAGAAAAATCCACCATCTACGCCCGCATCTATGCCATTGGGCTGATTATTCCGGTCATCTCGGTTTCGGGCGTGCTGATCGCCCGGGTGCAACTGAACCGCCAACGCCGACAGCTTTTGACCGCCGGGCTTGATCCCTCCAGCCTGCCCTTTGTGGGCGATGATGCCAAAACCACACCCAACCCGTGGTATTTTATCGGCGGTGGTCTGTTTGTCGCAATGACCCTGACCATCGGGCTGACGGGTGTACCATACGGTCAGGAAATCATCTTCTGCGGCTCTATGGCCATCGTTCTGTTTCTCATGCGGCAACTGATCGCACGCCTGCCCAAAGCCCAGGCGCGTATGCTGCTGGGCACTGCGGTCATCATCTTCGTGTTTCGCGCAACCCCGCTGCCCGGCGATGGCCAAAGCTGGTTCCAAATCGACGAACTGGGCTTTGACCAGCAGTTTCTCTCAATCCTGTCGCTGATCACATCTGTGCTGACCCTGGCAGGGCTGCTGATCCTTCGGCCGGTGATTGCGCGCAAACCCATCGCCACCATCGTGGTTCTGCTCACCCTGGCTGCGGGCGTGTTGGCGCTGCCCAACATTGGCTTGTTCTATGGCATCCAAAACTGGACGGCCCCGCTGACCGCAGGCATCGTCGATGCACGCTTCATCGCCCTGCTGGACACTGCCGTGGAAAGCCCGCTTTCACAGATCGCCATGATCCCAATGCTGGCCTGGATCGCGCGCAATGCACCCAACGACCTAAAGGCGACGTTCTTTGCTGTCATGGCCTCGTTTACCAATCTCGCTTTGTCGGCTGCCGCCCTTGGGACCAAATACCTCAATCAGTTTTATACCATCACGCGCGAAGTCAAAGACGCCGAAACAGGCCTTGCGACAACCGGCGCAGACTACAGCCAATTGGGCCAGCTGTTGATCACTGTCACCTGTATCACCGTGGCGATCCCGTTGCTGGTGGTGCTGCTGGTGCAACTGTCACGCTTCAGAACCACCGACTGACCCAAGAAGTGCGATGCCTTTTGCGAGAGTATTCAAGCAAGACTGAAAAAGGCGCGCCATCGCTGTTTCTTCTTGGCAAAAATACTCAAAACACGGCCGATTCAACTGCGCGATATCTTACCTTTGAATGCGTCACATTCGCCAAGCCCCCGAGATGGCGGCGGCATGCCGACAGCGAGGCAAACTGCGTGCGCAGCACTCAATCAGGTTATGGACGCCTCAAGTTTGGGATAGCGCCACCATAAGGTCAGGCCGCGTGCGATATAGGACAAAAGCAATGCCATCCATAGCCCGTGATTGTCGTAAATCGGCATCAGCACCATCAGGGCCGCAATGTACACCAACAGGCTGAGAACCATCATGTCACGCATATCGCGGGTGCGGGTGGCGCCGATGAAAATGCCATCCAGCATCCATGCGCTCACTCCCAACACGGGGGCCAATGCCATCCAGACCAGATAGGCACGCGCCTCGATCTGGACTTCCGGGGCTTTGGTCATCAGATCGATGATCGCACCACCACCGAACCAAAAGGCCAGCGCCATTGCCAGGGTGATCGCCCCTCCCCAGAGGCTTGCCATCCACGCCGCACGGCGCAGGCGCGACAGCTGAGCCGCACCGTAAGCCTGCCCCACCAGCGCCTCGGCGGCGAAGGCAAACCCATCCAGTGCATAGGCCGTGATGTGCAGGAATTGCAGCAGCACCTGATTGGCTGCCAGCGTCACATCCCCAAACCGCGCGCCGTAAAACATGAACGACACCACGATGCCTTCCAGCATCAAAGACCGTTGCAGGATGTGACTGTTGACCGTCGCCATGTTTTTCAGCGCAGCGCCATCAAATACCCGGGGCCAGTCGCGCGCGGCCGGATTGCGCAGGCCTGCGCGGCACAGCCACAGGCCAAAGCCCAGCCCGCTCCATTCGGCGATGAAGGTGGCAATCGCCACACCCTCGACGCCCCAGCCCAGACCCAGCACGAACCACAGATCCAGCAGGACGTTCACGCCATTCATCCACAGCTGCAACACTAGGACGGCGCGGGTGCGCTCCAGTGCGATCAGCCAACCGGTGAGGCCAAAGATGGCGATCATCGCAGGCGCGCTCCAGATCCGGATGCTCATATAGCCACGCGCCAATGTTTCGACCTCGTCACTGGCCGGAGCCACTTTGAATGCGCCGTAAAACAGCGGGCCTTGTAGCGCGATGATCAGCACGCCGCCTGCAGCGGCAATCATCAGCGCGCGCGTCAGCAGGGCCGCCACCTCGCCCGGGCGCCCTGCCCCCTGCGCCTGGCTGGTCAGTCCGGTTGTGCCCATGCGCAAAAAGCCGAACACCCAATAGAGCGCCGTCAGGATCACGGCACCGATGCCCACGGCCCCAATGGGCGCGGCCTGCCCCAGCTGGCCCACAACGCCGGTGTCCACAGCGCCCAGAACAGGCACCGTGACATTGGCCAGTACGATGGGCACCGCGATGTTGAGGACCCGTTTGTGGGTCAGCGGGCCAGACACCCCAGCCACGGCTCAGCCACGCGCACGAGGCATCAGGAAATGCCCGGTGGCCTGCGCAAAGGGCCGGTCACGGTTGTCTTGCCAGGCACTGACATGCACGGACCCATAGCGCCGCCCCGAACGCGCCACACGGGCCCGCGCATAGGCATCACGCGGCAGACCCGAGCGCAGGTAATCAACGGTCAGGTCAATGGTCTTGGGCAGATCTGGGATCTCGCCGCCGCCGTCCTCCAGACCTTCCAATGCGCCGCTTTCGATATCATCCCACAGCGTGGTCCAGCTGAGGCCGATGATGGCGGTGGTTTCCAGAAATGCCGCCGTGGCGCCGCCATGCAACGCAGGCAACAAGGGGTTTCCGATCAGCATGTCACGGTAGGGCAGCACAGCGGTCAGCTCGTCTCCGCGGCGGTCAAACTGGATGCCCAGAAACTGAATGTAGGGCACTTGATCCAGCAGGGTTTTCAGCGCGGCATCGCGGCGTTGCTTGACCTGCTGCACGGGTTCGGGGCGGATGCGCTTCATGACTTATCCTCCACCGTGAAGGTTCCTGTGGCCGTGGCCACCGGGCGGCTTTCGTCTTCGTCCAACGCTTTGGCGCGCACAAAGGCCACCGAGCGGGTGATGTGATACACCTCGGCCTTTGCGGTGATTGCCTGACCGGGGGTTGCGGGGCGCATGTAATCGATCCGCAGATCAATTGTGGCGGTGCTGCCGGGATTATCGGGATGGATGATGGCAGCCGTGCCACAGCACATATCCATCAGTGCAGACACCGCCCCGCCATGTATAACACCCGTTTTGGGGTCGCCAATGAAACGCGCGTCATAGCCCATGCGCATCACCACCTCGTCGCCCTCGACGCTGATCAATTCCATCCCCAGGGCCTTGGCATGGGGAATACTGGCGATGAACTGGCTGGCAAACGTGGCGCGGTCTTTCTTTGTCCCGGCGAAATCCATCGTGGACGTTCCTTTTCACAATTCCCCCGTTATGGGCCGCAAAGCCCCCTACCTGCAACCCGCCTGTTGCGCTGCGGCGTCGGTCCCTTTAACGTGACCAGCAGGGAGAGACGGCCATGTCTGACGAAAGACTGTCATTCAAGGAAATGTGCGCGAAGTTCGATGTGACGCCGCGCACTTTGCGCTATTACGAGTACATTGAATTGCTGACACCCGAGAGGATCGGCCGTTCGCGCTATTACGGCCACCGCGAGGTGGTGCGCATGACGCTGATCTTGCGCGGCCGTAAATGGGGTTTCGCTCTGGAAGACATCCGCCAATGGTTGCTGATTTACGAAGACGAAGGCACCGATGCGCAGATGCAAAGCTGGATTGAGCTGGCCGATCGGCAATTGCTGGAACTGGCAGATCAGCGCAAGCAACTGGACGAGGCCATGGTTGAGCTGCGCGAGATGCGCGATCACACTGTTGCCTCGCTCAAGGCCAAAAGCTGACGCAAGCCGACGCGACGTCAATCCAGGCAAATGGCCAAATCGCGCCCCATCACAGGCGTGCAACCATCAAATCAGCGGCACGACTCGTCCTGTAAGCCAATCCCTGAACACACGTCAGACCCCTTTGTGGTATGGTTTTCCTTACCTTTTCGGCAGTGGGCATATCTTTGCGCACACAAGAAACTGTCGCGTCTTGGCGGTTTACCTTTCGTAAAGTTATCAAACTCGCAAAGTGACGTAGCGTACCATCTACGTAAACCTAATTTCCCGTTGTATGGATAGCGCAACACCGCCACCTGAAGCGCATCTTTTACCGAGTGCGAGAAATCCGATGCCAAATACTGTTATGACAATCCGCGAAATGTGTGACGCCTTTGACGTCACGCCACGTACCCTGCGCTTTTACGAAAGCAAAGAACTGCTCTTTCCGCAGCGTGTGGGCCAAAAGCGTCTGTTCACCCGGAGCGACAGTGCCCGGCTGAAGCTGATCCTGCGCGGCAAGCGTTTTGGCTTTTCGCTGGAAGAAATCCGTCAGCTGCTGGATCTGTATAACGCGGGCGATCAGCAACAAACCCAGATCACCGCCGCCTACAGCGTGGCCGAGCGCCGGCTGAAAGACATGGAACGCCAGCGTGACGAATTGAACGCCGCCATTGCTGATCTGCGCGATCAGATGAGCTGGGGCCGCAAGATGATCCGTTCCTTTGAAGATCGTCACGAGCCCGCATTGTAACAACCGATCAACCGACAATACCTGAGGGAGACGTCACCATGCCCAGCTATACCGCCCCCACCAAAGACCTGCATTTCGTTCTGCATGATGTGCTGAAAGTCAGTCAATCCGATGTGCCGGGCTACAGCGATCTGGACGCCGATTTCACGTCCGCCATTCTGGAAGAGGCGGGCAAAGTCGCCTCCGAGGTGCTGGCGCCATTGAATGTGGTGGGTGACACCGAAGGCTGCACCATGGAAAACGGCGTTGTGCGCACCCCCACAGGGTTCAAGGACGCGTTTGAGCAGATCAAAGCAGGTGGCTGGACAGGCGTGGATCTGCCCGAGGAATATGGCGGGCAGAACATGCCCTACATCATGTACACCGCCGTGGGTGAAACATCCTCGGCCGCGAACCAGGCGTTCACGATGTATCAGGGCCTGACCCACGGCGCGGCCTCGGCCATTCTGGTGCACGGCACCGAAGAGCAGAAAAACACTTACCTGCCCAACATGACGTCCTGCGAATGGACCGGTACCATGAACCTGACCGAGCCCCATTGCGGCACCGATCTGGGCCTGATGCGCACCAAGGCCGAGCCACAGGACGATGGCAGCTATCTGGTGACCGGGCAGAAGATCTTTATCTCGTCGGGCGAACATGACATGGCCGACAACATCATCCATCTGGTGCTGGCCAAAATTCCCGGTGGGCCCGAGGGCATCAAAGGTGTCAGCCTGTTCATCGTGCCCAAATTCATCGTGAACGAAGACGGGTCCCTGGGCGAGCGCAACGGCGTCAGCTGTGGCAAGATCGCAGAAAAGATGGGCATCCCCGGCAATTCAACCTGCGTGATGAACTATGACGCGGCACGTGGTTGGCTGCTGGGCGAAGAACACAAAGGCATGCGTGCCATGTTCACCATGATGAACGAAGCGCGCATTGGCGTGGGCATGCAAGGTCTGGCTCAGGCCGAGGTGGCCTATCAAAACGCCGTGGACTACGCCAAGGACCGTTTGCAGGGCCGCGCCGTAACTGGTGACGAAAACCCCGAAGGTCCTGCTGATCCTTTGATCGTGCACCCCGACATTCGTCGTAGCCTGATGGACCAGAAAAGCTTTGTTGAAGGTGGTCGCGCCTTCCTGCTCTGGGCCTCTAAAATGATCGACCAGTCGCACCGCGCAAATGACGAAGCGGCCGAAGGCCTTGTGTCTTTGCTGACACCGGTGGTCAAAGGGTTCCTGACCGATCAGGGCTATGACATGACCGTGCAGGCGCAACAGGTCTACGGCGGCCACGGCTATATCGAAGAATGGGGCATGTCGCAGTTCACCCGCGATGCCCGGATTGCCATGATCTATGAAGGCGCCAACGGCGTGCAAGCACTGGATCTGGTCGGTCGCAAGCTGGCCCAGGACGGTGGCAAGCATGTGATGGCCTTCTTTGATCTGGTCAAAAGCTTCATCAAGGACAATGCCGACAACGACGCTCTGAAGGAAGATTTCCTTGAGCCTTTGAAAGCGGCCTCCAAGGATCTGCAGGCCGCCGGCATGTACTTTATGCAAAACGGGATGAAGAATCCCAACGCCGCGCTGGCAGGTTCGACCGACTTCCTGCATATGTTTGGGCATGTCTGCCTTGGGCTGATGTGGGCCGAAATGGCCAAAGCCGCCCAAGAGGCATTGGATGGCGGCACGTCTGATCCTAAGTTCTATGAAACCAAGCTGGCCACCGGACGCTATTACATGGCGCGCCGCTTGCCTGCCACGTCGATGCACCTGGCCCGTATCCAAAGCGGGGCCGACACCGTGATGGCACTGGAGGCCGACCAGTTTTGATGTGAAGGTGGGCGGCAACGCGCACCCCTCATAAAGGATATCCGATGCCCAAACGCTTTCGCCTGACCCGCCGCTTTACCACCGCAATGACCGAGGACGGCTATCGCCGCCTGCGTAAATTTGCGAGCGAGGCGGGTCTGGACGAAGGCGAGGCGCTGTCCTTTGTGTTTGAGAACTTCGACAGCATCATGGACGAAGGCGCGTTCATGCAGAAAATGCGCCTGTTCAACACCGAACTGGATGCGCGCAAATCATGAAGTTCACAGCAGCCCTTCTCAGCACCGCCGCCCTTGTGGCACCCGTGTCAGCACAGGCCGATCAAGCCGCCTTTGACGCGGTCACAACTGTGGTGACCCAAGCGGCCGAGGCGTTCAACGCAGGTGATCTGTCGGCCATCATGGCCGCGCGGTCCCCTGGGCAGTTGCAGGTACTGGCCGATGCAGCCGGCACTTCCGTGGATCAGATGCTACAGGCCCATGCGGCCAAGGTGACCGCTTCGCTCGACATCGTCGATATCGCGTATTTTGGCCTGCTGCCCGACCGGATGGAAATGAAACAAACCCCATCTGGGCGCAGCTTTGTGCAGGGCTTTACCGAAGAATACTGGCGCATGGATGAATTGAACCTGCACCGGGTCATCGGGGCTTTTGTCGCCTTTGAGGAAGATGGCCAGTGGTACATTACCCAAACCCGCAAACCCCGCGATCTGATTTCGCTGCGCAAAGCGCACCCTGATTTTCTGGGCGCCGAATTTGCCGATGGCCGCATGGAACGGGTCTGGGACAATGTCCTGCCGGACCACCTGCGAAAGGCCGACTGAATGTCTGCTTGGATGACAGACGAGCACGCAATGCTCTCGGAGATGACCTATAAGTTCATCACCGAAGAATGGGGCCCGCATTTTGATCGCTGGCGCCGTGACGGCATGATGGACCGCTCCACCTGGAACGAAGCAGGCGAGCTGGGCCTGCTCTGCCCTTCCATCCCCGAGGAATACGGCGGCGCAGGCGGTGATTTCGGCCATGAGGCGGTGATCTGCATTGAACAAAACCGCGCCAATCTGGCCTCTTGGGGCAACCCCATCCATTCCGGCATCGTGGCGCATTACATTCTGACCTATGGTTCGGAAGAGCAAAAACAGCGCTGGCTGCCGCGCATGGTCTCGGGCGAAATGGTGGGTGCGCTGGCGATGACCGAACCCGGTGCCGGATCAGACCTGCAAGGCATGAAAACCAAAGCGCTGCGCGATGGCAACGCCTATCGCCTCTCGGGCCAAAAGACCTTCATCACCAACGGCCAGCACGCCGACCTGGTGATCGTGGCGTGCAAAACCGACCCAAAAGAAGGCGCGCGCGGGATTTCCCTCGCTGTGGTCGAAACCGAAGGGGCTGCCGGGTTCTCACGCGGTCGCAACCTCGAAAAAGTCGGCCTGCATGCCGCGGATACATCCGAGCTGTTCTTTGACAACGTGGAAATCCCACCCGAGAACATCCTGGGCGGAGATGAAGGTCAGGGCTTTGTGCAAATGATGCAACAACTGCCCCAGGAGCGCCTGATCATCGCCTGCGGTGCGCAAGGCGCTTTGGAAGGTGGCATGGCCCGAACCATCGAATACGCGAAAGAGCGTCAGGCGTTTGGTGGGCCCATCCTGCAATTCCAGAACACCCGCTTCAAATTGGCTGAATGCCAAACGAAAACAATGGTCTGCCGCGCGTTCCTCGATGAGTGCATTAGCGATCATTTGCGTGGTGAGTTGTCCGTGTCCAAGGCGGCCATGGCCAAATACTGGCTTTCGGACACGCAGTTTGAAGTCCTCGACGAATGCCTGCAACTGCATGGCGGGTATGGCTATATGGCCGAATATGACATCGCTGAAATGTGGGCCGATGCGCGGGTGCAAAAGATCTACGGCGGCACCAATGAGATCATGAAAGACCTGATTGCGAGGGACCTGTGATGCAAGACGTTTCATGCCTCCGGCGGGAGTATTTGGACCAAGAAGAAGCAGGTCCACCCTACCGCCCGACAGTCGCTATGCGCAAAGGGCAGCAGGGCTTCTCCTTGGGCGGTCATCGGCGCTCCCGCCTGTACCGCAAGGCGTATCAGATCGCATCTTGGTTAACGGCTGATGAACGCGCCGCTGCTTCTTCTTGGCATAAATACTCACATTTAAACGTTACAACCGGGAGATAAGCCATGACCATCAAACTCTATTGCATGGGTGAAAGCGGCAATGCCTACAAAGCGGCCCTTGCGCTGGAACTGTCAGGGCTGGAGTGGGAGCCGGTTTACGTTGACTTCTTTGGAGGAGAAACGCGCACGCCTGAATTTCGCAGCACTGTCAATGACATGGGCGAAGTTCCCATGCTGATCGACGGTGATTTTCGCACCAGTCAATCGGGCGCTATTCAGGCCTATGTGACCGAAAAGTCCGGCAAGTTTGGCGGCCACGGCCATGCCGAAAATTACGAGATTTTCCGCTGGGTCCTGTGGGACAATCACAAGCTGAGCAGCCAGGCGGGCATGACGCGGTTCCTGATGAACTTCCTGCCCGAGGAGACGCGCCCGGCAGAGGTGATCGGCTTTATGCAAGGGCGTCTCAAGGCCGCCTATGACACACTCAATACCCATCTTGAAGGGCGCGACTGGATGGTTGGTGATGCGCTAACCAATGCTGATCTGTCGTGCTGCGGATATCTGTTTTACCCAGAACCTTTCGGCTTTGGCCGGAAGGATTGGCCCAATATTGACCGCTGGCTGACCCATATCGAACAAACACCCGGCTGGAAGCACCCCTATGATCTGATGCCCGGCAGCCCTGCTGACCGCGCCTGACACACCACGAATACCTGAGGAGAAACCAATGACCGAACACTATATTTATGATGCCCTGCGCACCCCGCGTGGCAAGGGCCGCAAGGATGGCAGCCTGCACGAAGTGACCGCTGTCAGCCTGTCTGCACAGGTGCTGAACGCTGTGAAAACCCGCAATAACCTTGAAGGTCACGCCGTTGAGGATGTGATCTGGGGCAATGTCACGCAGGTGATGGAGCAAGGCGGCTGTCTGGCGCGCACGGCTGTTTTGGCCTCAGACCTAGATGAGAGCATCCCGGGTCTGGCGATCAACCGCTTTTGTGCCTCTGGCATGGAGGCCGTGAACCTGGCCGCCAATCAGGTGAAGGGCGGGGCTGGTCAGGCCTATATCGCGGGCGGGGTCGAAATGATGGGCCGTGTGGCCATGGGCAGTGATGGGGCGGCGATTGCAGTCGATCCTTCGGTGGCCATGAACACCTACTTCGTCCCTCAGGGTATCTCCGCCGATATCATCGCAACCGAGTATGGCTTTGGCCGGGACGATGCGGATGCATTGGCGATGGAAAGCCAGCGCCGCGCCAAGGCCGCGTGGGATGACAAGCGGTTTGATGGCTCTGTGATCACGGTCAAAGACCAAAACGACCTGACCATTCTGGACCACGACGAATACATGCGCCCCGGCACTGATATGCAGTCACTTGGCGGTCTGAACCCTGCGTTTCAGGCGATGGGCGAGGTGATGCCCGGTTTCGACAAAGTCGCCCTGATGAAGTACCCACATCTGGAAAAGATCAACCACATCCACCATGCCGGTAACTCCTCGGGCATCGTCGATGGCTCGGCCGCGGTTCTGATCGGCAACAAGGAATTTGGCGAGGCCCACGGCCTGAAACCCCGCGCGCGCATCCGCCAGACCTGCAAGATCGGCACTGATCCGACCATCATGCTAACAGGTCCCGTCCCTGCCACGCAGAAAATCCTGAACGATGCGGGCATGGCGATTGGAGATATTGATCTCTTTGAGGTCAACGAGGCCTTTGCATCTGTGGTGTTGCGTTTTCAACAAGCCTTTGATGTCGATCCTGCACGGGTCAACGTCAATGGCGGCTCCATCGCAATGGGCCACCCGCTGGGGGCCACAGGTGCCATCATCATCGGCACATTGCTCGATGAGCTGGAGCGCACCGACAAAGAGGTGGGTCTGGCCACGCTGTGCATCGCCTCCGGCATGGGTGCCGCCACAATCATCGAGCGCGTGTAACCCATGAGCACACAGGCACATCCCTTTCACGACGTGGCCAAACTGGCCACCCTGCGCGGTCTTGAAGACCTCAAGCTGGTGGTTGAACGGGATGGGGCCTATGTGCGGATGGTTTTGCGCAATCCGGACCTGCTGTTTATGCGCAAGGGCGACAAGCTCGACAGCATCGACCGCAACGGATTTGGGATGCACACGCGGATTGATCTGCCGCCCGAGGCCTTTGCCGATGGACCGGCTGGCACCTTGCAAGCGATCCTTGATGCCGGGGTTGCCGCGCACGGTGAGACCAAGTTTCGTCATCCGTTGGGCGATGATCATCCGTTTCGCGCGGTGCATGCGCTGGCGCAGGATCAAAACCTGCACAGCCTTCATATCGTGGATGTCTACAGCGGATCACTGATCCGGCTGTACCATCGCGCCAACCAACAGGTGTTCAAGCTCAAGTTTGACCCCGGCAGCGCCATGGACCGGCAACGGTTCGATTACTGGGATCATCATTTTCTGGAAACAGACACGCCCGAAAACCTGCTGGCCGAAATCAAACGCATTATCGCCGAGAAAGGCCTCACATGACCAAGATTGATATGGACAACGTGCCCGTCAAAACCGGCTCGATCTATCCTGAGCCCTTTGCCAGTCAGATGGCCGGGCGCTCGTCGCTGCGGTTGGGCGATGCGGGCGGGCTGACGCAGTTTGGCTGCAATATGGTGATCCTTGAACCGGGCGCCAAATCCTCGCTGCGGCACTGGCATCAAAACGAAGACGAGTTCGTGATGATGGTCAGCGGCACCTGCACCCTGATCGACAACACTGGCGAAACCCAGATGCACCCCGGTGACTGCGCTGCCTTTCCGGCGGGCGTGGAAAACGGCCACCAGTTTATTAACAAAACCAGCGAAGAGGCGCGATTTTTCGTCGTCGGCTCGCGCATGAACCCTGAATTTGCAACCTACCCAGACAATGATCTGAAGGTTGCCCTCAAAGACGGCGTTGCCACATTCACCCACCACGATGGCCGCCCCTACCAAACACCCCAAAAGGGAGAAAAGACATGACTGATTTTACACTCACCACCGACGCCGACGGCGTGGCCACGATCACCTGGGATACGGTTGGCAAATCCATGAACGTGATGAACCAGCAGGGGTTTGAGGACCTCGACGCGCTGGTCGATCAGGCGTTGGCCGATGACGCCATCAAAGGCGTGATCATCACATCTGGCAAGCCCGGCTCGTTTGCAGGCGGGATGGATTTGAACATCATCGCCAAGATGAAAGAAGCCGCTGGCGACAACCCCGCCCAAGGCCTGATGGACGGGCTGTCCGCCACCCACGCCATTCTGCGCAAGATTGAGCGCGGCGGCATGGACGACAAGAACAAAGGCGGCAAACCCTTCGTGGCCGCCCTGCCCGGCACAGCACTTGGAATTGGTCTGGAAATCCCGCTGGCCTGCCACCGGATCATTGCCGCTGACAACCCCAAGGCCAAGATCGGCCTGCCCGAGATCATGGTCGGCATCTTCCCCGGCATGGGTGGCACCGCGCGCCTGACCCGCAAACTGGGCGCGATGGGTGCCTCGCCATTTTTGCTGGAAGGCAAGCTGTCTGATCCCAAGAAAGCCATGCAAGGCGGTTTGATCGATGAGGTCGTGCCCGCAGATGACCTGCTGGCCAAGGCCAAAGAATACATCCTGTCCGAGCCAAAATTCGTCAAACCCTATGACGAAAAAGGCTACAAAATCCCCGGCGGCGCGCCGTATCATCCGGCTGGTTTCATGACCTTCGTGGGCGCCTCGGCCATGGTCAACGGCAAAACACAAGGCGCGTTTCCTGCGGCCAAGGCTTTGCTATCTGCCGTATACGAAGGCGCGTTGGTGCCCTTTGATACAGCCCTGAAAATCGAGGCCCGCTGGTTCACCAATGTGCTCATGAACCCATCATCAGCGGCCATGATCCGCTCGCTTTTCATCAACAAAGAAGCGTTGGAAAAAGGCGCGAACCGTCCGGATGTGCCGGATCAGACCGTCAAAAAGGTGGGCGTCATGGGGGCTGGCATGATGGGCGCGGGCATCGCTCTCGTTTCGGCCATGGCCGGGATGGAGGTCGTGCTGATCGACCAAAAGCAAGACGCGGCTGACAAGGGCAAAGCCTACACCGCTGATTACATGGACAAGGGCATCAAACGCGGCAAAGCCACGGCGGAGAAGAAAGAGAAAATCCTCTCCCAGATCACAGCCACCACCGATTACGCCGCCCTGCAAGGCGCGGACCTGATCATCGAGGCGGTGTTCGAGGACCCAGGCGTGAAGGCCGAGGTGACCAAGAACGTGCTGGCCAATGTCGGCCCCGATTGCATCTTCGCCACCAACACCTCGACCCTGCCAATCTCAGAGCTGGCCAAGGCATCCGACAAGCCAGAACAGTTTATCGGCATCCACTTCTTCTCACCGGTGGAAAAAATGATGCTGGTGGAAATCATCAAAGGCGACAAAACCGGGCCTGTGGCCACGGCCAAGGCGCTGGATTACGTCCGCCAGATCCGCAAGACACCTATTGTGGTCAATGACGCGCGGTTCTTCTACTGCAACCGCTGCATCATCCCTTACATCAACGAAGGCCTGCGCATGGTCGCCGAAGGGGTCGCCCCGTCGCTGATCGACAATGCTGCACGTCAGTTGGGCTTCCCTGTCGGACCGCTGCAACTGGTCGATGAAACCTCGATTGATCTGGGGGCTAAGATTGCCCGCGCCACCAAATCCGCGATGGGCGATGCCTATCCCGATGCCGCTGTGGACGAGGTCATCTTTTGGATGGAAGGCGAAGGCCGTCTGGGCCGCAAAACCAACGCAGGCTTCTTTGACTATGACGAAAAAGGCAAACGCGGCGGGTACTGGAGCGGGATTGAGGCCAAATACCCCCGCGCCGACGACCAACCTGATCTGGTCGACGTGCAGCACCGTCTGATGTTCGCACAGGTGCTGGAAGCCGTGCGCGCATTGGAGGAAAACGTGCTGGAAGACATCCGCGAAGGTGACGTGGGCGCGATCCTGGCCTGGGGCTTTGCGCCATGGTCGGGTGGGCCGTTCAGCTGGCTCGACATCATCGGCACGCCTTATGCCGCCGAACGCTGTGACGAACTGGCCGCCGCCCACGGCCCCCGCTTTGCCACGCCAGACTTGCTGCGCGAAATGGCCGACAAAGGCCAAAGCTTCTACGGTCGCTTCGACACCCAGTCCAAAGCCGCCTGATCCAAACGGCGCGGTCCCGGGCCAATCATACCAATCATGGCCCGGGGCCTCTTCACTGTCGCCCGCACCGCTGTTTCATCTTGCAAGAAATACTCCGGGGGCTGCCCCTCTGTTTAGCCGGTGTTGGGGCTGGCATTTGTAAAAACAAAAACACGCGCGCTCCGGGGGGATGCGCGCGTGTTTTGTCAGGCGGGGATCGATCATCTGACCGGATGCAAGCTCTCTCTTCCCGCATCTGATCAAAGGGCTTGATCCGCCCCCGCCGGACCTCTCAAATATCAGGCGACAGCACAGCTAGGCATATCCGCTCCGGCCCAAATCCGATCTTGGCCGCGTTCGTTTTCGATGCACATCACCAGCACATCTGCATCTTCCTGGGTCAGCGCGACATAGGGTGCTGTGGAATGCGTGGCCACAACCCGATCCAGCAGACCGCAGGCTGAAGGGCAGTAGTACAGCACGCCGGTTTCGGCAAAAACCACCTGATCATTCTCAAAATGCAGCACGATGGCTTCCAGACCGTGTTGTGCCGGCACCGCAGCGATGCCGTTGACACCAACAAGCGCGCTGGCCGGGATCAGAGAAAACGGGTCCCCAAACAAATCTTCGCCTGCATCGCTTTCTACCATCACATATTGATCGGGCAGGATGGTCAGCGCATCGCGGTTGCCCAAGGCCCCGGCAGGTACATTCAATGGCCAGAACCGTTGCGGGCAGGCGCGGGCTTCGTTCCAGATAACCTCGCGGGTGATTTTGGTGATGCGTTGCAGCCCGGCATCAAAGGTCAGGACCATATCGCCCTCGCCCAATGCCTCGACTTTGCGCCATCCCAGGCCCGTGGCCACCCGTGTTCCGGTGATCAGCCCCGAGCGAGCCCCCACGGTTCCACCGTTGTAGGCGCTTGTTGTTTCAACTGTGCTGTCCGTTCCCCAGGTATCAGCAGACATCCATCCCAGCATCGTTCTATCCTTTATACGCGGTCGGCCCCAGCCGATCGACTTCGTTAGCAGCACGTTAATAAAAACAAGATTCGTGAGACGGACCTTGGGCCGGATCAGGGCGGAAATCGGGCATTGTCGCCAAACCGTCGTCAATCCATCGACACAATTCAGATTGATGCCAGAACAGGGGTTAATTAACCCTAAAAGTGGTAATCAAAGCGTGTGATGTCCTGCGCGCACAAATGACCGATCAGATCACGCGAATCACTGTCATATACGTCTTGATACCGGGCCGGGCGCTGTGATTGGTTTTCATGCGGCAGCGCCAGCTCAAACCCCAGATGGTCCCACAAGGGGGCGGCATCTTGCTCAAACTGCTCAAGCCGGATGTAAGTCGCGGTTTGCATCTGACCATCCGAACGACACACATACGAGGAATAGGGATGGGCTTGCAGGGCCGCTTGGGTGGCCCCATCCCGCAGGAAGGCGTCAAATGACAGGGCCTTGGCCCGCTGCACCATCGGATGATCAAACGTCTGGTCCTGCAACCAATGATACAGGCTTGCCACACGGTCCCAGGGGTTGCGCACCAGGGTGACCACAAAAGCCTGCGCAATAAAGGCAGGCGTCACCAGCCCGTCGATATCGGCCAGAGTGGCGTGTTTCCACAGCCGCCCCTGCGTCTGCACACCCTTCAACCGCGCTTTGCGTTTGCGGGCCTTGGGGGTGTCCCCGATCAGGATGTCATCTTTCATCGCACGGGCTTCCAACGCCAGTGCCAGCGACGTACCGCCCGTCTTGGGGATATGCACAAAGATGAAATTGCGGCCAGGCGAAATGATCATGCCCCCAAGGCTAGAATACGGGGCCCTCTTTCACAACATCCGGCCCAGAGGGCACCTGATGAATTCAATTGTCTGACAATTAAGAATTGATTGCCTCAGCAAACTGAATATTGTCCCATCGACCACCAACATGGGAATCAGGGAGCTGCATCATGGGCTGGATGAGAGACGAAACCGGGCTGGACAAAACCCCCGCCAACTTCGTGCCGTTGACACCGTTGTCGCACCTGCGCCGCGCCGCGCATCTGTTTCCCACCTACGAGGCCGTGGTCTATGGCAATATCCGCCGCACATACGCGCAGTATTACGACCGCTGCACGCAGCTGGCCTCGGGTCTGGTGGCAATGGGGGTGCAGCCCGGCGATGTAGTGGCCACCATCCTGCCCAATATTCCCGCCCACGCCGAGGCGCATTTCGGCGTGCCCGCATGCGGTGCCGTATTGAACACCATCAACACCCGGCTTGAGCCGGATACGGTGGCGTATATCTTCGACCACGGTGAGGCCAAAGTGGTGCTGGTCGACCCGCAGTTCATGCCGATGGTACAACAGGCCGTGTCGATGATGGAGGGCCCTGCCCCATTGCTGGTTGAAGTGGCTGACACGCAGGCGGGGTTTCCGGCCTCGGGTGATCATATGGAGTATGAGGACCTGCTGGCCAAAGGCACCGCAGATTATGCCTGGCACATGCCGCAGGATGAATGGGAAAGCATATCGCTGAATTATACTTCGGGCACCACGGGCCGACCCAAGGGCGTGGTATGTCACCACCGGGGCGCGTATCTGATGACCATGGGCACCGCCATCACATGGGCGATGCCGCGTCATGCCAAATACCTAACGATTGTGCCGCTGTTTCATTGCAACAACTGGAACCATACGTGGATGATGCCCCTGCTTGGCGGCACGGTCGTGTGCTGCCGCGACATCACGCCCTCGGCCATCTACAACGCCATCGCCGATGAAAAGGTCAGCCATTTTGGCGCGGCCCCCATCGTGCTCAACATGATCGTCAACGCCAAGGACGACGAGCGCCGCGCCTTTGACCACCAGGTCGAGGTGTTCACCGCCGGTGCCCCGCCCCCCGCCGCCACGCTGGCCGCGATTGAGCCTTTGGGCTTTAACGTCACGCAAGTGTACGGCCTGACAGAAACCTATGGCCACGTGACCGAATGCCTTTGGCATGATGACTGGAACGCCCTGCCCGACGCTGACCGCTATGGCATCAAGGCGCGCACCGGCGTGCTGATGGGCATGGCCGAGGCGATCACAGCGATGGATGAACACATGCGCCAGATCCCGATGGACGGCGAAACCCAGGGCGAAATCATGATCCGGGGCAACACCGTGATGAAGGGTTACCTGAAAAACCCCGAGGCCACGGCCGAGGCCTTTGAGGGTGGCTATTTCCACTCTGGCGACATCGCCTATCAAACGCCCGACGGCTATCTGAAGATCGCTGACCGTGCCAAGGACATCATCATTTCCGGCGGCGAGAATATCTCATCCGTGGAAATCGAAGGCGTGCTGATGCAACACCCTGCCGTGTCGCTGTGCGCCGTGGTTGCGCGCCCCGATGACAAATGGGGCGAAACACCCTGTGCATTCATCGAGCTGAAAGAGGGGCACGCCCCGTCTGAAGCTGAAATCATCGCCTTCACCCGCGAGCGGCTGGCAGGGTTCAAATGCCCAAAGACAGTTGTGTTTCAGGAACTGCCCAAAACCTCGACCGGAAAAATCCAGAAGTTTGAATTGCGCAAGGTGGCGAAAGAGCTGCAGTCCTAAAGTCCGTTTTGCGGACGAAGCCGACCTTGACCTTAATCTCTCCAATGGTCGCTTCTACTCAAACACCGATAAGGCAAGCCGGAAGACTGCGTTCGCTTCATTTGCCGCAGCACCATGCCTTTGCATGTTCATTATGCAAGCAATCTGCGCTTCAATGTACAGAGCAGCCGTTTGAGTAGGGATGTCTGGTTTAAACTGACCGTTCACTTTCGCCTTATCAATCCATTTTGCGTAGGCTTCTATGGATAACTTTCGAAGTTCATCGACTTGCCCGCCGGTGAGTTCTCCTAGCTGAGCACGGCACTGACACAAATCAACAAACAGGCACCCGTTTGGCATGCCGTATTCTTGATGGTCCCGTAGGATGTACGTGGTCAGGGCTTCCAACACAGTTTCAAAGGGTTGATCGACAGCCAACAATTCGTAGAGCGGTGCCATCATCATCTGGTGATAGTCGACGAGCACCGCCTGTTTAAGCCCGTCTTCACCGCCAAACTCTTTGTAAAGCGATGGCTTGGACACGCCCGCGCGCTGACACACCGAGTTCAGCGACACCACTGCTTGTCCATCCTGCCAGTAGGCCTGCATTGCCACACTCAAGATATGGTCACGATCAAACGTCTTTGGCCGGCCCCGTGAGCGCTTTTTGTCACCTACGCTCATTTTAATACCGCATGGTTTTTTATAATTGACAGAGGGTACATCCATATTTAATACCAATTGGTAACAAACAATTCAACGAGGAAACATCATGAACGAACTTACGATTTCCAGCCTCGGACTTATCCTGTGCCTTGCCCCGGCTATTGTTCATGCCGTTGAAGTCTACCGGCCTCTTTGGGCACGCTGGGTGGTCAACTGGGTTCTGCCGTTTTTCGGGCCCGGATTACCGCGCCCATCCAAGGCGCTGACCCATGATGACGAGAATGCCATGCTTGACGCCGCACTTGGCGCGGCGCCTGCAGACAAAGCCCCGGCAGGAGCCGACTACATCTTCTTGATCCTGTTCGAACAACGACAGGGGGCGCTGGCCTTCATCGCACTTGCTGCGGGCATATTCTATGGGCTGACGCTACCATTGGCCGATCGCCATTCCCTGCATTTTGTGTTCGGCATCATGGCTGCCCTGTTCATGCTCGTAAATGCCAACCATGCAGGCATTCCAGGACTGGGGCATC
>JBGCEW010000008.1:0-162806 GCA_045106595.1 Roseovarius sp. | reverse complement strand
GAAATCAACCGCTTCGCGCAACTCCCCCACACAATCGGGCAGGCACTTCCCGGCCTCACGCGCGAGCAAGGCAAACAGCTCTGGGGCGTTGTCCTCGTAGGCCTGCGCCACAGCCCGCAACACACTGGCACGCTCTGCCGCGGAGGCAGACCATGGGGCCGCCCGACCCAAAGCCGCCTCAACATCCGCAAGGGACGAAGCGGTGACTTGGCCAACCTGCTGATCTGGGTGTGCCGGGTTAAACACCGCTTGGTCACCGTCGCCCCAAACCGTGTCCTCAAACTTTGCACGCGCCGCAAATAAGGCGTCCAGCGTTGGGCGATGCGTCACATCCCAGCCGCGTGAATTGACGCGGGTCGGGGCGAACAGCTCGGGGCCTGTAGGCAATGGCGACGCGTCCATCTGCTCAAACGGATCAGCCGCCACAACCTCGGGCGGCACATCCTCATCCACGATCTGGTTCACAAAACTTGAGTTCGCGCCATTCTCCAACAATCGCCGCACCAGATAGGCCAGCAAATCCTCGTGTGCGCCCACAGGGGCGTAAATCCGGCAGCGGGTCTGCTCAGACTGCAACACCTGAGTATGCAAGACCTCGCCCATGCCATGCAGGCGCTGAAACTCAAACTGTGCAGGCGTGATGCCTATGTCATCGGCCATATGCAAAACAGCAGCAACCGTATGGGCGTTATGGGTGGCAAACTGCGGGTAAATCCGGTCTGTCATACCCAGCAACTTGCGCGCATTGGCAATATAGCTGACGTCCGTGGCCGATTTGGAGGTGAACACCGGAAAACCGTCCATCCCTTCAACCTGCGCCCGCTTGATCTCGGCGTCCCAATAGGCCCCTTTGACCAGCCGGACCATGATCTTGCGATCCAGTTTGATGGCCAGTTCATACAAACAATCCAGCGTGTGACTGGCGCGTTGGCCATAGGCCTGCACCACCACGCCAAACCCATCCCATCCGGCCAGTGATGGCTCGGACAACGTGGCCTCGATCACATCCAATGACAGCGACAGCCGGTCGGCTTCCTCAGCGTCGATGTTCAACCCCATCCCGGCCGACCGCGCAAGAATGGCCAATGACCGCAGGCGCGGCATCAGGATGGTCATCACCTGATCGCGCTGGGCCACCTCATAGCGTGGATGCAGCGCCGACAGTTTGACCGAGATGCCGGGGTTTTTGCGAATGTCCTTGTGGTCGCAGGCATTGGAAATGGCGGTGATGGCGCGGCTATAGGCCAGATGATAGCGCGTGGCATCTTCGTCCGTGCGCGCGGCTTCGCCCAGCATGTCATAGGAATAGGTATAGCCCTTTTTCTCCATACCCTTGGCACGTTCCATCGCCGAGGTGATGGTTTCCCCCAGCACAAACTGCCGGCCCATTTCCTTCATTGCGCGGGCCACAGCCGTGCGAATGACAGGCTCGCCCAGACGTTTGATGGCGCCGCGCAGATGACCCACGACGCCTGCGTCTTCGTCCTTCAACACCTTGCCAGTCAGCATCAAGGCCCAGGTCGAAGCATTCACCAAAGGCGAGGTCGAATGCCCCATATGTTTTCCCCAGTTTGAGGGCGCGATTTTATCTTCGATCAGCGCATCAATGGTTTCGGCATCGGGCACCCGCAGCAACGCTTCGGCCAGGCACATCAGGGCGATGCCTTCGTCGGTGCTCAGGCCGTATTCGGCCAGAAACACTTCCATCAGGCCGGGGTTGGACTGCCCGCGAATGGCGCGGACCAGATCAGCACCTTTGGTCGAAATGCGTGCCCGGTCTGTGTCACTCAGCGCAGCACTTGCGATCAGATCCTCCAGCGTGCCCGCCTCTTCGGCATAGGTTTTGGCGTCGATGGTGTTGCGAATGTCAATGGTCATGGCAGACCCTCCCAAGGGCGATTTGACTTTCAATACCATGGTATACACGGTACATTTTCCTGATTACGAAATTTTGGCAGGCATATCGCCTGAAAGAAGGACCTCAAGCAATGCAAAGTGATCATCCAAGCCTGGACCGGTTTGATCAGGCCATTCTTGCCGCACTCAGTACGGATGGGCGCATCAGCGTGACCGAGCTGGCGCACCGTATTGGCCTGTCCAAGTCCCCCACACAAGCGCGGCTAAAGCGGCTTGAGGCGACCGGCGTGATCACCGGGTACCGGGCGTTGTTTGATCCTATTCGGCTGGGGCTGGATCACGTCAGCTTTGTCGAAGTACGTCTGAGCAGCACGCGCGAATCTGCACTGGCCGAGTTTAATGCGGCCGTGATGAAAATCCCCGAGATTGAACAAGTGCATCTGATTGCTGGGAATTTTGACTACCTGATGAAGATCAGAACCCAGAATATGAACGACTACCGCATTGTATTGGCCGAGAAAATTTCGACCTTGCCCTATGTGTCGGGCACCTCGACCTATGTGGCGATGCAAGCGATCAAGGAAACCACTCTTGCGGATGTGATTTGACCCGGTCCCACACAGGGCCATACTTAACCGCATGAAACACATCATCGCATTGCTCAGCATCACCTTTGCCACCCCCGCTCTGGCACAAGAGTGCCCCGCAGCCCCGGATCACAAAGAGGCGTTGAGCCTGTTGATCACGGCTACGCAAGAGGCGGAAACCGAACTGGATGCGCGCATCATATCGCAGGATATGTGGGCATTGTGGACCAAAGCGCCAGACACGCGCGCGCAGGAGTTGCTGGACGAAGGCATGAGCCGCCGTGAGGGGGTTGATTATGACGGTGCGCTGACCGCCCTGGAAGAGCTGGTGCGCTACTGCCCGGATTATGCCGAGGGTTACAATCAGCGGGCGTTTGTCAATTTCCTGCGTCAGGATTACGCGGGTGCATTGCCGGATCTTGAGCGCGCATCCGAGCTGTCGCCCCGCCATCTGGGCGTGCTGACAGGCCAGGCGATGACGCTGATTGCCCTTGATCGCAATGCCGAAGCGGCCTTGGTTTTGCGCCGCGCGCTGGCATTGAACCCGTGGCTGGGGGAGCGGCATTTGCTGCCCGCCCTTGAGGCTGAGGAAAACGAGCTGTAGCGCCGTGCATTCGGGGCTTAACCTGCCCGCTGCAATCCGCTAAACGGATATGCGATGCGGGCGTGATGGAATGGTAGACATATCGGACTTAAAATCCGAAGGCCTTTGTGCCGTGTGGGTTCGAGTCCCACCGCCCGCACCAATGGCTCTTCGCGTAAGCGAAGATGCCTCTGCCCTTAGAACAATTAGGCCCGGTCGTTGCTCAGGTTTTTGGTCTGTGTTCTCGGCCGCACCAATCGCTTTTTCGATGGCAAATGCGTCGGACCCCTTAAATCTGTCAGACCGTGCAAGCTCTGGTTTCAGGTTTTACCTCTGACCTGCATCAGGTGTACCTGTGCAACACTGCGGAGCGTACCTTGGTTTAGGGCGCAATGTGCTGCAACGACTGGCGCAACGACAGTTAGTCGCGCACGCCTGAGAACCGCGCGGCCCAAGCCTCGCGGTCGTCATCTGAAATCTTGGCAAACAGCACTTCGGGCACCTCAAACGCGTGGCCAACGGGCAGATGTGTCAGGGCGGCTTCTACGTCATCTGGCCATGCATCATCGTCGCATTTCATCGAAGCCAGCATCGAGGCCGAAGCATCAGGAATGAACGGCGCTGACAAGATCGCGTAGAACCGTATCAGGTTCAGCGCCAGCCGAATTTGCATGGCGGCGGCATTCGGGTCGGTTTTGAAGGTGGTCCAGGGGGCCACGGATTGCAGATATTCATTCCCGGCGGTCCAGATCGCGCGCAGCTCGTTGGCGGATTTGCGCACTTCCATCGCCTCCATGTGGCCCTCGTAGGCGCGTAGGCGGGTGGTAAGTTCGGTCACAAGCGCGGTTTCAGCCGCGCCCCATGTCCCGCCTTCGGGCAAGGCTTCGCTGAACTTTGAGCGGCAGAATTTGGTCACGCGGCTGATAAAATTGCCCAGCACATCGGCCAAGTCTTTGTTCACCGAAGACTGGAAGTTTTCCCAGGTAAATTCACTGTCTGAGCTTTCCGGCACATGGCTGAGCAGCCACCAGCGCCAGTAATCTGCGGGCAGCAACTCCAATGCCTGATCCATGAACACACCACGCCCCTGAGAGGTGCTGAACTGGCCGCCATCATAGTTCAGATAGTTGAATGATTTGATGTAATCCACCAGTTTCCACGGCTCGCCTGAACCCAATATGGTCGAGGGAAAGCTGAGCGTGTGAAACGGCACGTTGTCCTTGCCCATGAACTGCGTGTAGCGCACATCATCCGCGCCTTTGTCGGTACGCCACCAGCGTTGCCAATCGGCCTCGGACAGTCCATTGGCCTGGGCCCATTCGGCCGCGCAGGCGATGTACTCAATCGGTGCATCAAACCACACATAGAACACTTTACCTTCCATGCCGGGCCAGTCCTGATCGCCCTTGCGCACAGGAATACCCCAGTCCAGATCGCGGGTGATGCCACGATCTTGCAATCCGTCACCATCGTTCAGCCATTTGCGCGCAATCGAGGTGGTCAGCAGCGGCCAATCGCCCTTGCTGTCGATCCAGTCGTTCAGTTTCCCGCGCATCTGCGACTGACGCAGGTAGAGGTGCTTTGTCTCGCGCACTTCCAGATCGGTCGAGCCTGAAATGGCGCTGCGCGGGTCGATCAAATCGGTCGGGTCCAGCTGCTTGGTGCAGTTTTCGCACTGATCGCCGCGCGCTTTGTCGTAGCCGCAGTTGGGGCAGGTGCCCTCAATATACCGGTCGGGCAGATAGCGGCCATCGGCGTTGGAATAGACCTGCTTTTCACTGACTTCGCGGATCAGATCATTGGCTTCAAGCTGACCTGCGAAATGCTGGGTCAGGGCGTGGTTCTGCGCGCTGGATGAGCGCCCGAAATGATCAAAACTCAGCCGGAAGCCCTTGGCGATCTCGGCCTGTACGGTGTGCATCTCAGCGCAATACTCAGCCACGGGTTTGCCTGCTTTGGCCGCGGCCAGCTCGGCGGGCGTTCCATGCTCATCGGTGGCGCAGAGAAACAGCACTTCATGGCCACGCTTGCGCAGATAGCGGGCATACAGATCGGCTGGCAACTGGCTGCCCACCAGGTTTCCCAAATGCTTGATCCCGTTGATGTAGGGAATTGCCGATGTGATCAGATGCCGTGCCATGCCAAGTATCCATGCCCAAATTGCGCGTGTCGGGCACGTTTAGCGCAGGAAATTGGGTTGTGCCAGTGGGCGTCGCACCTCAGCGGTTGATCCGTGCCAGAATTCGCAATCCAATCGTGGGTCCGACATAGCCGGGAAATCCGCCCGCGCCAAAGGCATTGCGGTCAATCTGGCCTGTCAGCAGTACCGACAGTTTGCTGCGATCGCCCAGTTCAGTGCCGCTTTGACGGTACAGCTTGGCTTGCAAGGTCACAGGTTTGGTCACGCCGCGCACCGTCAGTTTGCCTTTGATCGCTGCTCCGTTCATGTCGCCCGACAACGCGGTCGAGCGAAACCGGATCGTAGGATGATTGTCCGTATCAAGCACCTGCGGGCCTTTCATGGTCTGCGTGGCAAAGATGAACCCCGCCTTGGCCGCCGCGGCATTCAGCGTCACATCCACGGTGCTGTTGGCAATATTGTCCAGATCCAGCCGCATCTGGGCGGCCTGCACCGGCATGGTGCCGGATTTGGGCTGACCTTCAAATTCATAACTAAACCCTACCTCGGATCGGGCGGTGTCCAGTTTGTAAGGCTCGGCATCGGCAAAGGCCATTCCGGCCAGACAGCACAACAGTAGGCTAAGGGCACGCATCATCAGTTCTCCGGGTTTGCTTCGGTTACTATATAGGCCGCCGCAGCAGATTGGGGCATAAACTGTATGTCACGACGCTGTGAAGGGCAGTTTCGGGGTGACGCCGCTGATATTCCAGCTAGGGTCTGCATCAACGCGAAGGCGACAGCAAGGAGACCCGATATGCGCACCACGCAACTTGGCAGAACCGGCATTGAGGTCAGTACCTTATGTTTGGGTTCAATGACCTGGGGCACCCAGAATACCGAGGCCGAGGGCCATGCCCAGATTGATATGGCGCTGGACCGGGGGATCAATTTTGTCGACACGGCGGAAATGTATCCGGTCAACCCG
This sequence comes from Roseovarius sp., assembly GCA_045106595.1. GTDB lineage: Bacteria > Pseudomonadota > Alphaproteobacteria > Rhodobacterales > Rhodobacteraceae > Roseovarius. The sequence goes on along the minus strand of JBGCEW010000008.1, from coordinate 156,672 downwards.
ATCAAGGTAGAAACCACCGGGCGCACCGAAGAGATTATCGGCACCTGGATTGCCCGCACGGGACGGCGCAGTGATATGGTGCTGGCCACCAAGCATTCGGGCATCGGCTTTAAGGGCGCGCGCGACGGAGCGGCGATTACGGCCGCGTCCATTCCTGACGCCATTGAGGGTTCGTTGAAGCGACTGCAAACCGATGTGATTGATCTGTACCAATTCCACTGGCCCAATCGCGGCAGCTACATGTTCCGGCAAAACTGGCGCTATGACCCGTCTCAGCAAGACCGTGCCGACACCTCGGATCATATGGAGGAATGTCTGGATGCCCTGCAGCGCGAAGTTGCGCGAGGCACGATCCGGGCCTTTGGTCTGTCCAACGAAAGCGCCTGGGGCACGTCGGAATGGCTGCGCCTGGCTCAGGCCCGTGGCGCGCCGCGTGTGGCGTCCATCCAGAACGAATATTCCCTTATGTGTCGGCTGTATGACACCGATCTGGCCGAACTCAGCGTCAACGAGGATGTGGGCCTTTTGGCCTTCTCGCCTCTGGCGGCGGGTTTGCTGACCGGGAAATACCAAAACGGTGCTGTGCCCGAAGGTTCGCGTATGGCGATCAACGGTGATCTGGGCGGGCGCAAGGGCGATCGGGCGTTTGCGGCAGTAGATGCCTATCTGGATATTGCCAATCGTCACGGTCTTGACCCCACGCAAATGGCGCTGGCCTGGTGTGACACGCGGCCTTTCATGTGCTCGGCCATCTTTGGTGCCACCACAATGGCACAGCTGGACACCGCATTGGGAGCCGCTGATCTGACCCTGTCGGATGAGGTGATCCGCGAGATCGACAAGGCCCACCGCGCCCATCCAATGCCCTACTGATTGACATTGAATGATTGAGCCGTGGATCCTGATTTCGATTGCGGCCGCTGCGGTGCAGACCGTGCGCTTTATGCTGCAAAAAACGCTGGCGATGGGCACATTGTCGGCTGCAGGCGCTACGTTTGCGCGCTTTGCCTATGCGGTGCCTTTCACCGTTGGGGTGGCAGTGCTGTATCTGACGTGGCGCGGGGCTGTGTGGCCTGCGCTGTCCGGCTGGTTCTGGATTTATGCGCTGAGCGGTGGGCTGGCGCAGATACTGGCCACCGTGTGCGTGGTGATGATCTTTGCCACGCGCAATTTTGCCGTGGGCATCACCTTCAAAAAGACTGAGACCATACAAACGGCCATCGTCGGGCTGATCGTGCTGGGCGACCGGGTCAGTGCTGTTGGCATGGCGGCGATCATCATTGGCCTTGTGGGTGTGCTGATCCTGTCAGATCCCCCTCAGGCCACCGGCCGGGGATGGCGCCGTCTGACCAACCGTGCGGCGGGTTTGGGCCTGCTGTCGGGGTTTTTCTTTGCCATATCGGCGGTGGGTTACCGCGGCGCCACATTAGAAATTGCCAGCGACGATCCGTTCTTGCGCGCTGCCGTGTCGGTGGCCGTGGTCAGTGTGGTGCAAAGCCTTGCCATGTCGCTGTGGCTGCGTGTGCGCGAGCCGAGACAACTGACGCGGGTCTGGGGCGCGCGGCGCAAGGCCGTCTGGATGGGGGCCACATCCATGGCTGGCTCACTGGGCTGGTTCACCGCGTTTACCCTACAAAACGCGGCCTATGTCTTTGCAGTGGGTCAGATCGAGGTGATCTTCTCGCTCATGGCCTCGGTTCTGTTTTTCCGCGAAAAAATCACCACCCGAGAATTGTGGGGCATCGGGTTTCTGACCGCCAGCATTTTGGTGCTGGTGCTATTGGGCTAGGGTCGGGGCGGGGCAGGCTTGTCCGCCCCTAACGTGTCGGCCGCGCTAGTCGTCCGAGCGGGGCGCATAACCGCGCAGGCGCAGAAACAGGCTGGCCTCGTCGTCATTGCGAAAGAACGGCACAGATGCCGGCGGGGATGCGTCGCCCAGATTGGCTTCGACCTCGGCCAGTACGACTTCGGTAATAAAAGGCAGGTCGTATTCGTGGCGGGCCTTGGCCAATGGCACCCACTGCAGATGGCTCAGCTCGTCGCTGGCAGCGGAAAAGTCATCCAGATCCCCGGCGATGTGATCTGCATCCAACATAAAGAACCGCGCATCAAACCGGCGCGGACGGCCGGGCGGCGTGATCGCACGAAAGATGAACTGCAAGTGCGCTGCAGCCGGGCGCATCGTGCGCGCGGCAAATCCAGTCCAATCGGCATGAGGTTGGCCGGGCCAGTCGCCCGGTGCTCCAAGGATCAGCCCGGTTTCCTCCCACAGCTCGCGTATGGCGGCGACACTCAGCGCGTGGCTGATATCCTGGGCACAGTCCTGGGCCAGACGCTGGGCGCAGGGGGCCGCAATGGATGAGGCCAGGCCAACATCGGCATCCGCGCTGTCGACCGCGCCACCGGGGAATACAAATTTGTTGGGCATAAACGCCGCCTGCGCCCCGCGTTGGCCCATCAACACCTTCGGGTCATGGCTGCGATCACGCAGCACCACCACTGTGGCTGCATCCCGAATGGCGGTTTTGTCGCTGCTCATGCTGGCCCTTGCCCTTTTGCCTTGGACCCGTGCTTAGCTGTTTTGGCTAAACCCGTTCATCAGCCGAGCCCACTGGAACCCGACGATTGCCCCTTTCAATCGGGGCAAAAGGTAAAGCGACAAGGCGACACATCCAATAGAGAATATTGTGAACAGCACCAGCGGTTCAGGCCGCCAGGTTGTAAAGGTGATATGCAGGGCCGGGGCCATGATATGCCCGACGATCAAAATGGTCAGGTAGGCAGGGCCATCATCGGCGCGTGCATGGCTCAGATCCTCGCGGCACACAGTACATGTGGGCCGCAGCTTCAGATAACTTTTCAGGATCGGGCCGGACCCGCAATTTGGGCACTTGCGCCGAAATCCGCGCCAAACCGACGTCCACAAGGGCCGTTCGGGTGCGTGGGTATGGCTTTGAGACACATCTGACATCGGGTATACGCCTGTACTTGGTCCTTTCTCTCTAAAGACACATGAACCGGGATGAAATGGGACAAAGCGCCCATGCGGCGGCATGTCGCGACGTGTTTCCATGCCCCTCAGGTTTTTTCGACGGAATGCCACAGCCCCCTCGTTAAAGAGACCAGAAAGCAGGCAACGCCCTGATTTCAGACCTTGAAACACAGACACCAACCCATGAGGCAGATATGAAAAATAACGTTTTGATGACCACCCTAGCCCTGAGCATCGCCGCGGGTGCGGCTTACGCAGCAGGTGGCGAAAAGCACCGTGGCGGCCATGGCCCCAAGTTCAGCTTTGAAGAAGTGGACGTGAACAAAGATGGTCAACTGACCCAGGCCGAACTGACCGCCCACGCCGAAGCGCGGTTCAATGAAACCGACACCAACAACGATGGACTGGTTAGCGAAGCCGAGTTGCGCGCCCGCGTGGAAGCCCATATGCAAGAGCGTGTTGACGCCCGTGTCGCACATATGATGGAACGCCGCGATGCCAATTCTGATGGTCAGCTGAGTGCTGATGAAATGAAACCCAGACATGCCGGTAAGATGATGAAGCGGGTCGACACAGATGGCGACGGGTCCATCTCAAAAGCCGAATTTGACGCGATGAAAGACAAACGCGCCAAGCACCGCAAACACAAAGACCAGGGCTAAGCCACCCCGCGCGGACAGGGCTGGTCGGTTGACGGGTCCTGCCCGGCGTCTCATGGTGGGGACACCCATCGCGGGATGCGCTACGCTTGGGGCTTGCACGTATGGATATGCCGTTTGACAGGATGACAGATGTACCCGACGACGCGTTGTTGGTGCTTTATGCCAACGGAGACCAAGAGGCGGCTGGCATGCTGACGCAGCGGTTGACGCCAGTGATTTATGCACATGCGTTTCGTGTGTTGGGCAATGTGGCCGATGCCGAAGACGTCACGCAGGACGCCATGATGCGGCTGTGGCGGATTGCACCTGACTGGCGTCAGGGCGAGGCCAAGGTCACAACATGGCTGTACCGTGTGGTGGCCAATCTGTGCACAGACCGGTTGCGCCGGGGATATGCAACTTCGCTTGATATTGTGCCTGATCCACAAGATGGCACGGCCTCGGTGGCGCAGCAGTTGCAGACAAATGCCCGACTGGATGCTTTACAATCGGCCTTGGCGCAATTGCCTGATCGGCAAAGACAAGCGGTGGTTCTGCGCCACATCGAAGGGCTGACCAACCCCGAGATCGCTGAAATTTTGAACATCTCTGTTGAGGCCACCGAAAGTTTGACCGCACGGGGTAAACGCGCCCTGACGGACCTTCTGAAAACACAAAAAGACGCGTTGGGGTATACCGATGACCGAGCATAAAGACACTCTTGAGGCGCTGTTTGAAAGTGCCCGCACCCATGCGCCTGCACCGTCAGCTGCACTGATGGCGCGCGTATCAACGGATGCCCATGCGCAGCAGGGTGCCGCCACGGCCCACCCTGTGCCTGTCCCGGTTTCGGCGCCAGGGCTGTGGTCACAGATATGGCAGGGTCTGGGCGGCTGGCCTGCCGTCAGCGGTCTGGCCACGGCCACCTGTGCGGGCATCTGGCTGGGGGTCTATCCGCCACAAACCATGGCCGGAATGACCGAAGGCCTGTTCGGGGTCGACCCAGTAAGCCCCTTGATCGACATGTCCTTTGAAGGCGTGTTCGATCTGGCTCAGGAAGGAGTGTAACACCTATGTCTGACACACATACTGATCCGGCTCCGACTTCTGGCTGCCCGCGCTGGCTGCGCGCCCTGTTGATTGTGTCGCTGGCGCTTAACTTGTTGATCGTGGGACTGTTTGCGGGCGTGGCCCTTGGTGGCGGCAAACACGGTGGGCCGCATCCCTCGCGGCTGGAACAAATCGGCGGGCCATTGACGCGGGCCTTGTCCAAGGACGAACGCAAAATCCTGGGCCGCAAGATGCGCGAGACGTACCGCGAACGCACCGAAGATCGTCAGCAGCAACATGCGTTGATGCAGGCCTTGATTGACGAAATGCGCGCAGATCCGTTTGACCGCGAGGCCGTGGCAGGCCACATGGCCGCCCAGCGTGAAATCCTGCAAGACCGCGTGTCGCTCGGGCAATCCATTCTGATTGACCGTCTGGCAATGATGTCTGCCGAAAAACGCAGAGCCTATGCCGACCGTTTACAAGAAGGCCTGGACCGTCGTCGCAAACGATAGGGCGCGTCAGGCGGCCGTGCGGGCGCTGAGCGTCACCGTGTTGCGCCCCCCCGCCTTCGAGCGGTAGAGCGCGCGGTCGGCCTGTTCCAGCACCTTTGACGCGCGGGCATCCATCGGGACGCTGGACAAATCGGATGCCTTGCACAAGGTCACACCAATGCTGATCGTCACGCCAATCGGGTCGGTGCCTCCGGGCACACTGTGCGTCATCCGTTGAATGGTGCGGCATAGTTTTTCAGCCATGTGGTGGGCCTCAAACCGCGAGGTGTCGGTCAGGATGATCAGAAACTCTTCGCCGCCGATCCGTGCGACAAGATCATTTTCGGACAAGGCCGCGCCCAGCGCATGAGACACCTGGGCCAGAACGGCATCACCCGCTGCGTGCCCGTAGGTGTCATTGATCTGTTTGAAATGGTCCAGATCGGCAACCATCACCGCCAGGGTCTGATCGGCATCGCCCGGTGTGACCAGCAACCCCTTCAGATAGCTCATGGCATAGCGGCGATTGTAAAGTCCGGTCAACGGATCAGTCATCGCGGCCTGAATGCTGTGCCGAATTTGTTTGCGCATATCATCACTGGCCCGTTTGTGGCGCAATTGCTCGGCCAGACGCAGGGAAATTTCCTGCATCGAATAATGTGCGAACAACACATCGTTGAACCCCATATCCAGCAGGCTGGCGGCCAGTTTTCTGGCGTCCTGGGCCACAAGCGGCAAAATTGGCGTGTCTTGCATCGCCGAGGAGGACCGCAAGTCGGCCACCAATTGCAAGGCATCTTCGCTGCGAAGATGGCGTAGATCAGCGATGCACATGTCAGACTTACAAGGATCTGCCCCGCGATATTTTGTACGGCCCATCAGCGTATCGGGGTTTGAGGTGGTGATTTTATGCGTCACCAGTTTGTCCAGTGCACACCAGTATCGCTCGGCTGAGACCCTGTCATCGGTGACCACAGACACATGCGCACGGCGTTCAAAGCCATGCTGTTGCTCGGCAAATCCGAGGGCCCGTGCAGCGGTGGTTTGCAGCCGCAGGCTTTGCGTGTCGCGGTGGCTGCGGATAAGTCCACGCAACCGCGCCAGCATATAGTTTTCCTGCGCAGGCAGGCCAAGCACATCATCAAACCCGGCATTCAGCGCGGTGATCCGCAAAGCCTCGCTGGGGCTTTCGGCAAACAGAACCACCGGGGGCGCGTCGTTTTCCGCATCCAGGCGCAAAGTGTTCAGGCACTGTGCGGCCTCACCCTCAAGCGTCTGAGCATTTATCATAATCAGATCAGGCTGGACGCCGGGCAGAACTGCGACTGCATCCTCAAGCGTGGAGCATTGCACAACGTCATAATAGGCAGCCGACAGCTTCACCTTCAGGATAATCCTGTTGGTGGAGACATTATCGATTAACACTACCTTGCCTGACATGGCGCGCTTGCCTTTCTGACTTGCCCTTTCGCGTATCTCGACTATCAACAGCAAGTGTTAAGAAATCCTTTCTAGGATATGAATCCGATGAACGCTGCGCGGGAAAACGCCGAAACGATTGGTTTACACGCCTTAACGTGGCTGGCAGGCCATGAGGATCTGCTGCCGGTTTTTCTGGGGGCGACCGGCGCGTCGGAACAGGATATGCGCACGGGTCTGAATGATCCTGTTTTCCTGGGTTCTGTGCTGGATTTTATCTTGATGGATGATGCCTGGGTGCAGCAATTTTGCGATGCCTATACGCTGCCGTATGAAATGGTTTACAAATCCCGTCAAATGTTACCGGGTGGGGAACAGGTGAATTGGACATGAGCCAAGAATTGGTTAAGGCGCTGTTGTTCGACAAAGACGGTACATTGTTTGATTTTCAGGCGACATGGGGTGCTTGGGCCGGGCAGTTGATTACGGATTTAACCGGGTCGGATGCAGCATTGGGTCAGCGATTGGCTGATGCGATGCAGTTTGATGCCGCAAGTGCCGCCTTTCATCCTGACAGCCCGATGATTGCCGCCAGCAACCGCGAATGCGCGCAGATCGTGGCCGGGGCCTTGCCGTCGGCGTCGGTCGATGACATCGAGGCGCATATGATCCGGTCGGCCTCGGTTGCGCCATTAGCGCCTTCTGTGCCGCTTGCGCCATTCCTCGATCATCTGGCCGCACAGGGCTATGTGCTGGGTGTCATGACCAATGACGCCGAGATGGTTGCACATGCGCATCTGCGCAACGCAGGTGTGGCCGATCGCTTTGCCTTTATCGCGGGCTATGACAGTGGCTACGGCGCAAAACCTGATCCGGGCCCCTTGCTGGCCTTTGCTGACGCCACCAAAACAGACCCCGCGCATGTGGCCATGGTTGGCGACAGCACGCATGATCTGATTGCCGGGCGTGCGGCGGGGATGCGCACCATCGGTGTGCTCAGTGGGCCTGCCTCGGCCGCGACGCTGACGCCTCATGCGGATGTGGTGTTGCCCGATATTGGCCATATCCCGGCATGGTTGGCCTCGTGAAATCCCATCCGATGTTCGGCATTTTTCTGGCGCTCTTTGGCACTTTGCTGCTGACGCCGGATGCGCTGTTGATGCGTCTGAGCGGCATGGACGGGTTCCAGATGGCCGCCTGGCGCGGCATGATCATGGGCAGTGTCATGGTGGCCGGGTGGGCCGCGACCAGTCACAATCGGCGCGGCGATCTAAAGGTGCTTGCACACCGCGACGGGCTGTTGATTGTGATCTGCCAGATCTTCAACTCGATCTTGTTTTGTCTGGGCATTGCCATGGCACCCGTTGCAGTGGTGCTGCTTGGCGTGGCCTCGGTGCCGGTCTTTGCCGCCTGCCTGGCCTGGTTGCTGATCGGCGAGCGCACGCAGATGTCGACGTGGATGGCGATGATTGCCGTGCTGGTGGGCATTGCTATTGCCGTGTCGGGCAAAGGGCACGGTGTGGCCCTGGACCAGACCGCGCTGATTGGTGCGGCTTTGGGGTTGGGTGTGGCATTGGCGCTGGCCATGAACTTTGTCGTGCTGCGCGCCAATCCAGTGGTGCCGATCCCGCTGACAATTGGGTGCGGGGCGTGGATTGCGGGGCTGATCAGCCTGGCGATTGTGGGTCCTGATGCACTGTTTGAAGGGCAGTATGTCTTTATGCTGATCACCGGCGCTATTGTGCTGCCGGTGTCGTTTTTCTGTCTGTCGTTGGCCTCGCGTTTTACACATGCCGCCAATGTCAGCCTGCTGATGCTGCTGGAAACGGTGCTGGGCCCGCTATGGGTGTGGTTTGGCATCGGAGAGGCCCCGAATGCGCGCATGTTGATCGGGGGTGCCATCGTCGTGGTCAGCCTTGGGCTGTATCTGTGGCACGCACGGCGCGAGGTCAAACCGGCGTAATCGCGCGGGCATCTGAAAAAAACGACACGATCTGTCGCAAAGCATCGCTCAACCATGCCGGACGGGTGGTTCCATAGGGGCAGACCCTGATCACACCGAGGCGATACGCATGACATCCGAGACAAGACGCAGACAGCGCAGTGGCGGGCGGGCCGGCAATGCCCAGCGCCGTGGCACGGCCACCATTGAGCAGATGCCATGGAACCCGCCAATCAATATTGATCGCCCCACCGAGCCTTTGAGCGAAGAGGGTGTGCTGGCTATCCACGAGGGCGCTATGCGCATTCTGGAGGAAATCGGGATTGAGATATTGAACCCCGAAGCGCTGGAGCTGCTGCGTGCCGACGGCGGCAGCACCATTGTGGGCGAAAACGTTCGCATGGGCCGTGATTACGTGATGGAGATGATCGCCAAAGCGCCTGAACAGTGGACGATCACACCGCGCAACCCGGCGCATCAGATCACCATTGGTGGCAAGCATCTGAACTTTGGCAACGTGTCCTCGCCACCCAGCTATTGGGACATGCAGATCGGCAAGAAGGTCACTGGCACCCGCGAGATGTGCGCCAACCTGCTCAAGCTCAGCCAGTATTTCAACTGTATTCATTTTGTGGGCGGCTATCCGGTCGAGCCTCAGGATGTACACGCCTCAGTGCGGCATCTGGATGTGCTCTATGACAAGCTGACCCTGACCGACAAGGTGGCGCATGCCTATTGTCTGGGCAAAGAGCGCGTCGAGGACGTGATGGAAATGGTGCGCATTTCGGGCGGGCACTCGGATGCTGAATTTGAAGCCAGTCCAAAGATGTACTCGAACATCAACTCCACCTCACCATTGAAACATGATTATCCGATGCTGGATGGCTGGATCAGACTGGCCCGGCGCAATCAGGGGCTGGTGGTGACGCCCTTTACACTGGCTGGGGCAATGGCACCTGTCACCATGGCAGGCGCTGTTGCGCAATCGCTGGCCGAAGGGCTGATCGCTGTGGTTCTGGCCCAGATTGTGCGGCCCGGCGCGTGCTGTGCGATTGGGACGTTCACGTCAAACGTCGATATGAAATCCGGCGCGCCTGCCTTTGGCACGCCCGAATACATGCGGGCCACGCAGATGACCGGGCAACTTGCGCGGTTTTACAAGCTGCCGATGCGCGCCAGCGGAGTGTGTGCGGCCAACGTGCCCGATGGGCAGGCCACATGGGAGACGTCGAACAGCCTGTGGTCAGCGGTGCAAGCGGGTGCTCATATGGTCTATCACGCGGCAGGCTGGCTGGAAGGCGGGCTGATTGCCAGCCCTGAGAAATTCGTGATGGATTGCGAGATCCTGCAGCATATTCAGCGCTACATGGACCCGATGCTGACGGCTACAGGGCCCGATGAGATTGCCATTGATGCGATCAAAGAGGTGGGCGACCAAGGCCATTTCTTTGGCATTCAGCATACACAGGACCGCTATACCACGGCGTTTTATCAGCCATTCCTGTCAGATTGGCGCAACTTTGAGGCCTGGGAGGCCGCCGGTGGGGTTTGGACCGCGCAGCGCGCGCATCAAACCTATCGCGACATCATCGCCGCGTTTGAAGCCCCTCCCATGGCGCAGGACATCCGCGAAGAACTGGCCGCCTTTGTCGACCGCCGTAAATCCGAAGGTGGCGCGCCCACTGATTTCTGAGGCATCATGAAACCATGCCCTGAGGGGTGAAAAATTACCGCCAATTTTAGCTGTTGGCGCTCTGTTAACCCGCTTCCTTCATGCTGGTCCGTAACAAGGATCGACTTATGCATGGAATGATAAATCGGGCAGTAGAACGCTTCGTGCGCGACACCTATGGGCGTGACGTGTGGATGGGGGTGACCCAGTCACTGGCGTTGGATTATATCGAGTTTGAACCGATGCTGGTCTATGAAACCGGTTTGACGGATCAGATGCTGGACATTGTCGCCAGGACACTGGACAAAGACCTGCCCGATCTTCTGGAAGATATCGGCACGTATTTGGTGTCGCACAAAAAGACTGAAGCCATCCGTCGCCTACTGCGCTTTGGGGGGGTGGATTTCCACGAATTTCTGCATTCATTGGACGACCTTCCCGAACGCGTCCGACTGGCCGTGCCTGATTTGCACCTGCCTGCGATGGAGTTGCGCGAACACCGCACCAATCATTTCACCCTGGCGGTAAAATCTGGTGGTCTGCGCATGTCGGGCTTTGGCCATGTTGTGATGGGGCTGTTGCGTGCCATGGCTGATGACTACGGTGCGTTGGTGTTGCTGGATCACAAAGGCAATCGCGACCGTACCGAAATACTTGAGGTGCATCTGGCCGATGCCAGTTTCGCCGAAGGCCGCGCCTTTGATCTGAGCCAGAGGATCAACGCATGAGCGATATGACCCCCATTCAAAACGCCCCCATGATGGATACGCTGTGCCCGATGCATGTGACGCTGAATGCGACGGGGCACATTGTGCATACTGGCCCAACGCTGGCCAAGATTTTGGCGGGAAAATCAGTCATTGGCATGCGGTTTCTTGAACTGTTTGAACTAAAGCGCCCCAGCATTGGCCAGACCATGCAGGCCTTTATGGCACTGGCCGAGGTGAAGTTGCACATCAAGCTGCGCGAGGCGCCGCGCACCGAACTCAAAGGTGTGCTGGTGCCAATCCCGGCCCAAAGCGGTTTTGGCCCCGAAGGCGGCGCAATCGTGAACCTGTCCTTTGGGATTTCGATTGTTGATGCGGTGCATGATTTCTCGCTGACCAGTGCCGATTTCGCGATGACGGACCTGACCGTGGAAATGCTCTATCTGGTTGAGGCCAAATCAGCGGCAATGGACGCCTCGCGCAAGCTGTGCCAGCGCCTGCAGGGGGCTAAGATCGCCGCCGAGGAACAGGCGTTTACCGATACTCTGACCGGCCTTAAAAACCGTCGCGCGATGGATTTCGTGATGGGACGTTTGATCGAATCTGAGACGGATTTCATTCTGATGAACCTCGATCTGGACTACTTCAAAGCGGTGAATGACACGCTGGGCCACGCCGCGGGTGACTACGTTTTGCAGCAAGTGGCCCGCATCATGGTGGGCGAAACCCGCGAAAAGGATACAGTCATTCGTACGGGCGGTGATGAGTTTGTGCTGTTGTTCACGGGTCTGAAGGACAGATGCGCTGTTGACGAAGTGGCACGACGCCTGATCCGGCAGTTGGAAGAACCGATGGAGTACGAAGGCCAACCGGTGCGTATTTCGGCCAGTATCGGCGCCACGATGAGCCACAGCTACGCTTTCCCTGACAAGGCGCAACTGATGGAAGACGCCGACGTGGCGCTTTATGCGGCCAAGGACGCAGGCCGGGGATGTCATCGTGTCTTTGAGCCACCCCGCGTGGGCTTGGTGCCAACCGCTAAGGCGCAGCACCCTGACGGCAGCTAGATAAGTGCAGCGATGTATCCGCAGGTGTTTTGCGTCCTAGGTTACAATCTTTCAGATGTGCAAATGCTTGTTTGCTCATGCAGGTTTGGGCAAGGTCCGGCCTGACAGCACCTGTATGCAGCGTTAGCCTCAGCCACCAATCCTGTGATCAAACCGCAATGCACCTGTGCCATGTCACATAACCGGCACCGCAAATGGCCTGTCGCACAAAGTTGGTTGAGAAGATCACCGTCGCTGCACATACTGATGGGATGTGATCACATGAACGAGGCCGAACATGAGCACCCCCAAGCAAGATGGATTTAAGATGCCCGCCGAATGGGCCCCCCATGCGCGCACCTGGATGATGTGGCCGTGTCGCACCCAGGTTTGGGATGACATGGAGGAGACCCGCCGCAACTACACCGCCGTCGCCCATGCCGTGCGCCGCTTTGAGCCACTGACCATGTTGGTGCATCCCGATGACAAGGCAGACGCCCAAGCCATGCTGGGCTCAGACATCGATTTGTTAAGCGCACCGATTGACGACAGCTGGGCGCGCGATGCGGGGCCAAATTTCCTCGTACACTCCGATGGGCGTCACGCGGGTGTGTCGTTTCGTTTCAACGCATGGGGTGGCAAATACGCGCCGTACGATGGCGATGATGCGGCGTCAGACGCTATACTTGAGGCGGCAGGGCTGAAGCGATACCAGTCCGATCTGGTGGCTGAAGGCGGTGGCATCAGCGTGGATGGCGAAGGGACCATTTTGACCACCACGTCCTGCTTTCCCAATGCCAACCGCAACCCCGACTGGACCCGTGACCAGATCGAGGCCGAGCTGATGCAGGCGCTGGGCGGCACCAAAGTGATCTGGTTGCCCGGCAATGTCTTGGAAACCGAAACCGATGGTCATGTTGACGGCATTGCACAGTTTATGGCCCCCGGCGTGGTACTGATTGAGGGGCCGGGGCCTGCGGATGATCCGTTCCACGACATCAACAAAGCCAATATCGCCACCATGCAGGGCCAGACTGATGCCAAGGGGCGCGACATTAAGCTGGTGCAGATCCCGGATGCCGCAAATGCCGAAGGCGATCACGCGTTATTCTGCCGCTCGTATGTGAATTCATACCTGTGCAACGGTGCGGTGATCATGCCAAGCTACAACATCCCCGAAGATGACATGGTGGCCGACGTGTTCCGCGATCTCTTCCCAACGCGCGAAATCGTGCAGGTGCCAATTCCCTCAATTGCCATTGGCGGGGGTGGCATTCATTGCATCACGCAGCAACAACCGGCCTGAGCCATTTCTGTTAGGGTGCGATCATATGCTGCGCGAAATCGCGGGCCTGCATCTGGTCCAGCACGTCGTGTAACGCCCAAATTTCCGTGCCTTTAAACCCCAGCATCGTTTCGGCCTTGGTGTGCAGCCGTGACCGCAAATCTGACGGTGTGATCCGGACCTTCAGATCATGGGCGAAGGGCAATGTGGTGCCGTTGACCAGGTGCAATTCCCCTGCGGCCTGCATATCGCTGAGAGTGTCATCGCCGGTGACCTGCACCCGTTCGGCAAAGTGGAGCAGCGCATGATCTGTGGCCAAGGCATCGACATAGGTTCGGTCATGGTCTGTGGCATCGCCGCGCAGTGTCATGCCGGCCAGCCAGCCATAGCTGAACTTCACCTCCAGTCCTGTGCGAGGGGCCTTGTTGTCACACACCCGTAACCAACGTGGATTGGTGCGCAAAGCAATCGCCCTGATGTCAGGCAGCGAAAATGCCTGAGCTTTCTGAGCCACCAAAAGGGCTTCGATCATGGCATGGGTGCCGTGGCAACAGGCGTGCAATTTGTACTTGTTGTCCTCAAACAGATACTGCCCGGCTGGGATATTCAGCGAAACAGGCCCGCCGGGGGCATGGGTGTCCACAAAACCTTGTGGGCCCAGTATTCCATCTTCGGGCGCGCTGAGGCCAAGCTGCGCCAGTTGCGCGCATTCCACCCCATTCGAGGCCGCAACCCCGGCATTGTAAGGCTTGCCCATTGTGCCAAACTGCGATTTCAGGCCCGAGGCCCGCGTGGCGCATAACCCCAAAGCTGCGCGCATCTGCGGGTCGGTCAAACCATACAGCCGCCCGGCTGCCAAAGTGGCCCCAAAGGCCCCGGCTGTCGCGGTCTGGTGAAACCCCATCTGGTAGTGATCCTTACCCAGAACCAGCCCGATGCGGATCGCGCCTTCGGCCCCCATCAGAAAAGCCGTGATCATATCGCGGGCAGGGGCGTCCATGTGCTGGGCCACGGCCAAAGCCGCAGGGTAAATGCCCACCGAGAGATGCCCGACATGGGCGAAATGCGTGTCATCGTAATCCAGTGCATGGCTGGTGGCCCCGTTGACCAAAGCGGCCATACGCGCCGGTGCTGCACCGTGGCCAAACATTTGCGCCTGCGCCTGACTTGCCTCGGCCTGTGCAAACTGACGCAGATGCTGCGCCACGGGCTCGGCCTGTCCTGCGACGCCGCAGGTGATCCAATCCAGCAAGGACAGCCGCGCCAATTGCTGCGCCGGTGTGTCCGGGGGCGGGGCCGGGCGCTGGGCCAGTTCAAGCAGGGTATCGGTCAGGGACATACGAGGCCTCGTGTTGCTTTGAGTGTCTTCGCGTATACTGGGTCTGACACGTCTGGCCAAGCGATCCCCCGGCGCGCTAAACAAAGACACACGCCACCAATCAGGACGCCTTACAATGCCCGACACCTACGCGAATACCGACGCTGTTTCGCCCTTGCCCGCCTTTCCCAAATGGCTGGGTGTCACCTTGCAACTGTGCACAGCAGACAAGGTGGTGGGGCAGATGCACATCACCGCGGATCATGCCAATCGCAACGGGGTGCTGCATGGGGGTGCCATGATGGCCTTTGCAGATTCACTGGGTGGCACGGCTGCGTCAGCGAACCTGTCAGAGGGTCAGCGCACCACCACGGTGGAAAGCAAAACCAACTTTTTGAGGGCCGTGCGTCTGGGCGAAACAATCACGGGCACCTGCACCCCTTTGCACAGGGGGCGGCGCACAACCGTCTGGCAAACCGAGGTGACGCGTCAGGACGGCAAAACTGCCGCCGTGATCTTGCAAACGCAACTCACGCTGGAGCCCTAGGGCAAGGTGCCTCATCCTGCCATTTGCAACGGTACCTTCGTGTATGTGTGTGAATTAAGTCTTTGATATCATGCAGAAGTATTGCGTGACCTTCCATCACGGCGAAATGTCTGCCGCATGGCAAAAGACCGGTTGGCGTGTTGGAGACTTCAAAGTCCGGCAGGGCAGGCAATCACCGCAAATGCATCTTGGGAATGGGTCCCTTGTTCAATTTGCCGTTTGCCGCGAGGTGGTCAAGGGGAGGTCGCATAACCCTTATAGTGTCCGCGCCGCGCCGTTCATTTGCAAAACCTGCGATACTTTTGCTGCCAGTGTCGTCAACTGCGTGCCGATCTCGGCGCGGCGTTCACGGGTAAAGCGGCGCACGGGGCCCGTTGCCCCAACGCTGAAGGTTGCGCCGATATTGCCGATCCGGATGGGAGCCGCCACCGACGACACCCCCAATTCTACTTCTTCGACACATTCGGCAAACCCCACGGCGCGAATACTTGCAAATTCCGCCCGCAGCGCGTCGGGGTCGCGTTGAGTGTTGGAGGTGTAGCTGCGCAAAGGCCCGGCCAGGATTTCTTCGCGAAACCCGTCTTCGGTGAAGGCCGCAATGACCTTGGAGCACGAACACGCATGCATCGGTCGAAAACCCAGACCGGGATGCATAAAGGATCGGCTGGCGTCGCGGGGCACTTCAACGTGAATGATCTCAACGCCTTTGTTGCGGTAGCGTGACAAAAACACCGCCTCGCCAAACTGATCGGCTGCGTCCTTCAGCGATGGGGCCGCAGCCTGACAGACATCCACATCCGATTGTCCAAGCAGGGCCAGACGCACCATGCGTTCACCCACCAAATAGCGCCCCGGCTGAGGTTCATCCAGCACGCGGGTATCTGCCATGGATTGCAGCAACCGATAGCATGTCGGACGCGGCAAGCCCGTTGTTTGCTGGACTTCGGCGGCGGTGACCGCGCGCCCTGATACAGCCACGGCCTCAAGCACTGTCATCAAACGATCAAGGTGCATGAATTCTCACTTTACAGACATTTGTCTCATGTAATAAAACGCACTGACCAAAGTCAACATCGGCTTTGCGGGTGAGAGGGGTTGAATATGGAATGTTGTGGTCCGGGCTATGCGTCGCCCGCCGAGGCAATTAAAGCCCCGCGCGAAAAGCTGCTGTACACAATCGCGATCTATACGGGCACGGGTATCCAGAAGCCCGATTATCTGGCGACGGTGGATGTGGACCCCGAAAGCCCGACCTACAGCGAGGTGATTCACCGGCTGGAGATGCCGGGCATCGGAGACGAGTTGCATCACATGGGCTGGAATGCGTGTTCGTCGTGCTTTGAAGATGGATCAATGAGCCGTAAGTACCTGATTTTACCGGGTGTACGTTCAAACAACCTGCATATCGTCGATACCGCCACAGACCCCCGCGCGCCGCGCCTGCACAAGGTGATCGACGGGGCCGAGATCAAGGCCAGGACCGATCTGAGCGGGCCACATACGGTGCATTGTCTGGGGTCCGAGATTATCATTTCGTTCCTGGGTGATGCCAAGGGCGAAGCGCCGGGAGGCTACCTGCATCTGAACAAGGATTTTGAGATCGTGGGCCGCTGGGAAAACTCGATGGGGGACATCAAGTTTGGCTATGATTTCTGGTACCAGCCGCGTCACAACATCATGGTCAGTTCTGAATGGGCGGCACCCAATACATTCATGCCGGGGTTTGACCTGGAGGAGGTTGGCCACCTGAAGTATGGCCGCGAGCTGCATTTCTGGGACTTTGAGAAGCGCGAACCGATCGAGACGATGTATCTGGGCGAAGATGGCCTGATCCCATTGGAGGTGAAGTTCCACCATGACCCTGACAGCACGCATGGGTTTTGCGGTGCCGCGCTCAGCTCGAATGTCATTCACTGGTGGAAGGATGACGCGGGCAATTGGCAGTGGGAAAAGATCATCGACGTCGAAAACGAGCCGCACCCCGAATGGCCCATTCCGATCCCCGGAGTGATGTCCGCGATCCTGATTTCAATGGATGATAAATACCTTTATCTGAACAACTGGCTGCACGGTGACATGCGCCAATACGACATAAGCGATCCACACAACCCGGTGCTGACGGGGCAAGTGTATATGGGTGGTCTGCTGGGCAAAGCGCCCGAGGTCAACGGCGTGACCATGGCCGGTGGGCCGCAGATGTTTCAGTTGTCGCTGGACGGCAGGCGGCTTTATGTCACGACCAGCCTGTTCAGCACATGGGACAATCAGTTCTACCCAGAAATCCGCGAAAAGGGCGGCGTGATGGTGATGATTGATTGTGATCCGGTGAACGGCGGTATGGCGATCAATCCTGATTTCATCGTCGACTTTGGCAAAGAGCCAAACGGCCCGTCACGGTGTCACGAAGCGCGCTATCCCGGCGGCGATTGCACCAGCGACATCTGGCTATGAGCACGTTCACCGTCACGCTCGCCAATCGCGACAATGCCACTTATCAGGTGCAGGCCCGCCGTCCGTTGCTGGACAGTTTGCGCGCGCAGGGTGTTGATCTGCCATACGGCTGCAAATACGGCGGCTGCAGCACCTGTGCGGCCCGTTTGACCGCAGGAGAAGTGGATCAACGCCGTCAGGTGGCGCTGAACAACCGGCAGATCAATGATGGGTATGTGATCTTGTGTGTGGCGCGTGCCACCAGTGACATCACCCTCGAAATTGGCGTTGAGAGCCACGGCGCACTGTACCGCAACCCCTTTCTCGATCCGCTGCAACCCCATGAGCTGAAGGCGGATATTGCCGCCCCCAAGGAGGTCTAACCCCGTGCCTGCAACCGCTATTGATGACCTGTATGACTATGACTCCAAATATCTGGCCGATATCCTGAAGTCGGTGAAATCCATCGCTATGGTGGGGGCCAGTGCCGATAAGACCAAGTTCAGCTACGGCGTGCTGCGGGTGCTGCACGAGACGGGCTATGACATGATCCCGGTCAATCCCAACCCCAACCTTACAGAAATTCGCGGTCTCAAAGTGTATCATTCGCTGGCCGAAATTGAGCGCCCCGTGGATATGGTCGAGGTGTTTCGCCCCAAAGAGGAATTCCAGGGTTTTGCCGAACAAGCGATCGCAATCGGTGCCAAGGTTCTGTGGGGTCAGATTGGGGTGTATGATGACGCGGCCGCGCAAATGGCGCAACAGGCCGGGCTGCAGGTGGTGATGAACCGCTGCCCCAAGATTGAGCTGTTTCGCCCCTTCTGGAAACCCCGGTTGGATCTGGAGATTTGACACAAGCCCACCGGCATACCAAATGCGAATACAATCGACGCCACATCACAGGTGGTGTTAAGATAACGGTACCCGGTATTCCTGATAAAAGGCCCACATCATGGCACAAACGATCACCAAAAGCGCAAAAGACTTCGTCAAGGACGCCATGAGCGCCGTGGACCAGATCACCGTAGAAGACGCCCTGGCGCTGGTGAGCTGCGACACCCATGTGTTTGTCGATCTGCGCGATGGCACTGAGCAGGCCAAAACCGGGATCATCCCCGGTGCTGTGGCCTCGTCCCGTGGGATGATGGAGTTTCACATCGACCCCGACAGCCCGGTACATAAGCCTGAATTCAATCAGGACAAAACCTATGTGTTTTATTGCGCCTCGGGCGGGCGCTCGGCGCTGGCGGCAAAAGTCGCCCAGGATATGGGGCTGGGCCCGGTGGTGAACCTCAGCGGTGGGATCGCTGCATGGAAGCAGGCAGACGGGCCCTTGGGCTGAACCCGCAGCACACCAGGAGGTGGCAATGGCAAATTACCCACTGAACATGAATGTACATCCCGATGTGCAGGGTTTTTTCGACGAGGGCAGCAATACGATCACCTATCTGGTCTCCGACCCTGCCACCCGTGCCTGTGCGATCATCGACAGCGTGATGGAGCTGGACTACGCCGCAGGCCAGCTGTCTACCCAAAGCGCGGATCAGTTGATTGAAACCATTCAGGACAAGAGCCTGACCCTGGAGTGGATCATCGAAACCCACGTGCATGCCGATCACCTGTCAGCCGCCCCCTATCTGCAAGACAAACTGGGTGGCAAAATCGGGGTCGGGGCTCGGATCGTCGAAGTGCAGGAAACCTTTGGCAAAATCTTCAACGAAGGCACCGAGTTTGAGCGTGACGGATCGCAATTCGATGCTTTGTTTGAAGATGGTGACACCTATAGCATTGGCGACATGCAGGGCTTTGCCATCGCCACACCGGGCCATACGCCTGCGTGCATGGTGCATGTCATCGGCGATGCGGCCTTTGCGGGTGATACGTTGTTTATGCCTGATGGAGGCTCGGCACGGGCGGATTTTCCGGGCGGCGACGCAGGCCAGCTGTATGACAGCATCCAACGGGTGTTGGCCTTGCCCGATGATATGCGGCTGTTCATTTGCCATGATTACGGCCCCGGTGGACGCGCCATCGCCTGGGAGACAACCATCGGCGATCAGCGTGCCAGCAACATCCATGTCGGGGGCGGCAAAACCCGCGAAGATTTCATCGCCTTTCGCACCAAACGCGACGCCGAGCTGGCCATGCCAAAGCTGATTATCCCGTCGCTACAGGTCAACATGCGCGCAGGCGAGTTGCCACGTGATGATACAGGCAACGCCGTTCTCAAAGTGCCGTTGAACGCGCTGAAGGATTAAGGTCAAGCGTTTTAAGGCTGAGCATTTTAAGAGCGAGCGCAGTGTCTGTGCTGCGCCTCTCACGACACACAGGTCAAACACAGCCGGAATGGCCCAACCTTGCCAAGGGCCATAGCCGTGCGGATATTATTTGCCATCGAATGATCTTGATCAAAACGCAGCTTTGCCAAGCGGCGCATATCGGGTGTTGGTGCCAGACGCACCGTCCCTGATTTTGCACCCAAGGAGACTGCGTGATGAAATCCAAAGCGCTGACGCCGCTGTTTGATCCCACCTCGATCGCCGTGTTCGGGGCAAGCGTTGCAGGCGACACGGTTGGATCACAGGTCTATGCAAACCTGCTGGCATCGGGCTTTGCTGGCCCGGTTGTTCCGATCAACCCAAAATACGACAAGATCGGCGAACACAGCTGTTATGCCCGGATATCGGACGTGGGCGCGCCCATCGACCTTGCGGTGATTGCCACCCCGGCGCGCACGATCCCCGGTATTCTGCGCGACTGTGCAAAGGCCAACACCACACATGCAATCGTGCTGTCCGCCGGGTTTGGCGAAAGCGGGGATAAAGGCAAAACCCGCGAGGCAAAATTGCTGGATCTGGCCCGACGCAAAGGCATCCGCTTGCTGGGCCCGAATTGCGTGGGATTGGTGCGGCCCACAATTGGCATGAATGCCACGTTCCTCAAATCCGCAACACCCAAAGGCCGGCTGGCGCTGATCTCGCAATCGGGGGCGCTGTGCTCTGCGATTTCGGATTGGGCCGGGCCAAACCATTTGGGATTTTCGGCCCTGGTGTCACTGGGGAATTCGGCAGACATCGGCTTTGGCGAGGCGATCCGCTATCTGGCCAGTGACCCCAGTACGGATGCAATCCTGTTGTATGTTGAGGGCATTCGTCATGCGCCTGCGTTTGTCAGTGCCTTGCGGGCCGCGACACGGCAGAAACCTGTGATTGTCCTGAAATCGGGGCGCCACACGCAAAGTTCCAAGGCGGCGACAACACACACCGGTGCGTTGCTGGGGTCGGATGCGGTTTTTGATGCCGCACTGGGTCGGGCGGGGGCCGTGCGCGTCGATACATTCGGCCAGCTTTTTGCCGCCGCCGAAATGCTCTCTGTTCATCGTCGGGCGCGGGGCAACAGACTGGGCATCATCACCAACGGAGGCGGTGCAGGCGTGTTGGCCGCAGACCGGGCCGGGGATTGCAACGTAGACCTGCCACAGCCATCGGACACCACGCTGGCTGCCTTGGACAAGGTCCTGTCTCCGAACTGGTCACGGCGCAACCCGATTGACATTATCGGCGATGCCACGGCCGATCAGTTTGGGGCTGCCCTGAAAGTTGGGATGCAGGACGCAGCATTTGACGGGGTGTTGGTGATGCTGACCCCTCAGGCGATGACCGATGCCACCGCTGCAGCACACAAGGTGGTTGAGACCGTGGGAAATGACCCTAAAAAACCAGTGCTGGCCTGCTGGATGGGCGAGACATCTGTGCGCGAAGGTCGCGCGGTGCTGCGCCGTCACGGGATCCCTGAATTCACAACGCCCGAGCGTGCGATTGAGGCGTTTTCCTTTTTGGCGCAGCACAAGGCCAAACGGATGCTGGCGCAGGAAACACCCGGACCTGTATCAAACCTAGCCCCTGCTGATCTGACGCGGGCACGTGTCCTTATTCAAGGGGTGCTGGATGACGGGCGGTCGATGCTGTCGGATCTTGAGGCCAAGGCGGTTGCGGCGTGCTTTCACATTCCAACCACCATGACGGTACCGGCAGACAATGCCGAAATGGCCGTGATCGCGGCGCAGACCGTCGGCTTTCCGGTGGCGCTCAAGATCAACTCGCCACAGATTTCGCATAAATCTGATGTGCACGGGGTGCGCGTGAACCTGATGACCGCAGCGGATGTCAGACTGGCCTTCGATGAGATTATGCAGGCCGCATCAAAGGCGCGCCCCGATGCCACTTTGCTGGGTGTCACGGTTGAGCGGATGGCCGACATCCCGCACGCCCGCGAATTGCTGATCGGCGCCAGCCGCGACCCGGTGTTTGGCCCCAGCATTATGTTTGGGGCAGGGGGCACGATGGTTGAGGTGTTGCGCGACAGTGCCGTGATGTTACCCCCGTTGAACGATGTGCTGTCGGCGCGGATGATTGACCAAACACGTGTGTCACGCCTGATGGGGGCTGTGCGCGATCGCCCCCCTGTAGATCGCAGTGCCGTGATCACTGTGCTGCGGCGTGTTTCAGACCTGGTAAGCGAGTTGCCCGAGATACAAGAGTTGGACATTAACCCGTTGTTTGCCGGGCCTGACGGTCTGATGGCGGTGGATGTGCGGATTTCCGTGAAAGCCCCGCCGCCCGGCGCAGGCCCCTATGATCATTTGGTGATCACGCCATACCCCAGGCACTTGGTGCAAGAGCATCAGCTGAAGGATGGAACACCCTTCACGATACGTCCGATCCGGGCCGAGGACGCGCAAACCGAGCGTGCCTTTGTGCGCGGGCTGTCGATTGAGGCCAAACAACTGCGTTTCATGGGGGCGCTGAACGATCTGAACGCTGCGATGGTGTCGCGGTTCACGCAGATTGATTACGCCCGTGAAATGGCTCTGGTTGCGCTGACCTATGAGGATGGCAAGACTCGGCAACTTGGTGTGGCGCGCTATTGCATCAATGATGACAATTCCAGTTGCGAGTTTGCAATTGTGGTATCAGACAAGATGCAGCATCAGGGCATTGGTACCAGGCTGATGCGCGCGCTTATGAGTGCTGCGCGCGACCACGGTCTAAGCGCAATCGAAGGGCGCGTTCTGAGGCGCAACTTACCGATGCTGGAATTGATGAAAGACCTCGGGTTTCGCATCCATGCACGCACTGTGGACAGCGATGTTGTTCAGGTGACGTACCAGCTGTGAGGGCAGGGGCTGAGCCGGGGCTTGCCTGCACGGCGCGCGAATTGATCCTCGTCAACGCCGCGTGCTGGACCGTCACTACACTGAGCGAAACATGTATCTTTTGAAAAGGACATAGCATGGCCCGCGAAAACACTCCTAAGCCTTCAACCGTTCCCCCTGCCGAGGCTCCGATGCCACAAGATCCGCAGAGCGACCCAACTCCAGCTGAGGATCCGCAAGTGTCGGACCCCGCAGCAGATCCGGCCCCGGCGGAATATCCCGGCCCAAGTGATTTGCCCGAAGACCCCGATGCGGACCCGTTTGACAACGGAAACTTCCCGGTCTGAGCCCCGCGCATCGCTTTGCGCTGTTGCTTAAACCTTAGAAAAAGGACTGACCTATGCAAACCAACGCCTTTCCTTTTTATGACACCAGCGACAATCCGACGGGATGTTGCCCCCGGTTCAATCCTCAGGGTTGGGACAACCAGCATCTGCATTTCAAGGACAAGCTATTCGTACGCGCCACCACCCGTAGCGCGATGCACATCCCTTGGAACATGGGTCAGGTTTTTACCCGCGTGCAAGGGCATATCGAAGACGCCGGTGCCGCGGACCCTGCCACCGAGATCGTGCTGAGCCATGATACCTCGCCTTGGGAAGGCGAGCATTACTTTGCAGTGCAAAAAGATGTCGAAGGCGAGGAGATGACAGCCCTGTCAGGTGATTTCATCACCCGTGTTTTTGAAGGCTCATACCGGCGCGCCAAGGAGTTTTCGCATGATATGGAAGTCGCTGCGACCGCGATGGGCAAAACCGCAAAGCGTGTGTTTTTCTTTTACACAACCTGCCCGAAATGCGCCAAAACCTACGGCGAAAACTACATGGTAGGAGTGGCCGAGGTTTAGGCGCGCACTGTTACTGCGTGTCTTGCGCGCAGGCAATGTTTTCGGTTTGCACAGGTGTGTCGCGCAAGTCAGAGGAAGGATGCAGCCCGTAGATGTCAGGGTATGTCATGATCACGCCTGCGCTGTCGGGGAACCGGGTGTAGTACCCCAGCTCGACCGGGATCGGTGGGGCGGGGGCGTCAAACGTGCGGCGCCCGTTGGCCAGACGGTGCACCTGCGCCAGGTCCATATCCAGAACGAAGGCGACCAGCTCGGCCCATTTCTGAACACGCACACAGCCATGCGACAACGCCCGGTTTTCCTGTTCAAACAGCGCACGGCGATTGGTGTCATGCAGATACACCAGCATTCCCGGCCCCAAACGCACAGCGGCCAGACCCAGCGGATTGCGTTCACCGGCAGCGCGCACGTAATCGCGGTATTCGCCGCTGGCCACCATCGAGCGCGTCGGACGCCAGGTGGGGCGGAACCGCACGGTTGAAACTTGGGTTTTCAGCCGCGGCGTGCGGTGCCAGGGGGCACCAATGATCACGCGGCTGCGCATCACGGGTGTGCCATCTTGAAACAAGATCATCTCAAATGCTGGAATATTCACCAAGATCGCCTTGCCTGATGGGGGCACGGTGTAGTCAATCTTGGCCCGTTCCAACAAACGCTGGAAGCTTTCAGCGCGGGCGCTGCCCGGATTGGCGAGCGACAAAACCAAAAGCGATGTGATCACCGCGACGGCGGCGAAGATGGATCGTGACGGCATTGGGGTCTCCTGACGGCTGAGCTGTTTGAGAAGTGGTCATACTTGGGTGAACATCTGCGCTAGGAACATCACAAGGCCTGAGGTGCTGAGCGCGACAAGCAACCACAGCACAAACGCCCTGCCTCCTTCGTTACAGGTTGGCGGATGGCATATCACTTTGGCCCTGAATACCCCGCATTTCAGGCGTCTGAATTGACATGTATCAAGCAGGCCCCGACCCAATGCCCGACAGTGACAGCGCGTTTGAACGCCTGAAGGAGCTTGCCGTGCCAAAGCCATCCGACCCCAAAAACCCGAAGACCACGCCGTCTGAAACGGGCTGGCTAGTGGTGTTGATGATTTTGGCGGTGGTGACGGTTGTGATGATCGCCCTGTTCGGAACTGGCGCAAGCCAAAGCGTTTCAAATCAACCCTATAGCACTGTGAAACAGATGATCCGCGACGGGCAGGTGACGTCTGCGCAGCTTGAGGAATATGCCATTTTGGTGCAAGTCACCGACCCCGAGCGCTCTGATCCGCAAACCTACCGTGCCGTTATCCCGGCGCAGGGCGATCCAGAGCTGCTGGGCTTGTTGGAACGCGCGCAGGTTGAGATCAACGCCAAGTCGCCTTCGGACACGTCGGTTCTGATGTACATGCTGCCGTGGCTGTTGATCATCGGGGCGTATCTGTGGCTGCAGCGGCGCATGACCGGCAATATCGCTGGCGGGCCATTTGACAGGGCCGATGGGCTGCTGGGAGGGCGGTTCTCCAAGCCCAGCAATGCGCGGCAAAGTATCAGGTTCCGCGATGTGGCGGGGCAGGATCAGGCCAAACGCGAGGTGGCCGAACTGGTTGAATTTCTACGCGATCCCGAACGGTTTCAACGGGTCGGGGCCGAGGTTCCACATGGCGTGTTGCTGGTGGGGCCTCCGGGAACCGGCAAGACGCTGCTGGCCAAGGCGTTGGCAGGCGAGGCGGATGTGCCTTTCTTTTCAACCACAGGGTCCGAATTTATCGAGATTTTTGTTGGTGTGGGTGCGGGGCGCGTCCGAAAGATGTTTGACGCCGCACGCAAAGCTGCCCCTGCGATTATTTTCATTGATGAGCTGGACAGTATCGGTCGCACCCGTGGCACGGGGTTAGGGGGTGGCCATGATGAACGCGAGCAAACGCTGAACCAGATTCTGGCCGAGCTGGACGGATTTGCCGGGCGCGAAGCGGTCGTAGTGCTGGCCGCCACGAACCGCCCTGATGTTCTGGATCCGGCCTTGTTGCGTCCGGGACGGTTTGACCGTCATGTCACCCTGAACCTGCCCGACAAACAGGCGCGGCGGGCCATTCTGAACATCCATGCCAGGGACCTGCCAATTGAAAATCGCAGCGATCTTGATCTTGTTGCTGCGGGCACACCGGGGTTTTCGGGGGCCGATTTGAAGAACCTGCTGAACGAGGCGGCAATCACGGCTGCGCGGCGTGAAGGTCATCTGATCAAACACGATGATCTGGCCGAGGCCCGTGACAAGGTGATGATGGGCACGGTCCGGTCGCTGGCCATCCGCCCTGAAGAGAAACACCGCCTTGCCGTACACGAATCCGGGCACACGGCCGCGGCGTTTTATACCCCGGGCACCGACCCGATTTACAAGGTGACAATTATTCCGCGCGGGCATGCGTTGGGTGGCACGCATATGCTGCCCGAAACCGAAAGGCACACGCTGGATGAGGCGTATCTGAAGGCCCAGCTGGTGACATTGCTGGCAGGGCGCGCGGCCGAACGTCTGTTTCTGGGCAGTGTCAGCTCGGGTGCGGATGATGATATTCGCCGGGCCACCGATCTGGCGCGCTCGATGGTGGCGCGCTGGGGCATGACAGATGATCTGGGTCCGGTTGATCTGCGGCAAAGTGATGAGCACCCGTTTCTGGGCCAGTCCATCGCCCAACCGCGCACGCACGCTGATGCAACCGCTGCGCAGGTGGATGCGGCGGTTATCGCGCTTCTGAAATCATCAGAGGACGCGGCAACGCGGATATTGAGCGACCACAAGCGGTCTGTTGCAAAACTGATTGCCAAGCTTGAGGTAGACGAAACGCTGGAGCTGGATGAAATCACCCGGTTTCTGGACCCTGACAGCAAGGTTACGCGGCTTAATCCTGCGAAACGGGGGTTGGACCGCATACCACCAGTGGGCTAGGCCATCGCATGCACCGCAAGCGTCGTTCTTTGATCCAGTGAGACATGACATACGTCACGTGGTGATGGACCCCGGCACGCACTTCTGGCTGTGCCAAAACGGGTTTCACCCTTGCTTGCGGTGAACATGCGCGCCGGTGCATTGCGCACAGCCGGGGATGGCAAGCCAGCGTTGAAGGTGTCGATCAACGCCACCTTGCACCTTCGGTTTTCACCCCGGTCTGTTTTCACCCCGGCCTGTTTCCACTCTGGCTTAGTGTGCCAGGAACACCGGCATATCGGTCTGCGCCAGCATAGTGCGGGTGGTGCCGCCAAAGACGGTTTCGCGCAGGCGGGAATGGCCGTAGGCCCCCATCACGATCAAATCTGCTCCGATCTCGGCGGCGCGGTCTTGAATGCAGGTGCCAATCTCTTGGCCGCCGGTTGGGTATTGCGTGACGGTAACGTTGCATCCCTGATGGCTCAGCCATGTGGCCACATCGACGCCGGGGTCTTTGTGGTTTGGGCCCTGAGCTGAGGACAGATCAAAGCACCCTACTGTGACCTCGGTTGCGGCTTGCAGCATGGGCAAAGCCATATGCGCAGCCCGCGCCGCCGAGAGCCCGTCATCCCACGCCAGAAACACCCGTTTGGGCGCAACAAGTCCGTCGGTGTTTAGAAGCACACCAATCGGAGACTGGAACAAAACGCCCTGTACGGCCTGTTGAAACACATCATCCGATTTGCGCAGATTTGGCGCGATATGGGCGATATCACTGGTCATTGCGCGCCTGCTGACGGCGCGCTGAATGTCTGCTGTGGCGCACAAGGCGGGCTGCACGTCCCCCGGAACACCGTTACGCGTCAGAACCTCGGTGGCGTGCGTGACCCGGTTTTGCAAATCCCCCTGGGCCTGTTGCATCAGGCGTGGCCAATCCTCGGTGGCGACGGCCCCGACATAGGGCATAGCGCCGTAAATACTGACCGGAAGGTGTGGCATGGTCCCCAGCAGCAGGCACGTCAGATGTGAAGACGTGTCATATGCGGTATCTGCCACCGCCGAAAGCGTTGCATCGCTGGTGTCCTTGTCTGTGATAAACAGCAGGGTTTGAGAAGTCATCGCGGTCTCCAATCTGAATGGGGGCTGGCCTTGTGGATCAGACCCGCCGTTGACCCAGAGCATGGCATCCCGCGCGCCGGGCGAAAATGACATTGATCAATTCATCCAGCGCCTTGCATGTCAAAGTTTCGGCAATGCCTGTGCAACAAAGGCCCCGGACATGGAATTCAAGGATTACTACAAGGTTTTGGGCGTGCCAAAGGACGCCTCGCAAGATGACATCAAGCGGGTGTTTCGCAAGCTTGCGCGCAAGCATCACCCGGATGTGAATACCGATGCGGGTGCGGATGACAGGTTTAAAGAGCTCAGCGAAGCCTACGAGGTGCTGGGCGATGCCGAGAAACGCGCGGCCTATGACGGGCTTGGGCAGGCCAGTCCGCACGGGGGCGATGGATTTGATGTGCCGCCGGGCTGGGAGGGCGGATATAGGTTTTCCGATGGGCCGGGGGCCGGGGACGCGGCCTTTAGTGATTTCTTTGAAACCTTGTTTCGGCAACGTGCCGGTGGGGCCAGAGCAGGGCAGGGTTCCCATGGGATGGACAGCAGCGCAAGGGTGCAGGTCAACATCGAGGATGTCTATAGCGATGCCACGCGCGCACTCAGCCTGCGTGTGCCGGTTATGGCGCCAGACGGCGGCGTCAGCCTGCAAGAGCGTACTATCTCGGTCACTCTGCCCAAAGGGCTGGTGGAGGGGCAACATATCCGCGTGCCCGGGCAGGCGGGTGCAGGTGATCTGTTTCTTGAAATCAGCTTTGCGCCCCATCCGGTCTATCGCCCCGATGGGCGGGATTTGTACATGGATTTGCCCATTGCCCCGTGGGAGGCCGCATTGGGCGGGCATGTCGTGCTGCCCACACCGGATGGCAAGGTTGATCTGCGCATCCCCCAAAACGCCCGCTCCGGGCAAAAGCTGCGGCTCAAGGGCAAGGGTCTGCCGGGGCATCCGCCGGGCGATATCTATGCACATCTTGTGATCGTGAACCCCAAGGTTTCAACGGATCAGGCCCGCCAAGCCTATCAGCAACTGGCCGAGGCCATGCCGTTTGATCCCCGGTCACATCTTTCAGGAGGATAGGAGAATGAAGAAAGCGACATCGCGCAGTGCCCTTGTGGATGTGATGACCATGGCCGAGCTGTGCAGGTTCTGTCACACAGATGAGACCTGGATTGTCGAGCTGGTTGAACACGGCGTACTGAACCCTGAGGGGGCCAGTGCATCGGAATGGCATTTTCGCGGGATCAATATTGCGCGTGCCAAAAAGGCGCGCCGTCTGAACCGGGATCTGGGGATCAACACGGCCGGGGTGGCCATGGTGCTTGATCTGCTGGCCGAACGCGAGGCCATCTTGCGTAAACTTGCCCGGCATCGCGAGGTATAAGCCTGATGTGCTGGAGCCTTGACGCCACCGCCATCATGGTTGCCGCAGGCGCCGCGGGCACCGGTGTGCTATGGCATCGGCGCCAGCCCGCAGCGATCTGGCTTACTCTTGGCTACTTCACCGGCATGGAAGCGCTGCAGCTGTTGGGTTATCTGGTCGTGGATCAGTGTGGCACCGCTGCGAATACATCGGTGACGCTGCTGTCTTATCTGCACATCGCCTTGCAGCCAGTTTTCATCAATGCGTTTGCCATGGAACTGGTGCCCGCGCCTGTCAAACTGCGGGTGCGGCGCTGGGTCTTTGCCCTGTCCGCCGTCTCGGCGGGTGTGATGCTGGCCCAGATCCTACCGGTGCAGGCCTTGGGGCAATGTCACCCCGGTGCGCCATTGTGTGGCAGTGCTTTTTGTACGGTGTCTGGCGATTGGCACATTGCGTGGGACATTCCCTACAATGGACTTTTGGTGCCCTTTGAGCAGATGTTTGGACTTAACCCCGGCTTTCCCACCTATATGGCCACGGTGTTCCTTTTGCCGCTGCTGTATGGCGCGTGGCGGTTTGTGCTGGTGCATCTGGCCGCAGGACCGGTTCTGGCATGGAGCCTGACCAGCAATCCAAACGAAATGCCCGCGATCTGGTGTCTCTTCTCGGTTGCTATTTTGTGTATCAGCCTCAGCCCGTTTGTCCGGCGTGCCGTCAGCGCGCGCACATGGTGGGGTATGGCTGTTTAGCAGGCCGGGAAACGTATTGCCCCTCAGCGTGACATTTTCGGATGAGGTTGAGATCGGTCAATCCGCCCTCGCAGACTTGTCATAGCATGCATGCAGCAAGGACGGGATGACCATGACCAAAGAGACAACTGAAAATGCCAAGCAGACCGTCATAAAGGTGCCTGAAATCGTTGGTGTATTTGACTGCCACAAGGATTTGCAAAGCGCCATTTATGATCTTCGCACCATCGGCATTCATCATTCCGAGATCAGCCTGCTGGCCGACCAAAAGGTATTGGAAGAAAAGCTGGGCAAGGCGTATTGGCGCTCAGCCGAGCTTGAGGATGATCCCCGCGCTCCAAGGGCGCATTTCGTTTCAGAAGAGGCGATCGGCGAGTTGGAAGGTGCCATTGCCGGTGGGTTTTTCTTTGTCGGGTCATTCATTGCGTTGACGGTAATGTTGACGCCTGCAAGCACCTTGGCGGCATCCATTGCGGCGATTGCCACAGGAGGTGGTCCAGCGGCAATTATCGGGGCCCTTCTGGCGCGGCGCGTCGGACAGCATCACACAGCTTATTATACCGATCAGGTTAAACGTGGCGGTATCTTGCTGTGGGTCCGTGTGCGCGATGGTGAGCGCGAAAAACTGGCCACCGCGATCATGAAAGGCCATTCCGGCCATGATGTGCATGTTCACCCCTGGAGCATCTGACCACAGCGTCATTAGGGATCAGAATCACGTCACGTCACGGCAGCGCTATGCGCGTGCCCGATGTGCCCTCGACCAGCTGCAAACACTCCGTCAGCCGCCCGATCGCGGCGAAACCGCCTGTGGCGGTGACAAATTCACATGCCGCCTCAATTTTTGGGCCCATTGATCCGGCGGGAAAGGTCATTTTTGCCAGCTGCGCGGGGGCGGCATTGCGCATCAGTGCCTGTTGCGGGGTATTCCAGTTTGCATAGACCCCGTCCACATCTGTGAGCATTAAAAATGCGTCTGCCCCCAGCGCTCGGGCCAGCAGCCCGCTGGCGTGATCCTTGTCGATCACGGCCTCGATGCCCACCATCGTGCCATCCGGTTTCTGCACCACCGGGATGCCACCACCACCGGCGCAGATCACAACCACGCCCTGGTCCACCAGCAGGCGGATTACGTCCAGTTCAAGAATGCGAATGGGGCGGGGGGACGGCACGGTGCGGCGCATATGATTGCCGTCGCGGCCAATGCTCCAACCCCGTTCGGCACTGAGCCTTTCAGCCTCGTGATCGGAATAGATTGGGCCAACAAACTTTGTCGGGTGCTGAAAGGCCGGGTCATCCGGGGCCACCTCACCTTGGGTCAGCAGGGTGGCGTATTTCACGTCCGGTGCATAGGCGTTGTCCAGTTCTTGCTGCAGCACATAGCCGATCATGCCTTCGGTTTCGGCCCCCAGCACATCCAGCGGAAAGTCAGTGCCGTGAAGGGCCAGATACCCCACCTGCGGCCCGTTGCCGTGGGTGATGACCACCCGGTGCCCTGCCTCCAGCAGCTGGGCCAGGGCGGCGGCAGCGACACGAATACTGGCGCGCTGGGTGTCGCCGGTCAGGGTTTGGCCACGCACCGACAAAGCGTTTCCGCCCAAAGCGACAACGACCCGCATCTAAGAGCCCAGCGTTGCAACTAGCACGGCTTTGATCGTGTGCATCCGGTTCTCGGCCTGATCAAAGACAATGGATGCTTGGCTTTCAAACACCTCTTCGGTGACCTCCATCGCGTCGATGCCAAAGCGGTCTTTCATCTGTGCGCCCACTTCGGTTTCGGTGTTATGAAAGGCGGGCAGGCAATGCATGAATTTGGCCTGCGGGTTGCACGTCATGGCCATCACATCCGACGTCACCTGATAGGGCATCAGCAGCTTGATGCGCTCTGCCCAGACGCTTTCCTGCTCACCCATGGACACCCAGACATCCGTGTAAATGAAATCGCATCCGCTGACGGCTTCTTCGACGTCTTGGGTCAGCAAGATCTCAGCGCCGGTGGTCTGAGCGACGACCTCGGCCTCGTGCACGATGGCAGCCTCCGGCCACAGCGATTTGGGTGCACACAGTCGCACATCCATGCCCAGTTTGGCCGCGCCGATCAGCAGGCTGTCGCCCATATTGTTGCCCGCATCCCCCAGAAAACAGAACGAGATATCAGACAGGGGTTTGTCGCAATGCTCGGTCATGGTCAGCACATCGGCAAGGATCTGCGTGGGGTGAAATTCATCTGTGAGGCCATTATAGACCGGCACGCCGGACCATTCGGCCAGGGTTTCCACCACCGGCTGGCCAAAGCCGCGATACTCAATTGCATCAAACACCCGGCCCAGCACGCGGGCGGTGTCCTTGATGCTTTCCTTCTTGCCGATGTGGCTGCCTGAAGGGCCAAGATATGTCACATGTGCACCCTGATCATGGGCGGCCACCTCAAACCCTACACGGGTGCGGGTCGAACTTTTCTCAAAGATCAAAGCTATCTCTCGGCCCTTTAGGGTTGGTTGTTCGGTACCTGCGTATTTGGCGGCTTTCAGGGTGGCGGCCAGATCAAGCAGATATCGGATTTCTTTGCCGGTGAAATCCCGCAGGCTGAGGAAGGATCGGTTTTTCAGATTATAGGCCATGGGCTTACTCCACTGGATCACGTGAGATGGGGCAGGTCATGCAATGGCCACCACCGCGCCCCCGGCCCAGCTCAGAGCCGCGAATGGTGATCACCTCGACCCCGGCTTTGCGCAGCAGGGTGTTGGTGTGCACGTTGCGGTCATAGGCCAGCACCACACCGGGCTCTAAAGCGACCACGTTATTGCCGTCGTCCCATTGTTCGCGCTCTTGTTCGAAATGATCGCCACCGGTGGCAATGATGCGCAGGGATTTCAGGCCAAGCACCTCTTGCACCAGATCAAACAGCGTGCGCGGTTCCTGCACGACGCGCAGCGGTTTTTTGTCGTTGGGGTACAGCGAATAACAGGTGATCTGATCGGCCACCTGACGGTAGCTGGTAACAAGATCGGTGTCGCAAAACGAAAACACCGTATCCAGATGCATCGCCGCGCGCGAGGCAGGCATCTGGCAGGCAATGACACGGTCCGCAACGCCCTTTTGAAACAACGAAACTGCCAGTTGCCCAACCGCCTGAGGCGTCGTGCGTTCACCCATGCCAACCAGCACGCAGCCCTTGCCGATGGGCATCACATCGCCGCCTTCCAGTGTGGCCGGGCCATAGTCCTGATCGGGGTTGCCCCACAGGATGTCTGCGGTATCGGCAAACCGGGGATGAAATCGATAGATGGCGGCGGCTATCAGCGTTTCTTGTTGCCGCGCGGGCCAGTGCATTGGGTTCAGCGTGACACCGCCGTAAATCCAACAGCTGGTATCGCGGGTGAACATCAGGTTGGGCAAAGGCGGCAGAACAAAACCGTCCGGCCCCAGAAAGCGGCCAAACATGCTGTTCGGGGCAAAGGGCAGGTCGTGCACCGTGATGCCGCCTGTCAGGTAACGGGTGAGCGCGGGCGCAGGCATTTCATCGAGCCAGCCGCGCAGATCATCCAGCATGCCAACGCCGATATGATCCTCGGTGATTTTGCGATCCAAGAGCCACCCGCGCGCGCCCGGCTGTTCAAGGATATCGGTCAGCAGGTCATGCTGGTCCAGCACTTCAACCCCGCGATCGCGCATCTTGTCGCAAAAGGCGAAGTGATCCTTGCGGGCCTCATCCACCCAGAACACGTCGTCAAACAAAAGCGCATCGCAATTGCTGGGCGTCAGGCGTTCGTGCGCCAGACCGGGCCGCGACACCATGACGGTGCGCAGTTTGCCGACTTCAGAGTATGCTCCCAACGGGGCAGTCATAGCATCACCGCGGCACTGAGCAGAGCCATCGACGTCAGCGACAAAATCAGCAGAAGCGGCCAGATGAAGCGCAGCCATTTGTTGTAGGGCACCCGGCCAATGGCGAGGCCGCCCACGACCACTGCATAGGTCGGCGCCACAAGGTTGGTGATACCAATCGCGGTCTGAAAGGCGGTGACAGCCAGATCACGGCTGACCCCTGCGAAATCCGACAGTGGGGCCAGAATGGGCATCGACAAAACCGCAAGGCCCGAGGTGGAGGGCACCAGAAAGCTCATCAGCCATTCAATTCCGAACAGCGCGTTCACAAAGGCCACATCAGACATGCCGGTGATCCAGCCCTCAAATGTGTGCAGGATGGTATCGGTGATGCGACCCTGATCCATGATGATCACGATGCCGCGGGCCAACCCGATCACCAAAGCCACGCCTAGCAGGTCACGCGCCCCGTCGACAAAGGCGGTGGTAAAGACCTTCTCGCCCAGCCAGGCAATCGTGCCAATCACAATGGACGCGCCCAGAAACAGTGCTGACATTTCCGCCATCCACCATCCCTGACTGGAGACCCCCCAGACCATAACCGCGAAGGTGGCCACGAACAGCAGCAGGATTATGACTTGCAGCGATGTCAGCTGTGCGGTTTCGGCATCGGGGCGATCTTGCAGGAAATGCGCCTCGTTTGCGTCTTTCATATCCGCGACAAGCGAGGTTGAGGGATCGCGCCGCACCCGTTCGGCGTAGCGCATGACAAATGCCACGGCCATCAGCCAACTGATGCCCAGGATCGCAAAGCGCAGGGGCATGCCTTGGGTGAAAGGAATGCCTGCTGCATCCGATGCGATCGCCGTGGAAAACGGGTTGATGGTTGACCCAATGACGCCCACCCCGGCGCCCAGCATGATCACCGCGACCCCCGTTAGTGCATCATAGCCCGCCGCAATCATGATTGGGATCAAAAGCACGTAGAAGGCCAGTGTCTCTTCGGCCATGCCATAGGTTGTGCCACCGGCCGCAAAAAGCGCCATCAAGATTGGGATCATCCATTTCTCGCGGCCTTGCATTTTACGCATGGCCTGTGCCACCCCGGTGTCAATCGCCCCGGTTGCAGTGACCACGCCCAAAAAGCCCCCGACGATCAAAACAAAGAGCGACACGTCAATGGCGTTGGCTTCGTAGGATGAGGGATCGTAAAACCCCGCGATAGGGGCCATGATCACCTTGAAAATGCTTTGCGGCGCGGGGTCGACCATCTGGTAGGTTCCGGGCACGGGCACATCCTTGCCCAGGGCTTCGCTGGCCACGCGGTTGTATTCACCGGCCGGGATCAGCCAGGTCAGCGCTGCCATGACCACGATCAGGACGAACAAAATGGTGTAGGCTGTTGGAAATCGGCTGTGTGGGATCCCTGTATCAGGGGCCGTCGTTTTGTCTGTCATGGACATTTTCAAATCCTCCGTGCTGATCGTGCGGGTCAACTCAGAGAAGGATAACGGCGCGCAATCCGCCCTGGTTGAGATTGATCAATCGGCAGCATGAGAGGTGTATTTGTTGCGCCAACGAAGGCTGGCCCGGTCGGGTTTATCCCGCGCCCGGACCGGACTTTCATTTGCTGTACATCACCGGCAGACGGGCGTCTTTGAGCAAAGCATAGGTGGTGGCCCCGATGACAAAGTCATAAGCGCGCGAGTGGCCGAATGCGCCGGTTACGATAAGGTCTGCGCCCTTCTCAAACGCCACCTTGTTCAGCACACCTGCCACGCCGTCCCCGGACGGTTCGCGGTATTCCAACGCGGGCTTAAGCCCGTGCCGGGACATCGTTTCAACCAGATCAATGCCATCGGAATCCTCGAGCGGATCTTGCGGTGTATGACCCACGCGCAGCACGGTCACCTGCGCGCCTTCATCGGCGAGGACCAGCGCGTCATGGGCCGCGCGTGCGGCCTCTCGGGTGTCGCTCCAGCCCACCACAAAGTTGGCGCCAATTTCGGGACCGTTATATTCCAGCGGGATAACGATCACCGGGCGGCCACTGTGCCGGATCACCTGCACCTGGGCATGGCGCTGATCGTATCGGTCAAACTCTTTGTCTTCATGCGCCATGATCACCAGATCTGCCGCGCGGGCACTTTCGACCATGCGCTCGGTGGCCGAAGTTGCCTCGGCGCGCAGCAGGCGAAACTCGCTTTGAAAGTCTTCGTGTTGCGTGTGGCTGTTGAACACTGTCCTGATCTTGGCGGCTTCTTCCTTTTGGCTTTCGTTGAACGCGGCAAAGGCCGGGCCGGGGATGTGCATGGCGATACCGGGATAGACCAGCACAGCCTCGATCGTGTGCAGCCCGATCAGATGTGCGCCGTGTTTGCGCGCCAGGGGCACCGCGTGTTTCATCAGCGTCTCAGCATGTTCAGGCGTTGTCAGGCAAACGAGAATTGTTTTGGGTCCCATCGCTTTGGCCTTCCTTTATCGTGGGGGGCGGCTACGCGCCGCGAAACACATTCAGCTTTTGCTGATGTCGATTTTCTGGATGTCTGCCTTGACGGCTGGTGGCTTGGCGATGCGCAGCTTGAGCACGCCATCCGCATATGTGGCCTCAACCGCGCCGCTGCTGGGGGTAAAGCCAAGCGGGATCTGCCGCCGGAAACTGCCATACTGACGCTCGACACGGTGATAGTTGTCTTCGGTTTGTGTATGCTCGGAACTTTTCTGGCCTTTCAGGGTCAGAACATCGCCCGAGATCGACGCATCAAGATCCTTCTCACTCACGCCGGGCACTTCGGCGCTGACCTCGATGGCATCATCGGATTCCACGACATCAATCGCCGGAAACAGCGCCGCACCCGCCGTTGTTTCAGGCATAGGAAAGCCGTTGCGAAACTGGTTGATAAGGCGGTTCATCTCGCGTTGGAACGATGGAAAATACGACGGGGTATCCAAAGCAGACACCTGTTCAGGAAGCGGGTTGCGTAGCATGAGGGTTCTCCTTTTTTGGAATGGCTGACACGCGCGGCATGTCTGCCCCTGTCTAGCAAACCCAAGAGGTAAACGATTGATTCCGATCAATCCGCGCTGGCTGTGCTGCTTTAGATTTGGCCCAACCGCAGCTGGCTGGAGGAGGATCGCCATGTTTTCGTTTCGAATGAGTTTGATACTTGTCCTGATGCTTATGTTCGGATCACCGGCCCTTTCTGAATCGGTGAAGATGCAAAACGGAAGCGACAGTTTCGTCGCCGGAGAGAGCGTCACCGAGCAGTTGGACAGCGCAGGCGATGTGTTTGTCGCAGCCCGCACCGCAGCGGCACAGGGGACGGCGCGCGGCGATCTGCATGTCGCGGGGTTTGACGTGTCGATTGATGCCACAGCGACCGAAGACCTGTACGGCGCAGGCTTTTCGGTGGTGATCACAGGGGCGACCGCTCAGGATGCGACGGTGGCCGGGTTTTCGGTGCGTCTGGCGCCTGATGCGAAAATCGGCGGCAATGCGCGCCTGTTCGGGCGCAGTGTCACCATCGAAGGTCCGGTGTCCGGGTCTTTGACCGTCACGGGACAGGATGTGATCCTGAATGCCCCCATCAGCGGGGATGCCCGCATTGTAGCCCAATCTCTGACGTTTGGCCCCGACGCCGTGATTGCCGGGACCTTGACCTATGGGTCAGATGACCCGATTGCCGTACCCGAGCGCGTCGCCCCGGCAGAGCGGGTTGTGTTTGAGGAAGTGACCTTTTCCGACGCATGGGATGAATGGGACGCGTTTCGCGAAGAAATGCCGATCTTTCCGACATTCGCCTCGATGTTCTTTAGCTTTCTGATCTCGTTGCTGTTCTTTCTGGTGCTGGGGGCGTTGATGCTGGGCTTTATGCCCAAGCGCCTTGAGACGATGCGCTTGAGCATCACAGCGGCACCGGGCCGGACGATGCTGATCGGGGTGATCGGATTGTCGATGCTGTTTGGCATGGTGCTGATCATCGGCATGACCATTGTCGGGCTGCCTTTCGTGCCGATTGTGATCCTGGCCATCATTGTTACCTGGATATTGGGATATGCGCTGGGGGCCTACAGCATTGCGATGCGGGTCTGGTCTGCGTTCGGCGGATCTGACCAGCCCAGCAACCCTGCACGTCTGTTGGTTCTGGGCGCGGCGATCACGCTGGTTGCTTTGCTGAACTTCATCCCCTTCGTGGGATGGGTGGTGAATTACACGCTGGTGCTGCTGGGGGTGGGTGCGATGACACGCGCCCTGTTCAACCGCCTGCTTGGCCACCCGGTACAGGCCTTCGACATTGATATGAAACCGATCGAAGACTGAACTGAAACCCAACCTGAGGAGGAATTCCGATGTCTGCACAGGGTCTGGAAGTGATCGACCATTCCGTTCATCTGACACATGAATGGATCAACGAATTGGCAGGACGGCTGGACTGGAGCTCGAAGCGCAGTGCCCTGCGATTGCTGCGCACGACGTTGCATCAGGTACGTGACCGGCTGTTGCCTGATGAATTGGCACAGCTGTCGGCGCAGCTTCCTTTGCTGATACGGGGCATGTTCTTTGAAGGTTGGGTGCCCAAGCGGACCCCGGTCAAAGGGCGCAAAGCGGCCGATTTCACCGACGCCATCCAAGCCCAGATGAGCGATGCAGAAGAGTATCGCGGGCCGCAGGACGTCCGGTATGTGTTTGATCTGCTCAATGCACGGCTTAGCCGAGGCGAGATTGAGGATGTGCGCGCCAGCCTGCCCGAGCCGCTCCGAGAGTTATGGCCAGCACCCTGAGCGCTGCTGGGCAAGCCGCGGCGCTTTAAAAGCGTTCACGATCAAACCGCACGGTACCGTCCATGATGTGCCCAACAAAACTGCAGGGGTCTTGGTGTTGCGACAGGTGCGCCCAGGCCAATTGGGCAAAGCGACCGGGCGCCATTAACAGAATGATCGCGCTCAGCTCGTCACGTGACACACGCTTGTCCAGGTCTGAACGCTGCGCAAATTCCTGCTGGGCGTCCGGAGGCAGGGACATGACCTGCATCGTATAGGCCAGGTATTCGTTGGTGGCGATGCAGGCGTCATAAGGGCAGGGCACATTGTCAAACGCCACATGCGCCAGTTCATGCACAACCACGCTTTGATAATAAGCTTCGGGCTGCAGAAACGAAAAGGCACCCCCGGTGGTGCGACGGCCTTGCATCAAAGACGGCTCAAGGATCTCAATCCATCCTTCGCCGCAATGATAAATTGCAGTGCAGTGATCCTTCAGGTCAGTGACAACTTCAATCTTCAACGGGCGGTTCAGCGGGGGGATATTGCACCGCGCAAACAGGTCTTGGGCCTGTTGCGCCGCCGAGCAGGTCAGCCGAGCGATGGTGTCTTGAGACGTGTGCACGGTGATCTGAGACCCGGCGCACTGGTAGGGCTCGGACCATGACGGCATGGCGCACCACGCCAGTGTGCACCCCAAAAGAAGGATCAGTCGCATTCCAAGCAGCCCGCGCCCCACGGCGTCAGTCTTGATGTCCTATGGTCAGGCCCAACAAGGCATCCGCGCGCAACACTTTGATTGTGTAGATGTTGTTGATCTCGATGATTTTGCTTTTCCTCAACTGCGTGAACACACGGCAGACGGTCTCAGTGGTCAGGCCCAGAAAATCTGCAATGTCCGAACGGCTCATGGGCAGCTCTACCACCTGGCATCCGCCTGCATCCGTGCCAATCCGGTTGGCCAGAACACACAGGAACGATGCCACTTTCTCGGCGGCGGACTTGCGGCCAAGCATCATGAAATGATCCTGCATCGCACTGATTTCATGCAAGGCTGCATCCAACAGCAGCCGGTGCAGCTTTGGGTCAGCTTTGCAGTTGTCCAGCGACGAGCGACGATAGGGCTGCAAGCGCGCATCAACCAGCGCATCGCAATCGGTATGGTGCAAACCGTTTGATGGAAATCCGACAATATCGCCGG
Organism: Roseovarius sp.; assembly: GCA_045106595.1. Taxonomy (GTDB): domain Bacteria; phylum Pseudomonadota; class Alphaproteobacteria; order Rhodobacterales; family Rhodobacteraceae; genus Roseovarius. The sequence continues at coordinate 117,144 of JBGCEW010000008.1, read as the reverse complement.
GAAAGCCAAACGCGATCACCTGACGACGGCCATCTTCCAACACACGGGTCAGTCGCAACACACCGGATTTAACCTGATACAGCCAATCGACAGTATCGCCTTCGTAATACAGGTAAGATTTTGATTTCAGACGGGTTTCATTTGAACAAGCGGCGACGTCAACCGACATGTCATTTGGGGCAGCGGCATGGAATTCGCATGGCAGCGTGACATACATTTTGATTATCTCCCGGTGTGTTGAGAGACTAAGATGGGGGGCCATTGTAAGCCTAAAGTCGCTGCATCGCAGGGATTTTGTATCATTTTGTAATCGGTGCGTGATACACTTGAGGCTGGCCAGCACGATAAAGACATTTGCTATGACCCAGACCATTCTAGTGGTGGAAGACGACCCGAAAATCAGGACCCTTCTGCACAAAGTGCTGGAAGGAGAGGGATATGTCGTGCTTGAGGCGCAAAATGCCCAAAGCGCGCTGCGTGCCATTGGCACCTCTCCCATCAGCCTGATCACGCTGGATTTGCACCTGGGCGCAGATGACGGGCTGGAGCTTGCCAAAGATATCCGGCGCAGCTCGGATGTGCCGATTGTTATGGTCACCGGCAAGGACGACGTCATTGACCGGATTGTGGGCCTTGAGATTGGGGCAGATGATTACATCACCAAACCGTTCCACATCCGCGAGGTTCTGGCGCGTGTGAAATCCGTGCTGCGCCGGTCCGAGCATGCCACCCAAACCCACAGTGATAAACCTGCGTCTGAAGTGTCTGCACACCATGACAGCAGCAGTTACCAGTTTGACGAGCTGACCGCCGTGCCCGACCGGTTTGAGCTGATCGACCGTGACGGGGCTGCGTGTGACCTGACAAGCGGGGATTTCAAGCTGCTGACGATTTTTCTGGAGCGCCCCAAGCGTGTGCTGTCGCGCGATCAGTTGATGGACCTGACGGGCGGCCTAGAATGGAGCCCGCTGGACCGCACGATTGACAATCAGGTGGCCCGATTGCGCAAAAAGATTGAGCGTGACCCATCCGAGCCAAAAATCATCAAGACTGTGCGCGGGGTGGGGTATTCACTGGCCTGCGAGGTGAAGGTGTTTCACCCGTCAGTTTCGCCGCCTGCCAAAAGCGCCTGAAGCCTGCGCGCCAGATCAGCCTGACGATAGGGTTTGTGCAGAATATCAAAACGCTGATCACGCGCCATAGACGCCGTCATGACGTCACTGGCATAGCCCGAGGTCAACAGCACCTTGATGTGCGGATACTCGGCGGCAACTTTGGCGGCCAGATCATAGCCATTCATGTTGCCGGGCATCACCACATCCGTAAACACGATGTCGGGCTTCAGCCCATCTTGAAGCATCTGATAGGCGTGGTCACCGGTCTCAGCCTCATGCGCAACAAACCCCAGATCCCGCACCCGTTGCAGCGACAAGCGGCGGACTTTTGCGTTGTCTTCAACAATCAGCACCGATCCGTTTTGGGCATCGATAAGCGTGCCTTGACTGCCGCCTGTCACCGGATCAGTACCGCGGCTGTCGTTCACAAGGGCGGGGAAGTACAACCCAAAGCTGCTGCCAAGCCCGATCTCGCTGTAAAGCGTGATATGCCCGCCGGATTGACGTACGAACCCATACACCATCGCCAGGCCCAGCCCGGTGCCACCGCTGTCGGACTTGGTGGTAAAGAACGGCTCGAACGCTCGTTTCTGGGCGTCTTCGCTCATCCCGGCGCCATTGTCGCTGACGCTTAGGCGCACGTAAGTGCCTGGATTTATGTCAGTTTCCTGGGCAATGTAGGTGTCATCAATTGTGGCATTGCTGACTGAAATCAGCAATTCACCTTTGTGGCCCATCGCATCACGTGCATTCAGCGCAAGGTTCATCAGCGCAGACTGGAACTGCGCGGGGTCAAGCATCACCTCATAGAGGTCGGACTCAAATTCGGTTGAGATGTGATAGGACGTTCCAAGCGTACGCCGGAGAATGGAAATTGTGTTCTCGCACAGGGTCTTCAGATCAGCCTTTTCGGGCTTCAGGTTGCCTTTGCGTGCAAAGACCGTCAGCCGGGTGGTCAGCTCTGCGCCCAGCTCGGCCGAGCTGAGTGCTTCGTCCACAAGTTCTTTTTGAGCATCGCTCACCCCGCGCATTTCCAGCAGTTCCAGATTCCCGATCACGACGGTCAGCAGGTTGTTGAAATCATGCGCGATCCCGCCTGTCATCTGGCCGATTGCCTCAAGTCTTTGCGACCTGGCCAATGCGGCCTCGGCGGCCTTGTGACGTGTCAGGTCGTGCAAAATCGCGACAAACAGCGTTTTGCCTGCAACCTCTGTGCGCCCGATGGACAGATGCAGTGGGAACACGGACTGATCTTTGCGCAGCCCCTCTAATTCGCGGCCTTTCCCGATGATACGGCTTTCGCCGGTTTGAATGTGATGGCGCATGTAATCGTCATGGGCATGGGCGATTGCGCTGGGCATGATCATGCTCACATTCTGGCCCGCCAGCTGATCGGGTTCATATTGAAACAGATCACATGCGGCGGGGTTGGTGCGGATGATCTGCCCCGCAGCATCCGAGACGATGATGGCATCAACTGCTGCCTCAAAGATGGCGTCCAGCAATGCACTGTCCTGAACGTCGATCTGCATCCTCTTCCCCCTGGTGTTTGGGCGCGCGCTACCACGGTGCGCGGCAATACGGCTGAGCGAACATTGATATTCGTCAACGCCCCGTCTGTGAAGTCTGAGACAATCCTAGGCCAACAGGAGGATATGATGAAGCCAATTGTAAACTGGATCGTCCTTGCCAATGCCCGCACGGCGAAGGTGTTTGAAAACCGGGGGCCAGGAAAGGGGCTGGTTGAGCATGCAGGGGCCTCTTGGCAAGCCGATGCGCTGACCGAGCCAAGGGACAAAGCAGGGCGCGGACACAGTATCGCCGGGCCTGGCACGGCTGCGGTTGAGCAAACGGATCACCAGCTTCAGTCTGATATTCGCTTTGCGCGGGATGTGTCGGATCATTTGTTGCGGGCCCTGAGTGACCACGCGTTTGACCGGCTGGTTGTTGTGGCCGGGCCCCATATGCTGGGTTTGCTGCGCGCCCAGATGGACGGCCGCCTGAGGGATGTCACGGTCGGAGAGATCGCCAAAGATCTGTTGGCCCAGCCCACCGCCAAACTGGAAGAACATATCGGCGAGCTGATCGCCGTTTAACCCAAGCATTGACCTTGTACAAAAAGGAGACCCCGATGTTCAGTCAGATTATTGTTGGCCTTGATGGCTCGGATTCGTCCAAAAACGCTGTGCGCATTGCGTGTGATCTTGCAAATCACTACGCCTCGACGTTGACCCTGATGCATGTGCCACATGCCGAAACAGCGGCGTTTGTGGTGGGGGCGGTGGCCGGGTATCACGCGGCGATCAGCAAGCCAAGCTTTGCGGAAATCGAAGAGGCGGGCCAGAAGATATTGGCTGAGGCCCAAGCGATCGCGGCAGACATGGGGGTGGCATCGGTCAAAACGCAGATGTCGCACGGTGACGCCGCCACCGAGGTGTTGGCTCATGCCGAAGAGATCGGTGCGGATCTTGTGATTACCGGGCGACGTGGTTTGAGCCGTCTTTCGACGTTGATGCAGGGCAGCACCACGCAACGCATCAATCATCTTGCGAAATGCGCTTGTCTGTCGGTTCCATAAAACCGCTGCCCGCCAAAAACTGGACCCTGCCTGACGATGTTGGGCAGGTCTTTTTATGCGAAGACAGGGGTGTCTTGGGTGGCTGGAACAGGCGCGCACATCCGTTTCAATGGGGTTGCAGGGTTTCGCTCAGTCGAAGATAGCCGGTCAGATCAGCCAGTGTGATCACACCCCGCAACTGCTGATGTTGCACCACCATGAATTTTCGACGCCCCGTTTTGGAAATGATCGCCAGCAAATCCTGAACCGGCATATCCGGGGAAACTGTCTGGGTGTAGTCGAGGCCCACAAAGACATCCCCCACCTGCGTGCTGCTCCAGTTTTCACGGTCAATTGCGGCCAGCACACTTGGATTTATGTGCCCCAGCAAAACACCGCTTTCGACCACGGGCACAAAACCGATGCGGTTTTGCAGCATGATCGTGTTGACGAAATCCGACAGGGTGATGTGGGGGGCCACGACCACCGGATCACGTGTCATCAAATCACCCACGGACTTAAATGCAAACACCGTCTGTGCCAGCTGGCTTTGATAGCTTGAACGTGCAGCTGTCAAAACGAATGTGCCGATCAGCATATACCATAAACCACCCACCAACGCGCCTTGCAGCAGGGAAAAAACCCCCAACGCCATCAGCACATAGGCAAAGCCTTCGCCGAATTTTGACGCAATTTCGGTGGCGCGCAGCAGGTTCTTTTTACGGTGCCAAAGATAGGCCCGCAAAATCCGCCCACCATCCAAAGGAAAGGCGGGGATCAGATTGAACAGCGCCAACACCAGATTGATAATGGCGAGATAGCTCAGGATTTCGAGGACCGCCCGATTGGCCAGCACCAGCTCAAGTATCGACGCAAGCCCCCAAAATCCAAAGCTCAGCGCAAGGCTCATCACCGGACCGGCAAGGGCCACCCAAAACTCAGCGCGCGCTGATTGTGGCTCGGCGTTCAGCTCGGCGACGCCGCCAAACAGGAACAGTGTAATCCCCTTGATCGGGATGCCAAACCGCCGGGCCACCACGGAATGTGCGATTTCATGCAAAAGCAGTGTCGCAAAAAAGCACAGCATCGTCACGATCGACATGATCAGATAGGTCTGTGCGCTTTGGCTGGGAAAGCTGTAGGGAAAGTAGTGTTTGGCAAGGCCCCAGGTGATCAGCGTGGCAATCAGCAACCAGCTTGCATCCACCTTTATCTGGAAGCCACTGATGCTGAACAAGTTGATTGCTTTTGAGAACATGGACGGCCTCGTCTTTGCAAGCACTCTAGCGTCTGGCGCGCAGCGGTTATTGACTTTGCTCAATCAAACCCGGCTTAGCCCGCGTGAAAAAGCCCGCCCACAAAATACGCAATCAGCGCTGCCACGGATCCGATGAGCAATGTTTCGGCCCCGGACCATGTCCAATGTGAAAGCGACCATTTGCTTTTGCCGGTTCCGATCAGGAAAAAGGTCAGCAGGGTTGCAAAGACTGAGATAGCAAATGCATTTGGCAGCCCCAGAAGAAACGGGATCAGCGGGATCGAACCGGCCAGCAAAAAGGCCCCGAACGTGGCCACTGCAGCTTGTCTGGGCCGGGGCGCGTCCTTGGTCAGCCCGTATTCATCGGTCAGCATCAAGGCGATCCACTTGTCCTTGTTGCCCGAGATTTCCTGCGTGGCCTGATCCAGTACATCGCCGGACAACCCTCGCAATGCCAGGATCTGGCGCAATTCTTCCAGCTCGCCGTCGCGATGGGTTTCGATATGGCGCTCCTCGATCTGAATGATCCTTCTGCGATCATCCAGCTCGGCTTTGGTGCCTGAATAGTTGCTGGCGGCCATTGAAAACCCGTCTGCCAGAATATTGGCCACACCCAAGGCCACAATCACATGATGCGATAACCCGGCTCCTTCGACCCCGGCCACAATGGCAAACGTGGTTATGGCCCCGTCAATACCGCCATAGATCATATCCTTGAGATGATTGCCCATGCCTTCGGTGGACAGGCGCTGGGCGATTTCGGGCGGGGAGTGACCATGTTCTTCTTGCATGACCGCACCCTGCCACAGCTGGCGTTTTGTAACATTGAGCAAAATCAAAAGCGCACGCAGCCGTATTGGGTATCGCAATTGCATGATACTGCCTGCCACCTCGTTCCCCCTCAGCCTGGTCTGCTTTGCCATATGCGCGGGCGTGGTCTGGGTGTCTGGTGCGCGGCTGGCCTATCTGGCCGACACGCTGGCGGATCGCTACAAACTGGCGAAATCGCTGGTGGGGCTGGTGTTATTGTCACTGGCAACATCTTTGCCCGAAGTGGCCACCACACTGAGTGCGGCGGCCAATCAGGCACGCGATTTGGTGTTGAACAACCTCTTTGGCGGCATCGCGCTGCAAACTGCGATTTTGGCCATGTCAGATTTCTGGGCGCGCCGGTCGATCACAAGTTATCCCCGCAAAGCCAACCACGCACTCGAGGCGACATTGCTGGTGTTGCTGCTGTCTGTCGCGATGATCATCGTGGGCCTCGGGGAAACGCTGGTGGTGTTTCAGGTGGGGCTTGGCAGCGTGCTGATTGCCCTGATCTATGCCGGGGCCATCTGGCTGTTGCGGCGCTATGACAGTTCCAGCGATTGGGTGCCCGTCGATCTGCCTGATCCCGAACCTCTGCCGTTTCCCGCGCCTTCGGGATTGGGCGTGTCCAGCAATACCTCGCTTGTCTGGCAGTCGGGGCTGGCCTGTCTGGCCATTTTGGTGTTTGGCCTGTTGCTGACACTTTTTGCCGGACGCATTGCCGAACAATCAGGGCTTGGCACCAGTTTTGTCGGGGTCACGTTGTTGGCGGCGGCCACGTCATTGCCCGAGCTGACAACCAGCATCACAGCTGTGCGCATCGGAGCTTATACGATGGCGATCTCGAACATCTTTGGCAGCAATCTGATCATGCTGGTGTTGGTGCTTCCGGCCGATATTCTGTTTCGCGGCGGGCCAATTTTGCAAGACGTATCGCGCACTGTCAGCCTGGCGCTGGCCTTTGGCATTGTCGTGACGTCGATTTATCTGGTCGGGTTAATTGTCCGGCGCAAGCCGAGAGTCGGTACATTCGGGCTGGATTCAATCCTTGTGATGCTGACCTTTCTGACCAGCCTTGTGGCCTACTACTTTGTGCGCTGAGCATAGATAATCTTCAGCCCTTCGGGCACGATCAAGATGGGCAGTGAGAACAGAGCAATCCATTGCCATTCCGCCAAGCCGATTGGCACGGTGTGCAGCATGATCTGCAACGGCGCCCAGTAGATAGCCAGAAGCTGCGCGCTGATCGTGATTGCCAAGGCCAGCAGCAAGAACGGATTGCTGATCCACCCGATGCGCCAGCCGGGCAGCCGCAGGGACCGAAAGGCGAAAACGCTTATCTTCTCGAACACGACCATGGCAGTGAAGGCCGCAGTGCGTGCCAGTTCCACGCCTTGGTCCAGCAGTTGAAAGAATATCCACAAGCTGGAAAGCCCCGTGTACAGCCCCAGCACAACAATCGTGGCAACCCCACCCAAACCAAGAATGGGCGTCGACTTGCGGCGTGGGGGATGGTGCATCTGATCAGGCTCGGATTTCTCCAGTCCAAGTGCCACGGCCGTCACCCCATCGGTGACAAGGTTCATCCATAAAATCTGCGTTGCAAGAAAAATCAGCGGCCCGCCAATGGCGATGTTGACGACCAGTGCAATCACCTCGCCTGCATTCGAGGACAAAAGGTAGCGGACAAATTTCTGCACGTTGCTGAATTGGCGCCGACCCTCGCGGATGGCATGCACGATGGTGGCGAAGTTATCGTCAAGCACCACCAGATCGGACGCATCGCGCGCCACATCGGTGCCCCGGATTCCCATGGACACACCAATATCAGCCTGCTTCAGGGCAGGGGCGTCGTTGACCCCGTCCCCGGTCATGGCAACGATGTGCTGTTGGGTCTGCAACGCCGCCACGATCCGCAATTTCTGCTCGGGTTTGGTGCGGGCAAACAGAACGTCATCATTCAAAAGCCCGCAGAGTTCGGCATCGCCCAGCCCGTCCAGTTCGTCGCCGGTCACACGGTGTGTCACTGTCAGTGACAACTGATCGGCGATTGCTGCGGCGGTCACGGGGCTATCGCCGGTGATCATGATCACCTTGATCCCTGCGGTTTTTGTAGCCTTGATCGCCTCCCACACTTCGGGGCGAGGCGGATCAATCAGGCCGACGAGGCCCAGAAAAACAAGGCCCGCTTCAATGAGTTTGCCATCTGTGGCAGGACGGCGTGCCAAGGCTATCACCCGCAACCCGCGCGAGGCGAGATTGGTATACGCCTGTGTGATGCGGGTGGTGTCTATGGGGGTCAAATTCTGCGTGCCGGCCTGTGTCATGACTGAGGTGCAGATTTCCAGCACCTTTTCGGGCGCGCCTTTGACCAGCACATGTTCACCATCGGCCGCATGATACAGCACACCCATCCGTTTGCGCGCGCTGCTAAAGGGGATTTCGGCCAACAATCCGCGTGTGCTGGGCAGATCACACCAGCCTTTATAGGCCAGCGTCACAAGCGCCCCTTCGGTGGGGGCGCCGATCATATCCCAGTGGTCGCGGTGGCGCTGCAATTGTGCGTGATTGCAATAGAGCCCCGTCTGCAGCAAGGCCGCCAGCACCGGGTCATCAATTGCCCGAACGCGGATGCCTGCCGTCTCAATATGCCCCGCTGGATCATACCCTGTGCCGGTGACGTCATAGCTGCGATCGGCCGTCCAGATCTGCGTGGCGGTCATCTTGTTTTCCGTCAACGTACCGGTCTTGTCAGTACAGATCACCGAGGCCGCACCCAGTGTTTCCACAGCCTGCAAGCGACGGGCCAGCGCCTTTTGGCGGGCCATCGCGGTGGCACCAAGCGCCAGGGTGATGGTGACAACCGCAGGCAGGCCCTCGGGCACCATGGCAACCGACAACGACAGCCCCGTCATGACCATTTCCATCAAGGCGCGGCCAAGGACAACACCCAAAAGGGTGACTGATGCGGCCACCAAAACTGCCGCAATGCCCAACTGCCAGGCAAGTTTTCCCAACTTGACCTGCAAATTGGTAGTCTTGGGGCCAACCGCGCTTGTCAGCCTTGCGATCTTGCCAAATTCGGTCTGTGCGCCAATCGTGGTGACACGGGCCTCGGCGCGGCCTGCCACCACGGATGTTCCTGCAAAAACAAACGGCTCCCCGGCTGTATCCGCCTTTTCAACGGGCAGGGATTCGCCTGTCAGAATGCTTTCATCCAGTTTCAGCCCAGCCGTTTTCAACAGCACGGCATCTGCCGCAACGTTCACACCCGGCCCCAGCACAAGGATGTCACCTGGCACGATTTCCCTGGCGGGGATCAACTGCTCGTGGCCTTCGCGAATGACCAGCGCCTGCGGTGACAGCATCTTGCGCAGGGCCGCCAGTGCCGTTTCTGCGCGCCATTCCTGCACAAAGCCAAGGCCTGCGTTCATCAGCACCACAAGGCCAATTGTGATTGCGTCAATCGTTTCGTTCAGGGCAACGGCGATCCCGGCGGCAACAATCAGGATCAAAATCAGAAAGCTGGAAAACTGCCGCGCCAACACCCGCAAAGGACCAATCGTTTTGATCTCGGGCAGTTGGTTCCATCCTGCGATGGCACGCGCTGTCTGCACCTGCTCTATCGACAGACCGGTCTCTTTTGAATACGCAGTCACGCCTTTGCTCCGGCCGTTTGCACCCTCTCATATCCACCCCGCAGCCCAGCCGTGTATTGACGAAGATCAATCGCGCGGTGCCCCAGCACAGTATTCTTCGCGCCTGGCTATCAAGCATCGGAGACGTATCGTGGCAAAGGCACCAAAGACCGACAGCACCCCCAAAGATGAGGCACCATTGAATGCGATTGAACAGCTTCAGGATGCAGGGTTGGGCAACATGGTTGGGCTGAGCACAGCCTGGTTTGAGGCCTTGGGGGATTTGAGTTCGGAAGTTCTGAGTTTTGTGTCGGACCGCGTGAAGGAAGACGTTAAGGTTCAGCACGAAGTACTGCACTGCAAGGACGTGACCGAATTGCAGCACATCCAGTCGCAATTTCTGCAAAAGGCGGTGGATCAATATCAGGCTGAGACCGGCAAGCTGGTAGCGATGAGCACCAAGGCCTTTGCCCCGCCCACCGATAAATGATGTGGCACTGGCCCAGTGCATTGTGGCCGGGTGTCGCGCCCATAGGCCCAAATGGGCCGGGCGGGGCGTATCAAATGATCCGCTTTGCCCGTGCAGCCACCTGCCCCAAGGCGTCCACTGTGATCCGCGCCGGTTGCCACGCAGAAGATCAGACAGCGGATATCGGTTTGCGCAATCGATGACCCGTCTATCCTGAACCACCCCTTGGCCAGATCAGTCTTCAAAAAAACAAATGCCTGAGGTGCTCAGATTGCATCCGGGTGGTATCGACGTCCACATCCGTGGATCTGTGACCGACAGGCGCGCCAATTTGGCCTGTTTGTCAGGGCAGGCCAGCAGATGCAGCCACCAATTGACATAGGCCGTGATCAGTGCCGCCAGAGACATGCCGCCGGTTCATTGGCTCGCGGCCGCGTGCCAGGCGGTGTGGTCCATTGCTTTTGCGGGGCCGGGGTGGGTCACAGTGACGCCCTTTGCGTCAGGGCTGATCCATCTTCAATATCATCGCTTGGGTGGGTGATCACCTGCTCGCCTTCGTCCAGACCGGACAGAATTTCCACCACTTGCCCGTTGCGACGGCCCGGTGTGATGCTGCGGAATTCAGCCGTGCCATTCCGGGCCACAAACACCGCCCAGCCCTCGCCGTCGCGAAACATCGCACTCAGTGGGATGTGCACAACATCGTCGGCGCGCCATTCGACGATCCTAAGAAACACCGAGAACCCGTCACCCAGGCTCATGCGGTCCTCAGGGGGGCTGGTAAGCGTGAAGTAAGCGTCCACGCGTTGCTCTTCGATGCCCAGTGCCGACACTTTGGTGCGGGCTTTTGGATCAATCCGGTCAAGCTGGGCCTGCAATGCACCGGGCCCGCCCCAGCGTTCCACATAGGCCAGCGCACCTGGTTCCAGCCGAACCGCATCATTGGACAAGATGTCGGCCACCAGTTCCAGATTTGTCGGATCGCCCACGCTGACCAGAGGGGCACCGATGGTAACGGGTCGCCGGCTCATCGCGGCCACGGATAAGATCACGCCGTCAGCGGGGGATTTCAATTCGATGCAGCAGCTGTTGTTGTCCGAAGACGGCACGGATACATCCGTTTCCAGCAAGCTGGCACGCGCACGTTCGATAGCGCCATCGGCCATCTCAATGCGCGCCTGTGCGGCCTCAACCGACGCTTGCGCCACGGCCAGACGTTGGGTGTCGTCTTCCAGACGGGTCAACGACACAACCCCGCGTTTGACCAGTGCCGAGGTGCGATCAAACTGCGATTGGGCAAAGCGCTGTGTCTCTTGGTATTGTTGCAAATCGGCCTGTGCCACATGACGTGCGGCCAATGCCTCTTGCAGGGCGGCCTGAGATTGCAGGCGCGTGCGGGCATCCAACAACCCCGAAGACGAGGGCTGAACCACGGCAACAACTGTGGCGTTCGCGCTGACATGGTCACCCACTTCAACCGGGGATCGCAACGCTGTTCCCGCGATGGGCGAGGCCACTTCAAAAAGATCACGAATCTTTGTCTCGCCATCCGCATTCACGGTGATTTCCATCGCCCCGCGCGTGACCTGTGCCAGATCAACCGAAACCGGTTCTTCGCGGAAACTGACATAGGCCAGGCTGGCCATGATCGCGCCACCCAGTCCGATCAATGCGAATGTACGTGTGGAATATGCCATCGGGTTACTCCCTTGTCTTCATGACGGACACCAGATCCATGCTGTCCAACCGACGCCGCACCACCATGACGGAGGCAAACGCCGTGCTGAGCACGATAAGACTGGCCAATGCAAAAGTTGCCGGCTTCAAAATCAGCGGCATGGAATACAAATCACTGGTGAACGCGCCTGTCATGGCGCTGGCAATCCAGGCACCGATCAGCCAGCCAAAGGGCTGTGCGATCAGCGCGATCAGCATCACTTCGCCCACCAGAATGTATGATATCTCGCCGCGCTTGAACCCAAGTATGCGCAGGCTTGCCAGTTCGCGGGCGCGTTCGGACAATTGAATGCGTGCGGCATTATAAGTGACACCCACGGTGATCAGCAGGGCGATGGTGATATAGATCGAATTCATCACCATGACGTTTTGCTCAATCGTGTCCTGAAACGACCGGCGGTTCACGTTCATCTCGATCAGCCCGGTCACCATGGCGGTGTCCTTGACGGCGCGGTGCAGTGCTTGTGTTTGGTTGTCATCCACCAGAATATTGACCGTGGTCAGGCGCGGGGCCTGTCGGAACAGCCGGTTTTGAAACTCAAAATCAACATAGGCACCAAGTCCAAAGTACTGCTCAACCAAAGCTGAGACCACAAGCGGGTAGGTTTCGCGCCGGCCGCTTAGGTATTCGGCCTCAAGCGTGTCACCGGCGCGCACATGAAGATGCGCTGCCAACCGTTCAGACAGCACAATTCCACCGGGGGGCACTGTCACGGGTAAACCGTCGGCATCCAGTGCACGGCTCAGGTCTGCGCCTGCGCGGCGGGCCTCAATACTCACGCGTTTAGAGCGGTGACCGTTTCTGAGAATGGCTGCGTTGAACTGCTGGCTTTCCGCCGCCAAGACGCCGGGCAGGGTGCGCACATCTTCCAGTGCGGCCTCAGGGACATCATCCGCAAACACCAGTATCGCGTCTTGCCGGTTGGTTTGAAAGAATGCGAAATCAACGATTTCATCCAGCGCATCCCCCACGAAACTTGAGGCAATCACCGCTGCAACCGCCAGCGCCACGCCCAGACTGGTCAACGCGCTGCGCAAGGGCCACCTCAGCAGGCTGCGCAGGATCATGATTGTGGGTTGCGACAAGCGCATTCTGGCCATAGCGCGGTCCACCAAGGATCGTTTGAACCGGGTCGGGGCAGGGGGCTGCATCGCGATGGCAGGGGCCAGTCGGGCGGCCCGCAGCGCGCTTTGGGTTGCGCCGAGGCTGGTGGTCAAAAGCCCCGCAATCCCGGCCGCGGCATACACCCAATAGGACACCCGGAAGATCACATACGGAAAGTCAAAGAACTGCGCATAATTCTGCGCCAGCACACGCGCCAGAACGGTGCCCGCACCCCAGCCCAACATCACCCCGACACCTGCGATCAGACCGGCCAGCATCAGATAGTGCAGACTGACTTCGGTGTTGGAATACCCAACGGCTTTCAACAGCCCGATTTCACTGCGCTCAAGGGCGATGATCCGGCTCATCACCATGCTGACCAAAAACCCCGATATGCCAAAGAAAATTGGCGGTAAAATCGCTGCCATTCCTTTGAGCTGGTTTAGCTCGGCATCCAGAAATGCGTTGGATTGATGCGTCTCGCGGTCATAGGCACCGAACCCGCCATATGGCTCCAGCAGGTCGTCTACTGCGTCGATAACGGGCGCCGTCGGCATGCCGCTGGCAACCGAAACCGACAGATCATTGAACGCACCGGTCATGTCAAAGGCTGCTGCCGCTGCGCGTTCTGACATCCAGATGATCCCAAAGGTCTCGTTGTCGGGCATCAGGGCGCCGGGGCCGATTGTATAAATGAATTCAGGCGACAGGGCCGTGCCCACAATCACAAGCGGACGCTTTTGTCCCTCCAGCGTGGCGCTGAATGTATCGCCCAGCTCAAACGCATTGGCCTCGGCGAAGGGGGCGTTGACCACAACTTCATCCGGCTTGAGAGGGTTGGGAAGCCGACCTTTGATCAGCAATGGCACATTCAGCGATGGCGTGCCCACTTCGGGGTAAGACAGGATGTGGCCTGTTGCAGGCTTGGTTCGTCCCTGTATGTCCAGCAACGCGCCGCCGGTGATACGTGTCTCAACGCTCATGACGCCGTCAATCGTTGCGATTTCGGCGCGCAGGCTGTCGGGCGCACGGGTCATCTGGGCAAAGACATCGGCAAAGCGGTTGCGTTCGTAATAGGCTTGCCGCGTGTCTTTCAGTGCGGTGAACATACCAATCGACGTCAGCAAAATAGCCACCCCGCAGGCCAGCACCAACGCAATGGCAAGCGCCTGAAACCAAAGCCTTTTGAAGTCGCGCAGCAGCTTAATGTCGATGACCTGCATATCCGATCACCACACAATCTCAGAGGGGGCCAGCTGGGTCTTATTGACCTTGGTTTCGCTGATTTTGCCATCTTGGAAAAAGATCACCCGATGGGCCATGCGCTGAATTTCAGCATTGTGGGTGATGACAACCGTTGTCGTGCCAAACCTCTCGTTGATATCGCGCAAGGCCTCAAGCACCTGAACGCCGGTGGTGCTGTCCAATGCGCCTGTGGGTTCATCACACAGCAAAATCTGCGGCCGCTTGGCGATGGCGCGCGCAATGGCCACGCGCTGTTGTTCGCCCCCTGACATCTCAGAGGGGAAGTGATCCATCCGGTCGCTCAGGCCGACCAGAGCAAGCGCCTCGGTGGCGGGCATGGGATCGGGGGCCACATCAATGACCAGCTGCACGTTTTCACGGGCCGTCAGGCTGGGCACCAGATTGTAGAACTGAAAGACAAACCCGACATGATCGCGCCGGTAACGTGTTAATCCCCGGTCTGACAAATTGGTCAGTTCGGTATCTGCGAACCAGACCCGACCATCCGTTGCATGATCCAGGCCGCCAAGGATGTTCAGCAGGGTAGATTTACCGCTGCCAGACGGCCCAAGCAGAACCGTCAGCTCTCCTTTATAAAGCTCAAGGTCCACGCCTGCCAGCGCGTAAACCTTCACCTCGCCGGTGTCATACACCTTGGTGATGCCTTCGGTTTTGAAGATTACATCTGACACAACACTCTCCTGCGCGCGGGTTCAGCCCAGCTGCGGTTGCCCGGATTGAGGCATCTTGTACTTTTTCGGTGGGGCAGGCTCTCCGAAGTCCTCGACAAACTGATCAAGTATCTGCGCCTCCTGATCTGTGTTTTCCAGCCCATTGCCCAGCACGGCCGTTGCGGTAAAAGAGCGCCTAAAATCCTGTTTTGCGACGGCCCATGCTTTGTCCGCCGGAGAATGGCTGCCACTGGTCAAAAACAGCGCGACACGCACGGGAAACCCTGCATCGGTGCGCAGCAGTGCACGCACCGGCGTGGCAGGGTAGGATGTCCAGACCGGACCACAGATCACGATCTGATCAAACGTTGACAGGGTTTCAAATCTTTGCGGTGCCAGGACACAGCGCTGTCGCAGGCTGTCATATCCTGCACGCATGTATCCCAATGCACCCATGGGGTATTTCGGATCTGACAGAGGGATCAATGTGCCATTCAACCGTTTGGCCAAGGTTATGGCCAGCCGCTTGGAATGCCCAGATCGCGAGTAATAGACGATGCCCGTGGTTGGTGCTGCGTCTTCCATGTCAGACCCCTGTGATGTCTTGGCAAAGCCTGACAGATCGTGCAGCGACGGCTTTTGATAATTGTCAAAGGGTCGGGTCAAAGTCTGCGCTAGCATCAGCCACAAGAAAACGCCCCCATGCGCGCTGCCTGAACCAACGGTGTCAGGGCAAAGGATGGACGTGGCAAACAAACCGCAGGAGTGTCAAATGACAGCGAATATCGGCAAACGTGATCTTGTGGTGCGCGTGGTGCTGGGCATGGCCCTGATATTTGCACCGATGATGAACCTTCCGGCGATCTGGTCCAGCGCGACCCTTGCCTATTGCAGTATGGGCGCGGGTCTCATTCTGGTGGTGACGGCCATGTTTCGGGTCTGTCCAGTTTATCGCCTGCTGGGCATTTCAACCCGCAAGGTCTGATCGATGGAAACACAATTCACACCGATTGCATCGCTGTTTGGCGGGGCGCTGATTGGCACATCCGCGGTGATGCTGATGCTGTTGCGTGGGCGCGTTTTGGGTGCCACGGGCATTCTGGCAGGTGTGTTGCGCCCGTCTGATCCGGCTGATTGGACCTGGCGCAGCCTGATGCTGTTGGGGATGTTGTGCGGCCCTTGGATATACTACGCAGTGGTCGGATCCTTGCCTGCCATTGACGTGCCGGTGTCAACTGGTCTGCTGGTTCTGGGCGGCTTTCTTGTGGGCATCGGGGTGACGTTGGGCAATGGGTGCACCTCGGGTCATGGCGTGTGCGGGTTGGCGCGACTGTCACCGCGCTCGTTTGCGGCCACGCTAACCTTCATGATCACCACGGGCCTGACGGTCTATGTAATACGACACAGTCTGGGGCTTTGAAGAGATGCGCCATGTCCTGACATTTATCACTGGCCTTGTCTTTGGCACCGGCATCGCCGTTTCGGGAATGATGAACCCCGCCAAGGTGATCAATTTCTTCGACATCACAGGGTCGTGGGACCCCAGCCTTGCCTTTGTGATGGGGGGTGCTGTCGTGGTGGCCTTTCTGGGCTACAGCCTTGTGCTGCGCCGCGCCCGGCCGGTGTATGATCCGGACTTCAAAATACCCTCAAACCCGGCAATCGATGCGCGGTTGCTGCTGGGATCGGGTGTGTTTGGGATCGGCTGGGGTATCGCCGGGTTTTGCCCCGGTGGCGCGCTGCCTGCTTTGGGCACGGCCAATGTAAATGTCGTGATCTTCGTCGCGGCTTTGATCGCAGGCATATTGGTGACGCGGGGGCTGACACCGCGCTTATCGCCCACAGCCAAACGCACAAGCTGACCCATTTACCCAAACGGATAACCGCCACACATCATCCCCCACAAAAGGAGAAACGAATGGACAAGTTGGAGCACTACAAATCTACAATACTGGCCCGATTGGAAGAATTGGGCGATCGCACGCAGCAGATCGAAACCGAGTTGAGCGTTCCCAAGCCCAGCAGTTTTGGAGATCAGGCCATCGACATTGAAGATGATGAGGTGCTTGAGGGTCTGGGCTTTGCCGCAGATCTGGAAATCGCAGCTCTCGAAGACGCGCTTGAGCGGATTGAGGCGAAAACCTATGGGATTTGCCTTGAATGCGAGGCGCCCATTTCTGACGCGCGCCTGACGGCGGTTCCGGCGGCGCTGTTGTGCAAATCCTGTGCCGGTGCAGGACCGCATTAGGGGCGGATCAGGCCTGCAAGAAGACGGGTACAAGCAGCATTGCAAGGCATGTTCCAAACCCAATCAAGGGCACCACGAAGGGCACAGTGAAAATCCCTTCGGGGGCCGGATCCCGGCGCCATTTGATCCGCAGCAGTGACGCGTTGATCAGCAAGAACACCACCAGCACAATCTGGGTTGTGCGCTCGGCCAGCACCCCGATTGGAAAGAACACTGCAAAGGCCAATGTGCATGCTGACACAATAACTGTCGCCAGAATGGGTGTCTGGGTCCAAGGGTTCAACCGCGCCAGAATTGCGGGCAGACGTCCCACTTTGGCCATGCCGTACAGCACACGTGACGCCAAAATGGCCTGGATCACCACGCCGTTCAGGGTGGCCCCAATTGCGATCAGCGTGATGCCAAAAGGAGAGATGCCCGTCAAACGTTCAAACAGCAGGCTGAGCGGGGCAGAGGACGCCGAAAGGTCGTCAATCGGCAGGAGCAAAACCGCCACACTGGAAACTGCAAAGTAAAGAATTGTAGCAATCAAAAGTGTCAGCAGTATTCCCAGCGGCATATTGCGTGCAGGCCGTTTGGTTTCCTCGATGATATTGACCATGCCGTCAAATCCAATGAACGCAAAAAATGCCAGAACGCTGCCTATGGACACGGCCACCAGTGCACTTGTATCGGTGGGCAGCACGATCACCTCGGGCAGGCGTGTCAGGATGTCGGGGTGGCCCCACACTCCGGCGAGCACCACGGCCACAAGCCCCAGGATTTCAACCAGCGTGAGCATGGCGGCAAAGGCCACAGATTCCACGATGCCCCAACAGGCCAAGGCGCAGGTGAAACACACGACACCTGTGATAATGGCCCAGTCCGGTAAGGCCACCAGTGTTGAGATATAGCCCGCACTGCCCACCGAGATGGCCGCCGATGAAGTGATGGCCGCAAACAGCAACAGCCCCCCGGTCAGCACCGTCAGGGTCGGCCACCGAAAGCCTGCTTCGACATAAACCGCTTCGCCCGCGCTTTGGGGAAACCGCCCGGACAATTCGGCAAAGCTGCAGGCGCTGAACAGCATCACCACTGCCGCAATCAGAAACGATGTGGGCGCATAGATACCCGCGCGGTCTGCCGTTGCCCCCACCAGCACGTAAATCCCCGCACCAATGGTGACGCCAAGCCCGTAGAGCACCAGCAAAGGCAAGGTGATCTTGCGTCTGAGCTCCACTGCACTGGGGGGTGTCGGATCTAGGGTCATGGCTGTCACTGTGTTGGTTCGGGGGCTGGTGGTATCCGCGTGCTGTGCACCAATTTGCCACCGTGCAGCACAGGGTCGGTTGAGACATATCAATGCGGTCCAGATGCCGCGCGCCTGCGTTTGCTTTATCACACCGCCCGCCGGTCGCGGCCCAGTGCAAAATCAAAGCCATCTATCCGGGTAACTCTGCGGGTTTCGATCCGGATGACGGAACTGCCAGCTGTTGAAGGCCAAGGCTGGTTGATAAGACCTTAACTTCTGCTAAGCTAACGTTGAGCCTTTCGGCGATGTAGGGAATGCGAAAATGTTCAATCCCGCGGCAGTGTTAGCTGCTGGTTTTTCCGATCATCTTGCTGAAACGTATTCGCAGATTTTTCCGGATCAGCAGCCGCAGCTTGCAGATTTCATAAATCACACGGCGCGCGAGATACTGGAACATCTTAACCAGTCCACCGCCCCCTATCACAATTCTGAACATACGATGATGGTGACGCTGGTGGGTCAGCAGATCCTTTTGGGTCAGCATAAAACAAATCCTGTGCAGCCCAAGGATTGGCTGCATTACATTGTGGCGCTGTTGGTCCATGACATCGGTTTTGCGCGCGGTGTGTGTCAGGGTGACACGTCCGCTGAGGTGGTCATCAACGACGCTGGTGACCGGGTTTGCCCGCCGCGCGGGGCCACGGATGCCTGCCTTGCGCCCTATCATGTTGATCGGGGTAAGATGTATGTCCGTCACCGCTTTGCGGACTGTGACCTGATACATGCGGAGCGTCTTGTGCAGGCCATCGAATACACCCGCTTTCCTGTGCCTGATGATCCAGGCTATGCCAGCGTTGACAGTGAACCTGCACTGGTGCGGGCGGCGGATCTGATCGGTCAGATTGCCGATCCGTATTATCTTCGCAAGATCAGCGGGCTGTACCATGAATTTCTGGAAACCGGGTTTGCGCAGACGCTTGGATATTCCTCTCCGATGGATTTGGTTCAGCAGTTTCCAGGGTTCTTCCATCAACAGGTCGAGCCACTGATTGGTCCCGCGCTTGAGCACCTGCGGCAGACGCCGGACGGCAAAGATGTCGTTGAACAGCTTTACAGCCGTGTATCGCAGGCCTCTTGTCGCGACAGCGTACTTGGACCGTTTCCCGGCCCGCAAGAAGTGTCCTGACAAGGCAATAGCCTGCAGCTGGTGATGGTCGGCCTAGGCCTCTTGGGTTTGCGCAGCGTTCGCCACAAGCCGTTTGGTGACCAGCCGCATCACCGACATGGCAAACTTTGGATCTTCATACTGCAACCGGGTGAAACGCTTTTCATTCAGCTCGTAGACAACCGTATCCTCGACGCAGTGCACCGTCGCCATGCGCACCGCACTGCTGTTGAAGAACGCCATTTCACCAAAGATATTTCCGGCAGGCACGGTCACTTGCTGACCCTCAATTTCAACAAGGCCCTCGGCCAGATAATAGAGGCTGTCAACCGGATCGCCTTTTTCAAACAGAACATCACCCGACGGGATGTCGCGTCTTTTGCCGTAAGCCATCGCGGCTGAAAAATCGGGTTCGGTGTCATCCGTCATATGCGTCACCAAGCGGCGCAGCGCGATAAGCTCGTAAAGGCGATAGGCGTTGATACACAGCAAAACGGCCTCAATCGCCAGCAGCGGCCAGATCTGAAACACAGCGCTATAGATAATGAAGCAAACCGACGACAGGATCACGAGGACCCGCAGCCAGAGCATTGAATTCATCGACAAGGTCGCCAGTTTGAACGCAACTGCCAGCCAGCCAACGGCCTCGATCATGTGGTGTGTGGTCAGGAAATCCATCGGCTTAATGTCCTATAGCAATACGATCTCACCCTGAGATAAGGGATTTGGTGCCTCGGGCAAACTCATTTGTCACCTGCGTGTTTTTGCAATGTGTGGGCAATCAGGCTGCCATGGCCAAACAGTGCGCTATGACTGCGGTGCCGCATGTTTTCCTGGGGCGGGTTCTTGATCAAACGCCAGCCCAGCCATAGCGCGATGGAAGCAAAGATAATGCTTCCCAGTGCCTGCCCGATCAAAACTCCCTGCGCACCCAGCAAGATGCCACCGACAACGACAAACGGCCATGTGCCCAGCGTGTTCTGTCCCCAGCTTAACCACGTCGAATAAGACGGCCGGCCCAGCGTGTTAAACGATGCGCTGGCCACAAAGACCGAGCCGCTAAAGAACGACGACAGCGCCACCGGGAAGCAGTAGAGGAAAATCAGCTCGCGGGTCAGGTTTGCCGCATTAAACAGATCAGCAATCGGGCCGCGAAGCATGAACAATATCATGGTGACGCACAGCACATAGATCGCGACAAACTTGATCGCATCAAGATAGGCCCGCCTGACCCGGTCAACATGACCGGCCCCAAAATTCTGACCGATGATGGGCCCGATGGCCCCCGACAGCGCCCAGATGACGGAGAAGGCAACAGGCGTCATTCGTCCGATCACAGCCATGCCGGCCACAGCCTCGGGTCCGAATTTTGACATCTCACGGGTCATGATCGCCGTGCCAATAGGCGTGGCTACATTGGCCAGCACGGCGCGGCTGGCAAAATGTGTCACCGTTTGCAGGTCACGCCACAGTAAGCGCAAGCTGGGGCGGACAAAGGTATTATGCTTGCGCACCGCAGGATAAAGGGCAAATCCCAGCGTCACAAAACGCGCCGCAACGGTCGCCCAGGCCGCACCTTGCAAACCCATACCCAGAGCGAAGATGAAGATTGGGTCAAGAACGGCGTTTGTCAGTGCGCCGAACAACGATGGGTACATCGCCAGCCGGTTCTCACCACGGCACCGCAGGGCCCCGACCGCGACCATCGACAGGCCTGATACCCAGGTAAAGGGGATGATGATCCAAAGATATGTCGCAGCCAGTTTGGCCACCTCACCTGTGGCCCCAAGCAGCCCGACAAAAAACTCGATGTTTGAAAGCAAAATCAGCGGTATGACGATGCCCGTCATCAAAACCAGCATCATTGTGCTTGTCGCATATTCGCGGGCTTCTTGCTCGTCGTCTTCGCCGATTGAGCGCGAAATCAGAACACCCGCAGCCACTGACAGGCCGATGTTGATTGCACTGGTAAAGAACATCAGCGCACTGGCATAACCCGCGGCGGCGGCCATCTCTTCGTAGCCCAGCATTGAGATGAAGATCAGATCGATCAGATCAACCGCATAGATCGCCATCAGGCCGATGCTGGACGTGAAAGAGGAAACCGTCACATGGCGCATAATGCTGCCGGTGGTGAATGTCGCGTTTTTGCCGGTGCTCATTTCAAATCATCCATAAAGCGTTTCGAGTTAATCGCGTACCTGAGCAGAAACATGAATCGCGCGCGACATTCATACCTCTTGGGCGCTTCGACAAAAGCTGATGTCTGATGTTTCTCTCGAAACGCCCTGGCGTGTCGCCATCGTTACACGATCTGCCATCAAAGCCACGATACAATATTGGATAAGTTTCAACGCCTCTGGTGGTAAATAAAGTCATGCGCCAGGCGGGGCCACGGCTGCCCCCTTCATCCGTTGTTTCAAATCACTGGCAGCCATTGCATATCCGCCGTCAGCACCGTCGATGAAATGCACGTGTTTGCTCTCGGACAGGCTGAACAAAAGGCAGGTCATCATCGCCTGGTCTGCCTTCCATGTGCCATACATTACACGGCCGGCTTGGTATTCGTGCTCCAGGAAATCCTCGATCTGCGATGCCTGTTGTGGGCTGACGTCCAGAACCATGCGCAACGCACCATCGTATTTGCGGTAATCGGTGTTGGCTTTCAGCTCGCCTCGGTAGGTGGCGCCGTTGTAATCGCCAATCAATAGTCCAAAGCGTTCGCAGAAATATTGAATGAAGGCAGTCAGATAGATCCAAAAGATGCGTCTGCCGTTTTGCGAGTGGCGCGTGCCCGCTGCGATTTCAAGCGGCAGGCCCGATGGCGGAAACCGAAACTTTAGCGTGGCATCATGGGCTGGCGCAAAATTGGACATATCATCACCCAGAATCTCGGAAATCTTATTGGTGATGGCCGGTATTTCGTCGGCAGCATCTGCATTGGACGGCAGCAGAATTGTCGTCAGCATAATGCCATTACGGGCTTTCAAAGGCTCCCACCTGCACGACAGGCCCTGCAAGTCAGGCTGCGCGTTGTCTTCGTTTGGTTGCAGCGCGTAGTCTGCGCCAAGGGTATCCGACTTCAGCCACTCATCCGCCACCGTGGGGCCATTGCCTGCGAACATCGCAAGGTCGTTTCCTTCGGACAGGCGATACTTTCCAACCAGTACCTCGGCACCAGATGTGCGCAGCGCGGACACCGGAATGGCAGCGGCACGCAAGGGTAATCCAAACAGTTTCGAAGACACCGCCTGCAGCTTTCTGGCCTCGTCACAGGCGCGGTCCAGCACGTTTGGCGGAACCGCAACCAACCCACCATCGCCGCCAAAGACAAAGGGCAGTGACACCCCGTTGCTGACATTCAGCACCGCGGTCAGGAACGCCGCGCCCACCATGTTGACGTTTTTGTATTCGCCTCGTTGAATGGCTTTCGTTGAGCCCACGACATCAGACACGATCATGGTCCAGTCATCCGGCAATGCCCGGTAATGCCCCAAATCAGCAACCTCGCGGAAATCACCAAAGGCGGGAAGGTCCGCATAGAAATCTTGTGTCGCTTTGTGCGGGGTCAAACTGAGACGGGCCTTTCACAGGCTGCTTGGCAGTTGCAATATATACAATGCCAAAAGGCTAACACCATCGTTATGCTTAAGCAATAAACGGGCAAATACCGGGCCAGATTGACCGCCCAGATCGACGCCCGGAGTGTCTGGCAAAACCGTCCGAGTGGAAAAGCGATAAATGCTTTGAGGAACTCTTTTGTCGCGCCTATCATTGCAAGTGAAATTGATGTGAGAGATCCAAAAGTGGACACTCCGGACCAGCCGACCTCGGACCCGGCGAAAACGCGGGCTTTTTCTGTGCCGCAACTGCGCATCGCGTCGGGTCTGATCCTGTTCACCTTTGCCATCACCCATTTTATCAATCACGGTCTGGGTCTGGTGTCGCTTGATATTATGCAGGCGGGGCAGGACATCAGAACGTGGGTCACCAAAAGCACGCTGGGCACGGCCGTGCTGATTGCATCCGCGACCGTTCACTTTGTGCTGGGGCTGGCCAAGCTGATCGGAACGCGCACCTGGCGGCTTGGGCGGCGCGATATCGTTCAACTGATCTTTGGGCTGCTCATTCCCCTGTTCCTGATCCGTCACGTCATGGGCACCCGCGGTATAGAAGAGATGTTTGGCATCGAGGCTGACTATACTTATGCGCTGTGGGCCATGTGGCCGAATGAGGCTGTGCGGCAGGCCTGTCTGATGACGCTGGTCTGGGTGCATGGCTGCATTGGCATTCACTACTGGTTGATTGTGCGGCCTTGGTACCTTCGGTCATTATGGCTTTGGTACGGGTTGGCGGTGGCTATCCCGGCATTGGCCTATGCGGGATATGTCGCAGCCGGCCGGGTAAGTGCGCTGCAATCGAGCTATTCCAATCCGTTCACGGCCGAGCAATATGCCACATTCGTGTCGACGCTTCAGGCCACAAACACGGTCTATTATGTCCTTCTTGCAGGGGCTTTGGGGATATGGCTGCTGCTGTTGATCAGGCAACGCTTTTCCAGACGTGTTGTCGTGACCTACACCAACGGCCCTGCCATTCCGGCCACCCGTGGGCTTTCGGTGCTGGATATCAGCCGCATACACCGCATCCCACATGCCTCGGTGTGCGGGGGGCGGGCGCGATGCTCCACCTGCCGTGTGCGGGTGGTCGAGGGGCACGAGACGCTTCCTGCACCGTCCGAGACCGAGGTTCAGGTTCTCAAGCGGGTCGCGGCACCCGCAAATGTCCGGCTGGCCTGTCAGCTGCGCCCGACCGCCAATCTGACGATCTCGACCCTGTTGCCCGGCAACATTGATGCCACGCGCGGGGTGGCGATTGATCGCTACCATTGGGGCGTTGAGCAGGACGCAACGATCCTGTTTTGTGATCTGCGCGGGTTCACGAAGATGTCCGAGGGCAAGCTGTCCTATGATGTGGTGTTTCTTCTGAACCAGTTTCTGGGCCGCATGGCCGAGGCCATTCAGGATTCCGGGGGTTTCGTTGACAAGTTCATGGGAGACGGGATCATGGCGATTTTCGGAATGGAAAGCACGGCCCGAGAAAGCACGGCCCAAGACAGTGCCCTGCGCGCGATCGAGGCCGCGCGGGCGATGGGCGGTGTTCTTGATGGGCTCAATCAAAGCCTGCGCGAAGAGCTGCCCGCGCCGCTTCAGATCGGGATTGGATTGAACACTGGTCCCGTTGTACTGGGCCGCATTGGGGCAGGGCGCAGAACCGGCGCTGCTGCACGGATCACAGCGCTGGGTGAAACAGTGAACACAGCCAGTCGCCTGGAAGGGCTGACCAAGGCGTTGGATGTGCAGATCATCGTCTCTGAGGCAACGATGATGGCATCGGGCCTGCCCCCCGGCGACACGATGGCGCGCCATGATGTTGAGGTCCGTGGCCTCAGCCAGCCGGTCGCTGTCTACGCGGTCGAGCGGGCAACGGACCTGCCGTCTTCGGATAACGAATGACCGGGCGATCAGACATGCGCACAACAGAACGTGCGGCATATGAACTTCGCGATATCCGGGGTAAATAACGGACAAGACACAGGAAAAACCCACACCGTTTTGTTGATAAACTCTTAGACTTGCCATGATGGCGGAGGAGGTGGGATTCGAACCCACGGTAGACTTTCACCTACGTCGGTTTTCAAGACCGGTGCATTCGACCACTCTGCCACTCCTCCGACGATGGTCTTCCTACTGACGCCAAAGTGATTCTGAAAGCGCCTTCTCAAAAGGGGAAATCCGCCGAATTGGCACCTGCGCACTTTTCTTGAACCCCGAGTGCGGCTAGAGTGCGCAGAAGGGCTGAGGCTCGCACTATGAACACAGCACGCTGGTCAACCGGTGTGGCACGTAAAAAGACGTGCAAATCAAGAGGTTGCGTATATAGCGCATAAACTGGGCAAGGGGCAGATCATGACATTTCTTCGGACGGGTTCTGGGGGCGGATGGTGCAAGACCATGGGCGTTTGTGTGGCAATACTGGCACTGGCTGGGTGCGAAGAGGGTCAACAATTCGATTTCTTCAAACCAAAACCAGCGAATGAAGCAGGCACAACGGCCAGCGCCGGGCAGTCTTCGACGCGGCTGGTTGAGCGCGATGTCGAAGCGCCAGATGTATTTCAGGTCACCGATCAGGGCCTTTGGGACGGACGTCCATCACTGGGGGGCGTCTGGGTCGCACACCCTGATGTGAATGAACCCGAGCGCGTGATCATTCGCAACACCACGAATTCAAAGTTTGTCATCGGTGCTTTGTTCCGGCGCGAGCGTGAAAACCCGGGCCCGGTGATGCAGGTTTCTTCGGATGCCGCTGCCGCACTTGGTATGCTGGCGGGGGCACCTGCGTCATTGAATGTGACGGCATTGCGCCGCGAAGCCGCGCCTGAGCCCGCCGAACTCGACGCCGACACTGGCCCCACCGAAGATCTGGACGCGCCGGATGATGTGATGGCCACAGCCCTTGATCCTGTGACAACTGCTGCTGCGGCCATTGATGCCGCCGAGGCCAGTACCACAACTGCCGCGGCCGCCCCTGCGCCGACCCCGAAGCCGCAAAGTTCATCGTTGGCCAAACCGTTTATCCAGATCGGTATCTTCTCGGTTGAGTCGAATGCAAACAACACCGCCACCGCCATGCGTCAGGCGGGTATGGTGCCTACGGTCAAGAAACAATCGTCATCGGGCAAGACCTTTTGGCGTGTGATCGTCGGCCCAGCCTCGTCCAAATCCGAGCGGTCGGCTTTGCTAAAGAAAATCAAGGGCATCGGCTTTGATGATGCCTATCCCGTCACCAATTAACACCCGAGTGCTCATGACCAGATTGCTGCCCATTCTGACCTTCGTTCTGGCGCTTGTTGCCCAAAGCGCGGATGCGTTTGACACCCGTGCCAAATCGGCCTTTGTGCTGGATCAGACCACGGGCACTGTGTTGATGCACAAAAACGCTGACACGCCGTTGCCGCCTGCGTCCATGTCCAAACTGATGACGCTTTATGTGGCGTTTGAGGCGATACGCGATGGGCGCTTGTCGATGAGTGAAAAGCTGCCCGTGTCCAAACATGCGATGAGCTATGGCGGTTCGACCATGTTTTTGGACACCACTGATCGCGTGGTGGTCGAGGATCTGATCCGGGGTATCATTGTGCTGTCGGGCAACGACGCCTGTGCCGTGATTGCCGAGGCGCTCAGCCCCGATGGCACCGAGGCCGGATTTGCCCGGTATATGACCCAGCGGGCCCAGAAGATCGGCATGACAAATTCGACGTTCGCCAATTCCAACGGCTGGCCAGCGGCGGGGCACCGCATGTCGATGCGTGATCTGGCTTTGCTGGCCCGCAGGCTGATCGAAGACTTTCCGGAATACTATCCGATGTTTGCTGAAACTGAGTTCAAGTTTGACGGGCGCGCGCCACAAAACACCCAAAACCGCAATCCTCTGCTCAAGCTGGGCATCGGGGCGGATGGTCTGAAAACCGGACACACCCAGGCCGCAGGCTATGGGTTGGTGGGTTCGGCCGCGCAGGGCGATCGCCGGGTGATATTCGTTGTTTCGGGGCTGGATACCGCACAGGCCCGCGCCCAAGAGGCCGAGGCGATTGTGAACTGGGCCTTTCGCCAGTTCAGCCAGAAAGAGCTGATCACCACAGGCACCGAAGTGGCCCGTGCCGCCGTTTGGATGGGCAATGCCGAAAGCGTGGGGATGACACCTGCGCGTGATGTCAACACGTTGGTTCCTGTGTTGTCCGAGGATGGCGTGAAGGCTGAAGTCATCTATACCGGTCCTTTGCGTGCGCCTGTGAAAAAGGGCGATGAAGTGGGCACCTTGGTGTTCTCGCCCGAAGGATTGCCGGAAACATCCGTGCCGCTGATTGCCATGGAAGACGTGACAAAGGGTGGGTTTTTGCCACGGCTCAAGACCGTGTCGAACCTGCTGCTGACACGGCTGCAACAGGGGCCCGAGGGCGCGCTTTGACCGCGACGGGCACTTTCATTTCGTTTGAAGGCATCGACGGCTCGGGGAAATCCACCCAGGCGCGGCTGCTGGCCGAACATCTGGTGGCGCAAGGCCACGAGGTGGTGCTGACCCGCGAGCCGGGGGGCAGTGCAGGGGCCGAGGAAATCCGCAAGCTGGTGCTTGAAGGTGAACCGGATCGCTGGTCAGCCGAGACCGAGCTTTTGCTGTTCACTGCCGCCCGCCGCGATCATTTGGAGCGTACCATTCTGCCTGCACTTAAAGCAGGGTCGATCGTGATCTGCGATCGTTTCGTGGATAGCACGCGCATGTATCAGGGCCTCAGCCGGGGCGATCTGCGGGTGAAGGTAGATGCCTTGCATGATCTGATGGTGGGCCAGGAGCCTGACCTGACCGTGTTGATTGACATGGACCCGGGCGTTGGCCTGAGCCGTGCGCTGTCACGTGGCACCGGCGAAGAGCGATTTGAAAGCTTCGGTCAGGATTTGCAAGCCAAGATGCGCGCAGGGTTTCTAGAACTGGCACAGGAATTTCCAATCCGGATCAAAGTGATAGACGGCACACGTGATGTAGAGGCTGTTGCCGCCGATGTGCGGGCTACCGTGCACCAAACCGTGCGAGGCGCTCTGACATGAGCGATGAGCAGCCCCCCGAACCCGACCGCGTCGAAGGTGCGCCGCATCCGCGCGAAACTGTGCATTTGTACGGACAAGACGCTGCTCAAGCGGCGTTTTTGGAGGCATTCAACACAGACCGATTGCACCATGGCTGGTTGATCAGTGGGCCGCGCGGGGTGGGCAAAGCCACACTGGCCTGGCACATCGCACGTTTCTTGCTGGCCACCCCAGACGCGGGTGATGGCGGCATGTTTGGGGATGCGCTGCCCGCGCCCGATACGCTGGCCATATCGCCCGATCATCCGGTCTGGGCACGCACATTGGCGATGTCCGAACCGGGGCTGCATTTGCTCAGGCGGGGCGGGGCAGGCAGCACCGAAAGTGACCGCCACAAAAACGCACAAGAGGGCAAATTCTCGGCCCAGATCCGCGTGGATGAGATCCGCGACATGGCGAAGTTTATTCATCTCAGTTCGGTGGATGCCAGCCGCCGGGTGGTCATTGTGGATGCTGCAGATGAGATGAACATCCAGGCGGCCAACGCCCTGTTGAAAATGCTGGAGGAGCCGCCTGAGCGCACCACGCTGCTGTTGATTTCGCATCAGCCCGCGCGGCTTTTGCCCACGATCCGCTCACGGTGTCGCGACTTGCGCCTTGCGCCGTTGTCGCCGGCTGATCTGACTGCTGCGCTGCAACAGGCCGGTGTGAACGACCCGCCCTCAGATGCTCTGGCCGAGCTGGCCGCGGGCTCGGTCGGTGCGGCGTTGCGTCTGACGCATCTGAATGGCTTGGCGCTGTATGCTGAAATCACCGGCATTCTTGGCTCATTGCCCATGCTGGACCGTCCCCGCGCCTTGAAGCTGGCCGACCACGTGGCCGCACGCGGTGCCTCGGAAAAGCTGGACCTGTTGCTGAGCCTGACAGATGTGGCATTGGCGCGGCTGGCCCGCACCGGGGCCACAGGCCAGCCTCCGCAAACCGAAGCGGCCCAAGGCGAGGCAGAGACATTTCGACGCCTGTCACCTGACCCACATAAGGCCCGAAAATGGGCCCGTCTGGCGCAAGAGATTTCAGCCAAGGCGCAACATGGGCGTGCCGTGAACCTTGACCCTGCCGCGCTCGTCTTAG
This sequence comes from Roseovarius sp., assembly GCA_045106595.1. Taxonomy (GTDB): domain Bacteria; phylum Pseudomonadota; class Alphaproteobacteria; order Rhodobacterales; family Rhodobacteraceae; genus Roseovarius. The sequence goes on along the minus strand of JBGCEW010000008.1, from coordinate 88,122 downwards.
ATATGGTGTTTAACATGCAATCGACCGCTGCCCGCTAAGGCCGGTCGCAAAGGACACCTGCCCATGCTGCCGCAGATCACCGATAGCCACTGCCACCTCGATTTTCCGGATTTTGAGGAAGAGCGCGCCGCCGTGATCAAACGCGCCCAAGACGCTGGTGTCATCCGCATGGTCACCATTTGCACGCGCTTGCGAAATGAGCCGGCCGTGCGCGCTATTGCTGAGCAATATGCGCCAGTGTTTTATGCTGCTGGCACCCACCCCATGAGTGTGGCGGACGAACCTATGGCCACGGTTGATCAGCTGGTTCACATGGCCCAGCATCCCAAGTTCGTGGGCATTGGCGAGACGGGGCTGGACTATCACTACACGTCCGAAAGTGCCGTTGCCCAGCAAGACAGCCTGCGTCTGCATATCGAGGCGGCGCGCCAGACGGGGCTGCCGTTGATCATCCATTCGCGTGATGCCGACGACGATATGGCCCGCATCCTGACCGAAGAATACCACGCCGGTGCCTACACCTGCGTCATGCATTGCTTTTCGTCTTCGGCAGCATTGGCGCAAGCCGCAACGGACCTCGGGTTCTACCTGTCGATGTCGGGCATCGCGGCCTTCCCGCGGTCATCTGATCTGCGCGACATTTTTGCTGCCGCCCCGGTGGACCGTATTCTGGTAGAAACCGACGCGCCCTATCTGGCCCCGCCGCCCCATCGTGGCAAACGCAACGAGCCGTCTTATACGGTGCACACCGCCCAGGTGGGCGCCGAGGTGTTCGGTATGGACTGGCCCGATTTTGCCGCCCAGACACAGGCCAATTTTGACCGTCTGTTCTGGAAGGTGTCGCGGTTTGAGGATGCACCCTGATGGCTGAAAGACGTTTCATCATATTGGGCTGCGGATCGTCCGGCGGCGTGCCGCGTCTGGGTGGACATTGGGGCGATTGTGACCCCAAAAACCCGCGTAACCATCGCCGTCGCTGCTCGTTGTTGATCGAGCAAGAGGGCCCGGACGGCATCACCCGTGTCCTGATCGATACATCCCCCGATCTGCGTGCACAGATGTTGGATGCCGATGTCGGGCGACTGGATGCGGTTGTGTATACGCATGACCATGCCGACCATGTGCACGGCATTGATGATCTGCGCATGATCGTGTTCAACATGCGTGAACGTTTGCCCGTCTGGGCCAATGTCAGCACGCAGCGCACACTCTATTCGCGCTTTGGCTATGCCTTTGCTGCGCCCGAAGGGTCGCCCTATCCACCGATCCTGAACCTGCACACGATTGACGGCGATATCACCATTGACGGCGCGGGCGGAGCGATCACCTTGTGCCCGGCCGAGGTTGATCATGGCTCGATCCGCGCTTTGGGGTTTCGGGTGGGGGATGTGGCGTATCTGCCCGATGTCTCGGCCATCCCCGAGGAAACATGGCCGATGTTTGAAAACCTCGATACCTGGATTTGTGACGCCCTGCGCCGAACCGAGCATCCGACCCATTCACATCTTGAGAACACACTGAAATGGTTGGAAAAAGCAGCCCCGCGTCAGGGTGTTCTGACCAACATGCACATCGACATGGATTACCAGACATTGGTCGATGAAACCCCTGATTTCATCACGCCGGCCTATGACATGATGACCCTCAAGTTTCAGGTCTGACGCGCGATGCAAGCCCTGCTGGATGTCATTCTGCCGGTCTTTGTGGTCATCGGCTTTGGCTATGTGGCGGTGTGGCGCGGGTATTTCTCGACCCAGGGCGTAGATGGGTTGATGAAGTTCACTCAGAATTTTGCCATTCCCTGCATGCTGTTTGTCGCCATTGCCCGGCTGGATCTGGCGCAGGTGTTTGAGTGGCAGTTGTTGATCAGCTTTTACACCGGGTCGTTTGTTTGCTTCTGGTTGGGCTTTTTGGGCGCGCGCCTGATCTTTGGCCGCGCGCTGGACGAGGCGGTGGCAATCGGTTTTTGTTGTTTGTTTTCCAATTCGGTTCTGTTGGGCCTGTCCCTGACCGAACGCGCGTATGGCGCCGATGCGCTGGAGGCAAACTTTGCGATCATCGCGCTGCATTCGCCATTTTGTTATGGTCTTGGCATCACCGTAATGGAGGTGGTCCGCGCCCAAGGCACCCCGGCGCGTCACGTGATGGGTAAGGTGCTGAAAGCGATGTTTTCCAATGCGTTGATCATCGGCATTGGGCTGGGGTTTGTGGTGAACCTGATCGCACTGCCCATCCCCGGTGTGCTAAGTGATGGGCTGGATCTGATGGTTGGTGCCGCATTGCCAGCGGCGATCTTTGGTCTGGGTGGCGTGCTGGCGCAGTACCGTCCCGAAGGTGATCTTCGCGTGGTGCTGTACATCTGCTTGCTGGGGCTGGTGGTACATCCACTGATCACCCGTACAATCGGCGGCGGCTTGGATTTGTCAGTTGAAGCCACGCGCTCGGCCGTGCTGACGGCGGCCATGGCACCTGGCATCAACAGCTACATATTTGCCAACATGTACGGCGTGGCGCGCCGGGTGGCGGCGACGTCTATTTTGGTGTCAACAACGGTATCGATTGGCACGGTGTGGGTGTGGTTGCAGCTGTTGCCGTGAAATGTGTCTCAAATTCTGATCACACAGCCGGCTAACAGCCCCGCAAGCGGCCCGGCCATCCATTAACTGACAGGGTATTGCCGAAGGTAATATCCCGAGAGGTGTTGGCCCCTCCCTTGGGCTGGCGATAACTCTGATCTTGGCGCATCAGACCATTCTGAGTTCGGAATTGCAGAAATAAAATGCTTTTGAACCGGCGTTGGGCTCGCTATCCCAGGGGCTGAGGATGGCCTCGCGGTCAGGCGTCTGCACTCACCCTTTCTCTGCGGGTGCCCCACCCTCAAACGCATTGCCATTGGCGTAATCGCACGGTGCTTCCTGCATTTCCAGATGCAACCCGGTGCCCGTATAGGGATGGGCGCGGGCCAGGTCTTCGTCCACGTCGATCCCCAGGCCGGGGGCCTCGGGCGGGACCAAGAACCCCTGATCCACCTGCAATGTTCCCTTGATCAGCGCATCGTGGAACGGCGTTTCAATCGTCTCGCACATCAGGATGTTTGGGATGGACGCGGCCAGATGCACATTCGCAGCCCACTCCACCGGTCCGGCATAGAGATGCGGCGCCATCTGCGCGTTGTACACTTCGGCCATCGCGGCGACTTTCTTCATCTCCCAGATGCCCCCGGCACGGCCCAAAGCAGGCTGTAGGATCGTGGCCGCCCCCGCGCGCAAGACAGGCGCAAATTCGGCCTTGGTGCACAGCCGCTCTCCGGTGGACACAGGGATTGATGTGGCCGCGGCGATCTTGGCCATCTCGGCCAGATTGTCAGGCGGCATCGGCTCTTCGAACCACAGCGGATCATACGGTTCCAGCGCCTTGGCCAGTCGGATCGCCCCCGCTGTTGTAAACTGCCCATGGGTGCCAAAGAGCAGGTCGGCCTTGTTGCCAACAGCCCCGCGCACGGCCTTGCACACCTGCACCGACAGGGTGATATCCGTCAGCGCAGGCATATGCCCGCCACGTAACGTGTAGGGCCCTGCCGGGTCAAACTTCACCGCCGTATAGCCGCGCGCCACCGCATCGGCGGCACTTTCAGCGGCCATCTCGGGAGAGGTCCAGAACGCCGACAGATCATGATGGGGCAGGGGATATAGGTAGGTATAAGCGCGAATGCGGTCATTCATCTTGCCGCCCAGCAGCGCATAAACGGGCCGGTCGCGGGCCTTGCCCAGGATGTCCCAACAGGCAATCTCAAGCCCGGAAAACGCGCCCATCACGGTCAGGTCGGGGCGCTGCGTGAACCCACTGGAATAGGCACGGCGGAACATCAATTCGATGTTTTCAGGGTTTTCGCCCTGCATATGGCGCGCAAACACATCTTCGATCACAGGCCGCATCGCCTCGGGCCCCACCGAGGAGGCGTAGCATTCGCCCCAGCCCACAATGCCTGTATCGGTGGTCAGTTTGACCAATATCCAATAGCGCCCGCCCCAACCGGGGGCCGGTGGGGCCGTGACGATAATATCAAGATCCTTGAGCTTCATATCCGCTCTCCTTTAGAGGCCAAGGTCCGGCAGACCTGCGGCTGGAACAAACTGCGTGGGGGCCGCATTTTGGTACATCTGTGCGGCGCGGAAAACGGTCAGATCATCAAACGTCCGTCCGATGATTTGCACCCCTGTGGGCACACCGTGCCGATCACGCCCCGAAGGCACGGACATCACCGGGCAATTGTGCATCATGTTGAACTGGTGGGTCAGGTCCCAGCCAAACTCGCCGTCCACAACGGTGCCATCCACGGTGAAACCGGGCTGCGTCGGGTCGTGGTCGGCGGGGGGGCATCCAATGGCCAATGTCGGGCACACGATCACATCATAGCTGTCCAGAAGCGGCCCCAATGTCTGGTACATGGCGTGTTGCGCATCCCACGAGCGCGCAGCCTGATCTGGCGTGATCTCTTCGGCGGCCTTGGCGGCGTTCAGGGCATAGGGTGTCATCCGGTCGCCGTACTGATCGCGCAGCCACAGCGCCTGACGGCCAAAGTGCATCGCCGAATACCACCAAATCGCGTCCTCTTGCTGTGCATCAGTCCAGTTCAGCGCAACCTCGTCCACGGTGCAGCCTGCTGCATGGAACACCTCAACGGCGGCACGTGTGTTGGCGCGAATGTCGGCATCAATTGGCATATATCCCAGATCCATCGACCATCCCACGCGCAGCGGCCGAGGGTCGAAGGCATCGGGGATCACAACCCGGTCGCGCAGGCTGTCATGGTCATTGGGATGTGGCCCCGAGATGATGTTCTGCGCCAAGGCCGTATCGGCCACGCAGCGGCTGAGCACCCCGCAATGATTGTAGCGGTCAAAGTTGAACGGCGCACCATCGGGGTTGCGCCCATGGGGGGGCTTGTAGCCCACAAGACCGCAGGCCGAGGCCGGGATGCGGATTGATCCACCAATGTCGGTGCCAGTGGCCAGGGGTGTCATGCCCGCCGCCAAGGCCGCCCCCGATCCGCCTGACGATCCGCCGGGGGCATACTCGAGGTTCCACGGGTTGCGGGTGATGCCGTAGCGGTTGGACCAGCACACCCCTGCCAGGCAGAACTCGGGCACCGTGGTGCGCATGTGGAATATCGCACCGGCCCGGGCCAGCCGTTCCACGATGGGATCGGTGGCGGTATCGGGCTGATGCCCCAATGCGTAAGAGCCTTGCGTGGTGTGCTTGCCGTGCCAGTGATGGACATCTTTGATGGCCACTGGCAGCCCTTCCAGGGCGCGTGCCGTGCCGGTTGCATAGGCAGTCTCAGCCGCTTTGGCTGCCTCGCGCGCCTCGTCGAAATACGCCTCGGTGATGGCATTTATCACAGGGTTCACCGTCTCAGACCGGGCGATCAGCGCATCGATGTATTCCACTGGTGACAGGGTTTTGGCGCGAAACCGCGTCAGCACGTCGTTGGCACAGAGATAGCAGATATCGGTCATATTGGACAGCCTGTGTTGCCGCTTTCGCCGCTGGTGAGTGGGCGATCAAAATGCGCTGTACGACGCGGATGAACAGCCGGTGCCAGCATCATCCGTCTTTCAACATAATCACATTACGTCTTGCGCTGCCGGTCTTGGTGTCGGCAATTGCCTCGTTTATCTGATCAAGGCGCCAGCGGTTTGAAATCAGCTCGTCCAGCATCAAACGGCCTTGTCCGTACATATCAATCATCCACGGGATATCGCGTTTGATCACCACATTGCCCATTTTGCTGCCCACCATTGATTGACTGACGGCGGCGAAATTGGCCGCCTCATAGCGGCTCTCGGATCCAGTCGCAGGCATGCCCACCATGATCACCTTGCCACCACCCGCCAGATAGCGCGGTGCAATGTCATAGGCCCCGGCTGCGCCCACGGTGACCAGCACCGCATCAGCTCCGCGCCCCATGGCCTTTTTGGCATCACGCCAAGGGGTCTCGCCCGTGGCCAGCACGCCGTCGGTGGCCCCGAACTGGCGGGCCACCTCCAGCTTGTCTTCGCTCATGTCCACGGCCACGATGCGCCGTGCACCGGCGATGCGCGCGCCCTGAATGGCGTTCAGACCCACGCCGCCGGCCCCAATGACAACCACATCCTGCCCCGCACGCAGGTTTGCCGCATTTACCACGGCCCCCACACCGGTGATCACACCGCAGGCCAGCAGGCTGGCGGCATCCATCGCCATATCGTCGGGGATTTTCACCAGCTGAGACTGGTCCACCACGACTTTCTCGGCAAAGGCGCCGCAGGCCATGGCCTGATGCAGCGTGCCGCCGTCCGACGTGCTCAAAGGCCCATAGTCCCCGTCATAAGGCGTCTCGCATCCGGTTGGCCGACCCTCGCCGCAAGACGGGCAATGCCCACACGCCCGGATCAGGGTGACGACCACCGGATCGCCCTCGGCCAGGCCGGTGACACCGCCGCCCATCGCGGAAATCCGGCCCGCGGCCTCGTGACCATAGACTGCAGGCAAAGACCCGCCCCAGGCCCCATCGGCAAAGGAAATATCCGAATGACAAATGGCGACAGCGTGCAGGTCCACTTCAACTTCGCCCCACTGCGGTGCGCGCAGTTCGACGTCTTCGACGCTGAGAGGGTGGCCAAAGGTATGGCATACGGCGGCTTTGATGGTTGGCATGGCTCAGCTCTCCTGCATAGGTTTGATCCTAGCCTGACAACAGGTGCGGTGATTCCTCAAGCGGTAACGCGTTTGCGGCCCCGGAACAGGGAAAATGCCAGCAACACCAGCAAGAATGACGCCGCAAAGGGCGCACCGGGCAAATACACCGGCGCATTTTCGCGGGTGAAGGCGGCAAAGACGCCGGTCATCAACAAAGGTGACACGATCATAGCAAGCGCTTGCACCGAAGACAAAAGCCCCTGCAATTCCCCCTGCGCATCGGCAGGCGCGTCGCGTGACATTAACCCTTGCAAGGCAGGCGTAGCCATCGCCGCCAAAGCCGAGATTGGGATCAGCGCCATCACGATCGCCCCGTTTTGCAGGACGGTCAGCCAGATGTACGACACCGCCGCAAAGCCAAAGCCTGCCAGGATGGTGTTGCGCTCGCCCAGTCGCTCAAGTGACAGGCGGATCAACCCGCCTTGGACCACGGCCATTGAGATGCCGTAGACCGTCAGCGATATGCCGATCATCCGGCTGTCCCATTGAAACTGTGCTTGGGTGAAATAGGCCCAGATTGCCGGGTAGACATTAAAGCTGAGCGAGAAGAGGAAGAACACGACGACCAGACGCATCTGATCTGGAAAGGCACTGATCGATTTGAACGCGCCAAGCGGATTGGCCCTGCGCCACTGAAACGCGCGGCGGTGTTCGGGCTTCAAGGTTTCGGGCAACACAAAATAGCCAAACACCAGATTGGCCGCCGCCAGTGCTGCTGCTGCATAAAACGGCGCGCGGGTGCCCAGTTCGCCCAGAAACCCGCCAATGGCCGGGCCCAGGACAAAACCCATGCCAAACGCGGCCGAGATCAGACCAAACGCCTTGCCGCGCTCGGCAGGGGGTTTGATGTCAGACATATAGGCCAGCGCGGTGGAGTGTGTGGCAGCGGTGATCCCACCCACGACACGGCCCAGAACAAGCAACCATATGGTGCCTGCCAGTGCCATCACAACGTAATCGGCGGCCATCACAAAAAGCGAGGTCAGCAACACCGTGCGCCGACCGTACCTGTCTGACAGGTTGCCAATTACCGGGCCAAACAGAAACTGCATCACTGCAAAGGTGGTCGACAAGATCCCACCCCAAAGGGCGGCATTGGCCAGACCCGCTCCGCGCACCTCCTGGATCAGGTCGGGCATCACCGGCAGGATCAGGCCAATGCCCATCGCATCCAGTACAACGGTGACTAAAATAAAGACGGTGGGAAGATTTGCGCGCATCGGGCCTCCGGGCGGAATAGAGGCAACCTAAACCAATTGGTTCAGCGTACAACCCCCCGCACACTGCCGCGCCGCGCACGGCGTTGTTCGATGACAGCGCGCAGGCCCACAGCACTGATCACGATCATGCCGCCCACTATGGTCGCTTGTCGGGGGACTTCGTTCAGGAAGATCCAGACCCAGATGGGCCCAAGTGCAAATTCCAACAGCATGATCAGCGTCAGCTCGGCGGCGGCCAGATGTTTGGCGGCGATCAGAAACAGCGCATTGGCCCCGCCTGACAAAACGCCGCCGATGATCAGACACAGGCCAATGTCATGCCACGGAATGCTCAGATCCCCCCACCGCATGATCAGCGACAGCCCCGCCACCAGCGTGCCTGAAACCATCAGAACCGGCAGCATCTCAACCTCGCGGTGGCGCCGTACGATGATGGCATACCCCGAAAAGCAGCAGGCCGTGATCAGCCCCATCACATTGCCATAAAGGGATCCGGCGCCGATGCCGCCTGCAACCATCACAGCGACGCCTGTCATGGCACAAACCATCGTAATCAGCGTGGTTCGGCGCAATGCCTCGCCCAGCAGCAACCAGGCCAAAGCAGCCGTGATAAACGGGATCGCGCTGAGCATGAACAGCGTGTTGGCCACGGTGGTATTGGTGATCGATTGCAGGAAACACATTGTGGCCCCGGACATCATCACACCGGCCATCAAACCCGGTCGGCCAATGGCGCGGGCGTGGGCCGGGGCGCTGCGCCCATAGCGCCAGCACATCAAAAGGCTGATTGCCAAGATCAATGCCAACGACCGCCAGAACGAGATTTGCCAGACGTCTGCGTCGTGCATCAACCGGATCAAGAGCCCGCCGAAACTGATCAGCACCGAGCTGAAGATCATCAGCGCCATGGCTTGCGCACGCAAAGGCGCGGAGGTGTCGGGCAGGGCCGTCATAGGCCTGACCTAATCATGCATCTCTTTGGCGCGCACAGCGGAATACGACAGTGCCATGTCGGTTTGCGTGCTTTTCTGAACGCCTTGCGCCGTGATAAGCTGTTGGTTCTGCATCCGTTTTGGGGTGCGCTGTGCACAGCTTTGCAACAAGGATCATGCATATGACCGACTGGCCCGCCCCTATCACCCTGACTGGTGCCCATGTGCGACTTGAACCGCTCAGCCATGATCACCATGACGATCTGTGCCACGCCACCACCGAGGGTCAGTTGCATCGGTTGTGGTATACGATGATCCCCGATGCAGACGGCATGCGTGCCGAGATTGATCGCCGGTTGGGATTACAAGCGACCGGTTCGATGCTGCCCTTTACCGCGATTGATCCAAGTTCGGGGCGCGCGGTGGGGATGACCACCTATATGAACATAGAAGCGGCGCATAAACGCCTTGAGATCGGCTCGACCTGGTACTGCAAATCGGTGCAGCGCACCAAGCTGAACACCGAATGCAAACTGATGTTGTTGCGCCATGCCTTTGAGGGGCTGGAGTGTAACTGTGTCGAGTTTCGCACCCATGTGATCAACACCCAAAGCCGCCGCGCGATTGAACGGTTGGGCGCGCGGTTTGACGGCGTATTGCGCGGGCATATGATCATGGCCAACGGCACGATACGCGACACGGCCGTTTATTCGATCATCGCAGGTGAATGGCCAACGGTGCAGGCGCATCTGGAGCATAAGCTGAGCCAGTAGGCCTAGATATGTCCGGTGTCTTGCACAAAGGCGGTCAGCAGCGTGGCAAACCCCTGAGGCTGATCCACGCACATCAAATGCCCGGCCCGGCGCATCAATTCGAAGCGCGAACCGGGGATTGCGGCCAAGGTTTCGCGCACCAGATCGGGCGGGGTGGCACGGTCATCCGCGCCTGCGATGCCCAGCACAGGCAGGCGCAATCCGCTGGTGGGCGTCAGGAAATCCGTGCCTGCGATTGCAGCACAACCGCCTGCATAGCCGTCGGGGTGCATCTTTGTCAGCCTTGAATAAGCATTCCGGGCATGCCCTTCGCGGATGGCCTTGGGTGAAAACCACCGGGCCATGACCTGATCGGCGACCGCGTGCATCCCTTCGGTCTTGGCTGTGATGGCCTGTGCCTGCCATGTCCTTGGCAACCCCCATTTGGCCGCCGTGCCTGCCAGCACCAAAGCGCGCACCAGATCCAGCCGCTTTACCGCCAGCCCCTGCGCGATCATCCCGCCCAGACCTAGCCCGACAAAGGCGCAATCCCGCACGCCCAGCAGATCCAGCAGCCCTTCGGTATCACGGATCAGCGCGCCCATACTGTAGGGTGGCACAGGTACGTCCGTGCGCCCATGCCCACGCAGATCATAGCGAATGACGCGCAAGCCAGAGGGCAGATGCGGCAGGACGGCATCCCAGACGCTCAGATCGGTACCAAGGCCATGGGCCAAAACCAGCGGTGGGCCATCACGGTGCCCGGTATCGGTGTAATGCAGGGTCAGGTTCCCTGCGGGGGCGAAAAGGGTCATGTGTCACCGTTCTGGATCAATGCGCGCTGGCCGATTAACAGGCCGGACTGGCCCAGGTCAGGCCGTTACCGCATCCGCACATGGGCCATGATCTGCCCGTGGTCCGAGGCCAGTTTGTTATACGGCGCCTCAGGGTGCGAGCCATCGGTCAGATGGTCATTCATGACGCTGAAATAGGTCATATCGCCAACACGGTCTTCGTTTTCGGGGTGGAAGTGATTGGACAGGTAAATCTGATCGATGCTTTCGAACACCCCGCCAAAGGCCGATGTATACACCATGTCGCGCAGGGATTTGCGCACGAACAGCTTTTCGGCTGAATGCAGACGAACCCGCTCGATATCGGCTTTGATCTGGGTGTTTTCCTCGGCCGAATAGCGATCGGAATACTCCTGTGCGTCGTGGCGCAGCATCCATTGGTAGTTCTTGAACGGCACCTCACCCGAAATGATTTCCGAGCTGACCGCATGTTCACCATCGTTGAAATCGCCCAACGCCATAACGGGATGACCTTTGTTGATCTCGGCCACAATCTCGCGGCGCAGCACCCAGGCTTCGGCCATGCGCCGCACAGCCGAGCGCATTGACCCCAGCGCACGCGCAACCGGATCATAGTTGGTCAGATCTTCAGCATCGGCATAGGTCTGGCCGGGGTCTTTGAAGTGTTCCCCCAGTTTGGATTTGAGGTGGCAGTTGAACACCGTGACAACCTGCCCGTCGATGCGCACGCGCGCCTTCAGGATGGGCCGCGACAACCGTCGCAGCACGTATTGGCCTGCGTCACTGTCACCTTCGGTGCCGCGCAGGGGCTGAAAGGGGATGGTGACGGGGGTGTCGAGGTCCTGAATGATCTCGGGCGTGCCCTCAAAGCCAAAGCGCGACAGGATCGCCACGCCGGGGCGGCGTTGACCGGGGATGCCGCCATCAGCCGCATTGGGCGCAAAGGCCAGCGCCGCATCTGCATAGCTTTCGACCGAAAGCTTGCGAAAGATCACTTTGCGGCGATAGCTTTTGGATTTGTCGGGGATCGCTGCGTCGTTCAGCACTTTGCCGCGCGCGTCTGCCTCGGCAATCACGCGTTGCAGGGCGTCTTCCTCAAATATCTCCTGAAAGCCCACGATGTCGGCGTTCATCGTCATGACCTGATCGGCCAGCCAGTCTTCCTTCCAGGCGTATTCCTCGGGGGTGTAGGTCTGGAACTTGTAATATTCCTTGTCCGGCCCAATCAGGTTTTTGACGTTGAAACTGGCAATCGTGAACTCGGTCATGGGCACATTCCTATCCGGTGCGGCCCGTTCGATACTGAAGGACCCCTATCTGTTTAAGGCCGACTGGAACATATCGCTATCCACATTGCCACCGGAAATCGTGCAGATCACGGCATCGCCATCTATCTCGTCTTTGTGGAAAAGGGCTGCTGCCAGCGCCGCGGCTCCACCCGGTTCGGCGACAACCTTCAGCCTGTCCCACGCGATTTTCATCGCCTGAAGCGCCTCGTCCTCAGAAATCACCAGCCCCGGACCACATAGGCGCTGCATGATCGGAAAGGTGATGTCGCCCGGAGATGCCGTCAGGATTGCGTCGCAGATGTTGCCCGAAGGCGCGTTGTTGGTCTGGATATGGCCCGAGGCCAGCGACCGGCTGACATCGTCAAACCCTTCAGGTTCCACTGGGCGCACCCGCATGTCAGGCGCCTCGGCTTCCAATGCCAGGGCAATGCCACTGGTTAGACCGCCCCCACCGCAACACACCAGAACCTCGGCTTGTGTCACACCCATGTCATGGGCTTGGCTTGCAATTTCCAGCCCGGTGGTGCCTTGACCTGCGATCACCTCAGGCTCGTCATAGGGTTTAATCAGGGTCATGTCCCGCTCGGCTTGGATCTTTTCGCCCACGTCCTCTCGGCTTTCTCCGCCTGCGCGGTCATAGAGCACCACCTCGGCCCCCAAGGCGCGGGTGTTGTCGATCTTCATCTGCGGGGCATCCGCGGGCATGATGATCACCGATGGCACGCCGTATTCGCGCGCCGCCAGGGCCACGCCTTGGGCGTGGTTGCCCGATGAAAACGCCAGCACGCCCTTTTGGCGCACCGCGTCGTCCAGCGCCGACACAGCCGAGCGCCCGCCGCGATATTTGAAGCTGCCTGTATGTTGCAGGCATTCCGGTTTGATCAGCACGCGGCGTCCGGCCAAGTCGTCGATGAAAGGCGAGGACAACATTGGCGTGCGCCGGGCATGACCTTCTAAGCGTTTCGCTGCGGCGCGGATCATGTCGATGTTCATTGGGTTTGCTCCAATAGCTGATGGATGGCGGCCAGCGCCTGAGGTTCGTCCAGAAACGGCACATGGCCCCGGTCGGGCACTGTGACGCCGATCATGCCGGGGTGGCGCTGGGCCATTTTGTCAAAGGTTTCAGCCGCGAAGAGGTCAGAATTGGCGCCGCGAATGCAGGCCAAAGGCAAATCGCGCAGCCCGTCAAAGAGCTGCCACAGGTCTGGTGCATCGCCCACACCCGCCTGTCCGATCAACGCATCGCGCAGATGGGGGTCATAGCGCAGCCCTACGCCGCCACCGGGTTTTTCGTGCCACATAAACTCGGCCTGCTCGCGCCAGCGGGCCAGCGGCACATCAGGGAAGCTGTCGGCAAAGCCCGCCTGTAACGCTATTGCACAGGCATCCAGATCGGCAAAGGGAGGCTCTTTGCCGACATAATCCATAATGCGCTGAATGCCGAGGTCTGTGACTTCGGGGCCGATGTCATTCAGGATCACACCGTTCAGACGCGCAGGGTGCGTGACGCTCAACGCCATCGCAATCAGGCCCCCGCGTGAGGTGCCCATCAGTGTCACAGTCTCCAGCCCCAGATGGTCCATCAGCTCAATCGCATCCTCGCCCTCGCGCAGGATGTTGTAGGTCATGTAATCGTCGGCATAGTCCGACTGCCCCCGCCCCCGGTAATCCATGCAGATCACGCGAAACCCCGGCAGATGCGGCACCAGATAGGTGAAATCGGCCACATTGCGCGTCAGCCCCGCCAGACACAGCACAGCGGGGCCAGTGCCTGTGTCCTCATAATAAAGACTCAGCCCATCCGAGGTGGTAAACCGCGCCATCAGACGGCCAACTCGGGGATGCCGGTCAAATCGGTCAGCACATAGTGGGGTTTGGCAGGCAGTCGGTCCATCGGCTCGCCTGCGCGGTTGACCCAGGCGGTGGTAAAGCCATACCCGGCCGCCGCTGCCGCGTCCCAGCCATTTGAAGACACAAACAGCACTTCGTCGCGCACACAGCCAAAGCGGCCACAGACCAGATCATAGACCACATCCGCAGGTTTGAAGATGCCCACGCTTTGCACCGACAGAACATCGTCCAGCACATCGCCAATGCCCGCCGATTGCACCGCACCGTCCAGCATCCTGGGCGAGCCGTTGGACAAGATTGCGGTGTTCATGCCTTTGTCCTTAAGTGCCGCCAGCATGGCAGGCACTTCTGCATAGGCCTCTAATTCCCAATAAAGCGCCAAAAGGCGCGCACGCAGATCGGCATCACCGTCCAGCCCTTCGGCCTCAAGCGCCCAGTCCAGACCATCCTGCGTGACATCCCAGAAATCACAGTGCTGGTTCATCACAGCGCGCAGCCATGTGTATTGCAACTGTTTCAACCGCCAGTGCTGGGCAATCGCAGGCCAGTGCTTGGCAAAGGCTTCACGCCCCGGTTCGCGCGATACGATACGCGCGGCGGCGGCCACATCAAACAGCGTGCCATAGGCGTCAAAAATGCAGGTGGTGATGGGCATATCTGAGCGTTCCTTTTGAGTTGGGCCGAGACTGGCACGGACGCGCAGTGGGGAAAAGGGTTGAATTGTGAGGGCACAATCTGGGTCGAAAGGTTTGACAGCGCCCTTTGCCACCGGTTTGCATTCACATCGGCATCGCACTACGGTCCCGCGCAACCTAGACCTCTCCAATCACAAGCAGGACAGCACATGACCCAGGCCAAAGCGGGTGACACCGTAAAAATCCACTATACCGGTACTTTGATTGATGGATCGATCTTTGACAGCTCATCAGGGCGCGACCCGCTGGAATTCACTGTTGGATCAGGCCAGATCATACCCGGTCTGGACGCGGCCATCGCAGGTATGGCGCAGGGCGAGAAAAAGACAGTGACCATACCCGCTGATCAGGCCTATGGCCCGATTGACCCGGGCAACCGCCAATCGGTGCCGCGCGGTGATATTCCTGATGACATTCCGCTGGATATTGGCACGCAGCTGCAAGTCAGCAGCCCGGATGGCGCGCAGGTTATGCCAGTGACCGTGGTTGAGGTGACCGACGACGAAGTCACACTGGATGCAAATCACCCCTTGGCCGGGCGTGATCTGACCTTTGCGTTTGAGATCGTGTCGATCGGCTGATTTGCCAGAACGTCGGCCTAGCTGGTCCTAAGCAACACCGCCCCCGTGCGTCCTGGCATCATCACGGCGTCATGGGCAATGGCAGCCTCGGCCAGATCGTATACAGCGCCAATCTCAGCGCGCAGCCCCCCTGCGCCCAAAGCGGCGTGCAGCCGTGTGATGGCCGCATGCCGCTGGGCGTCGGGCAGCAGATAGATCAACACGATATCAATGGTAATCGCTTTGAACAGATACGGCCCAAACGGCAGGGTCGGGGCCATCTCTTTGCCCGAGCCATAGGCGGCTACGGTGCTGTTTGGGCGCATCACGTCGGGCAGCATGGCGGCGTTTTGGCCAAACTCGACCTCGACCGCGCGATCAATGCCGTGGCCGTCTGTGGCCTGCATGATGTCGGCCACCAACGTGTCACTGCGATAGTCCAGCACATGATCGGCACCGGCCGCACGCACGCGATCTGCGCTGCCTGCCGAACACGTGGCAATCACCCGCGCGCCACCCCATTTGGCCAGTTGCACCGCAGTGTGCCCCACGGCACCCGCGCCGCCTGAAATCAGCAGGGTTTGCCCGGACACATCGCCGCCACCAAAGACCGTATGCGCCGCCGTAAGGCCCGGAATACCCAAAGTGGCCCCGGTTTGCAGGCTGACCGCGCCGGGCAGCACAACCGCTTGATCCGACGGCAAGGCAATGTATTCGGCCCCTGTGCCAAAGGCGCGTTGCCACTGACCGTTCCAGATCCAGACGTTTTGGCCAATCCGGCCCATATCAACACCGTCGCCCACGGCCTCGATCACGCCCGCGCCATCGGAATGAGGGATGATCCGATCAAACGCAGGCTTGGTGACACCGGGACGCGCACCTGCTCGGGCCTTGGCATCGGACGGATTGACACCCGAATAAGTCAGCCGGACCAAAACCTCGCCTGGCCCCGCGCTGGGGGTGGGCAGCTCTGAAAGTTCCAGCACATCGCTGGCCGGTCCGAACTGAGTGTAGCTGATCGCGCGCATGGGTTTTGTCCTCTTGGTCGGTGTTAGGCAGGGTGTATGCCATACTCAGCCGCGCAAAATTCGGCAAACTGAATCGTGATCTGGCCGTCTGTAATGTCGATGATCCCCATATCCGGGGCCTCAACAGATGGGGTGAAACTGTCCCAATCCCACGCGGGCCGTGCAGGCGGGGCCTGGTAAAGCACCGAGCGCACACTGGTGACCGTGATTTGTCCCGCCTGTGCCACAACAGGCCGGTGTACATGACCGCAACACACCTGGCGCACATCGGGGAACTGGCCCAGCAGGGCCATCAGCTGCGCCCCATTGCTCAGCCTGTCCGGATCCAACATCGGCAAACCCAGCGGCACCGGAGGATGATGCAGGAAAATCAAAACGGGCCGCCCTGTGCAGAGCTTTAGCTGCGCCTCAAGCCACGTCAGACGGGCATCACACAGCAGCCCTGCGTCATGCCCGTCCCACAGGCTATCGAGGCAGATCACCCAGGCCACACCGAGATCGAAAACACATTGCGCAAAACCGTCCTGCAGGCCTTCGGGCTGGGGGAGGTGCTTGAGATAGACCTCGCGGGTGTCGTGATTGCCGGTCAACGGCACCCAAGGCATCTGCAATCTGTCCAACCGATGCCAAAGGGCGGCGTAATTCTCAGGGGTAGAGGTGTCGACCAGATCGCCAGTGATCACGCACATCGCGGTTTCAGGGTGGCGGTAATGCACGTTGATGTGATCTATCGCCGCTTCAAGCCGCGCACGCGGATCATGGCCCAGCACCAGTCCCTCGGCTTCAAAATGTAAATCACTCAGCCAGATCAGCTGCGCGGTGTCTCCACCACGCGTGTCGCTCATTTCCGGCGGAGACGGATCACCACATCCACACTGGCAATCTCGGCGCCCTCAGGGGCGTTGGGCAGGCGTGAAATTACCAGATCCTCGGCCGGGGCGTCGGTCAGATATTGGTCGTCTTCCCAAAAGAAATGCGGGTGGTCATGTGTGTTGGTGTCGAAATAGCTTTTTGAGCCATCGACCGTCACCTCTTGCAACAAACCGGCGTCACAAAATGCGCGCAAGGTGTTGTAGACGGTGGCCAGTGATACGCTTTCGCCGCCGTCCTTGGTGGCGCAAAACAGGCTTTCGGCGGTGACATGGCGGTGCTGCCCGTCACCCACCAACAAGGCGGCCAAGGCCACACGCTGACGGGTGGGGCGCAGGCCTGCGCCTTTCAGCCAATCGGTTCCGCGGTCTATAGCTTGCGTGGTCATGTTCGGGCTCGCTTCGTTCCTACGATGTTAATATAAGGCGCGATTGCAGGATTTGCCAATGATTTTCGCCCCCTGCGGCAGGGTGCATCAGGGCCCAAGGCTTGCAAGCGCCAAGGGCCCGGTGTTACAGGGACTTTCAAAGCAAAACACGACCCAGTTCAAATGAAGGAGCACCGTGCCATGGCCGACTATCCAAGCCGTTTCGACCGCGAAGACCTGCTGAAATGTGCCCGGGGCGAGCTGTTTGGCCCCGGCAATGCGCAATTGCCCGAGCCGCCGATGCTGATGATGGACCGGATCACCGACATTTCCGGCGATGGCGGCGCGCATGGCAAGGGCCATGTTCTGGCCGAGTTCGATATCACGCCCGACCTGTGGTTTTTCGACTGCCACTTTCCCGGCAACCCCATCATGCCCGGCTGTCTGGGTCTTGATGGCCTGTGGCAGCTGACCGGCTTCAACCTGGGCTGGCGCGGCTGGCAGGGGCGTGGCTATGCGCTGGGCGTGGGCGAGGTGAAACTGAAAGGCATGGTGCGGCCTGATCGCAAAATGCTGACGTATAAGATTGATTTCACCAAAGCCATCCAAACCCGCCGCCTGACCATGGGCGTGGCCGACGGCATCGTCGAGGCCGACGGCGAGGTGATCTATGAGTTCAAGGACATGAAGGTCGCTTTGAGCGAGAGCTGACATCGGCCTGAATGCACATGCCACCGAAAGGTGGTCCGGATGAAGGACAGCGCGCATCTATGCGCGCTGTTGACGTTTAAAGCCTTACCGCCTGCGTCTTCTATGGGATGTGAGGCGCTTGTGCGTCTTGACCGCTGCAGTCACATTGATACCAATGACTTTGTAACTTTTAAGGATTTCTTTCATGCAGCCTACTATTGCCCGTTCGTTTTGCACCCTTTTCGCCCTGATCGCGGCCTTGTCTTTTTCACCCGCACATGTGGCACAGGCCCAGGATTACGACTGGCGCGCGGTGTTGAGCCAATCCGAAAAGGTGCAACTGAACGTTGATACCAGTTTTGAGACCTCTAAAAAACGCATGGTTCCGGTGCATTTCAGCATGGGTGTGCCATTTGCAAAAGAAACGCTGATCACCCGCACACGGTTCCCTGAAACCCAAGGCAATCTGGGTGAAATGCAGTTTTTGTCGCCCGATCAGACCTTGTTGGAGTTTATCACCTTTTCAACGGGCACTGTGAACGGGGCCACGCCGGATGAACGCATGAAAAACCTGTTCGGGGTTATCGACAATCAGGTCTATCCCTCGTTGACCCCACCCGAGACGGCCAAGAACCTGGGCGGGCGCATCACCCAAGTGGCAGGGCATCCGGCAGTGGAATATTTGGCGCTGTTCGATGACCCGCAACAAGGTGCTGTGGCCGCGCGCATCGTGGGCGTGATTGCCCCGAACAATCGCGACGCCGTGTTCTTTATCCAGCAAACCATGCGCGAACGGATGGGCCTGAAAGACGTGGATGAACTGGCCAAGACCTTTGGCGGCACGATGCTGGAAAGCCTGACGTTTCAGGCCTACCGCGATGCATCGGGGGCGTTGGTCGCCTTTTGATCTGTCTGCCATTGCCGCCGCCAAGACCGTGAGTTTTAGCGCCCCGCAGACCCGACCGGCAGCTGCCCGTTCTGATCTGGCACATACCCCAGCGCAAACTCCGCGCGACGGGCGATATCGGGGGCCGCTTCTTTGGCGCGGGTGATCAACTGGGCCTGAAACGCGGGGTCATGTACCCTGGGGATCAGGCGGCAAATGCGCCGGAATTCGCGCAGCGCCTGTGTATCGATGCGCCGCAATACCAAATGTTGCAGCACGACGACCTCGGCCTGTGTCAGCTCCAGCCGCTTGACCCTTTGCAGCAACGCGCCCAGCATATACCCGGACCGAAAATAATACGGATCCTCATCAATGTACTGGAAGGCGAACTGCCGTAATTCCAGATCCTGTTCCAACCCGTCCTTCAAGCACCGTACCAAAAGGTCAAGCATCTGGTTTTCAGCCTTGCGAAACGCCGCGCAGGCCTCTTCCCATCGGACATAATGCGCGGGAGATGTGTCGCGCTGGGCAAAAGTGGCGTGAATGGCCGTGTGGCGTGCCCTGTGCTCTTGTATGCAATTGGTGATTATGGTGCGATAGCTCATACAGGCAGTATCGTCATACAGTATGGAAAGAAAAGCACGGATCAGCGCTGCGGCCTTTCAAGCTATCTGCTTGCCCCTTCCAACCGCTCTGCCGTAAACAGAACCCCACCAGCTTATCTAAGGGGGTAGCATGCGCCGAGTCGTTGTAACAGGTCTGGGGATCGTCTCATCCATTGGCAACAATGCCGACGAGGTTTTGACCTCGCTTAAATCCGGCACATCCGGGATCACCGCCAATGAGGCTATGATCGAACACGGATTTCGTAGCCAGATTGCAGGGGCCATTGATCTGGATGTCGCGGAACACGTGGACAAACGCACCCTGCGGTTTATGGGGCCGGGCAGTGCCTATGCGCATATTGCCATGGGGCAGGCGATTGCCGATGCCGGGCTTGAGGACAGCGATGTGGTGAACCCCAATACGGGCCTCATTGCGGGCTCGGGCGGGCCATCGACCTCGGCCATGCTGGCGGCGCATCAGGTGGTGCTGAAAACCGGCGCGACCAAGCGTATCGGGCCCTTTGCAGTGCCCAAATGCATGTCATCCACCGTGTCAGCGAACTTGGCCACGGCCTATCAGATCAAGGGCATGAACTTCTCGATCACGTCGGCCTGTTCCACGTCGCTGCATTGCATTGGCATGGCCGCTCAGCAAATTGCGCTGGGCCAGCAGGACGTGATGTTTGCGGGTGGCGGCGAGGAACTCGACTGGACGCTCAGCTGTCTGTTTGATGCGATGGGGGCGATGTCCTCAAAATACAACGACACACCCGACAAGGCCAGCCGTGCCTTTGATGCGGATCGCGACGGGTTCGTGATTTCCGGTGGTGGTGCCATTGTGGTGCTAGAAGATCTGGAACGCGCCCGCGCGCGCGGCGCCAAGATCTATGCCGAAGTCACGGGCTTTGCGGCCACATCTGACGGGGCCGATATGGTGGCCCCCTCGGGCGAGGGCGGCGAGCGGGCCATGCGTGGGGCGTTGAAAACCTTGCCAGAGGGACGCGCCGTCAGCTATATCAACGCCCATGGCACATCCACGCCCGTAGGCGACGTGGGCGAGGTTGAAGCCGTGCGCCGTGTGTTCGGTGAAGGCAGCACACCGCCCATATCGTCGACCAAATCGATGACTGGCCACTCTCAGGGGGCCACTGGCGCGCAAGAGGCGATTTACTGCCTGCTGGCGCTGCAAAACGATTTCATCATCCCGTCAATCAATGTCGAAACGCTGGACCCGGCGCTGAATGCAGCCGAGATTGCGACAGCCCGCGTGGACAACGCAGGTCTTGATACGGTGATGACCAATTCCTTTGGCTTTGGCGGCACGAATGGTTCGATGCTGCTGAGCAAATACAGTGAGTGAGCGCATGAGCATGTCCCTTACCGGTAAACGCGGCCTGATCATGGGCGTGGCCAACGAACGCTCGATTGCATGGGGCATCGCCAAATCCATGGCCGAGGCCGGGGCCGAACTGGCCTTCACCTATCAGGGCGAGGCGTTTGGTAAACGCTTGGAGCCTTTGGCGCAATCTGTCGGCTCGGATTTCATGGTGGATGTGGACGTCACCGATGATGCCTCGCTGGATGCTGCATTTGCGCAGCTGTCCACGCGTTGGGACACGATTGATTTCGTGGTGCACGCAATCGCGTTTTCGGACAAATCTGAACTGACGGGGCGGTTTTTGAACACCAGCCGAGAGAACTTCAAACACTCGATGGATATCTCGGCCTATTCCTTTATCGAAGTCGCGCGACGCGCCTATCCGCTGATGAAATCCAATGGCGGCACGCTGCTGACGCTGACCTATGGCGGATCAAACCGGGTTGTGCCCAATTACAATGTGATGGGTGTGGCCAAGGCGGCGCTGGAAAGTGCGACGCGCTATCTGGCCAATGACCTGGGTCCCGATGGCATCCGGGTGAACGCCATTTCGCCCGGGCCGATGAAGACCCTTGCCGGGGCTGCGATCGGTGGCGCGCGCCGCACGTTCCGCCATACGGAAGAAAACGCACCCCTGCGGGCCAATGCCACGCTTGAGGCTGTGGGCGGCACGGCGGTCTATCTGGCGTCGGATGCCGGGGCCTGCACCACAGGCGAGGTGATCCGGGTGGATAGCGGCTTCCATGTGCTTGGAATGCCACAGCCTGAAAATCTCTGACGCATCACGTCATACTATTGCCACGATGCTCTGCGATTTGTGCACGCCATGAAACAGCGTGATACCATCAACGACATCCACAAGGATGAGAAAACCGCCGCCCGGTCTGCCAAGGCCCGTGGCTATGCGCGGTGGATGGTTCTGTGCCTGATGGTCCTGTGTCTCAGCGCGATCTGGCAGGACAAACGCCTTGCGCCGCCAGTGCATGACGGCATGCAGCATGTCTCAGAGCTGGCGATGGGGTATATCAACAGCTCGGAAGCGCTGTCGCAGGTTATGGCCGCAGCGCAGGAACAATACGCGAAGTTTTCTGAGGACGGCTGAACTGCGCCTGCAATGGCAGGCGTGGCGATGGCGAGGATGCACTCAGGCTAATAGCTGGCCTGGTGTTTGAGACCTGTCTCAGATCTGTTTCAGAACCACTGCCCAGGTTCCATCAGCCCCAGATCCAGCAGCTGGCGTGAATGCCACTCAAACTGTTCGGAATTGTGCCATTTGAATGTATGGATATCAAAGGTTGACCCTGGGTTCCGCTTTAACGCTTTGGCGGTGCGGAATGACACGACGGAGGCCGTGAGGTTGTTGTGCCAGGGGCAGGCGTAGGTGTTGTATTCCTCGTCCGAGAAGGTGTGATCATCGCGCAGACGCAGGCCTTCTTTGGCTTTGAACAGCGAAATCCGGTCAATCTTGCGCTTTGGCGCGGGGATGTTTTCCTCATAGCGCCAACGCAGGCCGCCAAAGAAATCCAGCTGGCGTTCTTTGGGATGATTGTGATTGTCGGGATCTGGCCGGGCCAGCGCGTAATAGCCTGAGCGGTCGAGATGGGCGTCCTCCAGCGACACGGCATTGGGATACCCGTCCAGATCGCCGGCATATAGATCAATCACATATGACAGCATCGCATCGCGGCGCTCTTCGGATTGATAGGTCAGCATTTCCCCCACCGAGCGCGTCTCGCAAAACGGGTAGAACAGGTATTCGGCGTTGTAGCAGTAATACATCCACAGCCCTGGTGCTGCGGCAATCATGGCGTTGACGGCGTCGGGCAGGGTGTCACCTGTTGCCAGATCATACTGCACCCGGTGCACCCGGTCGGCTACATCCTGCGCCAGCGCAAAGGCATCTGGCATCAGCACGATAACGGCCTTGAACTGCATATCCAGATGATGGCGCAGGGTGCTGTCAATTTCAGCTTCATCTTCGGCAAAGACCATGGCGATGGGGCCTTTGATCACCGCATCGCGGCCACGGGCCAGAAAGTCCTGAAGGCTGGTGTATTGCATGACGCGTCCCTTGTTCTTGGGGCGTAGAATCCAACATTGCGTATCGCATTGCAAGCCACACCTTGATTGCTGTACTCAGTCCCCCGAAACCCCCGTTCAGGATGCATAGCATGGCCGACCCTAAGAAGCTGTATATCAAAACCTATGGATGTCAGATGAACGTCTATGACAGCGAACGCATGGCCGAAGCGCTGGGCGGGGCCGGGTATGTTGAAACCAAGACGCCCGATGATGCGGATATGATCTTGCTGAACACCTGCCACATCCGCGAAAAGGCCGCCGAGAAGATTTACTCGGAACTGGGCCGGATGCGCCCCTATAAGGAGGCCAAGCCAGATCTGAAGATCGGCGTGGCGGGCTGTGTTGCCCAGGCCGAAGGTGAAGAGATCATGCGCCGTCAGCCGATGGTGGATCTGGTGGTGGGGCCCCAATCGTATCACCGGCTGCCTGAGATGGAGGCCAAGACACGGGACGGGGCCAAGGCGCTGGACACAGAGTTTCCCGCCGAAGACAAGTTTGACACACTGCGCCACCGTTCCAAGGCCAAGCGTGGCCCGACGGCATTTTTGACCGTCCAGGAAGGCTGTGACAAATTCTGCGCGTTTTGTGTGGTGCCTTATACCCGCGGCGCCGAGGTCAGCCGGCCGGTGTCGCGGATCATCGAAGAAGCCCGTGAATTGGTCGAGCGGGGCGTGCGCGAGATCACGTTGCTGGGCCAGAATGTGAATGCATACCACGGGGCAGGCGAGGGCGGCGACTGGTCCCTTGCCCGTCTGATCTGGGCGTTGAATGACATCGACGGGTTAGAGCGTATCCGCTTTACCACATCCCACCCCAACGACATGACAGAGGATCTGATTGAGGCACACGGGACCTGCGACAAACTGATGCCGTACCTGCATCTGCCGGTGCAATCGGGCAGCGACAAAATCCTCAAGCGGATGAACCGCTCGCACACGGCTGAAAGTTATCTGCGGGTGATTGAACGCATTCGTGCCGCACGGCCCGATATCGTACTGTCGGGAGATTTCATCGTGGGCTTCCCCGAAGAAACCGAGGCTGACTTTCAGGACACAATGGCCTTGGTCCGCGAGGTGCAGTACGGCTATGCCTATTCCTTCAAATACTCGACGCGCCCCGGCACTCCTGCGGCTGAACGTGCCTTGGTGGATGAAAACGAAGCCACTGACCGGCTTTACCGTTTACAAGCTCTGATCACCGAACATCAGCGCGCCATTCAGGACGCGATGGTTGGCCGTACAGTGAAGGTGTTGTTTGAAAAGCCGGGCCGCGATCCGGGCCAGATGGTGGGCAAATCTGAATACCTGCATGCGGTGCATGTGACCGATTCCAATCTTGAGCGAGGTCAGATTGCACCCGTCAAAATCGTCGGCAGCGGGACAAATTCACTTTCTGGCAAACTGCTGTCCTAATGTGGCACAAGAGGCCCCTCAGGTAAGCACCTGTTTCGCTTTGGGTTTCCCCTGCGGAATGCGTCAATAATGTGGCAGCCTTGCGATTGTTTCCAACGAAGGCACAATATCTTGTTAAATACGCTTCACAAAGCGCCCAAACTTGTTAGAGTTACGGGATAATATGCGATTTTGGGACTCACCCGGTACAGGGTGGACCAATCGGGGGAAATAGAGAAAAAGGACAGGGGCTGTGATGACTTCACGTTCAACCGGACGCAGTATCTTTGGCGCTTTAGCAGCTGCCGCGCTGGGTTTGTCTGCCATTGCCGAACAGGCGCAGGCGCAAGAAACATATTCCGAGCAATATATTCCAACCATCTGGGTTGATCCTGATGGATGTGAGCACTGGGTCATGGATGACGGTGTTGAGGGCTACATGACGCCGCACACCACCCGGCAGGGTATTCCGGTTTGTCGTCGTGGCAATGTGTGCGGTGTGGTGGAAACAGACCAGATGTTTGCCACTGACAGCGCGCGTATTTCGTCTGCGGGCAAGCAGCGTTTGATGGAGTTCTTCCAGTCAACGGGTGCCACGTCCTACATCATCACCGGTCACACCGACAGCCGCGCGTCAGATCAGTACAACATGAACCTGTCGCTGCGCCGCGCCAATTCGGTTGCCAAGGTTGCGCAATCCAGCGGAGCGCGCATCGCGGATGTGCGGGGCTACGGTGAACGCATGCCCAAGGCATCAAACGGCACTGCCGGTGGCATGGCGAAAAACCGCCGCGTCGAAATCATCTGCATTCGCTAAGGGGAGCGATCTGACATGACATTTGCAAAACCAATCGTCCTCTTGTGTGCCGCAGCCGCGCTTAGCGCGTGCAGCGAGGCAGGGCCGGACAAATCCATCGACCGTGGCATCGACGCCAAGCACCTCAGCCAGTTGAAGGCCGGTGTTTGGATTGATCCCAATGGCTGTGACCATTGGATCATCGATGACGGTGTTGAAGGCTACCTGTCAGCCCGATTGGACAAATACGGCAAGCCGGTCTGTTCGGGCACAGCGCCTCCGACCACTGCCGTGGGCGACTTTAAAAATGGTGCCACATCGTTGATTGGCGACCCGATCTGATCCATTGACGCTGAATGACATACATCAGCCGCGGGTCGCAGGGCCCGCGGCTGATGTCGTTTCTGACTGAATTTTTGACTGATCAAGGAGACCTGAGTGTCTACCACCGACATGCCTTCCCCTTCAGCCGATGTGGCGCAGGAAAGCGTCATCGAATTTCCCGACAACAGGTTGCTGATTGACCTGTGTGGTGAATTTGATCGCAACCTTGCCGAGATTGAGCAAACCCTGTCCGTGCAGATCATGCGGCGTGGCAATCAACTGGCTGTGTTTGGCGAAGAGACGGCCACCAATGAGGCGGTTGAGGTTCTTCAGGCGCTGTACGAGCGGCTGGAAACAGGCAAGCCGGTTGTGCATGAAGATGTCGACCGCGAATTGCGCATGGGCGGATCCGAGACCAACACCGGCACCCGTGACGGGGACCAGCTTGAGATGTTCCGCGGTGGCAAAGTGGAAATCAAAACCCGCAAGAAACTGGTCGAGCCGCGCACCGATGCCCAAAAATCCTATGTGACGTCGCTGTTTGAAAACGAACTGGCCTTTGGCATTGGGCCTGCGGGCACCGGCAAGACGTATCTGGCCGTGGCCGTTGGGGTGAACATGTTCATCGAAGGTGCGGTTGACAAGATCATCCTGTCGCGGCCCGCCGTCGAAGCCGGCGAAAAGCTGGGCTATCTGCCCGGCGATATGAAAGACAAGGTCGATCCCTACATGCAGCCCTTGTATGACGCGCTGAATGATTTCCTGCCCGCCAAGCAGGTGGCCAAGCTGATCGAAGAACAGCGCATTGAAATCGCACCTCTGGCCTTCATGCGCGGGCGGACTTTGGCCAATGCATTTGTGGTGCTGGACGAGGCGCAAAACGCCACCTCGATGCAGATGAAGATGTTCCTGACCCGTCTGGGCGAAGGCAGCCGCATGGTGATCACCGGTGACCGCACCCAGATCGATTTGCCACGCGGGGTGCAATCGGGTTTGCGCGATGCGGAACGGTTGTTGAAAACCATCCCCTCGATCAGCTTCAATTACTTCACTTCCAAGGACGTTGTGCGTCACCCGCTGGTGGCCGCTATCATCGAGGCCTACGAGGCCGATGATCCCACGCAGTGATCAGCCCATGTTGACCGATGTTGTGATTGAGGATCCGCGTTGGACGGCACTGGCCTTTGATGCGCTGGCCGAACAGGCGGCCACAGCGACCCTCAGCCATGTACAGCTGAACCCCGAAGACTGGGAAATTGCAGTGCTCGCCTGTGATGATGCGCGGATTGCCGGGCTGAACACAGAATTCCGCGATAAATCCACTGCGACAAACGTGCTCAGCTGGCCCTCAGACGAGCGCGGCGCCACACTCCCCGGCTCTGTGCCCGAGTTGCCCCTGCCGGGCGGAGACCCGGAGCTGGGCGATATTGCCATTGCCTATGACACCTGCGCGCGTGAGGCCGCGGCGGCGGGCAAGCCGATGGCAGATCATGTCACCCATCTGATCATTCACGCGACACTACATCTTTTGGGCTATGACCATATCCGTGACCAAGATGCCACCTTGATGGAAGCAACCGAAGTCACCATACTTGAAAAATTGGGTCTTGATGATCCATATAGATAACTTCCCGGGGGCGTGTCCCCCTCTTTTTGGACAAAACGATGGGCGACAGTACCGACGGATCCTCTAACGCAGCGCAACGCGCGCAGCCCGAGGGCCACGACAGTGATGAGGATCAGGGCGGATTGTTCCGCCGCTTGTGGGGCGCAATCTCGCCCTCGGACGACACCAGCGATGATGCCAGTGACGCACCGACCCTGGCCTTGCAACGGCAGGGGCCGGGTTTGGGCAATCTTGGCCATATGGTCGTCGAAGATGTGTCGATCCCCAAGGCCGATATTGTGGCCGTACCCGCCGACATCACCAAGGCTGATCTGGTCAAGGTGTTCCGCGACAGCGGCCTGACGCGCCTGCCAGTTTATGAGGGCACGCTGGACACACCCACCGGCTTTGTGCACCTCAAGGATTTCGCCCTGAAACACGGCTTTAACGGCAATGGCGGGTCGTTTGCACTGGCCAAGATGTTGCGGCCTTTGTTGTTTGTGCCACCGTCGATGAAAATCGGGGTGTTGATGCAGACAATGCAAAATGACCGCCGACATATGGCATTGGTGATTGATGAATACGGCGGCGTTGATGGGCTGGTCACCATCGAGGACCTGATCGAACAGGTTGTGGGTGAAATCGAAGATGAACATGACATCGACGAAGGCCATTTCTGGACCGAGGAAAGCCCGGGCGTGTTTATCGCGCTGGCCAAGACGCCGTTGGATGATTTCGAAGAAGTGCTGTGCCAGTCGCTGACCAATTACGATGCGGTGGATGACGAAGATATCGACACGCTGGGTGGGCTGGTCTTTATGCTGATCGGACGCGTACCGGTGCGCGGCGAAGTGATCGCGCACCCCTCTGGTGCCACCATCGAGGTGCTAGAGGCTGATCCGCGCCGTATCAAACGGTTGCGGGTGCGTTGTGCCGGCCAACCTGTTGGCTGAGCCTGCCTGACATGACCCAAACCGCCCCTCTGGCACCGGCGGAACGGCTTGCCCTTCGGCTTGCGGCGGGGCGTCGGCTGTGGCTGATCCTGATCGCCGTGGGGCTGGGCATGTTTGCCGCATTGGGGCAGGCCCCGGTGGGCGCATGGCCGCTGAGCGTGATCGCATTGGGATGCTGGTTTGGGCTGTTGCACGCAGCCCCGTCGGCCAAACGCGCCGCCTTGATCAGCTGGGCCGGAGGCACGGGCTATTTCCTGCTGGCGCTGTCGTGGATTGTCGAGCCATTCCTGGTGGACATCGCCCGTCATGGCTGGATGGCGCCGTTTGCCCTGACCTTTATGGCGGGGGGGCTGGCGCTGTTCTGGGGGCTGGCCGGCTGGCTGACCCACCGCGCAGGCAACACAGTGGTGGCATTTGTCACCACCCTGACATTGGTCGAGGCCCTGCGGGGGTGGATTTTCACCGGCTTTCCCTGGGCGCAGCCCGGCCACATCTGGATTGATACGTCGCTGTTGGGGCTGGCGGCCTATACGGGCGCGCTGGGTCTGACACTGGTCACGCTGATCCTGGCGGTGCTGATCTGGCGGGCTTTGGGGGGCAACAAGCTGATGCTGGCTGCGGCCTTGATGGCACAGGCGGCAATCCTTTTGGGGACAACCGCGCCGGGACCCTTGCAATCAGACGCGCCCATTGTGCGCCTGATACAACCCAATGCCCCCCAGCATGAAAAATGGGACCCTGCCAAGATGCCGATCTTTTTCAATCGGCAATTGGAATTCACGCGGGCTATGACACGCAGTGGCGGACGGCCTGATTTGATTGTGTGGCCCGAAACCTCAATCCCGTCGGTGTTAAATTATGCCGATGACGTGCTGGCGGCCGTGGCGCAGGCCGCAGACGGCGCGTCTGTGGTGCTGGGCGCCCAGAGATTTGGGGGCGTGCGACTGTACAATTCGCTGGTGGTGCTGGACGGGCAGGGTGCGCAAACCCACCTGTATGACAAACACCACCTGGTGCCCTTTGGCGAGTACTTCCCCTTTGGCCATCTGGCCAAACACGTTGGCCTTCAGGGGTTGGCAGCCGAAGATGGAGACGGCTATTCCTCGGGGCCCGGCCCGCAGATGCTGGACCTTGGGCCGCTGGGCAAAGCCTTGCCTTTGATCTGCTACGAGGGCGTGTTTCCCAGACATGTGGCTGCCACATCCGAGCGCGCAGATTTCATCCTGCTGATCACCAATGATGCGTGGTTTGGGCAGGTGTCCGGCCCCTATCAACATCTGGCGCAGGCCCGGTTGCGCAGTGCCGAACAGGGTCTGCCGATGATCCGTGTGGCCAATACCGGCGTGTCGGCCATGATCGATGCCCATGGGCAGATCGTTTCGCTCTTGCCGCTGGGCAAATCAGGATACGCCGACAAGGCGCTGCCAGCCGCATTGCCGCCCACGCTGTACTCCAAAACCGGGGATCTGCCGCTGCTGGCCTTTGTGGCCTTGATACTGGGTGGCGCATTCATCACGCGCAAACGTCAAACCAGACTTTCTGATTGACGCAAGACCACCCGCACCGTAACCAACACGCAACCCGTCACAACGGCTTCCTGACGTGATGGCGATACATCTAATGGAGCACTATTCATGGCAAGAAATAACTACACTTTCACCTCGGAATCCGTCTCCGAGGGGCACCCCGATAAAGTCTGCGACCGGATTTCGGACGCAATCCTTGACGCCTTTTTGGCCGAAGACCCAATGGCGCGTGTCGCCTGTGAAACCTTCGCCACCACCAACCGTGTGGTTGTGGGCGGCGAAGTGGGTCTGACCGATCAGGACAAGCTGGCCGAATACATGGGCAAGATCGACGCAATCGCGCGCGATTGCATCAAGGACATTGGCTATACTCAGGACAAATTCCACTGGGAAACCTGTGAAATCACCAACCTGTTGCACGAACAATCCGCCCATATCGCCCAAGGCGTGACGGGCGAGCGTGGCGACGAAGGTGCGGGCGACCAAGGTATCATGTTTGGCTATGCCACCACGGAAACCGAAGCGCTGATGCCAGCCCCCATTCAATACAGCCACGCCATTTTGCGCCGTCTGGCCGAGGTGCGCAAATCCGGCGCCGAGCCGGCCCTTGGCCCTGATGCCAAATCGCAGCTGTCGGTGATCTATGAAAACGGCAAACCTGTTGGTGTGTCGTCCATCGTTTTGTCGACGCAACACCTGACCGAAATGACATCGGCCGAAGTGCGCGAGCTGGTCGAGCCTTATATCCGCGAAGTTATGCCTGCGGGCTGGATTTCTGGTGATACCGAATGGCACGTGAACCCAACCGGGTCGTTCATGATCGGTGGCCCTGATGGGGACGCTGGCCTGACTGGCCGCAAGATCATCGTGGACACCTACGGTGGTGCGGCTCCGCATGGCGGCGGCGCGTTCTCGGGCAAAGACCCAACCAAAGTGGACCGCTCGGCGGCCTATGCCGCGCGCTACCTGGCGAAAAACGTTGTGGCGGCTGGCATGGCTGAACGCTGCACCATTCAGCTGAGCTATGCGATTGGCGTGGCCAAGCCATTGTCGATCTATGCCGACACACATGGCACGGGCGAAGTGGAACCTGCGGTGATTGAGAAAGCTATCGAAGGCGCGATGGACCTGACACCCACCGGTATCCGCAATAAGCTGGAGCTGAACAAACCGATCTATCAGCGCACAGCGGCCTACGGCCACTTTGGCCGCGCCCCCGAAGCCGACGGCGGATTCTCGTGGGAGCGCACCGATCTGGTGGATGCCCTGAAAAAAGCGGTCTGAGGTTTAGGCCCGACCCTGTCAAAGCCCCGCTGTCACCGGCGGGGCTTTTGCATTGGTACGTCAGTTCAGGCGCAGGTTGCTGACACGCGCGCGGATACGGCTGTCGGTGTCGTCGCTGTCACCCGACAAGGCCAGTCCAACCAATGCCATATCGCCGCTGCCAAAGGCGCGGCTGTAATCCTGCGCCAGGTTCACAGTCTCTGACGTCGATCCGGTGCCAGACCCGCGCAGCACAATGGTTTTGCCGCGTGGACCCAGATAGGGGTTGTCCAGCATGCTGCCCCGTGCATGATCGCCGCCCCAGACATAGACCAGCACCCGCACGGCATCGTTGCGCAACAGCTTGCGCACATTGCTGCCTTTCAGACGCTCGGCCTCATCCGGGGGCAAAAATACAAAATACAGCGCGATGTTGCGATCATCCCCGCCTTTGGGGCGCAGATCGGTGGCGGGCACGCCTTCGGTCACCTGCCAGTCCCAGCTTGCACCAGCGGCCTGCCATTTGGTGTCGTCCAGCGCGCGGTATGCCAATGACACAGCCCCATCCGAGGCCAGCGTGACAGCATTGCCGTTGAACCCGTAACTGTTGGCCGAGAAGAGTGAAAAGCGCTGGGTCTTCCAGGCGGCATCAAACGTAACCGGCCCGGCCGCCGCGATCGCGCTGCCCCAGACCAGTGTCGCCGCAAGGCCGGATATGAATGTTGTGCGCATGATGTGCCCTCCGAATGTATCGCTGTGGGGAAAGACATAGCGCGCAGGTACCTGACGCACAGTGCACATCTAAGTGATCACCCTCGGTGTTCGGCGGGCATCCCATGCGCAAGACGTCTTGAACGTTGTGCGGGATGCGGCCATAGACACGCCCATGACAGACAATCATCCTTCGGGCGCTCCTTGGCGCAATTTCTATGGTCGGTTCAAAGGCAAGCATCTGCGTGCCAGCCAAGAGGCGTATCTGGAAGAAGACCTGGCGCAGTACAGCCCCGGGGCCGTGGATTGGGACACCAACCCTGATCGCACCCCGGTTGATCTGAACGCATTGTTCCCAAACCGTGACATCTGGCTGGAGGTTGGTTTTGGCGGAGGCGAGCACATGGTGCATCAGGCCACCCAGAACCGCGATGTGGGGTTCATCGGATGCGAGCCCTATATAAACGGTGTGGCCATGTTGTTGGGCAAGCTGCGCGCAGCCGAGCTGGACAATGTGACGATCCATCCCGGTGATGTGCGTGATCTGTTTGACGTGCTGCCCGATGGCTCGATTTCGAAGGCGTTTTTGCTGTATCCTGACCCCTGGCCCAAGAAAAAGCACCACCGCCGCCGGTTTGTCACCCAAGAGCATCTGGCACCTTTGGCGCGTGTGCTGAAACCGGGCGCGGAATTTCGGGTGGCCACGGATATTCCCGATTACGTGCGCCAAACGCTGGAACAGGTGCCCAAACATGGGTTCTCCTGGCACTGCAACGGCCCGGATGACTGGCGTCAGCCATGGGCCGACTGGCATTCAACGCGCTACGAACAAAAGGCCCTGCGCGAAGGGCGCACACCGCATTACCTGACCTTTCACAAGCTCTGAAAGCGTGGCAGACCCGCACCACCTGTTGCCCAAAAGACTCGTCTTTACGGGGAGAAGACGGGCAAAAGACTCATATCTGAGGCACCACTCCTGAATTTATGTCATCACCCCCGATTTTGCGACGCCGCGTAAAAAACTTCTAGCGATAGTGTCTGAAAGCGGATATGCAGGACGTACAAAAACAACAAGACGCAGCATAAAGCTGTGTCACTGAGGCAAAGCGGTGATGTTATGAAAGCGATTGATTTCGTTGTCCGTACCAGTGCGGGCAATTCGCAAAACAGTTCAGTTCCAGCAGACAAAAACGTGTATGTGATTGATGCGGGAACCAATCAGGAAATTTCCCTTAATCTGAGACAGTCAGACATTCGCGGCTATACCCGCGAGGGGTCGAACCTTGAGATTGTCCTGGCGGATGGGCGTGTGGTGATCCTTGAGGGCTACTTTGGTGCCGATGGCGAAGCCGAAAGCCGTCTCTTCATCAGCGCAGATGGATATTTGAACGAAGTTGTCATGGTCGAGGCCGCTGACGGTTCGGTTTACGCACAATACGGCCCAACCGAAGCCTGGGGCAAATGGAGCCCAACCGAAGATCTGATCTTCCTGGATGGCACCGAGCTGGCCGTCGCGACCGGCGGCGAAGAAGATGTTTCGATGCTGGGTGCAGGCCTGCTGGGCGGCAATGCGCTGCTGGGGGCTCTGGGCCTTGGTGGTGCAGGTATCGCGGCTGCCAGTCTTGTCGGCGGTGGCGGTGATGACGGCGTCGCGCCAATCCCCGTTGATCCGCGTATTGAGCCAACCGTTGACACCCCTGGTCCGATTGTGATCGGTGGCGACGATGTTGATCCTGAAACCGAAACCGTGACCATCAGTGGCACCGCCGAGCCCGGCTCGGAGGTTTGTGTCACCATCGGCGACATGCAGGTGCTGGTCACCGCCACGGATGAGGGCACATGGGAGGCCGTCTTTACCGGCGAAACATTCCCGGCCGACGGTACATATCAGGTCGATGTTCTGGTGAAAGAAGATGACGACACTGAAACCGAGCTGGACGGCCCGGAAGTTGTGATCGACACCACCCCACCCGAGCTGGACTTTGCGGCAACCACGGTGGCCACTGATGATCTGGTCAATCTCGAAGAGTATAACGAGGGTGTCACTGTCAATGGCACCGGCGAAGTGGGGGCGACGATTGTTGCAACCATCGAAGGTGTGAGCCACGAAACCACTGTGGGTGCCGATGGCACATGGTCGGTTCTGTATGTGGCAGGCGAGTTGCCCGAGGGCGAATATGACACGGTCGTCACGGTTGTGTCCTCGGATGGGTACGGCAACACATCGACCGTCAGCGAAGACATTCGCATCGACACGGTACCGCATCCGATCAACATCAATGCCGACACTGTCGAAGGTGACGGCGTGGTCAACTTTGTTGAGGCCTCAGACGGGGTGACGATCACCGGCACATCCACCGCTGGTGCGACAGTTACCGTTGAAATTGAAGGGCTTACCCAAGATGTTGTGGTGTTGGATGATGGCACCTGGACCTGCACATTCATGGGGCTGTCCGGTGGGGAATATGACGCCACCATCACGGCAAACACCGTTGATGACGCAGGCAATGCCTCGTCCACCACTGAGACGATCCGCATCGACACCGAAGTGCGCAACTTCTCGATGGAGAGCGATCACGGCGGCGCTGATCAAGTGATCAACGCAGCCGAGCATGGCGCAGGCTTTACCGTGACCGGCACAACCGAGCCCGGCTCGACTGTGGTGCTGGATATGAACGGGCAGTCAGTGAACGCCGTCGTGGCCGCTGATGGCAGCTGGAGTGCGACGTTCAGCGCCGCGCAGGTTGCGATGGGCACCTACACCGCCACCATGACCGCCACCACGACTGATCCCGCAGGCAATGTCGAAACGCTTAGCCAATCGGTTGATGTGGACACGGATGCAGGTCTTTTGACCCTCAACGCTGCTGCAATCGGCGGCGATGGCACGATCAACGCAGATGAGGCCGCCGCAGGTGTGGCCGTCACCGGCACCGCCGATCCAAATGCGATCGTTGTGGTCACATTGGACGGGGTCGAGCACACCACCCAAGCCAATGGTGCCGGCAACTGGACAACCACCTATGCCAGCAATGAAATCACCGGGGGCGCAAGCCTGGATCCGGTGGTGACAGCCACGACCGTGGATGCCGCAGGCAACCCAACGGCAGTGAATGGCACGGTGCATGTCGACACGGTTGTCGAAAATCTGGCGCAGGATGGCTATGATCTGGCTGTCTCAACCGATGGCTCGGACGTGATCAACAATGATGTGGCCGGAGCAGGCTTTGACATCACCGGCACAGTAGAGCCCGGATCGACCGTGATGGTCACACTGGACGGTGTCGTGCATGCCGCCACAGTGGACAACAACGGCAACTGGACCGCCAGCTTTGGCGCAGGTGAAATCACCTCGGGCGAACGTATGGCCGATCTGGTGGTCGATGTTACAGACCCCGCAGGCAACACAGCCCAGCTGACGGACACAGTCGAAGTTGATACATTCGTCAACGCGCTGAGCCAATCAGGTGCGATCGCAGGTGACAACGTGGTCAACGCTGCTGAGGCTGCTGACGGGTTCTCGTTTGGCGGGCAGGTCGAGCCCGGCTCGACCGTGACAGTCAGCGCGTTTGGCAACAGCTATACCGCGACGGTGAACGCATCTGGCGGCTGGACAGTGGCCATTCCGGGCGGCGATATCGGCGCGCTGGAAACATCGGCTGATATGGTGATCAACGCCACGGATGCCGCTGGCAACACCAGCCAGATCACCCAGAGCGTCACCATCGATACGGTGAACCCGGATGATCCGGACGTTGTGGGTTACTTCCGTCAGGCAGGCGGCTATCGCAGCGTAACCCTGGCCACATCGGACGATGATGTGACGATCCACCAGATCGACGCCAGCGACAACGTCAACGAGATGTCAGTTTATGCCTCAGAAGATGTGTTCCTGGGCGAGACCTCGTATACCTTCTTGAACGGCGCGGGTGCACCCACAACCATCCCGGATGGGTCCGAGCTGATCATCACCAACGAAGATGCGGCGGGCAATGCCACATCGACCTACGTGGTGCAGGACGAAACATCTACCAGTACGGTAGATGCCAGCTCCAGCGCGCTGGATGGGTTCAACATTGAAACGATTGATCTGCGCTTTGGGGATAACTCGAGTCTTGAGATCACCGAGCAACAGATCATGGATCTGTCGCAGAATTCGGACAGTGTTGTGGTGCGCGGTGGGTCTGATGACACAGTCACC
Source organism: Roseovarius sp. (assembly GCA_045106595.1). Classification (GTDB taxonomy): domain Bacteria; phylum Pseudomonadota; class Alphaproteobacteria; order Rhodobacterales; family Rhodobacteraceae; genus Roseovarius. The sequence continues at coordinate 52,590 of JBGCEW010000008.1, read as the reverse complement.
ATTACCGGTGCTCAGGCCAATGGCACGACCACAATCGATGGTGAAACCTTCAACGTCTACACGCTGGGCAATGATGCAACCATCATGATCGATGACAATATCAACAACGTCGTGATCTAAAACATAACGAAGGGATGCGCGGGCAGGCGGAACCGCGCGCGCATCCTCCGCAATGATAACAAGCACCGTTAAAGGGGCGCGGGTATGGGGCAAGAGGTAAAAGCCAGCAAATGGCTTGCCGGGGTTATGGCAGGCATGATGCTAAGTGGGTGCATGTCACCCGGCACAAGTGAAGACGGTACGGTATCGCGGTTTTTGTCCAAATCTCCCGACGCCCAGGTCACAGCACGCCAAAAAGAGGCGGCAGGCTCTCCGATTATCACCGAGCTACAGGCACGCCGGTCGGTGTTGCCCGCAGGCTCGAGCTTTGCGCAGGTGGCGGGCCCTGTGTTGCAGGCCAACAGTCGCGCGGCTGAATCCGATTTGAAATCGGCCCGGTTGCGCGCCAAGGCCGCCAACAAGAACTGGCTGCCCACCATTGGGCCAAATATCAGCCTGACCAGCCTGTCGGATGTTGTGGCGCAGATCATCGTGGAACAGGTCTTGTTCGATAATGGCCGCAAAAAGGCCGAGCGCGCCTTTGCCAAAGCCGATGTTGAAGTGGCGGCTGTTACCTTGGCCGATGATACCAACGACCGTGTTTTGACCGCGCTTTCGCTGTATCTGGATGCCACGCAGGCGCGCGAACGTGTGTCTTTGGAAAAGCGCACGCTGACGGATATGCAGCAGTTTGAATGGATCATGAACGAGCGCGTCAAAGGTGGCGTGTCGGATATGTCCGACCTGCATGTGATCCGCTCGAAACTCAGTGAAATTCAAGCCACGCTTGCCGCCCAGAACGAGGCCGCCGCAACGGCATTGGCCGAGCTGAACACCATGTCCACCGAACCTTTGAATTTGGTGACGGGGCTGACGTCTGTGTCGGTTTCAACCTCGGATGCGGCCCCGTTGGATGTGTTGCTGGCGGACGCCGAAAAGGAACGTGACATCGCGCAGGCCACGATGGACCGTGCCGGGTTTTTGCCGGGCGTATCTGCCGGGGGCACACTGGGCGACAACGGATCAGGGATTGGCGTGAATGTGACGTCTGATCAATTGCTTGGCCTTGGAACCGGGGCCAACCTGAAGGCCGTTGAAGCCACTAAAGAAGCCGCCGAACGCCGTGTCGGGCAAGCCCAGGAAGATGCCAACCGCGCGTTGGCCCGGTTGGAGCAACGCGCCGCGGCGCTGAGCCGTCAGGTGGGCGAAGCGGCCAATCTGACCGCTCAGGCCAAGACCAACCTGGATTTGTTCCAGCAACAATATGATGCAGGCCAACGACAGGTGATGGATGTGGTTGGCGTCTACGAAACATTTGCCGCCCGGCAAACAGCCGAGGTGGGGCTGAAATATGAACTGGCGCTCACCCGGCTGGAAATTGCCCGCGCCCTGGGCCTTCTGGCAGACGGGAGCCAGATTTGAGCAACCCGCCGGTCACATTTTCGATTTCCGGCGGCACCACGGCAGCCTTGCGGCCCGTGTCCAATTCGGATGCACCGCCGCACGCCAAAACAGTCTCGCGGTTTGGCGAAAAGGCCGAAGCTCGCGCCAAACTGGGCGCGACCTATGCCTCGATCCTTGGCATGGAGGTGTTGGAACGCGACATTCTGGAAACGATGATGGCCACCGAAGGCGACGCCGACGCGCCTCAGCCTGAAGCGCTGGCCGAAGGGCTGAGCGCGGTTGGTCTGATCACAGAAGTGGAAAGCGTATCGTTTTGTCAGCCGCACCACTGGCCCGCATTGGCGCAGATGACCAGTGGTCAGTTCGTGCTGGTCATGGGCCAGTCACGCGGCGATCTTGAGATTTACGACAAAACCTGCACCGACAACCGTACCTATGTGCCTCTGGCTGAATTTGAGGGCTACTTTACCGGTATCCTGATCCGCGCTGAAGCGCCGTTGCAATCGGTTGCACTGAACCATTCGGTAGAAAAGGAAAGCCATTGGTTCTGGGGGCAGTTTGCGCAGTTCCGCCGCAACTTTGGCGAGGTCATGTTGGGCTCGTTTGTGGCCAATCTGCTGGCTGTGGCTGTCGCACTGTTTTCGCTACAGGTCTATGACCGCGTGATCCCGCACCAATCCGAGGCCACACTTTGGGTGTTGGCCATCGGTGCTATGGTGGCCTTGCTGATGGAGGCGTTCCTGAAGATCGCCCGCTCGCAGCTGATGGATGGGGCTGGTCGGCAGATTGAACTGAACGTGCAGAAACTGCTGATGGATCGCATCCTGGGTATGCGGTCTGAACTGGCAGGGCGCGCGCCGTCACGCCTGTTTGCATCGATGCGCGAATTCGGGTCTGTGCGCGAGTTTTTCACCGCATCCACCATCGGCACGCTGGCCGACATCCCGTTTATCTTTGTATTCCTCGCCCTTGTGGCGTCCATCGCGGGCAACGTTGTTTGGTTGTTGGTGCTTGGCGGCTTCCTGATGGTGATCCCCGGCTTTTTGCTGCAACGCAAGATGATCCGCCTGACCGAAGAAACCCAAGGAGCCTCAGCCAAATCATCGCGTTTGCTGCACGAGGCCATCTTTGAGCTGGACACCGTCAAAACCCAACGTGCCGAAGACCGCATTCGGCGCAGCTGGATGGAGCTGACCGCCCTTGGCGCGATGAAGTCCTCGGAGCAACGCCGCCTGGCCTCGGTGCTGACCTTCTGGTCGCAAGGCATGCAGCAGTTTACCTATGTGGGTGCTGTTGTGATGGGCACCTATCTGGTGTTCGCAGGCGAATTTACCGTGGGCTCGATCATTGCGGTTGGCATCCTGACCAGCCGGACCTTGGCGCCGCTGACGCAACTTGCGGGCACTATGGCGCGGTGGGGCAATGTGAAATCGGCGCTGGACGGGTTGGACAGCATCGCAGACGCCCAGCAAGACGCCGAAGCCCACCGCGATTACCTGCGCCGCGAAACGCTGGAGGGCGGGTTCGAATTGCGCGAGGTGCAGTTTGGCTACAACGACGATGCGGCCCCCACGCTGGACGTGCCGGGCCTGAGCCTTCAACCCGGTCAGAAGATCGCCGTTCTGGGCACAAATGGCTCGGGTAAATCGACCTTCCTGAAAATTCTGTCGGGGCTCTATGCGCCCACCAAGGGCCGGATTTTGGTGGATGGCACCGATATGGGCCAGATTGAACCACGTGATCTGCGCCGCCTGATTGGCTATCTGGGGCAGGACGTACGCCTGTTTTCCGGCACCCTGCGCGAAAACCTGAACCTGACCATGCTGGAGCGCGATGACGACCGGCTGATGGCCTCATTGGATTTTGCCGGGCTGGGGCCGTTTGTAAAGAACCACCCCAAAGGCTTGGATCTGGAAATTCTGGATGGGGGGCAGGGGCTGAGCCAAGGGCAGCGCCAGTCCATTGGCTGGGCGCGGCTGTGGCTGCAAGACCCCAAGGTGTGCCTGCTGGATGAACCCACAGCCGCCTTGGATCAGACGCTTGAAAAAACGCTGGTCAGCCGGTTGGAGACATGGCTGGAGGGGCGCACCGCAGTGATCGCCACGCACCGCATGCCCATTCTGGCCCTGACCACCCGCACGCTGATTTTGCAAAATGGTCGTATGGCCGTGGACGGACCGCGCGACAAGGTGCTGGCGCATCTGGCACAGACCGGTACCGGCGGGCAGGGGGGATAACGCGATGACCGTGGGCACCACGAACCTGAACTCTCAGTTGAACGCGCGCCTGCGTGGCCCTTCAATGACGATCTGGCTGTGCGGCATGACGGTATTTCTGTTTATCTTCTGGGCGGCTTTTGCGTGGGTCGATGAAATCGTGCGCTCGAATGGGTCGTTTATTTCATCATCGCGGCCTCAGATCATTCAAAACCTCGAAGGGGGTATCCTGACCGAGCTGATGGTGGCCGAAGGCGACATTGTGCAACGCGGCGACACGCTGGCGCGGCTGCATGGCACGCAGTTCAAATCATCGGTGGATGATCTGCGTGATCAGATCAACGCCCATGAAATCCGCCGCCTGCGACTGGAGGCCGAACTGGCCGGGCAGTTTGATTTCACCGTGCCGGATGAATACGCCGCACGCTCGCCTGAAATCATCGCCTCGGAACGTGCGCTGCTGGCTGCGCGCCAATCGGATTTTGTAAAGCGTTCGGAAGGGGCCAAGCTGGTGATGGATCAGGCCGCCGAAGAGCGTCGCTTGCTGGAAAACCTGCTGGAGAAAAAGATTGTCGCGCTGATCGAAGTGACCCGCGCCCGCGGGGCCCATGCCGATGCCGAGGCGCGCTATAACGAGGTGGTCACCCAGACCGAGCTGGACCGTGCACAGGAATATTCGGAGACCCTGAAAGAGCTGGCCACGCTAAAGCAGAACCTGAAAGGCAGCCAGGATCAGCTGAACCGGACCGTGCTGACCAGCCCGATGCGCGGGATTGTGAATAACCTGAGTGTCACAACCATTGGCGGCGTCGTGCGTCCGGGCGAGGAAATCCTCGAGATTATCCCGCTCGACGAAGAGCTGTTTGTCGAAGCGCGCGTCGCCCCCGAAGACATCGCCAATATCCGCCAGGGTCAAGAGGCAACCGTCAAGCTGTCTGCCTATGATTACACGATCTATGGCTCGCTCAAGGGGCAGGTTGATTTCATCTCGGCTGATACGTTTGAGGATGAAAACTCACGCGATCCCGATGGTGATCCGCATTACAAAGTGACCTTGAAAGTGGATATGTCCCAGCTGACCCCGCGCCAGGCCCGCATTGAAATCCGCCCCGGTATGCAGGCGCAGGTGGAATTGCACACAGGCGAGAAAACCGTGCTGCAATATCTGCTGAAACCATTGTACAAATCCCAAGAAGCGTTCCGCGAGCCGTAACGCAGCTGTAAGAGCCGCGTCAGGTCTAGCTTTCCATCCAGATTGTGACTGGGCCATCGTTGATCAGGCTCACCTGCATGTCAGCGCCGAACTTGCCGGTTTCAACGGTGATGCCAAGCCCTGCAAGTGTGGTGGCGAAATACTCGTATAACTGAGCGCCCAGATCGGGCGGGGCCGCCGCAGAAAAGCCGGGCCGATTGCCACGTGATGTGTCAGCGGCAAGGGTGAATTGGCTGACCACCAAGGCACCGCCTTGAATGTCCAGCACCGAGCGGTTCATTTTGCCAGCGTCATCTTTGAAGATCCGCAGCCTTGAGATTTTGGCGGCCAGTTTATCGGCCTCTGCCTGCGTGTCGCCTTGCATGGCACAGATCAGGATCATCAGGCCGGGGCCGGTTTGGCCAATGATCTGGCCGTCAACGCTGACCTGCGCCTGGCTCACACGTTGGATCAGAGTGCGCATTTATGCGGTGCCTCGCGGATCATAGATTTCGTTCAGATCAGCACGTTCGGTGCGAAAGCTGTTGGCCGGATGGTCTGCGTCCGCATAGCCAAAGGAAATGGCACATAGGATCAGGCGGCTTTCCGGCAGCTTAAAATGTGCGCGGATCACATCTGGGTAGGCCGCCACCGACGCCTGTGCCACAGACGCCACGCCAAGAGCGGTTGCCGCCAGCATGAAGGTCGTGACAAAGCCGCCGCAATCCACCGCGCCATTGGGGCCCAGCTCGGCCTCGGTGCTGATAAGGGCCACGTGGGGCGCATCGAACAAAGCATAGTTGCGCAAAGATTGCGCGGTCCGTGCTGCGCGGTCATCGCGGGCCACGCCTACGGCCTCGTACAGCTGAAACCCGCAGGTGCGGCGGCGGTCTTTGTAAACACCCGAGTAGCGCTCGGGCCAGGCCAGATCAGGTGTCGGTTTTGATGTGGCCACGGTATTTTGCATCAGCGCACGAAAGCGGTCCGTTTCAGCTCCATGGGTAATGGTCGCGCGCCACGGCTGCGCATTGCACCACGACGGCGCGCGCCCGGCAGCCTGCACGATCTGCCTGATCGTGGTCTCGGGCACCGGATCAGCACGAAAAGCCCGGCACGAATAGCGCGCGTTCAAAACGGCGTTTAGCGTGTCAAAAGTATCGGACATTATTGCAGCTCGCCTTGGGCCACCATATAGCCGATACCGCCCGCAATCAGGGCCACGATCACGACAGCAATAAAAATCTTGAGCGGCGAATACGGTCTTTCACCTTGCACGCGACCGGTACGGCCGTTGACCACAAAACGGTAGGTTTCGCCACGGTATTTATAGGCGGCCACCCAGATGGGCAGCAACACATGTTTGAACGTCACGCCGCTGAGCGAAGTGTCGACAGTGGCCACGCGTTGTTTGTCGCCGCCGATGTCAAATTTCACATCACGGTGAATCACGCGGTCCATATAGGCGCGCGCCTCGTCAAAACCTGCGTCCAGTTCGACCGTATAACCTTCGGCACGAAAGCCCGCCAAAAACTCAGGCTGATAGGGCTCCATCGCTGATAAATCCCACGGCTCAAGCGCATCCGTATAGCGTTTGGGCAAGGATTTTGAGGCTAGCACAAGCACATCATCAAAAAACCGTGCCACGCGCCCGCGCACCGATCTCCACCGGGTTTTGGCCACGCGCACGGTCTGGCGTTTTCCATCGCGCATCACGGTTTTGGTCTCATAGTATACGGTGCCGCGTTCGCCGGTGTAGGATGATTTGGTATCGGCATCGAACGTCCAGTAGGGGACGTAAACCCCTTGCATCTTGCGTCCCTTGCGCGCGTATTCCATCAGGCCGTTGGGGGCAAACCACAATCGCCCCAGCCATTTGGTCATCGCGTCACGTGCGGTGTTTTCATCCAGCGCAAAGGGCAATAGGCCACGCGGTTTAATATGGCGGTGGGTGCCTGTGTCCGTCACCACGGGAGTGGCGCAAAACGGACATTCTGCGGCATGGATGGCACCGTCAAATTCCACCTGAGCGGCACAATTGGGGCAGGTCGTGACGCGGGTTTCTTCGATGTCTTGATCGGGCAGTTGTTGACGCAGGGCTGCGTTGAAATCCAGCTCGCGGATGCCACCGGTCCAGGGGCCGGATTGGTCCATGCTTTGGGTGTTGCCGCAATGATCGCAGGTCAGTTGGCCTGCCGATGGATCAAACCGGAAATCCGCGCCACAATTGTCGCAGGGAAAGCGGTGTTCGTCTTGTGGGGCCGGGGGCGTCATCATGTCAGTGTCGGTCATATCAAAGCCCGTTTAAAGCGGTTTATCAGCAAGGGCGGGGGGATCACATCGCCCCTTGCGGAGCGATGAAAACCGAGCCGCCGCCGCGCGCGGGCATAGGTGTGGATATTGCCGGTCGCTGCATTTGTGTGTTTGGGAAAACAGCCCCAATGCACCCTGGTCAGGGTACAATAGTGCCAGTCGCATTGGGTCAGACGGGCAGGCAAGTGCGGCAAAGGGATCTCAACCGCACCGCAATAACCTGTGCCTGTCAGCGCCAAATCTCAGCTGCCTGGAGGGGGCGGCGGCAGGATGGTGAACAGCTGTGCCAATTCGCGCACGTCGCCTGCTTTCATCCAGCCATCTTGCCCAGCGGTCCAGACATGGGTGTCGCGCTTCAGGCTGCCCTCGGTGGCCATGCGGCCCAGTTTCGCCTTGGAAAACGGCCCCGAAGTCTCACCTCCTTCGGCTATATGCCAGACATGTTCAACAGGCGGCGGAGGAGGAGGCGCTGCCGCAGCGGGGGCAGCGCCCCAAGGGCCCTGATTGGCCATTTGTTGTGCCATGGCCATACCCATGCCCATACCCAGACCGTCGCCCATGCCACTGCCTCCGGGGTTGCTGGCGGCTGCCGTCATGGCCTCGGCGGCTGAATACTGCGTGAACTTGCCCAGATCGCCGGCAACGCCCATAGAAGTGCGCTTGTCCAATGCCTCCTCAACTGCGGGCGGCAGCGAAATGTTCTCGATGTAAAACTCAGGGATCGACAGGCCGTATTCACTGACGACATTGGTCAGTTCTGCCGCAACCAGCTTGCCCAGATCCATCGTATTTGCGGCCATATCCAGCACCGGAATGCCCGACCCTGCGATGATGCGGCTAAAGCTTTGCACGATGATGTTGCGGATTTGATAGCTGATCTCATCCATGGTGAATTCGCCATCGGTGCCGACAATCTCACGCAGGAACAAGGCCGGGTCGGTCACGCGCACGCTATAAGTGCCGAACGCCCGGATGCGGGTTGGGCCAAATTCAGGGTCGCGCAGCATGATGGGGTTTTTGGTGCCCCATTTCAGATCGGTGAACCGGGTGGTGTTCACATAGTAAATCTCGGATTTGAAGGGGCTTTGGAACATGTGGTCCCAATGCTGCAAGGTCGTCATGATCGGCATGTTGTTGGTTTCCAACATGTACAAACCGGGCGTGAACACATCGGCCAGTTGGCCTTCGTGCACAAACACTGCTGCTTGGCCCTCGCGCACGGTCAGCTTGGCGCCGTACTTGATCTCGTGGCCTTCACGCTGGAACCGCCATACCATGGTGTCGCGGCTGTCATCCACCCAGTGAATGACGTCGATAAACTCGCCGCTCAGAAAATCAAAAATGCCCATGTGCGTTCTCCTTCATGAATGCTGCGGGTGAAAAGTCAGTCGAGCGTGACGCCCGGCGGGGTGAGATACTCACCTTGATCGTTTTTGCCCATAAAGTCGGTGTATAAAGCGCAAAGAGTGCCATCTGCATCTGTCAGAGTAAACACCGGATATCCCCCATCCCCCCAGCCCGAATGGACATAAGGTATGGGCGTGCCATCCGGCAGAGTGACGATTTTGCGCTCGCCGCCGTTGGGGTCGTCATGGGCGTGGAAGAAACCATTGTAGGGATCGGTTTTAAGGTCCTCGTCAATGAACCTCAGCAGGTTGGTATGCGTTGTCGGGGTAAACACCGAGCCCATACCCGCATCGATTGCGCAGGTGGCCACATCTGCGCCGCCGGTGACCGGGCTGTCGGAAAAGACCAGCGCCAGTTTGGAATTGCGCCCCTGATCGGGTTCGTGAAACACCACCACGCGGCCCCCTGTGGTGGGCACATCGATCAGGTTCGGCTCAAGTGTTTGCATCAGCGCCAAAGGGTCCAGAATGGCAGCTTTGCCTTCGGGGGTGGGCAAGGGGCCTGCCTCAACCACGTCTAATCTGACCTCGGTGTTGGCAACAATCCAATCGACGGCTGACAGCGCCTTGGGGGATGGCTTTAATCCGAAAAGACGGCTGAGAATACTCATGATCCGTCCTTTAACAAAACGTCCAGGAACGTCTGATCGCTCGCGCGGCCGCGCAGATCAATCAACACCCCGCTTAGAGCGCCTGCATCATCATAAAGCCACGCGGCGCCATAGCCGCCGTCGTTGTTGGTGGTTGCCAAAAACATCTGTTGGCCCTGCGGCGGGATAGGCAGCCATTTGGCAAAATTGGCCGAGGCCTGAATATGCGGGCTGATCCAGTCAAAGCTGTCGCCTTTGCCCGCATCGATCAACGCATCGCCCAAATCAACCATGGCCTGCCCGGTGGCATAATCACCCAGGGCCAGCACGGCAGCGTCCACGCCAAACTCCAGCATCTCGCCGCGTTTAACAGGTGTGGTTCCGGCCAACTCCAGCCAGATGGCGTAATTCAGCCCGTTGCGCCCTTTGCCAAAGCTCCAGACATGTACAGCATCAGCGGGGGCGGGTTTGGCACCTCGAAGGTGATAGGCGTCGCCCCATGTGGGATCGCCGACAAACAACCGCCCCGAGGGCAGCGCCAACCGCCCGTGATCACGCCAAGTGCCCGTGCGCTGGCCTGCATTGACGATCCAATCGCGCGCCGCACTGCTGGTCTGGGCATCGACAGGGCCGGTGGCAGCCGGGCTGAGAAAGGCAAGGCTAAGCGCGCCCGCGATCATGGCTTTGGGTGTGCGTAACATGCGGGCCATGTTCAGCTGGGCCCCAACCGTGCGGCCAAAATGCGGGTCACCACGGGGCGCGCTTCTTCCAGGCTCATGCCCGGTTTCAGGGCGGGGTCATACAAGGTGCGCAGCAATTCCTCGTCATGGGTGGTCAGCAGCGCAAATTCATCATCATCGTTAAAGATCGACGGGCGGGCGCGCGGGCTGTCATTGGCCAGACCCAAGCCCTGCGCCAGTTCTTCGTGAATGCAGGCGCGGCGGGTCAGTTCGGGGTGTTCGGCCCGGATCACGGCCACGGCGCGATTATAGACATAGCCATCATCCTTCGCCGCGAAGGCCGCAACCACACAATGGATTGAGCGTGGCAGATTGCGGATCATCGACAGCGTGGTGGCATCCACACCCGGCTCGATTTGTTTGATGCGGGTCAGCAGCTGGTCGCGGTCATCTTCACCCATGACCAACACAAAGAAATTGGCATTGCCGGGGCTGACCGTGATGGGATGCCGTGTCACCCGCGCCAGACGGCCGGCATATTTGGCGACACTGGCCGCATCGCTCTGGCGCTGCGCCTTTGGAACGGACGCGCCGAATTCCACGGCCATGCGCACCGGCTTGGTCCATTTGCGCAGACCCCCGGCGACACCATCCGAGCGCTGAAAACCACCCGCCTGGCTGTATTCATCATAGAAAGCGATCTGCTCGAAGTTGGTCATCAGATTGCGCTGGGTGTAGGGCGTATCGACCCCGCCACCATCGACGCGCAACAACCCACGGTTCAGCAAATCCGCCTGCACACGGCCATAGTAGCGCGCCAGATCCAGACTGGCCGCTGAGGGTGCCTGAGGTGCTGTCGGCTTGGGCTTGGGGGGCACCAGCCCGGCCGGGCGGGGCTGAGGTGTTGTGGTGGGGGCAGGGGGCACAGCCTCGCAGCCGATCAGGGCCAGGCAGGCCAGCCCTGATAGAACATGTCTGATCTGCGTCCCCAGCACCAGATGCTTAACCCGGAACAGCCGTGCCGGAATTGTCGCCGACACCGTCTTTGCGCGCCTTGGCCGAGGCCAGCGTGTCGCGCAGCTCTTTTTCCATCTTCTGCAATTCGGCCTCAGCCGAGGCGCGACGGGCTTTGCCTTCGTCGGCTATTGCCAAGCTTTCGTTGATGGTTCCGATCAGATCAGCATTGGCTTGTTTGACCGCTTCGATATCAAACACACCGCGTTCCATTTCCTCGCGGATCATCTTGTTGCTTTCGCGCAGGTTCTTGGCGTTTGACGTCAACAGCTCATTGGTCAGATCATTGGCATCCTTGACGGCCGCCGCCGCCTGAGCCGAACGTTGGATGGTAACGGCCTGTGCCAGCTGGGTTTCCCAAAGCGGCACAGTGTTGACCAGGGTCGAGTTGATCTTGGTCACCAGAGATTTGTCGTTTTCCTGCACCAGTCGGATGGATGGCAGCGACTGCATGGTCACCTGACGGGTCAGCTTCAGGTCATGAACGCGGCGTTCCAGATCGTCGCGGGCGGCCCGCAGATCACGCAGCTCTTGCGCTTTCATCACCTGATCATTCTCGTCGGCCTTCTCAACCTCAGCTTCGGCGGCGGGGATGTGCACGCTGTCCAACTCGGCCAGCTTGGCCTCGCCTGCGGCGATATACAGCGCCAGTTCGTCATAGAAGTTCAGCGTTTTTTCATACAGCAAATCCAGCGATTTGATGTCTTTCAGCAGCACATGCTCGTGGCCCAGCAGATCATCAGTGATCTTGTCGATCTGGCCCTGAACCTTTTCAAACTTGGCGGTGAACTTGGCAAAAGGTGCCGCGCGCCCCAGCAGCTTTTCCCACCAGGTGCGTTCGCGGCGCACGTCCAGTTCGGACACAGAAAACCCGCGGATGGTTGTCACGATGTTGCGCAGGCTGCCGCCCGCCGGGCCCACATCCTTGTTGCGCACCCCTTGTAGCATGGACTGCGAGATTTCCTGCAATTCGGCCTGCGCGGCAGAACCAAAGGACACGATGGATTGCGTATCACCCATGTCAATTTCAGCCATGCGCGTTTTGATTTCGGCGCTTGAGGCCGCGTCGGCTTGCTCGAGCGGGACGATGGCATTGGCATCGGTTGGCTCAGGCAGGATCGCCGCGCTGATTTCCTGGACTTCGGCCAATGCGGCTTCGGCTTTTTGGCGGATAGTGTCTGACATAACGTGTCCTCTCGTTTATAATTTGGTGTCGAGGTGGATGCCTTCTTGGCGCAAGCGATCGCGCAGCACCCCGATTTCAACCTCAAGGTCGGTGTTGTTATCCAAGAGCAACGTCTGCGTCTTGGCGACAAAGTTTTCTTCCAGATCCGTAAGCAGCATCATGTAATCTGACTTGGCCCCGGCATCGCGGTTGCGGCCATAGATGTCCGCGAATTTGACCGTCGCATCGCGGGCACCCATCAAATAGACCGTCAGGAATTTGCGCGCCGAGGTCAGATCACGCGGATCATTTTCCACTGTGCGCAGCATTTCGCGTACCTTGCCCTGAAAGCGGTCAACGCGGGCCTCGGCACTGCGGTCGCCGGCGCGTTTGATAGCATCCGACATGCCCGCAAGATAGTTTTCGGCCTTGTCTACAGCGCGTGCCACACGGTCGGTCTGGTGCTGGTCGATGCCTTCCATGCCCTTGTCTGTCAGGGGATCAAACCCAAACGCAAAGCTGTGCAAAACCGTGCCCAACACCGCAAAGATCGCAGCCGCCCCCAGGCCTGCACCTGACGCAACTCCTGCCACAGCAAGACCCGCCCCGGTCAACAAAGACCCCAGGATTTTGCGCGGGATCCCAGGACGGCGTGCCACTTTACGGGCCTCGTATTGTTCCTGGGCCAGAATGCCTTCGCGGGTCAGCCAGGCTGCCAGCAGCAGCAAGCCAAGCGCAATCAGGTTCATCGCCAATCCGCCTGCTGCGGATGTAAATGCCTGCCAGATCAGGGGTAAGGGGGCCAGAAACAACAGGTTGACGCGACCACCCGCCTTGGTGCGGCGCGCATCTCGGTAGCTGCCACGATCCTCATCGGCAATCGGCCCTGATCCGTCGGGGCTGTGTTTGCCGCCAAAACGTTGCGCCATGTCATACGCCCCCTGAAAAGGAGACGTAGAAGATCAGTATCACGAGCAGAAAGAATGCCAGTTTTTGAAGTCCTGTATCGGACATGGGCCCCCCTGGCCTTGTTAATCAACAACGAATGTAGGCGATGCAGGTGCAGCATGCTAGGGGGAAGATTGCGCAACGCGGCGCATAACGTGTCTCTCCCCCCTGATATTGCAGCGCTTTAGTGCCGTGCCCCGGTGCGACGTTCAGCGTTCAGTTTGCGGGTATAACCCGATTGAATGATCTCAACCGCAACCAGCACAATGACCGAGAAGTAGAAGGTGGTTTTCGACATTGGCACCACTTCGTAGCCAAAGAACTTCAGCGCAAGGCTGTCGTCATGCATGGCGTGTGCTGCCGCCTGTCCGGCCTCACCCAGCAGCACGATGCCGACAATCAGCAGGATGAACAGGCCCAGAACCTCGTACATGCGGTTTTTCTCCAGAAAGCGCGTGACGCCATCGGCCAAAAGCAGCATCGCCAGACCTGACAGCAAAATGGCAATCGCCAGAATGGGGAAGACATCGGTTATCGCCAGGGCGGACAACACGGAATCAAACGAGAAGATCAGGTTCATCAAAACAATCAGCATCACCACCTTGGCAGCAGATTTGCCTGATTTGTTGCTCACATCAGTGTCCAGATGTTCCACCGTCAGCATGTGGCCGATTTCCTTGACAGCTGTATACATGATAAAAATACCACCAATGATAAACACGCAGGTGGCAAAGTTGACCCCGCCCTCCAGCACGCCAACCCATTCCATGATGTAGAATGGCTCGGCCATGGCGTCGATCAGCTGGATCATGGTGAACAGCAGCACAATACGCAGCGCCACGGCGATAATGATGCCCCACCGGCGTACGGCAGCCTGTTGCGCCACTGGCGCGCGTTGCGATTCAATCGAGATATAAAGCAGGTTGTCGAACCCAAGCACCGCTTGCAAAAAGCAAAGCATCACGAGGTTGCCCAGGTTTTCAATCGTAAGAAGGTCGGCCATGTGTCACTGTCCCGGTCTTTGTTATGGTTTTGCGGTTATGTAACCAAATCCGTGTCAGAGGGCAAAACGAAATGAGAAGGGATGCACCCTGCGCCCCTTTTCTGCCTGTGGATTTCTGGTACATCTGCCCAACATGAGCATCAGTACGTTCGTTCCCCGCGGCGCGGCCAGCCATAAGGTCGAATATGATGGCCCGCCTCGGGACTTCTATTTTCTGCTGTTGCCGCGGCTGACCCTGCTTGCGTTTTCGGCCGCACTTGAGCCGTTGCGCATTGCCAATCAGGTGGCCGGCAAAGAGCTGTATCGCTGGTATGTCCTGACCGAAGACGGCGCGCCCGTACGGTGTTCGTGCGGTGTGATGATCACGCCAGATACCGGGCTGACTGATGTTCCGCGTGACGCGTTGGCCTTTGTGTGTGCCGGGATCGAGCCGCGCGCGCATGTGCCTGCCAAAGTGCCGGGCTGGATTGCCCGACAAAAAGCACACGGCGCGCAACTGGGTGGCATTTGTACCGGGGCCTTTGCGTTGGCGCAGGCAGGGTTGCTGAAAGGGCGCCGCTTTACGCTGCATTGGGAAAACCAACCCGCCTTTGTCGAGCATCATCTTGATCTGCACCCCACCGGGCGGCTTTTTGAGAACGACGAGGGGCTTCTGACGTGTGGCGGCGGGTCAGCGGCTACCGATATGATGCTGTCTCTGATTGAACATGATCACGGCGCGGATCTGGCGGCGATTGTTGCGGATATGTGCATTCATCTGCGCTCTGCCACGCGCGACGCACCGCAACGCTCGGCTCAAAGCCAGGGGCTGGGCAGCCGCAACCCGCATCTGATCGCGGCCATAGAATTTATGACGCAGAACATCGATGCCGCCGCCGATGTGGCGGGCATCGCCGAGCATGTGGGGTTGTCGCGCAGGCAATTGGAGCGGCTTTTCCGGCAGCACACCCGTCTGTCTCCGGCGCAGTTTTATACCGATTTGCGTGTGGCGCGCGCGCATGCGTTGCTGAATGAAACAGCGCTGAGCGTGGCCGAAATTGCAGCCGCCACGGGCTTTGCCAGCTCGTCGCAACTGTCGCAGCGGTTCAAAGCGCGGTACGGCAGCTCGCCGGGGGCGTACCGCAAAAGCTGGACGGCACGCACCGAGTGAGCGCGGGCCCTAACGTTTTGGGCGCCGTTGCGGACGTTTGATCTGACGTGGTTTGCCCTTGGGCGCGCCCTGCTTGCCAGCCTTTCCGGGCTGTCTCGCCTCTTCAAGTGGTGCCTCCAGGCCCAATTGATCACGCAAGATCCGCGGGCGAATTTCCTCAACCGCGCCGGGTTTAAGCTGACCCAGCTGGAACGGCCCGTAAGAAACCCGGATCAGACGGTTCACCGCCATGCCCACGGCCTCCATCGCGCGACGGATTTCGCGGTTCTTGCCTTCGCGCAGGGCCACGGTGACCCAGGCGTTTGCCCCTTGTTGGCGGTCCAGCGTGACGGTCATGGGCTGAAAATCCTCGTGATCCACGGTGACACCCTTGCGCAGTGGCGCGAATGTTTCATCGGTGGGACGTCCATTGACGCGCACGCGGTATTTGCGCACCCAGCCGGTGGCTGGCAGCTCCAGCTTGCGCTTGAGCCCACCGTCATTGGTCAGCAGCAGCAATCCCTCAGAGTTCAGATCCAATCGCCCCACGCTCATGACACGGGGCAGGTCACCGGGCAGATCGTCATAAATCGTGGCACGGCCCTGTTCATCGCGTGTGGTGGTCACCAGTCCGGTGGGCTTGTGATACAGCCACAACCGCGCAGGCTCGGGCGCGGCCAGATCACGGCCGTTGACCGTGATATGATCCTGAGGTGTGACATTCAGGGCGGCACGCGCAATCACCTCGCCGTTGACCCGCACCTGACCGGCTTCAATCAGGCGCTCGGCTTCGCGGCGGCTGGCCAGTCCCGCACGGGCAATCACTTTGGCGATCCGGTCGCCTTTGGGGGTCTCATCACTCATGGCGCTGGCAGTAGCGTATTCGCAGCCCTTGCGAAAGCACTGATCGCCGGGCCATACCTAGCGTTATGACATTTCGCAGCCATATGGATACGGCCCTGAGCGAGGCCCGCGCCGCCGCCGCACGGGGGGAAGTGCCCGTGGGCGCTGTGCTGGTGTCCCCAACGGGCAAGGTGATCGCCCAAGCCGGCAATCGCACGCGCGAATTGTCGGACCCCACGGCCCATGCCGAGGTTCTGGTGATCCGTGAAGCTTGTGCCGCAGTGGGAAGCGAGCGTTTGCCGGGGTATGATCTGTATGTCACGCTGGAGCCTTGTGCAATGTGTGCCACGGCCATTGCTGCGGCGCGGATTGCACGGCTGTATTACGGCGCATCTGATCCCAAATCGGGCGGAGTGGCGCATGGCGCACGCGTGTTCAGCCACCCTCAGGCCCATCACGTGCCCGAGGTCTATGACGGGTTGGCGGCTCATGATGCCCAAGACCTGCTGAAGGCCTTTTTTGCAGATCGGCGGGGGTAGGCGGGTTTCATCCCTGCGTGGCCGAGACGTCTTTTCGTCAAAAGAACCTCGCCAGCGCTGGCGTGCTGCGCCAGGTGGGGCTGAAAAGAACAGTGCGAGGGATTGCAGCGCAAGGCCCATGACGCTAAACGCTGAACGGACCTGAATTGCATCTATTCATGAGGCAGATATGTCGATCGACAAAGACACCGCCGCCCGCGTGGCCAAACTGGCCCGGATCCGGGTTGAGCCGGACGCGCTTGGAGCGTTGGCCGAGGAATTCAACACCATTCTTGGGTTCATTGAGCAGCTCAATGAGGTGGATGTTGAGGGCGTAGAGCCGATGACATCCGTGACCCCACAGCGCCTGAAGCGCAGGGTGGATGAGGTGACGGACGGCAATCAGCAGGATAAGGTTCTTGCCAATGCGCCTGATGCCCGCGAAGGGTTCTTTGCTGTGCCGAAGGTGGTAGAATAATGTCTGATCTGAATGCACTCACGATTGCCGAAGCCCGCGATAAACTGCGCGCTGGCGACATCACATCGGTTGAGCTGACCAATGCCTGCCTTGACGCCATCGAAGGCGCGGGTGATCTGAACGCCTTTGTGCATAACACCCCCGAACTGGCGCGCGAACAGGCAGCTGCGGCGGATGCGCGTATCGCCTCAGGTGATGCACCAGCTATGTGTGGTATCCCATTGGGAATCAAAGATTTGTTTTGCACCAAGGGTGTTCCATCGCAGGCGGCATCGGCCATCTTAGAGGGCTTCAAGCCCGAATATGAAAGCACCATCACTCAGAACCTGTTTGACGCAGGGTCAGTGATGTTGGGCAAGCTGAACATGGACGAATTCGCCATGGGCTCGTCCAATGAAACCTCGACTTATGGCAACGTGGTCAACCCCTGGCGGCGCGGCAATGATGACACGGCGCTGACGCCCGGCGGGTCGTCCGGGGGTTCGGCCAGTGCAGTTGCAGCAGATTTGTGCCTGGCCGCCACCGGCACGGATACAGGCGGCTCTATCCGCCAACCGGCGGCTTTCGTGGGTATCACAGGCATCAAGCCCACCTATGGGCGGTGCTCGCGCTGGGGGGTGGTGGCCTTTGCATCGTCGCTCGATCAGGCCGGACCCATGACCAAGGATGTGCGCGACGCCGCCATCATGCTGGAAGCCATGTGCAGCCATGATCCCAAGGACAGCACCAGTGCCGACATTGCTGTACCTGATTTTGAGGCGATGCTGACCGGCGATATCAAAGGCAAGGTCATTGGTATCCCCAAAGAATACCGCATGGACGGTATGCCCGCCGAGATTGAGCAATTGTGGGCCGATGGCACCGCAATGCTGAAAGACGCAGGTGCAGAAATCCGTGACATCAGTCTGCCGCATACCAAATACGCGCTGCCTGCGTATTATGTGATTGCCCCGGCCGAGGCCTCTTCGAACCTGGCGCGCTATGACGGTGTGCGCTATGGCCACCGCGCCAAGCTGGAGCAGGGTGACGGCATCACCGAAATGTACGAGAAAACCCGCGCCGAAGGGTTTGGCCCCGAGGTGCAACGGCGTGTGATGATCGGCACCTATGTGCTGTCTGCCGGGTTCTACGATGCCTACTACAACCGCGCCCGCAAGGTGCGCACGCTGATCAAGCGCGACTTTGAGCAGGTATTTGATGCCGGTATCGATGCAATCCTAACCCCTGCCACACCGTCCTCGGCTTTTGGGCTGGGGGAAATGGCGGATGCGGATCCGGTGCAGATGTACCTCAATGATGTCTTTACGGTCACGGTCAACCTGGCCGGCTTGCCGGGCATCGCCGTGCCTGCGGGCCTTGATAAACAAGGGCTTCCGCTGGGGCTGCAACTGATTGGTCGTCCGTGGGAAGAGGGTGATCTGCTGAATACAGCCTACGCGCTGGAACAGGCGGCGGGTTTTGTAGCCAAACCTTCGAAATGGTGGTAAAACTTCTGCAAAAGACGACCAAGGCAGGAAATCAGATGCGTATCACAATGACAGTATTGGCCTGTGCGGCCCTTGCGGCCTGTTCGCCGTCCATCCCCGAAAGTGGGGCGGGGGCTGGCGTGGGCTTTAGCGATTATGATGAATATCTCGCCCAAAAGCGGGCCCGCGAGGCAGCTTTGACCGGATCGGCTCTGCCTCCGGTGGCCTCCGTGTCATCCGAGCCATTGGGTGCCACGCCCGGCGCATCCGACGCAGACAACCTGGCCGCTGACACGCGCGCGACATTGGCACAAACATCGGGCACGGCCACAGGCGTGCCTGCCACACAGCCAACAGCCGGGACTGCCACGCCGCAAACCGTCAGCACTGCGGGTGGCATTTCATCTGAAAACGATTTTGACGCAGTGGGCGCTGAGCGCACCATTCAGGACGACGCAGCGCTGATTGCCCAGAACCGCGCACAATACAAAGTGATCGAGGCCACATCGTTGCCACAACGCAGCGGTGGGGAAGGGCCCAATATTGTGCAATATGCAATCAGCACCACCCATCCGGTGGGAACGCCGGTCTATCGCCGCGTGGGCTTTAACAAAGAGGGGCGGATGCAGCGCAACTGCGCCAAGTTCCCGTCTGCTGAGGCTGCACAGATGGAGTTTTTGGCCAAGGGCGGCCCGACACGTGACCGTTCGGGGTTAGATCCCGATGGGGATGGCTATGCCTGCGGCTGGGACCCCGCACCGTTCCGCAAGGCGGTGGCCTCGGGCGGGGCAGGCGGTGCGTGAGCGCTGAAACCTCAGCAATTGCACAACATCCGTCGCCCAATTGTGGCCCGCGCCGCAATGGGCTGACACCACAGTTTATCGTATTGCACTACACTGCCATGGACAGCGCCGAGGCCGCGTTGAACCGCTTGTGTGATCCACAGGCCGAAGTTTCAGCGCATTATCTGATCGCCGGTGATGGCCGTATCTGGCAGATGGTGGACGAGGCCGCGCGCGCCTGGCATGCCGGGCCGGGATGCTGGCAGGGATTGGATGATATCAATTCGCGGTCCATCGGGATTGAGCTGGACAACCGGGGCACCCATCCGTTTGCTGCGCCGCAAATGACAGCGCTCGAGGGGGTCTTGCGCGGAATTATGCAGCGCTGGTCGATCCGGCCTGAACATGTGATTGGCCATTCCGATCTGGCACCCGAACGCAAAAACGATCCCGGGCCGCGCTTTGACTGGTGCAGATTGGCGCGGCAGGGGTTGTCGATCTGGCCCGAGGGTCATTTGGGCCACACGGAGGCCAAGTTTGACAGCCTAAGCGAGGCGTTTGGATATGGCGCCGATTGGTCCGAGGTCGCCCGGCTGCGATCTTTTCGTGACAGGTTTCGCCCCCATGCCACGGGCTTGGTTTCCGACGCTGATCTGAGATGCCTCAGCGCTTTGGTGGCGCAATATGCGGGCGCTGACGATACGCCCGCTTAGCCTAGCGCTTGGAGGGTTCGATCGACAGGATCTCACGCGAGGTTGTTCGGCTGGGATACTTGGCTTTGGTGCGCACCGCAAAACCGAAGTCCGCGAAATAGACATATGTATAAACCGTCTTGATCCCGTCCCAATTCTGGGTGGCTTTGATGTTTATGATTTTAACCCGGCATCGCGCCACTTTTTTCGACTTGGCAGCAGACAGCTGATAGGTCGTGGTGGTTGTTTTGCTGAACCCATCGGCGGCTTGCATGGTGGTTTTCAGGGCAAAGCTGGTGTTGGGCGACAGGGTCAGTCCGGCGATGTTTGCACCGTGGTAATCATAGGTTTCATCTTGCAATATCTGACTGCCTTTAGGTGCTTGCAAAATGGTTTGGGACGTCGGCAACAGCCCATGCTGCAAGACCCGCGCCACCGTGTTGCTGGTGCCTAACCAATAGCTTTTGCGGATCTCATCCACACGCCCCGGCCCGGATTTGCGATAGGTGAATGTGTTGCCCTCACCGCGTGGGCTGATGGTTTTTACGGTCACCCCCTTCGACATATCCGCAGGCACAGGACAGGCGAATGCCGCACCCAGGCTGGTGCACAGGATCAGGGCGGCGGTTTTCAAAAGATGCATCGGGTATCGGCCTTTCGTGCTTCTGTTGATGCTGGCGCGTGGTGCCGGTGTGGGTCAAGGCCATACTGCGCGGGTTGTTGCATTTTCCCGCGCATCCCCCTAGACCCGCGATTGCGCGGAGGGCCGGATGGCTGCTTGGCGGTTATTGCTTGCAGTGCCACCGAGAGGAAAGTCCGGACTCCACAAGACAACGGTGCCGGGTAACGCCCGGCGGGGGCAACCCCAGGGAAAGCGCCACAGAAATGAAACCGCCCTGCATGTCGCCTTGCGATGCTGACGGGTAAGGGTGAAACGGTGGAGTAAGAGCCCACCGCGGGTCTGGCAACAGAACTGGCACGGCAAGCCCCACCGGGAGCAATGCCAAATAGGGATCGCGCTTGTGGGCTGTCTTGGCTCCGACGATCCGGGTTGGCAGCTAGAGGTGCCGTGGTAACGCGGCATCAAGATGAATGGTCATCCATCGCGATGCATTTGCATCTGCGAAGACAGAATCCGGCTTATAGGCCTTCCGCGCGTTTTCTGGCCAAAGGTAGCTGTCCCATACATAAGCTGAAGTAATGATGTTGTAGAAACAATCAATTATTCTTGCCATTAAAACCTGCGAAACTCATAGTCTGACATCACGCGATCCGGGGAACGGCCCGGTTATTAAAATAAACAACAGAGGAGAAACACATGAAACTTAAAGCAACAATTATGGCGACATTGGCGGCAGGGGCGTTTATGGCCACCTCGGCATCCGCCACGGATCTGACGGTTTATACCGCTGTCGAGGCCGAGGATCTTGCGCGTTACGCCGAGACATTCAACGAAAGCCATCCGGACATCAACATTAACTGGGTTCGCGATTCGACTGGTATCATTACCGCCAAGCTGCTTGCCGAGCGTGACAACCCGCAAGCCGATGTGGTTTGGGGCCTGGCTGCGACATCGCTGCTGCTATTGAAATCTGAAGGCATGCTGGAGCCATATGCACCCGTGGGTGTTGAAAAACTGGATGCCAAATTTGTTGATGATGGTGATGTGCCCAGCTGGGTTGGCATGGACGCCTGGGTTGCTGCGGTGTGCTACAATACGATTGAGGCCGAAAAGGCCGGTCTGACACCGCCAACATCCTGGAAAGACCTGACAGATGCGCAATACGAAGGCCATCTGATTATGCCGAACCCCAATTCATCGGGCACCGGTTTCCTTGACGTCTCAAGCTGGCTGCAGATGTTTGGCGAAGAGGGCGGCTGGGAATACATGGACGCGCTGCACAATAACATTGCGCGCTATACTCATTCCGGCTCCAAGCCGTGCAAGCTGGCCGCAGCAGGTGAAATTCCAATCGGTATTTCCTTTGCCTTCCGCGGTGCCAAATCCAAAGCCGCCGGCGCTCCGCTGGAAATCATCGTTCCAAGCGAAGGTGTTGGCTGGGATATGGAAGCGACCGCCATCGTCGCGGGCACAGCCAATCTGGAAGCGGCACAAAAGCTGGTTGATTTCTCGGTGACCAAAGAGGCGATGGAGATGTACAATGTCGGCTACGCCGTTGTTGCCATGCCCGGTGTCGCCAAACCGGTTGAGCATTTCCCCGAAGGTCTGTTGGAAGCCATGATCGACAATGATTTTGAGTTTGCAGCTAACAATCGCGCGGCAATCCTCAAGGAATGGCAGAGCCGGTATGACGGCAAGTCTGACCCTCAGTAAAACAGTTATACCGGGGGGCAGTGTGCTGCCCCCCGGCCTTTGATTTGTGTTGAATATATACCCGGCCATCCGCACCCGGCCGATTGATTCCCTTCCCCCAAAAAACCGCGACAACGTGAGGACTTCCCCTGTGACGCAAGCGAATGCATCTGGCGAGCTTTATCTAAGCATCGAGAACCTGTGGAAGGCCTTTGGCAGTTTTCTGGCGCTTAAAGAAATCGCATTGGATATTCATGAGGGCGAGTTTGTTTGTTTTCTGGGGCCGTCGGGCTGCGGCAAGACAACGTTGCTGCGCGCGATTGCGGGCCTTGATTTGCAAACCAAAGGCACCGTCATGCAAGACGGCAAGGATGTGTCGAACCTGCCCCCCTCCGAACGGGACTTTGGCATTGTGTTCCAGTCCTACGCCCTGTTCCCCAACCTGACGATCGAAAAGAACATTGCCTTTGGTTTGGAAAACACCGGGCGCAGCAAATCCGAGATTACCGCCCGGGTAAGCGAGCTGTTGCAGCTTGTTGGCCTGCCCGAGCAGGGCAAGAAATATCCCGCACAACTGTCTGGCGGGCAACAACAACGCATCGCTCTGGCACGCGCCATTGCCACCAAACCGGGGCTGTTGCTGCTGGACGAGCCTTTGTCAGCGCTGGATGCAAAGGTGCGGGTGCACCTGCGTCATGAAATCAAGGAATTGCAGCGCAAACTGGGCGTGACCACGGTGATGGTGACCCACGACCAGGAAGAAGCATTGTCGATGGCGGACCGGATCGTGGTCATGAACCACGGTGTGATTGAACAGGTCGGCTCGCCCACGGACATATACCGCGACCCGGCCACATTGTTTGTTGCCGATTTTATCGGTGAAATGAACCAGATCCCCGCAGTGGCGGGGGCGGCGACCCGGCTTAGGATTGGTGGCGCAGAGTTGCAGTGCAGATCACATGCGTTTGCACAAGGCAGCGCCATTGTTGCCGCCATCCGCCCCGAGGATGTGATCCCCTACGGCGATGGCACATCCGCCGCCGGTGCACCGGATAAGATTATGACACCGGAAAACGCATTTGAGGTTACGGTTGATGAAATGGAGTTCCTCGGATCATTCTGGCGGTGCCGGTTGGGCAGCGAAAGGTTTGCAGGCACGGAACTGATCGCAGACTTTTCCATCAACGCTGTGCGGCGTCTGGATCTTGCGCAAGGCAAGCGGATGATGATCGAGCTGCCTGATGACCGGTTGATGGCCTTCGCGCGCCCGGAGACAGGGCAATGAGCACGTCTTCGACGGATCTGAGCACCCTGCCAGCCGGGCCAGCCGTCAAAGGCAAGCTAAGCCGGGATGATATCATAATGCGCGGCAGCATGATGGTGATCGCGCTTTATCTGATCGTGACACTGGCGCTGCCTTTGTATGCGATGCTGTCAAAATCATTTTCGACCTATCAGGTCGAGCTTGCCCAATATGAATTTCAGGTCAGTGACGACGCAGGCCAATTTGACGGCGTCATCATGACCGGCGCCGCGCTGAATGCGAAGACCGGTGTATATACAGACATCGACCTGAGCACCGGGGCTGACGGGCGTGTGCCCGTGGTAAAGTGGTTTCCCGATTTCAGTTTTCGCAGCCCGGTCATGTACCAGATCCGCAATGTCAGCGAAGGCGGGCGGTTTCTGGTTGGATCAAACCTGTATGACAGCACCGATTGGCTGGAGCTGAGTTCAAATGACTTCAGGCGCGTTCAGCTGAGACCGGTGAAATCCACCGGCGTTGACAACTTCGTCAACTATTTCTCAACGCCGGCGCTGTTCAATTCGATCAAGAATTCTTTGTGGATCGCGGTCATCAGTACCATTGTGACGGTGACACTGGCGTTCTGGTTCGCCTATGCGCTGAACCGCAGTTGTATGCGGTTCAAGGGGGTTTTCCGTCTGATTGCCATGGCGCCCATTCTGGTGCCATCCCTGTTGCCTGGTATCGCTTTGGTGTATCTGTTTGGCAATCAGGGCATGATCAAAGAGCTTCTGTTCGGAGCCAGCATATATGGCCCGATCGGTATCGTTATTGGATCGGTGTTCTTCACCTTTCCGCATGCCTTCCTGATCATCTCGACGGCGCTGGCGATTTCGGATGCACGGCTCTACGAGGCGGCCACCAGCCTGCGGTCTACGCCATGGCGTACCTTTTGGACGGTGACCATCCCCGGAGCGCGCTATGGTCTGATCTCGGCGGCGTTTGTTGTGTTCAACCTTGTGATCACTGATTTTGGACTGCCCAAAGTGATCGGGGGCCAGTTCAACGTGCTGGCCGTGGACATCTATAAACAGGTGATCGGCCAGCAGAACTTTGAAATGGGGGCCGTGGTGTCGGTTGTGCTTGTTATTCCTGCGATCCTGGCTTTTGCGATTGATCGTTTGGTTCAGTCAAAACAAGTGGCCCAGCTGACGGCGCGTTCGGTTCCGTTTCAGCCCAGCCCGAACACCAAGATGGACCGCATATTCCTGGTGTATTGCTGTTTGATCGGCTTGTTTATCGTCGGGCTTCTGGCGGTTTGTCAGTTTGCTGCGCTGATCAAGTTCTGGCCTTATGATTTGTCTCTGAGCCTGAACAACTATCAGTTCGACAAAATGGATGGCGGCGGTTGGGCGTCATATTTCAATTCGATCAAACTGGGGCTGCTGACGGCTGTGGCGGGCACGGTCGTTGTGTTCTTCGGGGCCTATCTGGTTGAGAAATCCAATGGCTTCAAAACGGGCCGCGCGATGTTCCAGATGATTGCAATGTTGCCGATGGCTATTCCGGGTATGGTTTTGGGCCTTGCCTATATCTTCTTTTTCAACAATCCGTCCAACCCCCTGAATCCTCTGTATGGCACGATGGCTATACTGGTGATTTGTACGGTCACACACTTTTACACGGTGTCACACCTGACAGCGGTGACAGCGCTGAAACAGATGGACGGTGAATTTGAAAGCGTTTCGGCGTCTTTGAAACAACCCACACTGAAACTGTTCTCGCGGGTCACGGTGCCGGTATGCTTGCCGTCGATTTTGGATATTTCGATCTATCTGTTTGTAAATGCGATGACGACAGTGTCGGCGGTGGTGTTCTTGTATTCCCCCAGTACGACCTTGGCATCAATTGCAGTGCTCAACATGGATGACGCGGGCGACATTGCCCCTGCGGCGGCGATGGGCATGATGATTTTCTACACCAACGCCCTGGCAAGGATCATCCACCTGATCCTGTCCCGCGGAGTTCTCAAGCGCACACAGGCTTGGCGCGCAAGGTAAGGGATGGGATCAAACGCGCCGGTTCGACGCTGGTGATTTGACGCCAGTGTTTAACTTGATGTTTGCGCTGAGCGGGCGAAATCCATGAAAGCTCTGATCAGCTTTACATCGCTGCGCTGGCTGAGATGGACCATCGTTTCGCTCATCTGAATGTCCACACCGTCAAGTGTGATTGGCACCAACCGATGATCAACGCCAAATTCCGCCCGCGATACAAATCCAATGCCGCCACCCGAGGCAACCACCTCACGTACGGCCTCGCGGCCCTCGGCGGTAATTGCCGGGGTCAGTACAATCCCTTTCTTGGCGGCCTCTTGTTCAAGCTTTGAGCGGGTTTTTGACCCGGTTTCGCGAAAGATCAAAGGCAGCTTGGTCAGGTCCTGCAGGCTCAGGCTTGTCTGCTCATGCGGCAGCACCCCGTCTGCGGCAAATGCAATAAGCTCGGTGGCGCCCAGGTTGAATGTCGCCATGTCCTTGCCCGGAGAGAGGCTGCCGACGACTCCGATTTCCGCGTTGTAGGCGCGCAATTCATCCAGGATGTCTTCGGTGTTGCCCACCCGCAGTGAAATCGTGACATTGGGGTACCGTTGGCGAAACTGGCTTAGAATTTCGGTCACGTGGTGGGCTGAATCTGCGATGATGCGCAGCTCACCTTCGATGGCGGCCCGGGTTTCCAGCATGAAGTCTTCGATCTGTTGCTCAATCTCAAAGTACTGCTTTGTAAACCGGAACAGTTTTGCGCCCGGTTCAGTCAACTGGATCCGCTTTCGCTTGCGGTGAAACAGCAACACATCGTGATCCTGCTCAAGTTTGCGAACCTGTTCTGAAACAGCGGGTTGCGTCAGAAATAATGCCTCAGCCGCACGAGAGAAACCATTGTGAAGAGCGACGTAGTGGAAGGCCTTTAACTGGCTTTGACGCATTTGATATCCTCACGTGCTGTTATTACAAAAACCTATGAAACAAGCCTTAGCCGCAATTTTGCATATGGATCGGGTGTCTGCAATGCTGCCCTGGGCGTATGGCAGGGGGCTGTGCCAAGTGTGCGCGTTGGGGCGATGTTTCGCGCTGTCCTGCATTGCAGCCTGTGTCGATTGCGGTCACTAAGGGCAACACCCGGACGTCGATGTTCACAGGCTGTTTTCATGTCCTACCTTCTTCTTGCCATAACCGTGCTCAGCTGGGGGTGTTCGTGGTATGCCATCACCTTGCAGGTGGCCTATGCGCCGCCCATCGTGTCGGTGGCCTATAGGTTTGCCTTGGCGGGGATTGTGCTGCTTGGTGCATTGGCGATCACGGGTCATCTCAGGGTGATCCCCCGGCGCGATCATATTTGGGTGGCCGCCCTTGGCGCGACGTTCTTCAGCCTGAACTTCATCTGCTACTACACGGCGGCGGATGACATCCCATCGGGGGTGATGTCGGTGATCTTTGCCACGGCTGCGATCATCGGGGCCATAAATCAGCGTGTCTTTCTGGGGGTGCCGCTGGATATGCGTGTGATGGTTGCAGCGGCGATCGGGGTGACGGGGCTGGTTCTGCTGATTGGCCCCGAGGCCCAAAGCGGTGGTCGCGCTGTGATTGGCGCGCTGGCGTTGTGTTTTTTGGGCACATGGTTCTTTTCCGTGGGCGGGCTGATCTCATCGCGGGTGGGCGCGCGTTATGCGATGCCCAATGTGGCGGGGCAGGGGATGTTATACGGCGTGCTGATCTGCAGTGTGATTGCTGCAATCCGGGGCGATGCCTTTGTCGTGCCGTCCCAGCCGGTGTTCTGGTATGCTCTGTTGTTTCTGGCCATCGTATCCTCGGTGATCGCCTTTGTGGCCTATCTGGCGCTGATCCGGCGTGAGGGCCCCATCCGGGCGTCCTATGCCACGGTGCTGTTTCCGGTGATCGCCATGGCGCTGTCGGGCCTGCTGGAGGGCTATGTATGGACCTGGACCAGCGTGTTTGGCCTTGCCCTGACGCTGATCGGCACGATTGTGGTCTTTTCCCGCAAGTCACCCTGAGGATTGCGGTTGACTTGGGGGCGGGGGCCGTTAAAAGGCAGGCTTCATAAGAGATTCACCGACGGGCACACCCTGTCGACGCGAGGAGCAGACCCATGGCGAAACCTACCACCATCAAGATCCGCCTGAACTCGACCGCAGGCACGGGCCATTTCTACGTGACCAAGAAAAACGCACGCACCATGACCGAGAAAATGGTGATCAAGAAATACGACCCCGTTGTGCGCAAGCATGTCGAGTACAAGGAAGGCAAGATCAAGTAAGATCACGCCTGACATTGAAATTGAAAAAGCCGCGCCCTGAAAGCGCGGTTTTTTTGTGTGCGTCTGTTATGCGGGATTTAGTTTGCACTCGTTGCAGCTACGCAAATGGTTGCTATTGATTGATCAATAGTGCGCAATCACAGCGAGACTTGATCACGAGCGTTGGTATTTCTGGTCCAAATTCGTCAATTTTTTTAACAAATTGCGGCGCAGTGTTGCGTTCGAAATTCCTTATGTAAGATAGAAAAACTCGATCTGGAATTGGTTCCGGGCAACCTTCAGCCATCGCAGGCCTGACTCTGCCAAAGTTGCCAAATACACGGCGGGCTAAACCCATCAATGCGACAACACGCGGCACACGGATCCAAATGATCAGGTCTGCTCTAGGAACACGGAGATCAAAAGTTGACAGATTGTTCCCATCCATAACCCATCTATTTTCCATCGTAAGTCTTTTGACGATAGTCCGCCGCTCTTGGCCATCTCGAATCTGCCAGCCCGGCAACCAATAAACGTCACGGTCAATAGACTGATACTTCAGATTAAACTACTCTGCGATCTTTAGAGCGAGTGTCGTCTTACCTCCGCCTGAACAACCGACAACAAGAACACGCTCCGCGTTTTGCAGCTTTTCACATGCTGTCTTGAGGGAAACATACTGAGGCATAGTCAGTGTTTACTGAGAGAAGTCGTGTCCCCACAACCCCAGTTGCACCATACACATAGAAGCCGACATTCAAACGCAGCGCAGCATCAAGCACTTCGGGCTCGAACCAGACGTTCACAAAAAAGGCCGGTCACTGGGACCGGCCTTTCGTTGTTCAATATGGGGTCGCGATTATTCGCGTTGGCCCAGCAGGTTCAGCAGCATCATGAACATGTTGATGAAGTTCAGGTACAGGCTCAGTGCGCCCATGATCGCTGACTTGCCCAACCACTCGCTGTCGCCATGTTGGGCGTGTGCAAGGTAAGTGTTCTTGATGTTCTGCGTGTCGTAGGCCGTGAGGCCTGCAAAGATCAGCACGCCGATGATCGAGATGGCGAACATGATGGCAGGGCTGCCCAGGAAGATGTTCACGATCGACGCCACGATCAGGCCAATCAGGCCCATGATCAGGAAGCTGCCCCAGCCCGAGATATCCTTTTGCGTGGTGTAGCCCCACAGGGACAGGCCAGCAAAGGCGATCGAGGTCACAAGGAAGACCTGCGCGATGGCGAAGTCTGTGAACACGATGAAGATATAGCTGATCGAGACGCCCATCAGCGCCGCGAACGCGTAGAAAAACAGCTGCGCGCCAGCGGCGGACAGTTTGTTGATCACTGCGCCAAAGGCAAACACCATAATCAGCGGCGCAAACATCACCACATAGCGTGTCATGCCCGTGAACAGCGTGTTCATCATTGTCGCGTTGTTGCCGACGGCCCAAGCCGCAGCAAAAGTCAGCAAAAGGCCTACGGACATTGTGCCGTATACCTTGTTCATATGGGCACGAAGCCCTGCATCAATCTCGGCTGTGCGAACTGCACCAGTTGTCCGGATTGTGTCAAATTCAGCCATTAAAGCCTCCGAAAGTTGCACCAGTCCCCACCCAGAATGGGTGTATGGTGACAATATTGGCGCTCAGCCGCCGGTTTTCAAGCATTTCCGGCGGCTGAAACAGCCTGTTTTCGGGGTTTATTCGCACCAGTGCGACGGAACGTCCCATATTGGGCGCTGGGCTTCGGCCTGAGCTTGGGTTCGGGTCAGCCCCAGATCGGCCAGACGCGTGTTATCCAGCTGCGCCAATGTCCGGCGCTGGCGGCGCAACGCCAGATAAGACCATAGTGAAACCCGGCGTGGGCGCATCGTTTGGGTGCATCCCGGCACGCGGGCGTGTGTCAGGTCAGTCATCAGTTTAATCCTTCGCGTTTCGTGATGCAGCGACATCGTTGCATTTCATATGTTGATATATTCCACAGGATCGTACATATTGGAAACGAATGGTTGTGAACTTTAACATCAGGATTTGTGATGATACGAAATTTGGATATGACGACCCTGCGCTCTTTCGTGGCAGTGGCGGAACATGGCGGGGTCACGCGCGCGGCTGCGGCCCTCAATCTGACGCAATCGGCCGTGTCGATGCAGCTCAAGCGGCTGGAAGAGCTGCTGGGCCAGGATTTCCTCGACCGCTCAAACCGCAAGATTGCGCTGACGGGCTCGGGCGAGCAATTGCTGAGCTATGCCAAACGTCTGGTTGAATTGAACGACGAGGCGGTGGGCCGTCTGACTGATGATGAGTTTGAAGGCGAGATCACCTTTGGTGTGCCGCATGACATTATCTATCCGGTCATTCCCAATGTCCTGAAGAAATTCAACGCCGCCTTTCCGCGCGTACGGGTGCGGCTGACATCCTCATATTCCACCGCCCTGCTGGAAAGCTTTGGGCGTGGCGAAATTGACGTGATCCTGACCACCGAAAGCGTGAGTGGTCCGGGTGGTGAAACCCTGACCGAGCTGCCTTTGCGCTGGTACGGCGCTCCGGGGGGCACGGCTTATAAACAACGCCCCCTGCCACTGGCCAATTGTCGCAACTGTTTGTTCCGGGGGCGGGTGATTGCAATGTTGGATGACCAGCTTATCACCTGGAAAAATGCCATTGATTCCGATTCTGACGGCGCGATTGAGGCCACGGTCAGTGCTGATCTGGGCGTGACCACCATTCTGGAAGGCAGCAATCCACGCCAGCTGGATATGATTCCGCCGGGCAGTGGCCTGCCGGATCTGGGCACGCAAATGATCAACCTGTATGGGGCGGCGGCACCGAAAAACGAAATGGCGGATAAACTGGCCGAGATGATCCGCGCGGGGTTTGCGACGCGCGCGCCCGTGGTGATCCGCGAGGCGTGATCACTCCAGTGTCACCACGACCTTGCCCGTGGATTTGCGGCTGCGCAAAAGCTCAAGGGCATCGCCTGCCTGCTCAAGCGGCAGGGCGTGGCTGATGTGGGGTGTGATTTTACCGGCCTCAAACCAACCCAGTAACGTGGTCAGGCTGTCGGTGATTACCGATGGTTTGAACTTCAGATATCCGCCCCAATACAGCCCCAGCACATCCAGGTTTTTGACCAGCAGATGATTGGCCGGAATTTTGGGCACCTCGCCGCTGGCAAAGCCAATGGGGATGATCCGCGCCTCGGGTTTGCAGGCGCGAAAGGCTGCTTTGAACTGGTCACCGCCCACAGGATCATAAACCACATCGACACCGCCCAGAGCCTTGCATTCGCTCAGAATGTCCTGGGTTTTGGCATCAATCAGATGATCGGCGCCTGCGCGGCGACACGTCTCAAGTTTGTCGGCGCCGCGCGCGCAGGCAATCACGGTGGCGCCCATCAGTTTGCCCACCTCGACGGCCGTTAGCCCCACGCCGCCTGCAGCCCCTAAGACGAGCAGAGTTTCACCCGGTTGCATCCGCGCCTTGTAATCCAGCGCGACATGGCTGGTGCCATAGGCGATCTGAAAGGCCGCGGCCTGTTCAAAGCTCATTGTGTCGGGCAAAACCACGGCGCGTGCCGCATCAAAACAGCCATAGTCTGCCAGCCCGCCCTGACCGCCAAAAACGGCCACGCGGGTGCCCGGTGCGGGGCCGTCCACGCCTGCACCCAATGCATCAACAACCCCTGCCACTTCCATGCCCAGGGTGAACGGGGCAGGCGGGGTATCTTGATAGGTGCCCTTCATCATCAACAGATCCGCAAAGTTCAAACCACAGGCCCCAATTTTGACGCGTATCTCGCCTGCTTGGGGTTCGGGAAGGGAAACCTGTGCCAGGGCCGGGGCGGCTCCGTCTGAACGAATCATGTAGGCGCGCATCGCATATCCTTCAAAAAAGTGCTTTAAGCGGGGCTGGTTATCGCGATATCAAAACTCGTTTGCATACAAATTGAAAGAACATTTCACGATGGCCCGCCACTTCTGGTTGTCCATGTCCTATCTTGTCGGATAGGTTCCCGCCTAGATTGTGCCTATATTTAGGAGATCGCTCATTTAGCGAGCAATCCCTATTGTTTTTTAACCCCACGGTGATAGGTTCCGGCCAGGTTACAGGGATGATGTGTAACCGCGCGTTTTCGCAGGTGCGATGACAGGCAAACCAATTTATGCCGCATACGCCCTCGGAAGCCTAACGATAAAAAGGAGAGGTAAATGCCGCACCCTGTTGACGTGCATGTGGGCAAACGTATTCGGCATCGGCGTTGGTTGGTTGGGATGACCCAACAGCAACTGGCCGAACGTGTCGGGATCAAGTTCCAGCAAATCCAAAAGTATGAAACGGGCGCAAACCGGGTTAGCGCTTCGCGGCTTTGGGATATTGCTGATGCGTTGGATGTCCAGATCGCCTTTTTCTTCGATGGGCTTGATACGGACGTGGATCACAAAGAGGGCGCAGAAGGCGTACCTGCTGACCTGATGGGCGACAAAGAAGCGCTTGATCTGGTGCGGTCCTACTATGCGATCCCCGAAAATCAGCGCCGCCGTTTGTTCGAATTGGCACGGGTCTTAAGCGACGTTGCTTGAAGCAGGTCGCACTCTCCGCTACGCCTGAACCAGAGCGCGTGAGGAGAGGGACATGACCCAGGCTGACCACATTATGAAAACCGCCCATATGCTGGCCGATGCGGCCCGCGGGGCGGTTTTGCCGTATTTCAGGGCCGCTGATCTGACCGCCGAAAACAAGCTGAGTGATGGCAGGTTTGATCCCGTAACCGCCGCTGACCGCGCCGCTGAACGCGCAATGCGCGATTTGCTGGCCCAGCACCGCCCCGATGATTCGATATTTGGCGAGGAATTTGGCCACCATCAGGGCAGCTCGGGATTGGTTTGGGTGCTTGATCCGATTGATGGCACGCGTGGTTTCATGTCCGGCACACCCAATTGGGGGGTTCTGATCGCGGTTTCTGACGAAACTGGTCCGATATATGGGATTGTCGATCAACCTTACATCGGTGAACGCTTTGAAGGCGGCTTTGGGCTGGCGCAGATGCAGGGGCCGCAGGGCAACCGGACGTTGAAAACCCGCGGTGACAGGCCGCTGCAAGACGCCGTGATGTTCACCACCTTCCCTGAAATTGGCACCAAGGCCGAGGGCGCTGCATTTCAGGAAGTGGCAGGCCACGTCAAATTGGTGCGCTACGGGATGGATTGCTATGCCTACGCGCTGATTGCCGCCGGTCAGATCGATCTGGTAATCGAGGCTGGCCTGAACGCCTATGACATTCAAGCACCCATCGCTGTGATCGAAGCCGCTGGCGGTATTGTCACCAACTGGAGCGGTGGCAAGGTGCATGAGGGCGGTCAGGTTTTGGCTGCCGCCAGCGCCGAGCAGCACACCGCCGCCTTGGATATTCTGCGCAGGCATCTCTGAGGGGTACCCCAACAAAGCCCGTTTCCGCCGATATTCACGGGCGTGTCTTTTGGTCTGGTGGTGCCCGCCACTAAGGCGTAGCTCTGTCCGAAGTTACGACATCAAAGGTGTGGGATATGACCCGGTATTTCAGAAGTTTGCTAGCGCTGTGCGCCACGGTGTTTTTGGTGCAATGCGGCCCGCAAGTGGCCACATCAAACCAGGCCAGCGCGCGGGTGTCGGGCTCGACCGTAACGGTCAGCGCCGCAGAGGCGGGCAAGCTGAACGCCCTGCGCGCGCAATACGGGCTGCCCGCGCTGCGCCCAAGCGCAACCCTGGCCCGCGTCGCAGATGCCCATGCGCGCGACATGATGCGCAATGGTTTTTTTGGCCATGTCAGCGCCAATGGCGATACAATCGTCGAGCGCACCCGCGCCCAAGGCTATGGGTTTTGCAATGTGGCTGAAAATCTGGCGCGCGGCCAGGCCGGGTTTGATACGGTGTTGCGCCAATGGATGACATCGCCGTCGCATCGCAGCAATGTGCTGCACAAACAGGTTACGGAATTTGCCGTGGTGCGTGGCACGGGCAACCTGTGGGTGATGGTGATGGGCCGCCCCGGGTGCTAGGTGCTGCGGTCTGACGGGTGTGCCGACGCAACCGGCTGGCCTGCAATCCACACGGCCTGCACAGCCCGGTCATCGCCCATCATAAGTGTCGGGAACACGGCCTCCCACAGATCATCCGCGCGTGCCGCCCGTTGGGCAATCGCGGGCGTCGAAGCCAGATCAAGCACGACCATATCCGCCTCCATCCCAGCAGCAAGCGTGCCGATCTTGCCCTGCAAATGCAGTGCGCGGGCTGATCCGGCCGTGGCCAGCCATAGCATCTGCGCGGGATGCAGAACCGTGCCGCTGAGCTGCGCTGTCTCATAGGCCGCCGCCATCGTCCTGAGCATCGAGAAACTGGACCCGCCGCCTGTATCCGTGGCCAGCCCAACATGCTGGCCTTCGGACAGGCGCGCGCCCATGTCAAACAGACCCGAGCCGATAAAGTTGTTTGAGGTCGGGCAATGGATCAGTGCCGCGCCGGTTTCGGCCAGTCGGTCACATTCGCGGGGGGTCAGGTGGATGGCGTGGCCATAGAGCCCGCGTTCGCCCAGCAGGCCATGGGCCTCGTATGTGTCCAGATAATCCCGCGCATCCGGGAAAAGCGATGCGACCCAGGCCACTTCGTCGTGCTGCTCACTGAGATGGGTTTGCATCAGGCAATCGGGGTAGGCCGCCCATAATGCACCAAGGGCGTGCAGTTGCTCGGGCGACGAGGTGGGCGAAAAGCGCGGTGTAATGGCATAAGACAGACGGCCTTGACCGTGCCACTGCCGGATCGCCGCCTCGGACTGATCATAGGCGGTCTGGGCCGTATCGCGCAGCCCGTCAGGCGCATTGCGGTCCATGCAGGTTTTGCCCGCCACCACGCGCATGTTGCGCAGTTGTGCGGCCTCGAAGAATGCGGTCACACTGCTAGGGTGGATGGTGCAAAAACTGCTCATCGTGGTGGTGCCGTTGGCGAGCGCCAGATCCAGATATCGCGCGGCGATCGTGGCGCAATAGGCGGGATCCTCAAACAACAGCTCTTCCGGGAAGGTGTAGGTGTTCAGCCAGTCCACCAGGCGTTTGCCCCAACTGGCGATGATCCCTGTCTGCGGGTAATGCATATGTGCATCCACAAAGCCCGGTAGGATCAGCGCATCTGCGTAATCGTGCCGGTGTGCGGTGGGGTAGCGGTCTTGCAGGGCGCGACGCGGACCAACGGCCAGAATGTGGCCATCTGCCACCGCCACGGCCTCGTGTAGCTGAACCGAGCCGGGCAATTCCGTGACCGGGGCGGAGGGATCAAAGCACACGACCTGGCCTGTCAATAAATGCGTCTGTGCCACGGATAATGTCCTTTTGGTTTTGGTACGTGCCACCGCCAGAGGCGGGCATTCGCCGGATCGTCTATGAAGGCCTTTGCCCAATACCGACAGGCGCTACACCCTCACCTTGTGGCGTAGACATGTCAAATAAGACATGTCAAATTTGACATGTCTACAGTGCGCGGTACTGTTGGTGATTGCAGCGCCATTGGGGCAGGCCTGCACGTTCGATACATCCGACGCTGCTGTATCTTGATCCGTTTGAGTTGGCGCAACCGGATTGTCATCCGCAACCGGCTTGTTTATCCCTCAAAGGCATATGCCAACACACAAGTCAGGAGGGCGCCATGGCCGACGATGATCCATATCCCGTCCCCGATACGCCCGAGGCAGATGAGCCCAGCCGTGATGCACGCTATGTGCTGGACCGTCAGGCTGTGGCGCGCATCATCTATGCGGTCGATGTCGATGACCGTCCCATGCTCTTGGCCGAGATGGAGCCGCTGCACGCCGCTGACATTGCGGACCTTCTGGAACAGATCAACGCCTTTGATCGCCGTCGCCTTTTGGAGCTTTATGGGCAGGAATTTGATGGCGATATTCTAAGCGAGCTGGATGACAGTATCCGCGAAGAGATCATCAACCTCCTGAACCCGCAGGTTCTGGCCGATGCGGTGCGCGATCTTGACAGCGATGATGTGGTTGATCTGGTTGAGGATCTGGAGGATCACCAGCAAGAAGCCATCCTTGAGGTGCTGGAAGACAGCGACCGGGTCGCGGTTGAGCAATCACTGACCTATCCGGAATATTCCGCTGGCCGTTTGATGCAGCGCGAAGTGGTGATGGCGCCCGAGCATTGGAATGTCGGCGAAGCGATTGATTATCTGCGCGATCAGGATGATCTGCCCGAGCAGTTTTACCACCTGACCCTGGTGGATCCGCGCCTGCGCCCGGTCGGCAATGTCACTTTGGGCAAGCTGATGGCCTCGCGCCGCGAAGTGCTGCTGAAGTCGATCACAGAAGAGACCTTTCATGTCATCCCCGTCACCCAGGACGAAGAGGACGTGGCCTATGCGTTCAACCAGTATCACCTGATTTCGGCGCCTGTTGTGGACGAAGATGAACGGCTGGTGGGGATGATTACCATTGATGATGCGATGGTTGTTCTGGACGAAGAACATGAGGAAGACATTCTGCGTCTTGCCGGGGTTAGCGATGAAAGCAGCCTTAGCGATAAGGTGATCGAAACAACCAAGCGGCGCTTTCCGTGGCTGGCGGTCAATCTGGTCACAGCTATTCTGGCCTCACTGGTGATCGCGCAGTTTGAAGAAACCATTGCGCAGTTTGTGGCCTTGGCCGTGTTGATGCCCATCGTGGCCTCGATGGGGGGCAATGCAGGCACCCAAAGTTTGACGGTCGCTGTGCGCGCGATTGCCACCAAGGATTTGACCGGCTCGAACGTGTGGCGTGTGATCCGGCGGGAATGTCTGGTGGGGCTGATCAACGGTGTGATCTTTGCTGTGGTCATGGGGATTGTCGGCGTCGTTTGGTTTGGCGGGCCGGAACTGGGCTATGTCATCGCGGCGGCCATGGTGATCAATATGGTGGTCGCGGGGCTTGCGGGCACGGTCATCCCCGTTTTGCTGGAGCGTATGGGCATTGACCCCGCGTTGGCCTCGGGTGCTTTTGTGACCACGGTGACGGATATTGTGGGCTTTTTTGCCTTCCTCGGGCTGGCCGCCGTGGTGTTGCTATGACGGACCTGGCCCTGATCAAAGCGGCGGCGCGCAAGGCGGGGTTTGCCCGGCGCAAGGCCGCCTTTGATACCGCTGCACCGGGGCAGGCTGCGCATCTGTCCGAAGTGTTGGCAGGCCACCGCGGTGTGGCCGTGTCGGGGTATATGCCCATCCGCACGGAAATCAATCCGTTGCCCGCCATGGAAGAGGCCGCAGCCCACGGCCCCGTCGGCGTGCCTGTGATCACCGGCGCAGGCCAACCTCTGCTGTTTTCCAAATGGGAGCCGGGATGCGCCATGAAAGACGGACCGTTCGGTGCCAAAGTGCCTGCAGATGAGGTGTATTTTGAGCCCGAGATCGTGATCGTGCCCCTGGTGGCGTTTGATCGCACGGGCGGGCGATTGGGCTATGGCGGTGGGTTTTACGACCGCACGCTGGAACGGCTGCGCGCCAAACGGTCCACGCTGGCCATCGGCTTTGCCTTTGCCGCACAAGAGGCCGAGACCATCCCGCTGGAGCCCACCGATCAGCCGCTTGATATGCTGATCACCGAACGCGATATCCTGACGTTTTAACGCGCGGCTATGCGGCCTCGCGCGCAGCGATGGCGCGCATCAGATGATTACGCGCAGCGCGCAGGTGTTTGCGTAAATGGCGCTGCGCCTCTTTGGTTTTGCGCTGATGGCACAGTTGCACAAGCACGTCGTGTTCGGCCACCCAACGCGCCGTTTTATGGGTCAGCCCGCCATATCCGGCAATCTGAACCCGTGCAATCCGGCGCATCGTATCCACTGTCTGCGCCTGCAAGGCACGCCCGGCGGGCGCATAAAGGGCTGCGTGAAACATCTGGTCCCCATCGGCCCAGTCATGGGAATTGGCCATCGCAGACGAGGCCGCGAGTGCCGCGTCGATCTGGGTCAGATCGCGGGCTGTCATCGCCTCAACGGCGTGGCCCATCAGATCACATTCAAGCAGCATCCGCATGTCGAACAATTCGTTGATTTCATCCGGGCTGAGGTGCAGCACCGTAGCCGTATGATTGGGCCGTGCATCAATCAACCCGTCTGCGGACAGCTGCGCCAGCGCATCACGCACCGGTATACGGCTGACACCAAACCGTGCCGCAATATCGGTTTGGTTCAACGGCGTGCCGGGGGGCAGGGCGCCTGACAGGATGTCGGATTGCAGATGTTCTGCGATAGAAAGGGGGGTCATGCTCATAGCCTCCGGTTTTTGAATAATGTATACAATATTCAGCGACTCACAGCAAGGACGTTTGCACTATGGCTGAACATGATTACACCGCCACCGTCACCTGGACCGGCAATCGCGGGGCAGGGACACCCCATTACCGCGCCTATGATCGCAACTGGGAGGTGCGCACACCCGGCAAGCCTGTGATCCAGTGCTCGAATGATCCGCTGTTGGGGGGCGATCCAACCCTGCACAACCCCGAGGATTTGCTGATCTCGGCGCTGGCGTCCTGCCATATGCTGTGGTTTTTGCACTTGGCTTCGGATGCGGGGATCATCGTTCTGGCCTATGAGGACACACCGCTTGCGCGCGGGGAAACCCAGCCAGATGGCACGGGGCGGTTCTTGCAGGCCACATTGCGGCCTCTGATCACGGTGGCCGATGGCGCAGATCTGAGCGTGGCTGACGACCTGCATCACAAGATCAGCGAAAAGTGCTATATCGCGCGTTCGGTCAATTTTCCGGTGTCTTATCAGGCGCGCTACCAGGTGCAGGAGGCCTCTGCACAATAGGCCGGCCCCTTTGCAGCAAGACCCGCGCCGCGCTATAGCGGTGCCAAAAGGAGCGACCCGCATGACCCCGCAAAAGCTGAGAGAACTCTACGGCGATGTGTCGCCCCACGCTGCTGCCAAAACCATCACGGCGTTTGATGGGCATTGCCGCCAGTTCATCGCGCATGCGCCTTTTCTGGTTCTGGCCACCAGCGACGGTACCCATCTTGATGTGTCCCCCAAAGGTGATCCGGCGGGGTTCGTCGAGTTTGAAACCGATCGCACGCTGCTGATCCCGGATCGTCCGGGCAACAACCGCATTGACGGTCTGCTGAACATTCTGGCCCATCCCAAAGTGGCGGTGATGTTCATGATCCCATCGGTCAGCGAGACTTTGCGCGTGAATGGCACTGCCGAAATCAGCGATGATCCCGATCTGTGCGCCCGGTTTCAGATCAAAGGCCGCCTGCCCAAAACCGTGCTGCGCATCACCGCGGATGAGATTTTTACCCATTGCGGCAAGGCGCCCCTGCGCGCCGGATTGTGGGCACCTGATAGCTGGCCCAGCCAGCGCCCGGTTCCGTCGCTCTATGAAATGGTGCGCGATCATTCGAAACTGGAAGTGGTCTCAACCGCACAATCCTATGCCGAGCAACGCTACCGCGATACGCTGTACTAGGGCGTTTGGGTGTGGGCACGGGCTGTCCTATCTGCCCCCCATAGAAAAAGCGCCGACCCAGAGGGACCGGCGCTTTTGATTGGTTCAATAGGGGGAAGCGTTATTCGCGCGCTTCGTCCTCAAAGACCCGTTTCAGGCGCTCGGGAGAGCGGGCCAGGGCCTCGTCCTTCTCGAACTCCTTCTTTTCGATCCGTGCTTGCAGGATGTGGAAGAGCAGCCAAAAGACCAGCCCTGCCGCTACCAGCATCATCTCGGTTCCTACCATTGGATAGATCGGCCCGATTTGGGACAGATCAGCCCCGGCCCAGGTTTCTATGGATGTGGTTGACATGATGTGGCCCTCCTCAGCTCAGCAAACCAAGGCGCTTGGCCTCGGCAATGTCTGCTTCAGAGATGGCAATTGCATCCATTTCTTCAGCAATTTCCTCGCTAATGTCGAGGCCCACAAGTTCCACCGCAGGTGGCACACGCAGCATACCCATGCCTTGCAGGATCTTCGAAACGATCCAGGCCGGGATGAAGCCCAACACGATGAACATGATGCACGCACCCAGGAACTGACCCCACGGTGTGATGACTGCAACTGTTTCATGATAAGCCGCTGTGGCCGGATGACCCCAGAGCATGAAACCGCAAATCACCAGCCCGATGAAACCAGCATACCCATGCACGGCAATCGCTCCAACCGGATCGTCGATCTTGAACTTTCGCTCGACCCAGAAGTGCAGTTTGTAGGCGCAATATGCGCCAAACGCACCAATGAACATCGCTTGGATCGGATGGTAGAGGTCATTGCCCGCAGATGCGGTAATCACCCCGGCCAGACCGGCCGAGTAAGTCCAGAACGCTTCGCCCTTGGACACCACATAGCCTGCGATCATCCCACCTGACAGTGACATCAGGAAGTTGAACACAATGGCTGATAGGGTGGTGGGTGTCAGATAGATCGTCGTTGCGGTAAAGTTCACAACGCCTTCGGCACCGCCAAGCGATCCGTGATCAATGATCGGCACGTTACAGGCCACATAGAAGCCCCAGAACCCACAGTAGATCAGGAACAGGCCAATCGTGACCAGCCACTTGTTGTGCGGGTTGATGTTGCGCGGTGTGCCATCGGGGGCAAACTTGCCCAGACGTGGCCCAAGAACGCACACAACGCCCAGGGCAAACCCACCGGCAATCGCGTGGATCACGCCTGACGCATAGGCATCGTGATAGCCCAGTTGTGTGACCATCCAGCCATCTGGGTGCCAGCCCCAAGCGGCGTCAACGATCCATGTGCCGGACCCGATCACAACGGCCAAAATCCAAAAGGCCGAAGGACGAATGCGTTCAATGGTAGCGCCCGAAACGATCGAGGCGGCCGTCCATGAGAACAGCAAGAACGCTGCCCAGAACACACCGTTCAGGCGGTTCCAGAAGCTGTTGCCCAGGTCCACGCCGTAACCCTGCGCGCTTTCCAGTGTTTCGGTTGAGCCGCCCAAGTGTGTGCCCATCAACTGGCTCCAAGGCACAGCATTGTCGGATTGCGTGATGCCACCCGTGATGCCTGGCCCATTTGGAAAGGCGAAATAAATCCACCAGCCAAAGAAGAAGAACGTGACGGTGACCAATGGGATCAACATCGTGTTTTTCATCAAGGTGTGTACGTGGTTCTTGTGGCGCGTTGCGCCCACTTCATACATGCAAAATCCAACGTGGATCAAAAACATGAGCGGTATGGTCGCCCAGTAATAAAATTCAGTGAATATCACTGTTAACGCGCCAATGTCGGTATCCATTCAGTGCCCTCCCGTTCAGGCGGTTTCCCTCCGAGGCCTCTTTGTGGTTGAGCCTCTTATTCACTTTTGGACCAATTTTGGTCCAAAAGCTTAACCGATCTTACTCCAATTTGGGTGAGCTAGCGAGATTTTTAGTGAAGCATCCGGCTATAAACTCCCAAACTGGGCCTAAGACATTCTTCACGGTAATAAATTATTCACATCAGTGCAAACAAATCTGCAAGATGCCCAATAATTAAGCAAAAAGAGGCTCTTGCGCCGAACTGCCGCAGAAGGATTTTTCACAATGCCCTTGAAATTCAGGCGTTCTGACCAAGGGATTCGGCGGCTGCGGCATAGGCCGCTTGTGTTTGCGCCAGATCGTCCTCGCTCAGGGCAAGGCAGGCATAGGTTTTGGCGGCGGATTTGAAAATACCATGCACGTGCAACGTGGTGTTGAACCGGGCCAGTTGCCCTGCATCCGCCTGCTGCACATCCCGGTAATCGCGCACGTCACGATCAGTGAACACGATGTCAAACAGCGCAGGTTCGCCTACGATCCGGTGGGCGATGCCGTGGGCTTGCAACGCATCAGAGGCCATATCCATCAGCCGCTGACCCAGGGCGCGCAGCCTGTCGTATTGCCCGTCACGGCGCAGGATCTCCAAGGTTTTCATCCCGGCCACAGCGGCGACCGGATTGCCCGACAGCGTGCCCAGTTGCATCAGCCAGCCTTGTGCGCCCACGGCCGCTTTGTCAAAATGCGCCATGATATCCGCGCGGCCGGTGATGGCGGCCAGGGGAAATCCGCCGCCAATCACTTTGCCCAAGGTGCAGATGTCGGGTGTCACACCGTACAGTTGTTGCGCGCCGCCATATGAGAACCGAAACCCGGTGACAACTTCGTCGTAAATCAGAACGATGCCGTATTTGTCGGCCTCATCGCGCAAAAGCTGCAAGAACCCCGGCAGGGGCGGGATGATGCGCTGTAGCGGCTCGACAATAATGCCAGCCACCTGATCGCCGTATTCGGCCAAAAGTGACCGGATGTAGTCAAAGTCATTGAAAGGTGCGATCAGCATTTCCGCCGCCACGCTTTCGGGAATACCGGCACTGTCAGGCACAGCCTGCGGGAAATTGACCCGGCGCGCAGGGGCAAGGCTCATCTGTGCCTCGGCGCTCATGCCGTGATATCCGCCTTCAAACTTCACAATCTTGTCGCGCCCGGTAAAGGCCCGTGCCAGCCGCATGGCATACATATCCGCCTCGCCGCCCGAGGACACATAGCGCAGGGTGTCACCGCAGGGCATGGCATCTACAATCTGCTCGGCCAGTTCAATGCCCGCCGCATTGTTGGCAAAAAAGGTCATACCTTTGGGAATCTGGCTGAACACGGCTTCCTGGACCTCGGGGTTGCCATGACCCAGCAACATCGGCCCCGATCCAATCAGATAATCAATG
Organism: Roseovarius sp.; assembly: GCA_045106595.1. Lineage (GTDB taxonomy): Bacteria > Pseudomonadota > Alphaproteobacteria > Rhodobacterales > Rhodobacteraceae > Roseovarius. Next base: position 10,083 of record JBGCEW010000008.1, on the reverse strand, counting down.
TAGCGATGGCCGTCTTCATCCCAGACATGCGCGCCCTTGCCTTCGCGGATCACGACGGAAGGGTCAAAGTTGCCGAACCCGCCACCGGGTAAAACAGCGGCGGCGCGGGCGGCCCATTCGGATTGAGTGCCAATTTTCTGCATCGGGATGTTCCTATTCGAAGGTGGCGATGGGGGCGCCCAGCACATCTGCATCAACGGTGATGCCAAGGCCGGGTTGCTGAGGTGGTGCGATGCGGCCTTGCTGGCGCACGGGGCCATCCGGGGCCAGTCGGGGGCCAACATAATGGCTGAGGTCACAGGCGTTCATCACCCCGCGCGCCGGTGTGGCAGCGGCCAGGTGCAATACGGCGGCGGTGGTGATATCCGACCCCCAGGTGTCTTCGATACACATCTGGGTGCCCAGGCTCAGACACAGATCACGACAGGCACGCATTGCCGACAATCCACCCATTTTGCTCAGCTTCAGGGCGACGGCATCCATGCATCCTGCACGGTGCCCTGCGATCAGGCTGGCCATGTCATAGGCGCTTTCGTCCAGCTTCATCGGCAGACCGGTGGCCTGGCGGACATGGGCGCATTCCTCAAGCGTGCGGCAGGGTTGTTCCAGCATCACATCCAGATGCGCCACAGCGCGGCCCACACGGGTGGTGTCCAGCGCCGAGCCGCCACAGTTCCAGTCGCCGTAGACCAGCGGGCCGGGACCCACGGCCTCGCGGACCTGCACCAGCCGGGCCACATCGGCCTGCCAGTTTGCATCCGCGCCCAGCTTGACCTGAAACTGGCGAATGCCCTGCGCATAAGCGTCGCGTGCCATACGTGCCATGTCTTCGGGGGCAATACAGGTGATTGAATGATAAACCGGCATATCCGCCACCTGCCGCCCGCCCAAAAGCGCATAAAGCGGCAGGTTTGCGGCCTGTCCGGTCAGGTCCCAAAGGGCGGTGTCGATACAGGATTTGGCATAGTCATGGCCTTGCAACTGCAGGTGCAGCTGCTCCATTACGGCCTCAGGTCCAATGGGGTCTGCGCCCAACAACACCGGTGCCAGTTCTTCAATGGCTGTGGCCACTCCCCGGGCATAGGCGGGCAGGTAATGCGGAATGGGGCAGACCTCGCCCCAGCCGGAAAGGCCCTGGTCCGTATCAATACGCGCGACAATCGAAGGCGTGACATCGCATGTTTTGCCATCCGACATATAATAGGTGTCATGGCTGGTCAGCGGGACCGACCACAGTGTGATGCGGGTGATTTTCATGGCCTGCGTCCTTTGGACTGCATGTGTTTCAAACGCTTATTCATATGTTGCCACCGCAGGGCCCAACCTGTGCAGATCGGGCACCACACCCAACCCCGGCGTGACGGGTGGGACCGCGTGACCCGCAACATTGCGCGCGCCCTGACCGGGCACTGGGTCCACATCCAGGTGATAGTGACACAGCCACGAGGCCAGTCGATTGGCATCAGGGGTTGAGGCTGCAAGGTGGAGTGCCGCCGTGTCGGCTAGGGCCGAGCCACCGACATCTTCGATATGCATCTGCCAGCCAACCGAAACGCCGAAATCACGGATCTGGCGCGCGCGGGTCAGACCGCCAAGACGGTTGGGTTTGACCTTTACGCCTTCGCAGGCACCGCGCTTCCAGGCCTCAAGATGGTCCTGCATCCCGTGCATGCATTCATCCAGCATGATCGGATTGGCGACACGGGCGGCTACATGGGCGCATTGATCCAGAGTTTCGCAAGGCTGTTCCACCCAGTCGCGGGCACTGGTTGAGTTGAGCACCTCAATGGCCGTGGCAGGTGTCCAGGCGCGGTTCACATCAAAAGTCACGCGGTGCCCTGCGGGCAAACCTGTGGAAATGGCTTCAATCCGGGCAATATCCATACCAATATCGGTGCCGCCCACCTTGGCGGAATGCACGGTATAGCCCTTGGCCGCTGCACGGTTGATCAGCGCCAGCATGGCCTCCGGCGTGCCGGTCGAGATCGAGGAATTGACCGCCACAGGTGTTGCGGTGTCTGCGCCCAGCAACTGCCACAGCGGCAGGCCCGCGGCCTGACCAAGAATGTCCCAACAGGCAATATCAAGCGCCGATTTCACATAAGGATGCCCCGGCAAGGTCACGTCCATCACGCGGTTCACGTGATCGATACTGCGCGGATCAAGCCCGATCAGGGCCTGGGCCAACGTGGCCAGCCCTGCGCGTATGCCCGGACCATGGGCGGGCAGGTAAGTGTGCCCCCAGGGGCATCCTTCGCCCCACCCGCTGAGCCCCTCATCAGTGTCAATGCGCACAAATGTGCTGTCGAGCCGTTCAAATTTCAGCCGCCCCCCCGAGAGAAAGTAGGGTTCGGACAAGGGCAGATCGAGCTGCCAGACGGTGATGCGTTTGATCTTCATTTCTGTGTTGCCTTTGTCGGGTTGCGCTGCCTTCGGCATCGCCCGAGGGCGGCCCTGCGGGCCTTTGGGCGCGCAGGTGGCATGGTGGACATGCGAAGGACATGCGCAATGCCCCGTGTCATTTGATTTCAACCTCAACAAAGCTCATGGGGTGATCACCTGCGTTGATCACATTGTGCTCGACACCTTCGTCGCGGCGATAGGCCGTGCCGGCGGGGATCGTCACATCGTTGTAGGTGCCACCGGGCACCTCAAGGCGCATGGCGCAATCGGTCAAAGTGGTGATCACATAGTCAAACCCATGGGTGTGCCACCCGGTTTGCTGGCCGGGCTCAAAATCAAAACGGGTGACACGGGTGCGCGCGTCATCGATCAGTTGCGTGGCGGTGCAGGTCATGGTCATGGAAGGCTCCTGTTGAAAGGGATGCGCCTGTGTACAGGGGCAAGCGATTGAATGCGGCCACACAAAACAGCCGCAGGTGGTGCGTGGCGCGTGGGAGTGAGGGCAGGGGGGATCAAGGTATGTGTCATAGCGCGATCCTGCCTTATGCCACGTGCTGCGCCACGGGCGCGCCCAGCCTTGCCATATCAGGCCTGACACCCAGCCCCGGCACATCCGGCGCACGCACGCCGCCGTGTTCCACGGGTGCATCAAAGGCTGCGATCTGAACATCGACCATCATGCGCGTGTCCAGTGCACAGCGCAGCAGCGCGGGTGGGGTGGATTGGGCCAGATGCACGATGGCGGCAAAGCTGATTTCTGACCCCACGGTGTCCTGAATGGACATCACCATCCCGGCGGCTGCAGCAATCGTGCGTTGGCGCAACATGGGGGTGATGCCACCCTGTTTGGTCACCTTCAGCCCGACGCCATCACAGGTGTCATTGGCGATCGCGTGGATCAGGTCTGCCTCGGATTGAACCAGTTCATCCAGCAGAATTGGCACAGCGCACCGCGCCCGCAAAGACTGGGTTTCGCGCCAACTGGCGCAAGGCGCCTCAAGCACGAAATCAAGGCCGGGAGGCAACAGCGACAGCATGCGCAGGGCGTGCTCGGGGCTGAGGCCATTATTGGCATCAACCAAATACCATTCATCCGGGTGCCGGTCTGCCAGACAGGCCTGAATGCGCTGGGCATCCAGCCCCGGTCCGCCTTCGGCCTGAGAAGCACCGATTTTGATGGAGTGCCCCAAAAACCCCTGCGCGCGGTGGGCTGCAACCTTGGTGCGCATGGCCTGAGGCGTGTCGCCGCCGATGGACGATATCAAGGGAATAGTCCCGGCAATCCGCCCCCCCAGCATATCACACAATGGTTGACAGGCGGCCTGCGCTGCAATGTCCCAACACGCCACATCAAGGGCCGCGCGGGCATCGCGGTGCCCGGCAAGAGTGGTGCGCATATGCTCCCAGTTGCGATCATGGTGGCGCGGATCACGGCCCAGCAGCGCAGGTGCCAGTACTGCCAAAGCCGCACGCGTACCCCCTGCATGGGATGCAATATAGGTGGCCCCAAACGGCGTGGACTCGCCCCAGCCAATCAGGCCACAGGCCGTGGTGATGCGCACAATAGTGGCGTCATAGCTGGTGTATTCGCGCCCGCCAGACAGCCGGTAAACCCCGCCTTTGACAGGCAAATCCACCTGAAACACATCGATCTGTGCAATCTTCATGGCGTCATCCGGGGCGGATCGGCCAGACCGTCGCCGCGCCACAATACCAGCGCCAGAACCGGTGTGGCATGGGTGTTCATGGCATGGGGTTGGTTGCTGGTGTGCAGACGGGTGTCGCCGGGGCGCAGAACAGTACCGGGTGCGCCATCGGCCAGAAACTCGGCTTGCCCCGAGACAATTGTATACAACTCCTCGGCCCGGTGATGATGACGTCCATAGCGCAAGCCCGGCCCCCAATATCCGACAGTGATCCGGGTTTGATGCGTGGTGAAATGCCCTGAAGGTCCGGCCAGTTCAAACCAGCCAAATGCGTCCAGAAAATCCTGGCCGACTTCGGCTGCCGTGTAGGTATGACGCCATTCCACATCCTGGGCGACGGCCTGAAGTGCGGCCAACATAGGGTGCGCAAACGTTTCCGTATCGCCCGGCGCGCTGTGAAGCAGGGCCGCCGCAGGCCCCTCGGCTGGGGCCAGATCAGCCCACGCCAGATCATCCGGCCAAGGGCAAAAAACCCGAGCCTGGGGCAGGGCGCTGTGCCAGTCCCGCGCGGCCTCAAGCGCCGAGGAGAGACGGGCACGCGCCGTCATCCCGGTGTCTCGGGATGGGTGAAGACAGGCTTGGTGGTCAGATCACCACGCCACAACACATAGGCCATCACCGGTGTGGTGTGCGTGGTCAGCGCATGCGGCTGGTTGGTTTCGTGGTACTGCGTATCACCGGGGCGCAGGATGCGGCTGCGCTGACCCTCGACATGAAACTCGGCCTCGCCTGCCAGCACCAGATAGATCTCTTCGGCGGGGTGATGGTGCATGGGATAGTGATAGCCCGGCGTTTGATAAACCATGAACCCGCGCATCTGATCGGTGGCAAAGGCCGCATCACGGCCCAGAAGCTCATATGTGCCAAAATGGCTGTGCAGGACTTCGCCAATCGACGTGTGACGGTAGGTGTCGCGCCATTGCCCCAAAGGCCCAGCCGCAATCAGGGCATCGCGAAACGTTGCGAAGCTGTCCGTGGTCAGGGCGGTGTCCGCGGCCATCGCATCGCACAGGGGATCATGCTGCGCATCCACGCTTTGTTCGCCGATGTCTGTCGGGAACGGGCAGAAGTCTTGCAAAGCAGGCACAGTGTCATGTGCCACGCGGGCTTCGTTTAGCAAGGTGGTCCAGCGGGCGTCCATTATAGGCTCTCCATGTTCGGGCAAGTCATAAATATCATTGAAAATCCTCGGGCTGACTGAGCACGGGCAGGTGTTCAAAATGATCACGCCAAATGATGTAGCACAGCACCGGGCTGTCGCCGGTTTCCATCGCATGGGGCTGATTGCTTTGGTGCAGCATGGTCTGGCCGGGGGTTAAGGTTTCATCTGGTGCGCCGTCACGCATGAACCGGGCCGAGCCGGCGACGACCAGATACATCTCGTCAGCCAAATGGTGGTGCCAGGTATAATGCAGATGTGCTGGCATATAGAGCAGCCATGCCCCCATTGAGGGGCTGTCAAACGCGCCTCCATCCCCGATCAGGCAGGTAAAGCCAAAACGGCTAAGAAAGTCCTCGCCTATGTCAGTGTCCTTGTACAGTTCCTGCCACCGGGCATGTGGGGTTGCCGTAATCAGGGCCTGCTGAAACGCTGCGTTCGGCGATCCATCCAGCGCGGTATCCTTGGCAAAGAGACCCGCAGCCGAGGTTTGATGCGCTGTGATGTCCTGAGGCGTCAGATCGGTGGGAAAGGTGCAGAACGCCTGCAAAGCGGCGCTGCCGGTATGCATGGCACGCGCCTCCTGTAACAGGGTGTCCCACACGGTTCGGCTCATGGGGTGATCACGATATTGCCGGTATGCTCTTTTGCGATAAAGGCGGTTTGGGCCTCTCGCAGTTGGTTGAGCGGATAGGTTGCAGCCAACATGGGCTTAAGGTGCCCCTCTTCGATGATCTTTACCACAGTCCGAAACACCTGTGGTGGGTTGATGGTAGAGCCGGTGAACGTCAGATCGCGCAGGTAGAACGTCCGCAGGTCCAATTGCACCACCGGCCCGGCAATCGCGCCCGAGCAGGTATACCGCCCGCCGCGTTCAAGAATGTCGATCAGGTTGGGCCAGTTAGCGCCACCCACCACATCGGCCACAACGGTGACTTTTTCATCACCAAGCGCCTTGCGCAAACTCTTGGGTGCGCGAGGCAGGATCACATCGGGGTTGAGGGTCGCCACCTCGGCATGCTTGGCCTCAGACGCCATAGCGATCACACGCGCACCGCGCAGTTTGGCCAATTGCACCAACGCGCCCCCCACACCGCCCGAGGCACCGGGGACCAGAACGGTATCGGCATCCGTCACTGCGGCGCGGGTCAACATGCCTTCGGCCGTGGCGTAAGAGCATTGAAATGTGGCCAGTTCGGCATCGCTCAGATCGCTTTCGACCACGGCCACATCGCGGTAATCAGCCGATGTGTATTCAGCATATCCACCATCGCGTTCGGACCCGAAGTAGCCGATTTTGTTCATGTTTTCGGGGTCAGACCAATCGCGTTGCCAGCCATCGACCATCACACGCTTGCCGATGATACGATCATCACCATTGGCCCCGACGGCCACCACGCGGCCCACCACATCGGCACCCTGAATGCGCGGGAACGCCAGCGGTGCGCCGCCCCAACTGGGATCTTCGTCATCTACAGTGTCATAGGCCCCGCCCGTTGTGGCCTCGTCGACCGCTTTGGAATACCAGCCCGAGCGTGTGTTCACATCCGTGTTGTTCATCCCGCAGGCGCCTACCTTGATGATCACATCGTCGGGGCCACATTCGGGCATCGGCCAGTCCTTGTGGAACTCATACATATCCAGATCACCATGCCCCATCAGCACCATGGCTTGCATTGTCTTGGGTAGCTCGCTCATGATTTTATCCTCTATATTCAATCTTCTGTGCGCGGTCGCAGGCTGCTTGGGTCATAGGCAGGTTTGTCCAAAATCCGGCCGTGCCGTGGTTTGCCTGCAATGATCACTTCGATGTCTGTTCCGGCCACGTTGGCATGCGGTTTGACATATGCAAAGGCCAATATCTTGCCCACCGTGTGCCCATAAGCGACCGAGGCGGTAGAGCCGACAACCGCGCCATCCAGTAAAACCGCCTCGCCTCCGTGGCCATCCTCAACGCCGTCCGGTTCAATTTCCATATAGGCGCAGACCCAGGGCAGATCGGTGTTCAGCGTTTTGTCGCGGCCCAGATACTCCTTATCTGTGCGTGCAAACCGGGTCACATCGGCCTCGGCCAGTGTGACTTCATTGGTCAATTCACCCGCGCCCTTGAACATCTTTTCCATTCGCAGAGCGTTCATGGCAAAGCTGCCGTAATCGGTGATGCCATGCGCCTGACCTGCTGCCCAAAGCGCGTCATAGACAGGCAAGGCGGCTTCACGGGGCATGTGGAATTCCCAACCCAGCTCGCCTGCATAAGACATCCGGAATGCCCAGACGGTGTGGCCTGCGATGGTGATCTCTTGCGCGCTCAGCCAGCGGAACCCGGTGTTTGACAGGTCCGCATCGGTGCACCGCGCCAGCACCTTGCGCGCATTGGGCCCGTTCAATGTCAGGGCTGCCCAATCGTTTGACCGCAAGGTGACTGTGGCATTGTCATCCCCTTGGTGCTGCGCCAGATGATCCAGAAGGCGTTGTTCAAAAAAGGCAGCGCAGACAAGGTAATAGCAATCGGTGCTCATCTTGACCACGGTGGTTTCCAGCTCAATCCGTCCGCGCCGGTTGAGCATGTGCGTCAGGGCAATCCCGCCGGATGTCTGGGGCAAACGGTTGGCGGTCAGCCGGTCCAGCAAACTGGCAGCGTCAGGGCCAGACACTTCCACTTTGGTAAAGGCGGAAATATCCATAATTCCAACCGCTTCGCGTACAGCCTTACATTCGGTTGCGACCATGTCGTGCACCATGGTGCGGCGGAAAGAATACTGATCCTGTTGCGCCACATCTGCGCGCGCAAACCAGCGCGGGCGCTCGTGGCCATAGACCTCCTCATACACAGCGCCCTTGTCCCTGAGGCGTTCATACAGGGGTGAAGGCTTCACCGGACGCCCGGCCAGACGGTTGAAATGCGGGAATGGTATCTCGTGGCGCAGGCAATAGTCTTCTTCTGCTTTAATGACTTGCCAGTCTTTCTTAGCGTAATTTCCAAATCGGCGGGGGTCATAATCGCGCATCGAAATGTCCGCCGCCCCATGCACCATCCAGCGCGCCAGTTCGCGGGTTAGTCCGGGGCCCCAGCCGATGCCGATCTGCGTGCCGCAGCAACACCAGTAATTGCGAACGCCGGGGGCCGGGCCGATCAGCGGGTTGCCATCGGGGGGATGCGAGATCGCGCCATGCACTTCGCGGGTGATCCCCAACTCGGCAAAGATCGGCATCCGGTCCAACGCGTTTTCCAGCCAGGGCATGACCCGATCATAATCCGGTTCAAACAGCCAGTTTTCGTACTCCCACGGGCAATGATCATGCCAGACCGAGTTGGGGTTTTCCTTCTCGTAGATCCCGATCAACCCACGCTTTTGCTCCATCCGGATGTAGCCTGACACCAGTTTGTCGTCCCGAATGACTGGAAGTTCGCCGTGTATATCATTGAATTCAGGCACATTTTCCGTGACAAAGTAATGGTGCGTCATCGAGGTCATGGGCAATTGCAGCCCCGACCATTCGCCCATTTGCCGCGCATAAGTGCCGCCCGCATTGACCACATGTTCGCAGGTGATCGTGCCTTGCTGGGTCTCGACACTCCATTCACCTGAAGGCAATTGCGTGATGTTCGTGGCGCGACACTGCCGAATGATCCGCGCGCCCAATTGGCGGGCACCTGCGGCCATCGCCATGGTCACATTGGTCGGGTCTACATGGCCATCGTCGGGGGTGTGCAGTGCGCCCAGAACGCCATCCAGATTGTAGAACGGATGCAATTCAGCAACCTTTTCAGGGCCTACCAGGTCTATGTTAAACCCCAGAGAGCGACCCACAGACAGCGTATGGCGCAGCCAGTCCATCTCATCTTCGGTGTAGGCCAGCCGGAAAGACCCGCAACCATGCCATGTCACCGCTTGGCCTGTTTCGGCCTCCAGTCCGCCGGAATACAAGCCGATGTTGTAATCCACGCATTTGCCCAGCCCGAAACTGGAAGTGGAATGCGTAATCTGCCCCGCCGCGTGCCATGTGCTGCCAGAGGTCAGCTCGGCCTTTTCCAGCAGAACCACATCCGGCCCCCAACCTTCATGCGCCAGGTGATAGGCCAGACCTACCCCCATGACACCGCCGCCGACAATCACCACGCGGGCGTGGGTGGGGAAGGTTTTATCGGACATCGCATTTTCCTGACCAGATGAGTCGTTTTTCTCTCGACAGGCTAAGCGTACATTTGTACCGTCGTCAATTATGAATGACACAAATGTATCATCGCAGGTGCTGGAACGGCTTTCGGACGAATGGGCGGCCCTGACCCCCGAGGCGCAAAAGGCCGCGCGCTATGTTTTGGAGAACCCGCGCGATGTGGGCATTTCCACCGTGCGCGAGATCGCCGAAGCGGCACGCGTCAAGCCAAACACCGTCGTGCGTATGGCGCGCCAGGTTGGTTTCGACGGCTACGACGACTTCCGCGAGCCCTTTCGCGAGGCGATCCGGCGGGGCGCTGTCGATTTCCCTGACCGTGCGCGCTGGTTGCAGGACATCAGTCGCTCGGGCGATCTGGGCGGGCTTTATGCGGACCTGCTGAATGCGGCCATTCGCAATATCGAAGATACGTTTGGTGGCATCAGTGCCGAACAGCTGAAGGCCGCGGCTGAAACCATCTGGAACGCGCGCAATGTTTATGTGTTGGGTGTGGGTGTGAACAATGCCAATGCGGCCAATTTCACCTATCTCGCCTCAACCGGCATGACGCAGATCTTTGCAATCCCCAAGCCGGGGTCTGTGGCGACGGATGATCTGGCCTGGGCGGATGAGCGCGACGTTTTGATTGCCATGACG
>JBGCEW010000007.1:0-275734 GCA_045106595.1 Roseovarius sp. | reverse complement strand
CATCACGAAATCCTGGATATACCTTTTGTGCCGCAGCATCCGGGATGATCAACGGCTCGCCATCCTTTAACACCTGGCCAACCGGGCTTGTGTTGGCATCCCAGCCCACAATGTTCTTCAGGGAGTGCCCATTGAACGGATCATGGCGCACAATCGGAATAGCCAACCCAGCTTCAAGATCGAGAACCTGAATACTGCTGATATCCCAACGGGAGTGATCACAGACACCCTGTGTCAACAATCGATAGCTCTCGTCCGCGTCCTGACTGCCATCGATCAGTCTGGCAAGTTCCGAGATGTTCCGAAAATGCGCGGCTATCGCAGGGGTGTCTGGGGTTTTCACTGTCCAGCCTTGTTGTTGGTCTGTGTCAAACATAACCGCGTTTCAATTCGCTACAAGTGCGCCACACAGATGGCAACTCCATCGAGCCAGACCAATTGATCGCGATCAACCGTGCCTCTCAGGATTGGCTTGAGCGGCGTATCTTCTGGTTCTGTCAGTATTCAGCGAAAGTGCGGTTCTCAATCCAAGAATTGTAACGCCCTTGAATGGCTGCTCCGGCGAACTTAGCTGCGACGCGGCGTCGGAACCGCTGCTGGTGCACAAGAATGCTGCGTTAGCAATTGCCATGTGAGCAAAAAGCGGCAAAGTCCCGCACTGCTGTGATTGATGTCACCCTGGTGGAGGCCGGCTTTCCGCCGCTCGCACTCTGGTTTCAGCTCTCAATTCAGCTGAAGGAATTGGTGGTGCGTCGTCTGGCTAAACGAAATTTGGGCGTAAATCTCGGTGTTAGGTGTCGCTGTGAAAGACATGCTCTTGCGCTGCTTCAAACGCGAAACCACAGCGAGCAAATTGTCAGCAAGCGGATTGCCTTTGGCGCTGAGCATGGCCACAATGGCTTCGCGGAACAGGCCAGCCCGAAACTCTGGGTCGCGCTCGGCGCGTGCCTTGATCGTGTCTTTGAAGTCTTTGGTCAGGGGCATGTCAGTCGCCTTTCTGCTTACGGGCTTTGTCGTCGTCCCAAAATGCTTTGGCCTGCTCAAAGCCTTTCGACAGGCACTTTTTGATCCCACCGCAAAGCAAGATCAAAAGCGTATCGCCATCTTGGCCAAAATAGACGCGGTAACCGGGGCCGAAGGTGATGCGCGGATACGCCGTTACGGCGCGGCGTTGAAGACAAAGAGCGTCTCACCGTCAATTTTGTAGCTGTTTATCAATTGCTTGGCCGCATCAGAGGTCAGCCAGGTTTCCAGCGTTTGCGCTCCGCCGGCATTGACGTGGCCATGGCGGGCGGGGTTCACGGGCAGGTAGGCGTATTGGTTGAACAACACCGGATCGCCCGAAAACAGCAGCGCCAGCGTGCCTTTGTTGCCAAAGTTCAGCCAGCTGGCACGGTCTGACATGATGTAGCCGTCCAGCCCCGATGCAACGTTCAGGCTGGCGCCCATGCCTGAGCCTGTGGCGTTGTACCAATCACCGAATGTGTCAGGGTCCAGATCAGCCGAGGCCCAAAGCGCGCGCTCTTTTTTATGGGTGCCGCTGTCATCGCCGCGACTGACAAACGGGGGCGTGGCACTGGCGATACGGCTGAGTGCGGCAGCGGCGGTGTCAACTTGGGCGATTGCAGCCGGGTCGGCGGCAGGGCCGATCAGAACAAAGTCATTGTACATAATCTCGCGGCGGTGCGTGCCGTGCCCGGCCTTCACAAAGGCCTCTTCGGCGGCTTTGGAATGCACCAGAATGGCATCCACATCGCCTGCCTCGCCCAACCGCAAAGCCTGCCCGGTGCCCACAACCAAAAGCTGCACCTCAAGGCCGGTATCGTTCTGGATGGCGGGCAGCAACACATCCGACAACCCCGAATTATGAAAGCTGGTGGTCACGGCCATACGCAAGGTATCGGCCTGCGCTGATGCGGCCCAAAGGCATGAAATCAAAGCGATTATACGGATCATTCCACGATGTCTCCTTGTAAAAAGGCGCGTGCTTCGGGGGTGGCAGGCGATGTCAGGAATGGCGCAGCGGGCCCCTGATCGTGCACCTGTCCGTTGAGCAGGAACAAAACATCCGTGGCCAAACGCCGGGCCTGGCCCAGGTCATGCGTTGTCATGATGATCCTAGTGCCGCCCGCATGGGCCTGCAACAGCAACCGTTCGATATCGCGGGTTGAGCGGGCATCGAGATTGGCGCAGGGCTCGTCCAGAAAAACCACCGCCGGGGTGCGGATAAGCGCGCGCCCCAAGGCCAGTTTCTGCTTTTCGCCCCCCGACAGCCGCGTGGCAGGACGATCCAGCATATCCGACAGACCAATGCGGGCGGCCCAATCGCTGACAAGGGGGGCACTGTGCGTCTTTGGCATGCCGATCAGTTGCAGGGGATAGGCCAGATTTTGCGCCACGGACCGGCGCAGCATGATGGGGGACTGAAAGACATAGGCCTGCGCCTGTCGGGCCTCGGCGGCGGGCAGGCCATAGTGCAAAGTGCCGGCCGACAGCCGCTCAACCCCGTGCAGCACCTTCAGCAGCGTGGTTTTGCCAGCGCCATTGGGGCCGATCACGATGGTAAAGCCCTGATCCGGCAGCTGTAGCGACACCGGGCCAAGGATGGATTTGCCGCGGCGTTTGACCTGGGCATCGGTCAGGGTCAGTGACATGGTTTGCATCACCAGCGCCCCTCGCGTTCGGTTCGCGACAGGGCGTGGATGGCAAAATTAACCGCCAGCGCCAGCGCGATCAGGACAAAGCCAAGGCCCAACGCCAAAGCGAAATCGCCCTTGCCGGTTTCCAATGCGATGGCGGTGGTCAGCACGCGGGTGGCGTGGTCAATGTTGCCACCCACGATCATAATCGCGCCCACCTCGCCGATGGCACGCCCAAAGCCCGCAAGCGAGGCCGTCAACAGCGTGCGCCGTCCGTCCCAGATCAGGGCGATGATGCGCTGACGTTTGGTGGTGTTAAGTGAAATCAGCAGGTCATGATATTCCGACCACAACTCTCGCATGGCCTGGTGCGTGATCGAGGCAATCAGGGGCGTGATAATGATCACCTGTGCGATGATCATCACCGTGGGGGTAAACAACAGCCCCAGCACACCAAATGGCCCCGAGCGGCTGAACAGGATATAGACGATCAGCCCCACCACCACAGGCGGCAGCCCCATCAACGCGTTCAGCATGGCAATGGCCGCACGGCGATAGCGAAACCGCCGGATGGCCAGCCAGGTGCCAAAAGGCAAGGCGATAGCCGAGGCGATGACAAGGGCCGTCAGGCTGACAAAAAGCGACCGCGCCGTGATTTCAACCAGATCAGCATCCAGCGTCACGATCAGCCAGAATGCCGCCTCAAGCCCGGCCCAGATATCGTTCATGGCAGTGGTGCCTTATGCGCGTGTCGCAAGCGGGCGATTAGTCCAGCCGAACGGCTGAGCCTGAGCCTTGTTCCTGCGCCGAGAACCCAACGTTGTTCAGGATGACATTCGAGCCGACGGCGATGACGGCAATGGCGACAAAGGCGCTTAGCATGGCTTTCATTTTCAGTTCTCCTGGCGCGTGGTGGCGCGGCGCAAATAGGCGATCAGATCGTCACGATCCTGTTGCTTTACGATACGCTGCATCGGCATCTTCGTCCCCGGTATATAGTGATCCGGGCCTTCATCAAACAAAGCATTTATCGTGGTGTCTGACCAGACAATATCAGAATTTAACAGCGTGTCCGAGTAAGAATAATCCGCAACCGTCCCGGCAGGCCTGCCGAAAAGCTGGTGCAGGCTGGGGCCTGCGCGCCGGGCACTGCCTTCGGTCAGCGTGTGGCAAATTGAACATTTGCGTTTGAACTGGCGTTCGCCATTCGGCAGCGTTTCGGGATTTTCCAGAAAGCTGCGGGTGGTTTGGGACATCTGGCCATGTTCGTCCATCGTTTCAACCGGCCAGGAATAGGCGATGTCCTCGATCCCGCCGGCGTGCAGGTTTTGACCATCTGGCGAAAAGGCCAGCGCCCAGACGGGGCCCGCCTTTGTGGCACGGAAATCGCGGGAAATGCGCAGGGCCTCCATGTCGATCACCATGATGTAGCCCTGCCCGTCCCCCACCGCCAGGCTGTGCGTGGGCGCGTTATAGTCCATTGCCAGAATGGGGCGGCGCCCGGCGGTGAAATCGGCGATCTGCGCGCCCGTGTGCATATCCACAACCCGCGTGCCCCCGTCGACCGCCCCGTAGGCCAGCCATCCTTGGGCTTCGTTCAGGATCAGTTTGTTTATGCCGAACCCGTGTTTGACAAGGCGATGGGTTTCCTGGCCACTGTCCACATCCCAGACGCGGATCGTGCCATCCACCGAGGCCGAATACACCTGTGACCCATCGGCGGTAAAGGCGATGTCATTGACGCCTTTGGCGTGGCCTGTCAGCAGCCGGGGCGCGGTGCCGCTTCCGGGGTTGGGCCACAGCGCAATGGTGGCGTCCCAGCTGGCACTGGCCAAAAGGCTGCCATCCGCAGTGACATCCAGACCTTTGATTTTGGCGGTGTGGGTGCCGATTTTGACGGGTGTGGCGCGGTCCTTGGTCCACCCCCACAGGGTAAAGCCATCACCACCGGCATAGATCCGGTCCGAAGGCGCAAAAAGCACCGTGTTCACAGCGGCGCGGTTGCCTTCCAGCCATGTGGGTATGCCTTGGTCCCACACCCCCACCGAGTTATCAAAACTGGCCGTGGCGATCTGGCCCGAGGGGGACACGGCGATGTCCATGATCGGGCCGCCGTGACCTTTGAGCGTGAAGAACTCTTGCGCGGCCACAGGACCCGCCAGCAGACACAGTATGGCCAAAGCCGCCCGCATTTATTCAGCGGGGGTTGCGCCTTTGGGCGCGGGTTTGGCGGCAGCGCTATCACGCTCGGCGACGGCCTCATCGGCCCAGATCGAATGGTGCTCGCGCGCCCATTGTTCCTCAACCTCGCCCGAGCCCATAGCATCATAGGCACCTTCCATCCCGACCGAGCCGATATAGATATGCGCAATGATGATCGCCATCAGCACAAAGCTGACAATCGCGTGCCACAGCTGGGCGTATTGCATTTCCTCATGCGGGGCCAGATCCGTGCGCAATTCGCCCAGACCCAGCAGGTTTGAGATGCCCCAGCTGTTCATCTTGTCAAACGTGCCGGCAAACATATGCAGCTCGAACGGGAAAAGCAGGGCCACACCGGTCAGCGAAATAGACGTGCCCAGCACGATCACCGACCAGAAGATCAGCTTTTGACCGGCATTGAATTTCTTGGCAGGCGGGTGGCCTTTGGTAAAGATACCGCCACCCTGGGCCAGCCATTTGATATCGGTTTTATCGGGCAGATTGTGCACGACCCACATCACAAAGATCATGATCAGCGCCAGCATAAAGGCCCAGGAGACGTTGTTATGAATCCATTTGGACCCTATGGCGATGGTCGAAAAGGCCTCGTGGCCAAAAAGCGGTATCAGCACCATGCGCCCGAACAGCGACACAATGCCGGTGAGACCCAACAGGATGAACGACCCCGCCAGCAGCCAATGACCAAAGCGTTCAATTGATTTAAAGCGCAGCACGGTGCGGCCGGTCTTTTCGCCGTCAATGCGGATGCGGCCCCGGATCAGGTAGAACAGCACCAGCGCCAGCAAAGTGCCGCCCATCAGATAGGCGCTGTAGGTGGCCAGCGGCCCTTCGCGGAAGGTCAGCCAACGCATACCCCCGTCCTGAATAAGCGTGGTGGCGGCGTGACCACGGACTTGTGTCGTGATGTTTGCCTCGTCAAACCGCAGGGCGCGCCACAGATCGGGATCAGATGATCCGCCAAGGGTGCCAAGCTGGCCGGTGATGGCCGCGGCCCCATCGGGATCGCCAGTCAGATCACTGCGAAAGCTGTTGTCGACTTTCTCGCCACGTTGACGGGCCATGATATCTTCGAGGGTCTGCGCACCGCCGGTGGCCGCGCGATCAGGCTCGGCTGCGTCGCCGCTTGTTTCCTGAGCATGAGCAGTTGTCATGAAGAGCACGGTCAGCAGTGTGGTCATCAAGGCGCGTAGCATCAGGTATCCCCCGGAATAATTTCTGAATTACATGTTTCAGGCAGAAAAGGCGGCCCGGTGTTCTGGGCCGCCCTTAAGATCTTTAGTGCCAAAGGGCGGGCGTATCAGCCACCCTTTTGGCCATAGGCCGAACCCCAGCCCCATGCACCCGAGCCAAACCCGCGCGCCACAACGCGTTCGCGGTAGATGTTGGCAACAACGTCACCATCACCAGCCAGCAGCGCCTTGGTGGCACACATTTCGGCGCAGATGGGCAGTTTGCCCTCGGCGATCCGGTTGCGGCCATATTTGGCGAACTCGGCGGTCGAGTTGTTTTCCTCGGGGCCACCGGCACAGAAGGTACATTTGTCCATCTTGCCACGCGATCCGAAGTTGCCGGCCTGTGGGAATTGCGGCGCACCAAAGGGGCACGCGTAGAAGCAATATCCGCAGCCGATGCACAGGTCTTTCGCGTGCAACACCACGCCCTCTTCGTTTTGGTAGAAGCAATCCACCGGGCAGACGGCCATACAAGGCGCGTCTGAACAGTGCATGCATGCCACCGAAATCGAGCGTTCACCAGGTGAGCCATCGTTGATCGTGACCACCTTGCGGCGGTTGATCCCCCAGGGCACCTCGTGCTCGTTTTTACAGGCCGTGACACAGGCATTGCATTCAATGCAGCGTTCGGCGTCTACGAGAAACTTTGCTCTTGCAGCCATTACTTACGTCCTCCTTACGCTGTCCAGATTTTGCAAAGAGTCGCTTTGGTCTCTTGCATCTGGGTGACTGAATCATAGCCATATGTTTGTGCCGTGTTGGTGCTTTCACCCAACACATATGGATCGGCGCCATCGGGATATTTATGCCGCTGGTCCTCTCCTTCAAAATGACCGCCAAAGTGGAATGGCATGAAGGCCACGCCTTCGCCGACCCGTTCGGTGACCATGGCCATCACTTTGACCTTGGCGCCTTCGGGGCCTTCCACCCAAACCTGTTTGCCGTCACGAATGCCAAGGTTGTTGGCATCGCGTGTGTTGATTTCGACAAACATGTCCTGTTGCAGTTCGGCCAGCCATGGGTTCGACCGGGTTTCATCCCCGCCGCCCTCATATTCGACCAGACGCCCGGATGTCAGGATGATTGGATAATCCTTGCTGAAATCCTGTTTCTGGATCGAGGCATACATGGTCGGCAAGCGATAGAACTTGCGGTCCTCATATGTTGGGTAATCCTCAACCAGATCACGGCGGTTGGTATACAGCGGCTCGCGGTGGATTGGGACCGGATCAGGGAAGGTCCAGACCACGGCGCGCGCCTTGGCGTTGCCGAACGGTGCACACTCATGCTTGATGGCCACCCGCTGAATACCGCCTGAAAGGTCGGTTTTCCAGTTGGTCTTGGGGCCAGCAATGCCGTCAATGACAGCGCGTTCTTCTGCTGTCAGATCACCATCCCAACCCAGATCCATCAGCATCTGCATCGTAAATTCGGGGTATCCGTCCTGAATTTCCGAATCCAGCGATGCAACACCTTCGGCCAGCAAGTTGTCACCATCGCGTTCCACACCAAAGCGGGCGCGGAAGGTCAGGCCACCCTCAGAGACACGTTTGGACATGTCATAGAGGTTGGGCGTGCCGGGGTGGTTCATCTCGGGAGTGCCCCAGGATGGCCACGGCAGACCGTAGTAATCGCCATCAGCCGGGCCACCGTTGGCCTTGAGCGTGGTGCGATCAAACGTGTGCTGGTTCGCCATGTGCTTTTTGATCCGCTCGGGGCTTTGACCCGTGTAGCCAACCGTCCACATGCCTTTGTTGAATTCGCGTGTAACGCTTTCAACATTGGGCGTTTCTGCGTCATCCATTTCGATGTTGCGGAAGAAACGGTCGGCCCAGCCGAACTTGTTGGCGAACTTGGCCATGATGACCTCGTCCGGTTTGCTTTCGAACAGCGGCTCGATGATCTGGTCGCGCCATTGCAGCGACCGGTTCGAGGCCGTGACGGACCCGCGCGTTTCGTACTGGGTACAGGCCGGCAGCAGGTAAACGCCATCGGTCCGGTCATGCAGCACTGCAGACACGGTTGGGAAAGGATCCACGACAACCAGCATATCCAGCTGCTCCATCGCGGTTTTCATTTCCTTCATCCGGGTTTGCGAGTTGGGCGCGTGGCCCCACAGCACCATGGCACGCACCTTATCGGGGTTGTCCATGTTATCGGGGTCTTCCAGCACGCCATCAATCCAGCGCGACACAGGGATACCCGTCAGGTTCATCAGGCTTTTCTCTTCGCCATCCGATCCCTTGGCCGAGGCAAACTGACCTTTCAGCCAATCCATGTCCTCTTCCCAGACGCGGCCCCAGTGTGCCCATGAACCGGGCTTCAGGCCATAGTAGCCGGGCAGCGTGTGCGACAGAACGCCAAGGTCGGTTGCACCCTGCACGTTGTCGTGGCCGCGGAAGATGTTTGTCCCGCCACCGGATGTGCCCATGTTGCCAAGGGCCAGCTGCAACACGCAGTAGGCGCGTGTGTTGTTGTTGCCGCTGGTGTGCTGTGTGCCACCCATGCACCAGATGACGGTGCCGGGGCGGTTGTTGGCCAATGTGCGCGCCACACGGCGCAACTGCGAGCCGGGCGTGCCAGTGACACGTTCCACCTCTTCGGGGGTCCATCTGGCGACTTCTTCTTTGATCTGGTCCATTCCCCAGACACGGGTGCGGATGAACTCTTGATCCTCCCAACCGTTTTCAAAGATATGCCACAGGATGCCCCAGACCAGCGCCACGTCCGAACCGGGACGGAAGCGTACAAACTCGTCCGCATGGGCGGCCGTGCGGGTAAAGCGCGGGTCACATACGATCAAAGGCGCGTTGTTCTGCTCTTTGGCTTTCAGAACGTGCAGCAGTGACACAGGGTGTGCCTCGGCCGGGTTGCCGCCAATGATAAAGATGGCCTTGGAGTTGTGGATGTCGTTGTAGCTGTTGGTCATGGCGCCGTAGCCCCATGTATTCGCCACACCGGCCACTGTCGTCGAGTGGCAGATCCGGGCCTGGTGATCCACGTTGTTTGTGCCCCAATAGGCGGCAAACTTGCGGAACAGATAGGCCTGTTCGTTGTTGTGCTTGGCTGAGCCCAGCCAGTACACGGAATCTGGACCGCTTTCGTCGCGGATTTTCATCATGCCGTCGCCGATCTCGTCGATCGCCTGTTCCCAGCTGATGCGTTTCCATTCCCCGCCTTCTTTTTTCATCGGGTACTTCAGGCGGCGTTCACCGTGGGCGTGTTCACGCACCGCAGCCCCTTTGGCGCAATGTGCACCTAGGTTAAACGGGCTGTCCCAGCCGGGTTCCTGGCCTGTCCACACGCCGTTGCTGACTTCGGCCACAACCGTGCAGCCAACCGAGCAGTGTGTACAAACAGATTTAACGGTTTCAACGACGGTGCCTGAGGCTGTCGCGGCCGAAGCCTGCGTCACCGCACCACCTGTGGCGGAAATGGCGGCCAGGCCACCGATGGCCAAACCTGAACCACGCAAAAACGCGCGGCGATCTACTGATTTCTCAGCAATATCAGACAGGATCCCAGTCCGCTGGGGGCGTCGCGCAACCCCATTGGTCTTTTTCCTAAGCATTGTAGTTCCTCCCTTGCTGCCCTTTTGTTGAAGGCGGGCTTGGTATGTTCCTTTTGCAGTCGGGCGTCACGCAACCAGTCGCATCAGGCATTGAAAGACACGTCCGTTCAGAAACGGGCGCTGTCGAGATAGGCGCGGGTGTGCGCGGTGTCCTGCATCTTGTCGGATGTCAGGTCGACCGGCTGAGCCTCAGCGGTCGTGCTGCCGGCGGCCAGGGCCACGGCGGCGGCTGGTGCGGTTGTCCCGGCCAGCTTGAGAAAATCGCGGCGGCCCGGTTTATCGAGCGTTTTGCCTTCGTTTTTCTTGGTCATGGGATGTCTCCCTCCTCTTTCATGCGGCAAGCATCCCTGCCGCTTTTTCGCACCCTGTTATGAGGGCGCGGTCATTCTGAACGCTTCGCGCTCAATCTCCATAAAGGCCTTACCGACACTGCCGATGGCCGCGTAAAGCACTGAATTCTTGGCAGCTTCCAGATCAGCAAAGAACAATGACGCCCAGGGCGCGATGTGTTTGTTGAAAAACTGCTTTTGGTCTTCGAGCGAGGCCTCGGCCCCGAACCGGCCCACGATCATGCCACCCATCATTTCCATCAGAGAGGCAATATTGTCTTCGGGTTCAAACACATTGTCTGCCCGCGTGATGCGGCGCGCGGCCATATCGGCACGCAGAATCGACAGTGGTTTTTCATTCAGGAACCCGGTCAGGTAATAGCTGGCATAGGGCAGCAATTCGCCCCGGCCCAGACCGATGAACAAAGCGTTGAACTCGCTTTCCACCTTCTTGGGCTTGGTGACCCTGGCAATGCGGCTGAGCGCGCCAATGGCCTGACCCAGATCGCTTTCGTCCCCCGAAAGCCCGGCGCATTGATCAATCAGGAACTGATCAGGCGGGGCCGACAGGATCAGCCCCAGAAAGTTGTACAGATCGGCGC
Source organism: Roseovarius sp. (assembly GCA_045106595.1). GTDB lineage: Bacteria > Pseudomonadota > Alphaproteobacteria > Rhodobacterales > Rhodobacteraceae > Roseovarius. Next base: position 265,138 of record JBGCEW010000007.1, on the reverse strand, counting down.
GCAGCCGGTCTTCGGTGGCGACGTTGGTTTCAGCGGCAGCGCTCACGCTTGCTCCTCCACTCGAAACACCATGCGCCGGGGCGTGGCAGCGACATAGGCCACCGCGTCCTCGGGCGGGGTTGGGTCTTCGTATTCAGTCACGTCTACACTTTCGTCATGTTTTTCGTCAGCAATGGCGTCATCCTCGACCAGAGCAATCTCAGCCACGTCCGTGTTATCCTCGCCCTGCTCCAGAGCAAGTGCTTCGGCCTTGGCTTTTTCTTCTTCCTGACGGGCCATTTCCTGCACATGTTTCAACATGCCTTTGCCCACCTGATAGGTGGTTTGCAGGTTTTCGATCACATTGGCGGCGTCGGTGAAATCTTCGCCATAATCCACCAGCATGTCGACATTGGCCAGCACCGGGTTTGAGCGCCACAACGTGCGCAACGCCCGGCGGCGAATGCGGTCGGGCACGGCCTTGGACATAAAAGCACTGAAATCATCGCCCATTTTCATGTCGTCGGGGTTGGGCAACTCAAGCTCGGCCAGAATGTCGTCGTCGGTTTTCTCTTCCAGCACCGCATGTTCGGCGGCCAGCGCTTCGGCCTCGACAGCGGCCAGCTCGGCCTCTTGCTCGGCGGCGACGGCACTGCGGCGACGCGACCAGAAACTTTGCTCACCGCTCAATGCACTCTCTCCCGTCCGGAGGGGGCGCGGTACACATCCGCGGCCTGACGAATGCGCGCATCCCCGATGCCGTCTTCGCGTTTGTCCACGCGGGATTTGTCGCGGCGGCGTTTGACGAACACTTCGTCTTCGTGGTGCAGTTCGATGAAATCGCGGATCCAGGCCACCAGCCCTTCGGGCATCGGCACTTTTTCCACCAGCTCTTCGCCGGTGTCGGCGTAATCCTGCGCCTCATAGGGGGATGCGGTGGCCAGAACCATATCCAGCGGATCATCGGTTTCGCTGTCGCGCATCACCACGTAAATCGACGGCGTCTGCGTCGACAGGCCGTGCAGATATGCTTCGGTATCGGTGCGGTGCAATTCCAGCGTCAGCGTGGCGGCGTGATATTCAACAACATCACCCTCGCGGCGCAATTCTTTCCACGAGGCATCCCCTGCCCCCGGCAACACCGCAACCGCCTTCCAGACGTGCTTGGCCCACCGTGTGACACCAGGCACCCGGCGGATCACGATCCCCAAAGGCATCGTCACTGATTTCGCATCTATCGCGGTCAAAGCTTTCCCGTCTTCTCGTCGCTCAACTTCAGCATGCACCAGCTGCCACGCAGGCTCAAAGTGTTTTTTGCAAATTCATCCCTGATTATTTTTAGCACTCTGCACTGCGGCGTGACCCCCGCTTGCCTTTGGGTCAATGAACATTGAGGAATTGCCGGGAATGCCGGAAATTTGGGCCTGCTTATAGCGATGGTGCACAAGGGTATTTTGCAAACGCAGCATTTCCGCAGGCATCGCACAAGCATAGTACAAGCATCGCCCGGAGCGCAGAAACACGGTTTACGCCGGGTGCGATTCTTGCATAGCTTAGCCGATACGCGCGCCCGCACGGACGCGGCGCGGCAGGGGAGAGACATGACAAAGAAGCTGATTTTATGTGACTGTCTGGGCAGTCAATCGCTGGATGCCGACACCATTTCCAAGGCCAGCGGATTGGCCTGTTCCAAGGTTTATTCCAGCCTGTGCATGGATCAGATCAATGCCGCCGCCCAAGAGATCGCAAGCGGCGAGGCGATCATCGCCTGCCAGCAAGAGCGCGCCACATTCGAGGCTTTGGCCGAAGAGATCGAGGCCGAGGTCGCAGGGTTTGTCGATCTGCGCGACCGGGCCGGCTGGGGTGAGGGACGCGCCGACGCCAAGATGGCTGCCCTTGCCGCCGAGGCCGTGTTGCCCATCGACATGGGCAAATCAGTAGATGTGATTTCACAAGGCGCCTGCCTGATCCTAGGAGGTGAGGCCGCGCTGGGTGCCGCAGCAGACCTGTGCGAGACATTGGCGGTGACGGCGCTGGTTTCGGATGCATCCGACATCCCCACCGACCGACGGTTTGACTGCGTGGTCGGAGAGCTGCGCCAGGCCACAGGCGCGCTGGGGGGATTTGAGCTGAAGTTTGATAAACTTCAACAGGTTATCCCCGGTGGGCGCGGTGGTTTTGCGCTGACAGATCCGGTCAACGGTGCCGTGTCTGCCTGTGATATCATCCTGGATTTAAGCGGTGATGATCCGATGTTTTCGGCCCATGAAAAACGCGAAGGATATGTGCGGGCGGATCCGGGCCACGCGCCGTCGGTCGCGAAGGCCGTGCTGGAGGCATCACAGCTGATTGGCACGTTTGAAAAGCCACTTTATGTGCGGCTGGAGCCCAGCGTCTGCGCCCACAGCCGCGCCGAGAAACCTGCCTGCTCGAACTGCCTGAATGTGTGTCCCACGGGGGCCATTACATCGGCGGGTGAACATGTGGCGATCGACCCGATGATCTGCGCCGGGTGCGGATCATGCTCGGCGGTATGCCCGTCGGGGGCGATCAGCTATGACGCCCCTTCGGTGGACACGGTGTTCAGGCGGCTGGATGTGCTGGCGTCGACCTATCGCAAGGCAGGTGCAGATGCGCCGCGTTTGTTGGTGCATGACGGCACGCACGGTGCCCAGATGATAGCGCTGGCCGCCCGGTTTGGGCGCGGCTTGCCAGCCGATGTGATCCCGTTTGAAACTGATGCCTTGTCAGGCTTTGGACATGCCGAAATGGCTGCGGCCCTTGCCGCCGGTTTTGCGCATGTCAGCGTGTTGCTGTCACCGCGCGCCGAACGCGATGTGATCGAAGCGCAAACCGCTTTGGCGCAGGCGATTGCCGGGGCGCAGGTGGTTGAAACGCTGGACGTGGCCGACCCGGATGCCATGAGCGACGCGCTGTATGATGCCGCACCTGCAAAGGCGTTGTGCCAGCCGGTTTTGCCCCTTGGCTCGCGGCGTCAGGTGACCCGTCTGGCCGCCAAGGCTTTGCAGCCCGAGGCCGAGGTGTTGGACCTGCCCGCAGGCGCGCCGTACGGGGCCGTTTTGGTGGATACGGACGCTTGCACATTATGTTTGTCATGTGTGTCGCTGTGCCCGTCCGGGGCATTGGGCGAAAACCCCGACAAACCGCAATTGCGGTTTCAGGAGGATGCCTGTCTGCAATGCGGATTGTGCAGCAACATTTGCCCCGAACAGGCCATCAGTTTGCAGCCTCAGCTGAACCTGACGGATGCGGCGTTCAACCAGCAAGTGCTGCACGAGGAAGAGCCCTTTGCCTGCATCGAATGCGGATCGCTGTTCGGGGTGAAATCCACGGTCGAGCGGATCACCGAGAAGCTGGCTGGGAAACATTCAATGTTTGGCAATCCGGATGCAGCCAAGATGATCCAGATGTGCGAGAACTGCCGGATTCAGGCGCAGTTCCATTCAACCGATAACCCCTTTGCAGGTGCCGAACGTCCGGCGGTGCGCACCACGGCGGATTATCTGTCAAAGCGCAAGGATCACTGAAGTTTTCAGGGCCTTCACGTGACGCACCAAACGGGTGAGCAGCACCGCAGGGTGACTACTGAAACGCCTGCCCTGCCTGAATGGGTGCGCCCAGATCGGCGGGCGTGATCGTGCTGACATAAGCGGTAATCGCATCGATCTCATCCAGGGTTACCTCGATGGGGGCGATGGGCGATGGCAGGTTGTCCGGAAACGGCGCTGTCACCTCGGCCACCTGCGTAAAGGCGGCGTGGGGTTTGAGCACGTAAAACGTCTCAAACCGTTCCTGCCAGTCCGCAAAATTGCGCATCAGGGCAAATGACGGCGTCGAGCCGATGGCGTTCATCTTGTTGGTATCATTGACCACATGACACCGCCCGCACTGTGACAGGCTGACCTTTTCACCCAGCACGGCATCGCCCGTCAAAACGGCCTGCTGAACCGTCTCAACCGTGCCGGTGTCGGCGCTGAACATCGGTGTGCCCTCGGGGGCAAACGCCTCGATTGTGCGCCGGCCCACATCGGATGTCAGCCAGTCCAGAAAGGCGTCGGTGTCCGCGCCCTCAGGGGCTGCGAAATGCCAGACCGTATCGCCCTGGCGAAACACCGGTGTGCCTTGCGTACCAAACGCGGCCTCGCCCCCTGCCCCATCGGTCAAGGTGATGCGAATGCCCTTTTTCAGAGAAAAGCGCGGCAACAGATGCTTTAGAAACCCGGTATCAACCAGCGCGGCCGGCGCATCCAGCGTAAATGCCTTGTCCTGAGCGGTGGCAAAGGGGGGCAAGATCACGGTAATCCCGATCAGAAGCAATTTTTTCCACATAAGGACCCCTTTGGATAGCGTCGTCCGGTTGCATGTCAGCGTAAGAGCGCTAGGGTCGGTGCGTCAATAGAGTTGGAATGAGGGGATCAGGTCCATGAGCGACGAGTTCAACATGTCGATGCGCAAATTTCTCAAGCAGGTCGGCGTGACCTCGCAGCAGGCCATCGAAGAGGCGATGCGCAACGCAGGCGACACGACCGGAAAAAGCTTTGAGGCGCGGATGGTTCTGACGGTGGACGGCATTGACCTGGAACACACCGTCACCGGCAAGATCGAGGGCGCGTGAGTGAGCATCAGTCGTGAAGATGTGCTGGAATGCCTGAAAACCATTCAGGCCCCGGATGGAACGGATATGGTCAGCGCTGGTTTGGCGCGTGCTTTGGACGTGGATGATGCAGGTGCGGTGCGCTTTGTCATGGAAGTGGGCAGCCCCGAGCCGTATCTGCCCCTGAAGGCCGAGGCCGAGGACAAGCTGAAGGCTCTGGGGGCCACATCGGTGTCGGTCGTGATGACGGCGCATTCGGAAAAAGCCCCGCCCGATCTGAAACCCCAGCGCGCGGCAGAGCCTCAGGGGCCGCAAAAGATACCCGGTGTGGACCGGATCATCGCCATTGCAAGCGGAAAGGGCGGCGTCGGCAAATCGACCGTAGCGTCAAACCTGGCCTGTGCACTGGCCGCCGAAGGCCGCCGCGTGGGCATGCTGGACGCAGACGTCTACGGCCCGTCGCAACCGCGGATGCTGGGCGTTTCAGGCCGGCCACAAAGCCCCGATGGCAAGCTGATCCTGCCGCTGCGCAACTTTGGCGTGACGATGATGTCGATCGGTCTGATGACCAACGACGATCAGGCGGTGGTCTGGCGCGGCCCCATGCTGATGGGCGCGCTTCAGCAAATGATGATGCAGGTGCAATGGGGGGCGCTGGATGTGCTGATCGTTGATCTGCCCCCCGGCACGGGCGACGTGCAAATGACCCTGGCACAAAAGGCGCATGTGGACGGGGCCATTATTGTGTCAACGCCGCAGGACGTGGCCCTTTTGGATGCACGCAAGGGCATTGATATGTTCAACCAGCTGGAAACGCCCATCCTTGGCATGATCGAAAACATGAGCACGCATATCTGTTCAGCCTGTGGGCATGAAGAGCATGTATTCGGCCATGGTGGCGTGGCCAATGAGGCCGAAAAACTGGGTGTGCCGCTGTTGGCCGAGGTGCCGCTGCATCTGGACATCCGGCTGGCCGCCGACGGGGGTGCGCCGATTGTTGTCTCGAAACCCGAAAGCAGTCAGGCGCAGGCGTTCCGCAGCGTGGCGCAAAAACTGGTGGAGATGGGCAAAGCATGAGCGAGGCGCCGCAGTTTCCGCCACAGTTTCCGCCACTGTTCCGGGGTCAGGCCGCTGAGGGCCAGATTGATCCCTTTGACAAGGCCTGCGTCGAGGCCGTGAAGGGCTGTGATGCCGGGCTGGTGGTCTACAACCTGGGCCACAGCCAACTGCGTGCGGCGATTGTCTTTGCCCCCGATGTGGCCCTGAGCGATGCCATGGTCATGCTGCCGCTGTGCGGTGTGGGCTTTCAGAACGCGCTGGGGGCGCTGGCCCCCCCCGAGGTGGCCGTGCATCTGGATTGGGACGGCGGAATACGCATCAACGGGGCCTCGTGCGGGCGGATGCGCGTGGCGGCCTCGGATCACGAAAAAACCGCAGAACCCAACTGGCTGGTGGTGGGGCTGACCCTGCCCTTGTGGCCCGAGGATGACAATCCGGGCACGACGCCCGATCAAACCAGCCTTTTTGCCGAAGGCTGCGCTGATGTGGATGTGACAGCCCTGCTGGAGGCTTGGGTGAAGCACACGCTGTATTGGATCAACGCCTGGAGCCATGACGGCGTGGCCAAGCTGCACAAAGACTGGCGCACTCTGGCGTTTGGCATCGGCGAGCCTGCCCAAATGGCCGGGCACAGTGGCACCTATCTGGGTGTCGATGAACAATTTGGCATGCTGTTGCGCGATGATGACACCACGCATCTGATCGCGCTTACGCATCTGCTGGAAGGGGTTTGACATGAAACTGGCACGCGCGATCCATTTTGACGAAAGCGACATGAATGTCTTTCACTCGCCCGCCCGCACCGGGGAATGGTGCATTTCCGGCGGGTTTGAATTTTCCAACTGGAGCGAAGGTGATCTGGCAGGCAAGGCCCGACAGGCCTTTTCCAACGGATGGCTGGGATGCGAAACATTCGGCCGGGTGACATTCGTCGCTGTGACCCAAATTGAACCGTCGGAAATGGAGACACTGACACAGGTGCTGGCGCAACATTTCGTCGACATGTACGGCGCCCCTTCGGTTGAGGCGGCCCTGCCCGTGGCGCAAGAAGAGCTGACACAAATGGCCGAGCTGTGTGACGAGCAAGAGGCCAGCACGGTCATGAGCGTGGCCCGAGAACTGACACCTGCAGGCGTGAAAGAAGCCTTCCGCGTGATCGAGCGACGCGAGGCAGGTCTGGATCAGTTTGCCATCCACGGATCGCTGGATGACTAACGCGTGCGTTTAATCCGAGGATAGGCGCAAGACGGTTTCGAAGGGCCTGCGGCCCTCCGACCAAGGCGAGGGGCAAGCCCCTCACGCGGGCAATCCCAAATGTAATGTCAAAGACCCAAAAAGGGGCGCTGTGCAAGCGCCCCAGTCAGGGTTTAATCCACGTTTAGTTCGACAAAACCGCAGGCCAGTTGGCGTTGCCTTTGGTGATGTTGCCAGGGACGTCTTCGCTCCAAAGATCACGGGCGCGCAGACTGTAGTTGAGGTAAAGCTTGCCGTCATGCACCGTCCAGGCGTTGGGATCGGTGGGGGCGGTGTAGCCCTTGGACACCGCATAAGCGCAATAGCCGCCAAACTGCGGGGCGAACTTGGCCGGGTCTGCATCAAAGCTGGCTTTATTCTCCGCCGAGGCAAAGTGCCATGTGGCCCCGTTGAAGACCGAATTGAGCGCGGCATTGCCCAAGACGGGCTTGGCATCGGTGAAATAAGCCACCGGGTCATAGCCGTTGATGGCCACATTGTCAGTGATGAACACCTCGGTTTGGGCGGCCATGGTGGGCCCCGCCAGAAGAGCGGCAACAGGAAGCGCGGCGGCGGTGGCAAGAAGGGAACGTCGGGTCAGCATAATGAATTCTCCTGAGTTGAGTGAGACGGCGTGATGCGCCTAAGAATGGAGACCACACACGGTGGGTGCAATGCATGACACGGCGATGTGAAACCATGTGTGCGCAGGCACATCAGCCTGAAACATTTGCCATCAGGGTGCTGTGTCAGCTGCCGTAGACAGCGCCCCACCGCTCGATCAGTTTTTGCTGCAAACCTTTGGCGCGTTTGTTCCAGGTGCCGGACCCGGCCGGGCGTTCACCCGTGGCACGGTTGATCTGGCCTCGCTTTTTGTCATTCGCGGCAAAGATCGCAAAGGCCAGTTCGGTGCCATCAGGCGCCGTCATATACCCCGACAGCGAGCTGACAAAATAAAGCGTGCCGGTTTTTGCCATCACCTTGACCGGGTGGGATTTGTTCACCTTGCCGTTGTCATACCGCATCGCGATGGGCTTGAGGATGGGTTTCAAAGCCCCGCCCCGATGGACCCGCGCCATTGCCTTGGCCATGGCCGCAGCACTGACCCGCGAGGCCGACCCAAGCCCCGAGTGATCGACGAATTTGGCCCCCTTCATACCCAGCGCTGAGGACGCCCAATTGCTCATCGCCTGCGCCGAGCGCCGCAACGTGCCACCCGGCCCCTTGGAGGCGACCGTGGCGGACAGCCCGACCACCTCGGCGGTCAGGTTGTTGGAATACTTCAACATATCGCGCAGGATATCCCGAAGCGGCGCGCTTTGATGGGTCGCCAGCGTAACACCCGAAGGGGCGCGGTTAACGGGCTTGCCCGGCTTCAGAACAATGCCCTGTGCGCGGGCAAAGCTGGCGAAAACCTCAATGGCATACGCCTCGGGTTTGCGCACCGGCAGCCAGCGTGATCCGCCCTTGCCCAATGCCTTGCGCGATACGCTCCATTCGTCATGGCTGCCTTTGTCCTTGTAGGTGTACACAGGCACCTCGCGGGCGGCGATAGACATGCGGGACACCCGCACTTCGGGGCGGTATTTGCCCGAGCGCGCATCCATCGTGGTGGTATATTTTGACCCGGAGCGTTTCCATTCAAAATGCACCCGGTTGAAGTTCAGGTTCAGACCCGACACCGACGGGTTATAGGACACATAATCAGGCTGTTCGCGGTCAATCTCAGAGACGAAGGGCAATGCGCCGCCATAGGGGCGCAGTTTGCCACGCACCTCGCGTACACCGGAGGCCTTGAGCTGTCGCGCAAGCCCCGCCATGGCGTCCGTGTCAAGCGTCGGATCGCCACCGCCCACAAGGATCAGATCCCCCTTGAGCACCCCGTTCGAGGGCCGGGCCGAGGCCATAAGCCGGGTTTTGAAACGATGACCCGCACCCAGCTTATCAAGCGCATAAAGGGCTGTGACCGATTTGGTGACACTGGCCGGCGGCAGGCCTGCCTTGGCGTCATTTTCCTCAAGCACGAGGCCGGATTTCACGTCAATCACGGAAAATCCCACACGCCCGCCCAGCTGGGCATCCTTGATCAGTGCCGCAGCCCCCACAGCACGCGGTTTGGCGACCTTGGCGGCGGTTCCCGAAGGACGCGCGACAGGGCGAAGAGAGGTTTTGGGCGCCTCGGCCAACAGGGGCGTGGCGGCGGCGGACAACAGGCCTGCAATCATCAGGCGACGGGTTAAAATAGGATACGTCATACCCGATGATTTACCGCATGCCGGGGCAGCGGGGCAATGGCGTTTTACGCAGTTGGCCGATCACGTTTTTGCGGGCGGTGGCATGGGCGCTGTATCATCGGGCCAGGCCCCGCTTTGACGCAGCGCCGTCGAGGAAATGGCACGCATCGGCACATTGACAAAACACCACGCCGGCGCCTGTAAATCGGCCAAACGCTGACTGAGGCGCCCCGGAAGACGCGCATGGGCATAAATCCGCGCGGTTTTGGACGTGCGCGCCATGGTCCGTTTGCCCGGACGCGCCAGCACACCCACAGGCACCCGCGCCATGATATCGTTCCAATCCTGCCAGCGGTGAAACTGCGCCAGATTGTCAGCCCCCATCAGCCAGACAAACCGCAGCTGAGGGCGCGCGGCCTGTAGCTTGGCGATGGTTTGTGCCGTGTAGCGCACATTGGCCTGCCGTTCAAAATCCGTGACATGAATGCGCGGGTGATCCACCAAGGCCCGGGCGGCATCCAAACGCCGGTCCATCGCGGCAGGGCCTTGCGATTTCAGGGGGTTACCGGGGCTGACCAGCCACCACAGCTGATCCAGAGCAAACCGTTTCAGCGCCTCGCGGCTGATATGCAGATGCCCGGCGTGTGGCGGATCAAACGATCCTCCGAGCAAGCCAATTGTCTGGCCGGGCCGTGTCAGCGGCAATGCATAGCGTGGCATGTCAGTGAAACCCCTAAAATTGTGTTGATTTTTAATCAGAACACACAGGCTTGGCCACTTAATATTAAGACCAGCTGCCACATATCTGGGAAAACCGATCGAGCAATGGGCAAGCAACAGTGGCCAAACAGACCAAGCACACGACAGATCCGCCTGAAGCGCCCGAGGGCGCTCGGGTTGATGCGCCTGATCTGTTTGCTGGCGATAGTGATCAGGGGCCGTTTGGCCTGATCCTGTCAAACATGCGTGACGGCGTTATGGTTCAGGACGTGCAGGCCCGCGTGGAATGGATGAACCCGGCCTGCGAGAAGATGTTCGGCTGGTCTTTGGAAGAGCTGCGCGGCAAGCGCCTGCATGAGTTTGCCCTGCCACAAGATGCGCGCCCCGCGCCCGAGGAGGTTGCGGCCTTTCGTTATGATGTGGATCGCCCAAATTTTCAGAGCTTTGAAATCACCCGACACATGCGCCGGGATGGATCGCGGTTCTGGAACCAGCAGAACTTTACCGTGATCCGTCTGGGCGAGGATGACAACCAGACCAAAGTGGTGATCACCTGCCGCGATGTCACCGAACAGGTGGATACCGAAACCACCTTGCGGCAGGCGCAGGTTGATCTGGAACATGCGGCCCATCACGATGACCTGACCGGCCTGGCCAATCGCACCAAACTGGGCGATTATCTGGACAGCGAACAGGTGGCCCGCCATATCAGGCATCGCAATATCGGTGTTTTGCAGATCGATATCGACAAGTTCAAAGACATCAATGACACGCTGGGCCATGCCGCAGGGGATGCGGTTTTGTGCCATGTGGCCGCCGCGATGCGGGCCAATAGCGAGCCTGATGATCTGATTTGCCGCACCGGCGGGGATGAATTTTTGCTGATCTCGCTGCGCACCACCACCGAAGACCAACTGATTGATCGTGCAGAGGATTTGCGGCGCGCTATCAGCTGGCCTCTGACCTGGTCCAGTCAGGTGATCCGGGTGGGCACATCCATCGGGGTCAGCCTGGCCAGCACGCCCGGTGTCACGGGCGAGGCCTTGTTGCAGATGGCCGATCAGGCGCTGTATGCCGCCAAGCACGAGGGCCGCAATCAGGTTGTCATATATACACCCGCCTTGGGACAGGCCCAAAAGGTACAGCAACAACTGGCGCGGGATCTTAAACGCGCGGTCGCCGACAACCAGTTTGAGATTTATCTGCAACCGCAACTACACCTGAGTCAGAACGAGATCGTCGGCAGCGAGGCATTGCTGCGATGGAACCATCCTGAGCGCGGTGTTCTGGGCCCGCATGACTTTCTGGTCGCAGCTGAGCGTAACGGCCTGCTGACCGAGATTGACTATATCTCGATGAACCTGGCGCTGGATGCGCTGGTAAAGCTGCGCAACAGCGGCTTTTCAGATCATGGCATGTCGATCAATGTCTCCAGTTCGATCCTTGCAGATGTGAATTATCCCGGCCTGCTGGACTGGGCGCTGCAATGCCGCGGGATTGAGCCAAATGCAATTTGCGTAGAGATCCTTGAGACGACCATTCTGGATGACAGCGGGCTGGATGTGGTGACCGCGATTGACCGGCTGAAACGTCTGGGCGTGCGCGTGGCCCTGGATGATTTCGGCACCGGCTATGCCGGGCTGGCGCATATGTCGGCCTTTGACATTGACGCGATCAAGCTGGATCGGTCGATGATTTCACGGCTGGAGGATGACCCGCGCAACCGGATCATCATCCGGTCTATCATTCGGCTGGGAATGCTATTGAACATGAAGGTGGTGGCCGAAGGGGTGGAAACCTACGGGCAGCTGGAAATTCTGCGCCGCACCCATTGTCCTTTGATCCAAGGGTTTGGATTGGCCCGCCCCATGATAATCTCTGAGACGATCAATTGGCTGGAAGCGGTCGCCAAAGCCGGGGAAGTTCCGTTTTCCGGCATCGGTGTTGTAGAGCCGTTGAGCGAAGATACGGCCCTCTGAAGCGCCGCGCCACCCGCTGCGTTATCTTTCCACAACAGGCTGATCCAACATATCCGGCAGCACCTGAGCCGGGTAATTGGGGTGCAGCACCCAGACGTTTTCAGACACCGGATCAAGCGGGCGATAGGCGGTGCCCGGTAATTTGCGGGTGCGCAGCGCCAACACCATATCCGACATCACTGCCGGGTTCTCGCGGAAATAGGCATGGCCCAGCCCCTTGCCCGGATCTTCGACAACGATCACGTTCACCTTGTGATCATGGACCAGCTGGCCAAAATCATTGCCGTCGCCCACGCTGGTACCCACACTGCCCAGCCGCCCCACATTGCCAATGATCCGCGACAGGTTCAACGCGCGGTCATCGGGGTTGGCGTAGATGTTGATCTGCTCAAACCCATCGGCAAAACGTTCAGCCACCAGACGTTGCTGCACCACGCCCACGTCCAGATCGGCCGCCGCCAGCACAAGGATGCCCGTCTTCAGCGCCACCGATGGGTTTTGTCCCTTGGCGCGCGCCTCGATGATCAACTCGCGCAGGGCATCTGTCATCACCGCCGATCCACGCGAATGGGCCACGATATCGATCCGGTCCACTTCGGGCACCGCGGCCAGCGTGCGCAGGAATTCCTTGACGTGAAACACCGAGAAATCCCCCGCCTCGGCATCGCGGAAATACGCCAGCAACCCGTCATTTCCCGCAGGCCATGAATAGGACACAGGCAAACTGCGCCGCCCGGAATAGTGCCAGATATTGGCCAATGTGCCGACACCATCATCAAAACTGTTGTTGACCCCGTGGATATAGACAAGCACCCGGTTCAGCCCATGATTTCTAAGCCGCGCACCCAGTTCGGTTTGCATCACACGGGCGCGCGCCTGATAGACTTCGGCCGCCTCGTGGCTGGCCTGCAACCGTCCTCCGGCCTGCCCGATCGGCAAAGGGGTTTCGGGAAACCGCGCGAACTCTTCCATGTAAACCGGATCAAGTTTGGTCAGAGCGCGGCTGTCCCCCGCCTGGGTCTGCGCCACCAGATCGGCCCAGGATTGCAGATCGCCGTATTCCACCAAACTGACCCCAAACGCCATCGAGCGGCTGCGCTCGGTGCCATATCCGCTAAGCGCGCCATCCGCCGCGATGATTGGATTGCGATCCGTGACATACAGAATTTCGGTCAGCGTGCGGCGCAATCCTTTGGGCACGTTATGCGCCGGATACGGCTCGCCGGTTTCAAGGGTATACAGATTGGGCGGTGTGGCCAGTGTCAGGGTCGTGGGGGCCGCGCCACATGCGCTTAGCACGCCGGCCAGACATATCAAACGACACCACGCCCATAGCCGTTTGCGCAGGGTCACAGCGCGGCGGCGTATTTCGGCATTTGAATTCATCGTCCGACCCAGTTACACGCATAGCGTTTGAGAGTTTCATCAAAGAGAGAAGCACAGCCATGGCCGCCTATCAATACGTCTACCACATGGAGGGTGTCTCCAAAACCTACCCCGGTGGGAAGAAATGCTTTGAAAATATTCATCTGAGCTTTTTGCCCGGTGTGAAAATCGGCGTGGTTGGTGTGAACGGTGCGGGTAAATCCACCCTGATGAAGATCATGGCCGGACTGGACACGGATTTCACCGGTGAGGCCTGGTCGGCCGAGGGTGCCAAGGTGGGTTATCTGCCGCAGGAGCCCAAGCTGGACGCCGCCCTGAGCGTACGCGAAAACGTGATGCTGGGTGTGGCCGAGAAGAAGGGCAAGCTGGATCGGTTCAACGAATTGGCGATGAATTACTCGGACGAGACCGCCGATGAGATGGCCAATCTGCAAGACGAGATCGACGCACAGAACCTGTGGGATCTGGATGCGCAGATCGATGTGGCGATGGAGGCCCTGCGCTGCCCGCCCGATGACGCGGATGTCAGCACCCTGTCTGGTGGTGAGGCGCGCCGTGTGGCCCTGTGCAAGCTGTTGCTGGAAGCGCCCGACATGCTGCTGCTGGATGAACCGACCAACCACCTGGATGCGGAAACGATTGCCTGGCTGCAACAACACCTGATTGACTACAAAGGCACCATCCTGATCGTCACCCACGACCGGTATTTCCTGGATGATATCACTGGCTGGATTCTGGAATTGGACCGTGGCCGCGGCATTCCTTACGAAGGCAATTACTCGGCCTGGCTGGAGCAAAAGGCCAAGCGGCTGGCGCATGAGGCCAAGGAAGACAAATCCAAGCAAAAGACGCTGGAGCGCGAATTGGAGTGGATGCGTCAGGGCCAGAAAGCCCGGCAAGCCAAGCAAAAGGCCCGGATCAACGCCTATAACGAGCTGGCAGACCAATCCGAACGCGAGAAGATCACCCGCGCACAGATTGTCATCCCCAACGGGCCACGGCTGGGGTCCAAAGTGATTGAGGTTGAAGGCCTGAAAAAGGCGATGGGCGACAAGCTGTTGATCGAAGATCTGACATTCTCGCTGCCGCCCGGTGGCATTGTCGGCGTGATCGGCCCCAACGGCGCGGGTAAATCGACGCTGTTCAAAATGCTGACCGGGCAGGAACAGCCTGACGCAGGCGAGGTCAGCTATGGCGACACGGTCGAGCTGTCGTATGTGGACCAGTCGCGCGATGACCTGAAAGATGGTGATAACGTCTGGGAGGCCATCACCGGCGGGGCCGAGATTATCCAGCTGGGCGATGCTCAGGTCAATTCACGGGCCTATTGCTCGGCGTTCAATTTCAAAGGCGGCGATCAGCAAAAGAAAGTGTCACTGCTGTCGGGCGGTGAACGCAACCGGGTGCATATGGCACGTCTGCTAAAAGAGGGCGGCAATGTGCTGCTGCTCGATGAACCGACCAACGATCTGGACGTGGAAACCCTGCGGGCGCTGGAAGACGCGCTGGTCGATTTCGCAGGCTGCGCCGTGGTGATTTCGCACGACCGGTTTTTCCTCGATCGTATCTGCACCCACATCCTGGCCTTTGAGGGCGAGGCGCATGTGGAGTGGTTTGAAGGCAACTTTGAAGACTACGAAGAAGACAAGAAACGCCGCCTGGGTGCCGATGCCCTGGAGCCGAAGCGTTTGAAACACAAGAAGTTTTCGCGGTAACGCGGCTGGAACCTTCCGAATAAGAACGGGCGGTCTGCAGGCCGCCCGTTTTCATTTCGACACAATGCGTGCAGCGTGAACGGTCTAACGCGGAAAAAATAACTGGCTTTGTGCATTCGGTTCTCTCGGGCACACTCACAGGCATGTTCCACCGATTCTATGCAATCTTTGCCTGCGCCCTCCTGACCGCTTGTGGCCAAATCGACTACGACGCAGCCCCCGAGGGCAAGTTTACCGGGGCACTGCTTGTGATGTGGGTCGGCGAAGGCACGCAATCGGGCGATGGGCGCTTTGTGTTTGTGCCGTCGCCCAAGCAGCCTTTGACGTTCACGCGCAACAACGCAAAGGCCACCATCACCAAAATCCAACCCGAGATGATGTATACCGATGGCGGGTCCATCCCGCGGGCGGCGACGTTGTTTCAGGGGTTCAGCCCCTGGGGTTATGCCCCGGCGTATATGGTGCATGACTGGATCTTTGTGGCGCGCCACTGTCTGACCGATGGCAGCCCCACCGATGCCGAACGCTCCGTCGCGCAGATGAGCTTTGTCGAAAGCGCGCAGATCATCGCCGAAGCCATCAAGACACTGATCGCATCTGACCGCGTGCAGCCCAATGATGTGGCCCCCCGGGTGATCTCGGGGACAGTTGCGGGGCCGGTGTCGTACAATCGCTGGGTGGTCAAAGGGGCCTGCGCCGAAGACAGGGTCAGCGCGGCACATCGCCAACAAGTCCGCGCCGCTTTGGCGCAACGGGCCGGGCTACGTGCACTGGCGTTGGCCGGTGAACCTGCTGAAATCGTTTCAGAAATCAGTTTTTGATCAACCTTAGGCAGAGATTCGCTCGGCCATTTCCCGCCACAATCCCCACAAAATTGCACCACCCCTGCCCCAATCGTGCCTCATTTGCTACGTTAAAAGGACCCAACACTCTGGGGAGAGAACAACATGGCACCTTTGGCATTCATTCTTGGCGGTATCTGCGGCACGTTTTCGGCGCTGTTCAGCTGGCTTTTGTTCGGGCTGACCTTCGGGGCGGCCGTGCAGGTGTACTTTGTTGTCGGGCTGACCGTCGCGGCACTGATGATTCTTGCGGCCTTGAAAGGCCCCCGCGCCACAACAAAATCCAGCGCCGCCGTCAAATCAGGACAGATGCAACAGGCCTGATCGCCTGAAAGGTCGACGTCACCGGGACCCTGGTGCCGTTTTCCTGTGTGTTTCGTGCGAATTCAGGACAGATTCGGTGCGAAAATGACACAGTCATCCCCCCTCACCAGTTTTTGATTATCCTTGCTCTTTGTGGCAGATTATTTGTGGAACCAGCCTAAGAAGGGGACACATATTATGATTAATCGCCGTAATCTATTGGTCACGGGCCTTGCTGCCACCGCGCTGCCCGCAACCGCAAATGCATTTGAAGTGGCCGACCGCTACAAACCTCAGGACGTGCAGATCAGCGCGGAGTACGAGCCCGGCAAACTGCTGGTGCTGCCACGTGCACACTTCCTGTATCTGGTGACCGCACCAGGTGTTGCACGCCGCTACGGTGTGGGTGTTGGCAAAGCCGGATTGGAATTCACCGGACAAGCCGAGATTGGCGCTAAGAAGAAATGGCCCACATGGCGTCCGACCAACGACATGATCAAACGCGATCCGCAGAACTACGGCAAATTCATCGACAACGACTATGTGCAACCCGGTGGCCCCGGCAATCCGCTGGGCGCGCGTGCGCTGTATCTGTTCCAAAATGGCCGCGACACGTATTTCCGTATTCACGGCACCACATCGCCCCGATCAATCGGGCGGTCGGTGTCCAATGGCTGCATTCGGATGATCAATGATCACGTCATTGATCTGTACGAGCGCGTGCCAATGGGGGCCACTGTCACGGTTCTGTAACGCCAACCGGCGGTTCTTTGCTGATAAGTTTCCAATCGGGCGCGTCTTTGGCTGCGCCCGATTTTTGTTTTAAAACGAAAGACTTGAATTTTGTCTCATGGGGTGTCATATGGCCCCTGCGACGTTACCACTATCGACCACCTGCTCCTATCCACGGCTCAGTTTCTCGATCTTGCACTGACCTAGCCGACCTGCCGCACTTCCGCGGGCAGCATTTTGATAGGAGATACGGGAATGGCCGAAGGCACCGTAAAATGGTTCAACACAACTAAAGGCTACGGCTTTATCGCACCTGATGGCGGCGGCAAGGATGTATTTGTACACATCTCAGCTGTTGAGCGTTCAGGTCTGACAGGCCTCGCCGACAACCAAAAAGTGACATTCGACATCGAAGCCGGCCGTGATGGCCGCGAAGCAGCGATGAACATCGTTCTGGCCTAATAGCCAACGCGAATGACACGAAGAAGGGCCCGGTTGTGGGCCCTTTTTTTATGCGCGCCGTCGGATTTCGGGGACAACCCGCACATACGGTTATGCGCGACAGGCTAAGGCGTATCGGCGATCAGCTGTTGCACGGCAGGGCCCAAAGCCTCGACAATGCGGGCCACGCCCGCGGCGTTGGGATGGATGCCGTCACGCTGGAAATACACTTGCATCTCGGCGGGGGTGCCTGCGCCAAGCCCTTGGAAGAAATAGGGAAAGAATTGCACCTGATGGGTTTCAGCCAGATCAGGATACATCGCATCAAAGGCCGCCTTATATTCTGATCCATAGTTTTTGGATGCCAGCATACCGACCAGCAGTACCTTGACCTGTCTGTCTTTGGCGACGTTGATGATCTGGTCCAGATTGGTGCGGGTCACCGACGGGTCCACCCCGCGCAGCAGGTCATTGCCACCCAGCGTCAGGATCATGGCGTCGACCGGCTCGGACAGGCTCCAGTCAATGCGCGCAGCCCCACCCGCGCTGGTATCGCCTGACACGCCTGCGTTCACCAACCGGGCCTGCGTCCCTTGGGCGGCAAGCCAGCGCTGCAATTGCGGCACCAGCCCATCGGCCTGTGGCAGCCCGTAGCCCTGGGTCAGGCTGTCACCAAAGGCCAGCACGGTCACATCCTGTGCCTGAAGGGGCGTGCCAAGGCACATAAGCAACGCCAGCGTCTTGCCCAGCCGCCGGACCACCCCATATGTGACAGACCGCAATTTGATCAGGCGCATCCGCATGTCCTCTCCTTTGTTATCGCTGGCCCAGGTCGGTTTATCGCTGAATGGCAACGCCGGGCCTGTTGAAATACTTAAGAGCATCACGATGGATGTCCATAAGGGCGAGACATTGGCACTGATCGGCCCGTCCGGATCTGGTAAATCATCGCTGCTTATGCTGCTGGGCGGGCTGGAACGTGCCACCCATGGCACCGTGCGCGCTATGGGGCAGGATCTGGGTGCAATGAGCGAAGATCAACTGGCCCGGCTGCGGCGCGATCATTTCGGCGTGGTGTTTCAGAGCTTTCATCTGATCCCCACCATGACGGCGCTGGAAAACGTCGCCACCCCGCTTGAGCTGGCCGGAGCCCGCGACGCCTATGCCCGCGCCGCCGAAGAATTAAGCGCCGTCGGGCTGGCGCACCGTCAGGATCACTACCCGGCGCAGATGTCAGGCGGCGAGCAGCAGCGTGTTGCCTTGGCCCGCGCTGCCGCGCCGCGCCCTGCAATCGTGCTGGCGGATGAACCCACTGGCAATCTGGACAGCACCAATGGGGCGGCCATTGTGGATTTGTTGTTTGATCTGCGCGCGCGGCACGGATCCACCCTGGTTCTGGTCACCCATGATCCGGACCTGGCTGCACGCTGTGACCGGGTGATCACCCTGAACGACGGCACATTACAGATCAGCGAGGCCGCATGAGCCTGAACCACGCCGCCCGGCTGGCACGGCGCGAGTTGCGCGGCGGGCTGGCGGGATTTCGCATCTTTCTGGCCTGTGTTATTCTGGGTGTGGCTGCCATTGCCGCTGTGGGCACGGTGCGCGACAGCATTCAGGCCGGGCTGTCCAGTCAGGGCGCCAGTTTGCTGGGCGGCGATGCCGATCTTGAACTGACCTACCGCTTTGCTGACCCGGTTGAGCGCGCCTGGATGGACAGCGTCGCGCAGTCCGTCTCTGAAATTGCTGATTTCCGGTCGATGGCCGTTGTGGGCGACACCCGCGCCCTGACCCAGGTCAAGGCCGTGGACGCAGCCTATCCTTTGGTGGGCGACCCTGTGCTGGAACCGGCCATTGCACTGTCCGAGGCGCTTGCAACAACCGATCTGCCGGGGGCTGTGATGGACCCGGTGCTGATGGCACAGCTGGATATTGCGGTGGGCGATAGGTTTCGTCTGGGCGATCAGCAATTTCGCCTGAACGCCGCCCTCATCCGCGAGCCCGATAGTGCAGTTGCGGGCCTGACGCTGGGGCCACGCAGCATGGTGCGGCGCGATGCTCTGACGCAATCGGGGCTGCTGGAGCCCGGCACGCTTTACTCCACGCATTACCGGATGTTGCTGCCCGACGGCACCGATCTGGCACAGCTTGAGGAGCAGGCCAAAGCGCAGTTTGACGGCAGCGGCATGCGCTGGAGCGATGCGCGCGCCTCGGCCCCCGGTGTGGCGCAGTTTGTCGACCGGCTGGGCGCTTTTTTGGTGCTGGTGGGTCTGTCAGGGCTGGCGGTGGGCGGCGTGGGCATTTCGGCCGCCTTGCGCGGATACCTTGCCAGCAAGACCCGCACGATTGCGACGTTGCGCACCCTTGGGGCCAATGCCCGCGTGATCTTTTTGACCTATCTGTTGCAGGTCGGTGCCTTGGCGGCACTGGGCATGGTTCTGGGGCTGATCGTTGGTGTGGGCGGCACGCTGCTGCTTAGCCCACTGATCGAGGCCCGCTTGCCCGTCCCGGCCGTCTTTGCCCCCTACCCCGGCCCCATGATTGAGGCGGTGATCTATAGCGCCTTGTCGGTGCTGATTTTCACCCTCTGGCCGCTGGCCCGCACCGAGGAGATCCGCGCCGCCACCCTGTTTCGCGATGCGGTGGATCAGGCCAGCCCCTTGCCACGATTGCCCTATGTGCTGGCCACGATCAGCCTGCTGACAGTGCTGATTGCCGTGGCCGCGTGGTTCTCGGGCAACCTGATGCTGACGCTATGGACCGCCGGAGGTATTGGCATTGCGCTGGCCTTGCTGACACTGGCCGCAATGGCTGTCACCCGGCTGGCGCGTCGCTTGCAACCGCTGGGCCGGCATCGCCCGTCGCTGCGGTGGGCCCTGGGGGCCATTGGTGGCCCGCGCACCACGGCCGCGCCGGTGATGCTCTCGTTGGGTCTGGGGCTGAGCGTGTTGGCCACGGTGGGCCAGATTGATGGCAACCTGCGTGGGGCCATTGCCCGCGATCTGCCCGGCAAAGCCCCGTCGTTCTTCTTTGTTGATCTGCAAAAAGATCAGATGCCCGGCTTTCTGGAACGGGTTGAGGGCGATCCGGCTGTCAGCCGCGTGGACCGCGCCCCGATGCTGCGCGGGATCATCACGCAGATCAATGGCCAGCCTGCGCGCGATGTGGCGGGCGATCACTGGGTGCTGGACGGCGACCGCGGGATCACCTACGCCGACGCGCTTCCTGAACGCGCCACGTTGGTTGAGGGCGATTGGTGGGCCCAGGATTACACCGGGCCCGCGCAGGTCAGCTTTGCCGCCGAAGAGGCCGCCGAGATGGGCCTGACGCTGGGCGACACCCTGACCGTGAACATTCTGGGCCGTGATTTCACCGCCCGGCTGACATCCCTGCGCGAGGTTGATTTTTCAACCGCCGGCATGGGGTTTATCATGATCATGAACCCTTCAGCCCTTGAGGCGGCACCACATTCGTTCATCGCCACGGTCTATGCCACCCCCGAGGCCGAGGCGGCCGTATTGCGCGATGTGTCGCAACGCTATGCCAATGTCACCGCGATCCGGGTGCGCGATGCCATCGACCGGGTGTCAGACCTGCTGGGCGGGCTGGCCAGCGCGGTGGCATGGGGGGCATCGGTGACGTTGCTGACCGGTTTTCTGGTGCTGATCGGCGCCAGTGCCGCCGACCAGACCCACCGCCGCTACGAGGCGGCTGTGCTCAAAACCCTTGGGGCGAGCCGGGCACAGGTCCTGCTCAGCCTGGTCTGGCGGGCGGGGCTTTTGGGCGCTGTGGCCGGTGGCGTGGCCTTGGGCACAGGTGTTTTGGGCGGCTGGGCCGTCAGCCACTATATATTTGAAACCGGGTTTGATATCATCTGGGGATCAGCCTTTGTCATCATCGGTGCAGGCATCGCGGTGACGGTCTTGTCAGGTCTGGCGTTTGCCTGGGGTCCGCTGACGGCGCGCCCTGCGGCAGTTCTACGCACACGGGAATAGCACCGTAGAATTCCCATACCTAAACTGGCAATCGGGGCCTAAATCTGATGCCACAGACCGTGCCTCAGCCGCGCCAAAAAGGAAATGTTTCATGAGTGATACCCTGCCCATCCCCCTGACCTCGCCTTTGACACCGGCGCAGCAAACGACGTTGGTCAATCTGGTGCGCCGGGCCGCCAAGGCCGAAATACTGCCCCGGTTTCGCAATCTGGGTGCAGGCGACATCACCACCAAGGCCGACAAGCATGACCTTGTTACCGAGGCCGACACCGCCGCCGAAGCGATGCTGGCGCGCGGCTTGCAACAGATGTTCCCGCACGCCCTGATCGTCGGCGAAGAAGCCGCCGCAGCCGATGACACGCTGCGCGGCAAAATTGCCGAGGCCGAACTGTGCTTTATTCTGGATCCTGTCGATGGCACTTGGAATTTCTGCAATGGCCTGCCGCTGTTTGGTGTGATCGTGGCCGTCACGCGCTTTGGCAAACCGGTGCTGGGGCTGCTGTATGACCCGGTGATGGACGACTACATCATCGCCGACGAAGGCAACGCGACGCAGTACGTTCGCGCCATGGGGTTTCCACGTCCGCTGTCGGTGTCCAAAGGCGCGCCTTTGTCGGAAATGTCTGGCTACATTCACTTGTATCTGCTGGATGACGGCAAGCGCGCCGAAATGGCCGCCGCCCTGCCCGAGTTTGGACGCACGCAGGCGCTGCGCTGTTCATGTCATGAGTACCGCACACTGGCCCGTGGTGGCATGGATTTTCTGCTGTCGGGCACAATGAACCCTTGGGATCACGCCGCAGGTGTGCTGATCTGTCAGCAGGCGGGTGGATTTGTCGCCATGCTGGACGGCTCGGAGTATAATGCGGGTGTGACCGACGGCTATGTTCTGGCCGCCCCGGATGAGGACAGCTGGAACCGTTTAAAAGACCGCTTTGGTTTCCTGATTGAGGACAAACCAACCGAAACGTGAACAAACAGTTATAATTTTGAACAAACGGTAAAACTTATCTCCTTTTGTATGCCGAATCTCTTAAGGTACTGCCAAGAGAAGGGGTAAGATTTGGCCAAACCAACGCGCCTTGACGAAGACGAGACGGATAAAACCCGGCTTTCCGATACCGATCGGGAGGCGGCGATTGACCGTTTGTACGACGTTGCATTGGACCCTGCGCGCTATGAGGCGTTGCTGGATCATTGGGAAACGGCCATGAAACCCCTGCGTGCGCAGGCTGATTTTCAGGCCCCGCGCCTGCTGGATGATCCGTTGATTGCCGGGCATTTTGACCGCGCCAGCACCTTTCTGGACCGCGTTGACACCTCCACCGAGATCGATGAAATCAAGGCCATTCTGGCGCCCTTTGACCGGGTCGCTGCTTTTGTGATGGATGGCACGCAGCGCATTCGCGCCACCAATGATGCCGCGATGGCGCTGATGGGGCTGAGTGACAGCTCAACCCTAGAAGACCTGCCTATCAATTCCGAGGACATCGAGGCCGTGCGCCGCACCTTGCGCCGGGTGTTGACCGACGAAAAAGAAACCACCGCCATTTTGCGTGTGCGCTCCCGGGCGATGGGGCGGTTCACCGTATTGCGGTTGCAGCTGTGCCGCACGGCAGACGATCAGAAACTGGTGCTTGCGGCCTCAAACGAAGTGGGCTGGCCGGACGGGTTCCGCGATATTCTGCGACAGGCATTTGCACTGACCACCGCCGAGGCCGACGTGGTGCGCGCATTGGTCGAATGCGGGTCACTGGCCGAGATCGCCGAGCAGCGCAGCCGGTCTGTCGACACGATCCGCGCGCAGGTGAAATCCATTCTGGCCAAGACTGAAACCCACAGTCAGGTCGAACTGGTGCGTCTGGCGCTGTCGATGATGGATATGGTCAGCCTGACAATGGATGCAGCCCCCGGCCCCAAGGTGGTCAGCCGCGGATATGAGACGCTGGAAGAACGTGAATTCCAGTCTCTGGTGACACCCGATGGGCGGCGTCTGGATTATCTGATCCTGGGCGATCCCAAGGGCATGCCGGTGCTGTTCATGCCGCTGGATTATGGCCTGGTCCGGTGGCCCGCCCCCGCCGAGGCCCATGCGGCAGCCCTTGGCCTTCGGATCATCGTGCCCGTGCGGGCCGGGTATGGCCAGTCTGATGCCCTTGCGCGCAAGGTCGATTATGACGCGGCTCTGGTGGCTGACACCTTGCAGGTGCTTGATGCCGAAGACGTGCAACGCTGCCCGGTGATCACACTGGGTGCTGACAGCTATTACGGCGTCCAAGTGGCACGCGCGCAGCCCCGCCGGATCAGCCTGATTTTGGGCTGTGGCGGCGTACTGCCCATGACCGAACGCGAACAGTTCGAGCGCATGGAGAAATGGCACCGTTTCATTCTGGCCGGGGCCAAATACACGCCGCATCTGCTGCCGTTTATGGTCAAAGCGGGCTTTTTGCTGGCGCGCAAGATCGGCAAGCGCGGGTTTATTCATGCGGTCTACGGCCAATGTCCGGCGGATGTGGACACCTTTGAAGACCCCGACGTATTTGAGGCCATTGTCACCGGTTCAGAAGTGGCGCTGAGTAAAGACCATTCCGCCCATGCCGCGTTTTCCGCGCAGGTGCTGGGACGTCAGCAACAAGACTGGTCCGCTGATCTGGATGACATCAGGGCAGATGTGCCGATCATCTTTATGAACGGAACCCAGGATCCACAGGTGCCCGTGGCCACCCTGCGCGAGTTTCAGCGCGACTACGACTGGATTGATTACCGCGAATATGATGACGCCGGGCAGCTGATCTTTTTCCGCCATTGGCGCGATGCACTGGACATTGTCATGGCCCATAGCGCCAAATAAATCACAGTTTACCCTATCTGGGGTATGACGTGCCTGATCTCGGCTGTTAACATTTTAGTCATAGAGAGATCGCCAGACCGGATCTTCCGCGATGGCACCAGATTTTCAGTAGCAAACCTTTGCTTGAAGCATTTTCATGAGCTAAAAAAGCGGCCTCGGGAAACCGGGGCCGCTATTATTTCAGGTCAGGGCTACTCTGCCGCTTCGGCATAGTCCTCCATCGGCGGGCAGGTGCACACCAGATGGCGGTCGCCGTAGACATTGTCGACACGGTTCACCGGCGGCCAGTATTTATCCACCCGGAACGCACCGGGCGGGAAACATGCCTCGTCGCGGCTATAGGGCCGGTCCCAATCGCGCACCAGATCTTCCATCGTGTGCGGCGCGTTTTTCAGCGGGTTGTTTTCCGCGTCAATCGCGCCGTCCTCAATCGCCCGGATTTCCGCACGGATGGCCAGCATCGCATCGCAAAACCGGTCCAGCTCGGCCTTGGTTTCAGACTCTGTTGGCTCGATCATCAACGTGCCTGCCACGGGCCAGCTCATGGTTGGGGCATGAAACCCGTTATCGATCAGCCGTTTGGCAATATCATCCACGGTGACGCCGGCGCTTGCCTCGTAGGGGCGTGTATCAATGATGCATTCATGCGCCACGCGCCCGTTTTGGCCGCGGTACAGCACCTCAAACGCACCCTCGAGCCGTTTGGCGATATAGTTGGCGTTCAGGATCGCAACCCGCGTGGCCTGG
Source organism: Roseovarius sp. (assembly GCA_045106595.1). Taxonomy (GTDB): domain Bacteria; phylum Pseudomonadota; class Alphaproteobacteria; order Rhodobacterales; family Rhodobacteraceae; genus Roseovarius. Next base: position 240,307 of record JBGCEW010000007.1, on the reverse strand, counting down.
GTCAGGCCATCCCCGCCCATCATCAGCGTGTAGGCCCATGAAATCGGCAGGATTGAGGGCGATCCAAAAGGTGCAGCCGACACCATGCCCGCCGCGCCACCTGTGTGGAAATGCCCCGGCAAATGCGGCTCCAAATGCGCCTTTACGCCAATCGGCCCCATGCCCGGACCACCCCCGCCATGCGGGATGCAAAACGTCTTGTGCAGGTTCAGGTGACTGACATCCCCGCCCAGATCGCCGGGACGGCTGAGGCCAACCATAGCGTTCATATTGGCCCCGTCGATATAGACCTGACCGCCATGATCATGCACGATCTGGCAGACCTCCTTGACCCGCGTTTCAAACACGCCGTGGGTTGACGGATAGGTGATCATGCAGCCTGCCAGATTGTCCGAGTGCTCTTCGGCTTTGGCGCGGAAGTCATCGATATCAATATCGCCGTTTTCGGCGGATTTGACCGGCACAACCTTCCAGCCGACCATCTGCGCGCTGGCGGGGTTGGTGCCGTGGGCGCTCATGGGAATAAGGCAGATATTGCGGTGGCCCTGCCCTTGTGCACGGTGCCAGGCGGCGATGGTCAACAGTCCCGCATATTCGCCCTGCGCCCCCGAATTGGGCTGCATCGACAGCGCGTCATAGCCGGTGATCACGCACAATTTATGGCTCAGATCATCGATCATTTCCTTGTAACCCAGCGCCTGATCCGCAGGCACAAACGGATGCAGCCGCGAAAACTCGCGCCAGCTGACGGGCATCATTTCCGCCGCCGAGTTCAGCTTCATCGTGCAGCTGCCCAGCGGGATCATCGCCCGGTCCAGTGCCAGATCGCGATCCGCCAGACGGCGCATATAGCGCATCATTTCCGTCTCGGCACGGTTCATGTGGAATATCGGATGGGTCAGATACTGGGATTGGCGGTGCATCTTGTCGGGCACGCGGTAGTCTGGCGTGAAATCATCATCAGCGTGATCGATGCCAAAGGCGCGCCACACCGCTTCGATGTTCTTGGGGCGTGTCGCCTCGTCCAGAGTAATGCCGACCCGGCTTTCACCCACTTTGCGCAGGTTCAAGCCTTCATCCACTGCCGATTTCAAAACCGCCGCCTGCAAGGGACCCACGTCCACTGTGATGGTGTCAAAAAACACCGCCGGGTCCACTTTGAACCCTGCGGCCTCCAGCCCTTTGGCCAGCCGTACTGTTTTGCGGTGGATGCGTTGCGCAATGGCTTTCAGGCCTTTGGGGCCATGAAACACCGCATACATCGAGGCCATCACCGCCAGCAACGCCTGCGCGGTGCATACGTTCGACGTGGCCTTTTCGCGCCGGATGTGCTGCTCGCGGGTTTGCAGGCTCAGGCGGTAAGCGCGGTTGCCATGGGCATCGACACTGACCCCTACAATCCGCCCCGGCATGGCCCGTTTATAGGCGTCTTTGCAGGCCATATAGGCCGCATGCGGGCCACCATATCCCATCGGCACACCAAAGCGCTGGGTGCTGCCCACGGCAATATCCGCGCCCATCGCACCGGGTTCTTTCAGCAAGGTCAGGCTTAGCGGATCGGCAGAAACCACAGCCACGGCCTTGTGTTCGTGCAGCCGGGCAATGTGATCGGTAAAGTCGCGCACATGGCCGTAGGTGCCGGGATATTGGAACAAAGCGCCAAACACCTGTGACGCATCCATCTTGTCGGGATCCCCAACGATCACCTCAATGCCCAGAGGCGCCGCGCGGGTCTGCACCAAGGCGATGTTCTGGGGATGGCAATCGCGGTCCACAAAGAACGCCTGCGCTTTTGATTTCGACACGCGCTGCGCTGTGGTCATGGCCTCGGCACAGGCGGTGGCCTCGTCCAAGAGCGACGCATTGGCAATCTCAAGCCCGGTCAGATCGGTGATCATGGTCTGAAAGTTCAACAGCGCTTCCAGCCGTCCCTGACTGATTTCGGGCTGATAGGGCGTGTAGGATGTATACCACGCCGGGTTCTCCAGAATATTGCGCTGAATAGCAGGCGGTGTGACCGTGCCATGATAGCCCTGCCCGATCAGGCTGACTAAGACCTTGTTCTTCGATGCCGTCATACGCATGAAATGCATCAATTCGCGCTCGGACAAGGGTTTGCCAAAATCCAGCGGCTCGGCCTGCCGAATGGCGGGGGGCACGGTTTCGTCAATCAACGCATCCAGGCTTTCGACCCCCAGCGCGTTCAACATATCGGTCATTTCCTCGGGCGAGGGCCCGATATGACGACGGTTGGCAAAATCATAAGGCAGATAATCCGTAGGTTTGAACGACATGACGCGTCTCCTGCTGTTTCACGACGCGGGCCCGCCACACCGGGCGCGCCTCTGCGTGGTCTTTGTACAAATCCCCCCGGCGGGGCGTTACGCGATGAACGTCTTATAGGCGGCTTCATCCATGTAATCGTCCATCTGGCCTGGATCGCTGGCCTTGATCTTGAAGAACCAGCCATCCCCGATCGCGTCCTCGTTGACCTTGCCGGGCTCGTCGGCCAGCAGTGCGTTCACTTCGACGATCTCGCCATCAATGGGCGCCAGAATATCCGAGGCAGCCTTGACGGATTCGATCACCACAACCTCGTCGTCCTTGGCCACTTCGGTGCCTTCTTCGGGCAGCTCCACAAAGACGATATCGCCCAGCTGTTCGCTGGCATGTTCGGTGATGCCCACAACGATCAGCCCGTCTTCTTCGCGCAGCCATTCATGCTCTTCGGTGAATTTCATAGTACTCTCTCCCTGGTGTGTTCAGCGTTTAAACGTGTTGGGGGTAAACGGCATGGCCGCGATGCGCACGGGCTGACGTTTGCCGCGCACCTCCCCGAAAATCTGTGTGCCCTCGCGGGTAAAAGCCGCCTCGACATAGCCCATCGACATCGGACCTTCGATGGTGGGGCCAAATGCACCTGACGTCACCTGGCCAATCGCGGCACCGCCTTCGGCATTGGCAAAAAGCTGTGTGCCTTCGCGCATCGGGGCGCGGCCTTCGGGGCGCAGCCCCACACGCAGGTTTTGCGTGCCATTGGCCAGCTCGTTCAGGATACGTTCGGCCCCCGGAAAGCCACCTGCGCGGTCGCCCCCGGTGCGGCGGACCCTCTGAATGGCCCAGCTCAGACCGGCCTCAACCGGGCTGGTGGTGGTGTCGATGTCATTGCCATACAGGCACAGCCCCGCCTCAAGCCGCAGGCTATCGCGTGCACCCAATCCAATGGGTTCCACGTCCTCATGCTCCAGCAAACGGCGGCACAGGGCATCGGCATGGGTGGCATGAACCGAAATCTCATAACCATCTTCGCCGGTGTACCCCGAGCGCGAAATCCACAGCTCGCCATACTCCGAGGTGAAAATCCCAGTGTCGAGAAACTTCATGATATCGCACCCCGGTGCCACGGGCTCTAACGCTGCCTCGGCCGAGGGGCCTTGCAGGGCGATCAGGGCACGGTCGGCCACCTCGACCACGTCGCAGCCGGTCATGTGGTGTTGCATATGCGCGATGTCGGCCGCTTTGCAGGCGGCATTCACAACAACCAGCAGTTCATCCCCGCGCCGGGTGATCATCAGGTCATCTTCGATGCCGCCCTGATCATTGGTGAACATCGCATAGCGTTGCCGCTTTTCACCCAGACCCAGCAAGTTGACAGGCACCAATGCCTCTAACGCGAGGGCCGCACCGGCGTAGCCATCAGGGTGGCGCACAATCACCTGACCCATATGGCTGACATCAAACAAACCCGCTTTGGCGCGGGTGTGCAGGTGTTCTTTCATCACACCCAAAGGGTACTGCACCGGCATATCATAGCCCGCAAAAGGCACCATCTTGGCCCCCAGCTCGAGGTGGAGATCATACAGCGGCGTCACGCGCAACGTATCGCTCATCGGGCATCCTTTCCCAATTTGCGCCAGTTTGATGGTCTTTCAATCCGGCACCGGTTTCACGCCGGGGCATGCCCCTTGCGCTTGCGATGCCCCTTCTGTCCTTTTGCCTGAGATCGCTATCCCTTCGGCGGCCTGGTCTGTGCCAGACACTCTCCAGAGTGTGTATGTTCAGATCGGTCCTTGTGCCTGAGAGTTTCCGGGGCGGTTGCTCCTTCGGCATCAGCGGTGCTGATTCTCCCGATCTGAATACGGTGTACGCTAGTATACCAATTTGATCAATTCAAGCGTTGCATCCGCTTGCACATGCGCCCCACACCCGGCACAAACAAGAGCATGACCCATCCTGCATATTTCTTTGGCTATGGCAGCCTTGTGAACCGTGACACGCATCAATTTGAGGATGCCCAGACCGCACAACTGCAAGGGTGGCGGCGGATGTGGCGGCACACGCCTGCACGTCAGGTCGCCTATCTGACGGTCGTGCCTGATGAGACATCACAGATCGACGGGCTGATTGCGGCGGTTCCGGATCAGGACTGGGCCGCACTGGATCACCGCGAACGCGCCTATGACCGCGTGCAGGCCGCGCATCAGATCACCCACAGCCTTGGGCACGCGCCCGATCTGGTGGTCTATGCGATCCCTGACCAGCAGCATGCGACCCCCACGCGCGCGGGGCCAGTGCTGCTCAGCTATATTGATGTGGTGATCCAAGGGTATCTGCGTGAATTTGGCGAAACCGGTGCGGCGCAGTTCTTTGACACCACGCATGGCTGGGACGCGCCCATTCTGGCCGACCGCGATGATCCGCGCTATCCGCGCCATTGCCGTCTCAGCCCGTCTGAGCGGGACTGTGTTGATACCCATCTCGAACACCTAGGCGTGCGGTTTATCACCTCGCTTTAGCGACGGTTGTGAAAGATCTGCATCAGGCGTGACTGACGTTGAAAGCCGGGGGCTTCGCCCGATCCATCCGCCTCGCGGACCACTTTCATCGCCAGCGCAAAGGCCAGCACCCCAAACAGCACCCCGCCTGTGGCCTGCCCGATCAACACCCCCGGCGCGCCCATCCAAGCCGCCCCGACCACGACAAACGGGATCGTGCCCAATGTGTGCCGCCCCCAGTTCATGCCTGTCGAATAAAACGGGTGACGCAGGTTGTTGAACGCGGCATTGGCCACAAACAGCATCCCATTGAAAAAGTAGAGCAGCGCCAGCGGTCCGCAGAACAAAAAGATCAGATCGCGGGTGATGTCTTGGGCCTGAAACAAATCGGCAATCGGGCCGCGCAGAAAGAACAGGATCAGCGCGGCACACAGCACATAAAGCCCTGTAAAGCCAAGGGCGGCTATGACCGCACCGCGCACGCGTTGCCTGTCACCGGCACCAAAGTTCTGGCCGATGATGGGCCCAACCGCCCCCGACAGCGCAAAAATCACCGCAAACGACAATGGCGTCAGACGCCCGACCACGGCCATCCCTGCCACGGCTGCCTCGCCGAATTCGGCCATGGCGCGGGTGACATAGGCCTGACCCACCGGCGTGGCCAGCTGGGTCAGCGTGGCGGGTACGGCAATCGCCAGCAAAGGCATCAGATCACGCAACAGCCGCCCCGGTGTTGGCCATGAAAATCCGCCGTAATGCTTGATCAGCGGCAACAGTGATGTGGCCGCAATCACCACCCGTGCTGCAACCGACGCCAGCGCAGCCCCGGTCAGATCCAACCCCAGACCAAAGATCAAGATAGGATCCAGCACCGCATTCACCACGCCGCCATAGATCGTCGCCCACATGGCGCGCCCTGCATCCCCATGCGCGCGCAACAGCGCCCCACCTGTCATGCCGATCATCAGCAAGGGCAGGCTGGGCACGATGATGGCCAGGTAGTGCACCGCCAGCTCGGCGGTTTCTCCGGTGGCGCCCAGCAGGGCCACAAGATGCCCCAGATTGACCCAGACAACAGCCGCAAACACCGCGCTGAAGATCACTCCATAGATCAAGGTTGAGGTCGATTGCAGCCGCGCCTTTTCGCTTTCCCCGGCACCAAGGGCCCGTGCCGCCAGCGCACCGGCAGCAATGGCAATGCCGATGGAAAACGATGTGGTAAAAAACAAGATCGCACCGGCATAGCCCACAGCGGCGGCCAGCTCGGCCTTGCCCAGCATCGAGATGAACAGCATATCGATAAAGTCCACCGCAAAGATCGCCATCAGCCCAATCGAGCCGGTGATCGACATCACGCTGACATGGGTAAACAGGTTCCCGCTTAGAAACTTCGCTTGTTCTTGGGCCAAAACGGCTCCTTCAGGGGTGGGTCAGATCACCTTAGCCCTTGGCGCGGATCACCTGCAACAGCGGCATCACCTGGCTCATGTCCGGGCCGTGGCTTTGGCCGGTCAGTGCCTTGCGCAGCGGCATGAACAGCCCCCGGCCCTTGCGCCCTGTGGCCTCTTTGACGGCCCCGGTCCACTGGCCCCAACTGTCCCCATCAAAGGGTGCATCCGGCAGCATCTCCAAGGCTTGCGCCACAAATTCGCGGTCCTCATCGTCAATCACCGGCTCTGCGCCATCGCGGAACAATGTCCACCACCCCTCAAGGTCATGCAGGGTTTGGATGTTGTCCTTGGCCACTGACCAGAACTGCGCCCCCAGCTCAGACGGCACCCCGAGCGCCGTCACCTGCGCTTCCACCGCCTCATAGGGCAGCGATTGCAGATGGTGTGCAGTCAGCGGATACAAATCCTGCTCGTCAAACTTGGTGGGCGCCGATCCAAAGCGGCCAATGTCAAACCCGTCGATCAGCTCGGCCATATCGGCCCGCAGCTCAACCGGATCAGACGACCCCAGCCGCGCCATCAGGCTGAGCAACGCCATCGGCTGCACGCCTGCGCTGCGCAGATCGCGCAGAGACAGCGTGCCCAGCCGTTTTGACAGGCTTTCGCCCTGCGGCCCGGTCAGCAGCGAATGATGTGCAAACTCGGGCACCGTGCCGCCCAGCGCCTGAATGATCTGAATTTGCGTGGCCGTGTTGGTGACATGGTCTGATCCGCGCACCACATGGGTCACGCCCATTTCGGTATCATCCACGACGCTTGCCAATGTATACAACACCTGCCCATCGCCCCGGATCAGCACCGGATCACTGACCGATGCGGCATCGATTGAGATGTCGCCCAGAATGCCATCGGTCCAATTGATGCGCTCCTGGTCCAGCTTGAACCGCCACACGCCGTTGCCGCGCTCGGCGCGCATGGCGTCTTTCTCGGCGTCGGACAGCTCCAGTGCGGCGCGGTCATATACCGGCGGCTTGCCCATATTCAGCTGCTTCTTGCGCTTCAGGTCCAGCTCGGTCGGTGTCTCGAACGCCTCATAAAACCGACCCATCGCGCGCAGCTGATCCGCCGCCTCGGCGTAGCGGTCCAGCCGCTCGGATTGCCGTTCAATCTTGTCCCACTCCAGCCCCAGCCATTCCAGATCTTCCTGAATGGCGTCGACATATTCCTGTTTAGACCGTTCGGGATCGGTATCATCGATGCGCAAAATGAACGTGCCACCCGATTTGCGGGCGATCATAAAGTTCATCAAAGCGGTGCGCAGATTGCCCACATGGATGTATCCGGTGGGCGACGGGGCGAAACGTGTCGTGGTCATATGCTCAAGGCTCCTGAGGTCAGACGGGACTTGTCACAGGCGCGCCCGATTGTCCAGAAAGCCATCCCCTGTTTCATCTTGCCAAAATCACTTAAAATCAGACAGCCGCCCTTATGCGGGGTGCACGCCATAGATGCGGTCCAGATCGCGCAGCCCGGCGCGCACCAACTCGGACAGCACATCCATATCGATATCCGCCAGCTTGTTCACATAAAGGCAGGATTTGCCAATCTTATGCTTGCCCAACCGCGCCAGTATCTCAGAATAATCCTGATACCCCGGCATAATGTAAATCGACAGGCTGGCCTTGCGCGGGCTGAACCCTGTGGCCAGAAAATCGCCCTCGCGGCCACTGTCGTATTTGTAGTGATACCGCCCGTATCCAATCAGGGACGGCCCCCACATCACCGGCGCATACCCGGTCAGATCGCTGAAGAAACTCAGCAAAGCCATCCCGTCCTCGCGCCGCCGTGCAGGCACGACCCCTGACAGAAAATCAAGGGGCGCGTCGGGCGTGGCTGTGGTCTTGTTTCCGCTCATGCGATCACAATAACGAGAAATATGAGGCGCTGTCACGTGAATGCCCTATGTGTGCGTGAGATCAGCAAGAAAGGTCCTGCCCATGTCCACGCCCACACCCCTCATCACCCGCCGCCACCTGTTGGCCGGGGCTGCCGCTTTGCCCCTGATGCCCTCTGCTGTGTCTGCCGCGGCCCCCATGCTGGGTGTCGACAGCGCACCGTTTCGGCGGGTCAAGCTGGGCGCGTTTGAGGTGACAACATTGCTGGCAGGCACCGCAGTGCGCCCTGATCCGCAAAGCATCTTTGGCATGAATGCCAGCCCCGAGGACTTTGCCGCCCTCTCGGCTCAGGCCCGTTTGCCCATTGATCAGGCACAGTTTTTCTTCACGCCCACAGTTGTGAACACCGGCGCGCAGCTGGTGTTGTTTGACACCGGTCTGAACGCCGCGGGCACCACCGCCGCGCTTGAGGCTGCGGGCTATACGACCGACATGATTGATCTGGTTGTCATCACCCATATGCACGGCGATCATATCGGCGGTTTGATGAATGGCGATGCCCCCACATTCGCCAATGCAACCTATGCCACGGGCCGGGTTGAATTTGACGCCTGGGCCGGCATGGACAACGAAAAGTTTGAAACCAGCATGCGTCCCGTTGCCGAAATGACCACCATGATGGAAGACGGCGCCAGCGGTTTTGCCGGTCACACGGCGATGGCAGCCTTTGGTCACACGCCTGGCCACATGGTGCATATCATTGAAAGCGAAGGACAATCCCTGGTGATCGCCGCTGATTTTGCCAACCATTACGTCTGGTCGCTGGAACGCCCCGATTGGGAGGTGAAGTTCGACATGGACAAATCCGCCGCCGCCGCCACACGCCGCACATTGCTCGACATGATGGCCACCGATGGCATTCCCTTTGTCGGCTATCACATGCCCTGGCCCGGCATCGGCTATGTCGAGCGCCATGGCGGCAGCTATCGCTACGCCGCGATGAGCTATCAGCTGATGCTGTGAAAGGCGTACCATGTCTGACCAGCCTGACCAGCCCACACCCGGTGATGACACGCTGACCGTCTACTATGACGGTGCGTGCCCTTTGTGTTCGATCGAAATCGCGCATTACAAACGTCAAAAGGGTGCCGAGGCGCTGACCTTTGTTGATGCCTCGGACCCGGCCAGTGATCTGGGCGATGGTCTGACCCAGAACGCCGCCATGCGCCGGTTCCATGTGCGCGACAGCGCAGGCGTGCTGGTGTCCGGCGCCCAAGGGTTTACGCGTATCTGGCAGGTGTTGCCCCGCTGGCGCCCGGTTGCCTGGGTGGCACGCGTGCCCGGAGTCACGCCGCTTCTGGAACTGGCGTATCGCGGGTTTCTGCCCATCCGGCCCTACCTGTCGCGCTTGGTGGCGCGGCGCACGCAGGCTAGTCGCGGAACTTCATCGCATTGATGCGCCGCGCCACCCTCAAAGCGGGCGTCGAAAGAAAGACCTGTGGACCAAAGATAGACCCCTGAAGATCCATGGGTTGGTCTTCGTCAAAAGCGATGGACCCCAAGTCATCCTATTTTGAATAGGTCAATGGCTCCAGGCTCTGCAAAACAAGGATCATGTTGTGCCGACTGAATTGCGCATCCGCGAACGTCAGGTCATCCCACGCCAGGGCTGGATAGCGCCAGACGTGAATGCCCTCCTGGTCCACTCGTAAAATCACTCGAGGGAACACAAGTGCCATCAGCCCGATCAATGCAGCATTTCCAAAACACAGCACACCCATGATGCCAAACGGAACGCAGATGATCTGCCACGGCCAAGGGATCTGCCCAATCAATACATCCCACAAAAGCCAGACAGAAAAAGCCGTCATGCCTGCACCAACTGCGGCCAGTAAGACCAAGCTTCTTCGTGGCGCATACACGTCAAAAGGGGCACAACGCGCACCCCGTTGACTGGCATTGTGCGAAGCTCTGGTCAAACTTGATCCTCTTACAGCAGAATGCGTTCGCGATGCAAAGCGTCAGACAAATTGGTGCACTCGAATCTTGGCATCATTTGAGGCTTTGTCACAAAAGGGGGCCGTGCGCTGCGATGGTGCGCATCATGCCGAGCTGAAATCAAACGGCTCAACCATCGCGCCAGCGGTTTACAATCGGATAGCGCCGATCCAGCCAGAAGGCCTTTTTCGACAGCCGCGTGCCCGGGGCGGACTGAAAGCGTTTATACTCCGAGATATACAGCAAATGCTCGACCCGTTTGGCATCCTCGCGGGTGTATCCGGCGGCCAGACAGTCCTCGATCGCGCCATCCTGATCCACCAAAATGTCCAGAATGCCATCCAGCACCGGGTAATCCGGCAAGCTGTCGCTGTCTTTTTGATCCGGGCGCAATTCAGCACTGGGTGGCTTGTCGATCACGCTGACCGGGATCATTTCGCCCGCAGGCGCCAGCATCCACGGCCGGTGGTTGGCATTGCGCCAGCGGCAGGTGTCAAACACGCGGGTTTTATACATATCTTTGATGGGGTTATACCCCCCCGCCATATCGCCGTAGATAGTGGCATAGCCCACGGCCACCTCGGATTTGTTGCCGGTGGTCAGCAGCATCTCACCAAACTTGTTGCTTAGCGCCATCAGGTACAGACCACGCAGGCGGGATTGGATATTTTCCTCGGCCACGCCTTCCTCGGTGCCCTCAAACAACGGTGCCAGCGTGTTCGTGATCGCCTGCCGGCCTTCGGCAATCGGTACGATGTCATAGCGACACCCCAGCGCAGCCGCCACGGCCTTGGCATCATCCAGTGATCCGTCTGACGTATACTCGGACGGCATCATCACACAGCGCACATTCTCGGGCCCCAGCGCATCGGCGGCAATGGTGGCCACAATCGCGGAATCGATCCCGCCCGACAGGCCCAGCAACACCTTTTTGAATCCCGTTTTGCGCAGATAATCGCGCAAGCTGAGAACCATCGCGTGATAATCCTGCTCATAGGCGTCCGGCAGTTTGGCCCGCTCACCCACTTCAGCACGCCAGCCTTCTGCGCTGCGCACCATATCAAGCTGCGCAATGGCCTCTTCCATGACAGGCATCTGCAAGGCCAGCTCTCCGCCGGGGTTCAGCACGAAGGTGCCGCCATCAAACACCTGATCATCCTGCCCACCCACAAGGTTCAGGTAAATCAGCGGCAGGCCAGTCTCAACAACGCGGCTGACCATCAGGTTCTGGCGCACCTCCATCTTGTTGCGATAGTAGGGCGACCCGTTGGGCACCAGCAGGAACTCAGCGCCGGTTTCGGCCAGCGTCTCGGGCACTTCTTCGTGCCAGCTGTCCTCGCAGATGGGGCTGCCAATGCGCACATCGTCCACCACATAAGGCCCGCCCAAAGGCCCGGCGTCATACAGGCGCACCTCGTCAAACACCGTTTCATTGGGCAGGTTGTGTTTCAGGATCGTGGCGCTGATCGTGCCCTTTTTCAGAATGTAATAGGCATTGAACAGCTGATCGCCCTGCACCGCCGGGCCGCCGATGGCCAAGGTCGGCCCATCGGCACACTCCGCAGCCAGCTTTTCAATCTCGGCAATCGCGGCATGGTGAAACGCGGGCTTCATCACCAGATCCTGCGTGTTGTAACCGGTGATAAACATCTCGGGCAGCGCCACCATATCGGCACCGGCCTCGCGCCCGGCCTCCCAGGCCTCGCGCGCGCGGGCAGCGTTGCCTGCCAGATCGCCCACAGTCGCATTCAGCTGTGCCAGTGTCAGACGGAACCTGTCGGTCATGAGGAGCCTCTCTGGTAATCCTTTGAGCATGATTTAGCAGATCAACCGGCAAGGGAAAGCCGATTTGCCGCCAACTATGGGTCAAAGCCCGCGCAAAACCCGTTGCCCCGCCAGCCATGCTCCACTAGGTTTCCGCCTGAGCCTGTATCAACTCAGGCTTTGGGGAAGTCCGGGAGTATCGTCGCTTATGTCGCTTGCGAAGTCATTTTTCATGCCTGTTGCCTTGGTGGTCGCCAGCGCGGCTGTGGCACAGGACGGATCCGTTCAGACCAAGCAATATGATGATGGCGGCATCTATGAAGGTACGTTCAAAGACGGGCTTCAGCATGGCACCGGCACCTATACCTTGCCCAATGGCTATGAATATGTCGGCGACTGGGCGAATGGTGAAATTCTGGGGCGCGGTGTGGCGCGCTTTCCCAACGGATCAATCTACGAAGGCGAATTTGCCAAGGGCAAACCCAATGGTGTGGGCAAGATCGTGTTCACGGATGGTGGCACCTACGAAGGCACCTGGACCGATGGCAAAATCACCGGTGAAGGTGTTGCGATCTATGCCAATGGGGTGCGCTATGAGGGCGGTTTTCTGAACGCCATGCACCACGGCAAAGGCCGCATGCAAAGCCCCGGCGGCTATGTCTATGACGGCGGCTGGATCAACGGCGTCAAGGACGGAACCGGCAAGATCACCTATCCCGACGGGGCCGTCTACGAAGGCGACGTGGCCCAGGGCGCACGCGAAGGCGAAGGCACACTGACCATGCCCGATGGGCTGGTTTACACCGGGCTTTGGAAAGACGGGCAGATCAATGGCACAGGCCGGTTGGTGCAACCCAATGGTGACATCTACGAAGGCGAACTGGTCAGTGGTCGCCGCGATGGTCAGGGCAAGGTGGTCTACCAAAACGGAGACATCTACGACGGCCAGTTCAAAGAAGACCAGCGCGACGGCCAAGGCACGTTCACAGGCACGGACGGCTACAAATATGTCGGTCAGTGGGTCGCAGGCAAAATCGCCGGTCAAGGCCGGGTGATTTATCCCGATGGATCCGTCTACGAAGGCGCATTCCGCGATGATCTGGCCAATGGTGAAGGCAAAATCACCTATGCCGATGGCGCCACTTACGAAGGCAGCTGGCGCGACGGTGTGATCCACGGCTCAGGCATCGCCAAATATCCCAATGGCGTGGTCTATGACGGCGAATTTCAGGACGCCAAAAACCACGGTCAGGGGGTCATGACCTACGCCGATGGCTACCGCTATGAAGGCGCGTGGGAAAATGGACAACGTGCAGGCCAAGGCACCGCCACCTACCCCGATGGCACGGTTTATACTGGTGAGTTTCTGGCAGGCCAACGCCACGGCACCGGTGAAATCACCATGCCCGACGGGTTCAAATATGCGGGCCAATGGGACGGTGGCGAAATCAGCGGAATGGGCATGGCCACCTACACCAATGGCGACATCTACGAAGGCATGTTCCTGCGCGGCAAACGTCAGGGCACCGGCACGATGCGCTATGCCACAGGCGAGCAAACCAGCGGCAACTGGACCAACGGCGCTTTGGAAAGCCAGGTGGATGCAGCCCCGGTTGAGGTGACGCCAGAACCCACGGCCGAGCAAAGCACGGACACGGAAACTGGCACCGACACGCAGACCGGCACCGGCACCGACACAAACTGATCCCGCGTCACACGGCCCACTCCAGCGGCGCAGTCAAGCTGTGTGCCGACATATCCACCCGCAATACCCGCCGGGGTGCGCTCACCTGTGACGGGCGCGAGCGGTGCAGCGTCAGCATCGACAACACCAAGATATCACCGGGGGCGGCTTGCGTGATCTCGGTCTCGCACGCCCCTGCCCGCGCCTCGGCGTCGGGCGCAGGCACAAGCCCCAACCGATGCGAGCCCAGCGCGATTTCCATCGCACCGTTTTGGGCTGTACTTGCATCCAGATGCAGACGCACAAACAACATCCGCTTCAGAACATCCAAAGGCGCTTCGCAGTGCCAATCACCGCCTTTGCAGGACCAGTTGCCAAACCCCGCCACATCCGCGCGCTCCTTGACGGCAATGATGCGGTCCTGATGCCACGGCACCGCCCAGTTGCGGCCTTCCTGTTTGGCGAATGACACCATGCGGACAGGCCGCATCCCCGGCCACAGCTTGGCGATCTGACCAAGGGCCGGAAGCTGCGCCACCTGCGCAAACTGAGGGTCCGACGCCGCGATACGCGCACCCGGACGCGCCGTGTCGTCGTGACCTGTCACAGCATCCGGATCAAACGCGTCGCGCAGCCACACACGGCCTGTGTCTTGAAACTGCGTCAGTATATGCGTGGCGGTCATCCGACGGTCCTTACCCAAGGTCTGCGCAAACCATGATCATGCCCACCGCCCCGGATCAAGTCCGGGACGCGGGTCACACCGGCTCGCCTGCCTCCAGCTTGGCCAGAAACGCATCTGCCTCGGCCAGCACCGTGTCACGACGATCCTGATCCATGCGGTCCCAGGTGCGGTACATATTGCCCATACGCGCATTGCCCGAAAACCGATCACGGTGCCGGATCAGGAAATGCCAGTAGAGCAGGTTGAACGGGCACGCGCCCTCGCCTGTTTTGGTGGTCACCGAATACTGACAACCCTTACAATAATCCGACATCTTGTGGATGTAGTTGCCCGAGGACACATAGGGTTTCGATGCGATGATGCCGCCATCTGCAAACTGGCTCATCCCCACCGTATTGGGGGCCTCGACCCATTCGTAAGCATCCGCGTACACCGCCAGATACCACTCATGCACCTGATGTGGGTCAATCCCGGCCAAAAGCGCAAAATTACCCGTGACCATCAATCGCTGAATGTGATGCGCATAAGCCTCGTCGCGGGTCTGGGCCACGGCCTCGGACATGCAGGCCATCCGCGTGTCACCGCCCCAATACATCCACGGCAAATCGCGGGTGTGTTTCAGCGCGTTGCGGGCGGTATACTCCGGCCCCTCCAGCATATAAATCCCGCGCACATAGTCGCGCCAGCCAATGATCTGACGGATAAACCCTTCGGCATCATTCAGCGCCACACGGCCCGCGCGGTATTCTGTCTCAACCCGCTGACACACCTCAAGCGGGTCCAGCAAACCAAGGTTGATGTAGGGCGACAAAAGCGAGTGATGCAAAAACCGGTCCCCGGTCAGCATCGCGTCCTGATAGGTGCCAAACCCATCCAGCAGATGCTTGGCAAAGTGATCCAGCGCACGCAAGGCCTGCCCGCGGGTCACCGCAAACCAAAAGGGCCGCAGCGTGCCGAAATTCCCGCCAAAGCGGGCCTCGACCAACTCCAGCACCTCTTCGGTGATCGCATCCGGCGTAAACTGCATCGGAGCCGCGCGCAGCATATCCGTCTTGGCGGGTTTGCGGTTGTCGTGGTCATAATTCCACTTGCCACCTTCGGGCTGATCGCCGTCCATCAACAGCCCCGTCTTGCGGCGCATATCGCGGTAGAAATACTCCATCCTCAGTTGCTTGCGCCCCTCGGCCCAGCTCTCAAACTCGGCCTGTGTGGCGATGAACCGGTCATCGGGCAGCAGTGTCACCGTCAACGGCGCGTTTTGCAGGGCTTCGATCAGCCGCCATTCGCCGGGCGTGGTGGCGATCACATCCGTGGTGCCATGCTCTTGCCCGTGCCGCATCAGCTCGCCCACGATGGATTTTGACGCCTCGGGATCATCCAACTTGGTATAGGCCACCTGCCAGCCATCATCGCGTAAACCATGGGCAAAATGGCGCATCGCCGACAGCACCAGCGCTATTTTCTTGGGGTGATGCGGCACATAACCGGTTTCATCCGTGACCTCGGACATGACAACCAAATCAGCGTCTTTGTCCGCCTCGCGCAGGGCCGTCAGACCCTCGCTCAGCTGGTCGCCCAGCACCAGGATCAGTCGCTTTACCACGGCACGCGCGTTCCGGCCCAGTCGTAGAACTGGCCACTGTCCTGGGGTGTCAGATCGGCCAGCACCGCCAGCAGGTTCTGCGCAGCCTCGGCCGCAGGCACAGTGGGATGTGCGTTCGCGTATTTGCGGGTGAATTCTGTCTGAACCGTTCCGGGATGCAGCCCCACACAGATTGCCTGACTGTGGGTGCGGGCCAGCTCGATCGCGGCACTGTGGATCATCTGGTTCAACGCCGCCTTGGCGGTGCGATAGGAATACCATCCGCCCAACCGGTTGTCGCCGATTGATCCCACCCGCGCCGACAGGGCTGCAAACACACCCCGGTTTTTGCGCGGCAACAATTTGTGAGTGTGTTTGAACACCATGGACGGCCCGATACAGTTCAGGGCGAACTGGTCCATCATCGCCTGCGGCGTGACGTGGCGCAGGGTTTTCTCGGGCTCGGCCCCATTGATCACCAGCGCGCCGGTGGCCACAAAGATCAGATCATATGGCCCCGTCAGCCCCGCCACCGCCGCCTGAACCGACGCCTCATCGGTCACGTCAATGCCATCGGTTGTGCGCGACAGCCCCGTCACCTCGACCCCGCGCGCACGCAGCGCGTCCGTGACCGCATGCCCGATCCCGCCGCTGTGTCCTATGATCAATGCCCTTTGCATGGGATCAGACCTAGCCGCCGCACGCCACAGGTCAAGCACCTGTTGGCGTCCAAATTCAGGGGGTTTTCAAGGCCTCAAACCGTGCCTATAATCCGGCGCTATGATTAAGCAGACGCATATCGCCCCCACAGCACACCCCCGCGGTGCGCTTTTGGCTGCGCGTCTACTGCTCCTAAGCCGCCTCTGAGCGTGCCGTTTGGCGCGACCGCTCAGGGGATGTGCTGCACTGCGCCAACTGGCTTAGGATCAAACAAAAGAGATACATCATGACACAGAACGAAAAAGACGTTTCACCAAAGGTGGACAAAGACCGCGTCGTCATTTTTGACACCACCCTGCGCGACGGTGAACAAAGCCCCGGCGCCACCATGACCCATGCCGAAAAGCTGGAAATTGCGGGCCTGCTGGATGAAATGGGCGTTGATATCATCGAGGCCGGGTTTCCCATTGCCTCGGAGGGGGATTTCAACGCGGTCAGCGAGATCGCCAAGACCACGCAAACCTCGGTGATCTGCGGCCTTGCGCGTGCCCAGATCAAAGACATCGACCGTTGCTGGGAGGCCGTGCAACACGCCCGCCGCCCGCGCATTCACACCTTCATCGGCACCTCGCCGCTGCACCGCGCCATTCCGAACCTGACCCAGGATGAAATGGCCGATCGTATCCACGACACAGTCACCCATGCGCGCAACCTGTGTGACAACGTGCAATGGTCGCCCATGGATGCCACACGCACCGAATGGGATTACCTGTGCCGGGTGGTTGAAATTGCCATCAAGGCCGGCGCCACAACCATCAACATCCCCGATACCGTGGGTTATACTGCCCCGGTCGAAAGCGCCGATCTGATCCGCCGGTTGATCGATCAGGTGCCCGGCGCCGATGCGGTGGTCTTTGCCACCCATTGTCACAATGATCTGGGCATGGCGACGGCGAATTCACTGGCCGCTGTGGCGGGCGGCGCGCGCCAGATTGAATGCACCATCAACGGTCTGGGCGAACGCGCAGGCAACACCGCCCTCGAAGAGGTGGTGATGGCGATGAAAGTGCGCAGTGACATCATGCCGTGGCATACGGGCATTGATACCACCAAGATCATGAACCTCAGTCGCCGCGTCGCCGCTGTCAGTGGCTTCAACGTGCAGTTCAACAAGGCCATCGTCGGCAAAAATGCCTTCGCGCACGAAAGCGGCATTCACCAGGATGGCATGCTGAAAAACGCCGAGACGTTTGAGATCATGCGCCCCGAGGATGTGGGCCTGACCGAGACCAATATCGTGATGGGCAAACATTCGGGCCGTGCCGCCCTGCGCTCCAAATTGAACGATCTGGGGTATGAACTGGCCGACAATCAACTGAACGATGTGTTCGTCCGGTTCAAGGAACTCGCGGATCGCAAAAAGGAAGTCTATGACGATGACCTGATCGCACTGGTCACGGCCGGCGACAGCGACAATGCCCATCTGGTGATCACATCACTGCAAGTCGCCTGCGGCACAGACGGGCCTGCCACGGCGACCTTGGCCATGACGGTTGACGGCACCGCCGCCAGCGCCACCCAAACCGGCGATGGTCCGGTGGACGCCACATTCAAAGCCGTGCGTGAATTGCACCCCAATGCCGCCAAACTGTCGCTGTATCAGGTGCATGCCGTCACAGAGGGCACAGACGCGCAGGCCACCGTGTCGGTCCGGCTTGAGGAAGACGGCTTTATCGCCACCGGCCAGTCGGCTGATACCGATACTGTCGTTGCGTCGGCCAAGGCCTATGTGCATGCGCTGAACCGTCTGATGGTACGGCGCGGCAAAACCAGCGGCGAGCTGCCGGAAATCTCATACAAAGACGTCAGCTGATTATAACGCAAAAGGGGGGCCGCGTTTGCACGACGGCCCCCCTTTTCATTTGGCTTTCAAAATGCCCGCACTCAGGTAGCGATCATGTAAATCTTGCGCAGAGTTTCGGTGATTTCCCACACCACCGGGGCGCCCTTGGCGATAAAGAACGTATCGCCCGCAATCAGATGCTCCTTGGTGCCATCGGGATGCGTCAGGGTGATCTTGCCTGAAACGATGGTCATCATTTCATGCACCGGATAGGCCGGAATATCCTCAATACAGGGCGCACATTCCCATGTGCCGGTCAGAATGCTCTCATCATCGGTATTGAAATGCGTGTGGTTCAATTCGGTCTGATCCGCGCTGGTAAAGGCGGACGCATCCGTCATGTCCGACGGCGCCATCTTGGGATCGGGGTTCATTAGAAACGGGATATTGCTCATGTTAAAGCCTCCTTAAATGCAAATCGGGTTACCTTGTCGTCAAGATAACCCGATCCGCTCGAATTGAAAGCCTATTCAGTGGGGGCGGTTCAACTTGTCCATTCCCAAGGGCGCACAAAGTCGCCCAGCACCTTGCTTACGGCGGCATCATCCACATCGCCGATCTTTTCAATCTGGGCCACCAGACCGCGCTTTTTGCTGTCGATCACATGCGCCACGCGCGCGGCCACGCCGGCCTCCTCCAAGGCCATGTTGTAGACCCGTGTGATCGCGCGTTTGCGCAGATCAGGCTTGAACACTTTGCCCACAGCCGTTTTCGGCAGCTCGTCCAGCACCTCGATGAACTTGGGGTGTGCCGCGCGCTCGTGCACGCGGTCCTTGCAATGGCTGCGCAGCTCTTCGGCCTGGGCCGATCCACCGTCAACCAACTCCACGTAGGCACATGGAATTTCACCGGAATGCGCATCAGGCTGCCCGATTGCGCCCGCCATGGCCACTGCCGGGTGCGCCATCAACGCCTCTTCGATTTCGGCGGGATCAATATTATGGCCACCGCGGATGATCAGATCCTTGGCACGCCCGGTGATCCACAGATACCCGTCTTCGTCCTTACGGCCCAAATCGCCCGTGCGCAGATAGGTATCAAAATGATACAGATCCTTGTTCTTGGCCGCCTCGGTATAGGTGTTGCCTGCGTAGACACCGGGGTTTGAGATGCAAATCTCGCCGATTTCATCAACGGCGCATTCCTTTGGGCCACCGTCGGCATCAATCAGGATTTTCACATCCGTATAGGGCAATGGCACCCCGACCGAGCCGACCTTCTTTTCGCCCGTGGGCGGGTTGACCGACACCAGACAGGTGGCTTCGGTCAGGCCGTAACCTTCGATCACCGCCATACCGGTTGACCCTTCAAAGCGCTTGAACAGCTCCATCGGCATCGGTGCCGAGCCGGAAAACGCGTTCTTGACCTTGGAAACATCGGCATCCACCGGGCGTTGCATCAGCGCAGATACCGCCGTCGGCACAGTGATCACAAAGGTCGTGCCCCACCGCTCCAGCAGTTTCCAGAAATTGTCAAACACCCCGTCACCGCGATAGCCAGCCGGGGTCGGGAACACCACATGCGCACCGGATTTGATCATTGCCATCAAAATCACATGTACCGCAAAGACGTGGAACAATGGCAGCGGACACATCACGCTGTCATGCTCATCAAAGAGCAGCCGATGACCCAGCCAGCCATTATAGATCATGCCGGAATACT
Organism: Roseovarius sp.; assembly: GCA_045106595.1. Taxonomy (GTDB): domain Bacteria; phylum Pseudomonadota; class Alphaproteobacteria; order Rhodobacterales; family Rhodobacteraceae; genus Roseovarius. The sequence continues at coordinate 220,308 of JBGCEW010000007.1, read as the reverse complement.
TGTGCTGGGCAACCTTGGGCATGCCCGTCGTACCACCCGTGTGGAAATAGGCGCCAACCCGGTCACCTGTGCTGTCGGCAAAATCCAGCGTGGTTTTATGCCTGGCCATTTCAGTGCGGAAATTCAGCACCTTGGCTTTATGCTCGACCGCCAGTTTGGGCCGGATCAGCGACACGATCCAGCTTTTGGGCGGGCTCAGATACCGGTTCAGATCAATCTCAAGCACGGTTGTGACATTCGGCGCATCCTTGACGGCCTCGGCCGTCTTCTGGGCGATGTCGGTCTTGGGGAAGGCCCGCAATGTGACCACCACCTTGGCATTTGTCTCGCGCAGAATAGCCGAGATTTGCTCGGGCTCCAGCAGCGGGTTGATCGGGTTTACAATGCCAGCAACCATGCCGCCCACAACCGCCAGCGCGGTCTCGGTGGCATTGGGCAACACCAGAGCGACAACGTCATTTTCGCCCACACCCAGTGCGCGGAACATGTTGGCGACCTGTACGGTCTGATCGTGGAACTCTTTCCATGTCAGCGTCTCGGCCTTGTCAGTGGGGCCAGACATCAACTGATAACTTATCGCCGGACGGCTCGGGAATTTCTGAGTCACCTCTGACAGCATCTGATATAATGTCTCGGGACGCTCCTGGTCTTCCCACGGCATCTCTTTTTGAATTTCCAACGCATCCTTCATGGATGAAAAGCTCATACAATCTCTCTCCCTGTCAGCAGCACCGGGGGCACGCTGTGGCCACTCATGCTGTCTTGTTCTCCCAACTTACAGAATGGGGTGGAATGCCCCTGGGTGCAAGTTTTACGCGGCGTTCTGACGCGCCGACACAGACATGAGGTATGGCCAAGACAGCGTCTTAACGGGTGGTGCAGCGCAAAAGATTATCAGCAATCGATCGGATCAAAGACGGATAAAGCGCGGCCCCCAAGGGCTGATCCCAACCCAGAATATCGACCTCGGAAAACTGCAGGTCATCGCCAAAGACCGCATTCAGCCGATCGGTCGGCGTACCCGGTTCCACCAAAAGGCACGCGATGTCCTGTTCGACCATGTGATCGCGCAACCGCGCCAGATGCGCCGCACCGGCAGTGGCCGCGTCAGTGTTGGTCACGGCCCCATCCGAGAAGCGATCAAACCGCGCCTCAAAGTAATGCAGCGCATCATGCGACACCACAAAGCGCGCCGCGGGCGTGGCTGTCAGGCGCTGAGTGACCTCGGCCACCAACTCCGCCATTTCGGTGCGGGCCTCTTGTGCGTTCTGGCGGTATATGGCTGCATTGTCAGGATCAACAGTGGCCAGAGCCTCGGCCATGGCGCCCATCCAAAGGGCTGCGTTTTCAGGGTCCAGCCAGGCATGCGGATCAGCAGAGCCGTCGCCGTGATCATGGCCGTGGTCATGCCCGTGGTCATGCCCGTGGTCGTGGCCCTGATCTTCACCATGATCTTCACTGTGGTCTTCACTGTGGTTCTCACTGTGGTCTTCACTGTGTGCATCTTCAAAAAACGCCTGCTCATCGCGGATGTCCAACAACCCGGTGCCCTCAAGCTCAAGCAGGATCAGCTGCGGCGCGTCGGGGGCCAGTTTGGCCACAACATCCTCTAACCACGGGGTCAGGCCCGGACCAACCCACACCACCAATTGCGCATCTTGCACCATTCTGGCCTGCGACGGGCGCATCGCATAGCCATGCGGCGACGCCTTTTGCGGCAGGATCAACTCTGGCGTGCCCACCCCGTCCATCACCCGCGCCACCATGGCATGCACGGGCGCGATATCGGTCACAACCTGAGGTGCGGTTTGCGCATCAGCGCGCGGTGAGGTGGCCAGCAGTGTGAACACGGCAAGGCAGGTCATCAACAGGTGTCGCATGTGGGGGTCTTTCGCTTTATGGAATGAGGGGCAGGTATGAACGACGGGGTTGATACCTGTTACTTTATAACATATCAACCCCTATACGCCGTCGTCACACCAAAAGGCCAGACATGGACCCGATCGGATTTGAAAACCACGACCACACCCGCTGCATTCGTTCAGGCCTGCAGGCTGTTGATGATCACTGTGCCGCGCATGGGCTTCAGTTCACGCCAGTGCGCCGCCGTGTGATGGAAATCCTGCTGCATGAACACCGCGCATTGGGGGCCTATGATATACTCGACACACTGCGCGCTGAAAACCTTGGCTCGCAACCGCCTGTGGCCTACCGCGCTTTGGATTTCTTGGTCAGCCACGGCTTTGCCCACAAAATTGAACGGCTCAACGCCTTTATCGCCTGTGCCCATATGGGTGCTGATCACACCCCCGCATTCCTGATCTGCCGGGGCTGCGACGCCGTTGCGGAAACCCGGGCGGATCCGGCAATGGGCCGGTTGGGCCGTGCTGTGGCCGACAGCGGATTTGCCATCGAACAGGCCTCGGTTGAGGCCACGGGCCTGTGCCCAGCCTGTCAGGACACCGCATCATGACCCTGATCCAAGCCTCGGGGCTGAACGTACAACTGGATGGCCGCGCCGTGCTGCACAACGTCGATTTCCAGATCGCGCGCAGTGAAATTGTCACCATCGTCGGGCCCAACGGATCGGGTAAATCCACGCTGCTGCGCGCCCTTGTGGGGGCGATTCCCGCGCAGGGCAATGTGATCCGCGCGCCAGGGTTGCGCATCGGCTATGTACCACAAAAGCTACATATCGATCCGACCCTGCCGATGACCGTGCGCCGCTTCATGAGCCTGCCCACACGCCAAAGCCGCACAGCCATTCATGCCGCCCTGACCAAGGCCGGACTGGGCGACATCGCCGCGCGTCAGATGACGGACCTCTCGGGTGGACAGTTTCAACGTGTTTTGCTGGCCCGCGCCTTGATTGGTGATCCTGATCTGCTGATCCTGGACGAGGCAACGCAAGGCCTCGATCAGCCCGGCTCGGCCTCATTTTACCGCCGTATCGAAGAACTACGCCGCGATATGGGCTGCGCCGTGCTGATGGTCAGCCACGAATTGCATGTCGTCATGAGCGCCTCGGACAGGGTGATTTGCCTCAATGGTCATGTGTGCTGCGAAGGTCAGCCCGAACAGGTGGCCTCGGCACCCGAATACCGCGCGATCTTTGGGTCAGGCACCGGTGGCGCACTGGCGCTGTACCGGCATGACCACGATCATGACCATGCCCATCACGGCCACGGCTGTGCCGATGACCCCCTGCTTGAAAAGACCGACTGATGCTGGATGATTTCCTGTTCCGCGCCGCCCTCGCCGGGTTGGGCGTAGCCCTGGCCGCCGCCCCTTTGGGGTGCTTTGTGGTCTGGCGACGCATGGCCTATTTTGGCGATGCCACCGCCCATGCCTCGATCCTGGGTGTGGCGTTGGCGCTGGGGTTTTCCTTTTCGGTCTTTGCCGGTGCGCTTGGGGTCGCATTGCTGATGGCGCTAACCGTCACCGTGCTCAGTGGGCGCGGCTATGCGATGGACACATTGCTGGGCGTTCTGGCCCATTCCGCGCTGGCCGCAGGCCTCGTCGCGGTGTCCTTGATCGACAGCGTGCGACTGGATCTGATGGCCTACCTCTTTGGGGATATCCTGGCTGTAGGCACGGACGATCTGGCCCTGATCTGGATCGGCGCAGTGTTGGTGTTGGCAGGCCTTGCCTGGCGCTGGCAGGCCCTGCTGACGGCCACGCTAAACCCCGAATTGGCCTATGCCAGCGGAATCGATCCCAAGCGCGAGCAACTGGTTCTGACCCTGGCACTGGCGGTGGTTGTGGCAGTCGCCATCAAAGTGGTGGGCGTGTTGTTGATCGCCGCCATGCTGATCATTCCCGCCGCCGCCGCCCGGCCGTTCGCCAACACCCCCGAACGCATGGCGCTGGCCGCTGCTGTGATTGCTGCGGTCTCTGCCTTGGCAGGCATCTGGATCAGCTATCTCTATGACACACCCGCAGGCCCCAGCATCGTGTGCTGTGCCGCCCTGACCTTTGCCTGTACCAGCAGCCTGCGCGCTCTCGCCCGCTAGGCCCTTGGCACGGCATCGCCTTTAGTCTTCGGTCAATGGCCCCGCATCCTGTGCCCAGGCGCGCTGGTCTGGCACATGCAGCCGCAGTTTATCCCCCAACTTCAACGGCCCCGGCCGCTCAACCCAGGCGGTCACACCGCGTTTGCCCTTGGCAGCACCCAAAAAGGCCTTGCCGTGGCCGGGCTTGTCTTTCTCGATCTCTTTGGCGGGATACACACAAGGACGGTTGTGCATATCAATCACGATACAGGTGCCCGCATCGGATTGCAGCCGAGATGACGGCGGCACATGGGTGAAATCGGGGATGCCTTCGATCACCAGCGTCGCACCCAGCCACTCAGGTTGCACATGCTCCAGCCCGATATCAGCGCCAATCTCGGCCAGCTCTTCGGCAGACAGAACCGACAGCTGCCGCGCATTCGCAATTTTGGTGCCTTCGGGATATTGCGTGGTCACGCGCACACATGAGGGCCGCGTCAGGCCCGAATGTACATCGGCACTCAGCCCGTCAAACCCCAGTTCAACCGCCTCAGTAGGCGCCGAGCGGATGGCGTTCGGGTCCGGATCACCCACATGGCCCAGCCAGGTCACCGTTGCATAAAGTTGGGTCGGTTTCAGCGCTGGCATATCAAGTGTCCTTACACAAAATCATTGCCCCGAGTGTCAGGCATTGCCCCCTCAAAGGTCAATCCGAAATCTGTGATACGGGGTCATCGTGCACCGTGATGCACGTCAGATCGTCAGGGTAAAGAACATCCGGCGGAACGGGAACAACACAGACCCATCCGCGCGCACCGGATAGGCCGCATGCATCACCTCTTCGTAGCGTGCAATCAGGTCGGCCTTCTCATCAGGTTGCAGCGCTTGCAGAATGGGCCGCGCATAGGTGCTCTCGGTGAAACGGCGCACCGGGTGGCTTCCCGGTTCGGCCACAAGGCGCTGATAATACTCGGTTTCCCACAACCGAAAGCGCCCCAGCGGGGCCAGCAGCTCATCGTATTTGACAGGTGCCATGACACCGGGCGTGCCCATCTTCTCAACCCGACCGGGGTGTGTTTCTTCGGCCAGACTCAGCCAGACACGGTGCGACGGGGCTTTGTTCTGATGCGGCATCTGCACTGCCAAGGTGCCACCCTTGCCCAGCATACCCGCCAGTTTGGGCAGCAGTTTTTCGTGGTTGCCCACCCAATGCAGCACAGCGTTCGAGTAAATCAGACCCGGCGCACGGCGGGGGTGCCAATCGGCGATATCGGCCTGTTGCAAAGCCGTATAGCCTTGGGCCTGACGCGCCTTTTCCAGCATCGCAGGCGAGGCATCAACACCGATCACATCCCGCCCGGCGGCCCGTGCAGACAGCGCCTTGGCCAGGGCACCATTGCCGCATCCCAGATCCACCACATCGCCTGCCCCCATTTGACCCACTGCATTCAGCAGGTCCAGACCGGGGCGCAGTCTTAGGTCATGAAACCGGGCATAGGCGCCCGGGTTCCAATCCAGAGATTTGATCTGAGTGCTCACGCCGACGGCTCGGGCTCCGGTCCACCATCGCCCAATCCGGGGTTGGATTTGGGTTTGGTTTTCGGAATGGCCGTCAAGGATGGCTTGTCGCTCACCTCGGGCGTGTTGCCGGCATCGCTGTCGTCTTCTTCAGGTGGCTCGCCACGAATGACGCGTTCGATCTCTTCGCCGGTCAGGGTTTCATACTCCAACAAACCTTCGGCCAGACGTTCCCACTCTTGCTTGCGCTCGGTCAGGATTTTGAACGCATTGGCATAGCCTTCGTCAACCAGACGTTTCACTTCGCCTTCGATCAGCTCTTTCGTGGCCGCCGAAATCGAGAACCCACCAGCGCCGTTGCCCATGTACCCTTCGTGGGCCTGTTCATAATCGATGTTACCGACCTTGTCGGACATGCCCCAGCGCAGCACCATCGCACGCGCCAGACCCGAGGCTTGCTGGATATCACCCGCAGGCCCGTTGGACACATCGTCCTCGCCGTATTTGATGACTTCGGCGGCTTTACCGGCCATCGTCATCGCCAGCTTTTGCTCGCACTCCGAGCGGTGCCAGTTCAGGCGATCAATCTCGGGAAGGCTGACAACCATGCCCAACGCACCACCGCGCGGAATGATTGTCGCCTTGTAAACCGGATCACATTTGGGCAGGGCCAGGCCAACAACGGCGTGTCCTGCTTCGTGATAGGCGGTCTTTTCCTTCTGATCATCGGTCAGCACCATCGAGCGCCGCTCGGCACCCATCATGACCTTGTCCTTGGCGTTTTCAAAATCCACCATCGTCACAAAGCGCCGGCCCATACGGGCGGCCATCAGTGCGGCCTCGTTCACCAGGTTGGCCAGATCCGCACCCGAAAATCCGGGCGAGCCACGCGCGATGATGCGCAGATCCACATCAGGGCCCAGCGGAGTTTTGCGCGCATGCACACCCAAAATCTTCTCGCGGCCTTTGATATCGGGGTTTGGCACCGTGACCTGACGGTCAAACCGGCCCGGACGCAGCAGCGCGGGGTCCAGCACGTCTTTGCGGTTGGTGGCCGCGATGATGATCACGCCTTCGTTGGCCTCAAAGCCATCCATTTCCACCAGCAGCTGGTTTAGCGTTTGCTCGCGCTCATCGTTGCCACCACCGTAACCGGCACCCCGGTGACGGCCCACGGCGTCAATCTCATCGATAAAGACGATACAAGGCGCATTTTTCTTGGCTTGCTCAAACATGTCGCGCACACGGCTTGCGCCCACGCCCACAAACATCTCCACAAAGTCCGAGCCCGAGATGGTGAAGAACGGCACACCCGCCTCACCGGCCACGGCACGGGCCAGCAGTGTTTTACCAGTCCCCGGAGGGCCCACCAGCAGCGCGCCTTTGGGAATTTTACCGCCCAGGCGGCTGAACTTCTGCGGGTTGCGCAGGAACTCAACGATCTCGTCCAGCTCGTCCTTGGCCTCGTCAATGCCTGCGACATCGTCAAAGGTCACGCGACCATGCTTTTCGGTCAGCATCTTGGCCTTGGATTTGCCAAAGCCCATCGCGCCGCCTTTGCCACCACCTTGCATCCGGTTCATGAAATAAATCCACACACCAATCAGCAGCAGGAACGGCAGCAGCGAAATCAGGAAGGTCTGAAAGCCCGATTGCTCCTGGCTTTCGGCCGACACGTCCACGCCTTTTTCGATCAAAGTTGGCGTCAGCTCGGCGTCATCCGGGCGGATCGTGATGTAATCTTTGCCATCTGTTCCGCGAAAGCGAACCGTTTCACCATCAATGGTGACCTGATCAATATTGCCCTCATCCACCTGCGCGATGAAGTCGGAATATTTGACAGTCTGGCTTTGCAACGTGTTGCCGGAACCGGAAAACAGGTTGAACAGGGCCAGGATCAGCAGGAACAAGACCAGCCAAAAGGCGAGATTACGTGCGTTACCCAAAGGAACTCTCCTATGAAATGCGTCAGGACCGGTGTCTATCACAGGCCCTACCGCTCTTAAATAGAGAGTATCAGGGTTTCTTCAATGCGAAAGAAGGAAGTCGGCAAAGCTAAGTGTCGGCATTTGCATCGGTCTGAGCAGCACGTCATGCGGCTTGCCCAGCCCCAAAGCCCCGCACCAACGCAATTGCGCGCCTTGCCACAATGACGGCAGGCTGCGTGCGGCGTGGAAGGGCGGGTGCCCGGCAGGTGGCGTTTCGATCTGCGACCAACCGTCCGGGCCCAAGGCACGCAGCGTCAGGCCATTATGCGCGGTCGAATTCACGATCCAGCGATGATCCCAGACCTGCCGATACGCCGCCGATATCGTGTGATCAGCCAGCGCAGCATATTCGCGGAAAATGCGGATTGTGTGTTTTTCAAAGCGCAGCTCACAGCCATGCAAGGTGCCCCCCTGCCCCTGCGCCATCTGTTGCCACAAAGCCTGCAGTTTGGCCGCGCGAGGCCCGTAAGGCGCGGATGAGATAAACCGCAACGCCGCCGACAAAATGCGCAGCGCTGTGTCCTCTTCAACCGACGTGAAGCGGGGCGACAGATGGATCTCGCCCGTCAACTTCTGGACTGCGCCGAATTGCCGCCACACATCACAAGCGCGGGCATCCAGCGCGGGACGCGCCCGGGCCAGACGGCTGGCGGCAGCGGCCATGGTACTTACACCAAACCCCGCATCCTCCCATTGCGCCAACAGCGCGCGCATCCGCACCCGGTCATAGCGATCATCCGCGTTGCTGGGATCATCGGCCCATGTCAGACCCTGTGCCGACAGATAATCGCGCAGATCAGTGCGGCCAAGATCCAGGCAAGGACGCAACAGGCGAAAGCCGCCACGCCCCAAGGTCTGGGTTCGCGTGGCCTTGTCGCTGTCACGCTGCGGCGGCATATCCCCGGTGATGTCGCCTGGGACAAATGGTTGCGGCGCGACAGGCCGATCGGCGCGCATCGCGGCCAGACCGCGCACCCCGGCACCACGCTCAAGCCGCATCAGGAACGTCTCGGCCACATCATCACGGGTATGGCCCATCAAGACCTGGGTCAGACGCCCACGCCAACGGTCAATCAACCCCAGCCGGGCCTCGCGGCCGCGGGCCTGCATATTGCCCGTGCCATCCCATTGCCAGCGGGCGATTGCATGACCGTGGCCCATCCGGGCACAGGTCTTGGCGACCATCTGCGCCTCGGCCACGGCTTCGGGGCGCAGACCATGATCCACCGTGATCACCCAAAGCTGAACATCATGCTGCCGGGCCCAAACATCCGCCAGCGCCAGCATCGCCATGCTGTCGCCGCCCCCCGACACGGCCAAGCCCAGCGCAGGCGGCACCTGACCACCCAACAGGTCGTCCATAGTCTCTGAGAAATGCTGGATCAGCCCTTCAGGCGTCACTGACAGCCCAGGTTCTGCATGGTCGAGCGCGCCTCAAGCACCGCATCCGCCGACGGAAAACGTACTTCGACCTCGCCCAGCGTCATGCACGCCTCGTTTGTCTGGCCCAGCTGGCCCAGCGCGCGGCCCAAGTTATACAGCGCATCTGGCGCCTGGGCCCCGTCGGGTGTTGTGCTGAACACGTCCAGATAGGCGCGTGCAGCTCCGGTCAGATCACCCGCCCCTTCCAATGCGTCGCCGCGCATGATGCCAGCCTTATCGGCCAGCGGTCCACCGGGATAATTGCGACGGTAATTTTCCAGCAGACTGGCCGCTTCGGCCCAGTTGCCTGCGGCCAATGCCTCTTCGGCGGCGTCAAAATCAGCCTTTTCGCCCACGGCCAGTTCCACGCCCGGCTCGGTCGGTGTGGTGGCCGGTGTCGTGCCACCCCCGCCGCCGCTGGATCCGGTGACATCCACTCCGCCCAGCGTGGTCCCTTCGCTCAGCTGGCCCAGATCGCAATCCGCTTCCAGTTCGCACAGACGAAACTCCAGATCACCAATGCGGTTGGTGCCGTCCTTGACGACTGCCTTGATGTTAAACTCCAGCTCTTCGGTTTTGGCGGTCAGGCGGGCCAGCTCGCTTTCAATCGTGTTGACCCGCTCCAGCAGACTGGTGCCCCCCGTGGCCGTACCCGCACTGCCCGTGGTCGACAATTCGCGGTTCAGCTTCTGGATTTCAACATATAGCACCGACAATTCCTGACGGATATCCGCCAAAGTACCATCGCTCTGCGCCTGGGTCATCGGGGCGGTGGCCATCAGGCCAATGAAAACCACACAAAAACTGAGATATCGGTGCATGTACGTCTGGTCCTTACTTAACTTGTCGGCACGACCGACACGACCGTCACGGCGCGGCGGTTTTTGGCATAACAGCTTTCTTCGCTGCAAATTTCAATCGGGCGTTCCTTGCCATAGCTGACCACCTTGATGCGGTTTGCAGGCACGCCGCGGCTGATCATGTATTCCTGTACCGAATTGGCCCGGCGTGCGCCCAGTGCAAGGTTGTACTGACGTGTGCCTTGCTCATCCGCGTGGCCTTCGATCAGGGCGTTGTATTGCGGGTTGGTGCTCAGCCAGCTGGCCTGACCATCCAGAATGCTGCGCCCTGTGGCGGTCAGCGTGGATTGATCCACCTCAAACAACACGCGGTCCCCCACGGTTTGCTGGAAATACAGCGGCGAATTGGGATCCTGCGCCGAGCCGGGCGTGATGCCTGCATTCCCTGAATTGGCGTTCAGATTTGTTGCACTGCCGTCGGTGTCAAAGCGGTCGTTCGCACAACCGGCCAGCGCCATGGTCGCACATAGGATCACGGATTTTGTAATAAGTTTCATTGGTTTGCCCCACTCGTTTTTGGTGTGTTGGTCTTGTTTACTGCATGCTCTGTTCACGTTTTAGCACAGCCCGCCGGACCATGCGCATTTTTTTGCCCATCACTTCTGCAAAGGCGACCACGCCGGGTCACTGGCCCCGGTCGAGGTGTTCACCTGCCGCAGGTTCCGCCCCGTGATGTCCACCGAATACAGGCTTGAGCGGCCACTGGCCCCTTGGGTTTCGCGGGTGAACATGATCACCCGGCCATTGGGCGACCACGTCGGGCCTTCGTCCAGAAACGACGCCGTCAGCAGCCGTTCCTCAGACCCGTCCACGCGCATCACGCCAATATGAAAGCGGCCTTTGGATTGTTTGGTAAAGGCAATCAGATCCCCACGTGGCGACCAGACCGGCGTGCCATACCGGCCCTGCCCGTTGCTGATGCGCCGGGCCTCACCTCCGCCCGCGTTCATGATATACAGCTGCGGCGTGCCCGAGCGGTCACTTTCAAACACGATCTGGCTGCCATCGGGGCTAAAACTGGGTGCCGTCTCAATCGACGGCGTCACGGTCAGGCGCTGCGGCGCACCCCCGTCGATGTTCATGGCATACAGATCAGTATTGCCGCCCGTGGTCAGTGAATAGACCACCGTGCGACCATCCGGGGCAAAGCGCGGCGCAAAACTCATCGTGCCATCCTGGGTGTCCAGCGGGCGACGACCCACCGATGCCACATCCAGCACGTAAATCTTGGGAAACCCCGTCTCATAGCTGGTGTACAACACCCGGTCGCCCGTGGGCGAAAACCGCGGTGCCAGCACAATCGAGGCACTGTCGGTCAGGTATTTCACATTCGCGCCATCGTAATCCATGATTGCCAGACGCTTCTGGCGCGCATCCTTGGGGCCGGTCTCGGACACAAACACAACGCGGCTGTCGAAATACCCGCCCTCGCCCGTGATCCGGCTATACACCTGGTCGGCCACCTTATGCGCAATGCGCCGCCAGCCATCCTGCGTGCCCACCAATTGCAATCCCTGGCCCAGCTCCTGCCCGGCAAAGACATCGTAAATCCGGAACTGAACCACCAGCTGACCACTGGCATCCACGCTGACCGCACCGCTGACCAGCGCCTGTGCATTGATCGCCTTCCAGTCGGCATACTGAACCGGGCTGGAAAAGCTGGTGATATTGCTGATGAACGCGTCCTTGGGAATTTGCCGGAACAACCCGGTGCCCGTCAGATCATCGGAAATCACCTGTGCAATTTTTGCGCCAAATTCGGCCCCTGTGCCACTGTCGGCCACAAAATCCGGCACCGCAAAGGGTAATGGCTCAATCACACCCTCGGTGATTTCAATCCTGAGCGGCCCGCTCTCCTGCGCCTGCGCAAGCTGCGGTGCTGCAAGGCCCCAAACACTCAGGGCCATCAAAAGGGTCAGTACACGTACCATCATTTTATCCTCATCTTCTCAGGATTAAACGTCATTTCAATATCGCGCCATTGGCTAAACTTTTCACGGGGAAGATCAAACCCTGAGGCCCCGCAGCGGATAATTGCGCGTCGGGCGGCCTCGAACGCCTGTTTTGCTGCCGATCCGCTGCCACCTGAGGCGCTGATCATGCGGATTGTGCCGGCGTTGGGCTTGCCATTCTCGGCCATCTGCACCCCCACCACAACCGTTGTCTGCAGCGCCTCAGAACTCAGTGAACCCACGTTCCAACACCGCTCCACCGCCAGACGCAGTGCGTCTTTCTCACCGCCGGTCAGCGGGGGGCCGCTGGGTTGTGCCTGCGTTTCACCACTTGAATTGCCCAAGGCTTCGGCCAGCGCGTCATTCACTGCGGTCTCACTGCTTTCAGCCGTCTGAGCAGGCTCTGCAACCGGCTCTGTGGCAGGGTCTGCGCGCTGTGGCCGGGTCTGTGGCCGCTTCGATGTCGAAGGGGCGGCGGCCGCGGCCTTCTCGGCTTCGGTCACAATCTCGGTCGTGGCCTCTTCGGGGGCGGTTTCTTCCGTCTCCTCACTCGGCGTCTCGGCGCTTTCGTCCGGGCTTACCTCGGGCTGGGCCACATCATCCACACGCACATCCGGCTCGGGCTGGGCCACAGGCTCGGGTGCTACACGTTCCGCCGGGCGGGGCTGCGGGCGCACATCGGTTTGCGGCAACAACACCGCTGTATCCTCCGAGGGCGGCTCTAACACCGGGGCCTCATCGGTCACCTCTGCCTCAGGGGGCGGCGTCAGCTCGGCCACATCAGGCACGGCGTCCGCCTCCGCAGGTTCGGCCACATCCGGCTCAACCTGATCAGGGGCCACATCGGGCGTAGCGGCAATATCCGGCGTTTCTTCAACCGGATCCGGCGCTTCAGGCGTGATAATTTCGGACACCGCGTCAGGGCTGTCCTGTGGGCCCACAAGGGCGGCAAATTCCGCTGACGAAATCGTCGTCACTTCGGTCACTTCAAACGGCAACGGCTCGGCGGAGAAGACACCACCAAGAAACGCCCAGCCGATCAGGCCCAAATGGCCCGCGCCCGAGATATATTGCCCCGTGTTCATCTGTCTGGCTCAGCCGTCCTGTTCGTCCAGCGATGGCCCGCCCGTGTCGGTCACAAGGCCAATATCGTTGAACCCACCGCGATTGAGCGCTCCCATCACCTGCATGACATCCGCATAAGGCACAGCCCCGTCCGCGCGCAGATACACCTTGGTGCCATCGCGCTCGACCGCAATGGCGCGCAGCTTGCTCACCAGCTCTTCGCGCGCCACCTCGGTGGTCTGTATCATCACAATGCCCTCGGCGGTCACCGTCACGCTCAACGGCTCTTCTTCTTCTCCAGGCAGCGCACTGGCGGCGGTCTTGGGCAGCTCAACCGGCACACCCACCGTCATCAGCGGCGCGGCCACCATAAAGATGATCAGCAACACCAACATGACGTCCACAAAAGGCGTGACGTTGATTTCCGACATCGGGCGGCTGCGGCCCCTGCCCCGGCGGCGGCGTCCGCCCCCGCCTGATTTCTGCACAACACCCGCGCCCATATCAGCTGTCCAACTGACGGCTGAGGATGGTGGCAAACTCGTCGGCAAAGGCTTCATAACCCGCAACAATACGGTCGGCATCGGCACTCAGCTTGTTGTAAAACACAACCGCCGGAATGGCCGCCAACAGCCCCAGACCCGTGGCCAGCAAGGCCTCAGCAATGCCCGGTGCCACAACGGCCAGGTTAGTGCTTTGCTGCTCGGCAATCTCAATGAACGCATTCATGATGCCCCAAACGGTGCCAAACAGCCCCACAAACGGCGCGGTTGATCCAACCGTGGCCAGAACCGACAGCCCGTTTTGCAAGCCTTCGCTTTCCTTGGCAATCGCCACATCCATCGAGCGATCAATCCGGGCCGTGGCCCCGGCAATCAACCCCCCGTCATTGCGATGCGACCGGCGCCACTCCATCATCCCGGCGGCAAACACCTTCTGGGATTGCCCGTCCGGATCGGCACCGATCTCGTCGAACAATTCATCCAGCGGCTCTCCTGACCAGAACTTGCGGTCAAACACTTCGGCCTCATGGGCCGCGCGCCGATACATGATCATCTTCTGAATGATGATCGACCAGGCCCAAAACGAGGCCACAATCAGCATGATCATCACAATTTTCACGATTATAGTTGCGCGTGCGAATAGCGCCCACATAGAGAAATCCATCTCCTGTGCCAAAGCCAGAGTTTCTGCTTCCATTCTGCCTGCTCGTTTTTTGGTGACCGTTGTTCGGCCTTATAAGTTGCCAAACTAGCCTATTTCCAAGGGGAAAGCCAACAGAACCGCCGCATCGGCAGTAAAAACCCAAAGATCAGTGCAGCATCAGGCGGATATTCGCCGGTAACCGGGCAGGACGCCCTGTGTCGTCAATGCACACAATGGTCACAAGGGCCGTAAAAAGAACCTCGCCTGCGCGCGTCACCTCCTGCTCCATAATCAGCCGCGCCGCGGTGACGGTCTGCACTTTCGTGCTTACCTGTAATGGGTCGTCAAACCGGGCGGGGGCCATGTAATCCGCCTCAACCCGGCGCACGGCAAAAACCACGCCCTCATCTTCGCGCATGGCGTTTTGATCAATGCCCATCTCGCGCACCCAATCACTGCGTGCGCGCTCTATGTACTTGAGGTAATTGGCATAATACACAATGCCCGCCATGTCGGTGTCTTCATAATAGACGCGGATGGGAAACACATGTGCCATGCCAAAACCCTAGAACACTGCCTCCCCCGGCACAATCCCGCGCGCGCACCCTTTCACCTTGGCAAAAATACTCGCCCCGCAGGCCACGCGCCTTTTTTGGCGCAAGGGGGGTGGGCGGGTGGGCCCTTGGGCCAAAAAAGGCGCGTTTACTGAACACCCCTGCCGTGCTCAATGCGGGCAAACAATCGCAATGCATGGCTGGCGTCCTGGCTCATCACCGGCAACACCGGATCATAAACCGCGCGGATCACATCTGCGATATCGGGGCGCAAAATCACCGTGCCGGTCTCGGGCACCTGCCCCAGGGGCGATGCGTCGCGAAATGCCATGTCTGACCACAACACAATCGTCTGCACGATCTGGCTCAGCGCCAATGTTTCGGCCGGAACAGCGCTCAGTTCGCGGTCCATGCGCAAAAAGACGAAACTGGCCTGAATAGCCCCGTCTTTGTCAAAGCGGAAAATGCGGTATTGATTGGCATCCGTCGCCTTCAGCTTCTCCACCAGTGGCGCCAGATCCGGGATCAACCGATCCAGATCAGGGACTTGGGTCAACTCATCCCAGTCCAGAAAGAAAAACAGCATCAGATTGGCGCCCAGCTCGGGGTCGGTCTCGGCCATCTTGTGATCGGCCAGTGCCACCACCGCCTCAATCGCGCCTTTTACAGTCTGAAGCGTGGCATCGTCCACACCAAACACGATCGGTGCAATCGGCCGCCCCCACCGCGCGCAGGTATAGCTGCCATCCGAGCGGGTAAACAGCGCTTCGATCTGATCAGGGGTCATGGGTCAGGCTCCGCATGGGTTGGGGCTGTGTTTTGGCCCAATACGCCCCAAGGGGCAAGCCGCCGCGCGCCATTCACTCCTTGGTGAACAAATCATCCTGCGGAGGCGCGCCGGGGGCGTCCAGACCCAGATGGCTCCAGCCGCGCTGCGCCAGCATCCGGCCGCGTGGCGTGCGTTGGATCAGGCCTTGTTGCAACAAATAGGGCTCGATCACCTCTTCCAGCGCATCACGGCTTTCCGACAGCGCCGCACTGAGCGTTTCAATGCCCACCGGGCCGCCCTGATAAGCCTCGGCAATCAACGCCAGATAGCGCCGGTCCGCGCCGTCCAGGCCCAGATGATCCACCCCCAGCCGCGTCAGCGCATTGTCCGCCAGCTGTCGCGTGATGGTGCCATCACCCTCGACCACGGCAAAATCCACGACACGGCGCAACAACCGCCCCGCAATGCGCGGTGTCCCGCGTGACCGGCGTGCAATTTCCATCGCACCCTCAGGGTCAGCAGGGGCGTTCATCAACGCGGCGTTGCGGGTGACGATCTCATGCAGCTCGTCGGTGGTGTAGAATTGCAGCCGGGTGGGAATGCCAAAACGATCGCGCAGCGGCGTGGTCAAAAGCCCCAACCGCGTGGTCGCCCCCACCAGCGTAAAGGGCTGCAATTCAATGCGTACGGTGCGCGCCGCTGGGCCTTCGCCGATCACCAGATCCAGCTCAAAATCCTCAAGTGCCGGGTACAGCACTTCTTCGACAGCCGGGTTCAGACGGTGAATTTCGTCAATGAAAAGAACGTCATGGCGTTCAAGATTGGTCAGGATCGCGGCCAGATCACCGGCTTTGGCCAACACCGGCCCTGATGTCATGCGAAACCCCACACCCAACTCGCGCGAGATGATCTGCGCCAGCGTGGTTTTGCCCAGGCCCGGCGGGCCGTGAAACAACGTGTGATCCATCGCTTCACCGCGTTGACGGGCCGATTGGATGAACACGCTCAGATTGGCGCGCGCCTCGGCTTGACCAATGAAATCACCCAAGGCCTGCGGGCGCAGGGCGCGGTCTGCGTCGTCGGGCAATGGCTCGGGGCGCAGGGCGGGATCAGGATCGGACATCGCCTAGCCTTTCGGGGCCAGCAGCTTGAGCGCTGCGCGGATCAGGGCGGAGGTATCGCCGTCAGGGGCCTCACCGGCCGCGGTGGCAACAGCGCTTGCGGCCTCGCCGGGGGCATAGCCCAGGTTGGTCAGCGCCGACAAGGCTTCGGCCTGCGCACTGGCCGACGGCACAGCGGCGGGCGTGGCCGCAAATGTGGGCGTTTCGATCACCGCGTCGTCGTCATCCGGCGTTGCGGGCACAGGTGCAGGGGTGACGCCCATCGCCATCACCTCGGGCGCTTTGTCCTTCAGTTCATTGACCACACGCACGGCGGTTTTCGGGCCAATGCCCTTGGCGGCCTTCACGGCATTCCAGTCACCCAGTGCAATCGCACGGCTGACCCCATCAGGGCCCAGTGTGCCCATGATCGCCAGCGATGCCTTGGCCCCCACACCCTGCACGCTCATCAACAATCGGTGCCATTCCTTTTCCACCAGGGATGTGAACCCGAACAGCTGCAAATTGTCCTCGCGCACCAGCAAATCAGTATAAAGCGCGGTGTGTTCACCCACCCCCGGCAACGCCGCCAGGGTGCGCTCCGAGCAATACACCAGATACCCCACACCGCGCACATCAATCAAAACGTGATCCGTGGCGCGGTAATCCAATCGCCCTGCAATGCGGCCAATCATGCGCGCACCTGCGCCGATGCCAGCACCTGCGCCGAGCGGGCATGATGGGCGTGACAGATCGCAATTGCCAATGCGTCAGCGGCATCATGGCCGGCCAGATCAACACCGGGCAATTGCACCTTCACCATATGTGCCACCTGCGTTTTGTCAGCATGTCCCACACCCACCACGGTTTTCTTCACCTTGTTGGGGGCATATTCACCAATGCTCAACCCGAATTGTGCAGGCACCAGCATCGCAATGCCCCGCGCCTGACCCAATTTCAGGGTCGCGGCGCCGTCTTTGTTCACAAAGGTCTGTTCGACCGCAGCAGTGTCGGGTGCAAACCGGCGCATGATATCGCTCAGCTGCTCGTGCAAGGCCAACAACCGATCACCCAGATCACCCGTACCGGATTGGCAAATGCCATTGGCCACATGGGACAGCCGATTGCCAGATACATCCAGCACACCCCATCCAAGGTTTCGCAACCCCGGATCGATTCCGATCACCCGCATATTCGTGGCCCTGCTCTGTTGCCGTTTTTCCAGCCCTAGCACGAAACAAGAACAAACGCCAAGCGTCTTGCACGGCCCGGGCCCGCAGCCCCTGCGCCATATGTGTCGTGCCGGACACGGATCCGTGAGCGACACCGGAGCAACAGCATCACGATTACCTCAATTTTTACAGGTGTTTATGGTAAATTACGACATATGCAAAATTTGCAACTGGGCTATGCAAACTCGTCCATTGTCCGGGGGGCATCTGCCTCCTATCTGCCGATCATGACACAACAACGTGCAGCACTGCACCCGAACAAGGAAACGCAAAATGTCAGTTATTGAATATACACGTACATCCACCGCATCGGCTGGCATCTTCGGCTCGGCCTTCGCATCTGTCCGCACCGCGTTTGACGCATGGCGCAGCACACGCGCCACTCAGGTTGCCTTGTCGCGCCTGTCAGACCGCGAACTGGAAGACATCGGCCTGTCGCGCGGCGACATCGACCGGGTCGCTGCCAAGTTCTAAGCGCACAGATCACGCAAGTGAGAATACCAAAACCCTGCATCAGCACTCTGATGCAGGGTTTTTTGCATTCCTGAGAGATGAGAGAACATTACTTCAAGAAGGGGCGAACCTGCTGCGCAATGGTTTGCGACACAGCATCAGGCTGCATGATCCAAGCTCCGGTTTGTTCAACAACGGACCCCTGAGCAAGCTCTGCCAGGCGCGCCTCGAAGGTGTTGGCACCCAGATGCGCCAGAATCAGACCTTTGAAGGCGAAAAACCCGAGGATCAACAACGCGAGGCCCACGATTGGGAACCCACCAGCGCGGCGCTTGGGACGAAAGACGATCAGACCGTCTTTGCCCACTTTGCTGACATACCCGTCCGCAAGACGGGCACGGTTTTTGCCAATCGATTTCAGGCGACGATCAAAACCTTGTACAGCATTTGCCATGACGGCGTTCCTTTCAACGTGGCCCCCACCGCGTTGAGATTGAAATTAAAAATGAAATGTGGCGAAACTTGGGCAACTGCCTTAAATTTGCTGGTTTTCAGATTTTTTCAGACAGTTTTACGAAAACTTAGCGTGGTCCAATCACCAATCACATCGCGCTGGGTCAGACTGTTTCCAGCGCGTGTATAATGATCGATCACCTCGTCGGCTTGCTCGTTCAAAATCCCGGAAAGAATCAGTTGGCCGCCCGTCTCCAAGTGTGACGTAACGTCAGAAACCAACGAAATCAGCGGGCCTTTTAGGATATTTGCAAAAATAAGAGAATACGGCGCATTTGACTTAAGGGCCGGATGGGCAAATCCTTCGGCCTCAACACAGCTCAGCCGCCCGGTCAGCCCATTTGCTGCCACATTTGCGTTCGCCACCTCGACGGCGACCTCGTCAATGTCGCTGGCCAGAATGGTCGCATCCCAAATCCGCGCCGCAGCCATCGCCAGAACGGCTGTCCCACAGCCCAGATCCAGCACTGTCTTTGCTTCAAACCCGTCGTTGACCATCCGGTCCAGCGCCCGCAAGCATCCCAGCGTGGTGCCGTGGTGCCCGGTGCCAAAGGCCATCGCCGCCTCGATCAACAGTGGCGCGGCGCCCTCGGGCACTTTGTCGGCGTCGTGGCTGCCATACACAAAGAACCGCCCGGCCTCGACCGGCGTCAGTTCCCGCTTCACATGAGCCACCCAGTCGGTTTCGGGCAGTTCGGACACCACGAAAGGCCTGGCATTGTGAAGGGCCGCCAACAGCGCCAGTCCGGCCTCATCCGGGGGGGCCTCAAAATAACCGCCCACTTCCCACAGGCCTGATCCGTCTTCCATCTCGAACACGCCCACACCGGTGGGTTCGGGCGTCAGGGTTTCCATTCCCTCGCCCAGGGCTTCGGCGGCAGCTTTGCCGGGCAAGGTGGTCAGGGCTGTGAATGTGGGCATCGCGCCCTCCTTATTCGGCAGGGGCCGCAGCGGGGCGGCAAAAGATGGTTTCATTGCCCGGTTCGGGATGACGCGGGATCAGACAGGCCAGCACTAGCGATCCAAAGGCCATCATCGCCGCCAGCATGAACACAGCCGCAGGCGAAATTAGCCACAGATACCCCAGGCTGGCCGGCAAAAACACCGCCGCGATATGGTTGATGGTAAAGGCCACAGCCGCCGTCGGGGCAATATCACCGGGATCAGCGATTTTCTGGAAATAGGTCTTCAGCGCCAGCGCCAGCGCAAACAGCATGTGATCCACCACATACAGCACCGCTGCCAGAATAACGCCCCAGCCAAACATATAGATGCCGCCATAGGCCAGAAACACCAGCGCCAGTCCGATGTATTCAAACGCCAGCGTGTTGCGTTCACCGTAGCGATGCACCGCCCGGCCCATCAGCGGGGCCACCACGATATTGGCCACAAGGTTGATCAGATACAGCGCGGTGACCTCATGCACCTCAAAGCCGAATTTTTCGACCATCATAAAGCCCGCGAAGACCACAAAGATCTGCCGCCGTGCGCCTGCCATGAATTGCAGCGCATAATACAGCCAGTAGCGCCGCCGCAGGATCATCTTCTTGATCTGCGGGTTAGGGGCCTCAAACTGCGGATACGCAAACAGGCAAAACACCGCGATACAGGCCGTCAACCCGCCCGACAGAAGATACACTGTGCTGTAACTCAGCCCCAGCGCCTCCCATGTCAGTACGATCAGGACGTATACCACCAACGTGGCCGCCGACCCGGCTGAAATCAGCCAGCCCAGCGTTTGCGGCGCGCGCGCCTTGTCGATCCATTGTAATTGCAGCGATTGGTTGACCGTCTCGTAATAGTGAAACCCGATCGAGGACAGCATGGTAATGGTCAATATGCCGCCCATGCTGGGGAAATACGCGGTGATCGCCGTGGCCACGCCCAACAGCACCAGTGACACCAGCCCCAGCACCTGTTCGCGCACAAAAATGATGATGGCAATCACGCCGACAGCAAAAAAGCCGGGGATTTCGCGCACCGTATGCAACCAGCCGATGTCCGACCCGTCAAAGCCCGCCACTTCGATCACAAAGTTGTTCAGCAGGGCCGACCACGTGGAAAACGCAATCGGCATGGCCATTGCCATCAGGAACAACAGCGCAATGGGCCTGCGCCAGAATGGCAGGGTATGGGCGTCAGCAAGATGCACAATGCGGGTCATGTCACAGGCTTTACGCCTGTGTGCACCGTTTGGCGAGAAAGAATACTGTGCAGCCGCGCACGCAACGATGTGCAGCGCTTATGGCCGTGCGGGCATGGCCCCAAACGCAGCGCGCAGGTGTCTGCGGTGCACAGAAGGTGATTAGCCGTTGATCGCGTAAACGTAGAACAGGTAGTTCACGATCCCGCCGCCCATCGCCACAAGCAGCAGCTTGGACCAGTCCAGCACGCGGGCAAATTTGCCACCCGTCTGCATGGCCGTTGCAATCCCGTAGGCCGGGGCCAAAACCGCGTCCTCAATGGCCTCGTTTGCGCGTGCCTGACGCGACAGCGACGCCATCGCATTTTGATAGACCTGCTCCTGACGCATTGCCTCGGCAGTTCTGGGATCGATTTCAAGTGTGTTGCCGTCCATGTCTCTCTCCAGCGTTGGTTGACCTCTAGATAGGTCTGCACCCACCGGCGACAAGCGACAAAATGTTGCAGGTCGCACCCTGCCACCTCACCAGATGAGGATCACATGATCCCGGTCGCCCGTCAGTGCGCACTATACTGAACGCATGTGCCTAACATTGTCTTATCACCCCCAGGATGCATGCAAATTGCACCAGCTGGGGCGGGCCGCCTTACAGAAAACTCTGCGGATCAATGTCCACCGATAATCGTGCCTGCCCCGTGATGCGCACCTGGCCCACCCAGGCCGCAAGGGCCGTCTGCAACGGCGCGCCTTTCGGGGCTTTGACCAACAGCCTGACCCGGTGACGCCCACGCACCCGCGCAATCGGGGCCGGAGCCGGGCCAAACACCTGCGCGCCCGCTTGCCGCAAAGGCCCGTCGCGGCGTGCCAGCTCGTTGCCCAGATCGAACACCTGTTGCATGTCAGGCCCGCTCAGGATGATCCCGGCCATACGACCATAGGGCGGCACACCGGCCTGACGGCGCTCTTCTGCCTCGGCGCGCCAGAACCCTTCTTCGTCACCCGACAGGATGGCGCGAATGACAGGATGCTCGGGCTGAAAAGTCTGCAACATCGCGGTCCCCGGCGCATCCCCGCGCCCGGCCCGCCCCGACACTTGCCGCATCAGCTGAAACGTCCGTTCCGCCGCGCGCAGATCCGATCCTTGCAAGCCCAGATCCGCATCAATCACCCCCACCAGCGTCAGCAACGGGAAATTATGCCCCTTGGCCACCAGCTGCGTGCCGATGATGATGTCCGCAGCCCCTTCGGCAATCTCAACAATCTGGTCCTTCAGCGCCCGCGCCGATCCAAACAGATCAGACGACAGCGTCGCTATGCGTGCCTCGGGAAACAACGCTGTGGCCTCTTCGGTCAGGCGTTCCACACCGGGGCCCACCGCAGCCAGCTTGCCCTCAACCTTGCACGACGGGCAAACCTCGGGCATCGGCGTCGTCTCACCGCATTGGTGACACATCAGACGCTTCAGAAACCGATGTTCCACCATCCGCGCATCGCAGGTCTCGCATCCCACCTGATGCCCGCACGCCCGGCACAGCGTCACGGGCGCATAACCGCGCCGGTTGATGAACAACAGCGCCTGTTCACCCTTGGCAATCCGTGCCTCAACGGCCGCTTGCAGGCTGGGCGAAATCCACCGGGTCGCGGGCAGAACCTCTTGTCGCATATCAATCGTGCGCAGATCAGGCATCACCGCCGCCCCGAACCGCGCCGTCAGATCAAGCCGGGTGTATTTGCCTGCCTCGGCATTGGACCAGCTTTCCAAACTGGGCGTCGCCGAGGCCAAAATCACCTGCGCGCCCACAATAGACGCCCGCAGCACGGCCATATCGCGGGCATTATACAGCACGCCGTCTTCTTGCTTGTACGATGTGTCATGCTCTTCATCGACCACGATCAGCCCCAGGTTCTGGAACGGCAAGAACAACGCCGAGCGTGCACCGACAACCACCTGCGCGCCACCCTGCCCGACCATCTTCCAGGTGCGGCGGCGTTCGGTCATGGTCACGCCGGAATGCCATTCGGCCGGCTTTGCGCCAAACCGCGCCTCGATCCGGGTCAGGAATTCGGCGGTGAGCGCAATCTCGGGTAACAAAACCAGCGCTTGCCGGCCTTGCCGCAGCGTGTCCGCCACAGCCTCAAGATAGACCTCGGTTTTACCCGACCCGGTGACACCGCGCAGCAAGGTGGTGCCATAGCACCCGCCTTTGATGGCCCCGCGCAGATGCTCGACCGCCGTGGCTTGATCAGTGGTCAGCGCCTTGCCGGGCCGGTCCGGATCAAGCCGCGCAAACGGCAGATCACGCGGTGTGTCCTCCTCGGCCACAACCCCTTGCTTGACCAATCCCTTGACCACGGATGATGTCACCCCCGCCTCATCGCTCAGCTCTTTAAGGGTAAAGGACAGCCCGCCAAACTGGGCCAGCACCTCCAGCACCTTGCGCCGCGCGTCTGTCTCGCGGTCCGGCACCCCGCTGCCCATCCGGTACACCTTGCGCATCGACGGCGGATCCCCCAGACCCGGTGCGCGCGTGGCCAGCCGCAGCATCGCGGACAGGGGCGTCAGGGTGTAATCGCCCGCACGTTGCAAAAACAGCTGCATTTCTTCGCGCATGGGCGCCACATCCAGAACCCGCGATATGCTGCGCGCCTTGCTCAGATCAAACCCGCCTCGCCCCGGACCCCAAACGACACCGGGTACTTTGCGCGGCCCCAGCGGCACCTCGACAAACGCCCCCACATGGCAGCCGCCCTCAGGTGCCTTGTAATCCAATGGCCTGTCCAGGGGCTGCGTGGTCAACACAGCCACCAGCGCACCTTCGGTGAAAAAGGACGGAATGTCAGACAACAGCGGCAGGCTCCATCAGGGGTTTCAGCAGACGTATCTATGGGGTAAACCCATCCGCAACAAACGCCAACCGAAAGTCAGGATGCTGCCCCATGAAATTTTTCGTAGATACCGCCGAAGTCGATGAGATCGCCGAGCTGAACGACCTTGGCATGGTCGACGGGGTCACCACGAACCCGTCTCTGATCATGAAATCAGGCCGCGATATTCTGGAAGTGACCAAGGAAATCGCCGATATGGTCGAGGGTCCTGTGTCTGCCGAAGTCGTCGCCACCGAGGCCGATCAGATGATCGCCGAAGGCCGCAAACTGGCCAAGATCGCCGACAACATCGCCGTCAAAGTTCCGCTGACATGGGACGGGCTAAAAGCCTGTAACGTGCTGACAAACGAAGGCAATATGGTCAATGTGACCTTGTGTTTCTCGGCCAATCAGGCGCTGCTGGCCGCCAAGGCCGGTGCCACGTTCATCTCGCCTTTCATCGGGCGTCTGGACGACATCAACCTTGATGGCATGGAGCTGATCGCCGACATTCGCCAGATCTATGACAACTACGGATATGAAACGCAGATCCTTGCGGCCTCGATCCGGACGGTGAACCATGCCTATCAATCCGCCATGGTCGGCTCGGACGTGATGACAGCACCGCCCAAGGTGATCAAGGCCATGGCCCAGCACGTGCTGACCGACAAAGGCCTTGATGCGTTCCTCAAGGATGCGGCCACCGCAAACATCAAGATCGTCTAAACACCGCACACCCCACGTTTGCGCCTCGCCATGTTCCGCCATGGTGGGGCGTTTTTGATTCACATCGCCTGCAAATCCCTAAAAACCATTCTAAACGCTTGATCGAACCGGATACCCTCGTGCTATAAGCCTGAAAAAACGAACAGAGGCGCCCATGAGCAGCAAGCCCGAAGCAGACGACACCCTGCGCGAAAAGATCATCGCGCGGCCCGATGTTATTCTGGAAGACCAAGACCTTATGCGTGCGTTGATTGCCGCCAATGAACGCGCAATGGGCGGCAATATCGTCGATCTGCGCGGCATCGCGATGGACCGGCTGGAAAACCGGCTGGATCGGCTGGAAGACACCCACCGCAGCGTGATTGCCGCCGCCTATGAAAATCTGGCAGGCACCAATCAGGTGCACCGCGCCATTCTGCGGATGCTCGACCCGGTCGAATTTGAGGCCTTTCTGCGCGATCTGGGCACGGATGTGGCCGCGATCCTGCGTGTTGATACGGTCAAACTGGTGCTGGAAACGGTGCAGGACGGCGACAATCTTGCCGTCAAGAAACTGGGCGATGTGCTGTCTCTGGCCGAGCCGGGCTTTATCCGCGATTACCTGTCTGACGGGCGGGGCAATTCGGCGCGTCAGGTGACGCTGCGCCAGATCCACGAAGGCGATATGCGCATCTATGGCCGCGAGGCCGAGTATATCCGCTCCGAGGCCTGCCTGATGCTGGACTTTGGCGAAGGCCGCCTGCCCGGCATGCTGGTCATGGGCGCCGAAGACCCGCATCAGTTCACCCCCCAGCAAGGCACTGATCTGCTTGCGTTTTTTGCAGGTGTGTTTGAACGGGCCATGCGACGCTGGTTGTCATGATCTCGCCTGCGGCCCGCGATGCGTTGCAGGGCTGGCTGGATGCACAAAAGGCCCTCAAGGGCGCATCCGACAACACGCTCACCGCCTATTCCCGCGATGTGGCCGGGTTTCTGGCGTTTATGTCCGAACACAAAGGCGCGTCACAGGGCCTGACCCCGCTGGCGCGTATCTCCGTGGGTGATATGCGCTCGTGGATGGCCTTTACGCGCGGGCGTGATGTGGGCTCTCGATCGCTTGCGCGCAAACTGTCGGCGGTCAAAAGCTTCTATCGCTGGCTGTCTGAACGCGAAGGGTTTGATCCGACCGCCGTGTTGTCCACCCGCTCGCCCAAGTTCCAGCGCAAGCTGCCGCGCCCCTTGGCCGAAGACGCCGCCCGCGAGATGATTGACACCGTTGAAATGCAATCTGCCACGCCCTGGGTCGCCGCGCGCGATCAGGCGGTGGTGACGCTGCTTTATGGCTGCGGGTTGCGCATATCCGAGGCCCTGGGCCTGACCGCACGCGATCTGCCGATTGGTCAGGCGCTGCGGATTATGGGCAAGGGCGGCAAGGAACGTCTGGTGCCCGTGATCCCCGCAGCCCGCGATGCGGTTGAGGCGTATTTGCGCCTGTGCCCTTATGATATGACACCCGACACGCCGCTGTTTTTGGGGGTGCGCGGGGGCAAACTCAGCCCGCGCATCATTCAAAAGGTGGTGGCACAGACGCGGATGCAGCTGGGCCTGCCGTCTTCGGCAACACCGCACGCGATGCGCCACAGCTTTGCCACCCATCTTCTGAATGCAGGCGGTGATCTGCGCGCGATCCAAGAGTTGCTGGGCCATGCGTCACTGTCGACCACCCAGGCCTATACGGCCGTGGACACCGCGCGCCTGTTGGAGGTGTATCAGCGGGCCCACCCCAAGGCGTAATGCGTCTGGCACGCTCTGGCCCCTGCTCGTATTGCGCATAAATACGACCTGTGCGTTGCCCCCCCTGTGTTGTCCGGGTGTTATCCGGGTGTTGTCCGGCGCTTTGCCTGCGTGCTGACTGTGGGCTGACTGTGACCGCGGTCTGCGTCTGGTCTGTGTCCGGTCTGTGTCCGGTCTGCGTCCCGTCTATGCACCATCTGCGTGCGGCCCCTTCTGCGCACTATCTGCGTGCGGCCGACGTGCTTTCTGGGTGCCGTCTGTGGCTCACCTGTACCCATTCTGCGCACCTTCTATGTGCCGTCTGCACATCATCTGCGCACCATCTGTGCGCTGTCCGATACGCCATGCGACCAATGTGGCCCATGCGGCCAATGTGGCAAACGCGATCAATGTGGCCAATGTAGCACTCACCCTATGCGTGCTGACATGTCAAATATGACATGTCAAAGCATCACAAGACCCTGATGTTGCTTGCTTTTACCAAACCCCTGACTCACAAATCAACCTCAGCCACACGGCCGCGCCTGCCCTGATCCGGTACCAGCTTCCCCCCTCACAACTGCCCAATTGCACATGCGTCCAAATTCCGGCACAAGTCACCCATGAGCATTACCCTCAAAGCCCTCAGCGTTCACCTTTTCACCGCCACCGGTGCCGTTTTTGCCATGCTGGCCATGCTGGCCGCCGTCGATGAAAACTGGAGCCTGATGTTCCTCTGGCTGGTCGTGGCCTTTGTGGTGGACGGGGTCGATGGCCCTCTGGCGCGCAAATATGATGTGCAGACCAATGCGCCGCAGTTTGATGGCAATATCCTTGATATGATCATCGATTATCTGACCTATATCTTCATTCCCGCCTTCGCCCTTTTCAAATCAGGGCTGTTGCCGGGCTGGACGGGCTGGTTTGCCATTATCGTCATCACCTTCGCCAGTGCCTTGTATCTGGTGAACACCGGCATGAAGACAAAAGACAAGTCGTTTCAGGGCTTTCCGGGATGCTGGAACATGGTCGTGCTGGTGCTTTTCGCGATCGAGCCGAACTTCTGGATCAGCCTGGCGCTGGTCGCCGGACTGGCCGTGGCGATGTTCCTGCCTTTGAAATTCGTGCACCCTGTGCGCACCGTGCGTTGGCGGGTGCTGTCTTTTCCGATGATGCTGGGCTGGATGTTCTTTGCCTTCTGGGCAGCCTGGGTCGATTTTCACCCCGAAAGCTGGGCACATTGGGGGCTGATCGTCACAACGGTCTACTTGTTGTCCGCAGGTATCTTGCAGCAAATCATCCCGGCCCGCAAAGCCTGACAGACCTCAGAAACGGCGCGCATCAGATCAACAAACCGCCCGCCCCTTCGTGTTTGAGCAGCCAAACCTTGGTTTCCACCCCACCATCACCCGAATAACCACCCAGGCCTTGCGCGCCCAGCACCCGGTGACACGGAATGATCACCGGGATCGGATTGCCTCCACATGCACCGCCAATCGCCTGCGCAGGCACGCCCAAATCGCGCGCCAGATCGCCGTAGGTACGTGTGTCCCCAAAGGCAATGTCCAGCATCGCATCACACGCCGCCCTCTGAAAATCTGAGGCCTGCACCCGCAATGGCAGATCAAACCGCGTCAGATCCCCTGCGAAATAGGCCTTCAGCTGGTCCAGCGCGGCCTCAATCTCGGGCGCGCTTTGCCCTTGCTCGCAGGCGCACCACTCCAGCCGTTCAATATAGCCGTCGTGGCTGATCACACTTAACGGGCCCAGCGGCGTGTCCAGCCATCCTGCCGCCATTGCGCTATTCACTGTTCAGCAAAACCGCTTCAACCCGGCGGTTGGCCTCGCGGCCGCTCTGATCAAGATTGGGCGCGATGGGCGAAAGATACCCCATACCTTCGGCATCCAGCTGGGCGCGGGGCACGCCGTATTGCGTCACCAGCCGCTCTAACACAGACCGCGCCCGACGTTTGGACAGCGCAATATTGGGATCAAGCCCGCCAATCGTATCGGTGTGCCCCACCAACGCCACGCGCAACGCCGGATCGGATTTCAGGAACTCCGACAGCTCGTTCAGTGATTTGAACGGCCCCTCGCCCAGATCCGATGACCCGCTTTGAAATGACAGATCGCTCAGAATGACCGATCCTTGCGCAACCAAAGCCTGCGCCACGGGGGCAGAGGCCACATGGCGTGGCGTGCTGGCGCGGGCATCGGCAGTAACCGAAACACCCGCCCCCCCGTCAACGGCCACATGGATCAACTGAACATAGGCCGTCACCCCAATCCGGCTGATCAGCAGGCTGGCATATCCGGTATCGGCCTTGCGCAGGGACATGAACCGGTAATCCAGCAAATCCACAAACATATCCGGGGCCGGCAACACACGTGTGTTAAAGCGGAAATCAAACCCACCGCATTCGCGCCCCGAGCAATCCAGCAAGATGTCATAGCCATCCGCCGTCAGCTGATCGCGCAATGGCGACAGGATCTGCAAAGTGGTGATCGATTGCGCCTCAAGCCGCCAGGCCTGTTGCAACAAACGCCCCTCGACCTCAAGGGCGGGCAAGGCATCGTCATCATAGGGCCCCACCGGCAACTGATAGCTGCCCGGATCCTCGACCACTTCGGCGCTCAGCGTGGCACTGCTGGGCAAGGACAGATCAAACGCATGGCCCACCACAGGCCACAGCATCATCACCACAACTGCCCCAAGTGCCCGCATCTGCTCAGCGCGCCTGTGCGTGGTATTCAGGGTTGGGCTGCATGCCCGTGGCGCTGGCCACCCGGTTGGTCATGTTGAAAAATCCGGCGACATTGGCAATGTCCCAAATGTCGCCTTCGCTAAACCCGACACTGCGCAGCGCAGCGCGGTCGGCCTCGTCTACCGCGTGGCTTTGCTTGGTGATCTTCTCGGCAAAGGTCAGCATCGCGTGCTGGCGCGCATCCAGATCGGCCATGCGCCAGTTCATCACCATCGCCTCGCCCAGTTCGGGCTGACCAGACAATTGCCGCACCGCCGCCCCGTGGGCCACCTGACAATACCAGCAGCGGTTGATCGAACTCACAACCACCGCGATCATCTCACGCTCCAGCTTGCTCAGGCCACTGTCGGCCAGCATCAGATCATTATACATCGCCGTAAACGCATTCAGCTTGTCGATGTTGAACGCATAGGCCTTCAATACATTGGGCGTGAACCCCAGCTTTTCATCGCAGATGTCAAAGTACTTCTGCGTGGCCTCGGGCAGCGGATCAGCCATAGGCAGGTCGAGGGCGGTGGGTTGGTCAGCTTTGGTCATGGGTCTTCCTTGATGCGGTAGTGATATGTTCCCACAAGCGACAGGCCGAGGGAAGCATAGAGCGCATTGGCGCCTTCATTCGCTTGGGTGCAGACGGCTGAAATGCGCTGTGCACCATGCTCTGATGCCCAAAGCGCCGCGCGGCGCATCATCTGTTTGCCCAGCCCCGCCCCGCGGTGTGGTTCCAGGATTTCCAGCGCGTGCACCATCGCGATACCTTTGTGAATGCCCACATAGCCTGCGCCAGCCGGACGGTTGTTGTCACGGCCAAAGATCGTGGTTTTGGGGCAGGCCGCGCGCTCCATCACCGCCACACGGTCGGGGCCGATGCCCCCGGTGGCCCAGATGTCACGCATGATCGCCAAAGGCTCCCATATGGTGAAGGTGGTGACACGCGCAGGCGGCTCGGCGGTCAGCAGGGCCACATCCCCAACATAGAGATTGACCGGGTCAATGATGCGATATCCGTGCTGCTCGAGCAGATGATCCAATGCGGCGTCACCATCGCGGATCATGAACAGCGGCGTTTGCCCCATCGCGCGCATCGCAGCTTCGGCGGCGGGCAGCTTGTCAGCCGTGACCGGCTGCCGCGCGGTGGCAGCGGCCACCCGTTTGCCGCCACCCGCGCCGTTGCGCAGGGTCAGCGGGCCATCATCAAAGCGCGACGCAGGCGGCCATGTGACTTCAACCACATCATAAAGCGTATGCACATCCGGCATCATGCGGGAAACGCGGCTTTCAGCTCGGCCATGGCGGCCTCAACCTGCGCCGCATCGGTGCCCCGGATCACAATCTGCGCGCCAAACTTGCCGTCTTGCTGAAACGGGTAAGACCCAATGGCCAGCGCCGTATAGCGCCCGGCCAGATCACCCAGCGGCCCGGCAATATCGCCCTCGCCGCGGTAAATCCGTTCGGACAGCGACACTACCGGCGCGCCGCCCGTCAACGTGGGCAGAACACTGGCCACCATCGCCTTGAAGATCGCAGGCACACCCGCCATGACATGCACGTTTTCAATCGTGAACCCCGGCGCTGTGCTGACCGGATTGTCAATCAGCGCGGCCCCCTCGGGAATGCGCGCCATGCGCAGGCGGGCATCGTTCAGCGTCTGATCGGATTTGGCGTAATGCGCCTCAAGCAGGGCACGGGCATCATCGCGAATTCCAATTGGCCGCCCAAAGGCGCGCGCCACATTATCGGCGGTGATATCATCATGGGTCGGGCCAATACCGCCCGAGGTGAACACCGTGTCATAGGCCCCACTCAGATCCTGCACCGCGCGCATAATCGCATCCGGATCATCCGACACCACCCGCACCTCGCGCAGATCAATGCCCACCTGGGTCAGCTCGCCTGCCAGATAATGCATATTCGCATCGCGCGTGCGCCCCGACAGAATTTCGTCTCCGATAACCAGCATGGCGGCGGTGGGGTTGGGCATGATGTCGGGCTTTCCTTGAAGGCGGTTCCCCATCGGTATAGGGCTTGGACCATGCGCTTTCAAACCCCTCTTGTGCCGGCCCGGCTGATCCGTCGCTATAAACGGTTTCTGGCCGATATCACGCTTGAGGCCGACAGCACTCAGGTCACGGCCCATTGCGCCAATCCCGGCTCGATGATGGGGCTGGCCCAGCCCGGCTGCCGCGTGTGGGTCGAGCCAAATGATGACCCCAGGAAAAAGCTGAAATACGGCTGGCGGCTGGTCGATCATGAGAACGGCCATTTCACCGGGGTTGATACATCGCTGCCCAACCGCGCGTTAAAAGAGGTCATCGGCGCGCGCGGTATCCCCGAGCTGGCGATGTACGCGACCCTGAAGCCCGAGCAGAAGTACGGTGAAAACAGCCGGATTGATTTCCTGCTTCAGGGCGACGGTCTGGCAGACGCCTACGTCGAGGTGAAATCCGTGACCCTGTCACGTCAGCCCGGTCTGGCCGAATTTCCCGACAGCGTCACAGCGCGCGGAGCCAAACATCTGGGCGAGCTGGCACAGATGGCCCGCGCCGGCCACCGCGCCGTGCTGTTTTATCTGGTGCAACGCACCGATTGCGCTTCGGTGGCTGTGGCTGCGGATATTGACCCGACGTATGCAGCCGCCACCGCCGAGGCCCGTGCCGCCGGGGTCGAAGTGCTGGCCTATGGCACCACAATCAGCCCTGAAGGTGTTGAAATCGCGCACCGTCTGGATGTGGGCTAAAGACAGGCGCAGGCCCCGCCTCACCGGGCCGCGGTGCGCCACCCTGACGGGTACTCCGCTGTGGTTTAGACCACCCAAATCCCGACAAGATCAGCCCAAAAGCACCCGCTTTATCCACAAACACACGCGGCCAGACACCAGCTGCGGGCCGTGGCAAGGATCGCGCCAATGGTGCCATTGATCTGCGTGATCCCTCTGGGGTGCGTAAATGCAGGACCCCCAAAAACCTGGTAGCAAAATCCCGCACCACACGAGCGCAAAATTGCACACTGCCGACATCCGGCGGTTTTATGTGAACCCTCTGGCCCTTTTCGCCCTTTGCCCCTAAACAGAAGCACAGAATTTAAAGAGTGAAGACGAGGACCCGCACGTGAAAGATCAACATCGCGGACGCATGACACGGGATGGCATTCGCATCCACGAAACGGCAGATTTTGCTGGTATGCACGCGGCAGGCGCATTGGCCTCCGAGATATTGGACAAAGTGGCCGAGCATGTGTTTGTCGGACAAACCACGGGTGTCATTGATAAATTCATCGAAGATCAGGTCAACGCCGCCGGCGCCAAATCAGCGAC
Organism: Roseovarius sp.; assembly: GCA_045106595.1. Lineage (GTDB taxonomy): Bacteria > Pseudomonadota > Alphaproteobacteria > Rhodobacterales > Rhodobacteraceae > Roseovarius. The sequence goes on along the minus strand of JBGCEW010000007.1, from coordinate 188,183 downwards.
AATCGGCTATAAGGGCTATCAGCACGCCAGCTGCATTTCGGTCAACCATGTGGTCTGCCACGGCATTCCGGGCGACAAGATGCTGAAGGATGGCGATATCCTGAACATCGACGTGACGGTGATTGTGGATGGCTGGTTTGGCGATACCAGCCGCATGTATGTCGCAGGCAAGCTGTCGCGCAAAACCGAGCGTCTGATCCAAGTGACCCACGACAGCCTGATGATCGGCATCGAGGCGGTCAAACCCGGCAACACCTTTGGCGATATCGGCTTTGCCATTCAGTCCTTTGTCGAAAAGCAACGTATGTCCGTGGTGCGCGATTTCTGCGGGCACGGTCTGGGCCGGGTGTTCCACTCGCCGCCCAACGTGCTGCATTATGGCCGCAAAAGTTCGGGGGCTGTGCTGGAAGAGGGCATGTTTTTCACCATCGAACCCATGGTCAACCTGGGCCGCCCCGAGACCAAGATCCTGGCCGATGACTGGACCGCAGTGACCCGTGACAAATCGCTTTCGGCGCAGTTTGAACATTCGGTCGGCGTGACCTCGGACGGGGTTGAGATTTTCACCCTGTCGAAGGCCGGGAACTTTCATCCGACCTATGGATAGCGCCGGGCTCTGACACCGGGTCGTGACACGGCCTATGCCCTGTCCCACTATGTTCAGCCTGGCACATGCAGCGCAATGTGGAAGGCCGCTTTGCAAGGCCCACCCATCAGATATTCCGAAAATACACCTTTCCTCAATCCAATCCGCGTGACACGCTCCCCCGGTACACCCTGCATAACCCGTACATCCTGTACAAAAGGACACCCAGCCCCATGGATTTCGTCGTCACCGTTCTTCTGCCGCTCTCGCTGGCGATCATCATGCTCAGTCTGGGCATCGGCCTGACCCCGGCAGATTTCGCGCGCGTGGCCCAGCGCAAACGTGCCTTTCTCATTGGGGCGGTGTTTCAAATTCTGATCGTGCCTGTCACCGCATATCTGATGATCCTTACCTTTGGCCTGACCGGTGCATTGGCGGCGGGTGTGATGCTTTTGTCATTTTGCCCCGGTGGGGTGACCTCGAATATTGTCACCCGTCTGGCGTTGGGGGATGTGGCATTGTCCGTCTCGCTGACAGCGGTGATCTCGCTTTTGTCGATTGTCACCGTGCCGGTGCTGGTCAGCTGGGCCGTGGTGCATTTCATGGGCACGGATGCGCCCGACATCACCGTGACGTCGCTGGCCATCGCCATGGTCCTGATCACCACCCTGCCCGTTGCCATCGGCATGATCATCCGCCGTGTTGCCCCTCAGATTGCGCACCGGATTGAGCCGCGCCTGGTGGCCATCGCAAGTGTGCTTTTCGTGGTGATCATCGTTGCGGCAATCGTGTCAAACTGGGGGGCCTTCATGTCAAACATCGCGCGGCTTGGCCCTGCGATTATGAGCATGCTGATCATCCTGATGCTGGCCGGACTGGCCGTGACATCCCTGGCCGGGCTGACCTGGGGCGAACGCAAAACCATCTCGATCGAGGGGGGCATCCAGAACGGCACATTGGGTGTGACACTGGCGCCTATCATCATGGGCAGCGCCAGCGGCATCCCCGAGATCGGCCTGCCCTCGGCGGTGTACGGCGTGCTGATGTACGTGGTTGCCGTGCCATTCGTGCTCTGGGTGCGGCGCAAGTAAACGACCGGGCTTATCCCCTTGGCCTACTTATTCCCTCAGCCCAGCTGCGCTTAGCGGTTCGCGCCCGTTCCACTCCCGGGGCTCCGCCCTTCCGGTCGCCGGGCCGTCCACTGGACGCCCCGCCCCTAAGCTGCGCTTAGCGGTTCGCGCCCGGAACCCACAACACATCGTCTTTGCCGTCGTTGTTGGCCATGCGTCCCGCGCAGAAGAACCAGTCACTCAGCCGGTTCAGGTATTTCACCGCTGCCGGGTTCACGCTTTCCATTGTGGCCAGTTCCACCGACAACCGCTCGGCGCGGCGCGATACCGTCCGGCACAGGTGCATCTGAGCAGCCAAAGCCGACCCCCCCGGCAAAATGAAACTGCGCAGCGGCTCCAGCACGGCGGTCATGGCGTCAATCTCGCTCTCCAGCCGCGCCACCTGACCGTCAGACACACGCAACGGTGTGTACTCGGCTTCGGCGTCCTGCTCCATATCGGGGCGGCACAGGTCTGCGCCCAGATCAAACAGATCGTTCTGAATACGCGCCAGCGCCTCATCCACATCGCCCGACGCCACCATGCGCGCCAGCCCGACCGTGGCGTTCACCTCATCCACCGTGCCATAGGCGTTGACCCGCATCGAATGCTTGGCCACGCGGGCCCCGTTGCCCAGCGCGGTTTCACCCGCATCACCGGTTTTCGTGTAAATCTTGTTCAATACAACCATGTCTTACCCCCCCGAGCGCATCCAGAGAAACAACAGGATCAGGGCCACCGCAAGAAATTGCGCGCCAATCCGCCATTGCATCATCTTGTTTGATTTCTTGGCCGATTCCAGATCGCCCTTGCCGAAATGGCTGATGCCAATGGCCAATATCAACACCACGGCCAAACAGGCGGCGGCGACGACGTAAAATAACGGGTCATTCAGCATGGGTTTGCCTTTTCCTCTGTCACTGTCACTGTCTTTGCATTGTCACGTTGCTTTGTCACGTTCACCGGCTGATGTAGGCGAGCCGGGCGCAAAAGCGAACCCGAAATGTACCTCAGGTTTTCGACAGCACCCAATCCAGCGCCCGCGTGGGCAAAATCCGGCGCAGGGCGCCCATCAGATAGGTGGGCGTGGTCACATAATAGCGGGGCTTGGGCCGCCTGGCCTCCAGCGCATGCACCAACTTCTTGGTCACAGCTGAGGCGGGCAACTCAAACGTGTCAGGCCCGGTGTCCGAGTACAGACGTTTGATCAGCTTGGCGCGGTATTCCTCAGCCCGAGGCGCGGCCTCCCAATCGATCCAGCGTTCAAAATGCGGGATCGAATTGACGCGGATCTTGGCGGTGATCGGACCGGGTTCGATGGTGATGATATCAATCCCCGTCCCGCGCATTTCTACGCGCATCGTATCGGTCAGCCCCTCAAGCGCGTGTTTGGTGCTGTTATAGGCGCCGCGCCATGGCAGGGTGACAAAACCCAAGACGGATGAATTCTGGATGATCCGGCCATGGCCCTGCCGGCGCATCACCGGGATCACCTGTCGGGTCAGCTCGTGCCAGCCAAAGAAATTCGCCTGAAAGATATCGCGCAACGCATCCGTGGGCAGGTCTTCCACCAGACCGGGGCAGCCAAACGCCCCGTTGTTGAACACCGCGTCCAGCGTGCCGCCCGTGGCCTCCAGCACCTCGGCCAGCCCGGCGGCAATGCTCGGCTCGTCCTGATAATCAATGCGCGGGCTTTCAAAGCCTTCGGCAATCAAACGTGCGCAATCCTCGGCCTTGCGGCACGAGGCAAACACCCGCCAGCCGCGGTCGCGCAGTCCACAAGCGGCATCATATCCAATGCCGCTTGAACATCCGGTGATCAGTAAGGTTCTTTCGGTCATGGCGCACGATATGGCGCGCCTTCACCCAAGTTGCAATCAGTTCGATGCGGTCAGCAGCCAGTCGGCCATCCAGCCGGTCTCGCCTGTGCTGACAACTTCCAGCATCACCCAGCCATTGCCCGGCTCTTCGAGAACGGCAATCTGCGTGCCCTTGGTCAGGTTGCCCACCTTCTGGTAATCCGTGCCCGGACCGGCGCGCATGTTCACACTGTTGCCCGACACACGGCGAATGTCGCCATCGACTGACCCTTGCAAACTGCCTTGCGTGGTGGGGGTATAGCTGCTGTCTTGTTGCATCACATAGGTTTCAAGGCTGAACACCTGCTCGCCCACAAACCCGGTCAACACACTGTCTGCCACGGGTTGATCTTCACCGGATGTCACGGCGGCGGATGCCACCTCAGCTGCTGCAATCTCGGCGTTGGCTTCGGCCACGGCCGCCTCAATATCCAGCGCAACGGCTTCGCTGCGGGCAGGCTCGGGGATGTCTGTTGCATCAACAGCGGCCAGCGTAACCACAACACGGTTCTCACCGCTCAGATCCAGATCGGCCAAGGACGACACCGACCGCGTCACCACGCCACTGTCATCGTCGGACGACGCCTGATCATCCAAACGCGCAACCTGCACCTTTGGCGCCTGCGCGTCGGCTGTTCCCACCCGTGCCTGAATCGAATTATCCGAGGGCGCATATTCACTGCCACCGCTCATTTGGTAAAATGACCAGCCCAGAAAAGCGAAAGTAATTGCCATAAAGCGCCACATCGCGCGTCCCCCTACATGTAACATCACTCAGTTACCCCCTTTCTACACGATTCGCCCCGATGCTTCATGGGAAAACCTTAATTTTCTTCCCATACATGATTTTTCGGCTTTGTTGGGCAGATCGTGCTTTTTGGATTGTCGCGGAATCCTGCCGCTTGTATCACATCATCTATGAGTGATCAGGTAGACGACCCCAACATCGGCCCCTCTGAGGTGTCAGAGCCGCTGCGCCGCGCGATTGGCGACCGCTACCTGACCTATGCGCTGTCCACCATTATGCACCGCGCCCTGCCTGATGCGCGCGATGGTCTGAAACCTGTGCACCGGCGCATTCTCTATGCCATGCACCGGCTGCGACTGGCTTCCAACGGCAAGTTCCTGAAATCCGCCAAAATCTCGGGCGACACGATGGGCGATTTCCACCCCCACGGTGACGCTGCGATTTACGATGCGATGGCGCGTCTGGCGCAGGATTTCAACGTGCGCTACCCGCTGGTCAACGGTCAGGGCAATTTCGGCAACATCGACGGCGATAACCCCGCCGCCTCGCGTTATACCGAGGCCCGGATGACCGCCGTCGCCGAGCTGATGTTGAACGGCCTTGATGAAAACGCCGTTGATTTCCGCGACAACTATGATGGCCGCCTGACAGAACCATCCGTGCTGCCTGCCGAATTTCCCAGCCTTTTGGCCAACGGGTCATCCGGCATCGCGGTGGGCATGGCCACCAACATCCCGCCGCATAACGTCTCCGAGCTGATCGACGCCTGCCTGCACATGATCAAAACGCCCGACGTGCGCGATGACACCCTGCTGAACTACGTCCAGGGCCCGGATTTCCCCACCGGCGGCATCATTGTCGAACCGCCCGAAAACATCGCCAACGCCTATCGCACCGGGCGCGGCTCGTTCCGCCTGCGCTGCAAATGGGAGGTCGAGGACCTGGGCCGCGGCCAATGGCAGATCGTGGTCACCGAAATTCCCTATCAGGTCCAGAAATCCAAGCTGATCGAAAAGATCGCGGAACTGATCCAGACCAAGAAAATCCCGATCCTTGGCGATGTGCGCGACGAAAGCGCCGAGGACATCCGTCTGATCCTTGAACCGCGCTCCAAAAACGTCGAACCCGACGTTCTGATGAACATGATGTTCCGCAACTCGGACCTCGAAGTGCGCTTCAGCCTGAACATGAACGTGCTGATTGACGGACTCACCCCCAAGGTCTGCTCGATGAAGGAAGTGCTGCGCGCTTTCTTGGATTTCCGCCGCGATGTTCTGGTGCGCCGGGCCATTCACCGCATGGACAAGATCGATCACCGGCTTGAGGTGCTTCAGGGGCTGATCACCGCCTTCCTGAACCTTGACCGCGTGATCGAAATTATCCGTTACGACGACGACCCCAAAATCGCCCTGATGTACGAGGATTGGTCGCGTCCCCATCAGGAAACACTGACCCGTGCCATGGACGAGCTGCAATATATCTCGCCTCTCAATGGCGTAGATACCTCCACGCTCAGCCTGATCGCCGATATGGATGCCCAGCCCACCGGCGTGCTGGAAGAAAGCGGCGAGGCCCGCGCCATTCCGCACAGCTATGCGGGCCGTGAAAACGGGCTGTCCGACGTACAGGCCGAGGCCATCCTGAACATGCGCCTGCGGTCCTTGCGCCGTCTGGAAGAGGACGCGCTGGTCAAAGAACGCGACACCCTGATGGAAGAACGCGCTGGCCTTGAGGACCTGCTGGAAAGCGATGATCTGCAATGGACACGCATTGCCGACCAGCTGCGCGAGGTCAAAAAGACCTTCGGCAAAGACACCGACCAAGGCGCGCGCCGCACGCAATTTTCTGAGGCAGGCGAGGTCGAGGATGTCCCGCTGGAGGCCATGATCGACCGCGAGCCTATCACGGTGGTCTGCAGCCAGATGGGCTGGATCCGTGCCATGACCGGCCACATCGATCTGGACCGCGAACTGAAATTCAAAGACGGCGACGGCCCGCGCTTTCTGTTCCACGCTGAAACCACCGACCGCCTTCTGGTCTTTGGCTCGAACGGGCGGTTCTACACGCTCTCGGCCTCCAACCTGCCCGGCGGGCGTGGCATGGGCGAGCCGCTCAGACTGATGGTCGATCTGCCCAATGAGGCCGAGATCGTCGATCTGTTCATCCACGTGCCCGGCCGTAAATTGCTGGTGGCCTCGACCGCAGGCGACGGCTTTGTCGTGCCCGAGGATGACGTGCTGGCCCAGACCCGCACCGGCCAACAGGTGCTCAACGTCAAAGGCGACATCCGCGCCGCGATTTGCCAGCCCGTGCAGGGCGATACCGTGGCGTGCGTCGGCGAGAACCGCAAAGTGCTGCTGTTCCCCCTGGATGAATTGCCCGAGATGGGCCGCGGCAAGGGCGTGCGCTTGCAGAAATACAAGGATGGCGGGCTCTCGGATGCCACCACCTTCACCCTCGCCGATGGTCTCAGCTGGCTTGATCCGGCCGGGCGCACCCGCACCGAAACCCAGCTGTCCGAATGGCAAGGCAAACGCGCCTCCGCCGGACGCATGGCCCCGCGCGGCTTCCCTCGGGATAACAGGTTTACCTGAGAACCTATGACGCGAGCAATCGGGTGGCCATCTCTGAGTCCACAAAAAGATGAGTGATATGGATCATCGGATGCTCAATAAGTGTACGCACGGCAAATGATTTTTCTGCCCCACCCGCAACCACAGCCAACCGCTCCATCAGCGAATACATGCGCTTGGGCGTGCAAAGGATCTTCTTTTCGGTAATCTCGTGCAGTTTTGCATGAATCTTCAGACGCGCATCCCGCACATCTTTGAAGCCCGCGATCTCTTCCGGTGCACTGTTCAGGAAGTAGCGGTTGCAAACCTCGCCCACAGCCGAATAGCCTCCGTAATCGGGATGCGTTCTCAATTGATCACATAAATCAATAATTTCCGACAATTGCGGTGCGATGGGTTCCAGATAGTCGCGCACAGACTGTGCTGACTGCTCATCGCGCCCGCGTACCAGATCATAAAGTACATGCCCCGGCTCCAGCGCACCCACCCCCACGATGGCGGTGTTGGGCAATCTCGATTTCTCCTCTTCGGTGATAAGTTCCTTCCAGAACGTAGAGACAGGCTTGTTTACATCGTCCCGACCGCCCGCTCCAATGAACTTCCCGTCAATCTCATCGAGATGCTCGAGCCATGTATTCTTCTTTGCTACATCGATATCTTGATAGGCCAAATGCCCCGGCATCAACTTGACCCAGACCTGCTGGATAAAAGAATTGGCCATTTCGGCAGTGTTCTGGTTCGCGTTGAACAGTTCCTGGCGTTTGCGCGCAAAAGAGGCCGGCTTGGTTTGGCCCAGCATCGAAAACAATGTCACATTCTGAGTGCTCTCGTGTTTCTTTCGCGCGACCATTTCCTTGGCCACGCCCTGCACCCCGCGGCCCGAGCCAACGCCGATCCGGTCCCCATCCTTAACGAAATTGGTCTTCTCCAACAGATACCGCCCTGCACGCCGCCCAACTTCAAATGGAATGGATGATCCAAGTGGAACACGGTCCACCAGACACACATGAAAATTGTCTACATTATGATTCCGAAATTTTTCCCGCAGCGCATCTGACAAGTCCGTGCACAACGCAGGAGGGTCCGTTTGCAATTTCAGCTCCACCCGCAGGTTGCCATCGACAAAAGCATTGCGCGCCGCCCGCTCCAGGGCTTTGGAAGACGGAAATGGTTTTTTAAACTGTACGCCCACTAATTTTTGAACATCCGGGCGTTGCAAACCTTCGTGCAAGGAGCGCGTGCTCATGGGAACTTTTCCCTCGGTCAGAGGGCTTGCCCAATACATCCCAATTTTTGCTTCATCTTCTTTGGAAAAGCCTGAACCCATCGAAACCTCCCGTCGAGAATCGAACTTTCGAAACACTATATGTCGAATTTAGGAATTTCGACAGCTCGTTTGTCGAATTTGAGAATATAGCAGTGACAAGTTGGTGAATTTTTCAAAAAAACCCGCTTCATCGCGGCCCATAACGCTTGGTACCTTGATCAACGTGGACTGCATATCTTGCAGGTCCTGATCCGAAATCAAAGCAAGGAGCCTCACATGAAATCAACACGTATTCGATCCGTCTGGCGCTGCTGGGGACCATCCCCCCCGTGGGAGCCGACAATGGAGGGGCAAGAGCCTCTCATTACACCATCATGGATATGTAACTTATTGAAAGAAGGAGAAATATAATGAGCTCTCGCCAAAACCGCCGGGACAATCAATCCTGCAAATGCATGTGGATTCGCACCGGCATCAGCGCTGTCACGCTGCTCACGTTTGGAACGACCTTCTAATCCGGCGTCCATCAAACAAGGGTCACAAATGTGCATGATCCAGACACCCTTCCCGCCCAAGGTGAGGGTGTCGAATTTGGAACTCGTAGAAAGGATATTCAGCATGGATGCGTTAGCAATTGGGTTCTCTCTGCTGATCGGAATCCCCGTGGTGTTAATTCTGGGCTTCTGGCTTATCGCATTATGGCCTGTGTGGATCGTACTCGGCATCGTTGTCGGCGGTATGGCAATCGGGGGTGGCGCCGGCGGGGCGGTGGTCTTCCTTGGCCTCGTTGGAGTTGTCTTCATTTTGCTATTTATCCTGCTCGTGACAAGAGTGATTAGGTAAACGGGCGGACTGGCATCCGTCCACAAAGCAACTCTCCGCCGGACGCATGGCCCCGCGCGGCTTCCCTCGGAATAACAGGTTTACCTGACCCACCGGCTTATGTGATGTCCCAAACCATTTGATCCATCGCAACGTGTGCGCGCGCGGCATCGGCTATACCTGCTCTCATCGTTCCCAAAACCCAGGAGACCTCTCATGTTTGCTAAAATCGTTATTGGCCTCGACGGCTCGGACCATGCCCACAATGCCCTGCGTGTGGCGTGTGAACTGGCCGGGAAGTTCGGCTCGGAATTGCATTTGGTGCACACGCCTCAGGCCGAAATGCTGGGATATGCGATGGGCGCAGTTGCAGGCTATCACGCCGTCGCAGTTGTGCCCGACCCGGACGAGCTGAAAGAGGTCGGCGAGAAAGTGCTCGGCCAGGGTCAGGCGGTTGTGGCCGAGTTCAAACTGCCCAAAGCCACCGAGCATCTGACCTTGGGGGATCCGGCCAATGAAATCATCCGCTGCGCCGAAACCTGCGGTGCCGATCTGATTGTGACGGGTCGGCGTGGTCTGGGGGCCTTTGGCGCATTGGTTCAGGGCAGCACCACCACCCGCGTCAATCACAAAGCGCAATGCGCCTGTCTGTCGGTCGTCTGATCACCGCACCCGCCGCCGCCCTCAGCCATAGGCCCGCGCCACGCGTTTCGCCCAGGCGCGGTACACCTCAGGCCCCGGATGAAACCCGTCGCTGGCCATAGTCGACACATCCAGCGCGAAATCCATCGGCACGTAAACCACGCCAGGCCGGGCCTGCGCGATCTGGCGCAGGCGCGCATCAAAGGCTTCGGCACGGGCGCCCAGAACATCGCGCAAGGGCCACGGCAAAATGGGAAACGCGCGCAGCGGCGGCAGGCCCGAAACGCAGATTGTCCTGGCCCCCAGTTGATCGCGCAACAGCGTCAGAATATCCCCGTACCGTGCCGTCCACGCCGCAAGCGACACCCCGTTTTTGGCGTCATTCACACCCAGCGCAATGACCGCAAAATCAACGGCCTGCACCGGCGCGGCCTTCAGTGTGGCCAGACTGTCCCGGGTTGTGGCCCCCGAGGCTGCAATCACCTGCCAGTCCACGGTGTATCTGTCGGCCAGCTGGGCCGCCACCTGCCCGCCCAGTGCGTCGTCCTGATGATCTGCCCCAACCCCCGCCGCCGAGCTGTCGCCCACCACCAGAACCCGCAGGCGTGGTCCTTGGCCGATCTGCCCGGCACGCGGACCCGAGGCCTCGGGCAGGCGCGACGCACGCGCCGCCACCCACAGCGCCTGAAGCACCACCACCGGGGACAAGACAAGCGTCTTCAGCATGCTCTGCGCCCTATGGCCGCGCTGTCATTCGGCGGCCTCAACCTGCGCCGTGCGAGACGGGCTGTCAGGCCCGGCGACCGGTTCCGCCTCCAGCCAGACGCCCCCCTCAGGGCGCAACGTCAGGATCAGCACCGGCTCGGGGTCGCGCCCCTGCACCGGCTTGAACCGGAACCGTGAAAACAACGTCGCCAGAATGATCACCGCCTCTTGCAGCGCAAAGCTGGCCCCGATGCAAATCCGTGGACCATCGCCAAACGGCAGATAGGCATAGCGCTCTATGGCCTTGCGATCGGCAAACCGTTCGGGGCGGAACATGTTGGGCTCATCCCACAGCAATTCAGACCGGTGCAGCGCATAAATCGGAATGATCACCGTATCGCCTTTGCGCACCTCTCGGTCACACAACGTGTCGTCGGCCATCGCCGTGCGCGACACCATCGCCGCCGGTGGATACAGCCGCAACGCCTCATCCGCGATCATCCGAATGTAGGGCAGTTTGGCGATGTCTTCGGCTGTGGCGGCCCGGCCCTGCAACACCTCTTGCGCCTCGGCGCGGGCCTTGTCCTGAACATCCTGATCATAGGCGCACAGATACAGCGACCACGCCAGCGTCAGCGCCGTCGTCTCATGGCCTGCCACAATGAACGTCAGCAGGTTGTCGCGCAGCTCGGCTGTGTTCATCTGGCGTTTGGTTTCGGGGTCCTCGCCTGCCAGCAACAAATCCAGCAGGTCGGGCACATCGCGCCCACCTCTTTGACGGCGCGCCTCGACGGCCTCATCCGCGACCGCCTTCATATCTCCGACGGCGTTGCCCGTAAACATCCGCCCCGGACGCGGAATCCAATCGGGAAAGCCCAGCATGTCAAACAGCGAAATCTTCCCGGCCTCGGAAATATAGGCATCAATCGAGCCATGCACCGCATCCGCATCCATCTGCCCGTCGCCACTGAATGTCACATCGCTGATCACATCAAAGGTCGTACGCACCATGTCCTCGGCCATATCAATTGCGCGCGGCCCTGCGGCGGCAATCCGGTCACAGGCGCGCTCGGCGGCCTCGGACATGATCGGCGCCAGGTTGGTCACGTTGCGGTGTGAAAACACCGGTGCGGCCGCACGCCGTTGCCAGCGCCAGTGCGCCCCTTCGGCAATGAACAGACTGTCACCAATCGCAGGGCGCAGCAGGTTTTTGGTGACCAGCGATTTGGGATAGTTGTCCACCTCCTCCAGCAGCATCCGCCGGATGGCACCGGGGTCCATCACCATATGCCACCGCTTGCCCGTGCGCCCCGACACCATCGGCTGACGCACGCAAATCTCGGGGATGATGCTCAGCAGGTTGCGCCGTGATGCCTGCAGGCTGGCCCAAAGGCCCATATGTTTGTTCACCAACGGGACATAAACAGGCGGGGATGTCGGGCTCATGCGCGGGGCTCCTTTTGCTTGGGCTATACATAGGCGCGGCAATGGCATTGGGCAAATCGTTGCGCCCGGCGATTGTTTTAGATAAGCGATGCACCAACGCATTCCTTGGGGGGACCATCATGACGCGTATCTTGGCACTGCTCGCGACCTGTCTGGTGATCGCCGGATGCACCAATCCAAACGATCTGGACAAAGCCCCCACCTATCTGGGTGATTTCCGCATGGGCCATAACGTGTCCGTGGCCCCCAACCTGACCAAAGGGCCTGCCTCGCGCAATGCAACCCAGGACCAGTGGATTGAGGCCATGACACAGGCGATGGACGAACGCTTCAGCCGCTATGAGGGCGACAAGTTCTACCATTTCGGCATCTCGATCGAAGGTTACGTGCTGGCCGTGCCCGGCGTGCCGGTGGTGGCCTCGCCCAAGTCAGCACTGATCCTCAAGGTCACGCTCTGGGACGACGCTTTGGGCAAAAAGCTGAACGAAGAGCCCCATCAGGTGACAGTGATCGAAAGCTTCTCAGCCGAGACGATCCTGGGCTCGGGCCTGACACAGTCCAAGGAAAAGCAGCTGGAAAACCTGACGCGCAACGCCGCCAAGCTGATCCAGAACTGGATGGTGCGTGAAAACTCGAAAAACGGCTGGTTCGAAGCAGATGGCGTGCCATCCCCCGAGGCCGAAGCCGCCCGTGCCGCAGTCGAGGCCGAAGAAGCAGCTCAGGACACAACTCAAGACGCGGCTGACACCGAAAGCTAAGCCCGTTACCCCGGCTGAAACCGTGGTTTTGCCCCGACTGAGGCAATCTGCCGCGCCTGTCCCGGCGCCGCATAATGTCGCTTTTGCCCTTCTATAGGTCGCCCGCAGCACAGGCCATGCTGCACCTGCACATCTGAATTTCCAAGCCTTAACAACGCCAAGCCCGGCGATGTGCAGATGCAGCACATCCACCCCAGGCTGATTGCATACCATTGTATTCCGCTAAGTCCCTGAATTATTGACTTTTTTCCGTATCAGCCCATATCTATTAGCACGTTCAGGAGAAAAGCATGGATATGGTTAATCTGTCAGCATGGGAAGGTCGCACGCAGTCCGAGCAGGGCTGCATTGGCGCATTTCAGGCCGCACAGATTCACGCCACGCTTGGCACCTCTGACACCTCTGTCCCCGCCGAAGGTCAGCCCCTTCCGCAGCTGTGGCATTGGTGTGCGTTTCATCCCACCGTGCCCATGGATCAGCTGGCCCGCGACGGCCATCCCCGCCTGGGGGATTTCCTGCCGCCTGTGCCGCTGGAACGCCGCATGTGGGCCTCGGGCAGCCTGCGCTTTGGGGCTCCCCTCAAAGTGGGCGAGCCGTTCTCGCGCCGTTCCACCATCGCCAAGGTCTCCGAGAAAGATGGCGCCACCGGCAAGATGGTGTTCGTCACTGTCGCACATGAACTCTACGGCGAGCAGGGACTGGTGATCGAAGAGACGCAAAACATCGTCTATCTCGCTATTCCGGACAGCTTTACGCCTCCGCAAAAACGTCCCCTGCCCGATACTTCGGACCTGCACGAGGTCCAAACCGCCTCCGAGGCGCTGCTGTTTCGCTATTCGGCCATGACGTTCAACGCCCACCGCATTCACTTCGATCTGCCCTACGCGCAACAGGTCGAGCATTACCCCGGCCTTGTCATCCACGGACCGCTTCAGGCGATGTGGCTGATTGATGCCGCGCGCCGCCATACTTCACGCCCGCCCAAGCAGTTCGATTTTCGCGGGGTCCATCCCTGCCTGCTGACACCGGGCCAGGATCCGACGCTGGATATCATCGGCGTGCGCGATAACCCCTGCGCGATGTCGCTCTTTGCCGGTCAGGCAGGGCATCAAACCATGCAGGCCACAGCCATCTGGGAGGAAACACAATGAACCGTATTCTACAAGGTATGCGTATTGTCGAAAGCTCGGCCTTCGTGGCTGTCCCCCTCGCCGGTATGACCCTGGCCCAAATGGGCGCCGAGGTGATCCGTGTTGACCGTATTCAAGGGGGGCTGGATTCAACGCGCCATCCGCTGGCCCCCTCAGGTGATAGCCTGTTCTGGGCAGGCCTGAACAAAGGCAAGAAATCCATCGCCGTTGATTTCACCAACCCCGCCGCCCGCGAACTGGTGTCTGAACTGATCACCGCCCCCGGCCGCGATGCCGGCATGTTCATGACCAACCTGTCGGTGCCCGGCTGGACCGATTACAAAACCCTTTCCGCCCGCCGCGATGACATGATCGTGGCCACGCTGACCGGCGACCGCCACGGCAATCCGCAGGTTGATTACACCGTGAACCCGGCCCTTGGCATTCCCGATATGACCGGCCCCGAAGGCCACGATGCCCCCGTCGCCAACGCCCTGCCCGCATGGGATCTGAACGCCGGGCACATGATGGTCTCAAACATTCTGGCCGCCGAACGCCACCGTTTGCGCACCGGGCACGGCCAAGAGGTTCTGATGTCGCTCAAGGACGTGGCCGCCGCCACCATCGGCCATCTGGGCATGATCGGCGACGCGGTTCTGAACGACACCCAGCGCGGCAAATCCGGCAATGCTCTGTATGGCGCCTACGGTCAGGATTTCGTCTGTGCCTGTGGCACCCGCGTTATGGTCATCGGGCTGACTGCCGGCCAGTGGAAAGGCCTTGTTGCCGCCACCGGTACCTCGGACCAGATGAAGCTGATGGCAAAACGCGCCAAGCGTGACATCATGGACGAAGGCGTCCGCTGGGACCTGCGCCACGACATCACAGCCATTCTGGCACCGTGGTTCGCCGCCCGCCGCATCGAAGAGTTCGAGGATGATTTCAACCGCCGCAAGCTGACGTGGTCACGCTTTCGCAGCGTCCGCGAGGCCGTGCAGGACGACGCCGATCTCGGCGAGGCCAACCAGATGTTCTCGGTCATTGATCAGCCGGGGATCGGCAGCTTTCCGGTGCCGGGCCACCCGGCAGCCTTTGGCAGCCACGGACGGTGCAAACCTGTGCCCGCCCCGCTGCTGGGCCAACACACCGAAGAAGTGCTGGGCGACGTGATGCGTCTGTCGGACGCTCAGATCGGCAAGCTGTTTGATGACGGCGTGGTGCAGGGCCACGGCGATACAGCATCCGGCGCGATGCCCGCCTGGGCCGCCGAATAATATTCGCGCGACAGCCTCGGGCGGGTGCCGCATCCCGCGCCACCGCGCACAGACCACCTCTTGACTTAATCGGCATTTCAAACCTTCACTTGTGACACCGATGCACACTCTGGAGGCGTGAATGCGATTTTGTCTGCCGCACAATACCCCCTTTGAATTCAACCCTCAGGGGCGTCTGCGCCCGTGACCGAGGGGCGCACCAGTCAGGCGCAGGGGGCCACGCCTCACACTGCAACAGCCGCAGACATTCACGCGCTGCAACACGACCGCTGGCAGGTTCAAAGCGCTTATGTCGCGGCCCACTCGGGGTTTTACCAGCGGCTTTGGCAGGGCGCATCGCCGCCCGTGAACCTGTCCGATCTGGCCGAACTGCCGCTGTCGGACAAAACCATGCTGCGCGACGCGCAAGCCGCCCATCCTCCGTTTGGCGACTACCTTGCCGCCCCGGCCCACATGGCGGTGCGTCTGCACCGGACCTCGGGCACCACCGGGCAGGCCATGAACCTGGCCCTGTCCGCGCGCGATTGCACCATCACCGAACAGGTGGGCGGGCGGTGCCAGTCATCTGCCGGGCTGACAGCAGATCACCGCGTGGTGCATTGCCTGAATTATCAGATGTGGATGGGCGGGCTGACCGATCACATGACATTGCAGGCCACAGGCGCGTTGGTGGTGCCCTTTGGCGTTGGATCAACTGAAGTGTTAGTCCGCACCATTCAGGAGGTCGGCATCACCGCCATTTCCTGCACTCCGTCTTATCCGGCCGTTCTGGAACGTGTCATCTCTCAGAAATTCCCCGGCCTCAAACCGCGTGATCTGGGCCTGAAACTTGGCCTGTTCGGCGGTGAACCGGGGCTGGATGATCCCGCGTTCCGGGCCCGGCTAAACGATGTCTGGGGCATGCAGGCGCGCAATGCCAACTACGGCGTGTCCGATGTGTTTTGTAACTTCGCGGCGGAATGTGCCCATGACACCCGGCTGCATTTTATGGCCTCCGACGTGCTCTATCCCGAATTGATCGACCCCGACACTGGCACGCCCAAACCGATTGAGCCGGGCCAGACCGGCGAACTGGTGCTGACCCATCTGCTGCGCGATTGTCAGCCGCTGGTCCGGTTCCGCACCGGCGATATCATCGCCATCGACGCAACCGATCCCTGCCAATGTGGATGCACCGGATTTCGCTTTCGGGTTGTCGGGCGGTCTGATGATATGGTCGTCGTGCGCGGGCTGAACATGTTCCCAACCATGGTGGCCGCCATCCTGAACGCATTTCCCGAACTTTCCGGCGACTACCGTATCACCCTCACTCACCCGCCCCCCTACGACAGCCTGCCTCTGGTGGCCGAACTGGCAGCCGGTCAGCCCCACACTGACACAGACGCATTGGCCGCCAGCATCACCGCTCAGATCAAGGCCCGCCTGGGGGCAACCGCTCAGGTCAGCCTTGTGCCCCACGCCACCTTCCCCCTGACCGAAGGCAAAACCAAACGTGTCATCCGAGGATACCAATGACAGATTTCACCTATGAAACCGTGCTCAGCGAACGCGACACAGAAGGCGTGCGTACAATCACCCTGAACCGTCCCGGCAGCCTGA
Organism: Roseovarius sp.; assembly: GCA_045106595.1. Classification (GTDB taxonomy): domain Bacteria; phylum Pseudomonadota; class Alphaproteobacteria; order Rhodobacterales; family Rhodobacteraceae; genus Roseovarius. The sequence goes on along the minus strand of JBGCEW010000007.1, from coordinate 171,665 downwards.
ATGCGATGAACCCTCAACTGATCCGCGATGTCGCTGTTGCGTTTGAGGACGCCAACGCAGACCCAGACACACGCGCCATGATCATGACCGGCGCAGGCAAGGCCTTTTGTGCAGGCGATGACCGCCGCGAACACACCCATCCCGAAACCGAAGATCAGGCGCGCGCGCTGGTCGATGCCATCCAACGCGCAACTCATGCCATTTCACTGGGGCCCAAACCCGTGGTGGGGGCGATCAATGGCTGGGCGGTAGGCGGCGGATTTGAATGGGCCATCAACTGCGATTTCCCCGTCTGGGCAGACAGCGCAAAGGGCTTTTTCCCCGAGGTGTCACTGAACCTGTTTGTCACCGGCGCAGTCACCACGCTGTTGCCCAGCATGGTCGGCCTGCACAAAGCCCGCGAGATGTTGTTTTTCGGCGAACGTTACGATGCCAAAACTCTGGGTGACATCGGTGTTGCGTGGAAAGTTGTCCCAGATGCCGATCTGATGGACACGGCCCAAGCCACCGCCCGCAAGCTGGCCGATCTGCCCCCACTGTCGGTGCGGGCCATGAAACGTGTGCTGAACCTTGCCGCCGTGCCCGATATTCACCGGGCCTTGCAACTGGAAACCGATGCCACAGTCGCAGGCTTCATGGACCCCGAAACAACCAAACGCCTCAGCAGCTTCTGACGGTGAACACCCCCGGCCGCGCCGACCCCCGCCACCGCAAACAGCATGGCGCGTCCCGCAAGACCGGGCGGTGCACGATGACATAAACGAACGATATGAACGGATGATTGGCACCGCGCGCAGTCTCAAGCTATCCAGTCTCAGGGCAATTTCCCTGAAAGCAGGGAATTATCAGGGGCGAACGGTGAAATCCCCCAAGTCGAACACGTTCTCGGCATCATCGACCGCGCGCTCTCAGTTGTGGATTGAGGCGTGCTGCGTTGCCCGGGTTGCTAAACCGGCCGGGATGAATGTTGGCCAAGGAAGCTTTTAATGGCAACCAGTCGCTCGTGCCTCCCGCAGAAAAAGGCTGCTGTGAACCCATAGCGGACGTCTCCGATTTTATGCTACGCGCGCTCGCAGCACGAAAATCGCCGCGACCGCATCATTTTCGGCGCGGCTGCGCGGCGCGAAAACCAGCCGTTCCTGTATGTCGCAGCGAGGAAGAGAACCTGGATTTACAAGTGCGGGACGAAGCCGACCTTTGCTGTGGGCGCTCCAATGGCTGCTACCTTCACATAGGGACAGGTGTTGAGTACGCGCGGCGCAAACTCGTCTACGGCGGGTATCGTCATGCTCTGCCAAGACATCAGCCAGCCAAGCAAGGCGTGACTGCGAACCATTCAAGTTCGCAGGGCATTACGCAACTGTGACATTCAGTTTTTACGCCATTGCTCAACTCTTGCTGGGCAGTTTCTCGCGCGCAAACAGCGTAATGATGCCTGGATAGGTGGCGTGAGGCGTTCGACCACCCTGCGCCGAAGCATCTCTCACTGCAGTTCATGAAGCGGGTGCTGATCTGGGACTTACAGAACCAGATGCTGGGCGATGTGACGGCAAAGACTGAGCGTCGTCTGAAGCAGATCTCAAAAGGGAAATCAGTGCCGGCATTGGCCAAACCCGGATCGCATCTCGTCCGGGAATGGAACGGCAGAACCTATCAGGTTGAAGTGGCGGATGGCGGCTTCGTCATGGATGGCAAGACTTGGCGGTCTCTATCGGCCATCGCCAGACACATCACCGGTGCCCGATGGTCCGGGCCGCGCTTCTTCGGAGTACAGTGATGAGGAGGATAAGATGCGCCATCTACACCCGCAAGAGCTCCGAAGAGGGGTTAGAGCAGGACTTCAACTCGCTCGATGCTCAGAGGGAGGCTTGCGAGGCCTACATCGCCAGCCAGAAACACGAAGGCTGGGAGGTGATGCCGGATCACTATGATGATGGTGGCATCTCGGGCGGTCATCTGGATCGCCCGGCGCTGCAACGCCTAATGCAGGCGGTAGACGAGAAACGCGTCGATCAGATCGTCGTCTACAAGATCGACCGCCTGACGCGGTCACTGGCCGACTTCGCGAAACTGGTCGACCGGCTGGATGCAGCAGAGACATCCGCCGGGAAACACACGACAAAACCGGGCCAAACCAGCAGTGTCGAAAATCAAGGAAGTGTTTGGCAGGGGCACCAGGGTTCGAACCCGGGACCTACGGTTTTGGAGACCGTCGCTCTACCAGCTGAGCTATACCCCTATGGCCGAGACCGGGTTTACTCAGGCTGTCCTCGCTTTGCAAGAGCGAAGACACACCCCGGCTCAGGTTTGTGCCCTGCCTGCCGCGCGGGCCTGTGTCGTGCCCCGCACCACCGTTTGCAGCGCGCAGGACACGCGAAACATCTCACGTGTATCGGCGGTGATATACTCGACAAACCGCTCGCCAGCCAACGTGCCGATTTCCGTGGCGGGAATGGCAATGGTGGTCAGCCCCGGCTCGATATCGCCCGAGCCTTTGAAATCACCAATCCCGATGATCGACACATCCTCAGGCACCCTTAATCCACAGCCATGTGCGGCATATAACGCCCCTTGCGCCAGCACGTCATTGCCACACAACAGCGCGCTGGGCCGTATGTCCTGGCTCAGAACCCGCGCCGCCGCGGCCTTGGCCTGCGCAATAGAATAAGGCGCTGTGACGTTCCAATCCTCGCGCAGATCGGCACCTGCGGCACCCAGCACCTGCAATGCACCCGCGCGCCGGTCCAATGCCCGGTCATTGCCATCCGTGCCCGGAAAAATCAGCCCGATCTGACGGTGTCCGATCGCGGTCAGATGCTGCGCCGCCAGCCGTCCGGCCTCAATGTTGCTGGCCCCGACGCAGGGCATCGGCGACGCCTCGGCATAGTTCCAGATCGCCAACGCCGGGATCGCCTGTTGCTCCAGCAGGTTAAATGTCGCCTCGGAATGCTCTAGCCCGATCAGCGCCACGCCGTCCACGCGGTGCTCCAGCAGCTTGCGGATCATGTCGTATTCGCGGTCCAGATTGTAGCTGTGGCTGGCAATCAACAGCGTAAATCCCGCCCGGTCAATCGCATCGGAAAACGCCTGTATCACCTCGGCAAAGATGGCGTGGTTGATCGTCGGCACCACCAGCCCCACCGTCGCAGACCGCCGCCCGTGAATGCTTTGCGCCGCGCGGTTGCGAATATAGCCGGTCCGTTCCACCGCCCTCTGGATACGCCGCCGAGTCGCCGGGTTCACCAATTCGGGATGATTGAAACTGCGCGACACCGTCGAAGCGGATACTTTTGCAGCTTTTGCAACGGCAATGATATCCGCCTTTTCCGGTTTCTTATCAGTCATGTAACATGCCTTTTCGGGCCGTTTTATGAAAACATTTGCAATACTATTTTCATGTCTTACCCTGATCTGTCAATCGGGAGGCTTGCGTGGAATTCATCTATTACTTCGGAGACGTGTTTCAGCCTGTGTCGCTGGCCCTGCTGCTGGTGGGCACCATTGGTGGTCTGATCCTCGGGGCCACGCCGGGGCTCAGCCCGACCATGGCTGTGGCGCTCCTGATCCCGTTCACCTTCCGTCTGGAACCCGCCCAAGGCCTTATCCTGCTCGGTGCGGCCTATACCTCTACTGTGGCGGGCGGCGCTGTGTCTGCGATCTTGCTGAAAATCCCCGGCGCGCCTGCCAATATTGCCACCACCCTGGACGGTCACACCATGGCCCAGCAGGGCCGTGGGGCCGAGGCGTTGCAACTCAGCTTTCTGGCCTCTGCGGTGGGCGGTGTGATCGGCGTGCTGCTGCTGATCTTCCTCACACCTGTGCTGGCCAAATGGGCGCTTGCCTTTGGGCCGTCGCATCTGTTTTGGCTGGCCATCCTCGGCGTCACCATCATTGGCTCGCTCGACAGCTCATCGGTGGTCAAAGGCCTGCTGTCGGGCTGCATCGGCATGTGGCTGGCCACCATCGGGTTTGATGACATCATGGGCGCGCAGCGCTTTATCTTCCATTCGTCACTGTCCGGCGGCATCAACATCATCCCGGCCCTGATCGGCCTCTTTGCCATCCCTCAGGTCCTGACAATGTTCGCCAAGGGGCGCATCCAATCCGGCGCCGAGGTGATCGAGGTCAAGAAAAGCCCCCTGTCCAAAGCCATCCGTGAAGTGGCGCGCCGGGGCCGCGCGCTGACCATCGGCACCGCAATCGGCGCAATCATCGGCCTGATCCCCGGTGTAGGCGGTCAGATTGCAGGGCTGGTCGCCTATGACCAAACCAAGAAATTCTCGCCCGAGCGGGACAAGTTCGGCAAAGGCCATTCCGAGGGCGTCATCGCAGCTGAGGCCGCCAACAACGCCATGGTCGGCCCCTCTCTGGTGCCCCTGCTGACACTTTCAGTGCCCGGCAGCCCCACGGCGGCGGTCCTTCTGGGGGGCTTGTTGATCCACGGCATCTTCCCCGGCACGGACCTGTTTGACAATCACCCGGATGTCGCCTGGACGTTCATCAACTCCATGCTGTTGGGCCAGATCCTGATGTGCATCTTTGGCCTCTACGTCGCAGGCCTCGCTGCACGCGTCGCGCAGGTGCCGCAATCGGTCATGGCTGCTGTGGTGCTGGGCCTTGCGGTCTTTGGCTCCTACTCGGTGCAAAACTCGATGGGTGATGTCTATGTCATGGCCACGCTGGGCATCGGCATGTACTTCCTCGAACGCTTTGGCTTTGCCGCAGCCCCGCTGGTCCTTGGCCTGATCCTGGGCCCCATCGCCGAGGCGAACTTTATCCAAGGCTCTATGATTGCCAACGCCACTGTCGGCCAGCTCAGCTACTTCTTCAATGGCCCGCTGAACCTTGTGCTCATTGCAATCGTGCTGGCCTCCATCGCCTATTCCGTCTGGATGGAGATCAACCACCGTCATGTCACCACCAAAGAGGACATCGTCGGATGAAACAGATGCAGCACATCATTCCCTCAGGCGTTGTGGCCGCCGTGGCCATCTGGGTCACCTATGTCAGCTACACCCAGCAACCCGCCGAGGCCTTCCTGTTCCCCCGCCTGATCGCATCTGTGTTTGTCGTGCTCGCACTCTGGACCTTCGGCAAGGCGCTGTTGGGCAAATCCCGCGTCGGCGACGGCATCACATGGCCCATGGTCCGCAACATCGCACCGGGCCTTGCGGTGCTGATCATCTACGCCTTCTGGGCGGCCAAAACGCTGGGGTTCTACACGGCCTCAGGGCTCGCGTTCTTCATCCTGCTCAGCCTTTACGATCCTGCCCCGCACAACGAGGCGCGTTCATGGATCAAACGGGTCATCATCACCGCCGGGTTTGTGGCAGTGATGTATGGCCTCTTTGCGCTGGTGCTGAACGTCTTCACACCCAAAGAAATCCTGTTCAACTGACTGATACCAATAAGAAACGACTAAAATATCCAAGGGAGGATACCACAATGAAAAAACTGCTCACAGGTCTGGCGCTTGCCGCCACAATGGCCCTGTCGCCAGCACAGGCTCAGGACTATCCTGACCGCCCGATCATGATGATGGTCAGCTACGGTGCCGGCGGCGCCACCGACTTTCAGGCGCGCATCGTCACCATGACGGCCGGCAACGAAGACGCGCTGGGCATGCCCATCGCCATCGTCAACAAACCTGGCGCGGGGGGGCGTGTCGGCTGGAACTGGTTCGCTACTCAGGCCGAAGCAGACGGCTACACCATCGGCGCCTACAACGTGCCGCACTTCATCGCGCAATCCATCAAAGGTGGCGTGGAATATTCCACCGACAGCTTTGAACCCATCGCCAACTGGGGCGCAGACCCGGCCGTATTCGTTGTCGCCGCTGACAGCGAAATGAACTCGATGCAGGACGTCGTCGATTTCGCCACCGCCAACCCCGGCAAGCTGACGTTTTCAGGCGCGGGCCTGTTTGTGGGCCACCACATCGCCGCCCTTCAGCTGGAAAAAGCCGCTGGCGTGAAAATGGCCTATATCCCGTCCAACAAAGGCGGCGCAGGGGCCATGAAATCCGTGATCGCAGGCGAAGTGATGGGCGGGGTCAACAACCTGTCTGATGCGTTCCGCGCACGCGAAGCGGGCAATATCAAAATCCTCGGCGTGTTCGACCTTGAGCGCAATGAATTCATGGAGGACGTCCCCACCATGAAAGAGCAAGGCTTCGAGATCGACAACGCATCGGTCAACTTCCGCGGCGTGATGGTGCCCAAAGGCACACCTCAGGACGTGATCGACCGTCTGGCCGCGACCGTACCAGCCATGTTTGAAAACGGCCGCGTCGCCAAGCGCATGAAAGCAGGCGGATCGCCCATGCACATCATGACCCGCGACGAAGTGCTGGAAATGTGGGCTGCGCGTCAGGCCACGTTGGAAACCCTGCTCGAAGGGCTGTAAATCCACCGAACCAATCAGGGGCCGGGGCGGCATATGTCGCCCTGCCCCACCCCTCTCACATAGGAATTCCCCCAGATGAACGCCCCCGATGACATCACAGCCGTCACGCAGATCATGGCCCGCGCCCGTGCAGCACAGCGCACCTATGAACACGGCGCCACGCAAGAGCGGTACGACATGGCCGCAAACGCCGTCGGCTGGGCCATCATGGAACCGGGCCGCAACAAGGCGCTGGCCGAGCTGTCGGTTGAAACCACAGGCCTGGGCAATGTCCCCGACAAGATCACCAAGAACCACCGCAAGACACTGGGCCTGCTGCGCGATATCGCCACGGCCAAAACCTGCGGCGTGATCCGCGAAGACACCGCCTCAGGCATCACCGAAATCGCGCGGCCCTTGGGGGTGATCGGCGCCGTTGTGCCCTCAACCAACCCCGGTGCGACGCCCGCCAACAACGTGATCAACGCGTTGAAAGGCGGCAATGCCATTGTGCTGTCGCCCTCGCCCAAAGGCGTGCCATCCTGCGAATTGCTGCTGGAAAATATCTACGCCGAGTTTGACAAGCTGGGCCTTGATCATGACCTCGTGCAAATGGTCCCCGCGCCGGGAACAAAGGCCAAGACCCAGGCCATGCTGGAACAATCCGATCTGGTGGTCGTCACAGGCAGCCAGAACAACGTGCGCCGCGCCTATACCTGCGGCACACCTGCCATTGGCGTGGGGGCGGGCAACGTCACAGTGATTGTCGATGAAACCGCCGATCTGACAGCCGCCGCCCAGAAAATCGCCGCCTCCAAAACCTTCGACAACGCGACCTCGTGCAGTTCCGAAAACGCCGTGGTTGTCGTGGATGCCATCTATGACGCCTTCGTCGCCGAAATGGCCAAGGCCGGCGGCGCATTGATCCCGCAATCCCAAGAGGCGCAGATCGTCAGCGCGCTCTGGCCCGACGGTCATCTCAACCGCGAAGTCATCGCGCAGGACGCCGACAAAATGATCGCCGCTTTAGGCCTGACAGGCCAGGTGCCCGACGACACGCGCTATATCGCCGTGGAAACCGACGGCATCGGCCCCGATCATCCCCTCTCGGGCGAGAAACTCAGCCGCGTGCTGGCGCTCTACCGTGCGCGTGATTTCGACGATGCGACAGCCATCACCGCGCGTATTCTGGCGCATCAAGGCGCCGGCCATTCCATCGGCCTGCACAGCACCAATGACGCCCGCGCGCGCACCCTGGGGGCCGCGATGCCCACCTGCCGCGTGATCGTCAATCAGGCGCATTGCTTTGCCACCGGTGGCGCGTTCAACAACGGCATGCCATTTTCCCTGTCGATGGGCTGTGGCAGCTGGGGCGGCAATTCGATTGACGACAACCTGAACTGGTCACATTTCATCCAAACCACCAAGATCGTTCGGGAAATTCCATCGAATGAACCGTCGGTTGACGACATCTTTGGTGCCTATTGGGCCAAGGCTGGCAAATGACCCTGTCGCCCAATACGCCCCCCTCGGGCACCCTGCGTGACTGGCTGGAAACCCGTGCTCAGGCGGGGGGCACGGCCGTTGTTTTCCCTGAAACCGATGAGACGCTTAGCTGGGCCGATCTGCAAACCCGCGCCCATGCTATCGCCACGCATCTGACATCGCTGGGCATCCCCAAAGGCCAAAGCGTGGCCATCATGATGCCCAACGGACGCGCCGCGGTCGAGTGCCTCTACGGTGTGCTGGTCGCCGGGTTTCGCGCCACGATGATCAACCTCGTCGCAGGCCCCGAGGCCATCGGCTATGCGTTTGAGCATTCCGAGGCCCGCCATGCCTTTGTGCATGACAGCCAGATGGCACTTTTCACACAAGCCGCCGGGCATCTGCCAATCACCTGCCTGGGGTCTGATGTGGTCGCCACCGCCACCAAAACCGCCACCAAAACCGTCACCGACACCAAAACCGCGCTGCACCCGCTTGCAGCCCAGGACCACGCCCTGCTGATGTATACATCCGGCACCACCGGCCAGCCCAAAGGCGTGGTGCACACCCATGCCAGCCTTTTGGCGGGCGGCTGGACCACGGCCATCGCCCACGCGCTGACCCCTCAGGATCGCGGGCTGTGCGTGCTGCCGATCTACCATATCAACGGCCTGTGCGTGTCGGTCATGGGCAGTCTTGTCTCGGGCGGCTCTCTGGCCATGTGCACCAGATTTTCCAACAGCGGGTTCTGGACGCATGTCGATCAGGCGCAGGCCACATGGTTCTCGGTCGTGCCCACGATCATCTCGCACCTGCTGCAATCTGAACATGGCCCGTCTGACGCAACCCGCGCCCGCCTGCGGTTTGGGCGCTCTGCATCAGCGCCATTGGCCCCCGAGGTGCAGCAAGCCTTTGAAACCCGATTTGACGTGCCCATCATTGAAACCATGGGCCTGACCGAAACAGCGGCACAAATCCTGTCCAACCCCTTGCCGCCGGGGGTCCGCAAGATCGGCTCGCCCGGCGTGGCCTGCGGCAACGAGGCGTGCATTCTGGGGCCGGACTTCACCGCGCTGCCTGCAAATCAGGAAGGCGAAATCGCCATTCGCGGCCCCAATGTGATGCTCGAATACCTCAAGAACCCCGATGCAACGCAGGGCACCTTCACGCCCTCAGGCTGGTTTCGCACCGGCGATCTGGGTCGCATTGATGCCGATGGCTATGTCTACGTGACGGGCCGCCTGAAAGAGCTGATCATCAAGGGCGGCGAAAACATCGCCCCGCGTGAGATTGACGAGGCCTTGTATTCCCATGCCGACGTGGTCGAGGCCGCAGCCTACCCCTGCCCCTGCCCGCGCTACGGCGAACGGATCGAGGCGGCAGTCGCATTGTCGGATGGATCGGCTGTGACCGAAGACATGCTTTTGCAGATCTGCACCGCGCGGCTGGGCACATTCAAAAGCCCCGACAGGATCCTGTTTCTGGATGAGTTGCCCAAAGGCCCGTCAGGGAAAATCCAGCGCCGGAAACTCAGCGAGATGGCCGGGGCGGGGGCCGCCGCCTAGCACGCCTGCGCATTCCTTGACCAAATGGTCCAGGATTGGCAGATCACTGTGGTCAAACTGCAAGACTGCCAATGCTGAACGCAGCGCGCGCGCCGCTTACACATCCATCCAGACATGTTCCAGATGCAGTTCGCGGTATTGGTGCCGGCCGTAATTGTGTACCGCATCCGTATGGTGCATCGTCTGGTTGCGCCAATAGGGCTGAATGATCACGCCGCTTTCGCGCAAAATGGTTTGCATTTTGGCCATCACCTCGCGGCGGGCATCGGCGTCAATCAGTCCGACAGCCTGATCCAGCAGCGCATCAAATTCGGGGTCGCTGAACCCGGTCTCATTCCAGGGCTGCCCAGATTTGTAAGCCAGAACATAGGTTTGCACCCCCAAGGGCCGCCCACCCCAGCTGGTTGTGCTAAACGGGTAGGATGTCCAGGCGTTCCAAAACGTGTTGCCGGCGATGATCTTGCGGGTGATGTTGAACCCCGCCTCGCGCAGCTGCGCGCCGATGGCATCGGTGGTCACCGTGCGCCAGTCTCCGTCAATCGAAACCAGTTCAAACGGCACGTCCGCCAACCCCTCGGCGCGGGCCATTTCCAGCGCGCGCACCGGGTCTGTGACGGGCGGCGGCAGGTGTGCATATTCAGGGTGGCTGGGCGCGATATGATGATTTTCTCCGATTGTTCCATCGCCATCGATGCCCAGGATCAGGGTGATCTCATTGTGCACCGCCATTTGGATCGCATTGCGGAAGGTCTTGTTATCAAACGGATATTCATCCACCCTCATCCGTGCGACCAATGTGTTGGCGGTGGTGCGCACCTCGGGGATCAGGCCCAGACCGGTCAGTGCGTCAACAAAATCTGCGGGGGTTTCATCATTCGAATCGATCTCTTGGGCATCAAATGCCGCCACAATCGAGGTCGGATCAGATCCGTAATCAATGAACTCCACACCGTCCAGATGGGCCTCACCGCCCCACCACACACCGCTTTCCCGGCGCTTTAAAATGGCTTTGTGTCCGATCTCCAGCGACACCAGTTCAAACGCGCCGGTGCCAATCGGCTGCTGCATCAGGTTTGACGTTTCGCCAAAACTGCGATGCACCATCAACGCCGGATAATCCACCATTCCGGCGATCAGCGTGATGTCAGGCCGCGTCAAATTCAGCCTGACAGTGTAGTCGTCCAACTGCACAATCGCGTCGCTGGCCGCCTTGCCGGTTTCCGGGTTTATCAGCGCGGACATCCGCGAAGCCATTGAATTGCCTTGTGCTTTTGTATCGCACCACCTTGTCAGATTGTGCACCACGTCGACTGCGTCAAACACATCTCCGTTGGTCCAGGTCACGCCCTTGCGCACGTTCAGCGTATAAGATTGCGCATCCTCTGCCGCCTCCCAGCTCTCCAGCAACAAGGGTGCAAGGGTGGCATCCTCCTCCCAGCGCACCAGGCTTTCACAGATGCAGCGCGCGATGTTGCCCTGCTCGGACCATGAAAATTTGCGCGGGTCGACAATGTCCATCACGCGCCCGCCCACACGCAACACGCCGCCCCGTTGCGGTGTGCCCGCCTGTGCCGGGCTTGGAACAGCCATCCCCAGCAGCCCATATGCCGTCGCCGCCGACGCCCCAAAGGTGCTGGCCAATGCCAGAAATTCCCGGCGCGATAACACCCCTTCCTGCGCTTGCTGCACTAGGGCTTTCACTATAGGGCGCAATGGCTTAGCCGATTTTTGCATTCATATCTCTCCCTGGCACACCACCTGTCTCACCGCAGGGTTTCGCGCCTTTATGCGCAACGATACGCCATGCCCGCCCCAGGTGTCGATGCGATTGTGATCATCCGTGAACTTGCGCCCAGCGCTGTCTTATGCGCATCTGCCCACAACCAAAAGGAACCGACATGCCAGACGGAATTTCAATCGTGATCCCCGCCCGCAATGAGGCCGAAACCGTGGGCAAGGTGATCGCCTCAGTGATCAACCAGCCTTGCGTGCACGAGGTTCTGGTGGTCGACAACGCCTCGTGGGACAACACCGCCGAAGTGGCAGCCGCAGCCGGTGCCAATGTGGTGGAAGAGCCCGAACCCGGCCTGGGCCGTGCGCTCAAAACCGGATTTGCCGCAGCCCAAAGCAATTGGGTGATGAAGATTGACGCGGATCTGGCCAAGTTCGATCCAAACCTGGTCGAGCAACTGGCCAGCGCCCGCGAACCCAACGTGGGAATGATCAAGGGCAATTGGCAGGACCCCAACGATGATTTGCCAATGACGCGGCTTTTGATCCTGCCTGCGATCAAACTGATCGTGCCGGGGCTGGCGCATGTGCGCGCCCCAAATTCCGGGATTTATGTGTTTGACCGCGATCTGGTGCAACTGGACCAACTGGCCGACAACAACTCGGCCGACATTGATGTCATGCTGCGGGTGCACCTTGCAGGCCGCGCCATTGTCGAGGTCGAGATTGGCGAGATCAAACATGATCCGCGCAACCCACAGCACTATAATGCGATGGCCGAAAACATCCTGGCGCTTTTCCTGCGCCACGCCCGTGAAAAGCAAGGCTAACCCACGGGCAAAGCTTGCCTTTTGCTACGTGCGCATACCTTGCGATGGATCAGGATCAGCGCGCCAAACAGGGGTTTGGGGACATCGTCCCCAAGAGTGAATGCGTGGCGCAGCCACTCTATTTGGCAGCCGATCAAATCCCTTTGAAGTTCGCACTGCCTTCCAGACGCAGGGCCTCTTCCATGGCGCGCTTTTGCTTTTCGGCGCGTTCTTTGCGCATCCGGCCGTATTGCGCCACCACGATACCGCCCAGGATGATGATGCCGCCGGGGATCAGGCCTGCGCCCGGGTCTTCCTCCAGCAGGACCATGGCAATGGTGATCGCTGCCAGCGGTGAAAACGACGTGGCCAGCGCCACATCACCAGAGCGTGCATATTTCAGCCCCAGGTTCCAGGCGAACTGTCCGATGATGATCACGATGATCGCATAGACCCAGATCCATTTCAGCACCACAGGGGCAAACAGATCCTGAAAGTGGTCTGGCCCGAACAGATACAGCGCAATCGCCATATAGATCGCTGTGCCCAGCACCGTGCGGTAGATCGAGAAGATGCCCAAAGGCACATCTTTCAGCCCCACGCGCGTCACGATGGTTGAGGTGATGAACGTAAGTGTCGCCACAAATGCAGCCAGCTCGCCCACACCCAGACTGATCGACGCGCCGTCACCCTTGAAGGCAATGATCGTCACCGCCCCCACCAGCGCGATTAACCCGCCCAGAAACGCCCAGCCATCAAATTGTTCTTTCAAAACAAAGGCTGCAGCCAGAATGAACAGGGGCGGATCGATCCGGCCGATCAACACCACATTGGTGACGGTCGTGTGATCCAGAGCAAAGAAAAACAGCCCCGGCGTGACCGCCGACGACAAAACCGCCGACACCGTCAGCAAGGTCCAGTCCCGGCGGGTCAGCTTGCGCAGGTTTTCACGGGTCCAGTCGCCCCGAAAGAAATAGATCATCGGCACAAGTGAGATCAGCGACCCGAGCGCCAGCAGGTTACAAAAGGTAATCGCATTGCGCCCCATCACCTGATTGATCTCGCCCACTTCGGTCAGCAGCGTGACAATCGAATTCGAGGAGGCATAGATCATCACCGCCACCCAAGCGAGCACGGCACCGAACCATATGTTGGACATTTCCTTGGGGGCTGAGCCGGTATGGGCCATGGGGGTCTCCGATGCGATAAACGATCAATGGCTGTGTAATATGCTAAACACGGTTAGCCAGCACATGCACCCTGCGCAATATGTTTCAGCACATGACGCGGTTCTGTGAATGTCCGAACACGCAATCTGTCTGAAACGTCAAAGATGTTTCAACACTAGGCAATTGATAATTCACGCCTTAAACAGCAGATGTTCCTGAACGGCCACTGCGCCGCCCCCAATGAGGTTGGCCAGATGCCACTGACAGCGCCCAAGACAACACCCAAGACGACGACCATGTTCATCACCATTTTTGATGACACGTACAATCAGCCGGATTGCCGGTCATATTACCGGATGCTGCGCACACTTGGGTACTCTAATCATACGCATGCGGTGCCGGTCTTTCGTGCCGTTCTGGCCGAGCTGTGCCGGGTGCGCGGGTTGGATCAGCCGCAAGTGTTTGATTTTGCCAGCAGCTACGGGATTGTGTCTGCATTGATGAAGCATCAGGTATCAGCAGATGCCTTTCTGGATCGATATGCCGACAGCCAGTTTGATACGCTCAGCGCGGATGACATGCGCAGGGATGACACCCGGTGGTTGGCTGAATTGCCGCGCAATTCAGTACGCGCGGATTTCAACGGTTTGGATGTGGCCGATCGGGCCGTGGATTATGCACAAGGCACGGGGCTTTTTGATCAGGGCTTTGCCGAGGACATTCAGGCCAACGACCCCTCTTCAGGCCTTGCGGCCTGCCTCGCGCAGACGGATCTGATTGTGGAATGCGGATCGGTCGCGCATCTGATGCCACGCGCTCTTGATCGGTTGTTGCATGCCGCTGAACGCAAGCCCTGGCTGGTCACCTCGCCTGTGCGCGGCAATGAACGCACCGAGGCCTTTGACGTGATGCGCGCGCATGGCTTGCAGATTGACACGCTGGGTCTGTTGCCATTCCCGCATCGCCGGTTTGAAAACGCCGATGAACAGGCCCGCGCCATCGCCATTGCCAAGGATGCCGGGCACGATACCGACGGGTTTGAGACCACCGGATCGTTCTTTGCGCAGATTTACGTGGCCCGTCCCGCGGACGAGGCAACACAGGTTGAAAACTGGGCCATTCACCCTGCTGATTTTGGGTCAGGTGGTGCAGCGTGAGGTCGTTTCTGGCCTATAAACCCGGCCACGACGGTGCGGTTGCGCATATTCTGGACGGCCGGTTGGATTTTGCCATTGAGGCCGAGAAAGACAGCTTTCTGCGTCACGACTGGATCGGACCCGAGACCTATGTTGATACACTGGCCCGGCTGGATCATGTACCCGATGCGGTTTGTGTCAGCGGGTGGTCCAAGGGGTTTAACGATTTCAGCTGGTCTGTAGGAGCAGGATACTTCGGCACGGATGAGGCCGGTATTCAAACCCGCCCCACGCGGATGATGGGCCAAAGCCTGCAATATTTTTCGTCCAGTCACGAACGCTCGCATATCTGGTCGGCCTATGCGCTCAGCCCGTTTGCGCAGGGTCAGCCGTGCTATGCGCTGACATGGGAGGGGTTGATTGGACGGTTTTACCATGTGGACGCTGATCTGCATGTGACCACCCTGCCCGAGGTTCTCAGCTATCCGGGGTATCGCTATGCGTTTGTCTATGCGTTGGCCGACCCGACCTTTGCCGCAAGCGAGCTGTATCCGCGGCTGAACGATGCAGGCAAGCTGATGGCACTGGCCGCGTTTTACGACGGCACGCCGCTGTCCTCTCAGGATGCGGCATTGATTGACGCGATCCTGAACTGCCAGGATGTGGCCGGGACGCTGAAAAAAGACCGGTTCACCGATAGTACTCTTTACAATGTCGGGGTGCGCGATCAGGGGTTTATGAACTTCGCCTGGCATTTCAGCCAAGCGCTGTTTGGTCGGTTTCATGATTTTGCCCGCGATCAGTTAAAGCGTGATCACCCCCTGCTGATCGCAGGCGGCTGCGGGCTGAACTGCGACTGGAATGCTGCGTGGCGCGACTCTGGGCTGTTTTCCGGTGTGTTTGTGCCACCGTGCGCCAATGATACGGGCTCGGCTCTGGGCACGGCTGTGGATGCGATGCGGCACTACACCGGGCAGGCGAAACTGGAATGGTCGGTCTATGCAGGCCAGGAGTTTGAGGATGATCTGAACGACGCCGACGGTGCCCAGATATATCCCTTTGACGCCGCCCATGTGGCGCAGCTGCTGGCGCAGGGAAATGTCCTGGGCCATGCCAAAGGGCGGGCTGAAATGGGGCCGCGTGCATTGGGCAACCGTTCAATCCTGGCCTCGCCTTTGTTGGCGGACAGTCTGACCCGGTTGAACAGTATCAAACGCCGCGAAAGCTATCGCCCGATTGCGCCATTGGTGGCCGAAGAGTTCGCCCCGAAGGTGTTTGATCCCGGTGTGCCCAGCCCACATATGCTGTACTTTGACCGGCTGAAAACGGATAAGTTGCCTGCCATCACGCATGTCGATAATTCCGCGCGCATCCAGACGGTGAACGCACAGGAAAATGCGCGGGTCTACGCGCTGTTGAAGGCATTTGAGGCCGAAACAGGCTACGGTGTGATCTGCAACACCTCGCTTAATTTTCTGGGGCGTGGGTTTATCAACAAAACCAGTGACCTGCTGCGCTATGCGCAGGACTTCGGACTGGATGGGTTTGTGGCCGAGGATCGGCTGTTCTTGCTGACCTGAACGATAACGTCACGACTGCGCCACGGGCGGTGTTGAGGCGGGCTGTGTTGAGGCAGGCTGTGTTGAGGCGGGCGTATTTGAGGCAGGCGTTGCGGCATCTGACCTGCGAATGGGTGGCGGCGTTGGGGCCGTGGGCCTGACGATTGGCGTCGACACCACCCCATCTGCTGCCGTGCGCGCCCCGCTGGGGCTGCGCGATGCCACCGCTGCCGGGGCCTGAGGGTTCAGACTGACAGCCCTGATCCGTGCCACGGAATCCCGCGCGGCCAGCTGGTTCAGCGGCATGTAGTCAGAATGAAAATGCAGCTCGACGTCGGCGTTCATGTTCACCGATTGGTTCATCTCTTCGCTTTGATGGGTTTGCTTGGTCGACACCACCCCGATGGAATTGGTCATCGACGCATTCACCCCCCACGGCCCCGCCCCAAAGCTGGCCCCGCCCGAGGAGGTATGCGCCATCTCGAACCGGCGTGCGCGGTTTTCTTCGGCGGCGGAATGGGCGTCGATGGCAAAGTTCATACCGGCAGTGATCTTGCCGTGGTCAATCACAATGCGGTTCATGCCCAGCGTCAGCAAAGACGCCAGCACCTTTTGACGCTGACGCGACAGATAGGCGCGCACCTTCGGCAGGATGCTCTCCTCTGGCTCGTCGGGGGACAGGCTGTCTGCCGCTTCGCCCGTCAGCTCCAGCAGGCCTGCGATGTCTTCGGGCCGGGGCGCATCCTGTCCGTCGCGCACCGCGATCATTGCCGCCCCGTCCGCGGCCACATCGCCCCAGGCATCGGTTGTGGCGGACATTTCGTAGTTGTCGGGAAACTGCTGCACCAACCAGACCCGCGCCTGATCGGGGCCGGTGTTGGCGGCACTGTCGGCGGTGGCCGAGGTGACGCCGGAAATCATATCGACATAGGCTTTCATCTGTTGCGCGTTGGAATCGATCAGGCCCTTGAAGACACCGTTGACCAGTTCGGTCACAAAGCGCGGAAAGGCGATCCCATCGAGTGTTTCTTGAATTTGCGCGCCCACCCGGCGATTGGCCTGAGGGTCAAAGTTACGCGTCACCGAAGCCTGCTCTTGTGCCAGGGGTGCCGTGTCTGCTGTGGGCTGGGCGTGTTCTTCTTCAGCCAGCAACGCCAGCGAGGTTTCAGTCAGCGTGACCAGATCATGCGCCAAAGCCCGGCGCTTTTGGGCATCCAGCCGGTCATATTCCGGCGCGCGTTCCAAAAGACCGCGCACAGCCCCGCGCACCAGATCACGCCGTTGGGGGGCATCGTTCATACCGGGCGATGACGCGTCAAAAGCCATAGCTGCCATCCTCTTGGGAGGTCAGCAGCGACAGCGTTGCCTCAAGCCAGGTGGTGCCTTGCACAAGGATCGGATCCGAGCGGTCAAGCGGCAGCACACCAACCCCAAAAAGCGCAGGTGCCTGATCACCCAGCCATGTGATCAACGCCACGCCAGCGCGGGCGCGAGCCAGATGGTTGCGCGCTGAGGCCCCTACTCCCAGCGGTGCACGGTGTGGCTGCATTGCAGACCATGCCTTGGCCTGCGCCACCGCCTGCCAAAGCCCCTGCGCGCCTAATGCGGCCTGCACATCACGCGCCTGAAACAGTGCAATCACCTGTGTGATCTGGTTCAGTGTTTCCTCGGCGATATATGCGGTAGACCCGCCCCCGCGCATCACCAGATTTTCAGCCAGCCGTCGCGCCGCAGATCGGATCTGGCGTTGGGCGGTTGTGGGCTGAAGTTGCAGGGGCGTGGCATTGACATAGTGGTGCATGGCTTCGGCAAGCGCCAGCATGGCCTCGTCAAAGCCCTGATTGATGGCGTTGGGGGTGGCATAGGGTGCGGCCTGTGCCGGCGCCGTTCCAAACAGGCGCAGATAGCTGGCAAAGCGGTCGTCGGTGGGCAGGCGGCGTTCATAGTTGCGATGATAGGCCATCAGCTTGTCCGCCGAAGGACCCGGCGGCAGGCGCAAACCGCCACTGGCATACAGCCCGGCCAGGGTTGATCCGGCCTTGAGCAACCCGGTTTGTTCAAGTTCCAGCGCCAGATACAGCGGTGCAATGGATTTCAGGATCGACGCATCTTCGGGGCGCGCCAATGGCGGGTCGGGCAAATCCGGCAGGTTGATTTGTGCAAGGCTGATCGCAAAAGGCCGAACCCCATGCAATATCTGCTGGGCGGCATGCACGGCGCTGCAAAGTACCTGAGTGTCCGACGGGGCCTGATTATCCAAAGCGGCCTGAGGGTCTGACGGGGCCTGAGGGTCTGACGGGGCCTGAGCCGGATATGCGACCGCGCGTTGCATATCAGGTTGCACTTGTCCCATCCGACCCTGTCTGCCCGGATGTGTCTTGTGGAGTGGCCGGGGCCTGAGGTGCGGCGTTGCCCTGAATGGCTGCAATCATTTCGGGCGAGGCCAGCGAAGACATTGGCAGGTAGTCGGATTTGAAATTCACCCGCACATCCCCTGACAACTGCGCCTTGACCTCGGCCTGACTGGTCGAGCGTTCATCCAAAGATGAGCCCACCGTTGTGACATGGCTGTCAGAGCGCGAGGCCCCACCGCCAAAGCCAAAGAGACCCCCAATCAACCCACCGCCACCAAAGGCTGCTCCCGAACGGCTTTTCTTGCGATCAAAGCTTGAGGCTTTTGATTTACGCGCCGCCACGTCCGAGGCCCGCATACCAAACACCACTTTGGCTTTGATCTGACCATCGGTCACCACGATGCGCGAAATCCCCAGCATCACCATCGAGGCCAGCAACTGCATCCGCGATTGCGCCATCGACATCCGTGCTCCGCGCACCAGAGCGGCCTCGGATTCTGCATCGGATATATCGGTGATGGGTTTGGCCATGTTCAGGTCCTGACTGACCGTGCCCAGCTGCACTTCGGCATTGTCGCCGATGACCGTCAGTTGAGGACCACCGCCGCCATCGTCAAACCCGAAACCACCACCCCCACCAGTTGAGAGGTCAAACACGTCCGGGTAGCTTTCGACCAGCCAGTCGCGGGCGTTGTTTTCAGTGATGTTGTCACGGGCGAAATCTGACACCGATTGCGACACCGATTTCAACATCTCGGAATAGGCTTTCATCTGGTCAATCGAGCTGGTGACGATCGCCTGAAAGACGTTTTCGATCAGACCGCCCACAAAGGATGCAAAATCCACGTGGCCGATCAATTCACCAAATTGTTCTGTGCCTTGCTCAATGGCACCGCCTTCAAAATCTTCGCCTGCAAATCCCTGATCCGCGCCTGCGCGCCGGGCCGTGTTTTTGGTGGCACTGTCCGTGCCGCGCATGGGTTGGGCCAAGGGGGCATCCGCGCTTTGTTCTGCGCTCATGACACCGTCGGGGTCGGCCATATAGCTTCCGATCTCAACCATGTTTTTAGCAATCTCACGCCGGTCTTCGGGGGGCAGGTGCTGGAACGCGTCCGTGCGATCCAACAGCTCTCGTACCTTTGAGCGGGTCACTTGCAGCGTGCGCGCATCCGGCGGGGGCGCGCCAGGCGCAGGCATCGGGGGGCTATGGGTTATGTCGGTCATGGCTTAGGCCGTAGGCGCGGATTGCGCTGGGGTCTGGCCATCGTTGGGCGTGACCGCAGCTGTGCCGGGCGATCCTTTGGCGGCCCCCATCATACCTGCCGCATCCTGAATTTGGTTCATCTGGAAGGTGCTTGCCAGCTGATCAAGATTGACCACATCGGTTTTAAAGTTGATGTCCACAGCGCCCGCCAACTGGGCTGCCGCCTCAAGTGCACCGGCGCTTTGTTCCTGCACGACTTCCTGCATTTCGATGACCGGCGTGTTGGAATACTGATAGCTGCCCTTGGACCACCGATCCCCCACTTTTGAGGTGCTTGAGACCGAATCGCCGTCCTTTTGGTAATCGTATTCGCTGGCGCCTTTGCCGCGATCCCATTTTGAGCCTGCACTGATGTTGCGCTGATCACCGTAGTCGTAATCGGTGGCGCGGCGCGCACGGCTGTAGGTATCTTGCGACCGGAAGTTATACATCACCTTTGCCGAAATCTTGCCATCGGTGACAACGATCTTTTGCAGCCCCATCATCAGGGTGGTGGCCAGCAGACGTTGCCGCGACAAGGCCAGCTGCATCTCGGCAGCGGGCACGATGATGCTTTCCAGCGTTTCCGACGACAAATCACGCGGGGCCTCGTCCAGCTTCATTTCGCGGGCCACGCGGTCGGCGGCGGCATCTTCGTCCACGCCCTGCCGCACTGCGACGCGCGGCTCGCCTTTGCCTTCGCCAAAGAAATCACCGTCAGTGTTGATCTCAAACAGATCCGGGAAGGTATCGACCACATAGTCGCGGCCCTGGTTCGAGCTGATGTTGTCACGGGCAAATTCATCGACGGACTTGGCCACCGAGGCGACCATTTCGCCGTAAGCCTGCATTTGTTTGATCGACGCATCAACTATGGCAATATAGACGTTCTGGATCAGCCCGCCGACAAAATCCACGAAATTGACCTGCTTCAGCAAGGCCCCCGCCACATGCGCGCCTTCGCGGGCGGCTTCGGCGGTGAACTGGCTGTCCGAGGTACGTATCCGATCAGACATAGCCTGCGCAGGTGGGGCGGGCGCGTGATCAAGCATTTGCGCCGGGGCCTCGTCGCCCAGAAAGTGGAACACTTTGACCGTATCATGCGCAACGCGCGTGCGGTCCTCAGGGGACAAGGCCGCAAACGAAGAGGACCGTGTCAACATATTGCGCACGCGGTCGCGGGTTTCGTTCAGCGACACCACGTCGGCCGAGGCGGGGGTGATGGGATGTGAGACGGGCTGTTGCATGATGCAATCTCCGGGTTGGGCGCAGGGCCGATTGGGCCGCGCCTGAGGTTCAATTCACAGGGTCAGCGATTTCAAACCCCATAGGCCTGAGATACAGGCTGACCTGTGCCGGGTTGGAGCGGGTCAGTTTGATCGACATGACCGAAAAATCACCTGGCATATCAGAGCCTTCGGGCGTAAAGGCCCCCATCCAATTGTCCAGCGCACGCAGATGGCGCGGACGCTCGGACATCCCAAGGCGCAGCAATTCGACAAAGCTGTCGGGGATATCCGCGATGGCGGCGATCAGCAGCTCGACCTTGATTTCGGGTCCATCGGGACCTGCGGTGATGCCCACCAGAACGGATCCATCCGGCGCCTCAAAGCTGCCGCCCAGGGCCAGCCCGAACAGACGGGTCAGCTGCGGCACAGACCGCTCCATTCCGAAGGCGGTCAACATGGGTTGAAAGGCATCCGTGCGCACCGGACCATTGGTGCGAAAGGTGATGCGCTGACGCCCCGAGGATTGCCGGCACGATATGGTGGAAAACAGCGGGCTGAGTTGCGGCATCGCCGCGCGCGCCTGTTCCACATAACCTTTGAGGGGCTGGGACAGGCTGGCCAGTTGGCCGTCTTGCAGCTCGTAATAGGCCTTGGCGGCATACAGCCCGTCGCGGTCAAACCCCGCCCCCATCCATGCGCCGAATTTCATCGCCGCACCTGTGGCCGTGCCACGGTGATCCTCGCTGGTGCGGTCAAACCAATACAAAGCATCCCGCCCGAAACAAGGCGCAATCAACGCGCGCAGCTGGCGGCTGGCCTCTTGCTTTTTGACGGCGGGGCTGCCGTGCGGACCCAATGGCTCCATCGTGAACCGCAGACCATAAGGCTCGGCCTCAGAAAACGACGGCTCAAGCGGGGCGGCCCCCGGTGACAGGGTGTTGTGCCCATAGCGCCAATCGCCTTGCGGCAAATCAAACGCATCGTCAAAGGCCCGGCCCATATAGGCCGACGGATCAACCGTACCCATCTTGTGGGCTGCCGTTTTCAGCCGGGCGCGGATGACATGTGAAAGTTGATCGTTCATGACACCCTCCTTCAGTTCATCAGGCGCGCAGCACCATTGGGTGCCGCGTTGGGATGATCGTGACCGGTGCCACCGTGTTCAAACCCGAAGGCCCCCAGGATATCCTGTGCCGCGGGTGGCACACGCACCGGCGCGGTTGAGGTCACGGCAGACGGGCTGGCCGCGGCGTTCAACTCAACAATGTCGGTGCCCACGCCCTCAATCGCCAACCACTGCTCACAGGCGGTGACCAGATCATAGTCCGTCGGATCATTGATGGCATTGCGGGTTGAGGATTTGTTGGGGTTCACAATGTCGCTGGGGTTGATCAACACGGACCCCGGCTCGCTGAGTGCGGAGGCATGTTTCTCCAACCACCCCAGAACGGCAGCCCCTGCATTGGCTTTGGTGCGTGCACGGATTGTGTTCACGGGCTGGCCAAATTCCAGAACCGAAATCTGGTCAATCACCTGCCACATATCGCGCGCGCCATAAAGCTGCTTGATCTCGGGGCTGGACAAAAGATCGATGTAATCGGCGATGTTCTTTTGCAGCTCGGAGGCCACAAACCATGTCCCACCATAGCAATACAGCGACAGGTTCGCCGCCAGATCGAGGCCGGTTTTGCGCACCTGTTCCTGGCTGGGTACAAATTTGCCGGCACTGGCGAACAGGCTTTCGACCTGATTTTTGCGGTACCAGTCCGACACCGACGACACAAACCGCATCCACAGCTCGTCAAAGTTGCGGAAGATCGTGCCGCCCGCACCATTGGGGTCACCCGTGGCCGCGCCGAAGACGCGCGCATAAGTGTTGCGGCGTTCAAACGGGCTGATCCGGTCCGGGGTCTGGCGGATATAACGATAGAGGTATTCACCGGCCTGTCCGCGCTCCAACGGCAAGGCCCCGATCTGAAACAACTCGGCCAGCTTGTCGACACTGTCGAACAGGCGGGCTTCGTCCATCATGGCGGCAAAATAGATCGCTTGCGCCGCCTCCAGATTGACCCGCTGCACCTCCTGCGCGGTCTCAGCCTCCAAGTTTGGGAGGATGATTTCCTGCGTGGCAGAATGGCTGTCTTTTTGTGGGGCTAGGCGGTCATTGATCGCCGCACGAATATGCGTGGCAAGACCAGGTGCATCGGGGCGCAGCTCTTTTTTGATCAACGTATCCGTGACCGACACCCAATCGGCGGCACGCAGCTGCCCGGTGCCGTTCACATCCGGATCAAACGCCATGACTTTCAGCACTTCGCGGAACAAATCATCGTGGGTGTTGAACTGTGCCACGGCTTTGGTCATCGCCTCAGAGAAGCGTTGCGAGATGGCGCTGATCTTCCAGTTCAGATTGCCATCGGGGGACAGTTCGGCATGCATCTGATCAAGCAAACGCGGCGCACCAATTCCATCACGGCTGAGCGTGCCCCAAACCATCGCGGTCATCATTTCAGCGCGCGACACATCGCCGATACGCTGGGCTGCACCAAAGGCGCCGTCCATAAGATCGGGCACCCCGCCACGACCGGCAAATTTGTGCAACTCCTGGCGCAGCGTCAGATACAGATCTTCCAACGCATAATCAGGTCTGGCGTTTTCCAATAGCAAAGTCAGCATTTCCAGCTGGCGCTCTTCATCGGGGGTGATGATGGATTTCTCTTTGCGGTGTTCCAAACCGCTTTTGGCATTGGCCAGGTGCTGTTCGGCCGCGTTTTGCGCTTTGCGCGCATCAATGAAAATAAGGTCAGGCATGTCAGGGTCTCCTTCAGCGTTCTCAATATGGCCAGGGTTGCCCGGGCCGTCTGGTGTGTTGGGGTCGGTATTGGGGGTGTTGGATTGGGGCGGATCGGACGAGGCATCGGCGCCACCTGCCCCCTCATCCGGGGCAGCCGCATTGCCTGCGGCCTCGGTCGTGGTGGCGGATGTGGTGACACTTGGATCAGTGGCCGGTGGTGGTGGCGGTGCCGCGACGGCCGGGATGTCGGGCGTTGGTGCCGCAAGGCCCCGGCGCGAGGCTTCAAGGTTCTCGATCATCTCGCCGAGGTTGGTGGAGCTGTCTTCGGGGAAAGGACGAAGGTCCGCAGCACGGGCTGTGGCATGGGCCTGATCATCCAACGCTTGCTGTTCTGCTTTGGACAGCTTGGGGGATTCTGTGCTGGCCTTGCTTGTGCGTTTTGGCGGCGTCTTGCGCGGGGATTTGGGTGTTTTGGCCATCTGAGACCTCCTTTATTCCGCCGCCTGCAGACCAGGGGTCTGAGCGGTGTGACTGAGGGTGGTAGACAGGGCCAGATCTTGATCCAGCCGTGCCAAAGCGTTTGGGATATTCAATGTGCCGTGCCCTGCAGATTGCACAGGTGGCGTGGCCCAGGGCGTGCAGCTCTGGATCAGCAGATCGCGCACTTTGGCGCTGGTCATCGGGCGTGCCATTTTGCGTGCGCGCGCCACGATCAGGGCTGCCGCCCCTGCCACGAACGGCGCCGCAAAGCTGGTGCCGGTCACGCGGTGATAGCCATCAATCGAGGGGCACAAGACCCGCTCGCCCGGGGCGCACAGATCGACGTGATCCCCCGAGGTTGAGAACGACGACACCTGTCCATGGACCCCATGAGAGCCCACGGCAATGACATCCGGGGTGGCGGCGGGGTAAAACCGTTCTTCTTTGCCAGTGTTGCCGCTGGCGGCCACCATGACCGTGCCACGCGCCAGAGCATAGGCGGTGGTATCGGCATGGGGTTTGGGATCATCAGCCATCAACGCCGTCTCGGCGGTGCCGAACGAACAATTCAGCACCTTTGCCCCCAGATCGACCGCACGTTTGATGGCATAATCTATGTCAGACAGCGCCCCCAGCCCCACCACACGCGCGTCACGTTTGCCGGGTGTGGCGGCACTGGCCAGAACCCGCACCGGCATCAGTGAATTGGCATGGGTCAATCCCGGTGGCATATGCCGGCCCTGCCCGCCAATAATGGCCAGGCAGGCGGTGCCATGAGGGTTGCGGGCCTCGTCAGGATCCGTGTCGCGGGTGCCATAATCCCCAACCAGTTCCAGACCCGAGCTTAGCTCGCTGGCGGCGAAATTCACGGCGTCAAACCCCGGCCCCACACGGCCTGCCAGTTCGGCATGACCCAGTGCAGCACCGGTATCCAGAACCGCCACGGTCACGGCGGCATCGCCCGGTTCCATCGCGCGGGCGGCCTCCGCCCCCACGCGCTGCCAGGGCCACAGATCATCCGCAGAGGGCTGCGCGGGCGCGCGCGCCACATCCGCGGGGCTGACAAAGTAATCCACGCCCGCCGCTGTCACGACCCCCAGTTGACGCAGGGCATCGACGCATTCATCCAGCCGGACGGTGTTGGAGAACGTGGCCACATAGGTGCGCGACACACCCGATGCGTGCTCAATCATATCAAAGCTGTCATGGCCCACAGCCGCGTCATGAAGCCGTGCAATGGCAAGGTTTTCCCCCGGCACACGCAGCACACGGTCCACAGCGCCGTGGCCTGTTTCAGCAGCAGCCTCAAACCCCATGGCGTGCACGGCAGAGCGCGCGGGAATACGCGCCACATCTTCGCCCAGCGCCAGCGTGAAGATCAGGCGACGCGGGGCGCAGTACATACGGGCGTCAGGGGCCCAGGGCATGGTCAGCAAACCTGTCGTCATGATTGCCCCTCCGCGCTTGTGTGGCCCAAGTCGAAGGCCAGCTCGATTGGGGCTCCGTCACGCCAATCCAGCGCGACAGCCCCCGCAGACACAGGGGATTGCGTGGCAATGGTGACAGCGTCATCGCGCGCCTCCAGCACCTGGGCGGGGGTGCCGTTCACGGTAACACTGCGCACCCCCCCGCGCCGGGCCAGATTGCGGCCGGTGATTTTCAGACGGTGCCGCGTGGCAGGGTCCAACGATTGCACCACATCGGGGGTCAACGGCAGCGCTGTGACAGAATTCAGCGCCCGTTGATCAGCCACATCCAACGCTTGTTTCAAGCGATCCGATGGCAAACGCGACAAACGGCGCATCTCAGATTGGCCACCTTTGGCCTGCACCTTTTGCATATCCGACAGGTTGCGCACACCGATCCATTCCAGCCGCCGCGCCTCTTCGTCTGACAGCCCATCAACGGCCTCGGCAATGGCGGGCTCTTCGGCCTCGAACTCAACCGCGTGTTCCTCAAGCATGGGGCGGGTCACGGTGGTAAAGCCAATTTTCAGCGTGCTCACACCGGCCTCGCCGGGCAAAGCAGGGCGCACGCGCACTTCGGCATGTTCCATGTCGATCACGGCCCGCAGATCCATTGCGAAATCCTTGACGGCAAAGTTCAGCCCGGCGGTTTGCGAGCGAAAGTTCAGCGCCGATTGCGCGCGCTCCAGCTGGGTGGAGACAGCGTTGAGCAGATCCTCAAGTGGCAGGCCAGCGGGGGTATCAGTCATGGCGCCCTCCGGTGTGCTGAAACGTGACGGACATTCGCGCCACCGGCAGGGCCAGCGCACGCGATTGCAGGGCAAAAGGTGGGCGCGCCGTTATGTCACCTGCGGTGGTCAGGCTGAATTCCATGGGCAGATCAGCGGCGATCTGTTCAATGGCCAGCGGTGTGTCTTGGGCGGCTGTCATGACCTCTGCGGCCAGTTCTGTCAGGGTTTGATCCAGGCGTTGCGGGCTCATGCGTCACCGCCTTCGCCGGGTTGCGGTGACTGGGCATCAGGGATTTGCGCCACCGGCGCGGGCGTGATTGTGGCGCCTGGTACAGCGCTTGATTGTACTGGGTTCAATTGTACGGGGTTTGATTGTACCGCGTCTGATTGTACGGGGTCTGGCGCGCGAACAACCGGTGCATTGACCGTGCGGGCTGTGCGTTCCAGCAACACCTTTTGAGCGTCCGACACAAAGCTGTCCAGCGGAACGGTTTCTGATCCAAACACGATCTTGACCTCGCCCTGCAATTCGGCGGCGATGGCAGCATCGGATTGCGCGTTTACAGCGGTGGAAATCATGGCCTGCGCCGCCGGGGCCGAGAAGCCGGGGCGCGCGGACCAACCCGCTTGTTGCTGTGCGGGATCCTGAGACTGGGCGTAATGCACCAACGCCTGATCCGACGCCTTGGCGCGGATGCGGATGCGGGCGGAAATC
This sequence comes from Roseovarius sp., assembly GCA_045106595.1. Lineage (GTDB taxonomy): Bacteria > Pseudomonadota > Alphaproteobacteria > Rhodobacterales > Rhodobacteraceae > Roseovarius. The sequence continues at coordinate 144,815 of JBGCEW010000007.1, read as the reverse complement.
TCGCCGCGTTCAACCTTGACTTTGTGCATGCCCAGCAACGCCATGGACGCCAGGGTGCGCATCCTGTCCTCGCCCAGACGCAGACGGGCCTGGGGGATCAGCCGGGTTTCAATCAGCTCTTCTGACAGGGTTTCGCCGCCAAGGTCATAGTCGTCCAGCCAAACCGGAGACGCGCCCCAGTCGCCATCCGCATCACGGGGCAAAACGCGCGGTTGATCGCCCAGCGCGGCAGGCAAAACCAGTTGCAGATCGCTGGGGTATTTATCGATCAGCCAGTCACGCACCTGATTTGTCGACACGTTAGAGGCGCTGAAATCTTCGACGGTCTGCGCCAGTGAGGACACCAGCGAGGCAAAAGCCTCCATCTGACGGATCGAACTGTCGACGATGGCGTCAAACGTGCCATGCACCAACGAGGCCACGAAACTGGCAAAGTCCAGCTCTTCGGCCATGGCCCCTGCGGCGGCAGGCAGATCAGACACGGTGCGCAGCAGCGATTTGGGCCCTTCGGGCGACGCGGGTGGTGCGCCGGGTGTGGCGGGCACGCCGGGTGCGGCAGCTACAGGGCTATAGCCGGTTTGCGGGCCCAGCATGGGGGCGGCAAAGATATCAGTTTCAAACGGATCTGCCTGCGCCAACGCCTGAGGTTGCGCCATCAGCGCGCCGCGGACACGGGCAATTTTGTGGCGCAGGGCATCGCGTTTGTCCTCGGGCAGTGCAGCAAAGGACGGGGCTGCCTGAAGCGCCGATGCGGCCTCGCTCAGCATGTGGGCAGCGGCGTGAGGGTCTGCGCCGGATGTCATGGCGCACCCGTCTGGGCCACATCAGGGCGCCAGTTGAGCAAAAGTTCATGGCGCGCCAGATACGGCAAACGCCGACCACTGACTGGCACGGCCTTGGCCAGTGCGGCCTGAAACGCGGGCAGATTTTCAACCGGGCCCGCCCCCAAAACAGCGCGCAGTTTTTCAAGGCCTGCATCCCGGCCACATTCGGCCAAAGCATCCAGCGCCATGGCCAGGGCCGCGCCGCTGACCAATGCAGGATGCGCCAAAACCAACTGGGCGGCAGGACGCAGCTGGGCCTCGACTGCATATTCGTTTTGCGCGGCCACAAAGGCAGGCGTCGACCCGGCGGACGACAACCGGGTTTTCCAACGCGGCTCCCAGAGTGGCAGGCCATCAACGGCGGCTTTGCGGGCCTCGGGTGTGTCTGCCTGGGTGGTCTGTAGAATCGCCTGGGCCTGCGCGCCGAAGGTCGCATCAAACGCCACCGCATCACGGGTCTGCGCCAAGGCCAACACGCGCCCCATATCGCCGGTGTCCAGTCGTTGCCCCAGCATGCCAAACCGCAAACCAGCGGCGTCGGGGTCCTCTCCCATATAGGCGTAGCCTGCAGCACCAGATATGCCGCGCGCCGTGATTTCAACGATCGGCAACATGGCAGCAACAGACAGTTTGGCCCGACCCTGATCAGCGGCAGGCGCTGGCAGGGAGAGTTCAGGATCGGGCCGGGGCGCGGGGGGCATATCCCCCGCTGGATTTAAAGGCTGACGCGCGGGGGCTGCAGGTGAAGGGGGCGTCGCAGGGCGCGATTGAGCCCGTGCGATCTCCATCGGGTAGGCCACCTGGGCCGGCGTTTCAGGCTGCCGCGCCGATTGCCGGTGATATTCCATCGGCAAAGCAACCTGCGCCGGAGTTTCGGGGGCAGCAGCCCCAATCGGCGCTCGGCGCGGTGTGGCTTCGGGCAGCGCACAGCGCACGGGGCCATCGGGGTGCTGGCCCAACCCACGCGCACGGGGCGCATCGGCGGGCAGCACGCAGGACATGGGTTGGCTGATGCTCATCGCTCGCGCCCCCTCAGGTTCTGCTTTGTGGGGCAAAGACCATTGAATTCTTGGTCAGCTCGCTTTGGCCACCCACAACCCGGCTTTCATAGGTGCCATCCCCGTAGAAGCGATAGATCACCTTCACATGATCCGAGTTCGACGCGGTCCAGACGTAGCTGTATTGCATCGTCACCTCGACCACAGCCACCTGATGATTTGGATTGTCCACGGACGCCGCGGTTTCCAGCAGTGGCACGATCTGCATCGACACTTGCAAGCCACCCGTCAGGTTGTCGGCGGTGTCATGCGGCCGTTTGTCGATCACAATGCCACCAACGCCCGTGCCATCCCACCGGAACCGCAGGTGGAAATGGGCAAACATATTGCCTTGGAAGGTTCCGATATAGCTGGGGCTTTTGATATTGATAAAGGTGGTTTCACTGACCTGGCTTGGGTCCAGATCTTCGGGCATTGAAGGGGTCGGATGCGCGCCCGGTTTCAACCAGCCTTGCATCTTTTGCAGCTCCCAATGGATGTCGCCATCGCTACTTTTGAGCCCTGCGATACCTGCAGAGGTGGCCGTGCCCACAAGCGACGCAATCGCGACCCAAGTGGCAGGTTCGACCATCGGTTGGGCATAGCCCTGCTCGCCTGCCATCGCATGCTGAGGTGCCAGGGCACCTGTGTCCAGCGCTATTGAGGCCGCCCCACCGGACAGCGCCCAGGCCTTTTTGCGGCGGGTCAGCAGAACACCGACGTTTTCAAAGTTCGTGTTGGGTTCGTTATCATGGCGGCCCCGGCGGTGTACGGCCACAATTTTCATCTGCTGGGTGGCATCACCATCATCCGCGTCACCATCAGGCTGCATGAATACAGGCGCACCTGACGTGCCTTTTAACGTGTGCAGGTTATAGGCAATCGCCTCGCCTCCTGCGAGGGTCGAGCGCACACGGTCTGCATCAAGGTGTTGCTTGCCGTCGCTTTGCGCCTTGGGCAGCAATTTTTGCCAGGTCAGCCCACTGCGCGGATCCTGCGCCCGGCTGGAGCCTGCATAACCGCACACAGCAATCTTGGTTTCGGCGCCCGGCACATCATCGGCAATCTCAAAGAAATCACCGTTCGGCGGGGCCACGCCCACACGGATAACAGCCAGATCATGCGCATCGCCATTGGTGGTGTAATGCGGGTTAAGTGTCCAGTCCGAGGGCGTGACCGAATAGGCCGACACCGCATGCGCCGGATCCAACGCGCCGCCCACACCATTGGTGGAATTCATCGCGACAAAGACATCGATGCTGTGCGCTTCGCTCCAGGTGCCATCATCCGCCATGTTGTGCGCGGCGGTCAGGATCAGATTGTTGGCAATGTAGAACCCGGTGCCCAGAAATGATGTGGTCTGGGTTGGGTCCGACTTCAGGCGGACATGCATGCGCAGCAGGACAATCGCACTGAACGGAAATTGCGAGGTATCGGCCACCCCGGCGGTAAAGCTGCTATAGCGCGACCACGCGTTGCCCAGCGTACGCAGGATATCCAATGGGTTGTAGCTGTCGAATTCAGGCAGAACATAGTCATATGGTTCGGCCAACGGCTGATTGGCACCGCCATAGGGCAGGCCCCCATCCATATGCCCCATCGGCTGCGTTTGGGGTGGCATGGCAGGGGGCGGTGCACCAAAGCCATCGTCATAGTCCATCGCGCCTGCGGCGTGGGCGGGCACGGGCTGCGCCGGGGCTTGGCGCGTGTGTGGTCCGGGATGTTGACCAGTGTTGTGATGCATAAATGACTGAGAATTCATGGGAAGGGTTCCTTCTGTGGAAAGTCCTGTGTCGGCATCTGCCAGCACCGGAGGGGAAGAAGAGGGGGTCGGGTGATCACCGGCCCATGTATGGGATGCGGTGGGATCGGTCTGTGGGGCACCGGTCACATTGGGCCGTCCGGCAAAGCCAAACCGTTGCGCAATGCCTGCCCCGGTAAAGCCCGCTGAATGGACATAGACACTGTCGGCATCGGGGCGGATCAACGACACGGGTGCGGCGGCGTCCTCGGCGTCAAACAAAGCGGCCCCCGCATAGATCCGCGATGCGCCCGAAAGGGCCAGCAAGGTGGCGGGTGGAATATGAATCACCGCCGTATCTCCGATCAGCGGGAAACGGGTGTTGAACCCCGCGAAGGTTTGCGCGGTGCGTTCGGTGGCGGCCTCAGGTGCCATCAAGTCCGGATCGGCACTCAGCACCAGTTCAACCCAGTGCCGTGCCGTGCGGCTGCGCGCCGGAACACTGACACGGTAGCTAAGCGACGGGCGCAGGTCGGTCACCGACATACGCGTGGGTTTCAGCAGGAAACTCATGGCGCGGCATCCGTTTGCGGATCAGCAGCCGGAGACGGCGCCACCAGGGCCTCCATCAACGCGGGCAACTCCTGCAGCGTTTCAAAACGCGTGCCAGGGTCCAGCTGTCCCACTGCGGCAGGGTCAGCATTCCAGATCACACCCGAGATTGCTTGCTCAGACAGATTTGATCCCGGCTCGCTCAACCAGATGGATACCAAAAAGCGGCGGTTGCGTGCCGGGCTATGGGGACGTGCATCAGACATAAACGCAGGGATGACATGGCACCCTCACACTAGTCTCACACAACTCTCTCACGGCGCTCACCGCAGGTGTGAGTTTTGGCCAAACACGAAAAAACCGCCCAAGGCAGCCCTGGGCGGTTTTCAATGTCACGGGGTGGTGTAGCTGATCAGCCTTAGGCGTTTATCCCATCAGCTTGTCCCGCGCGGCATCCAGATGATCAAGCGCGGATTCCACGGCAGAAAAGGACGGGCGCGAGAGCAAGGCCTGCCTGCGCGGGCGGCCCGTGCTCTGGCCCGTGCTCTGGCCCGTGTTCTGGGCCGGGTTCGCCTGTTCCGAACGGTTGATCTTGAGCGCATCAATTGCCGCGGCCGTTTCCGGGGCGGGTGCCACATCCAGCCGGTCACGCAAAACGCGTTGCAGCACGCTGTACTGACGCTCGGCCGATCCCACGTCATGGCGGCGACTGTGCAGCTCGATCATCTGACGGTGGCCGCTTTCCAGCGCCGGATCCAGCGTTAGCATCTTTTGGGCCACTTCGCTGACACGGCCCCACCGGCCCTGCTCGCGCATGTGAACCAACAGCGCCTCAAGGATCACCAGCAAGCCCGAGCGCAGGCTTTCACGGGTCACAATAGACCAGTGATCCTGAGCGCCGGGCAGGAAATCCATGTTGCAATCGCCCACGCAGTCCAAAAGGTGCTGCACCTGTGCATCAGCGGTGGCGCTGGTGGCATCAGTTGTGCCGGTTGCACCAGTTGCACCGTGGCTCATGACATGGCGGGCCGTCTGCGAGATGTTGACAATATCCGATCCAAACGCCGTTTCCGGCTGATAGATCAGATAGGCGCGTTTGTTGATCAGGCTTTTACCCTTGCCACCTGCCTTGCGCATCAGCGTGCGCAACCGCCACAACATGGTGTTCAGTCGGTCACGGGCGTTCTCAGGGTGTTCGCCCTCCCACAGGATTTCAGCGATCCGGTCGCGTTCAACCGCGCGGCCGTGGTTCAGCACCAGAACAGCCGCCAGCGCGCTGAGCCGCCCCGATGGGATGGGAATTTTGGCCTTTGGGCCAGACACAAATGTGCCATCAAGAAAGGTCCATTGCATAACAAAATCTTCTTTTTATATGAGAATCAAATTCGTCTAAAAACAACCTCAGGGTGTGCCTTCGCGTTAGGTGTGTCAACGCAAAGAAGCGCAGACGGCCCTTATAAGCAAAGCGCCGCCGCCCGTGACAGCGCCCTGATATGTTGCACAATTCGTACAGTTGATCTGGTTTCGGTTTATTATCGCGCAGGTGGAAACAGTACCCGAAATCTGCCCGTCTTTTGCCCCAATTTGGCCATGTTTCACCACCAGTACAAAACTCGGATCAATCAAATTGTGCGCCTGGTCGACATGGCCAGCATCCGTTGATCAAAATTACAATTGGACACTCAAAATTAGGTCTTATTCCATGGGAACTGCCACGTCAGCAAAACCAACTGATCAATCCTCGACGGACACTTTGATCCAATCAGTGATGCAGGATCAAAAGCGGGTATCCAGCCGCGAAGTTCTGCCCGAGCTTGAACCGGCTGATCCCATGTATGATGACGTAGCACAGTCCGGGGTCTCGGCCCCGCCCACCCGCAAAACCGCAAAGGCAAAGCGTGCCGTGAAAGCGCGCATTGCGGGCTACCGCCCAACGCTGAAGCATATCGCGATTGCTGGCTTTGTGCTGGTGATGGTTCTGCGTCCCTGGTTGATACCCGGTATTTTGTTTGTCACCTTTTGGGTGGGCCTGATTGCCTGGCTGACCGTGGGGCCAGACCGGATGATGGAAATAATCAGCAATGGATGGGATCGGCTCAGCGCACGTAACCCCGCCATGGCCGAACGGATGCGCCAACGCGGTGACGCCTTTGCATTGCGGTTTGATGCGATGCTGGACCGCCTGCCCGACAGCTGGGCCGAGAAGCTGGCGCTGCCGGACATGTCAAAGCCGGTGCACGCCGATAAAGACCTGGACAACGCCCCGGATCCTTTTGAGAAGCTGAAACTGCCTGAAGTGTATCGCGGCTAAGCCGGGTCGCCTGCTGTGTGAACCCTGCGCCGCTGTGCGACACCAAACAGGTCAGGCGCATAAGACCGGTAAACCATTCCAACACTTGAATTCAGATGCCGGGGCGCGTATGTCGCCCTGAGATACATCAGGAACAAAGACCGCACCCATGGCCCGCACCAATCCACTACAGTTTATCCAGCAAGTCCGCTCTGAAGTGTCCAAGGTCGTCTGGCCGACACGCCGCGAGGTGGTGCTGACCACGATCATGGTGCTGATCATGGCCACTTTGACCGCAATCTTCTTTGCGCTGGTCGATTTGGTCATTCGCAGCGGTCTCACCGGCGTGCTGGGCATGTTCGGCTAAGACGGGCCGCGGCCCGCCACTTCTCCAGTTTTCCACGTCCGGCCCCTTGAATTAGGCCACGAAGGGCGGTAGGTGACCGCCTAAGTTAAATGTCAGGCGCGCGGCGAATCGAGCCTCGCGCCGATTTTTTGTTTCGGACACTCTGGCTGGGCCTGACTGTCTGGAACAACCAGAACAACCCGCCGGGCGCATCTGCCCGGACCAACAGAAGGCGAAGCTGCGAGATGGCGAAACGGTGGTATTCGGTCAGTGTGCTCTCGAATTTCGAGAAGAAGATTGCAGAGCAGATCAGAACGTCAGTGGCCGAACAGGGCCTTGAGGACGACATCGACGAAGTTCTGGTGCCCACCGAAGAGGTGATTGAAGTGCGCCGGGGCAAGAAAGTGACCGCCGAGCGTCGCTTTATGCCGGGCTATGTGCTGGTTCACATGGAGATGTCAGACCAGGGCTATCACCTGATCAATTCGATCAACCGCGTCACTGGCTTTTTGGGCCCCCAAGGCCGCCCGATGCCGATGCGCGATGCTGAGGTGAACACCATCCTGAACCGCGTACAGGAAGGCGAAGAGGCCCCCAAGCTGATGATCAGCTTCGAAGTTGGCGAAAAGGTCAAAGTCAACGACGGCCCATTCGAGGATTTCGACGGCATGGTCGAGGAAGTCGACGACGACAACCAGCGCCTGAAAGTGACCGTATCTATCTTTGGCCGCGAAACCCCGGTCGAGCTGGAATACACGCAGGTGACCAAACAAATCTGACCCGGCGCATTTCGCAAGGTCATATGACGCGCCCCCTTTGGTGGGCGCGTTTTTTGTGTCTGGTCCTCAAGGCAAGTGGCACATCCCGTATTTGCCCTGCGCCACATTTGCGCGTTGCGCACGAAAAAACCTTTGCTCCAAATAGGTTGTAAGATTCTGGATTTGGACTGTTGACGAATCTGGCGGATTCACGCCTATATTTAGGCGCGAGCACACAATATAGTTGGCCACTCAAAGCGACTTGGCTCATCTGGGGGAGCAGCAGTATGGTTTTTAAGTCTTTGAAGGACAGTCTTCCGTGGCTTGTTCCATCCGCTGCATTGGTTTTTGCGGCCTATGTGATGTGGGACCAAAAGGCTGATCCTGTCGCCACTGCGCCGGTTCAGACTACTGCCACGCAGACGTCATATCAGGACGCTGGTTCCGCGCAATCGCTTGCTTCAGGCCAGGATGAGACGGTCACGCGTCAAGAAGGCGGCGCGCAAGGACTGGGCGTCTTGACCGAACCTGCGATGGATGTATCGGCCAGCTTGCCTGCGGCTGATCCGGTGCCAACGCCCACCCCCGAGCCGCAAGAGCGCACCGCTGCACTGGACACTAACACTGCAACGGACACATCGTTTTTCGCCTCGGCTCAGACTGAGGACACGCGTGCGCAATGTATCGAAGATCTGCGCAATCTGGCCTCGCAATCGCGGGTGTATTTCCCCAGCGGTGGCCTGACCGCAGATGCCAGTGGCATTCAGGTCGGACGTGTATTGGGCCTTGTTGTACAGGAATGCCCCAACGTGCAAATTCTGGTCGAAGGCCATTCCGACCCCTCGGGCGACCCCCAAGCCAACCTGCGCCTGAGCGAAAAGCGCGCCCAGCAGGTGATCACGCGGATTGCAGCGGCAGGCATTGACACCAGCATGTTCGTGGCCATCGGCAAGGGCGATACGGTGCCGTCAAATGTGACAGGTGACAAATCGCGGGCCTACTATGACCGCCGGGTAGAATTTTCAGTGTTTGATGCCGGCCAGGTGGCACGGGTTTCAGCACGTGCACCAGCCAGCCCGACACCGTGGCGCGATGCGGAATGTGTGCAGGAGCTGCAGAATGCTGTGGATGCATCGATGCTGTTTTACGCCAATCGGTCCGTTTCGGTACGCCCGGAAGAGTTTGAAACCGCAATGGCACTGGCCAATATGGCAGTGGCCTGCCCACATGCACGGCTGCGCGTGATCGGCCATCACTCGGGCGACGTGCAGGCGGGCGAAAGCATCAAGACAGGCCTGTTGCGCGCAAAGGCGTTGATGTCGATGCTGGTCAGCCGTGGTGTGTCGCCCGGTCAGATCATCATCGCTGCACCGTCGCGTGCCGGTGATACCGGCCAACAGGCTGGCATGCCGGGCAACCGGGTTGAATTTGACGTGATCCTGGAAGACGGCTGAGCCGATAGTCGGCAACTGGCTGGCCATTCCTGTGGTTGTGGCGTTTGCGTCCACAATCTTGCAAGGCGCGCCACTCTGCACTTGAAACCCAATGAAAGCCGCTGTAACAGGCGCATCTGTCGCCCTTGCGGGTGGCATTAATTCGTGGGAGGCGGTGTCTGCGCGCAGACGCACCGGACCACGGGCAAACCTGTCTGACCACACGCGGTGGTTCAGATGCTGTAAAAGGAGACGGTCTTATGGCCAAGAAGCTTGCTGGGACAATGAAATTGCAAGTCCCCGCCGGTCAAGCGAACCCATCCCCGCCGGTCGGTCCGGCGCTGGGTCAGCGCGGTATTAACATCATGGAATTCTGCAAGGCATTCAACGCCAAGACGCAGGACATGGAGCCAGGTGCACCCTGCCCCACTGTGATCACCTATTATCAGGACAAGTCCTTTGACATGGACATCAAGACGCCCCCTGCGTCCTATTACCTGAAAAAAGCGATCAAAGCGAAATCGGGATCCAAAACACCCGGTCGCGAAACCATCGCATCGGTATCCGCCAAGCAGCTGCGCGAAATCGCAGAAGCCAAGTGGAAAGACCTGAACGCAAACGACGTCGAAGCCGCGATGAAGATCATTGCCGGTTCCGCACGCTCCATGGGCATCGAGGTGAAGTAAGATGGCAAAGCTCGGAAAACGCACCACCGCCGCCCGTGAAGCATTCGCTGGCAAAGACAATGTGACAGTCGAAGAAGCTGTCGCACTGGTCAAAGGCTCGGCCAACGCCAAGTTCGACGAAACCGTTGAGATCGCGATGAACCTGGGCGTTGACCCACGTCACGCCGATCAGATGGTGCGCGGCGTGGTTGGCCTGCCCAACGGCACCGGCAAAGACGTACGCGTCGCCGTGTTCGCCCGTGGCCCAAAGGCTGAAGAAGCCCAAGCCGCTGGTGCCGACATCGTCGGTGCAGAGGACCTGATGGAAACCGTGCAAGGCGGCAAGATCGACTTTGATCGCTGCATTGCAACCCCCGACATGATGCCCATCGTTGGCCGTCTGGGTAAGGTTCTGGGCCCCCGCAACCTGATGCCAAACCCCAAGGTCGGCACTGTGACCATGGACGTGGCCGAGGCTGTCAAAGCAGCCAAAGGCGGCGAAGTGCAGTTCAAGGTCGAAAAGGCCGGTGTTGTGCACGCAGGCGTCGGCAAAGCCTCGTTTGACGAAGGCAAATTGGTTGAAAACGTCCGCGCCTTTATCGGCGCTGTTCAAAAAGCCAAGCCAGCCGGGTCGAAAGGCTCGTATGTCAAAAAGATCTCGCTCAGCTCAACCATGGGCCCTGGCGTGAACATTGACGTAAGCGCCGCCGGCGACGCCTAAGACCAACCGGTTGGTTGACCCAATCTTAAGAAGGCGGTGAGCATGGCTTGCCGCCTTTTTCCATTCCATTTGCGCGGAACATTGCGTGCGACCCAGAAAATCGGTTGGAATATCATAAAAACCGTCTTTCAGGGCTTGGCATTCAGGCCAGACAGCACTAGTGATCGTCGTGCTTTAGAGCGCGTGATTCGTCCCGCGCTCTTTTGCGTTTCGTCCGAGATGGCGGGTTGGGGACATATGACCCCTTTAATTCCTGCCTGAGACGGGATCAGACCAGATTGACCGAAGGTTCAGATCTTCGTGCGGTTCGGGCGTCCCGTTTTATCTGAGGACCCAACCGCCGGAGCAATCCGGTAAGACTGAGCCGGGGGGAAACCCCCAAATTTGGAGTAAAACTGTGGATAGAGCCCAGAAAGAGAAAGTGGTCGAGGAACTCGGCCAGATCTTCGAAAGCTCTGGCGTCGTTGTGGTAGCCCACTACGCCGGTCTGACAGTTGCTGAAATGCAGGATCTGCGTGCACGTGCCCGTGAGGCTGATGCATCCGTTCGTGTTGCCAAAAACAAGCTCGCCAAAATCGCTCTGGATGGAAAGCCCTGCGCAAGCATTGCCGAACATCTGGAGGGAATGACCGTTCTGACCTATTCCGAAGACCCCGTATCAGCCGCAAAGGTTGCCGAGGGTTTTGCCAAGGGCAATGACAAATACGTCATTCTTGGTGGGGCAATGGGTGAGACCGCTCTGGACCGTGCCGGTGTCAAAGCCGTGTCCGATATGCCATCGCGTGAAGAGCTGCTTGCTCAGATCGCCGGTATGCTGGGCGCACCTGCTTCGAACATCGCTGGGGCCATTGGCGCGCCTGCTTCGAACATCGCGAGCATCCTTTCGACCCTCGAAGAGAAGGCCGAAGCTGCGTAATGCCACTGACTTGATCGGCGTCTGGGGTTGAAACCTCGACGTTGGAACACATCTAATCAAACGGAAAGAGCTGATAAAATGGCTGATCTGAAAAAACTTGCTGAAGAGATTGTTGGTCTGACCCTTCTCGAAGCCCAAGAACTGAAAACCATTCTGAAAGACGAATACGGCATCGAGCCCGCCGCTGGTGGCGCTGTTATGATGGCCGGCCCTGCAGGCGACGCCGGTGGCGACGCTGGTGCCGAGCAAACCGAATTTGACGTCATCCTGAAGGCCGCTGGCGCCTCCAAGATCAACGTCATCAAAGAGGTTCGCGCGATCACAGGCCTGGGTCTGAAAGAAGCAAAAGAGCTGGTCGAAGCTGGCGGCAAAGCCGTCAAAGAAGGCTGCTCGAAAGACGAAGCAGAAGAGATCAAGGGCAAGCTGGAAGAAGCTGGCGCCGAAGTCGAACTGAAGTAATTTGCGCCGGGGCAACCCGGAGCATTTGTGATGGCTGAGCGCGGGAAACCGGGCTCAGCCGAACCTGTCTCAGAGAGGCCCTTTCGCAAACAGGGGTTTTTCTAAGGCGAGGTTCTAAGGATCGGGAGGCCGCTGGTGGGACAGCGACCAGGAATAGATCAGAACCCCAGCCTGTCTCGGATGAGAGCGCAGCCGTAGCCCGACGGCCACGCGCTTCACATGAGAAACTGAAAGGTGACCAGACACATGGCGCAGTCCTTTATCGGCCAGAAACGTCTTCGTAAATATTTCGGCAAAATCCGCGAAGTTTTGGATATGCCAAACCTGATCGAGGTTCAGAAATCCTCGTATGATCTTTTCCTCAACTCCGGCGATGCGCCCCAGCCCATGGACGGCGAAGGCATCAAAGGTGTGTTCCAATCGGTCTTCCCGATCAAGGACTTCAACGAAACTTCCGTGCTGGAATTCGTTGATTACGAGCTGGAAAAGCCAAAATACGACGTTGAAGAGTGCATGCAGCGCGACATGACCTATTCAGCCCCGCTGAAGGTCACCCTGCGTCTGATCGTATTTGATGTCGACGAAGACACCGGTGCCAAGTCCGTCAAGGACATCAAGGAACAAGACGTGTTCATGGGCGATATGCCTTTGATGACACCCAACGGGACGTTCGTTGTGAACGGCACCGAGCGTGTGATCGTGTCTCAGATGCACCGCTCGCCGGGTGTGTTCTTTGACCATGACAAAGGCAAAACCCACGCCTCTGGCAAACTGCTGTTTGCCTGCCGCATTATCCCATACCGCGGCAGCTGGCTGGACTTTGAATTTGACGCCAAGGACATCGTCTTTGCGCGCATTGATCGTCGTCGCAAACTGCCTGTCACCACATTGCTGTATTCCCTGGGTCTGACCCAGGAAGACATCATGGATGCCTATTATTCCACGGTGAACTACAAGCTGAAGAAGAAAAAAGGCTGGGTCACCAAGTTCTTCCCTGATCGTGTACGCGGTACGCGCCCGACTTACGACTTGGTGGATGCCAAATCCGGTGACGTGATTGCCGAGGCAGGCAAGAAAGTTACACCGCGCGCCGTGAAGGCGTTGATTGACGACGGCAAAGTCACCGATCTCTTGGTCCCATACGAGCAGATCGCAGGCAAATTCGTCGCCAAGGACATCATCAACGAAGAAACCGGCGCGATCTATGTCGAAGCCGGGGACGAGCTGACGATCGAATATGACAAGGATGGCGACATCATCGGCGGTTCCGTTCAGGAACTGATCGAAGCCGGTGTCACCGACATTCCGGTTCTGGACATCGATAACGTCAATGTTGGGCCCTACATGCGCAACACCATGGCGGCAGACAAGAACATGAACCGCGAAACCGCGCTTATGGATATCTATCGCGTCATGCGCCCGGGCGAGCCACCCACCGAAGAGGCGGCATCGGCCCTGTTCGACACGCTGTTCTTTGACGGTGAGCGGTATGACCTGTCGGCAGTTGGTCGCGTGAAAATGAACATGCGTCTGGCACTGGACAAGCCTGACACCCAACGCACGCTGGACCGCGAAGACATCGTTTCGTGCATCCGCGCGCTGGTTGAGCTACGCGACGGCAAAGGCGACGTGGACGATATTGACCACCTCGGCAACCGTCGTGTGCGTTCGGTTGGCGAGCTGATGGAAAACCAGTACCGCGTCGGTCTGTTGCGCATGGAACGTGCGATCAAGGAACGCATGTCTAGCGTCGAAATCGACACGGTCATGCCTCAGGATCTGATCAACGCAAAACCTGCGGCTGCGGCTGTGCGTGAATTCTTTGGCTCAAGCCAGCTGTCACAATTCATGGACCAAACCAACCCACTGTCGGAAGTGACGCACAAACGTCGTCTTTCGGCGCTTGGGCCCGGTGGTCTGACCCGCGAACGTGCCGGTTTTGAGGTGCGCGACGTGCACCCAACCCACTATGGCCGCATGTGTCCGATTGAAACGCCGGAAGGGCCAAACATTGGTCTGATCAACAGCCTCGCAACTTTTGCCCGCGTAAACAAATACGGCTTTATCGAAACGCCTTATCGCAAGGTTGTCGATGGTCACGTAACCGACGAGGTTGAGTATCTCTCGGCCACCGAAGAAATGCGCCATACTGTGGCGCAGGCCAACGCATCGTTGGATGACAAAGGCAACTTCATAAACGAGCTGGTGTCGACCCGTCAGTCGGGCGATTACATGCTGGCGCCTTCGGATAGCGTTGATTTGATTGACGTTTCCCCGAAACAGCTGGTGTCTGTAGCGGCCTCACTGATTCCGTTCCTGGAAAATGACGACGCCAACCGCGCCTTGATGGGCTCGAACATGCAACGTCAGGCGGTTCCAACTCTGCGCTCCGAGGCCCCTCTGGTTGGCACCGGTATCGAAGGTGTTGTGGCGCGCGATTCAGGTGCTGCGATCATGGCGAAACGCGCAGGCATCATCGACCAGGTCGATGCGCAGCGTATCGTTATTCGTGCCACATCCGATCTGGAACTGGGCGACGCGGGCGTGGACATCTACCGCATGCGTAAATTCCAACGCTCGAACCAGAACACCACCATCAACCAGCGTCCGTTGGTGAAGGTGGGTGATTCGGTCACCAAAGGCGAAGTGATTGCCGATGGACCCTCGACGGATCTGGGCGAATTGGCTTTGGGTAAGAACGTGGTCACGGCCTTCATGCCGTGGAACGGCTATAACTTCGAAGACTCGATCCTGATTTCGGAACGTGTGGCGCGCGATGACGTGTTCACCTCGATTCACATTGAGGAATTCGAAGTGGCCGCGCGTGACACCAAGCTTGGGCCAGAAGAAATCACCCGTGACATTCCCAACGTCGGCGAGGAAGCCCTGCGCAACCTCGACGAGGCCGGGATCGTCTACATCGGTGCCGACGTAGAGCCGGGCGACATTCTGGTGGGCAAGATCACCCCCAAAGGTGAATCGCCAATGACGCCAGAAGAAAAGCTGCTGCGCGCCATCTTTGGCGAGAAAGCATCGGATGTGCGCGATACATCACTGCGCGTGAAGCCCGGTGATTTCGGCACAGTCGTTGAGGTGCGTGTCTTTAACCGCCACGGTGTGGAAAAAGACGAACGTGCGCTTCAAATTGAGCGTGAGGAAGTTGAACGCCTCGCCCGTGACCGCGACGATGAGCTGGCCATTCTGGACCGCAACATCTATGCGCGTCTGCGCTCGATGATCGAAGGCAAAGTGGCTGTTAAAGGCCCCAAGGGTGTCAAAGCCAACGCCACGATCGACGCAGAACTGCTGGAAATGCTGACAAAAGGTCAGTGGTGGCAGCTGGCCCTCAAGGACGAGAAAGACGCTCAGGTCGTCGAGGCCCTGCATGATCAGTATGAGGCGCAAAAGCGTACTCTGGATGCACGGTTCGAAGACAAGGTCGAAAAAGTGCGCCGCGGCGACGATCTGCCCCCCGGCGTGATGAAAATGGTCAAAGTGTTCATCGCGGTCAAGCGCAAGCTGCAACCAGGTGACAAAATGGCTGGTCGTCACGGCAACAAAGGTGTGATCTCCAAGGTTGTTCCGATGGAAGACATGCCGTTCCTCGCGGACGGTACGCCGGTTGACTTCTGTCTGAACCCGTTGGGCGTGCCATCGCGTATGAACGTCGGTCAGATTTTGGAAACCCACATGGGCTGGGCCGCACGCGGTCTGGGCGTGAAGATTGACGAGGCGTTGCAAGAGTATCGCCGTTCCGGTGATCTGACGCCTGTACGTGAGGCCATGCGCACCGCTTACGGCGAAGATGTCTATGAAGAAGGCATCGCGGGCATGGACGAAGGCCAACTGGTCGAAGCAGCGGGCAATGTGACCGGCGGTGTGCCGATTGCGACGCCTGTTTTTGACGGTGCGAAAGAAGCAGACGTGAACGACGCGCTGAAACGCGCCGGGTTCGACGAAAGCGGACAGTCGGTTCTGTTTGATGGCCGTACCGGTGAGCAGTTCAGCCGTCCGGTGACGGTGGGTGTGAAATACCTGCTGAAACTGCACCACCTGGTCGATGACAAAATCCACGCGCGTTCCACTGGCCCGTACTCACTTGTTACGCAGCAGCCGCTGGGTGGTAAGGCGCAGGGCGCTGGTCAGCGGTTTGGGGAAATGGAAGTCTGGGCTCTCGAAGCTTATGGCGCCGCCTATACCCTGCAGGAAATGCTGACGGTCAAGTCGGATGACGTGGCTGGCCGGACCAAGGTCTATGAAAGCATCGTCAAGGGCGAGGACAACTTT
This sequence comes from Roseovarius sp., assembly GCA_045106595.1. GTDB lineage: Bacteria > Pseudomonadota > Alphaproteobacteria > Rhodobacterales > Rhodobacteraceae > Roseovarius. The sequence goes on along the minus strand of JBGCEW010000007.1, from coordinate 128,786 downwards.
GAAGCGGGCGTGCCCGAAAGCTTCAACGTGCTTGTGAAAGAAGTCCGCGGCCTCGGCCTGAACATGGAACTCCTGGACGCAGAGGAAGAAGACGCGGAATGAGAGCCTTGCGCTCTCACTCCCTCCCCTTCCCTCTCTCCTGATTAAAGGAACTGAACATGAACCAGGAATTGACAAACAACCCGTTCAACCCCGTCGCTCCGGCGAAAGTGTTTGACGAAATCAAGGTCTCGCTGGCCTCACCCGAACGGATCCTGTCGTGGTCTTACGGTGAGATCAAAAAGCCAGAAACCATCAACTACCGCACGTTCAAACCCGAACGTGACGGTCTGTTCTGTGCGCGTATCTTTGGCCCGATAAAAGATTACGAATGCCTGTGCGGCAAATACAAACGCATGAAGTATCGCGGCGTTGTCTGCGAGAAATGTGGTGTTGAAGTCACGCTGCAAAAGGTCCGCCGCGAGCGGATGGGCCACATCGAGCTGGCCGCACCTTGCGCGCACATCTGGTTTCTGAAGTCGCTGCCCTCGCGCATCGGCCTGATGCTGGACATGACACTGCGCGATTTGGAGCGGGTTCTGTACTTTGAGAACTACGTGGTGATCGAACCCGGCCTGACCGACCTCACCTATGGTCAGATGCTGAGCGAAGAGGAATTCATGGATGCGCAGGATGCGTATGGCATGGACGCCTTCACCGCCAACATCGGTGCCGAAGCCATCCGCGAGATGCTACAGAACATCGACCTGGAATCCGAGGCCGAAACCCTGCGCGCTGATCTGGCCGAAGCCACGGGCGAATTGAAGCCCAAGAAGATCATCAAGCGTCTGAAGGTTGTTGAATCGTTCCTCGAGTCGGGCAACCGGCCCGAGTGGATGGTCATGACCGTCATTCCGGTCATCCCACCAGAGCTGCGCCCACTGGTGCCACTGGATGGGGGCCGTTTTGCCACGTCTGACCTGAACGATCTCTATCGCCGGGTGATCAACCGGAACAACCGTCTGAAACGTCTGATCGAGCTGCGCGCGCCTGATATCATCGTGCGTAACGAAAAACGGATGTTGCAGGAATCTGTCGATGCCCTGTTTGACAACGGCCGTCGTGGCCGCGTGATCACAGGTGCCAACAAGCGCCCGCTGAAATCGCTGTCGGACATGTTGAAAGGCAAGCAAGGTCGCTTCCGTCAGAACCTTTTGGGCAAGCGCGTCGACTTCTCAGGCCGGTCTGTCATTGTGACGGGTCCGGAACTGAAGCTGCACCAATGTGGTCTGCCCAAGAAGATGGCTCTGGAGCTGTTCAAGCCGTTCATCTACTCGCGGTTGGAAGCCAAAGGCATGTCTTCGACCGTGAAGCAGGCCAAGAAGCTGGTGGAGAAAGAACGCCCCGAAGTCTGGGATATCCTCGATGAGGTGATCCGCGAACACCCCGTCATGCTGAACCGTGCGCCGACCCTGCACCGTTTGGGCATTCAAGCGTTTGAACCTGTGCTGATCGAAGGCAAAGCTATTCAGCTGCACCCGCTGGTCTGTTCGGCCTTTAACGCCGACTTTGACGGTGACCAGATGGCCGTGCACGTTCCGCTGAGCCTTGAGGCTCAGCTGGAAGCGCGCGTTCTGATGATGTCGACGAACAACGTGCTGTCGCCTGCAAACGGTGCGCCCATCATCGTGCCTTCGCAGGATATGGTTTTGGGGCTGTACTACACCACCATTCAGCGTGATGGCATGAAAGGCGAAGGCATGGTTTTTGCCAACGTCGACGAAGTGCAACACGCGCTGGACAGCGGCGAAGTGCATATGCACGCATCGGTTCAGGTTCGTATGTCGCAATACGACGAGGAAGGTAACGAAGTGTTTGAACGCTTTGAAACCACACCGGGTCGTGCGCGTCTGGGCGCTTTGCTGCCCAAGAACTCTAAGGCTCCGTTTGAGTTGGTGAACAAGCTTCTGCGCAAGAAAGAAGTGCAGAACGTGATTGACACCGTCTATCGCTACTGTGGTCAGAAAGAGAGCGTGATCTTCTGTGACCAGATCATGGGTATGGGCTTCCGCGAAGCCTTCCGTGCCGGGATTTCCTTCGGCAAGGACGACATGGTCATTCCTGACAGCAAGTGGACCATCGTGGATGGCACACGTGATCAGGTTAAGGGCTTTGAACAACAGTACATGGACGGCCTGATCACTCAGGGTGAAAAGTACAACAAAGTTGTCGATGCCTGGTCGAAGTGTAACGACGAAGTGACTGAGGCCATGATGGGCACCATCTCGGCGGATCGCACGGATGAGGACGGCTCCACCGCGGAACCGAACTCGGTCTACATGATGGCTCACTCTGGTGCGCGTGGTTCGGTCACTCAGATGAAACAGCTGGGCGGAATGCGCGGCCTTATGGCCAAGCCGAACGGCGATATCATCGAAACACCGATCATCTCGAACTTTAAGGAAGGCCTGACCGTTCTTGAGTACTTCAACTCAACCCACGGTGCCCGTAAGGGTCTGTCGGACACGGCCTTGAAAACAGCGAACTCGGGCTACCTGACCCGCCGTTTGGTGGATGTGGCGCAAGATTGCATCGTGCGCGAGCATGACTGTGGCACCGAGCGCGGTATCACCGCCGAAGCGGCCGTATCGGATGGCGAAGTGGTTGCTTCGATTTCCGAGCGGATGCTGGGCCGTGTAGCAGCGGATGACGTGCTGCATCCTGCGGATGACAGTGTGATTGTCGCCCGTGGTACGCTGATTGACGAACGGATGGCCGATGCGATTGAAGAGGCCGGCGTTGCCGTGTCGCGGATGCGCAGCCCGCTGACCTGTGAGGCCGAAGACGGCGTTTGCGCCATGTGCTACGGCCGCGCCCTTGCACGCGGCACCATGGTGACCCAAGGCGAGCCGGTGGGTATCATCGCGGCGCAATCCATTGGTGAGCCGGGCACACAGCTGACGATGCGGACCTTCCACATCGGCGGCGTTGCACAAGGTGGTCAGCAATCGTTCCAGGAAGCCAGCCAAGAGGGCACGATCGAACTTGAGAATGCTCAGTTGCTGAAAAACTCCAACGGCGACACGCTGGTTATGGGCCGCAACATGAAGCTGCGGATCAACGACGACAAAGGCAACGAGCTGACCAGCCACAAGGTTGGATACGGGTCGAAAATGTTCGTCAAAGACGGTGGCAAAGTGGCCCGCGGTGACAAGCTGTTCGAATGGGATCCCTACACTCTGCCAATTCTGGCCGAGAAGTCGGGGACAGCCAAGTTTGTCGATCTGGTCAGCGGCATTGCCGTACGCGATGTGACGGATGATGCCACAGGCATGACCCAGAAGATCGTAATGGATTGGCGCGCAGCCCCCAAGGGCAACGAGCTGAAGCCAGAAATTCTGGTTGCAGGCCCTGATGGCGAACCAATGCGCAACGATGCAGGCAACCCTGTGACCTATCCGATGTCGGTGGACGCTGTTCTGTCGATCGAAGATGGCCAGGACATCCATGCCGGTGACGTTGTGGCGCGTATTCCGCGTGAAGGTGCCAAAACCAAGGACATCACCGGTGGTCTGCCACGTGTGGCCGAACTCTTTGAGGCCCGTCGCCCCAAAGATCACGCCATCATTGCGGAAATCGATGGGTATGTGCGCTATGGCCGCGACTACAAGAACAAGCGCCGTATCAGCATCGAACCCGCCGATGACAGCATGGAGCCCGTCGAATACATGGTGCCCAAGGGCAAGCACATTCCGGTTCAGGAAGGTGATTTTGTCCAAAAGGGTGACTACATCATGGACGGCAACCCTGCCCCACATGACATCCTGTCCATCATGGGTGTCGAGGCGCTGGCGGACTACATGATCGACGAAGTGCAAGAGGTTTACCGCCTGCAAGGTGTGAAAATCAACGACAAGCACATCGAAGTCATCGTGCGTCAGATGTTGCAGAAATGGGAAATCCTGGATTCAGGTGACACCACTCTGCTGAAGGGCGAACATGTCGATAAGGCCGAATTTGATGCCGCCAACGAAAAGGCAGTGTCGAAAGGTGGCCGCGAGGCCAAGGGCGAGCCGATCCTTCTGGGGATCACCAAGGCAAGCTTGCAGACACGGTCGTTCATCTCGGCGGCGTCGTTCCAGGAAACCACGCGCGTTCTGACCGAAGCCTCGGTACAGGGCAAACGTGACAAACTGGTTGGCCTGAAAGAGAACGTCATCGTGGGTCGTCTGATCCCAGCGGGCACCGGTGGTGCCACGCAGCAGATGCGTCAGATCGCTCAGGGCCGTGACAACGTGGTCATTGAAGCGCGCCGTGAAGAAGCCGAAGCCGCCGCAGCCCTTGCTGCCCCGGTTGAGGATGACATCATCGGTGGCGACGCGTTCGATACGTTGGTGGAAACACCCGAAAGCCGCGAAGACTGAGACCTCTCAAATCCAAATTGACGAAGGCCCCGCCAGATTGGTGGGGCCTTTTTCGTTGAGGCAGCGCTTCAGGCCCTGCCTGTCAGATGCGACAAACCGCCCCACGACGTCGCTTTCGACAAGCCAGCGTTGCAAACGCGACGTCGCACGCCGGAAATGGGCGATTTTCCACTGTTGCAGCCGAATACAAATCTATATCAAGCCCACAGAATGCTTGAGAAAGGGGAGTCGCTGCGTCGGCTCCTGGTCAATTTAGGGAGACCATGCAAATGAAGGTGCTCGTACCTGTCAAACGTGTGATCGACTATAACGTGAAAGTTCGCGTCAAAGCGGATGGATCGGGCGTCGATCTTGCGAATGTTAAAATGTCGATGAACCCGTTCGACGAAATTGCTGTCGAAGAAGCGATCCGCCTGAAAGAAGCAGGCAAGGCCGAAGAGGTCATCGCTGTTTCCATCGGCGTAAAGCAAAATCAGGAAACGCTGCGCACAGCGCTGGCCATGGGTGCGGACCGCGCCATTCTGGTGGTCGCGGCCGAGGATGTGCACAACGACATCGAGCCTCTGGCGGTTGCCAAAATCCTGAAGGCTGTGATCGACGAAGAGCAGCCCGGTCTGGTTCTGGCGGGCAAGCAAGCCATCGACAACGACATGAACGCCACCGGCCAGATGCTGTCGGCGCTGATGGGGTGGTCGCAAGGCACATTTGCCTCTTCGCTCGACATTGACGGTGACAGCGCTGTTGTGACCCGCGAAGTGGACGGCGGCCTGCAAACGATCAAAGTGTCGATGCCTGCCATCATCACGGTTGATTTGCGCCTGAACGAGCCACGCTACGCGTCGCTGCCAAACATCATGAAGGCCAAGAAAAAGCCTTTGGATGAGAAAACGGCCGCCGATTACGGTGTTGATGTGACCCCGCGTCTTGAAGTGCTCAAGACCGAGGAACCAGAAGCGCGCAAAGCTGGCGAAATCGTGGGCTCGGTTGACGAGCTGGTATCGAAACTCAAAGAAGCGGGGGCTGTGTAATGGCTGTTCTACTTCTCGCAGAAGTCACAGACGGTGAACTGGCAATGGACGCAACGGCCAAAGCCGTAACGGCCGCAAAACAACTGGGTGACGTGACCATTCTGGCCGCGGGAGCCTCGGCTGCGGCGGCTGGCGAAGCGGCTGCCAAAATCGATGGCGTCGCCAAAGTTCTGGTTGCTGAAGACGCATCACTGGGCCACCGTCTGGCGGAACCCACAGCAGCGCTGATCGTGTCGCTGGCTGGCGATTACGAACATATCGTCGCCCCTGCCACGACCGACGCAAAGAACGTACTGCCCCGCGTGGCGGCTTTGCTCGATGCGATGGTCATCTCGGACGCATCAGGCGTCGTTGACGGCAACACATTTGAGCGCCCGATCTATGCAGGCAACGCCATCCAGACGGTGAAATCCTCGGACGCCAAAAAAGTCATTTCGTTCCGTATCGCATCGTTTGATGCAGCGGGCGAAGGTGGCTCGGCCTCGGTGGAAACCATTGGCGCCGCTGCCAATCCTGGTTTGTCCGAGTGGATCGAAGACAAAGTCGCCGAAAGCGACCGCCCCGAGCTGACATCAGCCGGTGTGGTTGTGTCCGGTGGTCGCGGCGTTGGATCCGAAGAGAACTTTGCCATGATCGAAAAACTGGCTGACACGCTGGGGGCCGCTGTTGGGGCCTCGCGCGCCGCGGTTGATTCAGGCTATGCCCCGAACGATTGGCAAGTGGGCCAGACCGGCAAAGTTGTCGCCCCTGATCTGTATGTGGCCGTTGGTATTTCCGGCGCCATTCAGCACTTGGCTGGCATGAAGGATTCAAAGGTCATCGTGGCCATTAACAAGGACGAAGAAGCACCCATTTTCCAGGTTGCGGATTACGGCCTTGTGGCAGATCTGTTTGATGCCGTGCCTGAGTTGACTGATAAACTGGGATAACCAAGTTGATCCCATGACATTTTGAAAAGGCCCGCCCATTGGTGGGCCTTTTTCATGCCAGCATGTATCGCAACGGGGCCACCAAAGCGCGGGCGGCGTCCTGATGTGCGATGGGCCCCAGCAATTCATTGGCAGCGGCCAATTCAACACTGGAACACACCATCCCATCGGTTCCAGCCGCAGCTGCCTCGGGGGTTTCACACACTTCGATCACTTCGGCCCCTTCCTGGCGGATCTCGTCAATCATTGCTTCTGTGACAAAGGCCGGATCCACCCCGATATCAGGGCTGTCACTGTGTTGATCTGGCTCGCGTTTCGAGAAGTAGAGCATGATCACCCGCCCATTCAGTTGCATCAGCAGCAACCGCATCCGTGCCACCCAAAGCGTCTGCAATTCATTGCGAACCGTCGCAAAGCGGCTTGGCGCACGTCTGCGCAAATGGTTCAGCATGTGACGGGTAAAGTGAAACTCGCTGAAATCCACCTCGGGGAAAATCTGCAGCATCAGCTCGCGCGGTTTGACAAAGCGATCATTGCGGCGCGGGTGCACTGCGTAAAACCGGTTTGACATATTCTGCGCACCCGGCAATTGCAGCACCACGGCTTGGGCATCTCGGGCGGCACGCAGCACGCCCTTGTCGTTGAGAAACACATCCACCCCGGCGTTGGACCACCCAAAATTTACGCAGGGCATTCCCAGTTCTGCTTCAACCAAACTGACATACGGATCAGCAATGAATTTCCCGTAGGTTTCCGTGCCCCCCAGAAACGCCACATAGGGCGTCTCTAACGATCGCTTCGGCCCCCGAAAGAGCAATTTGGATCCAGGATATTGGCACGGATCATAATCCAGACTTGCGCCATCCAGCTTTTCATAAGCCATGTGTTCCACCACCTTTGTTCACCCAATTCAAGGTATGAAGGCCAAGCCGTTACCAAAGTGATAATGCTAAATTTCAGGTCAAGTTTTAGCGGCAAGCGCCCCTTGCAGCGCGGCACATGGCGGGGCTATGGTCGGGCCAACGTGGCGCAGCATGGAGCAGCCTGATGGAAATCCAGAACGTGGGTGTGGTTGGCGCAGGCCAAATGGGCAACGGCATTGCACATGTGATGGCCGTGGCCGGTTATGATGTGCAACTGACAGATATTGCCCAGGATGCGCTGGATGCCGCCCTTGTGACCATCAGCAAAAACATTGACCGTCAGGTGGCCAAAGGCACGCTGAGCGAGGACGACAAAACCAACGCCATGGGCCGCATCACGACAACTCTGGTGCTGGCTGAGCTGGGGCCAAATGATCTGATCATCGAGGCCGCGACCGAACGCGAGCCAGTCAAACAGGCCATTTTTGAGCAGCTTTTGCCGCATTTAGCCGATCATACGATTTTGACCTCGAACACCTCGTCCATTTCCATCACACGTTTGGCCAGCGGCACCGACCGGCCCGAAAAATTCATGGGCTTTCATTTTATGAACCCGGTGCCAATCATGCAGCTGGTCGAGTTGATACGCGGCATCGCAACAGACAAGCCTACCTACGATTCCTGCCTTCAGGTTGTTGAAAAGCTTGGAAAAACCGCCGCGTCAGCCGAAGATTTTCCAGCCTTTATCGTCAACCGCATTCTGATGCCCATGATCAACGAGGCTGTGTATACATTATACGAAGGCGTGGGCAGCGTGCAGTCGATTGACCTGTCAATGAAGCTGGGCGCCAATCACCCGATGGGGCCGCTGGAACTTGCAGATTTCATTGGGCTTGATACCTGCTTGGCGATCATGAACGTGCTGCATGAGGGGCTGGCCGATACCAAATATCGCCCCTGCCCTTTGCTGACCAAATATGTCGAAGCGGGCTGGCTGGGGCGCAAAACTCAGCGTGGGTTTTACGATTATCGCGGGGAAGTGCCCGTTCCGACGCGCTGATCCCTAGGGGCGCTCTGCGTCTTGACCCAGCGACAACGTATGCGCGCGCAGCCATGTCATGAAGCCACGCGGATCCGTGTCGAGCAGCTTCATCTGCTCTTCATCCACTGGCTTGCCGACCACGGGCTTTTGCGGGTTGTTGCAGCTTTTGACAACTTCATGCAGCAACAGCCCTTGCCGCAACGTCGCCGATGTGCGGTTGGCCATCTGGTAGACCCGGCTGTTTGAACCAGGAAAGTAAATCGGCAGCACCTTCGCGCCTGACCGGCGGATAAGCTGGGCGGTAAAGACATTCCATTCGCGCTCGGTCACCGGACCCATCATCGTATCCGACGAGGCCACGACCCCAGATGGAAAGACCGAGATCAGCCCGCCTTCTTTCAGGTGCGCCATCGCCTTGGCCCGCATTTCCACTGATTTACGCTGTGCTTCGGGATCATGGGGGAACGGCACCGGGATCATGTAAGAGGCGGCTACCTCGTCAATCCCGGTTAAAAGGGCACGGGTCAGAATTTTGTAATCGGTGCGACGCCGACCAATCAGATCCGCCAGGATCATCCCATCCACCAAACCATGCGGGTGATTGGCCACGGCCACAACAGGGCCATCGACGGGAATATTGTCCAGCTCATGCTCGGGCGTCAGCAAATCAATGCCCATCGTATCCAAGGCTGCACGCCAAAAAGGCTGCCCAGTGGGCGCGCCTTTCTTTTCAAACGCGCGTATCATGCGGATGATGGTCAGCTTGCCGGTGAACCATTCAATCGTGCGGATGATTGATGCAGTACCGGGGGAATCAAACGAATTGGCATAGGTCAGGCTACGGCGGTCATAGGTGGTAAAGGACACCGTCTCGCTGGATGAATTATCCGCCTGATCCTGAGGGCTTTGTGCCACCTGATCCCCGTCCTGTCCCATAGCGCAACTGTGCGCCTTTACATGTCTTCCCCAAACCGATCCGCCACAAGCGTTTCAATGGCATCTGCCAAGGCTTCGGCGTCGGGCCCGGATGTTTGCACGTCAATAGTCTTTCCGCGCGAGGCTGCCAACATTAAAAGCCCCATAATGCTGTCTCCACCCGAGGATTGTCCGTCGTGTGACACCTCGGCACGGGCATCAAAGCCTTCGACCACCTCGACCAGCTTGGCCGCTGCGCGGGCGTGCAGGCCCTTTTCGTTCACGATTTTCAAGTGACGTTCGATCATATCAGTCATGTCTGTTTTGTCCCTGTGGGGTCACCGCGGCTATCCTGCCGATACGTTGTGACTGTCAATGTATTTGCGCGCCGCATCCAGCGCGGCACGCACGGCCTCGGCCAGAGGTTTATCGCGGGATTTGGCCAGTTTGATCAGCATCGGCAGATTGGCACCATACATGATCCGGCGATTATCAGGCTGGCAGGCTTTCAACGCCAGATTTGACGGTGAGCCACCAAAAATATCGGTGACAATAGCGACGCCGTGCCCGGTATCGACCTCATCCGCCGCCATACAGATTTCGGCTTGTTTTGCAGCGCGGTCATGCTCGCGTTCAATCGAGATGGCACGGATATCAGGCTGAGGCCCCACCACATGGGTGACCGCACTGAGATATTCGCGGGCCAGGCCGCCATGTGCCACGATCACGATGCCGATCATCGCCAGAACCTCTCTCTCAGGTCGCCGGGGGGTTGGGGTTTGCAGACACCGATTGCGTGGCGGCTGCGCGCTCTAGTTCGCGATGCCTAATTGACACCTGCCAGCCTTTGTCCGCAAGGGTTTTTGCCAAAGTTTCTGCCATGGTGACGCTACGGTGCTGTCCGCCTGTGCAGCCAAATCCCAGCGACAGATAGGCTTTGCCCTCGGCCTCATATGCAGGCAGCAAAAGCAGGGCCAGATCCGTAACCTTTTCCAGAAACCCGGCATAAAGCGGGTCTTGTGAAACATATGACTGAACTGCGGTGTCGCGCCCATCCAGGCGACGCAGGCTGTCCTCCCAGTGGGGATTGCGCAGAAACCGGCAATCCAGCACCATATCAAGACCGCGCGGCAGGCCGCGTTTGTACGAAAACGAATGCAATGACACCGACAGATGCTGTCGGCCTTTTGGGGCAAACCAAGTGTCGAGCTGCGCGCGCAGATCATGGGGCGACATATCAGATGTATCGAGCAGAATATCAGCGCGCACCCGGATCGGGGCCAACAGGTCCAACTCGCGCAGGATGCCCATATCCGGGGTATCACCCGGCGCCAAGGGATGGCGCCGCCGGGTTTCCGAAAAGCGCCTGAGCAAGATATCGCGGCGGCAATCCAGATAAAGCACCTGCATCGGCACTTCATCGGCGCTGAACCGGTCAATCATTTCGATCAGAGCCGTAGTCGAAAAATCGCGGTTGCGCACGTCAATGCCCAAGGCCAATGGCTTGTCAGGGGCAGGTCCTTCCAAAAGACGGGGCAGCAAGGACAGCGGCATGTTGTCGATGGCCTCATATCCCATATCCTCAAGCGCGCGAATGGCTGTGGTGCGCCCAGCGCCCGACGGCCCGGTGACCAGCACGAGGCGGCTGAGCGGGGCATCAGGGCCCGAAGTATAAGGCGCAGTATCAGGCAAGGCGGGTTCCTGTGAGGTAAAGGTGCACGGCTGCAGCAAAATGTGGGGCGTCATGGCCACGTATCAAGGGCCGGGTCAGACCCAATAGCGTGATCGTGCGGTGGTCTGGAAGACGTGCGTCTTCGACCTGGTCCAGATCGATCACCAGCTGCACAGGAGTAGGCCCGGCATGCAGGGCGGCCAGAATGCCAACAAAGCGCGCTTCGATCTGGCCGCGAATGGTATCGGGCGCATCGGCAATCAAGTGATCCTCGTGCACGCTAAGGCAGGTTTGATCGTCCGCCACCAGCACGGCCCCCATCGCCATCAGTTGCAGTGCAAGCGATGATTTTCCACGGCCGCTCTGCCCCAGTATCAAGGCCCCCTGCCCGTGTATGGCAACGCAGCTGGCATGGAGGGTTTCGCTGTGCGGCTGGCGCGCCATGGTTCAGACCGGCAGACCCACGACAAAACGTGCGCCCAGCGGATCTGATGTAATATCTGCATCGGTGGGGCGGATGTTTTCGGCCCAGATCACACCGTCATGGGCTTCGACAATTTGTTTCGAGATGGCCAGACCCAGCCCCGAGTTGTTGCCAAAGTCACTGGCCGCGCGTTCGGAGTAAAACCGTTTGAAGATTTTGCCCAACGCCACATCGGGAATGCCGGGGCCTGTATCCTCGACCACAACCAACACGCGGTTGTCACGCTTGCGCGCCCAGATGCGAATGGCGTCGCCATCCTCGCAAAAGCTGATGGCGTTGGTGATCAGGTTGACAAACACCTGCGCCACGCGTGCCTCAAGCCCCAGCAGGACAATAGGCTTTTCGGGAAAATCAGTGATGAAATCGATGCCTTTTTTGTTGGCCTCTTCACCCAGATACTGCCCCAGATTACGCAGCATGGTCAGCAGATCAAAGGCTTCTTGCTCTTCTTTGACCAGTTCGCTGTCCAGCCGTGACGCGTTAGAGATATCGCTAACCAGCCGATCCAGGCGGCGCACGTCATGTTCGATCACGTCCAGCAATTTGGCCCGTTGATCATCGCGTTTGGCCACATGCATCGTGCCCACAGCTGATCGCAGGGACGCGAGTGGGTTTTTGATTTCATGCGCAACGTCGGCAGCAAATTGTTCGTTGCTGTCGATCCGGTGATAGAGGGCAGTGACCATGCCACGTAACGCGCCGCTGAGGCGGCCAATTTCATCCGGGCGTGCTGTCAGATCCGGGATACGAATGCGCCCGCCGGCCTTGCCTTTGTTGCGGTCCCCGCCAATTTCCGCCGCCGACGCAAGGTCGGATATGGGGTTTGAGATTGTCGACGCCAGGATCAGGCTAAGGCCCACCGACACCAATGTGGCTATGATGAACATCTGCAAGACACGCTCACGTTCGGCGCGCACCAGATTATCGATCTCGCCCGAGGCGCTGATCAGGGCCACAGCGCCCACGGGATTGCCATTTTGGAAAATGGGGCTGGCCACGGAAAAGACGCTGTTTCCAGCGATCTGCCCTGAGGAGACCTGTGTACCGTCGCGGATTGTGTCAGCGACCATAGCGCGCGTGCTGTCTTCGGTGCTAAGCTCGGTGCCACTGCCGACGATCATGGAAAACGGGGCCGACACCACATCCCAAACCTTGGACAATGCGTCGGTGATCAGGGTCGCGCGGGGCTCGGCATCTTTGCCACCCTGCGCACGCGTGCCCAATGCCTGACCGGCCAGAGTGCCGTTGACATCGAACACAAAAACTTCGACGCCTTTGCGGATGCTGACCTTTTCCAAGGTTGCCGCCACATCAACACCGTCGCCAGTGACCAGGTTGACCGGCGCACCGGTGGGCAACTTTGCCTCAAACACATCGGCGACCAGTTCAGCTTCGCCTACCAACCCGTTGGCCAGTTGCAGCGCCAGACCATCGCGCGACGAGTTGAGATAGAGAATGCCCGCAACAAGAATGTTGAGGGCAATCAGGTTGAAGGTAACAATTTTGCGCGTCAGAGAGGATTTTCGGAGCGAAAACATCCCGCGCCCTTCGCGGCGTTCGCGAAGTTCGTCTTCAACGAGGGTGTCGGGGGCGACAAATTCGTCGCCCAGCACAACATCCCCGTTCTTACGGGACGCCAGATCGCGCACGTTCATCCCTTCGGCTAACGCCATTACTCTTCGTTGTACCGGTAACCGATACCATAAAGCGTCTCGATTGCCGAGAACTCAGGGTCCACCATCCGCAGCTTTTTGCGCAGACGCTTGATGTGACTGTCGATTGTGCGATCGTCGACATAGACCTGATCGTCATAGGCCACGTCCATCAACTGATCGCGGGATTTCACGAAACCAGGGCGTTGCGCCAACGCCTGCAACAGCAGGAATTCGGTGACGGTCAGGGTAACGTCCTTGGTTTTCCAGGTGACAGCATGGCGCAACGGATCCATCCGCAGCTCGCCACGTTCAATCACCTTGGTGTCTTCGGGTGCCGGGCCACCATCATCAGCGGCAATCGCATCCTGACGACGCAAAAGCGCGCGGATGCGTTCCACCAACAGACGTTGCGAGAAGGGTTTTTTGACGTAGTCGTCAGCGCCCATACGCAGGCCCAGAACTTCGTCAATCTCATCATCCTTGGAGGTGAGGAAGATCACCGGCATCGACGATTTCTGCCGCAAGCGCTGCAACAGGTCCATCCCGTCCATGCGCGGCATCTTGATGTCGAGCACGGCCATATCGGGCAGTTTCTTGCTGAACGCATCAAACGCCTGTTGTCCGTCATTATACGTTTCGACCTCGAAGCCTTCGGCTTCAAGCGTCATCGATACTGATGTCAGAATATTCCTGTCATCGTCCACGAGGGCGATTTTAGACATGCCTGTTTTCCTTGTACTGCTCTGTTTGCCTGCTTTTTTCGGCCACTATGTGCATTTTTTCCCTTTACAATCAATCCCCATTCGCGAATCGGTTTCGCTTTCATTTCAGAATGAGACAAAAATCTCTTAGGTCAGGTTGAATTCAGGCTGAAAAATTATGCGGAATTGTATCCAGTTTGCTCTCGGAAAAACGGTGATTGCGCTAACTTTGAACTGATTGCGCTAACTGATCAAAACCGCCCTGTCCTTTCACGGAAGCGTCATGTTAAGAGGCGCGCAAACGGGCGGTATACAATGCGCGACCGACGCGCGTTCGCTCTGGCAGGACATGCAGACAGGAGCACGCATTCCATGACATCTGGACGGGTAAACCCGCAATTCCGGCTTGAAGATCAAGGCATCAACGGGCTGGGGAATGTCTATTACAACATGATCGAACCCGCCTTGATCGAGGCCGCCTTGCAAAACGGCGAAGGCGATCTGGGTAAGGGCGGTACGTTCCTTGTAACCACCGGTAAATTCACTGGTCGGTCCCCCAAGGACAAACATGTGGTCAAGACCGACAGCGTGAAAGACACGATCTGGTGGGACAACAATGCCGCCATGTCTCCCGAAGGCTTTGATGCGCTCTATGACGACATGGTCGCCCATATGCAGGGCAAGGACTATTACGTTCAGGACCTGACCGGTGGCGCAGACCCTGCGCATTCCATCAAGGTGCGTATGGTCACCGAACTGGCCTGGCACGGGTTGTTCATCCGTCACATGCTGCGGCGGCCGGACAGTGATGACCTCAAAGACTTCGTTGCTGATTTCACCGTGATCAACTGCCCGTCTTTCCAGGCAGACCCCAAGAAACATGATTGCCGGTCCGAGACCGTGATCGCGATGAACTTTGATCGCAAGATGATCCTGATTGGCGGCACCGAGTATGCGGGCGAGAACAAGAAGTCCGTGTTCACTTTGCTGAATTACCTGCTGCCTGAACAAGGCATCATGCCGATGCACTGCTCGGCCAACCACGCGACGAACAACCCGGTGGATACGGCCATCTTCTTTGGTCTGTCGGGCACTGGCAAAACCACGCTGTCAGCAGATCCCAAGCGCACGCTGATTGGCGATGACGAACATGGCTGGTCAAATCGCGGTACCTTCAACTTTGAAGGCGGTTGTTATGCCAAGACGATCAATCTTGATCCCACAGCCGAACCCGAAATTTACGCCACGACTGAAAAGTTCGGTACTGTCATCGAGAACATGATTTTTGATCCTGAAACGCTGGATCTGGATTTCAACGACGACAGCCTGACAGCCAACATGCGATGCGCCTATCCGCTGGAATATATCTCGAATGCGTCCAGCAGCGCGATGGGTGGGCATCCAAAGAACATCATCATGCTGACCTGTGATGCGTTTGGCGTGTTGCCCCCGATTGCACGGCTGACCCCGGCGCAGGCGATGTATCACTTCCTAAGCGGCTTTACCTCCAAGGTGGCCGGAACCGAGCGCGGCGTGACCGAGCCCGAGCCTACTTTCTCAACCTGCTTTGGTGCGCCTTTCATGCCGCGTCGTCCAGAAGTGTACGGCAACCTGCTGCGTGACAAGATCGCTCAGCACGGCGCAACCTGCTGGTTGGTCAACACTGGCTGGACCGGGGGTGCCTATGGCACTGGCAGCCGGATGCCAATCAAAGCCACGCGCGCGTTGCTAACGGCCGCACTTGATGGATCACTGTCCGAGGTGGAATTCCGCAAGGATGACAACTTTGGGTTTGAGGTGCCTGTTGATGCCCCCGGTGTGCCGCCCGTTCTGTTGAACCCGCGCCGCACCTGGGACAAGCCCGACAGCTATGACCGTCAGGCCACCAAACTGGTGCGCATGTTCGCCGATAACTTTGAGCAGTACCTGCCCTATATCGACGATGACGTGAAGGCCGCCGCTATCGGCTAAGGCTTGACACTTTACAGCAAGACCACCACGAAAGCCGCCGCGCCACACCAGCGCGGCGGCTTTCGGTTTTCCGAAACCTGCTTTTTGATTAGCCGCTGAAACCGTCGGAACCGCCACATTCGTTTGCAGGCTGACAAATGCTCGGTATAGTCGAGTGGTGACCAGATCAGTGCAGGCCCTAAGGTGTGCAATCCTGTTATGGTTCTAAAAACCATGCATCAAGCATGGACAAACAGTGGAGATATTAATGACACCTAAGTTCAAATCACTTGCCTTTGCCGCAGCGGTCAGCCTGTGTGCGGCCCCCGCTTTGGCGGCTGAGCAAGTCAAAATCGGCGTCCCATCCTGGACCGGTGCGCAGGCAATTGCGCATCTTCTGGCGGAAGTCGTCGAAAGCCGCATTGGTGGCGAAGCCGAAATGGTACCGGGCAACAACGCGACAATTTTCCAGGCGATGGACCAGGGCAAGGGCGACATTGACGTACACCCCGACGTCTGGCTGCCCAACCAGGAAAGCTTTACCAAACAATATGTTGATGAAAAGGGCACCGTGACCCTGTCCTCGAACCCCTATGAGGGCAACCAGGGTTTTTGTGTCTCAAAGGATTTCGGCACAGCCAACAACATCACCGACATTGCCGATCTGGGTCGCCCTGACGTGGCCGCATTGATGGACAGCGATGGAAACGGCAAAGGCGAGATGTGGATCGGTGCGCCCGGTTGGGCCTCGGCCAATGTGAACGAAGTCAAGGTACGTGACTACGGCCTGATGGACTTTATTGAGCCTGTGCGCGCCGAAGAAAGCGTGAAAACCGCCCGCATCAAGGACAGCATCACCAAAGGCGAAGGCTATGCGTTCTATTGCTACAAACCCCACGCTGTGTGGTTCATGTTTGACGTCGAAATGCTGTCAGAGCCCACATATGATCCGGCCAAATACACTATGGTACAGCCTTCGGATTCAGCCGATTGGTTTGAAGAATCCTCAGTGGCCACCAAAGATGCTCTGAAAAACGTGCAGATCGCTTGGTCCAACTCGTTAGTAGATCGCTCCCCTGCGATTGCTGAGTTCTTTGCGAACTTTGAGCTGACCGCAGATGACGTCAGCGCGTTCGCCTATGAAATCTCGGGCAAAGGTCGCGATCCGGCAGAAGTCGCCAAGGAATGGGTCGCTGCCAATTCTGAACGTGTCGACGGTTGGCTGGGCCTCTGATCTGACCCGGTCATGACGTGAACACTATCGGCGGCACCGCATCTGAAACGGTGCCGCCGATGCTACTTTAGGGGGCGATATCTATGGCGCATGCTGCCGTAACGGCCGAGACACCTATGGACGATGTGGTGATCGAGCTGTCGAATGTCTGGAAAATCTTCGGAGCTGATCCTCAGGCCGCCCTGCGCGCCATTCACGAGGAAGGCCTGACCAAGGCGCAGGTGCTGGAGAGGCACAATTGCGTGGTCGGCGTGGCAGATGTGAGCCTGAGTGTGAATCGAGGCGAGATCTTCTGCATCATGGGGCTGTCAGGGTCGGGCAAATCTACATTGGTGCGCCATTTTAATCGCTTGCTAGAACCCACGGCCGGTGAAATCAAGATCAAGGGCACCGATGTAACGGCCCTTGGCCCCAAAGAACTGATGTCGTTCCGCAACAAGGAAATCGGCATGGTGTTCCAGAACTTTGCCCTTCTGCCGCACCGGTCGGTGTTGGACAATGTAGCGATGCCGTTAGAAATCCGACAGGTCAGCAAGAATGACCGCCTGCGTCAGGCCTCAAACATCCTGGACATTGTTGATCTGAGCGCATGGGGCAACAAATTTGCCCACGAGCTGTCAGGCGGGATGCAGCAACGCGTGGGTCTGGCCCGCGCCCTGGCCGCTGACCCCGATGTTTTGCTGATGGACGAGCCGTTCAGCGCGTTGGACCCCCTGATCCGGCGACAGTTGCAGGACGAATTTCTGCGCCTCAGCAATATTCTGAAAAAGACCACGATCTTTATCACTCACGATCTGGACGAAGCCGTACGCATTGGCGACCGGATCGCCATCATGCGCGATGGGCGGATCAATCAGATTGGCACGGCTGAGGACATCGTGATGAACCCCGCTGATGACTATGTGGCCGAATTTGTGGCCGGTATTTCAAGGCTTAAGGTGGTGCGTGCCCATGCGGTGATGCAACCGCTTGAGGCCTATATCACAGCCAACGGGCCTATCACCGCAGACGCCCCCCGCGTCAACGAGGCCGAGGCGCTGAGCGCACTGATCAACCTGGCCATAGACACGCCCAATGACATATTGGTCGAGCAAAACGGCAAAGACATCGGTGTGATCACCCGCGCCGACATTCTGCGCACCGTGATTGAAGGGACCGAAGTGTCATGAGCGACGTTGCAAACCCCCTTCAGGAAACCACCGCTGAGAAAGACGCCACTGTTGCGGCTGAACGGCGTGCCCACATCGAAGAATTTGTGCGCACCAGCCCTGATTACTATGAACGTCAGTTCGACAAGATCGGCAGCTCGTCGCGGTTCACTCCGACATTCAACTTCTTTGCCGGGCTCTTTGGTCCGGTCTGGTTTGGCGCGCGTGGATTATGGTCCTGGGCGCTGCCATTTTTGATCATCGAAACTTTGGCGCTGGTGCAGATCACCCGTGGGCTGTTCGGAGATCTGGCCGCTGATGCACGCGCCCGCATTGCGTCGATCGAAGGCACGCTGGAACTGCGCAAGCAACAACTGGCGGCGGCCATTGAAAGCGGGTCAGACAAGGCAGATGCCTATAAACGCACGGTGGATTCGCTTGAGGCCAACATCGGCGGCATCCGTGCCGAGGCAGATATGCTGGCCGAACAAGGCCTGTCGATTGCGCTGACCGGTCTGGTGATTTTGCTGATCATCAAGGCCGTGCAGGCCACGGTTGGCAATTGGGCGCTTGAGGCGCGGTTTTCCGACTGGCTGTCAGACCGCTCTGTTCGGTCCGGCATGCCGGTGTTGCACATCGCGCTGAGTGCGGTGTTCATGGCGCTGATCGCCGCTGCTGCGATGGTGCACTACAGTTTTCCGGGCAAGTTCACCCTGCTGAGTGAATTTCCGACAGACCGCAATATCCGGCTAACGGCTGTGCAATGGGTCGAGGATTTCATCGCATGGTGTGTGCGCAATTCTGAATTGCTGTTTGAGGGCATCACCTATGGCATCCGCACCCTGCTGGATGCGCTTGAGGTCATCCTGGTGCAAACCCCCTGGATCGTGATTGCCAGCCTGATTGTCCTGCTGACATGGCTGACGGCCGGTGTGCGCACGGCCGTGTGGTCGGGTGCGTTTCTGGCCTATATGGGCCTGCTTGGGTTCTGGGAAAAGGCGATGACGACGCTGGCTTTGCTGGGCACTGCGGCATGTCTGTCTATTGTCATTGGCATCCCCTTGGGCATGTATTGCGCCCGGCGTCCGCGGTTCTACCGCTTTATCCAACCCATCATGGACTTTATGCAAACGATGCCCGCCTTCGTTTTCATGGTGCCGGTGATTGCCTTCTTCGGCGTGGGTAAACCTGCGGCGGTTGTTGTCACAATGATCTTTGGTGGCACCCCTGTAGTCCGGCTGACTGTGCTGGGTTTGCGCGGCGTGCCCGAGGCTGTGCGCGAAGCGGCCATCAGCTTTGGTGCATCCAAATGGTATTTGCTGACACGGGTCGATCTGCCACTGGCCGCGCCGTCCATTCGGGCCGGGATCAACCAGACGATCATGTTGTCGCTGGCGATGGTTGTCGTGGCCTCGCTGATCGGCGCGAAGGGCTTGGGCGAGGACGTGCTGGAGGCGCTGCAATATGCCAATGTTGGACAGGGTATTCTGGCAGGCTTTGCCATTCTGTTTTGCGCGATGATCCTTGACCGGATCGTGCAGGGCAATCGCAAGTGACACCGCTGGTTTTGGTCCATGGGTTTATGGGCGGATCGGCGCAATGGGCGGATCAGGTTGATGCCTTGGGCGACGGGCGTGATGTGATCGCGGTTGATCTGCCAGGCTTTGGCCTGAACGCGCATCTGCCTGCCCCGGATACAATTGCCGGATTTGCCCGCGCAGTGCTGGACCAGATCGATGCCCGCAGGATCACCCGATTTGATTTGCTGGGGCATTCGATGGGCGGCATGATCGTGCAGGAAATGGTGGCCCTTGCGCCCGAGCGGATCAAAAAGCTGGTGCTTTATGGCACAGGGGCGACGGGGGTGTTGCCAGGACGGTTTGAGACGATTGAAACCTCGCAGGCGCGCGCGTTGCAAGACGGTGCCGAAGCGACAGCCCGGCGCATTTCTGCCACCTGGTTTTTGCACCACGAGGCCGCACAGGGCTATGCCGCCTGTGCTGAACTGGCAGCGCTTAGCCCGCAAAGGTCGCTTCAGGCGGGGCTTCGTGCGATGCAGCAGTGGTCGGGTCAGGGGCATTTGGCACATATCCCACATCAAACCTTGGTGATCTGGGGCGATCACGACCGCACCTATGCCTGGGCGCAGGCCCAAGAGCTATGGCAGTGCATAGAGCGTGCCCGTCTGGCCGTGGTGCCCGATTGTGCACATGCGGTGCATCTGGAAAATCCAAGCGTTTTCAACCTTTTGCTCTCGCAGTTTTTGGCGTCACCCTCCGGGCCTCAGGCCCATGCGACGCGCGCCTGACACAGATATTACAATCCGCATGATCCCAACCTGTCGGCCAAAAGCCGCTTAACGGGTTCACCTGCGAATTCGGTGGATGTGCCTACGATTACATGGGATACAAAAAGAAAACGAGGAACGGAGCAGCGTCACTTGTTTACAGTGTCCATCAGGGCTTGGGCTTTGGCGGCAACCTTGGCGGTTGCAGCGCAATTCTCTGCGGCCGCCGAGGTCACGTTGGATGCGCCCGGATTTGATGAAACTGGACAAGGCTATCTGGTTCAAGCATCGCTGACCGTCGAGACGGTGAACACCCCCGAATTTACCGCCCAAGACGTGGTGGCTGCCGCCCGCGCTGATTATGCCCGGCTGATCGGCGTTTTGTACGAATTGGGCTATTTCAGCGCCGTCATTCAAATCACTGTAGATGGCCGCGAGGCCGCAAACATTTCGCCATTGGCACAGCTTGACCGGGTGGACCGCGTAAAGATCACCGTGTTGCCCGGCCCTGTTTTTACCTTCTCCCAGGCCAGCGTCACCCCGATGTCACCGGCAACCGAACTGCCCGAGGGTTTTGTTGAGGGACAGCGCGCCTTTGGTCGGTTGGTCGGCGAGGCCGCAGATGCAGGCGTGCAAGGGTGGCGCGATCTGGGTCATGCCAAGGCCAAAGTCAGCGATCAAGCGATCACCGCCAATCACCGCGCCGAAACGCTTGGGGCGCGTATCACGCTGGATCCTGGTCCCCGCCTGACGTTTGGCGAGGTCGTCGTGCCACAGACCAGCAACGTGCGCGATGCCCGAATTCGCGAAATCGCAGGCCTGCCCACGGGCGATGTGTTTTCACCCGAAGAGGTGGACAAAGCCGCCAAACGTCTGCGGCGCACCGGAGCGTTCCGTTCCGTTGTGCTGGAAGAGGACACAGGCATCGGACCGGGGGAGACGCAGGATATCAACGTGATTGTCAGCGATGCCAAACCCCGCCGCGTCGGCCTCGGAGCCGAGATCTCGTCGCTGGAAGGTCTGGCGCTCAGCGGGTTCTGGCTGCACCGCAATTTGCTGGGTGGGGCCGAACGGTTTCGCGTGGACGCCGAGGCCAGTGGCATTGGCGGCGACACCGACGGCGTGGATTACAGCATCAGCCTGCGGTTTGATCGCCCCGCCACCTATACGCCGGATACCGGCCTGTATCTGCTGGCCGAAATCGAACATCTGGACGAGCCGGATTACAACGAAACCAGTGGCCGGATCGAAGGTGGGTTCAGCCATATCTTCTCGGACAAGCTGACGGGTGAAATCGGGATTGCCTATCAATACACAGATATCGACGATGATGCCGGGCAGCGCAAATTGCAGCACCTGATGCTGCCGCTCCGGCTGACCTATGATGATCGCAACGACAAACTGAACGCGACCGAGGGATTTTACGCCGATGTCAGCCTAACGCCCTTTGCGGGGATTGATACCAATGCAGCTGGGGCGCGGCTGTACACGGACCTGCGCCACTATCGCAGCTTTGGCGAAGATGACGGGATCACGCTGGCCGGCCGTGTTCAAGCCGGGTCGATCGCAGGGGCCAGCCTGACGGATCTGCCCCCTGACATGCTGTTTTTCTCGGGCGGGGCTGGCACAGTGCGGGGCCAAAGTTATCAATCGCTGGCGGTTGAACTGGCCAATGGCGCGCGCCTGGGCGGACGATCCTTTCTGGCGCTGTCCGCTGAAATGCGGGTGGATCTGTTTTCTGAATGGTCAGTGGTGGGCTTTGCCGACACCGGCTTTGTCGGGCAGGATGCACTGGGGCAGATCAACGGTGACTGGCACTCCGGTGCCGGTTTAGGCGTGCGATATGACACAACCTTTGGCCCGATCCGTGTGGATGTCGCCACCCCGCTGGACAATGACGCCGGCGAAGATTTTGAGCTGTATATCGGCATAGGACAGGCCTTTTGATGCGGGTGCTGGGATCTTTTCTGTGTTTGCTTTGGGCCTTGGCCCTGCCCGCCTTGGCGCAGGATGACCCAGACGATAAAACCTACCTTGAAGCGCTGTTGCAGGATGCGCTGTCAGGCGATGACCACACTGTCACGATCACCGGTTTTCAGGGTGCATTGTCGTCGCAAGCCCAGCTGGACCGCCTGACCATTGCCGACGCTGATGGCATCTGGCTGACCATGCAAGGTGCGACGCTGATATGGTCGCGCAGTGCCTTGCTTTCGGGGTTTCTGGACGTCACTGAACTGTCCGCCGCCGAGATTGAGATCACCCGCCTGCCCTCGGGCAATGGTGAGGCGTTAAGCGTGAGTGATGCGCAAGCCAGCACGTTTGCACTGCCTGATCTGCCCGTTTCCGTAAGCATTGAAAAGCTGGCCATCGACAAGGTGATCCTGCGCGAGGCGGTGATCGGCGAACCCGCCACGCTGACAGCCCTTGGCGCGCTGACCCTCAACGAGGGCGAGGGCGATGCCAGCCTTGAGGTTCAACGCCTTGATCGCAACGACAAGATCAGTTTTGCGGGTGGATTTTCCAATGCCACACGGCAGCTTTCGCTGGATCTGGGGTTCGACGAATCCAGTGGCGGGCTGGTGTCCTCGCTGTTGCGCATCCCTGGCGCGCCTGCGCTGACCATGACTGTCACGGGCGACGCACCGATCTCGGATTATACCGCGCGCATGACGTTGACATCAGATGGGGCACGCCGGTTTGGCGGCACCTTCCAGATGAGCGCGCTGTCGGATGAGGCCGAGTTGGGATATGCGTTTGGTGCCAACCTCAGCGGCGATGTGCGTCCACTATTTGCCGCGGATTTGCATCGCTTTTTTGGTGAAAACTCTGCTTTGGATGTGTCTGGCAGTGTCTTTGCAGATGGCCGTTTGTTGCTGGACCAACTGGATATTTCATCCGGCGCACTGAACGTCAGCAGCGAGATGGCACTGTCCCCCCAAGGTTGGCCGGAACGCTTTGGCATTTACGGTGAAATCCTTTCAGACGCACCTGTGCGACTGCCGCTGACCGGGCCTGCCACCACAGTTGGGTCTGCTGAATTTGCCGCCACGTACAACGTGGCCCAGGGTGAAACCTGGACCACAACCACCGAAATCTACGGGTTAGAGCGCGACGGGTTGACCGTGTCGAGCGCGCAAATTTCGGGTCAGGGCAGTATTGGCACACGGCCCTTACGGCAGGTCACGGCCAATCTGACGTTTGATGCATTGGGAATTGATCACACCAACACGGGCCTTGCGCAGGCGCTGGGGCAAGCCGCACAAGGGCAGGTCACGCTGGATTGGCAACCTGACACACCATTGGACATTCGCAACCTGCTGATGGTGTCTGGTGGCAGCACCCTGCGCGCCCGCGCCACCGTCGATGGGCTGAGCGAAGGGTTCCTGACACAAGGTGAGGCCACGCTGATCACCAATGATCTGGGCCGGTTTCAGCAACTGGCCAACCGCAGGATCAGTGGCACCGCCGAGGCGTTACTGACGGGTCAGGTGGCATTGCTCGGTGGGGCGTTCGATGCGCAAGTTCGTGCCGTGACGCGCAATTTGCAGATGGATGAGCCGCGTCTGGACCCCGTTTTGCAAGGCGTCAGCACGCTTCAGATTGATGCCGCCCGTACACCGGAAGGCACCGTGTTGCGCCAACTGGATGTGCAAAACGATGCGGTCACCGCGACCGCCTCGGGCCGACTGGATGCAACCGCTGGCTCACTTGAACTGGTGGCCAAACTTCGTGATGTGGCCTTGGTAGAGCCACGCCTTTCGGGCCCGGCCGATATTGACAGCGTGTTCTCTTGGATCGATGGCACAGGCGTCAGCATCGCGCGTTTTGATGCGTCGTTGGCAGGGGCCACACTGAACGCCAGCGGCACAATTGATCCGGCAAACCCTGCGTTGCCGGTTGACGGCAAGATCACCCTGTCGACCCCATCGCTTGTGCAATTTGCCAAAGTGGTGGGCATGCCCATTTCAGGGGCTGCAGACCTTTCGGTTCAGGGCAAGGGACAAGCGGCCAATGGCATCTGGGATGTTGAAGGCGCATTTGAGGGCACCGGCGTGCGCTCGGGCCTGCCCGAGTTGGACCGGTTTTTGGCAGGCTCGGTCGAGGCGCTGTTTTCAGGGGCCATCGGCGACGATGCACCGGATCTGCGATACCTGCGCCTGATCTCGCCCCGGCTGCGGGTCAATGCCTCGGGCGACGGACCCGGCGCGCCCATCGCGCTGACCGGCAGGCTAAGCGATCTGGCATTGCTGGCACCTGGATTTCCAGGACCTGTGACCGCACGCGGGACGGTGAATTTGCGCGATCCGGACGGCAAACAAGCCTTGGTCGCCTTGGACGCCACCGGCCCCGGCGGCACCACCGCACGGATCACAGGTGATGTGCTGGACTACGCAAAACGCGTGGCTCTGGATGTGGTGGGCACCGCACCGCTGGGGCTGGCCAATCGGTTCATCGAGCCGCGCTCGGTGCAGGGCCAGGCGCAGTTTGACCTGCGCATTGACGGCCCACCGCAATTGTCCTCTGTTTCAGGCACGGCTGGCTTTGAAAATGCACGCGCCGCCCTGCCCAATCTGAACTATTCGCTGAACAATCTGAATGGCACCGCACAGCTTAGCCAAGGGCGTGCCGAGGTGAGTGTTACGGGCAATGCTGGCACCGGAGGGCAATTTCAGGTCACCGGCCCTGTGACGCTGACCAAAGGCTTTCCTGGCACGTTGACCGTGCAGCTGTCACAATTAGGGCTGTTTGATCCAACGCTGTATCAGACCACAGTCAGCGGTACTTTGGATGTGACAGGCGCATTGGCCGGGGGTGCGCGTATCGCAGGCACGCTGGCGTTGGGGCCAACATTGCTGCGGGTCCCGTCGGGCAGTGGTGCGATCACCGGCACCCTGCCCGATATCAAACATCTGTATGAGCCCACGGCCGTGCGCCAGACCCGCAAGCGGGCTGGGCTAGTGGAAACACTGAAAGCGGCCAGTGTGGCCTATCCGATTGACATCGTGATCAACGCGCCCAATCGCATTTTTGTGCGCGGACGAGGGCTTGATGCCGAACTGGGCGGCAGCGTGCGTGTTACAGGTACCACCGCCGACATGCGCCCGGCTGGTGTGTTCGAGCTGGTCCGAGGGCGGCTGGATATTTTGGGCAAACGGCTGGATCTGACCGAAGGCCTGATTGATCTGCGCGGCGCGCTGGATCCGTTTTTGCGCTTTGTGGCGGAAACGTCATCGGATGATGTGACCATTCTTGTCATCCTCGAAGGTTTGGCCAGTGCCCCCGAAGTGACGTTCCAGTCCCTGCCCGATCTGCCTCAGGAGGAGGTTGTAGCGCGGCTGCTTTTTGGGCGCGATCTGGCATCAATGTCGGCCTTTCAGGCAGCCCAGCTCGTGTCGGCCGTGGCCACATTGTCAGGCCGCTATCAGGGTGGCATCACAGGGCGGCTGCGCGATAGTCTGGGCCTGAGCGATCTGGATATCACCACCACCGATGACGGCGCGACGCAGTTCACCGCCGGGGCGTATATATCGGATAATGTCTATTCCGAAGTCGTCGCCGACAGCGATGGCAATCAAGAGATCAACCTGAACCTGGATGTGTCGAAATACGTCACCCTCAAAGGCCGCGTGAACAACGAAGGCAACACTGGGATCGGGGTGTTTTTTGAGAAAGATTACTAAGCCAGTTCAAACCGACAACGTGGCCGCAACCGCACGTTTCCATTTGGCATAGCGCACCGTGCGTGTGTCTTCGTCCATGTCCGGCTCAAACCGGCAATCGCGCTGCCATTCGTGGCCAAAGGCCTGCATATCGGGATAAAGCCCTGCGTGCATTCCAGCCAGCCAGGCCGCGCCCATTGCGGTGGTTTCCAGCACGGTCGGCCGATCCACGGGCGCGCCCAGAATGTCGGCCAAGAACTGCATCGTCCAGTCTGATCCACTCATCCCGCCATCAACCCGCAACACAGCGCTGTCACCGGCATCTTGCCAGTCAGCCCGCATCGCCTCAAGCAGATCACGGGTTTGAAACCCCACACTTTCAAGGGCGGCGCGCGACATCTCATTGGCCCCTGTGCCACGGCTAAGACCATAGATCGCACCGCGGCATTCGGCGTTCCAATAGGGTGCACCAAGGCCTGTGAAGGCCGGAACGATGATCACATCCTGGCCTTGGTCTGCACGTTCGGCATGTGCCTGCGTCTGGGCGGCATCCGTGATCAGATGCAGCCCATCGCGCAGCCATTGCACCACCGCTCCGGCCACAAATATCGACCCTTCCAACGCATAAGTGGGCTGACCATTCAGCTGATAGGCAATTGTGGTCAGCAACCGGTTTTGCGACTGCACCGGTGTCGTGCCCGTGTTCAACAGCGCAAAGCAACCCGTGCCGTAGGTGGATTTCATCATGCCAGGTTGGAAGCAGGCCTGCCCCACGGTGGCGGCTTGCTGATCGCCCGCAACGCCACAAATGGGAATGGTTGCACCCAGCAAATCCAGCGCCGTGCTGCCGTAATCGGCAGCACTGTCACGTACCTCGGGCAGCATCTGCATGGGCACGTTCAGCAGATCACACATCCGGCGGCTCCAGCGGCCATCACGGATATCATAAAGCATCGTACGCGAAGCATTGGTGGCGTCCGTGGCATGCACCGCACCGCCTGTCAGCCGCCAGATCAGATAGCTGTCGACCGTGCCAAAAAGCAGCTCGCCTGCCTCGGCCCGGGCGCGGGCACCTTTTGTATTGTCAAGGATCCACGCCAGTTTCGTGCCTGAAAAATAGGGGTCAAGCAGCAAGCCTGTGCGTTCTGATACCATCGCTTCGTGGCCCGCATCGCGCAAGAAACGGCAGGTCTCCGCCGTACGGCGGTCTTGCCAAACGATCGCGTTGTGCACAGCCTCGCCCGTGGTTTTGTCCCAAACGACGGTGGTTTCGCGCTGGTTGGTGATGCCAATTGCCGTGATCTCGGCCGCGCTGACCTCAGAAATTGCCGCGCGACATGTGGCCATCGTGGTGCGCCACAGGTCTTCTGGGTCATGTTCAACCCAGCCGGAATTCGGGAAATGCTGCGGAAATTCTTCCTGGGCCGTTTTCACAACCTGCATTTTATCATCAAACAAGATCGCCCGGGACGAGGTGGTGCCCTGATCAATCGCCAGAATGTAACCCATAGTATCCTCCCGCTTGTGTGCCGCTAATGTTGCGCGGCTTGCACCCAGTCGTCCAGTGCCTTGATCTGATCCGGGCTCAGCCGCAATCCCAGTTTGGAACGCCGCCACACGATATCATCGGCGCGTTGGGCGTATTCATGGGTCATCAGCCAACGCACCTCGGCTTCGCTCAGGGTGGCGCCAAAGTCTGTGCCCAGATCTGCGGCTGTTTTGGCATCGTCCAACACGGCCCAGGCCTCGGTTCCGTAGGCGCGGATCAGGCGCAACGCCCAGCGATCATCCAGAAAAGGATAGACCGCCATCAGTTTGGCCATCAGGGCGGTCACACCGTCCACTGGGAAATCTCCGCCGGGCATGGCTACGCCTGCGGTCCATTTGTCAGAAAGGTCTGGGAAATCTTCGGCGATCTTTTCAAGAGCGCTTTCTGCCAGACGGCGATAGGTGGTGATCTTGCCGCCAAAGATATGAAGTGCAGGTGCACCCTGGGTGGTTTCGCGCACCAATGTGTAATCCCGCGTTGCCGCTGTCGCACTGTTTGAGCCGTCATCATACAAGGGCCGTACGCCTGAGTATGTCCAGACGATATCATCCCGTGTCACAGGCTGTTTGAAATACCCAGAGGCAAAGGTGCACAAGTAGTCTTGTTCCTCGGGTGTGCATTCCGGTTTGGTAGCCGGATCCGGGTGATCCAAGTCGGTGGTGCCGATCAGGGTAAAGTCCGTCTCGTAGGGTATCGCAAAGATGATGCGCCCGTCCGTGCCTTGGAAGAAATAGCATTTGTCATGGTCAAACAACCGCTTGGTCACAATATGGCTGCCGCGGACCAGCCTCACGCGGGCCTCCATGTTGGTGCCCAATTTTGAGCCGATCACATCACTGACCCAAGGGCCGCCAGCGTTGATCAACATACGGGAACGTACTGTTTTTTCGCCGCTTTCGTTGCGCAATGAAATCACCCAAATTCCATCTTCGGCCTTGGCGTTGATCACCTGCGTACGTGTGCGTATGTCTGCACCGCGTGCCTCGGCATCGCGGGCGTTGAGAACCACAAGACGGGAATCCTCGACCCAGCAATCAGAGTACTCAAACGCGTGTTTGAACCGATCATCAAGCGGTGCGCCCTCAGGCGCTGTGGTCAGGTTAAGCACCTTTGTGCCCGGCAGGATTTTACGCCCGCCCAAATTGTCATACATGAACAATCCAAGCCGGATCATCCAGGCCGGACGCCGCCCGCGCATCCACGGCATGACGCGGCCCAACAGCTTGGCCACCGGCGTTTCCGTGTCAAACCGCATGTCCTTGGCATATGGCAGCACAAAACGCATCGGCCAGCTGATATGCGGCATGGCGCGCAGCAGGGTTTCACGCTCAATCAATGCCTCGCGGACCAGACGAAATTCAAAGTAATCCAGATACCGCAGCCCGCCGTGAAACAGCTTGGTCGATCCCGACGAGGTGCCCGAGGCCAGATCATTCATCTCGGCCAAGGTCACTGACAGCCCCCGCCCTGCCGCATCCCGTGCGATGCCACACCCATTGATGCCACCGCCAATGATGAACAGATCACGAATGTCGGACGTGTCGCTGGGCGCGGGCATGGAAACCTCAGGTCTTGGGGGCGTAGGTGGCTTGGTCTAGCTGATCGGGCCGCCCCGTCAAGCTGAGCGTGGTGGTTTGACGCGGCGTTCGTGCAATCACGCGGCCCTTACGGATCACCGCCAGACGGGTGGCGCGCAGGCGCAAGGCCTCGGTCGCGTCGGTGGCTTGCAAGAGAACCATGTTGGCCTGACATCCCTTGCTCAGACCATAGCCATCAAGCTGCAGGATGCGGGCCGAATTGGTGGTGACGGCCTCCAGACACCAGGCCATATCTTCGCGGCTGCACAGCTGACCGACATGCAGCCCCATAAAGGCGATGTCCAGCATGTCGGCCTTGCCCAGTGAATACCACGGATCCATCACGCAATCTGACCCGAACCCAACGGTCAGACCCGCATCGCGCAGCTCGCGCACGCGGGTCATGCCACGGCGTTTGGGGTAGGTGTCGTGCTTGCCCTGAATCATGATATTGATGGCAGGGTTTGGCACCACATTCAGCCCGGCCTCGACCATCAGCGGGATCAGCTTGGACACATAGTAATTGTCCATCGAATGCATCGACGTCAGGTGCGAGCCCGTCACCCGCCCCTGCATCCCCAGACGCTGGGTCTCATAGGTCAGCGTTTCCACATGGCGCGACATGGGATCATCGCTTTCGTCACAATGCATATCGACCAGCAGGCCGCGGTCAGCAGCAATCTGGCACAGCTGAGTGACAGATGCCGCCCCGTCGGCCATTGTGCGTTCAAAATGCGGGATGCCGCCCACCACATCCACGCCCATATCCAGCGCGCGAATGGTGTTGGCCATTGCTGTGGGGTCACGCAGCACCCCGTCCTGAGGGAAGGCCACCAGCTGCAGATCGAGGTAGTCTTTGACGCGTGCACGCACCTCCAGCAGTGCCTCAACCCCCTTTAGGTCATCATCGCAAGTGTCCACATGGCTGCGAATCGCGCCAATGCCCTGCGCCACGGCCAGATCACAATATCTAAGCGCGCGTTCGACGATCTCATCCACCGTTTGCAGGGGCTTTAACTCACCCCAGAGCGCGATGCCTTCCAGCAACGTGCCCGACACATTCATGCGTGGACGGCCCAATGATAGGGTCGCATCCATGTGAAAATGCGGATCGACAAAGGGCGGTGTGACCAGACAGCCTTCGGCGTCAATCGCCTCGGCGGCCTCGGCAGTGATGCCGGGTTCAACAGCGGCAATCACACCGTCCTTGCAGGCGATATCCATGCCGGTACGTCCATCAGGCAGCGTGGCATTGCGCAGGATCAGATCAAACATGGGGCCTCCTTTAGCGTTGGCCTTTGAACCACGGGGTCAGCAAGGCCCGCGGATAATCCGCCGAGCGCGCGGCGATCACAAGGGCAATGATCGACAGGATATAGGGCGCCATCAGGAATACCTGACCGGGCACCAGCGCGCCCACCTCGGTTTGCAGACGCACCTGCAAGGCATCGAAAGCGCCGAACAAAAGCGCGCCCAGCAGCGCCTTGCCCGGTTTCCAACTGGCAAAGATGACCAGCGCGATGCAGATCCAGCCGCGTCCGTTGACCATCCCGAAAAAGAACGCGTCAAAGGCGGACATGGTCAGGAACGCCCCGCCCAACGCCATAAGGGCCGAGCCTGCGACGACTGCCCCCATGCGCAACGCATAGACCGACAGGCCTTGGGCATCGACGCTGTCGGGATTGTCACCTACCGCCTGGATCGCAGTGCCCAGCGCGGTGCGGTTCATCACATACCAGACCAGCCCGACACATGCGAAGGCCAGCCATGTCAGCGCGGTTTGTTGGAAAAACACCGGCCCGATGAAGGGCAGGTCTGACAGGATGGGAATATCCAGCGCCCGAAATGGTTCGATCCGTGGGGGTGATGTGACGGTGGGCAAGGCTGTACGGTAGGTGAAGTAGCTGACCGACGTAGCAAAGAGCGTCACACCGAGGCCCGAGACGTGTTGGCTGAGGCCCAGGGGAACGGTAAGAATGGCATGGATCAGCCCAAAGAACGCCCCGGCACTGGCCGCGACGATGACGCCACCCCACAGGCCCAGACCCAGCCAGACGGCCATCCACCCGGCCATAGCTCCGGCGACGAATATGCCTTCGATGCCAAGGTTCAGCACGCCTGATTTCTCACACAGCAAGGCACCGAGCACACCAAAGATCAAAGGCGTGGCAATGCGCAGAGACGCGGCCCAAAAGCTCTCGGAGATCAGGATTTGCAGGATGTCCATCATGCTTTGCCCTCCTGCACAGGGCGCACGCGGGTGATGCGGAACCGGGCAAAAAACCCGCCGACCAACACGCACAACAGCGAGGTGGCCACCACCAGATCCGCCAGATAGGACGACACACCCATGGCCCGGCTCATGCTGTCTGCGCCAACAAAAACCGACGCGATGAAAATGGCCGAGACCACAACGCCCAGCGGGTTCAGCCCCGCGAGCATGGCCACCACAATTCCCGTGTAGCCAAAGCCGGGGCTCAGATCGGCGGTCAGATAGCCCTTGAGGCCCGCCACTTCGCTGACCCCTGCCATGCCTGCCAACCCGCCCGAAACGATGGCCACACTCAGCAACGAGCGGTTCACCCGTATGCCTGCGTGGCGTGCGGCAGCGGCGTTTTCACCTACGGCACGCAAACGAAAGCCCCAGACTGAACGCGCCAGCATGAACTGTGCCACCACCGCACAGATCAACGCGATGATCAGACCGGAATGCAGACGCATTCGGTCCATCAGTTGCGGCAACATGCCTTGGTCCAGAATGGGTGCGGATTGCGGCCAGCCAAGGCCCATTGGGTCCTTCAACAGCCCTTCCAGCATCATCTGCAGGAAAATGATGATCACAAAGTTGAGCAGCAGCGTCGTCACCACCTCATCCGCGCCAAACCGGGTTTTCAGCATCGCAGGCACGGCCATGCCCACGGCCCCGGCGGTGCAGCCCATCAGAATGATCAGCGGGATCAGCACCAGCCCCGGTGCGTCGATCCATCCGGTGCCCACCGCCACGGCAGCCATGGCGCCCAGATACAACTGCCCCTCGGCCCCAATGTTCCACAGCTTGGCGCGAAAGGCCAAAGCAGCGGCAAGACCCGTGAAGATCAAAGGCGTCGCACGGGTCAGCATTTCGGAGAAGGCAAACATCGACCCGAACACACCTTTGGCCATCTCGGCATAGGCGGTGAGGATATTCGCCCCGGCAAAAGCCAGCGGAATAGCGGCCAGCGCAAGGGCGATCACCGCAGACAGAAACGGCACGCCCATGGTCAATTTGCGGGTTGCGTTTGTACGAGGCTCAATGCGGATCATGCGGGCACCTGTGCAGTTGTCTCGTCCGTCAATTCGCCCGCCATCATCAACCCAATTTCAGCACGGTCCCGGGTGGATGCTTCGTGCAGATGGCCGTCATGGATCACCATGATCCGGTCTGAAAGGCTAAGGATTTCATCAAGATCCTCGGATATCAGAACCACCCCTGCCCCGCGTCCGCGTGCCTCCAACAGACGCCGCGCCACTTCGGCAGCGGCCCCCATATCAAGGCCGCGCGTGGGCTGGTTGGCCAGGATCAGCGAGGGGTTTTGCTCAAACACCCGCGCCAGGATCAGCTTTTGAATATTGCCGCCGGATAACAACCTTGCACGGGCCTCTACACCGGGGCCACGCACATCGTAGTCGGCTGACAGACGTTCGGCATTGGCGGTGATCGCGTCACGCTTGATCAGACCTGCAGACTGGATGTCTGGATCATCCAGCCGTTCAATGACCATGTTTTCGGCCACCGACATGGCACCGACGATGCCGTCAAGATGCCGGTCTTCGGGGATACGCCCGACACCGGCGCGGATCATGCTGAGCGGTGTGGCACGCGGTACCACCTGATCGGCCACGCGCACCGTGCCAGAGCCGGCCTGCACAAGGCCGGAGATGAGCCCCGCCAGCGCCGATTGCCCATTGCCCGACACCCCTGCGATGCCGACAATTTCATGGGCACAGACCTGCAGGCTGACATCATGCAGGCTGTCGCGTTTTGATCCACCTGCCACGCTCACTTGCTGCAACGTAAACACGGGTGCACCAGGAGTATGGTCTTCACGCTTGGTCTCGGGCGTTTCAGCGCCAACCATAAGTTGGGCAATCGCCGCCTCATCGGCCTCAGACGTGGCCATCTCGCCCACTTTCACCCCATGCCGCAACACGGCGATACGGCTGGAAAAGGCCAGCACCTCGCGCAGTTTATGCGAGATGAAGATGACGGACAGACCCTGCTGCGTCATCGCCCCGATGTTCTCAAACAATGCATCAGCCTCTTGTGGGGTCAGCACAGCGGTGGGTTCATCCAGCACCAGAATGCGGGCATCGCGGTATAGCGCCTTGAGGATCTCTACCCGTTGACGTTCGCCCACCGACAAGCGGCTGACGCGGGTGTCCAACGGCGCAGCCAGGCCGGATTTCTGCATGATGCCTTCAATTTTAGCACGGGCCGCACGGCGATTGCGGCGCAGGGCCAGCAAGGGCTCGGATCCCAGCAGGATATTGTCGATCACCGACAGGTTTTCAGCCAGCGTGAAATGCTGATGCACCATGCCGATCCCAGCAGCCAAAGCAGCTTGTGGGTGGCCCAGTGGCAAATGCTGCAAGACGCCATCGTTGCCTGCCACCTCAACTGTACCTGCATCTGGCAGGTAATGGCCAAACAGCATATTCATCAGCGTGGTTTTACCAGCGCCGTTTTCACCAAGCAGCGCCAATACCTCGCCCTGCATCAGATCGAGGTTGACCGCATCATTGGCGACCACAGACCCGAACCGTTTGGACAGGCCATTGAGGGATAGAACTTTTGGGGATGTCATATTTGGGTGGGGCCGGGACATGCCCGGCCCCCTTCCTGATCTTTAGTTGTCAGACACGGGCCGTTCGTCGTTCACATTGACGCGAAAGAGGCCATCCATGATTTCCTGTTGCTTGGCTTTAACCGCTGCAGCAACTTCGGCCGGCACCAGCGCTTCGTCCATCACAAGCGACCCACCGCCATAGGCCATAAAGCTGAACTGGCCGTAATCCAGTGCTTCAAAGTTGCCCGAGGCGACGTTTCCGATGGCTTTGTCGATCGTGGCTTCCATGTGCCAAATGGCCGAGGCAAGGATCGTTTCGGGATAATCAGCCGATGTATCAATGACGTTGCCAATGGCTTTGACACCGCGCTCCACAGCTGCGTCCGACACGCCAAAACGCTCGGCGTACATGATGTCTGCGCCTGCATCCATCATCGCAAATGCGCTTTCTTTGGCTTTGGGCGGATCGTACCAGCTGTCGATGAAGTTCACCATGAACTTGACGTCCGGATTGGTGGCACGCGCACCTTCCATGAAGGCATGCATCAGGCGGTTTACCTCAGGGATGGCGTAGCCACCAACCATGCCGATCAGGTTCGATTCCGTCATTTCACCAGCGATCATACCGGACAGATACGAAGGCTCGTGAATCCAGTTGTCAAAAACCGAGAAATTCGGCGCCACCGGCCCAAAAGATGACCCCATCAGGAAACCCGTGTCAGGGTAATCCTTGGCCACTTTGCGCGCAGCCCGTTCAAGGCCGAACACCTCGCCCACGATCAGCTGTGCGCCGCCTTCGGCATATTCACGCATCACCCGCTCATAATCCGTATTGGCCACGTTTTCCGAGAAGGTATATTCGATATCACCCCGTTCCGCCGCTGTATTCAGCGCCAGATGGATACGACTGATCCATTGCTGCTCGACTGGCAGTGTATAAATCGCAGCAACTTTTACCTTGTCCATGGCAGCGGCCATGCCGCCGCCCAGCACCACCGATGTGGCCGCAAGCGAGGCCAGCACAGTGCGCCTGGTGAGTTTCAGAAATGATGTCATGTTTGGTCTCCCCAAATGTTTTGTCATTGGCGTCAGTTTGGTTGGTTTTACCGGTTAGTCAAATTCTTTCCCCTACACTGTGGATAACTTGGGATGCGGTGCCCATTAATGTGGCGGTTTGCGGAACAAACGCGATTGGCTGAACAGCTCGTCCAGTTTCTCATAGCGATCCCCTGTTTCGGACCACAGCTCTTCCTGAGCGGCGGCAATCAGGGCTTCGAGCAACATCATCGTCGCAATGTTGCTGTCCCAGGCCGATGGGATTTCAACCCAGCAGTTGAACACCAGCGTCGCTACATCTGCGATCGGGCTGGTCCATTGATCAGTGATCAAAATAACCTGCACACCGCGTTCCACGGCCAGTTCGGCCAGACGTAACAGATTGGCCTCGTAGCGGCGAATATCAAACAGCAGCAGGATGTCGCCTTCGACCATGTCCAGCACGTAATGCGGCCATGTGGCCGACGACGATGTCATATGCGTCACCCGGGGACGGATTGCCTGAAAATGGGTGAACGCGTAGTCGGCCAAGGCCCGCGTGATGCGCCCGCCCACGGCATAAAGGCGGCGGTCGGTCTGGGCCAACAGCTTTGCCGCCTGATCAAAGCTGGCGCGCTCCACATGCGAGAACGTGCGCTCCAGGTTTTGCGTCACGGCAGATGAAAACCGGTTCAGCAAATGCCCCTCAGGCGCATCCCGCACCCAGGTTTCACGGCGTTGAGCAGGGCCAGACACCTGCGCTTTCAGCTCGTTCAGCAACGCCTCATGAAACTGCGGAAAGCCCTTGTATCCTAGCTTTTGAACCATCCGCGCGACCGTGGGCGTGGACACGCCCGCCATTTCCGCCACCACGGTGATCGAGGCCAAACCAGCATTGGGATAGTTCTCCAACAGCGCATTGGCGAACTTGCGCTCGGACTGGGTAAGAGCCGAAAACTGCGCGCGGATATGGTCGCGAACGGTGGTGTGCCTCTGGGTCAAACGCGCCTCTTGTGCCGGGTACAAAAAGAATCTGGATAATTATTGACAGAAAATTGCGGCTGTGAAAACATTTTTCCAAACAGGGATGGAATATGCAATTTCACGAATCGGATGCGGTTGAAATACTCAATGCCGATGGCCGCGGGGCTGTCGTGCTTTTGTGTGAACACGCATCGCATTTCATTCCCGGTGCATTGAACGGGCTTGGTCTGGCCAAGTGCGATCAAACCGCCCATATCGCGTGGGATCCCGGCGCCGAGGCCGTGTCACTGATCCTGTCTGATGCTTTGGATGCGCCCTATATCGCCGGGCGCACATCGCGTCTGGTCTATGATTGCAATCGTCCACCCGATAGCCCCGGCGCCATGCCCATGCGATCTGAAACCACCGATATCCCCGGCAATGCTGCCCTGACCGAGCCCGACCGTCAGGCTCGGGTCGAGGGGGTTTACCGGCCGTTTTGCAAAGCGGTTGAAACGCTTTTGGCCACGCGCGCATCCCGTGGCCAGCCCACGGTTCTGGTCACGATGCACAGCTTTACGCCCGTGTATTTCGGCACGCCCCGCACGGTTGAGATCGGCATCTTGCACGACACCGACTCGACCCTTGCCGATGCGATGCTGTCACGCGCTGCAGACCTGCCGCGTCAGGTGCGACGCAACGATCCTTATGGCCCGGCTGACGGCGTCACCCATTCACTGCAATTACACGGAATCGCGCAAGGCTTGCCCAACGTGATGATCGAAATTCGCAATGATCTGATCCGAGACAGCGCCGGGCAGGCCCAACTGGCACAAGAAGTGCTTGGCCTGCTGCAACCAGCCCTTGCCGATCTCAATGTCGGGGCTGCGGATGCCTAGAATTATCCTTGGCTATATCCGCGCAATCGACGCCATGAACCGCCGCATCGGCCGGGTTGCGATGTACCTGATCTTTGTATTGGTCGGCATTTTGTTGTGGTCATCGCTGTCCAAGACATTCTTTAGCCCGGCGCTGTGGACACTGGAGACCGCGCAATTTGTGATGGTCGCCTATTACGTGCTGGGCGGGCCCTATTCGATCCAACTGGGAAGTGCGGTGCGCATGGATCTGTTCTACGGCGATTGGACACCC
The DNA here is from genome assembly GCA_045106595.1 of Roseovarius sp. GTDB lineage: Bacteria > Pseudomonadota > Alphaproteobacteria > Rhodobacterales > Rhodobacteraceae > Roseovarius. The sequence continues at coordinate 91,713 of JBGCEW010000007.1, read as the reverse complement.
GAGCGCAAAGCCTGGTTCGACGGCTTTACAGTGCTGTTTTTGATGTTTTATCTGGCCGTTTTACTATGGGGTGGCGTCAGTTCAACCGCCTATTCGCTGGGCTATTTCGGCACCGAGCCTTTTGTGTTTTTCGCCGATTTCACAGCGGCGTTTTTCACTGGCGGACCCGAAGGTGCAGCCGAGAAGATTGGCCATCTGGAGCGCAGCAATTCAGTGTGGCGGCCGATGTTGTGGCCGGTCAAAACCGTCATGTGCATCGGCGTTTTCCTGATGCTGCTGCAATGCCTGTCTGAGCTGTTCAAAGATATTGCCCGCATTCGTGGCGTGGAGGTGGCTCATGTCGTATGAGATGATCGCCATTTTCATGTTCACATCCATGATGATGATGCTTCTGACCGGGCAGCGTGTGTTCGGCGCGATTGGCTTTGTCGCTGTGGTCGCCGCCCTTATGCTGTGGGGCGACAGGGGCGGGTTTGACATTGCTTTTGCCTCGGGCATGAAGCTGATGAAATGGTATCCGCTGCTGACCCTGCCGATGTTCATTTTCATGGGCTATGTCCTGTCGGAAAGCCGCATCGCTGATGATCTTTACCGGATGTTCCACGTCTGGATGGGAAATGTACGCGGGGGCCTTGCCATTGGTACCATTGGGCTGATGGTGCTGATTTCCGCCATGAACGGCCTCAGCGTGGCCGGCATGGCCATTGGCGCCACGATCGCCCTGCCCGAGCTGCTCAAACGTGGCTATGACAAGATCATGGTCACCGGCGTTATTCAGGCCGGGTCCAGTTTGGGCATCCTTGTGCCGCCGTCGGTGGTGCTGGTGCTTTATGCGATGATCGCGCGGCAACCTGTGGGGCAGCTGTGGCTGGCGGGGATCATTCCTGGGCTGATGATGGCCACGATGTTTATCATCTACATCTACGTCCGCTGCCGGATGCAGCCGCATCTTGGCCCGCCCCTGCCTGCAGAAGAGCTTGAAAAAATCACCTTAGCCGAGAAGCTGCGCCTGCTGCGCGCCGGTCTGTTGCCCTTGATTATCTTTGCCACAATGATGGTGCCTTTCGTAAAGGGCTGGACCTCACTGGTGGAAAGCTCGGCCATTGGCGCGATGACAGCTTTTGCCGCCGCCGTTCTGAAAGGCCGGATGACACGCGAAGTGTTCGAGGTCTCCGTGCGCCAGACCCTTGCAATTTCGTGCATGTTCATGTGGATCATCCTCGCTGCCCTCGCCTTTGGCGCCGTGTTTGACGGGCTGGGCGCGGTCAAAGCCATCGACAGCCTGTTCACCGAAAAAATGGGCCTCAGCCCGATCATGATCCTGATCCTGATGCAGCTGAGCTTTATCGTGATGGGCACGTTTCTGGATGATACGGCGATGCTGGTGATCGTCGCGCCTTTGTACGTGCCGCTGGTGGGCGCACTTGGGTTCGATCTGATCTGGTACGGCGTGCTGTACACGATCACCTGCCAGATCGCCTATATGACGCCACCCTTTGGCTATAACCTGTTTTTGATGCGCGCCATGGCGCCGCCCGAAATTTCGATCACTGACATTTACCGGTCGATCATTCCGTTCGTGCTGGTCATGACCTTCGCGCTGGCGCTGGTGATGATCTTCCCACAATTGGCATTGTGGCTGCCGGAGTATGTTTATGGAAAATAATCTTTTGAGAACTCTGTTGAAACAGAGCGTGCACATATCGAGCACCAACAAGGAGAGACTGTTATGACAACAAGACGTAAGTTTCTAACCACCGCCGGAATCGGGGCTGCGGCCTCGCTTGCGGCGCCCTCCATCGTCAAGGCGCAAGCGCCGATAAAGTGGCGCTTCCAGACCTATGCCGGAGCGGCACTGGGCGAGCATGTGACCAAACCCATGATCGACTACGTGAACAATGCGGCCAATGGCGAGATGGAGATCGAGCTGTTCTACGCCGATCAGATTGTCCCCACGGGCGAGCTGTTCCAGGCGTTGCAACGCGGGACCATTGATGCGGTGCATTCCGATGACGACTCGATGGCGTCACCCACTCCACTGCGCCAGTTCGGCGGGTACTTCCCGTTCGCGACCAAGCATATTCTGGACGTGCCAGTGCTGTTCAATCAGTACGGTCTGGCCGACATCTGGAACGCGGAATACGAAAAGGTCGGCGTCAAATGGCTGTCGGCTGCGGGTCAGGATCCGTGCAACTTCAACACCAAGAAAGAGATCAAATCAGTCGCTGATCTGGATGGCTTGAAACTGTACACCTTCCCCACTGCGGGGCGCTTCCTGTCGAAGTTTGGCGTGGTGCCGGTGAACATTCCTTACGAGGATGCCGAAGTTGCCGTACAAACCGGCGAATTGGACGGCATGGCATGGTCAGGCATCACCGAGGACTACACCGTGGGCTGGGCCGAAGTGACGGATTACTTCCTGCCCAACAACATCTCGGGTGCCTGGATCGGGTCGTGGTTTGTGAACCAGCAACGCTGGGCTGACCTGCCGGAACATCTGAAGCAACTGGTGATGTCAGCAACAGAAGCCGGTCACACCTATCGCAACCAGTGGTACTGGGGCGGCGAAGCCAGCCTGCGCGCCAAAGGCGACAAACTGGAACTGCGCACAGTGCCTGCGGAGGAATGGGCCGAGGTGGAAAACGCCGCCAAGGACTTCTGGGCCGAGATCGAGCAAGAGGGCGAAATCGAAGCCAAGATCATCGGCATCTTCCGCGAGTACAATGAAGTGATCAATCAGGCGGGACCTCCCTATACCTGATTTGATATCTTGCCCCCCGGTTGAACATCGGGGGGCAAATTCTCACACAATATTGTGGCGCATTGAACAGACGGAACCGGACCATGACCATCAGCTTTGACACTCTCCAGGAAAAAACCATCAACGGTGAAATTGATACTGTGCTTGTTTGCATCGTCGACATGCAGGGCCGCCTGATGGGCAAAAGGTTTCATGCCGGGCATTTCGTCAACGGCGCGTATGAGGAAACCCATTGTTGCAACTACTTGCTGGCCACCGATCTGGAGATGGCCACGCCCGATGGCTATGCCTCGACCAGTTGGGAGAGCGGGTACGGCGACTACGTCATGAAGCCCGATCTTAGCACCCTGCGCATGGTGCCCTGGCTGGAAGGGACCGCGATGGTGATGTGTGACGTGCTCGATCACCACACACATGAGGACGTGCCCCATTCACCGCGTGCGATGCTGAAAAAACAACTCAAGCGGCTGGAGGCGATGGGCTTTGACGCCATGATGGCGACTGAATTGGAATTTTTCCTGTTCGAGCAAAGCTTTGACGAGATCCGCAAGAATGGCTTTCGCGATTTGCAGCCGATTTCAGGCTATAACGAGGATTACGCCATCCTTCAGACCACCAAGGAAGAACATGTGATGCGTCCCATTCGCAACCATTTGTGGAATGCAGGCATCCCGGTTGAGAACTCCAAAGGCGAGGCCGAGGCCGGTCAGGAAGAGCTGAACATCAAATATGCCGCCGCTTTGGACACAGCCGACTATCACACGATTGCCAAGAACGCGGTGAAGGAAATTGCGTATCAGCACGGCCATGCCGCTTCGTTCATTCCGAAATGGCATCACGACCGGGTTGGCAGTTCCAGCCATGTGCATCAGTCGCTGTGGAAAGATGGCAAACCGGTGTTTTACGATGCCGATGACAAACTGGGCATGTCACAGCTGATGAAGCACTACATGGCGGGCTTGTTGAAATACGCGCCCGATTACATGTATTTTCTGGCGCCTTATATCAACAGCTACAAACGGTTTCAGGCGGGCAGTTTTGCCCCGACCCGCGTGATCTGGTCGGTGGACAATCGCACCGCCGGGTTCCGCCTTTGTGGCGATGGCACCAAGGCTGTGCGCGTGGAATGCCGTGTGGGTGGATCCGACCTGAACCCCTATCTGGCCATGGCCGCGCAACTGGCCGCTGGAATCGCAGGGGTCGAGGAAAAGCTGGAACTTGATCCGCCCTTCAAAGGTGATGTCTATGCCGCGAAAACCGGGATGATGCCGGAAAACCTGCGCGATGCGATGGGAACGTTGAAAGGCTCCAAAATGCTGCGGGCTGCCATGGGCGATGATGTGGTTGATCACTACACCCGCGCCGCAGAGGTTGAGATTGAGGATTTCGACCGTGTGGTAACGGATTACGAAATCGCGCGCGGATTTGAACGGGCATAAGAGCGTTCGTGTCTGCGGCGCGCAGTATTTTTAGCAAGATGAAACAAAGGACAGGGTGACATGGGTCAGGTTCTGAAATGTATATCGCCGATTGATGGCTCAGTTTTTGCCGAACGTGAGGTGTTGTCGGTCGAGGCCGCGCGCGAGGTGGCTGACAAGGCGCGGGCGGCACAGGTCGCTTGGGCGGCACGGCCATTGGCCGAACGCATTGCGCTGGTGCAGGCCGGGGTGGCGGCCGTGGGTGCAATGAACGACGACGTCGTGCCCGAACTGGCCCATATGATGGGCCGTCCGGTGCGGTACGGCGGCGAATTTGGCGGCTTCGATGAGCGCGCCAGCCATATGGCCGAGATTGCCCAAGACGCACTTGCGGATATTGAAGTTGGCGAAGACGCCACGTTTAAGCGCTACATCAGGCGTATCCCGCATGGTGTGGTCTTTGTCGTGGCGCCGTGGAATTACCCTTATATGACCGCGATCAACACCGTGGCCCCTGCCTTGATTGCGGGCAATGCCGTTGTGTTGAAACATGCCACACAGACCTTGCTGGTGGGCGAGCGGATGGCACAGGCCTTTCATAGTGCGGGCGTGCCTGACGATGTCTTTCAAAACGTGTTTCTGGATCATGACACGACAAGTGCTTTGATCGCCAATCGCGCCTTTGATTTTGTGAATTTCACCGGCTCGGTCGGGGGCGGCAAGGCTATGGAACGCGCGGCAGCAGGCACCTTTACCGGCCTTGGGCTGGAACTGGGTGGTAAGGATCCGGGCTATATCATGGAGGACGCTGATCTGGATGCGGCCGTGGATACACTGATCGATGGCGCGATGTTCAATTCGGGGCAATGCTGTTGCGGGATTGAACGGATTTATGTGCACGAGAGCCTCTATGACAGTTTTGTCGAGAAGGCCGTTGCGATTGTGAAAGGCTACAAGCTGGGCAATCCGATGGACGCCGAAACAACGATTGGCCCCATGGCCAATGTACGCTTTGCCGACGAAGTGCGTGCGCAGATATCTGAGGCTGTGGCCGCCGGAGCCAAAGCGCATATCGACACCTTTGTCGAGGATGATGGCGGGGCCTATCTGACGCCTCAGATCTTGACCGATGTAACCCACGACATGCGCGTGATGCGCGACGAGAGCTTTGGCCCCGTGGTGGGGATCATGCCTGTTAAGGACGATGACGAGGCCGTAGCGCTGATGAATGACAGCCAGTTTGGCCTGACAGCGAGCCTCTGGACCGCCGATCTGAACCGTGCCGCGCGTGTCGGCGACCGGATTGAGACCGGCACTGTCTTTATGAACCGCGCGGATTATCTTGATCCGGGTCTGTGCTGGACCGGATGCAAAGACACCGGACGCGGTGGCGGTCTGTCGGTCATCGGCTATCACAACCTGACACGTCCAAAATCTTATCACATGAAAAAGGTGACATCATGAGCCTAACCGGAAACTGGTCTTACCCGACCGCTATGAAATTTGGCGCAGGCCGGATTGCTGAACTGCCCGAGGCCTGTGCGCAGGCGGGGATCAAACGGCCCTTGCTGGTGACGGACAAAGGGCTGGCAGAGCTGCCCGTGACGCAGGCAACATTGGATATCATGGATGCCGCAGGATTGGGCCGTACGATGTTCTCCGAGGTGGACCCGAACCCAAATGAGAAGAACCTGGATGCAGGTGTAGCCGCCTATAAAGCCGGCGACCATGACGGCGTGATCGCCTTTGGCGGTGGCTCGGGGTTGGACTTGGGCAAGATGGTTGCCTTTATGGCCGGTCAGACGCGTCCAGTGTGGGACTTTGAGGATATTGGCGATTGGTGGACCCGTGCGGACGCCGATGTAATCGCGCCGATCATTGCGGTGCCGACCACGGCTGGGACAGGGTCCGAAGTGGGGCGGGCATCGGTGATCACCGATAGTGTCAGCCATGTGAAAAAGATCATCTTTCACCCCAAGGTATTGCCAGCCGTTGTCATCTGCGACCCGGAACTGACCGTGGGGATGCCTGCCTTTATCACCGCAGGCACGGGGCTCGATGCCTTTGCGCATTGTGTCGAGGCGTATTCCAGCCCGCATTACCACCCGATGTCTCAGGGCATTGCGCTGGAGGGGATGCGCTTGGTCGTGGAAAACCTGCCGCGTGCCTATGCGGACGGCACCGACATCGAAGCGCGCGCCAATATGATGTCCGCCGCAGCAATGGGCGCCACGGCGTTCCAAAAGGGCTTGGGCGCGATCCACGCGATGAGCCACCCAATTGGGGCGCATTTCAACACGCATCACGGCACAACGAATGCGGTCTGCATGCCTGCAGTGCTGGACTTCAACGCCAGCGCGATTGCGGATCGGTTTGACAAGGCCGCCAGCTATATCGGCGTCAACGGTGGCTTTGACGGGTTTCGTGCCTTTGTGCAGGGGTTCAACGACAGCCTGGGCATTCCGCGCAGCCTGTCTGACATGGGCGTGACCGAGGCCAGTATCCCCGATCTGGTCAAAGGCGCCATCATCGACCCCAGCTGCGGCGGCAACCCGATTGAGCTGACTGAGCAGAACCTGGAAGGATTGTTCCGCGCGGCGCTGTGAGGAGAGATTGATGGGGTAACTTCAGGCAGGTCATTGTTTTGGTAAGCACCTGCCTGATTGGCAAATGAATGGGACAAAGCGGACTTGTGCAGACGCGGCCAATGCTGACGCAGAAATCCTTCGCAACTGCGGCAACTTATTTGTTGCGATGCAGCCAATTTCGCCGAAGTGGTCTTTAAGCTTTGCGAAGAGACGCAGAACCCAAATGGACCCTTTCTCAGCGATAGACCCAAACCGGAAAGGAGCGGGACAATGTGGACGTTGCTGTACGCGACACCCGTCGTGCGACACTTGCACACCAGCCACAGATTTTTCACGTTAACTGACTGTATTTATTGACGTATCAAGCAGCAAAGTGAGGTGAACGTGCTGGTCGCGCCAGCACCTCATCTGCCCTAGCCAATTTTTTCGTGTCACGCACATTCAGAAATCGTTGCGCGGGCGCGCCATAGGAGGCGTCTATATCGTTCAGAACACCGGGCACCAAAGCGATAATCTGAAGACGTTCAAGCCAGTTGAGGAGCGTCAAAGCGTAGCGCCCGGGATAAAAGCTTTCGGCGTGCAGACCGTTTGCGATCAATACTTCGTGGCGTGGGGTCATCAGGGTATGATAGCGGATCTGCCGCTTGCCATTCATCTGACGGATGCCCTTGCGCCCCAGCAGCCCCTTCGCAGGCCACAGTGCTTGCTCGGTATCGGTCTCTAACAGAATTCGGTGTTGCGGTGAGACAATGAGATCCGTTGCAGGGCACCCAGGCCTCAGGCTGTCGCGCTGGATAAGAATGGGTTTTTGTTTGTGCGGCTCCGGTCCGAACGTCAGCGTCCGCGCGCCGATCCAGATCAGAGGTTGCGGGCCACGGTCCAGTGTCATCACCTGATCACCCGTGCGCAACGTCTCGACAGATCGTTCGCCGGTGGGTGTTGCGATCATCATACCGGGGGCAAAACAGACATATTCGGAATAAGTGAACACCGGATCGCCGGCCGTCGCATCTGGGTTGGAGTCGTATTCGAGAATTCGGTAGCTGCGCCCTGGTACCAGCGGTTTTTCAGAGAGTGTATACCACCCAGCTGCATCCCCCTGTTCCACGTCGAATACAACGACGTGGAATTCTTCCAGCGTTACATTATCGCGGATCAGCCAGCCCTCTTCGGCATCGACGGTTGTACCGATTGAGGTCAGACCATTGATCGAAACATCCGCGGTCGCGGTCTCTAGACCAGCGCCATCGTCGTCGAGCGTTTGGCCTTCTATCCCGGCCTCGTTGTCCGTGATCGTTGCAGTGCCGGTCGCCGTGGCCGGGCCTGTATAGGTAAAGGTTGTAGGCGCTGTTTCAGCGAATCCGTTGGTCGTTGGAGAGCCATCATAAAAATTTACATCAAAGGTCGGCATCTCGACGTCCAATTAAGCTGCAAAGAGCGAATGCTCCGATGATAGTTTGCGCCATGCTTTTTTCCTGAGCAGCTCTGTTCGAGATTTTGTTGTAGCGACAGAGAAATAAGACTTTGTTACCCAAAAAACGGATGCTCTGGGGGCGACAAACTCCAAATTCGCGACAATCACATCAGATCGCGCAGTCAGTGTCCGAGACTGTGATCGAGCGCAATAATGCTTGCCCTCAATAGTATCGAATGTGTCGCATTAGGCATGCAGACAATCATAAAGCCAGAGTGATGTGCCACAAATTCTTCAACCATGCAGCAGGTGAGATGCCACTGAGCGCCGCGCTGCGAGTGCACGCAGCAAGAAAATGAAGAACAGATTGGGCTCGGAGCAGCCATTCGATCCCGCCCCGGTTACCGTTGCCGCAACCCTGACGGCGTCACACCATAATAGCGCTTGATCGCGCGGGTCATGGCCGCCGGATTTTCATAGCCGCAACGCACGGCAATCTCGGCCACGCTCAGCACACTGCCTTCCAGCATTTTGCGCGCAGCAGACAGACGCAAATGGCGATAGACAGTCCCCGGTGGCGCACCCAAACGGCTGCGAAACCGGCGGTTCAATGTGCGCGATTGGCATGACAGAGCCTTGGATAAACCCTGTAAGTTCAATGGCTTTTCCAGATTTTCGCGCATTACAGCCAAGGCCCGTCGCACCAAAGGATCAGTCACCGTTCCGCGTTCGTGTGGGTTGTCAACGGGCGGATCACCTCGCATGAACAGTGCCTCAACATCCAACCGGGCAGCCAAACCCGCATGGTCCGCGATCAGGCCAAGTGTCAGATCAAGCGCCGACATTGCCCCCGCACAGGTCATCACCCGTCCATCGCGCACCACGCGCGCGCGATCTGCCTCAATCGTCAGGAACTTCTCGGTGAACGCATCCAGCAGATCCCAGTGCACCGTCGCGCGACGCCCCTCCAGCAACCCAGCCGAGGCCAGCAGCCATGGGGCTGCATCCATTCCCACAGTGAATCGGGCCTTGGCGGCCGCCTGCCGCAGCGCACGGCGAATGGCAGGGGTGTCATGAGTATCATGCGCGTAACTGGCTAGCACAAACAGGTAATCACACGGTGCCAAGTCGGGCAAAGCTGCATCCGGCAGCACCTGCATTCCGCTGGATGAAAGCCCGGGCGCGCCATCGATGCTCAGGATCTGCCAATCAAACACCGCCGCCCCGTTCAGGGTGTTGGTGGCGCGCAATGGCTCAAGACAATTGGCCAGGCACAGGTTTGAGAACTGATCAAAGATCACAAATGCGATGCGCACAGGTGGGGTGGTGGGTTTTGTCCATTCAGGCATAGTAAATGTCTATTACGGCACATTTGGGAATCATGCCAGAGGAGTAGTCTTTCTCAACCGCGTAACCCCACCTGAAGGAGCCAACATGCCACTTGAAATGAATCGCGAGGTTTTCATCACCTGTGCCGTGACCGGCGGCGGAGGCACCCAAGACCGCAGCCCACATGTGCCGCGCTCGCCTCAACAGATCGCCGACAGCGCAATTGCGGCGGCCAAGGCCGGAGCGGCCGTGGTGCATTGCCATGTGCGCGATCCTGAAACCGGCGCACCGGCGCGGGATCCCAAGCTCTACCGCGAGCTGACAGACCGGGTGCGCGACAGTGACACGGATGTGGTGCTGAACCTTACGGCCGGTATGGGCGGCGACATCATCTTTGGCTCACCCGAGGCCCCCCTGCCCCTGTCCAATTCCACCGATATGGTCGGAGCGTCAGAACGCGTAGAACACATCGCCGAGTGCTTGCCCGAGATTTGCACGCTGGATTGCGGTACGATGAACTTTGCCGAAGCTGATTATGTCATGACCAACACGCCGGGCATGCTGACCGCGATGGGCCAGATGATGACCGATCTGGGTGTAAAGCCCGAGATCGAGGCCTTTGACACCGGCCACCTTTGGTATGCCAAGGAATTGGTCAAAAACGGCGTCTTGGACAGCCCTGCACTGGTCCAGCTGTGCATGGGCGTCAAATGGGGCGCGCCGGATGATCTGAACACCTTTATGGCGATGGTCAACAATGTGCCGGACGACTGGACGTTCAGCGCCTTTGGTCTGGGCCGCAGTCAGATGCCCTATGTTGCGGCGAGTGTTCTGGCCGGTGGCAACGTCCGGGTCGGACTTGAGGACAACCTGATGCTGGATCGCGGCGTGCTGGCCGAAAACTGGCAGCTGGTCGAGCGCGCGGGCACGATCATCGAAAACCTGGGCGCGCGGGTCATCGGCCCTGATGAGGTGCGCAAGAAGCTGGGGTTGACGAAACGGGCGCCCAAATCATGATGCGTTGGATGCTTGCGGCATTGATGCTGCCCTGCGCTGCGCTGGCCGAAGACTGGCACGGCATCTGGAGCGCAGACCCTGCTTGGTGCGTACATGCCGACCGGATCGGCAGCGTCACCCCTGCTCCAATCTTGCTGAGTAAGGCCGAAATGCTGGGCTATGAAAACAGCTGCGAGATTGTGACGGTGACCGAGATCACCGAGCTGAACGCCTGGAAAATACAAACCACCTGTTTTTCGGAAGGTGACAGTTACGAAGATGCGCGTTTGGTAATGATAGACGGCGACACAATGTTCATGTGGTTCGGTGGCGAAGAACCCATTCGCTTTGACAGGTGCCCGTCATGAGCCGACGTGTCCTGATCACCGGAGGCGGGTCAGGCATCGGTCTGACCTTGGCACGTCGCTTCGCAGCCGAGGGCGAGCGTGTGGCCGTTTGTGATGCCAGTGCCGAGGCAATTGCGCAGGTCCAAGCCGATCACCCGGACTTCATCGCTGTGCAGGCTGATGTGACAGACGAGGCACAGATGAATGCGTTTCTGGGCCAGGTTGAGGCAGACTGGGGCGGCGTCGATGTCTGCTGCGCCAATGCAGGCACTGGTGGCCCGGCTGGCCGGATCGAAGACATGGATTATGACGACTGGAAGGCCTGTGTCGGTGTGAACCTTTTTGGCACCTTCCTGACCTGCCGCTGGGCTGCACGGCTTATGCGGGCGCAGGGGGATGGCTTGATTATTCTGACGACCTCGACTGCGGGCTTGTTTGGCTATCCCTTGCGCTCGCCCTATGCCACATCGAAATGGGGACTGGTGGGCCTCACCAAAACCCTCGCCGGTGAACTTGGCCCCGCTGGTGTGCGCATCAATGCCATCGCACCCGGCGCCGTCGAAGGTGACCGGATGGAGCGGGTGCTGGCCAATGAAAGCGCTGCCTCGGGCATTCCGATTGAGGAACTGCGCCAGACCTATGTGAAGGGTGTCAGCCTGAAATCCTGGGTCAGCGCCGATGATCTGGCGGATATGGCGCTGTTTCTGGCCTCGCCTGCGGCATCGAAAATCTCGGGTCAGATCATGGCTGTGGATGGCCATACCGAAAGTCTGGTGCCGTGATCGGGCGATGTGCCCTGGCGTTGCTGACCTCTGCCTTGTTGGCAGGATGTCTCGCCGCACCTGCACCACAAAATGCCCCCAGCGTACTGCGCAATCCAACCGTGCCGCTGTCAATCATCAGCCGGGGTGGGGCCGATGCAATGCAGGGCGAATGGAAGGTACGGGCGTCCTCGCCGGGCTACCACCAGATTCAGAACCTGACCTTCGACACCCGCACCACACCACAACATATGATCGCGTTTCTAAGCATCAGCTGTGACGCAGGCGGCACTTGCGAAGGATTGACCGATGGCTGGATGGCGCAACCCCTTGCGCAAAACCGCTGGCGGCTGACCTCCGAGACAAGCGAAGATGACATGGAGCTATGGATCATATGGATCGACGACGGGTTGCGCACCGCCGCCATTGGATCACCTGACAGTGACATGGCTTTCATTCTGGATCGCAAACCAACAGGTGGCGCGGATCGGATCAAGGCCGCGTCCGAGGTGCTGGATTTCAACGGATACAACATGAGCGCCTTTGAAACGCGCTGAACGGAGACGACGAAAATGACCAAAACTGCAGCGATAATTGGCGGTGGCGTGATCGGCGGCGGATGGGCCGCGCGGTTTGTACTCAATGGCTGGAATGTTCAGGTCTTCGACCCTGATCCTGAGGCCGAACGTAAAATATCCGAAGTTATGACCAACGCACACCATGCCCTGCCCATGCTGTATGATTTCGCCATGCCCACCGAAGGCACGATCACCTTTTGCGCAACAATTGCCGAGGCTGTGACGGGTGCCGACTGGGTGCAAGAAAGCGTGTCGGAACGACTGGAGCTGAAACACAAGGTCTTTGCTGAAATCCAGGCCGCCAATCCAGATGCAGTGATCGGGTCGTCCACCTCGGGGTTCAAACCATCCGAGCTCCAACAAGGTGCAACCGATTCATCCAGGATCCTGGTCACGCATCCTTTTAACCCGGTCTATCTGCTGCCTTTGATCGAGGTCGTGCCCTCAGAACAGACCAGCGAGGCGGCCGTGCAAATGGCCGAAGAGCATCTGACCTCCATTGGCCTCTACCCCTTGCGGGTGCGCAAGGAAATCGACGCCCATATCGCGGATCGCTTCCTTGAGGCAGTCTGGCGCGAGGCGCTTTGGCTGGTCAAGGACGGCATCGCAACGACCGAAGAAATCGACAACGCGATCCGCTATGGTTTTGGCATCCGCTGGGCGCAGATGGGGCTGTTTGAAACCTACCGTGTCGCTGGGGGCGAGGCCGGGATGCGGCACTTTATGGCGCAGTTTGGCCCAGCGCTGAAATGGCCCTGGACCAAACTGATGGATGTCCCCGAGTTCACCGATGAGTTGGTCGATCTGATTGCCGGTCAATCCGATGCGCAATCGGGCCACCTGAGCATCCGCGAGCTGGAGCGCAAACGCGACAACAACCTGATCGCCATGATGCGTGCGCTGAAACAACAGGGCAATGCAGCAGGCGCGCTGATCAAAACCCATGAGCAAACGCTGCGTGCCATGCCGGATGATGGCCCGCCCATGGTCTCGGCGCGCCGTGTGATCCCGGTGGACTGGACCGATGCCAACGGCCACATGAACGAAGGGCGCTACGGTCAACTTTTCAGTGACGCCTCCGAGGCGGTGATGGCTGCGGTTGGCGCGGACGATGACTATATCGCCAGCGGATTAAGCTATTTCACCGTTGAGAACACCATCAAGTTTCTGGAAGAAACCCACGCCGGGGAACGTATCGAAGTGCACAGCCGCATCACATTGGGGGAAGGCAAGAAACTGCGCTGCCTGCATGAAATGAAACGCACCTCGGATGGGGCACTGCTGGCCACCTCCGACCAGTTCATGCTGCATGTCAGCCTGGAAACCCGCCGCAGTTGTGATCCGGCCCCCCATGTCAAAGCCAAAGTCGAGGCGCTGGCCGCCTTGCACGCCGAAGGATAAGCCCATGCAATTCGGAATGACCGACGAACAACAGATGATTGTCGACACAACGCGCAGCTTTGTCGAAAACGAGCTTTACCCCCACGAGCTGGAGGTGGAACGCACGGGCAATTTGCCGATGGAATTGATCAAGGAGATTCAGGCCAAAGCGATTAATGCGGGGCTATACGCGGCCAACATGCCCGAAGAGGTGGGCGGTGCCGGCCTCGATACTCTGACGTGGCTGATGTACGAAAAAGAGCTGGGGCGCGCCAACTACGCGCTGCACTGGACCTGCGTTGCGCGGCCGTCCAACATCCTGTTGGCGGGAACACCAGAGCAACAAGAGAAATACCTGCACCCATGCATCAAAGGCGAAAAGTGGGACAGCCTGGCAATGACCGAACCTGGCGCCGGGTCAGACCTGCGCGGCATGAAGGCCACCGCACGCGAGGATGGCGATGATTTTGTGCTGAACGGCACCAAACATTTTATCAGCCATATCGACATCGCTGATTTTTCCATCGTGTTCATGGCAACCGGCGAAGAAGACACGCCCCGCGGCCCCAAAAAACTGATCACGGCGTTTTTTGTCGACAAAGGCACGCCGGGGTTCACCGTGCGCGATGGCTACCGCAATGTCAGCCACCGGGGCTATACCAACGGCGTGCTGGAATTTGACGATTGCCGTCTGCCCAAATCTGCTGTGCTGGGCGAGGTACACAAAGGCTTTCAGGTGGCCAATGACTGGTTGGGCGCCACACGCCTGCAAGTGGCCGCAACATGTCTGGGTCGGGCTGAACGGGCGTTGGAACTGGCCACGGCATATGCAGTCGAGCGCAAGCAATTCGGGCAACAGATTGGCAAATTCCAGGGGATTTCCTTTAAGCTGGCCGATATGGCGACCGAACTGAAGGCGGCTGAGTTGCTGACCTGGCATGGCGGCTGGAAGTTTGATCAGGGCACGGTCACAGAAACGGATATGTCGATGGCCAAGTTGAAGGCCTCGGAAATGCTGGCGATGGTTGCGGATGAGGCATTGCAAATTCATGGCGGCATGGGCCTGATGGACGAATTGCCACTGGAACGCATCTGGCGCGACGCCCGAATTGAGCGCATTTGGGAAGGCACGTCCGAAATACAACGTCACATCATCAGCCGTGACATGCTACGGCCATTGGGCGGATAAGCGCAGTGCAGTGGCCGGCACTACCAGACGCGCCCAGTGCACAAGCACAGGCTTTTGTTGCGGACCCAGCGAACCGTCAGCCCGAAGCTTTGGATCTGGCAACGCTGACTGCCACACGGGCCGAGGGATTGGCGCTGGCCGAACACGCACATATCAAGCTGTGCACAAATTACAGCCTGACAACTCAGTGGATTGAGGTGGCAGGGCGTCGCTGTCTTGAGATCACGCCCGAGGTTAGAAAAAGCCGCGCAACGATCCTCTATCTCTTTGGGGGAGGGTTCATTTCTGGCGGGCCACTGCAGGACTTGCAGATCATTGCACCTATCGCGGCTGAAACCGGGATGCGTGTGTTGGCGCCGGAGTATCGCCTTGCCCCCGAGCATCCTTGGCCTGCCGCATTGGAGGACGTGCAAGCCGTGGCGCAGCATCTGGCGCAGAACGGGCCATACATGCTGAGCGGTGAATCCGCTGGAGGGAATTTGGCGCTTTGTGCGCTACAATGGCTGGCCCTGCAAAAGCTGCCCTGCCCGCGCGCCGTGGCGCTGATGTCCCCGGCCAGTGATCTGTCCGAGCGGTATGATCGTGGCGATGTTCCCGATGACCCCACATTGCGCCCATTGGCGGTGACGCAGGTGTCGCGCACCTATGCAGATGGGCACCCGCTGGAGGATGCGCGGCTGTCGCCTCTGTTTGGAGAGATTGGCGCTGATTGGCCAGCCACCCTGATCACCACCGGCACGCGGGATTTGTTCGCAGATCAATGCAAGCGCCTGCATGACACGCTGCGTGCAAGCGGTGTGCAAAGCCACCTGCGCGTCTGGGCCGGGTTGTGGCATGTATTTGAATACTATCCACAAATTCCAGAAGCCCAGCGTTCCCTGTCCGAGATCGCCCAATTCCTGAGCACGCATCACCATGACTGATACACCTGACCTGTCTCGATTGTTCCGCCCTGCCAGCATCGCTGTGGTGGGGGGTGGTGCGTGGTGTGCCTCGGTGGTTGAACAGTGCCAGAAGATGGGCTTTGACGGCCCTGTCTGGCCGGTGCACCCAAAACGCACCGAGGTGGGCGGTGTTGCAGCGGTGCCCAGCCTGAGCGATCTGCCAGCTGTGCCAGACGCCACCTTCATCGGCGTGAACAGAATTGCCACCATCGAAACCGTCCAGGCCCTGCGGGACATGGGCGCTGGTGGGGCAGTGTGCTTTGCCAGCGGTTTCCGCGAAGCGCAGGCCGAAACTGGTGATGGTGACAGTCTGCAAACGGCGTTGCTTGAGGCGGCGGGCGATATGCCCATCGTGGGACCCAATTGCTATGGGTTTATCAACTACCTTGATGGCGCCTTGCTGTGGCCAGATCAGCATGGCGGGCAGCGCGTTGAGCGCGGTGTGGCCATCCTGACGCAAAGTTCGAATATGGCGATCAACATCACCATGCAAACCCGCGGCTTGCCCTTGGCCTATGTAGCGACGGCTGGCAATCAGGCGCAGGTCGGCGCGTCCGAGATTGGGCGCAGCCTGCTGGAAGATAACCGCGTGACAGCCCTTGGGATGCACATCGAAGGCATTGGTGATCTGCGCGCCTTTGAAGGATTGGCGGCCACAGCACAGCGTTTGGGGAAACCTATTGTTGCGCTCAAGGCAGGACGGTCTGAGCAGGCGCAAAAGGCGGCTGTGTCACATACCGCATCGCTTGCCGGCAGTGACGCCGGGGCGCGGGCGCTGCTGGCGCGTCTGGGTATAGCGCAGGTGACAAGCCTGACCGAAATGCTGGAAACGCTGAAGCTGCTGCATTTGGCAGGGCCGCTGGCATCCAACCGGATTGCCTCTATGTCCTGTTCAGGGGGCGAGGCCAGCTTAATGGCGGATACGGCACTTGATTATGATGTTGCCTTCCCCCCGTTGGATGACGCGCAATCCGCAGGCCTGCGCGCAGCGCTCGGGCCGATGGTTGCCCTGGCCAACCCACTGGATTACCACACCTTTATCTGGACAGACACAGCTGCCATGACGGCCACCTTCAGCGCCATATTGGGCGGTAAAGATGTGGATATGGGCTGTATCGTCGTGGATTTCCCGCGCGAGGACCGCTGTAGCGCCGCCGCCTGGGATTGCGTGATTGACGCCGCTGCGGCCACAACCCAAGCCACCGGCAAACCGCTGGCACTGCTTGCCAGCCTGCCCGATGCGCTGCCCGAACACTTTGCCACGCGGATCATCACCGCGGGCTGCATTCCGATGCTGGGTCTGGGTGATACGTTATCAGCCATCTCCAACGCCGCTTGGTTGGGCCAATCCCGTGCCGTGCCTGATCCGTTGCTGTGCCCCGGCGACGTCAAACATGCAAAAATCCTGAGCGAAGCACAGGCCAAAGCCGCCCTTGGCGCGCATGGGTTGGTCGTGCCTGCATCACAGCGGGCCAAGAGTGTGGACGATCTGAAACCGGCGTTGGCAAATGTCCCAACTCCGGTTGTGCTGAAGGCCGAAGGCCTGGCGCATAAGTCAGATCAGGGCGGTGTCGCACTGAATTTGCACAGCCTGGACGCCGTTGTTCAGGCCGCGCAGCATATGCCCTCTGAAACCTTTCTGATCGAAGAGATGATCACCGGTCAGGTCGCCGAAATTTTGATCGGCGTAATGCGCGACCCTGCGCATGGTTTTGTGCTGACGCTTGCGGCAGGTGGCGTGCTGACGGAGATCCTGAAAGACAGCGCGTCGCTTTTGTTGCCCGCCTCCGAGGCCGACATTCGCGCCGCATTGAACAGCCTGCGCATCGCGCCGCAATTGCACGGCTATCGCGGTTGTCCCGGTGCTGATATTCCATCCATTGTAAATGCGGTACTGGCCGTGCAGTCTTATGTGACCGCCCACGCCAACCAGTTGGACGAGGTTGAAATCAACCCGATTATTTGCACACCAACCCGCGCTGTCGCCGCCGATGCGCTGATCAGATTAGGAGATCCAGAATGACCGATAGCCCTGTTAAAACAACGCGCCGTGGTACGGTGCTGGAGGTGACGCTGGACCGGCCCAAAGCCAACGCCATTGACCTGCAAACCAGCCGGATCATGGGCGAGGTGTTTCGTGATTTCCGCGATGACCCTGAATTGCGCGTGGCCATCATCACCGGAGCAGGCGAGAAGTTCTTTTGCCCCGGTTGGGATTTGAAAGCGGCCGCCGATGGTGATGAAGTCGATGGCAATTACGGCGTCGGCGGATTTGGTGGCATTCAGGAAATGCGCGCGATGAACAAGCCAATCATTGCTGCTGTGAATGGGATTTGCTGTGGCGGCGGGCTGGAATGGGCGCTGAGTGCGGACATCATTCTGGCCGCTGATCATGCCAGTTTCGCCTTGCCTGAAATTCGGTCGGGGACAGTCGCTGATGCGGCGTCTGTGAAGCTGCCCAAGCGTATCCCCTATCACATCGCAATGGAGATGCTGCTGACCGGGCGCTGGATTGACGCCGAGGAGGCCGCACGTTGGGGCATGATCAACCAGATCCACCCTGGCGCAGACCTGATGGCCAAAGCACGCGAAATGGCAGATCACCTGGCCTCAGGCCCGCCGCTGGTCTACGCCGCGATCAAGGAAATCACGCGTGAAGCCGAGGCGATGACATTTCAGGACGCCATGAACCGCATCACCCAGCGCCAGTTTGAAAGTGTCGATGTGCTTTATGCCTCCGAAGACCAGATGGAAGGCGCGCGCGCCTTTGCTGAAAAGCGCGATCCGGTGTGGAAGGGTAAATGACAGGCAAGGTTGTTCAGGACGGCGATACCTGGGTCTGGCGTATACCCGATCGTGGGGATGTGTTGCTGCGTCATAATGAATGGGGCAAAACACCCGCTTCGCAGGATATGCCCCGTCTTGCCGCGCCATTGGCACAGCTGGACCAGTTGGTTGCCACCGCGCGTGATGCCATCACCACCAAGTATCACGCCCTGTGGCAAGACAGCTGGCGGCAACCCGGTGATGCAGATCTGACGCGCGAAGAATTTGCGCAGGCCGTGACTCTGATGAGCGTCAGCTATCCCAGTGGGCAATATCTTCACAACGCATTTGACATGAGCTTTGACGATGCGGGTTTGTTTTCAGGCCATGCGTTCTTTGTCAGCTTCAAGATGGACGGCACACTGCAAAGTGTTGAGATGTTTGGATAAGCCCGCTTAGAATATTCCCCTTCGGATCAGATTCAAACCGGCAAGCAGCAGCAACACCAAAGTGGCCTTGCGAAAGGTTGACTGATCAATCCGGTCATGAATCTGAAAGCCAACCCAAAGCCCCAAAAGGGCGGGTGAGATCAAAACCAAAGACAAGGGCGCGGTGTCACTGCGCAGTACACCTGACGACAGATGCCCCACCAAAAGTGCGACAGCGCCCAGACCGTAGATCACGCCTTGCACACGCACGGCCTCGGTCTTGTCGGTTCGCATCGCGGTCAGCATCGCCACTGTCGGCGGCCCCCAGATACCCGAAACGCCGCCCAGAAACCCTGCCAAAGCCCCAAAGCCCGCCTGGGTTTTCTGTGCGCCTTGCGTGGGCAAGCGCTGCTCGTATCCGATGATTTGCGATCCGACAAACACGCTTACTGCCACCCCTACAATCAACAGCAACACGCTCTCGGGTATAACTGGCACCAGCTGCGCGCTACACACAAGCACAGCCAACAACACGGCCACAAACACGCGGTACTGTTTGACCGACGCCCAGGCCGCCCCTGGTCCTTGGCGCAAAGCTTGCCAGCCGTTTGTCAGAAGGGCCGGTAGAATCAGTGCGGCCAGTGCCACTTCGGCGCTGGCAAAGGAACTGATTCCCAGCATCAGCACCGTGGGCACACCAAACCCCACAACGCCCTTGATCAACCCTGCGGCAAAACCGACCAAAAGTGCCAAGAGAAGGAAATTAAAGGTGTCGATGCCGAAGAAATGCTCCATATCCTTTCGTAACAGGCCAGCTTTGCCGGAGCATGAGAAAAATTCGCGCGCAACATTCGACCAAATTGTCGCGCCTCACTGCAGCATAGTTGCGCTGCAACTGCGAAATGGCTAGAAGGCCCAGAACAGATAAAAGGAATGTGATATATGGCGCATGACGGACAGGACATAACAATGTCGAACACAATCATTCTGGATGACTTGCTGGCGCTGACTGGCGCAGCGGTTGCCCCCGCCGAGGCTGTTTTGGATGCAGCCAAAGACAAGGTGCGTGCGCTTGTTACTGTAGACGGCCGCATTTCAGGCGGCGCTATTGAAGCCAATCAGACGGCCGCGCACGGGCTGGCATGGCTGGCCACTTATATCGAATCGTTGCGTCAGATGCAGGCCTGGGCCGAGCGCCTGAAAACAAACGGCACATTTGGCGAAGTTGAACAACTGCTGTTGCAGATTGGTTTTGGCGAATATCTGAACCAGATCGCAGGCGGCATTCCGATGAACCAAGGCGAAGTTCTGCGCCTGGCGAACATGGGCCTGGGCTGGGATGCGCTGGCCGGGTTCCAGTGTACAGAAGTGCAAACGCTGATGACCAGCGGCAACACACAGGCCGCGCGCACGCGTCTGGTCGAGCTGATGCAGGAACGCTCGGCTGAAATCACTGTGGGGGCCTCGGGCCTTGATGATGAGCTGGAGATGATCCGCGAGCAATTCCGCCGCTATGCGGTCGACAAGGTCGAGCCCTATGCCCACGACTGGCACCTCAAAGACGAGCTGATCCCGATGGAAATCATCGACGAGCTGGCCGAAATGGGTGTGTTTGGCCTGACGATCCCCGAAGAATATGGCGGGTTTGGCCTGTCGAAAGCGTCCATGTGCGTGGTGTCCGAAGAACTGTCGCGCGGCTACATTGGTGTCGGATCGCTTGGCACGCGCTCTGAGATTGCAGCCGAACTGATCATCGCCGGTGGCACCGAAGAGCAAAAGCAAAAGTGGCTGCCGAAACTGGCAAGTGCCGAGACGCTGCCCACGGCCGTGTTCACCGAACCGAACACCGGATCTGACCTGGGCAGCTTGCGCACCCGTGCGGTCAAAGATGAGAACGGCGATTACAAGATCACCGGCAACAAAACGTGGATCACCCACGCCACGCGCACCCAAGTTATGACGCTGCTGGCGCGCACCGATCCGGATAACGACAACCACCGTGGTTTGTCGATGTTTCTGGCCGAAAAGACCCCAGGCACTGACGAAAACCCATTCCCCACCGAAGGCATGACCGGCGGTGAGATCGAAGTGCTGGGCTACCGTGGCATGAAGGAATACGAGCTGGGCTTTGATAACTTCCACGTCAAAGGTGAAAACCTGCTGGGCGGCGAAGAGGGCAAAGGCTTCAAGCAGCTGATGGAGACCTTTGAGAGCGCTCGTATTCAGACAGCGGCTCGTGCCGTGGGCGTGGCGCAATCAGCGCTGGATATTTCCATGCAATATGCCATCGATCGCAAGCAGTTTGGTAAGTCGTTGATCGAATTCCCCCGTGTCTCGGGCAAGCTGGCTATGATGGCCGTTGAGATCATGATCGCCCGTCAGCTGACCTACTTCAGCGCATGGGAGAAAGACCACGGCAACCGCTGTGACCTAGAGGCCGGGATGGCCAAACTGCTGGGCGCACGCGTGGCCTGGGCTGCGGCGGACAATGGCTTGCAGATCCATGGTGGCAACGGGTTTGCGCTGGAGTACAAGATCAGCCGTGTGCTGTGTGATGCGCGCATCCTGAACATCTTTGAAGGTGCCGCTGAAATTCAGGCGCAGGTGATTGCACGGCGGTTGCTGGGGTGAATGAGGCCAAAGACTGCTAATACAACAGAAAAGCCCCAACCTGTTTGGATTGGGGCTTTTTATTTTAAATCAAATAGATGGATGCATTACAATGCTGTGTAGACATGTCAAATTTGACATGTCTACGATGAAGTGTCATCTGCGGTGACCTGCCTGTTTTTGTTTCAGCGATGTATCTGAAAAGCGACTACCGTCAGGTTTCACAGCCTTGTTTGCATCCGGTATCCGGCCTGAAAATACTGCCTGACCGCCGTGATCGACCGATCCACATCCCAAGTCATACGATCAATCACAAAAATCGCTGTGTTCTGCGAAACGGCCAAGTGCTTGGCCACATCAGGCCCCGCATTCACTGCCGAAAACGATATGTCCCCGTGGCTGAACGGCGCATTGGACACCAGCCATTCGTTGGCGCTGACCATATGAAAATCTGCGGCGGCGGCGGCCGGAACAGTCGTCAGATTCAGCCAGCGATCTTCGTATACAAATGGCACATCATCGGCAAATTGCACTGACGTGATGCGGATCAATTCGTCCTGCGCCTTCAGCTGCATCATCTGCGCCAGCGATGCGTTCGGTTTGTCCGCCTCACAGCTCAATACCTTGTAGCTATAGGCGTGCCCCAGATCCTCAATTTCGCGGCGGATCACGGGGATATCCAACGTTGCCTTGCGCACCGGATGCAACGCTACGCGAGTGCCTGCCTTGCGACGACGTTCCAGCAATCCCGCATCCGACAGGCTTTGAAGCGCACGGTTCACAGTAGCACGCGCACAGCCAAACTCTTGTGCCAAGGCCTGCTCGCCCGGGATCAGATCACCGGGCGCCCAGATACGGGCGTGGATGCGTCTGAGCACTTCCGCCTGAACCGCCTGCCAATTGTTAAGATCACCTGTACCCAAGGTCCAAAATCCACCTTCGCCGTAATGTGTTGCATGAGCTTACATCAGTTTTCATCCGCACAAAACGAACGCTTATGTGATGGTCACTGTCACAGGCTCCAGCCCATCAATGCGCCCGGACAATGTGCTGCCAGGCTGCACGGGCCCTACTCCGGCGGGCGTGCCGGTATAAATCAGATCGCCAGGGCGCAGATGGTAATAGCCCGACAGATGGCTGATGATCTCGGGCACAGACCACACCATGTCAGACAGATGCGCTGACTGCACAGGCTGGCCATTATGCTTGAGCTCCATCACCTGAGCGTTGGCTGTCCCAAATGCAGCGGCCGGTGTGATGGGGGCAATGATGGCCGCGTTCTCAAAATCCTTGCCCAAATCCCAGGGACGGCGCTTGTCTTTGGCGGCGTCTTGCAGATCACGGCGCGTCAGATCAATACCGGCGGCATATCCAAATATACACGCCTCGGCCTCAGACTGGGAAACATCCACCGCTTCGGCCCCGATCGCCAGTACGAACTCCAATTCATAATGACAGTTCTGCGTGCCTTTCGGATAGGCAATCTCGGCCCCTGAAAGGCACAAGGTCTGGGCTGATTTGGTAAAATAGAACGGCGCTTCGCGATCGACCTCGTTGCCCATTTCAGCAGCATGCGCAGCATAGTTGCGCCCGACGCAGAAAATCCGCCGCACGGGCCAGCCTTGGTCTGGCGCGCCGACAACGGGCACCAAAGGTGGCCGAGGAATATCAAACATTGGGGTCATTGCTATGGTCCGCCTGTGTTGCATCGGGTTTATGCGCATCTGTCAGGATTGGCGCGGGTGGTATGTTTGTGGCATGACAACCCCCAAGTGCCAAGACTGGAGCCGCCCAAGATGCCTGCATCCGACACATCCTATCACCGCTACGCGGTTTATTTTGTGCCCTCCGGGGATGCGTTGGCCCGGTTTGGCGCACACTGGTTGGGGTGGGATATCAATGGCGGAAAGGTCGTTGCATATCTGGATGTCGCAGATTTGCCCGCCCCGATCGAAGATATCACCGCCACGCCACGGCGTTACGGGTTGCATGCCACCATTGTACCGCCATTTCATCTGGCTCATGGCATCACACTGGCTCATCTGAAAGACGTCCTTGAACGCGCCTGCTCCATGCAGGCACCTGTACATCTGGACGCGCTGGCTCTGGCCCGGCTGGGGCGATTTCTGGCGCTGGTGCCAGTGGGGTCAACCAACGCCCTCAACACCCTGGCCGCCGATATGCTGCACCAATTGGATACCCTGCGTGCCCCCCCCAGTACCACCGACCTGGAGCGTCACCGCACCAAAGGTCTGACACCTGCTCAGGACGCCTTGTTGCAGCGTTGGGGGTATCCTTATGTCATGGAGGCATTCAAATGCCATCTCACGCTGACCGGTAAATTGCCCAAGGCGCAGGCCCGCACGCTGGAGCAGCAGTTAGGCCCACTTGTGGCGCAGGTTCTGCCGCGTCCGTTTGTGATCGGCCAGCTGGCTCTTGTGGGGCAGGATGCACAAGGATGGTTTCATGTGGTGCACCAGTACGATCTGACCGGTCTGCCGCCTGTCTGACTAGCCCTCAGGCGGGTGCGTGTATCGGGCCAGACGCTGCTCCAGCGTGCCGGTATGCAACTCGATCAGGTGTTTGTCGGGTGTGTAAAAATACAGCGATCGCCCCTCGCCTTCGATCCGTGGGCGCGGTGGGCGCAACTCCAGCCCCAACGCCTCAATACAAGCGCGGCGATCCTCAAGTGCCCCCTCGTCAATCTGAAATGCCACATGGTTGTAGCTGCGCGTTGGCAACGGATCACCCAGCATGGTGGCCACCCACACGTCCCCGACCAGATAAAACCGCTCGGCGGACAGTGAAAATGTGGCATCCCCGCTGTCATAGACCATCCGCGCCTGCAACACCTGCTGCATAATTTGCTGCATCCGGTCCAGATCAGCGGTGATCAGGGTGATGTGCGATAATCCGGTGCTCATGCTTGGGGGCGCTTTCTGTGTGTTTGCTGCCCGGTAGCTTAGCAACATGCCTGTCAAGTGACCATGCAAGCGGTGAATTGCCGCTATGTGACCAACAGGGATTGTACCCTCTGAGGCGCAGGCGTATCTGACCGTCATGACCACGCTGACCAAACCCCGCCTGAGCCGTGAAAGCTGGATCGATGCCGGATTGGAGGCATTGATGCGGACGGGCCCGGATGCGTTGAAGGCAGAACCGCTTGCGCGTCAATTGAACACCACCAAAGGATCGTTTTACTGGCACTTCAAAGATGTGCCCGAGTTTCACAACGCCCTGCTGGCCCATTGGCAAAGCGGCGCAATCACGGCCCTGCCGGATGGCAACACCGTGGTGCAACTGCGCGCATTGGCCACGTCGCTGGCGCAAACCCATACTGCCGAACCTGCCATTCGCGCCTGGGCCAAAGGCCACCGTTTGGCGGCTCAGACGCTGTCACAGGTTGATGCGCAGCGACTGTCGCAACTGGATGCCCTGTTGCACGATATCGGTGTGGCCAATCCGGAAATGTCGCGGATTTTATACGCCGCAGCACTGGGAATGCGCGAAGTACAAAACGATGATCACGCAACCCCCGAGGCGATCGGCACATTAGTCGATCTTGTGCTGGCCCTGCGATGAACTATGCTGCCCTGGCAGGCATGCTGGCCGTGTCTCTTGTGGCAGGATGCCAAAAGGATGAAACTGTGTCAGCCTATGGCGGAGCCGACAAAACCTGGGTGTTGCACAGCCTGGATGGGGCCACATTCCACGCGCAAGCCAGTCTGCGCTTTCCCGAACAGGGCCGCATAACCGGGCAAGGCCCCTGCAACAGTTTGTCAGCCAGCCAAAACGCGCCTTACCCCTGGTTCAGCATCGGGCCCATTGCCTCGACACGGCGCGCTTGCCCTGATTTGAACGCTGAAAATGCCTATTTTGAAGCGTTAAAGACAATGACACAGGTCGAAATTCTGGGTGACACGATGATCCTGAGCGATGATGCCGGGCGTCAGATGGTGTTTAAATCCGCGCCGTAAACTGCTCAATGAATCGTGTGCGCGCCTCGGGCAAGGGTTTGTGGCCCAGTTCCGGCGCCAGCCGTGTGTGCAGAAAATGACCCGTGACACGCAATGCCTCGACGATATCTGTATCGGGTGCAGGCCCCTGCCCCAGCATACACTCTGGCAATGGCAGCAGTTTATCCACCCACTCCCCCGCGCCTGCGCGCGACACCGCCCGCCCGGTGCGCGGTGAAATGTAGCTCAGATCATTGGCTCGTGCGCCATTCACAGCGCAGCTGGACAGATCCAGCCCAAAGCCCATCTCCTCAAGCAAGGCCATTTCCCACCTGAGATAAGCCAGAGGCCACACATCCGGTTGCCCCAGCAAATCCAGCAGTGTTTCGGTGTGCTGATACAGTCGCCCATGCGCCTCGCGCTCGGGCAGGGCAAACAGCAGCAGGGCAGTGACGGTGTTCAACCCTGCCAACGACAGCCGATCGCCCATCGATGCCACAGCGCGCGACCGCATCAATTCCGCCGAGAACGTGCCCAAATGATCTTCAAGACGCGCCCGCCAAGCCAGATCCAGCTGTGCACCCGGCTGCAAAACCGGCGCTTGTTTACGCGACGCTCCACCGCGCACCACCCCGGCATGACGGCCCCTGGAAGGGGTAAATACCTCAATGATGGCCGAGCTTTCGCCATGTGTCCGACTGGACAGCAAAATACCTGTGTCGCGCCATTCCATTTTCGGGATCTCGGATGCCTTGCTTCGGATGCGCCATTCGACACCAATGCGAGGCATTTGCCAAGTGTGTGTTCGGCTCAGTCGCTGAGGCCAGGTTCATCCAACAGATGCCGCCCTGACCGGTCCTCGACTTCGATCACCCAAAGATCAGGGTCAAAAGCCTTCTGCCGGGCGATGGCCGCGTCCGCCTCGGCCTCGGGTGCCGCAATCAATTCAGACCAATTGCGCGCGCCTGACATCAGATCAAAGCTGCGCTGAAAGACCTGTGCGCGCCCGTCGAGCGTGTTCAACTTGATCAGCACAGCGCCTGCCGTGTCATCGCCGTGGGCGGTTACGAAGGCGGGAATATCCGACAACCGCAGGCGCGTCAGATAGGCTTGCACCCAGAATTCGGACGTCAGCCGCGCCATCAGACCAGTGCCAGTTTAAGTATTTCAGGCAACATGAAACACGCGCTATTTGCCATCGCGGAAATCAAGGCCCATTTCGGTAAAGCGCTCGGCTTCGTCCAGCCAACCGGGGCGGACTTTTATCTGTAAAAACAGATGAATACGGCGGCCTAGAAATTCTTCCAGTTCATGGCGGGCGGCGGTTGAGACGGCTTTGATCGTCTCGCCTTTTTTACCCAGAACGATGCCTTTATGTCCGTCGCGGGTGACATAGATAACCTGATCAATCCGGGCCGATCCATCTTTGCGCTCTTCCCACTTTTCCGTTTCAACGGTCAGCTGATAGGGAAGTTCCTGATGCAGGCGCAGCGTCAGTTTCTCTCGGGTGATTTCGGCGGCGATCATGCGCATGGGCAGATCGGCAATCTGGTCTTCGGGATAGAGCCACGGGCCTTCGGGCAATTGCGAGGCAAGCCAGCCGCGCAGCGCGTCAACTCCGTGGCCTTTTTCGGCAGAGATCATGAAAGTTTCCGCAAATTCAAAGCGCTCGTTCAGGGTTTTGGTCAGCCCCAGCAGCGTCTCGGATTGTACGCGGTCGATCTTGTTGATCGCTAATGCCACCTGGCGGCCTTTGGTGACCTCGCCCAACCCTTCCAGGATGCGCTCAACCCCTTCGGTGACACCGCGGTGCGCCTCGACCAGCAAAACAACCACATCAGCGTCCGCAGCCCCACCCCAGGCGGCGGCCACCATGGCGCGGTCCAACCGGCGGCGGGGTTTGAACAAACCTGGTGTGTCAACAAACACCAGCTGAGCGGGGCCTTCGATGGCGACCCCCCGGATGCGCGCGCGGGTGGTTTGCACCTTGTGGGTCACAATCGACACTTTCGCGCCCACCATCCGGTTGAGCAACGTGGATTTGCCGGCATTCGGCTCGCCGATCAGGGCAACAAAGCCCGCGCGTGTGGTCATATCCGTCTCCATGAAGCGTGGCGATATCCTATCTTGGGGCATTGCGCCAGTGCGGTCGTGGCCTTTTGCACTGTCATCCACAGCAAAGATACGGCACCTACGTTAGCTTGCCCGCTCTTCCAATCGGTCCAGCAAGGCGCGTGCTGCAGCTTGTTCTGCCAACCGCTTTGATCCGGCCGAGGCAACAGCAGATTGACCATCATCCAACCGAGCCTCAATTGTGAATTGCGGGGCGTGATCGGGGCCGCTGCGGGCGGTTTCCACATATGCAGGGGGGGCCAGACCACGGGCCTGTGCCCATTCTTGCAGGGATGTTTTCGCGTCGCGCGCATCATCTTGCACCGTGTGCACCCGGCGCCCCCAAAGGCGCAGCACCATGTCGCGGGCCACTTCGAATCCGGCATCGTGATAAACGGCAGCAATCACAGCCTCCATGGCGTCGCCCAGCAGTGCTTGTTTACGGCGGCCGCCAGACAACATTTCAGACCGACCCAGTTTCAGAACCTGCCCCAGATCCACTTCGCGGGCAATTTCGGCACAGGTTTCTTTGCGCACCAGCGCATTGAACCGCGGGGCCAACTGGCCTTCGGTGGCCTGAGTATCCACTTCCAGCAAGGCCTCGGCCATGACAAGGCCCAGCACCCGGTCGCCCAAAAACTCAAGGCGTTGATTGTCCTGCCGGGTGGCCGACGACATTGATCCATGGGTCAGTGCGCGCACCAGCAAAGCACCATCCGCAAAGCTATGGCCCAATCGGCCCTCAAACGCCCTAAGATCTGCTGAAAGCTTCATTCGACCCTCGTGAACATACGGTCTGCACGCCATGTCCAGACATGCAGCAGCCTGGTACCCGCGGAAGAAAACAAAACGCGCGTCACACGTCCGTTCAGGTTTTCACGCGGCACGACACCGACACCGCCATTCTCGAACGGCATACGTGAGTCGTTGGAGTTGTCGCGGTTATCGCCCAGCAAGAAATAGTCATTTTCGCCCAAGGTTATGGGGGCAGTGGTGTCAGTGCGCTGATCCGTGATGTTCAAAATCGAATAACTGCGCCCGTTTGGCAGTGTCTCGGTCAGCTCTGTTTTTTCGCAAAATGCGTCTGTGGTATTTTCGTTAGAACACCGCGGGCGCGATGGCATAGAGCCTTGAGGTGCAAAACCTTCGCGGAAAACGCCTGTTTCGAGTTGTTCCACGGGCGTGTCATTCAAGACGATGACGCCGCCGCGCATTTCAATCGTGTCACCGGGCAGCCCGATCAAACGCATGATAAACTCGCTGTTGCTGTCACGCAGTCGCACGGTTAACACATCGCCGCGTTGTGGGACAGAAAGCGGCACAACGGCCAGGAAATCCCCGACCAGCAAGGTGGGCTTCATCGAGCCGGAAGGAATCCAGTAGGGTGCCCAAAACGCGCGCGATAAGATCCAGACACTCAGCAGTAGCGCAGCCCCAAAACCCAGACGGGAGTAACGATTTTCAGCAGGGTCAAGCAGGTTGCCGCCCGGTTTGAACGCCAGCAAAATGGTCAGACCCAAGCCAATGATGGGCAGGAACGCCACCCACATCAGCCATCCAGACCATCCCACATCCCGAAGACGGCGGCGGGTATGGCCCAGCCAAATGGGAATGACCATCGACAGAACGACAAGCAGCGCTGTGTTCTCGCCCGAGAAATTCCGTGTGAACGGGATCATGGAGGTCAGCCCCATACCCGCAATTGTGACCAGAAGATAAGGCAGCCGCGGCGTGGTGCCGGACCAGTCAAAGCCCCGCCTTACAAGGTTGGAGGCTGACGCATGTGCCGCCTTTTCGTTCACTCCAGCCCCTTGAAGAAACGGTTGCCCCGCCATGTCCAGAAATACAGCATCGACCGACCCGCAGATGAGAACACGACGCGGTCAGCCCGGCCAATCAGGTTTTCAAATGGCACGAACTCAACCCCGCCCACAGCCTGAGGAAAGCGGCTGTCGGTGGAATTATCACGGTTGTCCCCCATGAAAAAGTAATGCCCAGCCGGAACCTGGTAGACCCCGGTTTTGTCCGACCGCTGATCGGTGATGTTAAGCACATGATAGCTGCGCCCGCCGGGCAAAGTTTCGCGATAGCGCGATTTGGTGCACAAGGCCCCTTCACCCACGGCCCCGTTTTCACAGCGGGGGCGGCGTTGCAATGGACCCTGAGCTTTGAACTCTTCTTCGAACGTGCCGGCAGGCTCCAGTTTCACCGGTGCGCCATTGAGTTGCAGCACACCGTCTGTGACCTGAACCGTATCACCGGGCAGGCCGACGACACGTTTGATAAAATCAGTGCCATTCACCGGATGGCGGAACACGATGATATCGCCGCGCTCAGGCTCACCGCCCCAAAGGCGCGTGTTGTCACCATCCAGAAATCCACAAATGTCCTTGGCGTCTACATCGATCCCAATGGACGCGATGCGCACCGTGGGACACGACGCATAAGAATAGCCATAGGCAAACTTGTTGACGAACAGGAAATCCCCGATCAGCAGCGTGTCTTTCATCGACCCTGATGGAATCCAGAAGGGTTGAAACAGGATCGTGCGGAAAATCCCGGCGATTACCAAAGCCCAGAAAACGGTCTTGATCGTCTCCCAGATGGTGCTGCCCGCTTTGGCCTCAGTCGTCATATGGCACTCTCCGCTCGTGTGCTTGGATACCGGGGTTACATGCGGCGTGGGCTTGGGGGTGTCAAGGGAGGCAGATCGCCCACATCGGCAATTGCACGCGCCTCGATCACCACGAAGGCCTGCGCCCAGGGGTGATCATCGGTCAGGGTGACATGAATGATGGCCTCATGGCCCGGAGGCGTCATCTCTTTCAGGCGTTCGGCGGCCCAGCCAGTGACCTGCATGACAGGCTGACCGGTGCGCAGATTGCTGACCGCCATGTCTTTCCATGCGATGCCCATCCGCAGGCCTGTGCCCAGCGCCTTGGAGCATGCCTCTTTGGCGGCCCAGCGTTTGGCATAGGTACCTGCCACATCGGCGCGGTTTTCGGCCTTGGACTGTTCGATCTCGGTGAAAACGCGGTTGCGAAACCGGTCGCCAAACCGCTCTAGCGTGCCTGAAATACGTTCAATATTGGCCAGATCAGTGCCGATGCCCAGGATCATCGGGAAAAGGCCGAACGGATCAGCGCAAACCCGGCCAGGCTGAACAAAACAGCTGTGACGCCGTCAAGCCAGACCTGGAACCGGCGATACAGCGCCATCATGCCGCCCATAGAAAACAACAGCGAATAAGTCAGGTTGTTGGCAAATGCTACAGCGCAGCACACCAGTGTGGTCACCACAACCGACATGGTGGACCCGGCAGGATCTAGCCCCATCGACAAGGCCGCCATCCAAGCAATCACTGATTTCGGGTTCGACAGGTTCAAGACAACACCACGCCAAAACCAACGCCCCCGCCGCGGGTCTTGCACGTGCACATCTGAGGGCGCGGCGGCAGATTTAGCCGATTGCCAGGCCAGATACAGCAAGTACAGTCCACCAAGCAGCTTCATCACCACCAAAGCCGCAACCGAGGCCTGCAACAGCGCGCCCATGCCAGTCGCGGCCAATAGCCCCCAGAACACCAGTGCCACGCTTAGCCCAAGCCCATAGATCACGCTGGGTTTGCGACCATAGCGCATTGCAATCGCCGCATTCGACAGATTGGCCGGGCCAGGTGAGGCGGCGACAATCCAGAACGCAAGCCCGACGGCCAGTAAGCTGGTCAAAGACATCTCGATCCCCGCGCGTTCAGGGGTGGCGTTCGCCCTGCATCAGCAAAGCCCAGATACATTGCAGCTGATGTCAAAGACAGTTTCACTCAATCTCTCCACGGCTGCGCATGATGCTAAGTTGATTGCCAGCCCCAAGGCCGCAAAAGAAGCGATTACAGATCAAATAACCACCGGCATAAATGAGCAGCAACAGATTGAATTGTTGCGACAATGGAACAGCGATCGCAAGCTTGCCAAACTCTGGTGCGATGCCGGCGGCCAAAAAGGCCAGCCCAAGGTTCAGCAGAGTAGCCACCAGCGTGGCCATCCAGGTAAACCCCCAGATTTCAGCACTGTTGGGGCGGCGCTTCTGGAGTTTGCCAAATTGCTGCCCTTCGATCAGGGCGGCGATCATCGCAGGCACCATCAATTGCGCGGACGAACCCAGCACAGTGTCAACACGGGCGTTCAGCCCTTGCACAGCCAGTGCCACGCCAAGGGCCACAACCAAAAACACCAACCCATAGCGGATCAGGTTCATATGGCGGCCTGATACTCGGGACCGCGTGCCGCATCCATCAGCTCGCGCATATGACGGATCGCCGGGTCAAGGCCCATAAAGATGGCCTCGCCAATCAGGAAATGGCCGATGTTCAGCTCCATCACCTCGTGCAGGGCCGCAATGGGTTGCACACAATCATAGGTCAAACCGTGACCAGCATGCACCTCAAGCCCTAGGGAATTGGCAAATTGTGACATCTCGCGCAACGCAACAAATTCGCGGTCACGGTCCTCGAACCGACCATCGGCATGGGCATCGCAATACGCACCTGTGTGCAACTCGATCACCTCAGCTCCGATCCGGTGTGCAGCCTCGATCTGGCGTTTGTCCGCAGCAATAAAGATCGACACGCGGCATCCTGCCTCGCGTATGGGGGCAATGAAATGTGCCAGGCGGTTTTCCTCACGCGCAACTTCCAGCCCGCCTTCGGTGGTCTTTTCCTCGCGCTTTTCGGGCACGATACACACAGCATGAGGTTTGTGACGCAGGGCGATGTCCTGCATTTCCTGTGTCGCGGCCATCTCAAAGTTCAGCGGCACGCTCAACGCGTCCATCAGCCGGTCGATATCGCTGTCTGAAATGTGACGGCGGTCTTCGCGCAGGTGCGCCGTGATGCCATCGGCGCCGGCCTCTTCGGCGATCTTGGCGGCACGCAGCGGATCAGGGTATTCACCGCCACGGGCATTGCGAACGGTGGCGACGTGATCAATATTCACGCCAAGGCGCAAGAGGTTGGACATCAGGTGTTCCTTTCCCAGCGATGTGAGTCGATGGGTAAGGTAGTGGAAATTAACCCCAAGGCGAACCCGGTTTGCCCGTCTTTATTGTATCAATACACTGCCACACGGGCGCGGATGATCAAACCAACGCGCTGGGACAGTTGCAGATTACTCTGCTTCGCCCTTCTTCTTGACCTTGGGCACGGCCTTTTCGGCGGCCTTTTCCTTGATCGCGGCCAGTTTCGCCTTCAACGTGCCTTTGCGGCGGTTCTTGTAGGCAATGATCAGCGGCAGTGACATGTAATAGCCGATTAATCCAAAGATGATGCCTGGGATAATACCGCCCACCAGATAGGGCAAAAATACCTCGTCGTAAAACACCGACAGATGTGACCAATCGGTTTGCTCTTTGGTAAAAGGCGCTTTGATGTTGTGCCACAGGTCCTGGCCTGCATCCACAAACTTGCCCCCAAGCGAGCGCCTGACCTCTTCATCACTCAGTTGGTTGAGACCCAGCAGGTAATACCCGGTGTTCAACGACATCGCCCCGATGGGCACAAATGTGACCGGGTTGCCAAAAAATGTCGCCAGCAAGGATGCCACGATATTCCCGCGCATTACCCACGCCACAAAAGCCGCCAGGAAGAAATGCAACCCAAAGAGCGGCGAGAAGGTTACAAAAATACCCGCAAAGATGCCCCGCGCAATTCGGTGAGGCGGATCTGGCAACCGTCGTACACGGTGTTTGACATAGTGAAACGCACGCGCCCAGCCGCCCTTGGGCCAGACAAAGTCAGCCACCGCTTGATACCAGATCCGTTTGTCTCGGCGTTTGAAAACCACGCGCGCGGGCTCCTACTGTTCGGGGTGCGCGGCACCAGCCAAACGGGCCGGGTCACGCAGGCGTTCTACCGCTGCCACGTCGTTCTCGGCTTGCAATGCCGAGATGACGCCGTGCAGCTGTTCGGCATCACGTAGTTCTATATCAACTTGAAGCCGGTAAAAATCCGGTTTCCGGTCGACAAATGTCAGATCCGAGATATTGGCCTTCTGTTCTCCGATCAAGGTGCAAATGCGGCCCAACACGCCAGCGTCATTGCCAATGGTCACATCCAGGCTGACCTCATAGACCGCCGGATGTTTGCCACCGTGCCAGTGCAAGTCCAACCAGCGTTGGGGTTGATCGTCGTAATCGGTCAGCGTGTCGCAATCGATGGCATGCACCACCACACCGCGGCCACGATAGGTGATGCCGACAATGCGTTCACCCGGCAAAGGCTGACAACACGGCGCACGGTCAAAACTTTGATCTGCAGCCAGTCC
The DNA here is from genome assembly GCA_045106595.1 of Roseovarius sp. Taxonomy (GTDB): domain Bacteria; phylum Pseudomonadota; class Alphaproteobacteria; order Rhodobacterales; family Rhodobacteraceae; genus Roseovarius. Next base: position 57,819 of record JBGCEW010000007.1, on the reverse strand, counting down.
GATTACCGCAAGGTCCTGGCCGATCTCATCACCGTCATCTTGCACCAGTTCGGGGTAGATCGCATTCAGCACCTGTACCGTCGTCACCTCGGCGCTGCCCAATCGGGCCAGCACATCATCTGCGGTGACCAAATTCAGGTGTTTGGCGGCCGCCTCCAGCGCCTTGTCTGACGCCTTTTTGCCAACGTGATCAAACGCAGCACGCGCCAGTTCGCGGCCCAGTTTGATGTACCGGTCCCGGTCAATTTCGCGCAACGCCCGCCGAATGGCCGAACGCGCTTTGCCTGTCACGGCAATGTCCAGCCAGGTGGATTGCGGCGTTTGCCCATCGGCTGTGATCACCTCAACGGATTGCCCGTTCTTGATCCGTGTCCACAGTGGCACGCGCATCCCGTCGATCTTGGCCCCAACCGTGGCATGGCCAATCCGCGTGTGGATGGCATATGAGAAATCAATCGGCGTGGCGCCGCGTGGCAGTTTGACCACGTCGCCCTTAGGCGTGAAGCAAAACACCTTATCGGCGTACATCTCCAGTTTGACGGCTTCCAGAAACTCAGCGTGGTCTTCCTCGGCGTCAAACTGCTCGGTCAGACCAGCGATCCAGCGCGCCGGATCCACCGCAAACGGGTTTTCCGAGCGCTCTCCGTCACGGTAAGACCAATGCGCGGCCACACCGGTTTCGGCCACATCGTGCATCTGGCGCGTTCGGATCTGCACCTCGACCCGTTTGCCATCACGGCCCGACACGGTGGTGTGGATCGAACGATAGCCGTTGGATTTAGGCTGGCTGATGTAATCCTTGAACCGACCCGGCACCGCGAACCAGCGTTGGTGAATAGCCCCCAGCACCGCGTAACATTCGGCCTCAGTGGCTGTCAGCACGCGAAACCCGTAGATATCCGACAACCGCGAAAAGCCGATCTCTTTATCCTGCATCTTGCGCCAGATCGAATAGGGTTTCTTGGCGCGGCCAATCACTTCGGCCTCAATCCCGGCATTGCCGAATTCGTGGCGCATATCGGCAGTGATACGGCCTATCACGTCATCTGACGCCTTTTGCAGCGTCAAAAACCGCCGAATGATCGACGCACGCGCTTCGGGGTTGAGCACACGAAAGGCCAGATCCTCCAGCTCTTCTCGCATCCATTGCATCCCCATCCGTCCTGCAAGCGGCGCAAAGATATCCATCGTCTCGCGGGCTTTTTTCACCTGCTTTTCAGGGCGCATGGCCTTGATCGTACGCATGTTGTGCAGCCGGTCAGCCAATTTGACCAGAATAACCCGCATGTCCTTGGACATGGCCATAAACAGTTTGCGAAAGTTCTCGGCTTGCTGTGTTTCGGTCGAGCTGAGCTGGAGATTGGTCAGCTTGGTAACACCGTCTACCAAATCGGCAATGTCGCTGCCAAAACGTTCGGCCACCCCCGCGTAAGAGGCGCGCGTGTCTTCGATGGTATCGTGCAAAAGCGCGGTAATGATGGTGGCGTCATCCAAATGCTGCGAGGCCAGGATATAGGCAACGGCAACCGGATGGCTGAAATACTCTTCGCCGGAATGACGATACTGACCCTCGTGCATTTCGCGGCCATAATCATAGGCCGCGCGGATCAGTTTCTCTTCGGTTCTTGGGTTGTAAGCGCGGATTTTATCCAGAAGTTCTTCGACAGGGATCATACGCGCTTTATCCCGTGAAAAGGCGGGGCGTTAACCCTCGCCTTGCGCTTCCATCAAAGCCCGCAGCAGTTTTTCCTCGGACATGTCATCATCCGCGGGTTTATCTGCTTCGGTGCCGCCACCCATCAACAGTGCCATGCTGTCTTCTTCGGGCTCGTCCACTTCGATCTGGGTTTGATTCGATTCGATCAGACGCTCGCGCAGATCATCGGCTGCCTGTGTCTCTTCTGCGATTTCGCGCAGGGACACGACCGGGTTCTTATCGTTGTCACGATCCACAGTAATTGGCGATCCAGCCGAGATTTCACGGGCACGGTGTGCCGCGAGCATCACAAGCTCAAAACGATTTGGGACCTTATCGACGCAATCTTCGGTGGTGACGCGGGCCATTGGAACTCCGGACGGTTATGGACAGAAGCCCTGTATCTACTGTGTAAGGTATGGATTTACAAGGGCCGAATCCATGCGTTTTATGGCGCTGTTGCGGCGTGATGAATGGCGTGAAGAAATCACCACGCCAAGGGTTGAACACCGAGCAACTGCGAAGCCCGCTCTGCAAATTCCCACATTCTGGGATGGCGATCTTACGCTCTGGTAAAAGGGGGCTATTGTTGCGAGATTGCTTTTAAGCTTTCACACCTGATCTAACACGGTTCCGTCGCTTGCCGCCCATGCCTTCCGACATCCTGATGAGTGGCCCAGCACCCTGACGCTTGAGGGCAGAATTACCTGACGCATGCGCGCTGTAAAAATGCCAAAGCCTTACAGGGCCACCACATCCTTAAGCGCCTCACGGGGAAGTTGCGCCAGCATTTCACGCACGCTTTGTCCCAGCACAGGATGCACCCAATCAGGTGCCACATCAGCCAGTGGCACCAGAACAAACGCGCGGTCTTGAAGCCGCGGATGCGGCAGGATCAACTGGTCAGGTGTCTGCTCAACCTGCTGATCCATCGACAAATGGCGCCATGCGGCATGCGTGTCCGTGTCGGGCAAAATTGTATCTCCTGCCGCCACCAAATCCAGATCCAGCGTGCGCCGACCCCAGCGTTGAACCCGTTCGCGGCCAAATTCCGCCTCGGCCTTGTGTAATACGTCCAAAGCCAAGTCTGCAGGCCCGTCATACACCATAACCGCAGCGGCATTCACATAGTCGGGTCCGGCACCGGGCGGAAAGCAAGGCGTGCGATAGAATGGGCTTACTTTCTTAATATATGCGCCCGAACGATCCAGAAACCCCAATGCCTCGCGTAGGGTTTGTTGCGGCACACCGGCGGAAGATCGCAGGTTTGCGCCCAGTGCAATCAGATATTCTTGACCCTTCGTTATCATCACCTATCCTTTTGAGAGGACCACATGCTATTGCGTCTTTCGCTGAAGTATCTAGTTTAGGGTCTCGAGTCTGCTTAATATTTCACCACTCACACTCTTACACTCAAGCAGGCTTAAATCTTTTGGAAGGACATTTTGATGTTTTACAAAGACGAACGGCTTGCGCTGTTCATCGATGGCTCGAACTTGTACGCGGCGGCCAAAGCGCTTGGGTTTGATATTGACTACAAATTGTTGCGGTCAGAATTCATGCGTCGCGGCAAATTGTTGCGCGCATTTTATTATACCGCGCTGCTGGAAAACGATGAGTATTCGCCCATCCGCCCGTTGGTGGATTGGTTGAATTACAACGGTTTTTCAATGGTGACCAAACCTGCCAAGGAATACACCGACAGCCAGGGCCGCCGTAAGGTCAAGGGCAACATGGACATTGAGCTGGCCGTGGATGCAATGGAACTGGCCCCGCGTGTGGATCATATCGTGTTGTTCTCGGGCGATGGTGATTTCCGCCCGCTGGTTGAAAGCCTGCAACGTCAGGGCGTGCGCGTTTCGGTCGTGTCGACCATTCGCAGCCAGCCGCCGATGATTTCGGATGAATTGCGCCGTCAGGCTGATAACTTTATCGAGCTTGAAGATCTCAAAGATGTCATTGGCCGCCCTCCGCGTGATCCGATGCCCGAGCGTGAGCGCAGCTACGAGACCAGCGAATAAAGGCAACCAACCCAAGGGGTTGCTCGTGCAATACACACCAAAAGGCCCGGTCAAATGTCCGGGCCTTTTCGGTTTCATCACGTCTGAACCAGCTCCAGTTTGGCATCTGCCACGCGGATCACAACATCTGCACCCCAGTCAAAGCCCAGATAATCCTGCTCAATCCCATCGGCAAAAATGACGCCGCCGTCGTTGATGCGTGACAGGATGTTCAGCGGGGCATCTGGTGCAATCACGCCCGAGCGCAGACTGTCACCCGATGTTCGGCTGGGCCACGGCTCGCGCGAGAAGAAGGCGGCTTTGGCCTCTTCGGCGTCAATGTGGTGATCGATATGCGTGGCCGCCATGATCGAGCGCGCCCACCCGGTCAGGCCGGTTCCGGTGGCCACGATCAACCCCGAGGACGATTGAAACTCGACCGCCTCGCCAAAGCTCAGCTCGTAGCGTGCACTTTGGTGCGATCTATGCCCGATAAACAACTCGTTCAGGGCCATCAGACTATCGCCCCCCGTCAGCTGCGCCTGAACCATGGCCCGCGATTGGGTATTGGCCTGCCCGGCACCAGCAGCGGTCAGCAATTTGGGCAAGACGCGCAATCCATGCGGGGTCAGCACCCCCTCGCCCATATCGAACGACGGGGTAACCCCGATCACCGGCTGGCCTGTCAGATACTTCGCCAGGTTCGCCACCAGACCATCCTGCCCCAAGGCCACGATCACATCATTGGGAAAGAACAAAAACCGGTTCAGGTCATCGCGACTGACTTCGGCCAGGCTCCAATCCTGCGGGATCATGTCCTTGGTTGCGGCCACGGCATCAGTCTGCAAACGATCACGGTCTTCGATCTGGTCAAAGGACTGCCCGCGTGCGGACAGATAAAAATCCACCTGCCCCCGCGTCCCGTGCCGCGCCAGCAGCGCGCTCAACTCGGTCTCGCGGGTGACCAGCACAACACGGGGACGCAGGGTACTCATGGGATCAGCCCTCCTTTGGCGCATGCGGCGCGGTCAGCTGACGCACCTGATTGACCAAACCCGCCAACATGTCAGGGCTGACAGTGATGCTGTCGATCCGCTCCAGCTTGCCTGCGAAATCACGCGCGGCCAGGGCATAAAGCGCAGCTGCATCAACCTGAGACAGTGCCGCCATACGGGCCTTCTCCATATCGGCCTCGGCCTGATCCACGGCGCGAATGCGGGTGGCTTCGGCCTCAGCCGCGATGACTTTGGCAGCGGCCTGACCTTCGGCTGAAATATGCATCGCAGCCGCCTGACCTTCGGCCTCGGCCCGTGCGTTGGCATCCTCGCGTGAAATCAATTCAGATTTCCGTGCAGCCAGCTGGGTTAAGTTGTTCAGCTCGTTCTCGGCAATTGCACGTTCCTTTTCCACGGCCAGCGCGCGACGTGCAAAGGTGGCCTCATCGGATTGCTGCTGCAACGCCTCAAAGGTGGGTGCCTGCAACGCCCGCGCCAACTCAGAACTGGGCGAGAGCGCCGATACCCGAACCGAGATCACCTCAAGGCCCATGGCCTCGGCGGTGGGATCTTCTGCAAATCCCTGGTTCAGGCGGGCCTGCATCGGAGCAAGCCCAGCTTCAAGAACAGCGCGCACCCCCAGAGGTTTCAGGTAGTTGTCAGCAAACTGCCGCGCCAATCCCCCCAGAACACTACGAATGTAGTCCTCAGGCTTGGCCTGCGGTTTCCCGGTTTTCAGATCGAGGGTGAAATCCACACGATCCGACAATCGGGTTGCATCAGCCACGCGCCACAAGATGGTGCCCTGTACGGCCAATTCCTGATAGTCCGAGGATTGCGATTTGACCATAAAAGTCAGTTCGCGGTCCGCCAAAGGGACTTCGGTGATCGAGGCGCCATTGGGGTCAAACCAGAATGTCAGCCCGCGCCCTTCGCGCCGCAGTTTGCCACCACGGTACATCCGAATATAGCTGGACGCCTCGGCGCGCAGGTGGCTGGCCAAAAGATATCGTTTGATCTGTGCCATGATTATTGCCCTCCTTTCGGGTCAATTTCATAGAGTTCCGCCGGGCGATATGCCCCGCCGGTTTCACGCGCCCCAGTGGCGCGCAAATTGTGCCTGTCCAACAGCTTGCGTCGGAACGCGGGCTTGGTCAGGGAGTGGTTCAAAATGGCCTCGTGCACCTCTTGGGCGGCACGCAGGGTGAAGCGCTGCGGTAAAAACGCAAAGCCGATGGGCGTATAATCCAGCTTGCCGCGCAGACGTTTTACCATGTCACCCAGTATATCGGCGTGATCAAAGGCGAGGTTGAGCGGGCTGTTCTTCGGCCCCATAGCTGCGGCGTGACCACCCTGCTCGCCCGGCCAATCCACGGCGATGCGGGCCAAAACCAGCGCATTATTGCCTGCCATCGCAGCCTTCAACGTCTCGGCCTCAACAATCGCCATGTAAACTACCGAAATCACGTGACCCCGTGGGTCTCGGTCCGGGGTACCGTAGCTGGCCAATTGTTCAAAATGCACATCGCGCAGCCCGGTTTTATCGCGCAAGACGCGCGCCACGGTATCTTCCAACGCGTCGCCGCGGTGCACAAACCCACCGGGCAAGGCCCAGTCACCGCCCATCTCAGCCCCGTCTTCGCGGCGCATCAACACACATCGCAACGCACCGTCCTGCACACACAAGATGGACAGATCCACAGCAACAGCCGGGTGAGTATGAGCAAAAATATCAGTCATGCGATGTGTCTTCCTTTGTTATTATCGTAATAGTTATTACTGTATTGTATATTAGTCAAGCCCCACCCTGCAAAAATAGCAATCACACCTTTGGCTCTGGACGAAAAAGCCCCAACGGCTTACCTGTAGGGCGTGAAAGGGAGTGCTCATGACAAAACCACCGCTGACCGTTTATCTGGCTGCCCCACGCGGGTTTTGCGCCGGTGTGGACCGCGCCATTCAGATCGTCGAGCTGGCCCTGCAAAAATGGGGGGCTCCGGTCTATGTCCGCCACGAGATTGTGCACAATAAATTTGTCGTCGATGACCTGAAAAGCAAAGGGGCTGTCTTTGTCGAAGAGCTGGACGATTGCCCCAATGATCGCCCGGTGATCTTCTCGGCCCACGGCGTGCCCAAATCGGTGCCAGCCGAGGCCGCAAAGCGTGAAATGATATATGTCGATGCCACCTGCCCATTGGTCAGCAAAGTCCATATCGAGGCCGAGCGCCACCACGCGGGCGGCTTGCAGATTGTTATGATCGGCCATGATGGTCATCCCGAAACTATCGGCACCATGGGGCAATTGCCCAAGGGCGAAGTTCTGCTGGTCGAAACGGTTGAAGATGTGGCGACACTAAACGTGCGCGACCCAGAACAGCTGGCCTTTGTAACGCAGACCACCCTGTCGGTGGATGACACGATTGATATCGTGAACGCACTGCAAACCCGGTTCCCCGCCATCAAAGGCCCACACAAAGAAGACATCTGTTACGCCACCACAAACCGCCAAGAGGCCGTCAAGGCTATGGCAGGTCAGTGCGACGCAATGCTGGTGGTGGGCGCGCCCAATTCATCAAACTCCAAACGATTGGTTGAAGTGGGCGCACGCGCCGGATGTGAGTATGCCCAGCTGGTGCAGCGCGCAGCCGATATTGACTGGCGGGCGTTGGACGGTATCCGGTCGATGGGTATCACCGCCGGTGCCTCGGCGCCCGAAGTCTTGGTGAACGAGGTGATCGATGCCTTCCGTGACCGCTATGACGTAAGCGTGGAACAGATCGAAACGGCGCAGGAAAACGTGCACTTCAAAGTCCCCCGCGTGTTGCGCGAAATCGCATGAGCCAACCTATCCCACGCATGGCGCTCTGGTTGGGGCTGGCCGGGCTGTTGCCGATGGTCTGGGGCGTCGCGGAAACCTATATTCCGGCCGTCAAACTGATCTTGGACGGCAAAACAGATGGCTGGTATTATGCGCCCTACTCAACCATGCGCTATGCCGAGATCATCTTGTGCTTCATGTCCGGTGTGCTTTGGGGGTTTGCCGCGCGTGCCCCCGCCGCGACCGCAGGAATGGGCTATGCGCTTTCGGTTTTGCCTGCACTATACGTGTTCTTCTTCGTCAACGGCACGATCAATGACATCGCCATCAAACTGGCCATAGGGTTTGCCCTCGTGCTGTGCATCGATGCGCTCTTTCATGCCCAAAAGCTGACGCCAGAATGGTGGATGCGCCTGCGTTACATCCTGAGTGCGGGCATGGTCGTGTGTCTGCTGCTGCTCGGATGGGTCGATCACCGCTAAGCCTGTCTGTTGAGTTGACAGCGCCTGCCAGCTGTGGCCTCACTCCGGGATCACAACACAACAACCAAAGGCGACAGCATGTCCATTCAATTTCTTATCACGGCCTTTGTTGTCGTGATCGCACCGGGAACTGGTGTGATCTATACCTTAGCGATTGGATTGGGACAGGGGCACCGGGCAGCATCCTTTGCGGCTTTCGGATGCACACTTGGGATCGTGCCGCATTTGGCCGCCGCGATCCTTGGGGTTGCCGCGTTGCTGCACACATCAGCGCTACTGTTTCAGATCGTGAAATTTGCAGGCGTGGCTTACCTGCTCTATCTTGCGTGGCAATCTCTGCGCTCGGGTGGTGCGCTGCAAGTCACAGCTGACCGTCAGGCCGAAAGCGGGCTGATCGTGGCGCGGCGTGGCACGTTGATCAATGTGCTGAACCCCAAGCTGTCGATCTTCTTTCTGGCGCTGTTACCACCGTTTTTGTCAGGCAACCCGGCCACCGCCACGTCGGAAATGGTTCTGCTGGGCGCGGTGTTCATGGCGATGACATTTGGCGTGTTTGTTTTATACGGCGTGTTTGCGGCCACCGCGCGTGACCGCATTCTTGGCTCGGCCCGGATCATGCGCTGGCTGAACCGCAGCTTTGCCATGATCTTTGCGGCCCTCGCAGCACGGCTGGCATTTGAGAAGGCCACCCCATGAGCAGTGATGCCAAAACACTGTCGGTCTATGCCGAAAAGGCGGATGACTACCTGGAAATGGTGCGCAAAGAAGCGGGTAGCCCCATTTTGAAAACCTTCATGGGCGGGCTGCCCAAGGGCGCACATGTGTTGGATCTGGGGTGCGGGCCGGGTGTTTCGTCGGCTGTTATGGCCGATGCAGGCATGACCGTTGATGCCACCGATGCCGTACCCGAAATGGTGGCCATGGCCGATGCGCACCCCGGCGTATCCGCTCGTCTGGCCCGCTTTGAGCAGATCGACGGCACCGATGTGTACGACGGCATTTGGGCCAACTTCAGTCTTCTGCACGCCGCCAAAGCGGACATGCCCAGCCATTTGGCACGCCTGCGCCGGGCGCTTAAACCCGGTGGGCTGTTCCACATCGGCCTGAAAACCGGCACGGGCGAGCACCGCGACAAAATTGGCCGCTTTTATGCCTATTACACCCAAGAGGAGCTGTCTGATCTGCTGAAAGACGCAGGTTTCACGCCGTTTTCATCCGTCACTGGCACCGAACCCGGCCTCAGCGGCGAGGACGCACCCTGGGTGTGCATTGCAGCCCATGGCTGAGCTTTATGCCTATACCGATGGGGCGTGTTCGGGCAATCCCGGCCCCGGTGGCTGGGGCGTGCTGATGCGCGCTATGCAAGGTAATGAGATTGTCAAAGAGCGCGAGTTGCTGGGGGGCGAGGCCGACACAACCAACAATCGAATGGAGCTTTTGGCGGCGATCAATGCGCTTGAGGTGTTGGAGCGCTCAAGCACCCTGACCATCGTGACCGATAGTGCCTATGTCAAAAATGGCGTCACAGGGTGGATCCATGGTTGGAAACGCAATGGCTGGAAAACGTCGGCCAAGAAACCAGTGAAGAATGTCGAGTTATGGAAACGTCTGGACGACGCCCAGGCGCGCCATGATGTGACCTGGGAATGGGTCAAGGGCCACGCAGGCCACCCCGAAAACGAGCGCGCAGACGAGTTGGCGCGCGCAGGCATGGCCCCCTTCAAACCCGACAAGGACGATACATGATCTTGCTGACGATGCTGGATTATGCATCGGTTCTGGTCTTCGCTTTGACCGGTGCACTTGTTGCATCCCGCGCGCAGCTTGATCTGGTGGGGTTCGCCTTTATCGCCTGCCTCACCGCAGTTGGCGGCGGCACGGTGCGTGATGTGATCCTTGATCGCAACCCGATCTTCTGGGTGGCCAATCCCAATTATATCCTGATTGCCTGCGGTGCCGCTGTGTTGATTTTCCTGACGGCACATCTGGTTGAAAGCCGCTATCGCTGGCTGATCTGGCTGGACAGTTTTGCGCTGGCGGTGGCCGTGGCCGCGGGTGTCGGCGTCGCCATTGAGACAACACAGCCCGTTCTGGTGATCGTCCTGATGGGCGTGTTGACGGGATGCATGGGCGGGTTGATGCGCGACGTGGTGGTCGGCGAAGTCCCGTTGGTTCTAAAACAGGGCGAGCTTTATGTCTCGGCGGCCTTTGGTGGTGCATTGGCCGGTGTCTGCGCGACACTCTTGGTGGATGATCTGCGTCTGGGCCTGCTCGCCTGCGCGGGGGTCACCTGGGCACTTCGGGCGGGGTCGTTGCTGTTGGGCTGGCGACTGCCCGTTTACAAGGCACGTCCGCCGCGTTCTTAGGCACCAACGCTCCCAATCCTGATGATGCTGAAAGACGCGGCACTTCGGACGTGGGCAGTCATAAATTCACCCAAAAGTTCAGCAGCTCACAGTTTTTCGCGATTGCAGCATTTTTCTCTTGCTATCACGCTGCGACGCAGCAAATCTGAAGTTACTCTAGAGCGTCAGCAGGCTCATCTCCTCCTCCCGTAGTCTGCGGACATCATAAAAAGAAGTCCGACAGGGCAAGGCTGGGCAGGCAACTGTCCAGCCTTACGAGCGGGTTACTTCTTGTTGAAATAGGTCTGCCACAACCAGATCAGCAACAAAGCCCCTATGATGGCTCCGACGAAGCCTGCCATGAGCCCCATGACGCGCAACAGGATTTGCAGCACAATGCCACCCACCAACGCGCCCGCGATGCCTATGGCAAGGGTGGGCACAATGCCCGCTTCGATCCGCATCAGCCGCGTTGCCAGAAACCCGGCAGCGGCCCCGATGATGATTAGAAATACGACGCTCATGTTTGCACTCCTTCGCAATCATGTTGAATCTGGGGGCAAACACCTGCTCATGCAAGCATGGGGGCTTAGATCATCTGAAATTCACCCGTGGCGCAAAACCTGTGATAGGCATGCACGCTAGCCTTCATGTTTGGCAACATATCGGGCAACACATCCGGGGAAAACCAATCCAAGGCAAGGCTTTCGCCGTCCAGCATACACAGGCGGCCTGCGTAGTCCTGTGTGAAAAAGTTCATCACGAAGAACTGGCATTTGTCTGCGTTGGGAAACTCAAAGGTCTCTTGCTCGGGGTTGCCACCAAATCCAAACGGCTGAGCATTTTTGATGGTCAAACCGGTTTCCTCGGCCACTTCACGCACAACCGTGTCGCGCAGGTCTTCACCGGGCTCGGCACACCCACCTGGCAAACCCCAAACGCCAAAATCACTGCGCTTTTGCAGCAAGATTTCACCCTTGGCATTTTCAATCACAATCCGCGCACCCGGCACAAGCAAAAGCCGAGACCCTACAATCTTTCGCAGACGGCCCAGATAGCTTTGCTCGAAACTGTCCATGGGTGAAGCGCCTCGTTTAACGTCGCCCACGCCAATGGGTTGGCACAATGATCAATGCGCCTATGGATGAGATGATGGCATCGATTCCCGGCGCGCCAAATTTGAAGCCGAACATGATGCGAACGAAATAAAACAAAAACGCCCCGCCGACGCAGATGATGATTGAGGGCAGATATCCGTTGCGAGTGAAGCCTGACTTTTCGCTGACATAGCCAACGATGCCCGCAATCACGACAGTGCCAAAGAGAACCATAAACATGTAAAGCGGCCTTTCTTGCCAGCTAGGTCAGGCGCATGCCTTTGGGCACCGGGGTGCCACGCAGAAACTCGGTGCTATCCTGCGCGCCGCGCCCAGCCCGTTGCAAGCGCAAAAGCTGCACAGCACCGCGCCCGCAAGCCACAGTCAGCGCATCATCCAGAACCTGACCCGGCGCACCGCAGCCTTGGGCGAGGCGTGACGTCAAAAGTTTCAACCGTGCGCCCTCCAATTCGCACCATGCGCCGGGAAAGGGCGACAGGCCGCGAATATGGCGATCGACTTCCGCCGCCTGCCAAGACCAATCCAGCCGGGCCTCGGCCTTGTCGATCTTAGCGGCATAGGTCACACCTTCGCCCGGCTGCGGCGTGGGTGTCAGATCACCCACCTGGTCCAGAGCCGACACAATCAAGGACGCCCCCATATCCGACAGCCGGTCATGCAACTGCCCGGTGGTTTCTTCCGCGCCAATCGGTGTGGCTTGGCGCAGCACAACGGCGCCAGTGTCCAGACCAGCGTCCATCTGCATGATGCAAATGCCAGTTTCGGCATCGCCCGCCATGACCGCGCGGTGGATGGGGGCCGCCCCCCGCCAGCGCGGCAAAAGCGAGGCGTGGATGTTCAGGCAGCCGTGTCTGGGCGCATCCAAAACCGCCTGAGGCAAGATCAGTCCATAGGCCACCACCACCGCAATATCGGCGTTGAGGGCTGCAAACTCAGCCTGCTCGCCCTCGCCCTTCAGGCTGGCAGGATGACGCACATCAAGGCCCAATGCCTCGGCTCGGGTGTGTACGGGTGTGGGGCGGTCTTTTTTGCCGCGTCCGGCAGGACGTGGCGGCTGGCAATACACCGCAGCGATGTCGTGACCGGCCGCAACCAAAGCCTCCAGCACCGGCACCGAGAAATCAGGTGTACCCATAAACACCACTCTCATGACTGCGCCGCCTTCTTGGCCTTGCGCAGCAGCATGTCACGTTTGACCTTGCTGAGATGATCAAAATACATCTTGCCATTCAAGTGATCGATCTGGTGCTGTACCGACGTGGCCCAAAGCCCGACAAAATCGCGCTCTTCCATCTCGCCGTGTTCATTCAGGAACCGCACAGTGACAGCGCGGGGCCGGGTGATCTTGGCCGATACACCGGGTAAGTTAGGGCTGCCTTCGTCGTGGTCGCGTGGCTCGATGCTGGAATGCAGAATTTCGGGGTTGGCCATGCGCACCGCCTGTCCGCGGCTTTCGCTGGCATCCACAACCGCCAGACGTTGCATCACACCGATCTGATTTGCGCCCATGCCAACACCCGGCATGGCTTCCATCGTGTCGATCATATCGTTCCAGATGGCGCGAATATCATCGGTGATGTTGTCCACCGGCTGGGCTGCCCTGCGCAGGCGTTTGTCTGGCCACGGAAGGCAACGACGCACTGCCACTGATCAGGTCCGCGCCTGTTCGCGCTTCAGTTTGGTCATCTTGCGTGTGATCATCTGGCGCTTCATCGGGCCCAGATAATCAATGAACAACTTGCCATCCAAATGGTCCAGCTCGTGCTGCGCGCAGGTGGCCCAAAGCCCATCAAAAACCTGACGCCGCGGATTGCCGTCACGGTCGATCCAGCCCATTTCAACCTCGGCCGGGCGGGTGACATCAGCAAAGTGATCAGGGATCGACAAGCAGCCTTCTTCGTAGACATTCTTTTCGTCCGAGGTTGCGATGATCTCGGGGTTGAACAGCACCATTGGCTGGCCTTCAACACCATCTTCCTTGATGCAATCCATCACGAACATCCGGGTCAGCACGCCCACCTGCGGGGCGGCCAGACCAATGCCCGGCGCATGATACATCGTCTCCAGCATATCATCTGCCAAAGCACGCAGATCATCCGACAGATCGGCAACAGGATCACAGGCCTTTTTCAGACGCGGATCAGGGTGAAGAAGGATAGAACGTTTCATGCGCTTCATTTAGGACAGCACGCGCGTTTGTGCAACGGGCCTTGCGCTCGGGCGCTATTCCAGTAGCTTGCCCGAACCGAAAACTGGAGACACCCATGAACTTTGACGACATCATCGACCGCGTTGGCACCCATTCCGCGAAATGGGACATGATGGAGCCACTGTACGGCGTGTCACCGTCGGACGGGTTGTCGATGTGGGTGGCCGATATGGATTTCCGCCCACCGGCCTGTGTCGGGGATGCGGTTCAGAAGATGCGCGATCACGGCGTTTATGGCTATTACGGCGACGAAGGCGATTACCGCGCCGCCATCCAATGGTGGATGCAAGAGCGTCATGGCTGGGTCGTGGCCCCGGATGAGATTTTCACCACCCATGGGTTGGTCAATGGAACGGCGATGTGTCTGGATGCCTTCACCAAACCGGGTGACGGCATTGTGTTGTTCACGCCTGTCTATCACGCTTTTGCCAAGGTCATTAACGCCTCGGGGCGACAGGTTGTGGAATGCGAGCTGGTCAACAACGCTGGCCGCTATGAAATGGATTTTGACGCTTATGACGCGCAGATGACCGGCTCGGAAACGATGGTGATCCTGTGCTCGCCGCACAATCCCGGTGGCCGTGTCTGGACCCGCGAAGAATTGCAAGGCGTGGCTGATTTTGCCAAACGGCATAATCTGGTGCTGGTGTCGGATGAAATTCACCACGATCTGGTGATGCCCGGCCACAGGCATATCCCCATGGCACTGATCGATGACAGCATCATGGACCGGTTGGTAATGATGACCGCCACCACAAAGACCTTTAACATTGCAGGCAGCCATTCGGGCAATGTGATCATTCCTGATCCTGCCCTGCGCAAAGCCTTCGGAGCGCGCATGGCGGCCCTTGGATTGTCGGCCAATTCATTTGGTCTGTTCATGGCCGAGGCCGCGTACACGCCCGAAGGCGCCAAATGGGTGGATGAGCTGGTGACATATCTGGATGGCAATCGCCGTCTGCTGGACGAAGGCATCAACGCCATTCCCGGCCTGCAATCGATGAAAATGGAATCCACTTACCTGGCCTGGGTGGATTTTGCAGGCACAGGTATGGCGCGTGATGAGTTTACCAAGCGGGTTCAAAGCAAAGCCCGGATCGCGGCCAACCATGGCCCCACCTTTGGCGCTGGCGGCGATACCTTCTTAAGGTTTAACTTCGCCACACCGCGTGCGCGGGTTCAAGAGGCGGTCGAGCGTCTGACAGCCGCATTTGGTGATTTGCAATAACTGACTGAGCGGTTGGCGCCCGTTATGCTAGGGACGCGCGCTGATGCAATCTGGCCACTACGATCAGGGGCGAATAGTCACGAATGCGCGATAAGCGCCACGGGCGCATCCGGCGCACGGTAGAAATCCAGCGGTTGGTTGTCATGCGCATCAGAGACGCGTTTGAAATCAAAACGGATTTCGCCATGCTCTTCTTCTGAGGCGATGATCAGACCATGTGACAACAACCGCGCCCCATCATACAGCGCCACCCGGCCCCGCAAATGCGGTGTTGTTTCGGCGTCCAGCGCCAGCCCATCTTCCCAGGCACGCAACACAGCATAGCTGTCATGGCCTGCCTCAATCCGTAAACGGCTGCTGCGTTTCAAAGCAGATTTTCGCGCGGCATCCAGACCCGCCTGAACATCGATTGGTACATAGGTTGACATATCAAAGCCCCCAAAGCGTTGCGTCATTGCACAGTGTCTCAGGAAACCATGACGGTCACGTTAAGAATTGCGCACGAAATTTTATATAGTCTAATGAAGATTTTCGGCAACATAATTTCGCGCAGAGAGCATCAAGAAGCGATCACCTTGGGACGCAGCACATGCGGAATGGCAGGATCATACAAGGCACTGTCTTTGAAATCCGTGACCTGCCCCAGAACCGGGCCAACCAGGATAAGGGCCGTGCGCGTCAGTTTCTCAGCACGAACTTTGGCGTGGATATCGCTGAGTGTACCGCGGATAAACAACTGATCCGGCCAACCCACGCGGTAGCCAACCACCACGGGGCAATCCGCACCATAATACGGCGTCAACTGACGCTCGATCTCGCGCAGATTGCGCACGCCCAGATGGATGGCCAGCGTGGTGCGAGTGCGGGCAAAGTTCTCCAGCGTCTCATGCTCGGGCATTGAGGTGGATTTCATCGACACACGGGTCAGCACGATAGATTGCCCAATCTCGGGGATAGTCAGCTCCTGGCCCAGCGCCGCTGCCGCCGCAGCATAGGCAGGCACGCCGGGGATAACCTGATAGTCGATACCATCCGCGCGCAAGCGTCGGATCTGCTCGGCAATGGCGCCGTAAAGCGACGGATCACCCGAATGCACACGCGCCACATCCTGGCCCTTGGCGTGGGCCTTGACGATCTGCGCATGGGTGTCGTCCAGCGTCATGGGGGCGGTGTCCATCACCAGGGCACCTTCGGGCGCGCAGGCGACCACCTCTGCCGGAACAAGCGAGCCTGCATAAAGGCAAACAGGACATTCGCCGATCACACGTTCGGCCTTTTTGGTCAGCAATTCCGGATCGCCGGGACCGGCACCAATGAAATAAACAGTCATTTGGGCAACAAGCCTTTCAGTTGATCATTCATGTAGTAACAAACGCACACTTGCCCGCCTGCACCATGCGGCCCCATGTAAACGCCGTCAGCCTGCGAGATATAAGCGCAAATCGCCTGATATTCGGCCAGTTGCGCCTCGGTGATGGGTCCCCCGCGGCTGAGCAGATCATTGATCTCCTGCCGCTCGCCAAACTGCTGCACGGCCCAGGCAGCCTGTTGCATAGGGTTGGGCATATCCGGGTGGCCCCAGGCCCACATCCAACTGCCGTCATCGGAATACGTACCGATAAACTGCACATCAGCCGAGACCTCTTCGCCAGACTCAAATTTGAAGGTGATACGCCCTTTCTTGAGGTTCATGCGGTAGTCACTCACATCCGCAATCCGCGCGCCCAGATCATCACCTGCCATCCGGGGCTTCAGATAAAGCTGCGCATTGGCGGCCAACTGTTTGTAGCTTTCAGGCAACTGCGTGGCGCCCTGATCGGCCATGCGGCCCGCGAATTCGAGCAGAATTTCATTCATACCGCCAGGTCTCCGTCAATCTTGCGGGCATAGCCGCGCGGGGTGAACATGCGCGGACCTTCACCCAACTGTGCCAGCCGTGAATTGGAGGACCCGATTAAAACAACAGTCAGCATATCGACCTCGTCCACTTGCAGCTCATCCAGACGGCGATACCGCACATCTTCCTCGGGCCGGCCCAGACTGGAGGCCAGCATCACAGGCGTATCCGCAGGCCTGTGTTGCAGCAAAATATCCCGTGCCTCAGCCAAAAGTGTCCGACGGGTTTTGGACACGGGGTTATAAAATGCGATTACGAAATCACCTTGGGCTGCAGCGTGCAGACGGCGGATGATATCATCGCGCGGCGTTAGCAAATCTGACAGCGAAATCGTACAGAAATCATGGCCCAGCGGCGCCCCTGCCCGTGCGGCGGCCCCTTGCAACGCCGACACACCGGGCGAACACATCACATCGACGCGGTGGGCGGCATCTGACACGCCTTGTTCATCAGGGCCGCGATCCAGCAGTTCAAACACCAGCGCGCCCATGGCGTAGATGCCTGCATCGCCCGAGCATACAAGCGCCACGTTCTTGCCCAGAGCCGCCTGTTCCAGCGCATACCGGCAACGGGCTTCTTCTCCGCCGAGCGGAAAATCAGACCGTGCTTTGCCAGCCGCCAATGGCCCCAGCAGATCAATGTACAACCCATAGCCCACCAGTTCTTCGGCTTCGGCGACAAGCCGCGACACTTCGGGTGTGCGCCAACTGGCCTGACCGGGGCCGATGCCCACGACCGACAACCGTCCGCGCGCACGCCCCGGCATCTGGGTAATAGGTTCATCACACCGCGTAAGTGCGCAGGTGACAGTGGCTGCTTTACGTTTTTCAACAACCAGCGCGCCCCCTGAGGCCAGTGCTGCACCCTCGGCCACGCCATGGCAGCCGACCTCGGCAAAAACGATGTCGGACGGATTGGCCAGTCTGTCGGCCTGCGCCTCAAGTTCTTGTGCGGTGAAGACCCGGAACGGCACGCCCAGCCGTGCGGCCAGCTGGTTCATCGCGGGCTCGTCTGCCTTCAGGTCAATTGATGTGACACACGCGATGGCACCCGGGGCAACCCCGACCTGGCTTAGTGTGTCTGAGACCAGTGTCCACATGTCATCAGGATTGGCATTGCGCGCACAGCCCACGCCCAGTACGTGGGTCCGAGGATGATAAACCAGCCGCTCATCGCCCCCTTGCATGGGCGCCTCGCTGACGACCAGTTCCACCGCGCCGCCAGTATCGGCCACGTCAAAGATATTTTCACCCGTCACACGCACCCCAGCCCCTGACAGCATCGCAGCCATTGCAGGTTTGGCGTGTTCAGGATTGGCCAGCCGGTATCCAGCGGGGGGCGCATCAAGGGCGACACCCATCGCCACATCGCCCGCAGTCGTGACAGCCGCCGTTGCATCCAGCGCTTGGGCAATCTGAGCGGCCAGCCGATTGGCCCCGCGATGCCCGCCCAGAAGCGGTACGACCACTGCGCCATCGTCGCTGACCGAAACAACGGGTGGCTCAGAGGTTTTGTCAGCCAGCAAAGGCGCAACAGCCCGGATCAAAATACCTGAGGCACAGACCCCGACCACCGGCACCCCTGCCGCAAAAAGATCGCGCGCATGATCCAGCGCATTGGGGAAAAATGCATCCGCGACCTCGACCCGGCCGTCGCGGCCATGCACGGCCGCGCCAATGGCCGCCGCGACACGGTGCGCAGTTGGCTCGCCTGAACGCGACAGCGCCAGAACAACAGGGGTTAAAGCCATGGGTCGGCTCCTTTGGTCAACAGGATCATCGAAAAATAGGGGGCTTTTTCAGGGGCCTCCGCCAAGGGGCAGACCACCTCATCGGGCAGGCTGGCGCGCTCAACGTAAACGGCCTGGTCGGTCAGACCCAGCGCATCGATAACGCTGCGGATCTTGGACAAATGTCGCCCCACCTTCATGATTGCCACGCTTTCAGCGCCTTCAATGCGTGCGCGCAGCTCGTCCTCGGGCAAGGGGCCGGGCAACACGGTCAGCCGTTCGTTGCGTGCAGCCAATGGCATGCCCGCGCGCGCCGCACAGGTGGTGATTGATGTAACACCGGGAACCACTTCGACGTCGTAGCGATCACTGAGCCGTGCATAGAGGTACATGAACGAGCCATAGAAAAAAGGATCACCCTCGCACAGACAAACAACGTCATGACCTGCGTCCAGCTCGGCTGCGATTTCGGCGGCACCTTGGTCATAGGCCTGTTGTGCCGGTTCACGCGCGGGGGTCATGGGCACATCCATTACGATTTCGCGTGCGTCTGGTGCAATCGCATCTGCGGCGATCGCACGGGCAAAACTGGTTGCCCCGGCAAGCGTCGGATAGGCCAACACTTTGGCCGCCAGGATCAGCCGGTGCGCCCTCAGCGTCATCAGCTCAGGGTCGCCAGGCCCTACGCCAACGCCAATCAACCGCCCTGTCATGCGCATTGCTCCTGCATTGTGTTTGTCAAACCACCCCCACCGGAGGCATCCGGCAGCGGCCATGCAATCCGATGTGTGATCATCTTTTCACCAGGCTCCACTGCGTGACGGGCATCAACGGCCGCCAACCTGTAAGACGCCCGACGGGTTCGGCTCGGTTGACCATCAGCTTTACCAGCTGCCCACCATGGGTTTTGTGCATGTCCAACAGCAACGCTTCGCTTTCCAGGGTCACTGCATTACACACCAATCGCCCCAATGGCCGCAGCGCATTCCAGGCCGCGTCAAATGTTTCAGGGCTCAGCCCGCCGCCGATGAAAACCGCATCCGGTGCCTGTAGCCCGTGTAATGCCTCTGGCACCTCACCATCGATCAGCTCCAGCTTGGGCACGCCCAACGCCAGCGCATTGGCGGCGGCATGGGCGCGACGATCGGCGCGCGGCTCGATCCCAATGGCCCGGGCATAGCGCGCGGCACGCATCCATTCGACCGCAACCGACCCACAGCCTGACCCGATATCCCACAACAGCGCGCCACGCATCGGCATCAACTTGGCCACAGTGGCGGCGCGCACCTCTTGTTTGGTCATGGTGCCATCATGCTGAAACAACTCATCCGCCAGCCCCGGCACACGTGGCAACAAAGCCGCGTCAGGGGCCGCGATACATTCCACCGCCAGCGTGTTGAACGCAGGCACAGTGTGCGACCAGCTTTCGGCGAAACCATCTAAGCGCTGTTCATCCGAACCGCCCATGGCTGCCAGCACGGTCATTTTGGATCCGCCAAAGCCGCGCTCGGCCAAAAAGGCGGCGATCTGGGCCGGGGTCTCAGCCCCGGTGGTCAGGATCAGCAGGCGCACATCCGGTTGAATGAAAGCAATCATCTGCTCGACCGGGCGGCCATGCACGGTCAGGGTTTCCACATCAGCCATGCTCCATCCCATTCGGGCCGCGGCCAGCTGAAACGCCGAAAGCTGCGGGTGGTACACGATTTCGGATGGCTCAATCGCACGGCCAATCCGCGCGCCGACAGAAAACCATAAGGGATCTCCGGTGGCCAAGACCACAACGCGGCGGCCCTTGAGGCCGTTAAGCTGATCAATCAGCGCGTCAAAGGGAGACGGCCAGGCCAAACGTTCGGCCTGGACAGCGCCCGACAGTTGGTGATGACGATCCCCGCCAATGATAACATCTGCCGCTTCAACAACCGCGCGGGTGGCGGGCAGCAAGCCTGCCATACCGTCCTCACCAATACCAACGATGTGCAACCAAGGGGCCGTCATGGCTTGCCCCTCCCTGGCGTGAGGGTCGCGCGAGGCGCGCATGTCAGGGCGCGATGAGACCGGCGCGTCACGGGGCCACCTCGGGCAGACCCGCCGACAATGCATTGACGGCGGCCGACGCGATGGCTGATCCCCCACGGCGCCCCCGCAAGGCCACGAATTCGCACCCTCTGGGGTTACCCGCCAACTCAGCTTTGCTTTCAGCCGCACCGACAAACCCCACCGGAAACCCAAGGATCACCGCAGGTTTAGGCGCACCTTGATCCAGCAGTTCCAAAAGATGAAACAACGCCGTGGGCGCATTCCCAATAGCAACCACCGCCCCGTCCAGGTGATCCGCCCAAAGCTCGACCGCGGCGGCCGAGCGGGTGTTGCCGATACCTGCGGCCAACCCGGGTACAGACGCGTCGTTGAGCGTCACGATAACATTGTTCTGGGCCGGCAGGTAGCGCCGGATAATCCCCGCGCCGACCATTTCGCAATCACACAAAACCGGCGCGCCCGATTGCAAAGCCGTGTGACCTGCGGCGTAGGCCTCGGGCGAGAACGCCAATCGGTCTGCAACTTCGACCATACCGCAGGCATGGATCAGCCGGATCGCCATCGCGTCAAGCCCTGCCGGAAAGCGATCCAGCCGGGCCTCGCGGCGCACGGTGGCAAAGCTTTCGGCGTAGATGGCCGAAGGGTTTTTCTCATAAGGGCGCAAGGATCAGACCTTTGGCAAAGTGACGGTGGCCGCATGTGCGTATTTGGGTACCAAAGCCAAAAGATCAGGCTTTGGTTTTACGTGCGCTTTCGGGGCCATGCGGATGTTTGGCGTGTGGGTAGACCGCGTGATGATGGTGATGATCATGGCTGTGCCCATGGTCGTGTCCGTGGTCATGACTATGATGATGGTGGTGGTGATGCTGATCTTGCATTTCGAGCCGACACAATCCGGTGCAAAAAGTATCACACAAGCTACAATCGGCCACGTTTGAGCCCGGAGCAGAGGCGCCTTGCCCCTCTACGTGGTGGTGATGGCTTTCTTGCACGGCACCCACTTCGGCCTCGAACCCCAGCACTTGTGTGCGGTACTTGCACATCACGCAGGTGGGGGGCGGCACGGTTCCGAACGCGGGATGCGCTTCGCGCTCTGAGGCCGGGATTTCCACAACCTCATGCCCTTCAAGCGCCAACACCTGAGTGCGATAGGCACAGGTGCCGCAGTTGGGTGGTGGGGTGGCGCCCATCTGTTCAGACACACGTTCCGCGAAAGTGGCCAGCACACCGGGGTGATCCCCCAGATAACCCGCTTTGACAAACTGGGTTCCGGGATACTCCGCTGCCACCTGATCAGTGAAGCCATAAATCCGGTCAATCAGGATGCCTGAGAACAGGAAGTATGGGAACACTACGATGCGTTTGTAGCCCAGTTTGACGGCGTGTTGCAGGCACGGCTCTACCAGCGGGAAGGTTACGCCGGAATAGCCGACTTCGCACCAACCAAAGCCAAGGCCTTCTTGCAACAGGCGCGCAATCTTGGCGACATTGCCGTTGGCGTCGGGATCTGACGCGCCACGCCCAATCACGACCAGACAGGTGTCATGCAGGTCGACATCGCCGTGGGTCGCATTGGCCGCAGCCACGGCATCGGTGATACGGGCCCCGGCGGCAGCAACCATTTTGGGATCAACACCCAATTCACGACCGTACGAGATTTGCATGCCGTGCTTGGCCGCATAGGTGTTCAAAACCGTGGGAATGTCATTCTTGGAATGCATCGCGGCAAACAACATGCCGGGCACGGCCAGAATGCGGTCGCAGCCCTTTTCGCGCAGGCTGTCCAATCCATCGCGGATCACCGGATTGGCAAATTCAAGATAGCC
This sequence comes from Roseovarius sp., assembly GCA_045106595.1. GTDB lineage: Bacteria > Pseudomonadota > Alphaproteobacteria > Rhodobacterales > Rhodobacteraceae > Roseovarius. The sequence goes on along the minus strand of JBGCEW010000007.1, from coordinate 35,439 downwards.
ATATTCCATTTCCCAGTCCGCAGGCAAAAGCGGCGGCAGTTTATCGGCCAGGGTGGCGAATTCATCAACGGCAGATTGCGAACGCGATCCGTGGCCGCAAATCATAACACCGATTTTCTTGGGCGTGTCTGTCATGTCTCTCAGGCCTCCTGCGCGTCTTCGGCATCGGGGTCTGCATCGTCAGCCTCGGTCTTGGCGTCCGCGTCTTTGCGGCCCTTTGCCGCCGCCCAGAGGCCGATGGCAATTGCCGCCCCAATGGCCGCAGCCCCCAGCCAATGTCCGTGGCCTGCCACTTCGGCCAGATGGCCGGGATGCGCCTGCGCAGCGCCTGCCATTAACAGCAGGGTGGGTAGGATCAAAAGACGTCTCATGGCAGCCCCCTTTGGCAACATCATCATAGCCCTTAAATCTACCGGAAAGCAGTGACAAGGCACGTCAGTGCCTTTTACGATCGCCACCTGCACCCCCTGTTTGGGTCAGCGCATCGGTGGCACCCCTGTCCGGCCCGATTCTGCGGGCATCGTTCCCCATTGGTATACGCGCCGGGCGCGCGTGGCGCAAACCAAGATGCGGCGGGCCATGCGACGTAACCGACCCCTATGGGCAGTGCTTGCACGGGCGCACAGCACCTGCGCGCAGGTGCGTGTGGTCACACCACGGCGTTTGCCCTACCTGCAAGTTCAACACACAGGAGACGATCTATGGGACGTTTGGTGAACGGCGAATGGCAGGTGACAAACTATGGCACCGGTGAAGGTGGTGGAAAATATGACCGCGAAGCATCGGTCTTTCGCAACTGGATTACACCGAACGGTGCGGCCGGGCCCACAGGCGATAGCGGATTTGAGGCCGAGAGCGGACGCTATCATCTTTACGTTTCATACGCCTGCCCTTGGGCGCACCGGGCGCTGATCTTTCTCACGCTCAAGGATCTGACCAATCATATTGGCGTGTCGGTCGTGCATCCGCATATGCTCGAGGACGGCTGGAGCCTGGCACAGGACTACCCCGGCACCACAGGCGACACGCTCTATGGCAAGACCTTTCTGCGCGAGCTGTACCTGATGGCCAAACCCGATATGACCGGCAAGGTCACCGTGCCGCTGCTTTGGGACACCAAACGTGAAACGGTGGTCTCGAATGAAAGTGCAGATATCATCCGCATGTTGAATTCGGCCTTTGATGGTGTCACCGGCAACACTGATGACTACTGGCCCAAGGAGATGCGCCGCGCCATCGACGCGGTGAACGAACGCGTCTATCACACTGTCAACAACGGCGTTTACAAGTCCGGTTTTGCGTCCAGCCAAGAGGCCTATGACGAAGCAGTGTACCCTTTGTTCGACAGTCTTAACTGGCTTGAGGACCGTCTGTCAGATCACCGCTACCTGATGGGCGATCACATGACCGAGGCCGATTGGCGGCTGTTCACCACGCTGGTGCGGTTTGATCTGGTGTATCATCTGCACTTCAAATGTAACCGGGCGCGGATTGTGGATTATCCAAACCTCTGGGGCTATCTGCGCGAGCTGTATCAATGGCCCGGCGTGGCCGACACAGTGAACTTTGACCACATCGTCCGGCATTATCATTACAGTCATGACGGGCTGAACCCGAACCGGATTATCCCAATCAACCCGGTGTTGGATTTTGATGCGCCGCACGGGCGGGGGTGACATCGCAGACCACCTTCAGTTCCTGTTGTGGCGACCCCCTGACGCCGCAGGTACCTGCGATGGTGTGCGCCGACAGTTTGCATCGCGCTACAGGCAGCACCCGCGCCAAAAAAACCGACATACGTCGCGAATAGGCAAGCCTTGGTCTGATGGTCTGCCCCAGCATGAGACCAATCACGAAAGGTCAGCCCATGAACACGCACTACCGCGACACTCGCAAGATCGATCCTACCCAAGGTGCCACGCTGGGCGACAACACTCCGAACGACAATAACCGGATCGAGATCGGCCCCACGCAACTGGCATTCCGCGAATGGGAAGCCGCCGGGTTACAACTGCCTGACTTGCAAGCGATGCGTCGTTATCGCTGGGAGCGGCTGACGCAGCATATCGTCGACCGGGGGTATGCCGGGCTGTTGATGTTTGACCCGCTCAACATCCGTTACGCCACCGACAGCACCAATATGCAGCTGTGGAACACCCATAACCCGTTTCGCGCGCTGCTGCTGTGTGCCGATGGCTACATGGTGATCTGGGACTACAAGAACTCACCGTTTCTCAGCACGTTCAATCCATTGGTACGAGAACAACGGTCCGGCGCTGATCTGTTTTACTTTGATCGCGGCGACAAGGTGGATGTGGCCGCAGATGTCTTCGCAAACGAAGTGCGTATTTTGCTAGAGCAACACGCCCCCGGCAACAAACGCCTGGCCGTGGACAAAATCATGCTGCACGGGCTGCGCGCGCTTGAGGCGCAAGGGTTTGACATCATGGAAGGTGAGGAAGTCACCGAGAAATCCCGCTCAGTGAAAGGACGCGATGAAATATTGGCCATGCGCTGCGCCAATGACGCCTGCCAGAAATCCGTCAAAGCGATGGAAGACTTCGCCCGCGAGAATGTGCCACGTGGGGGTGTCAGCGAGGATGACATCTGGGCGGTGCTACATGCCGAAAACATCAAACGTGGTGGCGAATGGATTGAGACGCGGTTACTGGCTTCGGGGCAACGCACCAATCCGTGGTTTCAGGAATGCGGTCCACGCATCACTCAAAACAATGAAATCATCAGCTTTGATACCGACCTTGTCGGCAGCTACGGTATCTGCATCGACATCTCGCGCAGCTGGTGGATCGGGGATCAGAAACCGCCATCCGAGATGGTCTATGCGATGCAGCACAGTGTCGAACATATCCAGCAGAACATGGAAATGCTGAAACCCGGTATCACCATCCCGGAACTGACCGCCAACTGTCACCGGCTGGACGACAAATATCAGGTTCAGAAATACGGCTGCCTGATGCACGGTGTAGGTCTGTGTGATGAATGGCCTTTGGTGGCCTACCCGGATCAGGCTGTACCCGGATCGTTCGACTATGCGCTGGAACCCGGCATGGTGCTATGTGTCGAGGCCCTGGTGGGCGAGGTGGGCGGTGCGTTTTCCATCAAGCTGGAAGACCAGGTTCTGATCACCGACGACGGGTATGAAAACCTGACGACCTACCCGTTTGATGACGCCCTGATGGGGCGCTGAGATCAGCGGTCAATCGGCGGCGCATTTGTCAATCTGGGGATCATAGGCGTAGGCCCGGTTACGGCCGTCATTCTTGGCACGGTAAACCGCCATGTCTGCTTGCTTCATCACTGTGTCTACATCATCGGGGGCGTAAAGTTCAGCCACACCAAAACTGGCAGTCAGCTGGCGTGTACCCCCCGGCACTCTGACCGGGGCCTTAGGCAAAATGCGGCACAACCGTTCGGCGGCAGACAGACCTGCGGCGATGTCTGCATCCTGCACCAGGATGATGAATTCTTCACCCCCAAACCGCGCAATCATGTCATCGCGGCGGCAATTCCGGCGCAGCACTCGGAAGAAATGCCTGAGCGTTTCATCCCCCACATCGTGGCCATACTGATCATTGATGGTTTTGAAATGATCAATGTCGATTGCAATCAGCGCATGCGGACCTTCGGCGACCTGATTCAAACCGCGATAAAAACTGTGCCGGGTCGCGGCACCCGTCAAACCATCATGATCTGCCGCATGTTCCAACGCCAGGGTCAGATGATGGTTTTCCAGTATTTTCAAGCCAACGTAATAGGTGATCGGCATGGTCAGAAACATCGTGATAAACATACCCGGCACATACATCTGGCTGGACACTTCTGTCGGGACAAACAAGAACAACATGGCCGAACTTCCCAACGTGCTGAACGTTGTGATCGCCACCATGAACAAGGTGACCTCTGAATGTGATTTCAACCGCAATTGCATGGTCAGCGCGCCCAGTTTTCCCGGCATGCACCCTGACGGGGGGATGTTAATTTAGGGTCGCTCAAAATCCGCCAAATAAGGAAAACTGGATTCAGTTGTAAGGTAATTTTGAGCGTTCCAGCATGGGACATCTTTGAAACATTTGGTGCCTGGCACCCGTTGCCTCAGGTCGCGTTACGGGGTGGCGCATCTGCTCAGGTTCATAGAAACAAAGGGCTTTGCCTCGCAGGGAAACCCGCCGTGCTCCTCGCGGGATTCTCACCATACCGTGACGATGCTGTCATAGTGCTGGTGGTGCACAGGGTGGCATCCTAGTTTGATCCTGACACGACTGAATTGGGGAAGACCATGCCAACAGAACGGTTTTCATTTACCGGCCATGACGGTTCGGAACTGGCGGCACGTCTGGATATGCCAGACGGGCCTCATTTGGCGACCGCATTGTTTGCACATTGCTTCACCTGTTCAAAGGACATCCCCGCGGCGCGGCGTATTTCGGCACGATTGGCAGGGGCGGGCATCGCCGTGTTGCGATTTGATTTCACGGGCCTTGGCCATTCAGGTGGCGAGTTTGAGAATACGTCGTTCACCACCAACATCACTGATCTGACGCTGGCGGCGGCCGCACTTGAGGCCGCGGGGAAACCGGCCAGCCTGCTGATCGGGCATTCCTTAGGTGGGGCTGCAGTGCTGGGTGCTGCGCGCAAGATTGATACGATTAAGGCTGTGGTCACCATAGGGGCACCTTTTGATCCGGGTCATGTGACCCATAACTTTGGCAACGCATTGGAAAAGATCGAAGCCGACGGTGTGGCCGAGGTTGAGTTGGGCGGCCGCCCCATTCGGATTGGACGCGATTTCGTGGAAAACGTGAAGGCCGAAACGTTGGAGGGCGAGATTGCCAATCTCAATCGTGCCCTGCTGGTCTTGCACGCCCCGCGCGATCAGGTTGTCGGCGTTGAAAACGCGAGCCAGATCTTCATGACGGCCAAACACCCCAAAAGCTTTGTCACTCTCGACAATGCGGATCATCTGATCAGCCGCGCGGAAGATGCCGAATACGCCGCCGAGGTTATTTCGGCCTGGGCGCGGCGCTATTTAGCAATGACGCCCCCTGCCCCACCCCCCGGCGCGCCCGAAGGCATTGTGCGCGTCAGCGAGGCCGATCCAAACGGGTTCCTGCAGGATGTAAATTCTGGCCCCGCGCATCACGCCCTTGCGGATGAACCGGTGGCCTACGGCGGCACCAACAAGGGCATGTCACCTTATGGGTTTTTGTCGTCTGGTCTGGGGGCGTGCACCTCGATGACGATCCGTATGTATGCCCGGCGCAAGAAATGGCCGCTGGATCATGTGCGCGTGGATGTAAGCCACGACAAAGTGCATGCGCAGGATGCTGATGATGCCACAGGCGCGAAGGCCGATACGTTTACGCGGGTGATTTACCTCAGCGGTGATCTCAGCGCGGACCAACACAAACGCCTGCTTGAGATCGCAGATCGTTGCCCGGTGCACCGCACGCTTGAACGCACCTCCGAGATCGTCACACTGGCGGGTTAGGCGCGACCAAAATGTTCAACCATCGCGGCCAGGTCATCGGGTGGCGTGTCGGTGCCGACGAACGCCCGAGCATTTGGGCTGAGCGAAAAGATCGACCCATCCGAAAAGAAGCTTGTGCCAGTGACGAAGATGATCTGGATGTTTGGCTGCCGGTAGGCCGCCAGATCGGCCACCGCAAAAGCACTGCCTTCAGTCAGCACAATATCCAGGATCACCACTGCAAAGTCGGTTGCGTCCAGCGCATTGGCAGCCTCAGCCTGATCATGCGCCACTTCGACAGTCAAACCTTGCCGCACCATGTGATTCTTCCACACGGAGCCAAGATTTGAGTCACTTTCCACAATCAATACATTCATATGTCCCTCGGGCGGCTGTCTTACGTTAACAACTCGTTACCTGACCTGTCATTGATCCGTTTCATTAACAAATAGTTAACTCAATCTGAACCTACGTAAAGGTATACGCACTGGTCTTGTTTCTTGTGCAGAATTCCGCTTGAAGGGGACCAAATGAGCGAAATGAGGCCGACATGACAACTTGGATCACGATTTGTGACACCTGCAAACGCGATGATTGGGATGAAACCACCCATGATCAGCCCCACGGCGAAACTCTGGCCGAACAGGTCGAAGCTGCCGCAATTGGACGGGATGTGAAAACCCGCCGCGTGTCATGCCTGATGGGCTGCTCTCATGGGTGTAACGTGGCCATTCAGGCCCAGGGCAAGCTGGCCTATACCCTTGGCCGGTTTGAACCCGATTCAGAGGCCGCCGCGGGCATTGTCGACTATGCCGAGATGCATGCCCAAAGTGACACCGGGCGTGTGCCGTTTCGCGAATGGCCGCAAGCGATCAAAGGTCACTTTGTTACCCGCCATCCGCCACTGCCCGATGCCGACAACTAAGAGCACACCGCACGATGGATATCTGTAACCTCATCAAGGCAGCCGCATGAGCAGCGCCTTGATCCTGCTGCTGGCCGCCCTGCTGGACGGCGCATTGGGCGAGCCGCGATGGTTGTGGGATCGTCTGCCGCATCCGGCGGTTTTGATGGGCCGCGCTGTGGGATGGCTGGACGCGACATTGAATTCCGGCACTGCCCGCCGTGCCAAGGGCATTCTCGCGCTGGCCTTGCTGAGTATCGGCGCCGTTGTGCTTGGGTATGCGCTGCAAATGCTGGGCGGTGTGGTCGAAGTGATCATCCTCGCCGTCATGCTGGCGCAGCGGTCCTTGGTTGAACACGTTGATAACGTGGCGCTGGCCTTACGCCAATCATTGCCCGAAGCGCGCCGTGCTGTGGCTCAGATCGTGGGGCGGGACACAGCCCAGATGGATGGTCCATCTGTTGCGCGTGGCGCCATTGAATCGGCCGCTGAGAATTTCAGCGACGGGGTGATAGCCCCCGCATTCTGGTTCCTCGTGGCGGGGCTGCCGGGGTTGCTGCTGTACAAAATCACCAACACCGCCGACAGTATGATCGGGTATCGCACCCCGCGCCATCAGGCCTTTGGCTGGGCAGCGGCGCGGTTTGATGACGTGCTGAACGTTATCCCTGCCCGGCTGACCAGTGCGTTGATTGCCCTGACCCACGGCGTGATCTCAAAGCACAAGGCGATTGCCTCAGACGCGCGTCTGCACCGTTCCCCCAATGCCGGGTGGCCCGAGGCCGCGATGGCGCGTGCCTTGAATGTGGCGCTGGCCGGACCTCGGTCGTATGACGGGCAAATGCGCGACTTTGCTTTTGTGAACGCGCGCGGCCAACAAGACATCGGCCCGCTTGAAGTTCACAGCGCCTGTACGGCCCTGTGGCGCAGTTGGGGTGCGGGGCTGGCTGTTGTGGCATTGATCGCGGTTGTGCTGGGCTGACCCGGCACTTACAGTCCCGCGAAACATTGAACGAGGAATTTCATGCGTCTTTTTATTGCACTAACCACATTTCTTCTAAGCACCGGTATGGCCGTTGCACAATGCGGCGGCAGCTTTTCAAACTTTGTGAACGGCATGAAATCCGAGGCCGTATCGCGCGGCCATGATGCCGCGACGGTCAACCAGTTCTTTGCCTCCGTGCGCGCCGACAAAAAGGTGATCCAGGCCGATCGCCGCCAAGGTGTGTTCCAGTTGAACTTTACTGATTTCTCGCGCCGCCTCATCAGCTCGGGCCGTATCAATACAGGCCGCTCAAAGGCCAAGCAATACAATGGCACCTTCAACAAGGTCGAGCGCAATTACGGCGTGAACCGCGGTGTTTTACTGGCCTTTTGGGCGTTTGAAACCGACTACGGCAGCTTTCAGGGTGATTTCAACACGCTGAATGCGTTGGTCACCTTGAGCCATGATTGTCGTCGACCTGAACTGTTCCGCCCGCAGGTCTTTGCCGCGCTCAAACTGTATGAGCAAGGCAACTTCAGCCCCACCCGCACCACTGGTGCATGGGCAGGTGAAATCGGCATGGTACAGATGCTGCCACAGGACATTCTGGTAAACGGTGTAGACGGCGACGGCGACGGTAAGGTCAGCCTGAAAACATCGGCCCCCGATGCGCTGATGTCGGGTGGTAAGATGTTGCAACATCTGGGCTGGCGCGCAGGCGAGCCTTGGTTGCAAGAGGTCAACGTGCCCTCCAATCTGAACTGGTCCAAAACAGGTCTGCGCACCACCCTTAAGGCATCAGATTGGGCCGCGATGGGTGTCACCCCACGCCACGGGCAACTGGCCAGCAACCTGCCAGCATCGATTATTCTGCCCCAAGGTCGCAAAGGTCCGGCCTTTATCGCCTACCCTAATTTCAGCGTATATTTCGAATGGAACCAAAGCTTTACCTATGTTTTGACTGCCGCATATTTTGCCAACCGTCTGGAAGGCGCGCCTGTGTTCAGCGCCGGCAACCCCGACAAGGGGCTGTCCAGCGAGCAAATGAAACGCCTGCAGAAAAAGCTGGCAGCGCGCGGATATAATGTGGGCAAGGTTGACGGCATCCTGGGGGCTGGCACCCGCGCCGCAGTGCAGGACGTGCAGCAAAAGCTGGGCTTGCCTGCCGATGCCTGGCCAACGGCGGCGCTGTTGAAGGCTCTATGAAGGGCGACCCAAAGTTTGAGATCTTCCTGACCTGCCCTCCGGGGCTGGAACTGGCACTCAAGGCCGAGGCGCTTGAAGCCGGGTTCAAAAAGGCCAAGGCCACGCCCGGCGGTGTGGTCTTTCGCGGCAACTGGACCGATGTGTGGCGCGCAAACCTGCATCTGCGTGGCGCCTCGCGGGTTCTGGCGCGGATCGGTGCGTTTCGCTCAACCCATTTGAACCATCTTGAGACAACCCTGAAGGCGTTTGATTGGTCCAAAACCCTGCGCGCCGATGTGCCAGTGCGGATCGACGCTGCTTGCACGAAATCCAAGATCTACCATGAAGGGGCCGTGATCCAACGTGCCACCACCGCCATCGAAGGCGCTCTGGGTGCAGCTGTGACTTCGGATGCGCCCGTTCGCCTGATGATCCGCATCGACACCGATCAGGTCACGCTGAGCGTTGATACATCCGGCGAGGCTCTGCACAAACGCGGGTTCAAAGCCGCCGTAGGCAAAGCCCCCTTGCGCGAGACAATGGCAGCACTGTTTTTGCGCCAATGCGGATATTGCGGTGATGAACCGGTGCTTGATCCAATGTGCGGCTCGGGCAGTTTTGTGATTGAAGCTGCCGAAATGGCCATGCGTCTGCCCCCCGGCCGTACGCGCGCCTTTGCCTTTGAGAGTCTGGAAACCTTTGATGCGCAAGCCTGGGCACATCTGCGCCAAACCCAAAGCGCGCAGGCCACCACAGCACGATTTTACGGCAGCGACCGGGATGCCGGGGCGGTGCAAAACGCCCAAACCAATGCTGCACGGGCGGGTGTGAGCGAGATCACACAGTTTGCCCACCACGCGATCAGTGATGTGACACGGCCCGACGGCCCGCCCGGACTGGTGATCGTCAACCCGCCCTATGGCGGACGGATTGGTGACAAGCGTGGGCTGTTCGGGCTGTACGGCGCGATGGGGCAAACGCTGGCACGGCAATTCTCGGGCTGGCGCGTGGGAGTAGTGACCACCGATGCCAGTTTGATCAAAGCCACGGGGCTGCCCTTTGGCGATCCCGGCCCAAGCGTGGCACATGGTGGGTTGAAGGTCAGGTTGTGGCAAACCGGTGTTCTGAATTAACCAATCCATCACCTTTTACTTTGGTGTCGCCGCAAGCTTTGCTACCGTTAAGGGGCGATTAACGCGTTGGCCTTCCAACTGTCATAGAATGACACGAAACAGGTAAGGGTGATGCGTCGGACACAGAAATCGCAACTTCAGGCTCATCACTGAAACCGACCCTGTGCTGCAGAAGCGGCACAGGGGATGAGCCCTGACGTGCGAGTGTCTGAAACCGGGCTTACGCCACCATCTGTTCTGCTTTTTTCAGATCCACTGACACCAGCTGGCTGACGCCCTGCTCGGCCATTGTGACACCGAACAACCGATCCATCCGGCTCATGGTGACGGCGTGGTGGGTGATGATCAGGAACCGTGTTTCGGTGCGGCGGCACATCTCATCCAGCAGATCACAGAACCGGCCGACGTTGGCATCATCCAATGGCGCGTCGACCTCATCAAGCACACAAATGGGTGCAGGGTTGGCCAGGAACACACCAAAGATCAGCGCCAGTGCGGTCAGCGTCTGCTCGCCACCAGACAACAGGCTCAGCGTCGCCAGTTTCTTGCCGGGTGGTTGGCACATAATCTCAAGGCCAGCCTCCAACGGATCATCGCTTTCGACCAGAACCAGATTGGCCTCGCCCCCTCCAAAGAGGTGCTTAAAGAGCATCGAGAAGTTGCTGTTCACCTGCTCAAACGCAGTTAGCAATCGTTCGCGCCCTTCGCGGTTCAACCCTGCAATGCCGCCGCGCAACGTGCGAATGGCATCTTCCAGATCGGTCTTTTCAGCCACCAGCGTGTCGTGTTCTTCCTCGACCTCTTTGGCGTCTTCCTCGGCCCGCAGGTTCACGGCGCCCAGCGCATCACGTTGACGTTTCAGGCGGTTCACATCGGCCTCAATCGCGTCTGATCCGGGCATGTTTTCGGGATCAGCATCCAGCGAATGAAGCAGCTCTTCGGGCGTGGTTTCCTGCTCGTCCGCGATCCGCTCGGCGGCCACTTGCAAGGTCTCACGTGCGGCATCTGCACGCGCCTCGGACCGCGCACGCGCCTCGCGCGCTTCCGATGCCTGACGTTCCGCATCACGCTCCATGCCCACCGTCTCGCGTGCGTGACCTTCGGCGGCTGACAGCGCATCGGCAGCGGCTGTACGGCGGGCTTCAGCAGTGGTGATGGACTGGCTCAACTCATCGCGTTTGGCACGAATGTCCTCTGGTGCTGATGTGGCTTCCTTCAACTCACCTTCCGAGGCCTCTTTGCGTTCCGCCAATTCAACGGTGCGCTTTTCAGCCGTCTCCAACCGATGACGCCAGCCGCTTACTTCTTTGGTGACTTCCTGTGCGCGGCGTGTCCGGGCCTCGCCCTCGCGGCGCAACTCGTCATGCGCCGAGCGTTTGGACATCATCGTCATCCGTGCGGCCTCAACCGTCAGTTTGACATCCTCGATCTCAGAACGAGCTGCATCCAGATTGGGCAGTTTCTCCAGTGCAGATGATGCCTCATCCAATTGCTTGCGGGCCGACATGGCCTCGTCCTCGTGGCGCTTCACCGCCAGACCCAGCGATTCCAGTCGGGACTGCGCAAGGTTGCGGTCAGCTTCGGCCCGGCTCAGAGCGCGACTGGCTTCGTTCATGGCCACATCTGCGGCACGGCGGGCTTCGCGTGCATCCTTGTCAGCTTGGGTCAGATCCACCAATTGCGTGCTCAGAACGCTATGCGCAGCCTTGGCCCCATCAGCACGGGCTGTCACACGCTCTAGCTCCTGCTTCAGCTCTTCCAGGCGGTTCATCTGCTGCAGGCGCAACGCGGCGGTGGAGGGCGCATCCTCGGCCCAGGCGCGGAACCCATCCCAACGCCATAGGTCACCCTCAACGCTGACAAGGCGCTGACCGGGGTGCAACAAGGGCTGCAAACGGGCGGCATCATCGGCGTCGATCACGCCAATCTGGCTGATCCGGCGACCCAGCACATGCGGCGCAGTCACGTAATTGGACAGCGCCACAACGCCTTCTGGCAACAGCTGCGGCTTGTCATAACCTGGCAGCGACGCCCAACCGGATGGGCCATCAGGACCCACTTCAGGTGCACGCAGATCATCAGCCAACGCCGCACCCAGCGCCTTTTCATAGCCCGGTTGCACCTGCAACTGATCCATGACCTGACCACCCTCGGCGGTGTCACGTTCTACCAAGCGGGCCAACGCAGATACTTCGGCGCGTAGGGCGTTTACTTCACCCTCAGCTTCCGAGCGCTCTGCACGCGCATCGGCCTCACGCGCCTGCGCCTCAGACCGGGCCTGATCAGCCGCACTCAGCGCAGCTTCAGCGGCAGAGGCGGCATCGGTGGCTGTCGTTTCAGCAGCTCCAGCCCCGTCAAAATCCAACCGTGCCTTTTCCAAGGCCTGTTGTGATTGATCGACTGCAGCGCGGGCCCGTGTGGCCTCTTCTTCCGAGCGGGTCAGGGTTTTCTGGCTGTCATCCAAAAGACGCTGCGCAGACTGATGCCGGGCTGCCAGACGCGCCACATCTTCGGTGCGCGTGGACAGGTCATTTTCTTGCCCCTGCAACACACCAGCGGCGTCGCGTGCGTCCTGTGACATGGCCTCAAGCCGCGCCTCATGGCCCTCATTGGCCTTGGCCAGTTCCCTGGCTTCCCACTCAAGACGTTCAATCGTTTCGCCTGCATCGCGGTTCAGACCGCTTTCGCGTTCAATATCGCGGGCCAGTTGTTCAATCCGCGCCTGCAGTGTTTCAATCCGGGCCACAGCGGTGGCTTCCTGATCGTCCAGCGTATCACGCTGCACTTGCAGTCGTTGCAGCACTGCCGCCGCAACCGCTTCCTCTTCGCGCAGCGCCGGCAAGGCATCGTCAGCCTTCAGGCGCAATGCAGCCGCTTCACGCGCAGCCGCTTCGGCACGCGAGGCCAAAGTGGTGCGCTCGCGCAGCTCTTCCTGGGCGCGGTGACGCGACTCGTCAGCCTCTTTCCAGCGGCGATACAACAACAGCCCTTCAGACTGGCGTAGCTCCTCTCCGATCTGGCGATAGCGTGCAGCCTGCCGGGCCTGCCGGGCCAACTGAGCCAACTGCGCGGCCAGTTGTTCGATCACATCATCGACGCGGGTCAGGTTGGTTTCAGCGCCTTTAAGTTTCAGCTCGGCCTCGTGCCGCCGCTGATACAGCCCTGAGATGCCGGCCGCTTCCTCGAGGATACGGCGACGGTTTTTGGGTTTGGCGTTGATCAGTTCCGAAATCTGGCCCTGCCGCACCAATGCTGGTGAATGCGCGCCGGTTGAGGCATCGGCAAACAGCATCTGAACGTCACGTGCGCGCACATCCTTGCTGTTCACCTTATAGGCGCTGCCCACATCGCGGGTGATGCGGCGGACGATTTCCAGATGATCAGCATCGTTGAACCCTTGCGGGGCCAGACGGTCCGAGTTGTCGATGTGAATAGACACCTCGGCGAAATTTCGGGCAGGCCGCGTGGCCGCCCCGGCAAATATCACATCTTCCATCCCGCCGCCGCGCATGGCAGTGGGCCGGTTTTCCCCCATAACCCAGCGCAGGCCTTCAAGAAGATTGGATTTGCCACACCCGTTGGGCCCAACGACCCCTGTCAGCCCATCGGCGATTATCAGGTCGGTGGGGTCTACGAAGCTTTTGAAGCCAGTCAGTCTGAGTTTGGAAAACTGCAAACGGTGTCCCTCATAAGCCCGGTGATTCCGGGTTGGATCTAAATGTGAAGGGCTTGGGAGGCGTGAGTCAATGTCTAACCCCCGTATGTTGGGCAAGCAGGCGAGTTATCCACAAGATATTGCAAAACCAGGGTCAACTTGTGGGGTTTTGCAACCTCGACTACCTTCAAAGTTGAATATCTGCTTTATTGTAAACAGCGTGTGTTTCGGCAGGAGTTTGGAATTCGGGTATCTTGGCGCTGTTGTCGCGGGCGGTCATGCTTTCGTCTTTTAGATCAGATGACGATGTCATCTTACCAGTTGAGCCAGAAATCCCTGGTGAGCCTGAATATCCCGATAAACTGCTGGATATCGGCGCAACTGTTGAGCAGACCGAGGACGGCGTCAGCACTGAGGACGAAACGCTGCGATAAGGTTAAGGCGGCGATAACCGCGTGCACGCAACCGGGGCGGCGGCGATGGCAGTTATACGAATGTTCGGTTCACCCACACGACGTATTCCGGCTTTGATCCCGGCATCGCTGTAATCCGCCTCCACGGCACCACCAGATTAAATGCTGATCAGATTGTCATCACCTGATGCGTTCGAGATATCATAAGGGGCGTCTTAACTCTCGTCCCATTCAAACGCATCGCCTTTAGCCCGCACCCGACCAATCGAGGGCAGCCGAAAATGCATCCCCAACACAGACGCACCGCTTTGCGAGGCACGCTCTAACAAGGCCCGGCGCGAGACCACCGCTTTCTCAGGATCATCGTCAAATTTGAAGTGCCACTCGGGATGCGCACATTGCGCGGTGCAGTGGATTGCGTCGCCAGTGATCAGCGCCTCTTGGCCCTGAGAGGACAAAGCAATCGACACATGCCCCGGTGTGTGACCGGGTGTTGGCACCAGCGTGATCAGATCCCCCAGTTGATGCCCAGCTTCGACCATTTCAGCCTGACCGGCCGCAATCACGGGTGAAATGCTTTCTGCGTAATGCGCACGGTCCTGCCCTTTGTAAAATGCCTCATCGGCCTTGGGCATCAAGTAACGCGCCCGCGGGAAGGTGGGCACCCATCTGCCGTTGTCCAGCCGTGTGTTCCATCCCACGTGATCGGTGTGCAGATGGGTGCACAGCACGTAATCTACATCGTCAGGCGTGACCCCGGCGGCCGTCAGCCCCGCCATGAACCGCGTACCTTGCAGCTGATGCCAATCGCGATGACCTTCGTTGGTTTTGTCATTGCCCACGCAGGCATCCACCAAAATTACATGCGTCGGTGTTTTCAGCAAAAACGCCTGCACCGGGATGATCAGCTTGCCCGTATCAGCACAAATCGTTCCAGGGCTATGGGCATCAATCACCTGCGCCACATCTGGCCCGGCAGTGGGAAACAGCTTTTCCGGCGGCATAAACGGCCCGTTCAGCTCAAGAATACGCCAGATTTCAATCTCTCCGATTCGGGTCAGCATGGGCAGAATTCCTTCGTGTCCGTGTGGATAAGCACGCTTTACACTGCCCAGTGTCACATAATTTGTCGAGCCAGATCATCACCCCATGCCGCGCGACACCTCTGCAAGGTCGGAATCCGCCTTGACGGGTTGACGCCTGCGCCGCATACCTGAGGGCAGCAAGGTTCCCATCAAAGATGCAAAGCATCCGGGATCAAACAGGGAATGACGTGACGGCGGACCCAATCAGGGGGCCAACTCGTCAGCCGCCCCCGCGACTGTAAGCGGTGAGCGCGCATCGAATGACCACTGGGACAACCGTTCCGGGAAGGCCGATGCAAGCCACGACCCGCAAGCCAGGAGACCGGCCTTCGCAACCGTGATGCCACATGCATCCGGCCCACACGACAACGGACGGGGTGTTCCGTTGGGGGAAAGCCGAAGGATGGGAGCAATCCCCCCAAAGCGCCTCTGACGTTGCCCCCACTATAACAATAGACCCGAGAAGGGGGACACATCATGAAGAAGCTTATTGCCACCGCGGCGGCGACCCTTGCTGCCACACCGGCCCTTGCACACCACCCGCTGAACGGCATGCCGATGGAAACGTTCACGCATGGCCTGATGTCTGGCGCAGGCCATCCCGTATTGGGCTTTGACCACATGTTCTTTGTCATCGCGATGGGTGTGGCCGCATTATTTACAGCACAGCGCTATCTGACACCGCTGGCCTATATTGTAGCCATGCTGGTGGGCTGCGGCCTGATGTATACCGGGTTTGCCATGCCTATGGCCGAGACTGTCATCGCCATTTCTCTGCTGGCTATGGGCGGCGTTGTCCTGTCGGGACGGTCTTTGGGAACGGGCGCGGCCATCGCGCTGTTTGCAGCCTTTGGTCTGTTCCACGGCTCGGCATTTGGTGGCAGTATCGCAGGTCAGGAAGGCGGCATCAGCACGGCTGTCCTGCTGGGATATCTGATTGGCCTTGGAGTGATCCAATACGCGATTGCCATCGCCGCCGCTTGGTGTGTTGAAAAGCTCCTGCATGCCTCAGAGGCGCAAGCCATGAACGCCCGTCTTGTCGGCGCGATGGTGGCCGGTGTGGGCGTGTTCATGTGCCTTGAAATCATCGAAGGGCCAATCGTGGCCGCGATCGCAGGCTAAGCCTGTTATAAGAAATCCGGGCGGTCCCTTAACTGGGGCGCCCGACAGACATTTTTCTCTTTTTGAAGGACACGCGCCATGCCTGCCAAGATCCCTGCCACCGTTGTCACCGGTTTTCTGGGTGCCGGTAAAACCACGCTGATCCGGCATATGCTGGACAATGCCCAAGGCAAACGCATCGCGTTGATCATCAACGAGTTTGGCGATCTGGGTGTGGATGGCGATATCCTGAAAGGTTGCGGCGACGAGACATGTTCGGAAGATGACATCATGGAGCTGTCGAACGGCTGCATCTGCTGCACCGTCGCCGAGGATTTCGTACCCACCATGCAAAAGCTGCTGGACCGCGAAAATGCGCCCGATCATATCGTGATTGAAACCTCAGGTCTGGCCCTGCCCCAACCCTTGGTGCGTGCGTTCAACTGGCCCGAGATTTCCACCCGCGTCACAGTGGACGGCGTGGTGACAGTCGTCGATGGCAAGGCCGTCAGCGAAGGCCGCTTTGCCCATAACGTGGCCGCTGTGGATGCCCAGCGCGCAATGGATGAAAATCTTGATCATGAAACACCATTGTCCGAGTTGTTCGAGGATCAGGTCGCCTGCGCCGATATGATCGTAGTGAACAAATCCGACCTGCTTGAGGGCGATGAGGCAGAGGCGCTGGTCGGCAAGCTGCGCTCGGACAGCCGCGACGGCGTGCAGGTGGTCAAGGCCTCGATGGGTGCTTTGCCCGTGGACGTTCTGCTTGGTCAAGGCATCGGATCTGAAAACGATCTGGACGCGCGCCACGAGGTGCATCACCACCATCATGACCACGACGACGACCATCACCACGACGACCACCATGATGATCACGCGCATGACCATCACCACCACGATCACGACCATGACGCCTTTGAAAGTTTTGTCGTCACCCGGCCCGAGATCTCCGATCCCGCCGCCTTTGCCGAGCGTGTCGCCAACATCATCCGCGATCACAACATCCTGCGCCTCAAGGGGTTTGCTGCTGTGACCAACAAACCGATGCGCCTGACCATTCAGGCCGTGGGTCCACGCGTGGACAGCTATTTTGACCAACCCTTTGGCACTGGCGCGCGCGAAACGCGGCTGGTGGTCATCGGGCAGGCCGGACTTGACCGCACGGCCATCGAAACGGCCTTGATGGCCTGATGCTGATCGTCGAACCGGGCGATCCTCGGGCTCCGGGGGCCAGCGCGCTTCTTAGCGCAAGCCATACGCTGATGGCCAGGCTGTTCCCTGCGGATGATATCTATGCTCTTGATCTTGATGCGCTGTGTGCGCCCGGCATCCGTTTCTTCATTGCCCGCGACGGCGATCAGACCCTGGGCACCGCCGCACTGGCGCTGCGCGATGGCTACGGCGAAGTGAAATCGATGTTCACTTCGGAACAAGCCCGCGGCAAAGGTGTGGCCGCTGCCCTTCTGCGCCAGATCGAGGACGAGGCCCGCTCTGAAAACCGTGCCGCCCTCAAACTGGAAACCGGTGAAGAACTGGCTGCGGCAATCCGCCTATACGAACGCCACGGTTTTACCCGCTGCGCCCGCTTTGGCGATTACGCCGCCAACCAAACCAGCGTCTACATGCAAAAGTCACTGTAATAACCACTGTGATAACTCGGGGCTCCTTGCGCTTGCATCTTGCTCTAAATAGTCACAGCTGACCTCTCAGACCCCCGCAAAGGCCCAATCCAATATGCACCTGCTCGCTGCCACACCAGGACTGATCGACGACGGCTCCGAGCCGGTTGACCTGGGCCAGACACCCGCTGATATCGTGTTCATTTCCGCAGCCGACACCGAACTTGCGATGCTCTCTGAAGCACGCAGCGAGATGGCCATGCCCCCGGCACTTCGATTGGCCAATCTGACCCACCTTAATCACCCGATGTCGGTCGATCTGCATCTGGACAATTGCGCCACCAAATCCCGATTGGTCATCGCCCGCGTCTTGGGAGGCACGGGCTATTGGCGCTATGGGGCCGAGCAATATGCGGCACGGTGCCATGACGCAGGCGTGCCACTTGCATTGTTGCCCGGCGATGACAAACCCGACGAAGACTTGCGTCGGCTTTCTACAGTTTCAGACGCAGACTATGATGCCCTTTGGGCCTATCTGGTCGAGGCTGGACCGGACAATGCGCAGAATTTCATTATCTACGCACAGTCCATGCTGGAGGGCTCGGACAAACCCGCCGCTGCAAGTCCTTTGTTGCGTGCAGGTGTCTATTGGCCTGGAGCCGGCATCTCGGATCTGGCTGCAGCGCAGGCCGCATGGGTTGAGGGCCAACCGGTTGTACCCCTGATCTTTTATCGTGCTCTCGTGCAAGGTGCGGGCCTGAACCCGGTCAACCGACTGGTGCGCAGCCTCATGCGCGCAGGTCTCAACCCCTTGCCCATCTTCGTGGCGTCGCTCAAAGATCCGGTTTCAACCGCCACGCTCGAGCAGCTGTTCAACGCAGCGCCACCCTCGGTGATCCTCAACTGCACGTCCTTCGCCGTGGGCTCGCCACATGCAGGCGACACCAGCCTCGGCAATCCTCTGTCCGCGCCATATGCCAATCAGGCGCCTGTGTTCCAGGTGGTGCTGTCTGGCTCGTCCGAGGCGGCATGGATCGAAGGGCTCACAGGTCTGTCGGCCCGCGATATCGCTATGAATGTCGCCCTGCCCGAGGTCGACGGTCGCATCCTGTCGCGCGCTGTCAGTTTCAAAGGCGAGGCGTTTTTTGACGAGGCCACCGAATGCCCCATCGCCACCTACCGCGCACAAGGCGACCGGGTGGAATTTGTAGCACAGCTGGCCGCCCATTGGGCCGCATTGCGGTCAGCCGAACCCAAATCCCGTAGAGTTGCACTGATCCTTGCCAATTACCCCAACAAGGATGGGCGCCTTGCCAATGGTGTGGGTCTGGACACCCCCGCCGGAACGCTCCACGTGCTGCGCCTGTTGCAAGAGGCGGGCTACACAACCGCAAACCTACCTGCCGACAGCGATGCTTTGATGCAGGCCGTCATGGCAGGCCCCACCAATTGGCTGACCGATCGCGCGCAGCGCACAGGCGGCGTGCGGCTGTCGCTGGCCGAGTACCAAAACGCATATGCCCAATTGCCCTGGGCGTTGCGCGATACCATGGAAACCCGCTGGGGTGCGCCTCAGGATGACCCGTTCTTTGACCCTGCCGAAGGCTTCAGCCTCTCGGTGCTGGAGTATGGCAATGTGGTTGTGGGTGTCCAACCTGCGCGGGGGTATAACATCGACCCCACAGACACCTACCATTCCCCGGATCTGGTTCCGCCACACAACTATCTGGCTTTCTACATCTGGCTGCGTCATCAGTTTGGCGCTCAGGCGATCGTGCATATGGGCAAACACGGCAATCTTGAATGGCTGCCCGGCAAGGCACTTGCCCTCAGTCAAACATGCTGGCCCGAAGCCGTTCTTGGGCCCCTACCCCATATGTATCCGTTTATCGTCAACGATCCCGGCGAAGGCACCCAGGCCAAACGCCGCGCTCAGGCTGTGATCGTCGATCACCTGACACCTCCCATGACACGCGCGGAAACCTACGGACCGTTGAAAGACCTCGAAGCACTGGTAGACGAATACTACGAGGCCGCAGGCGTCGATCCGCGCCGCATTGAGCATCTGCGCCGTGAAATCCTGACGCTCACCTCCGCCACGGGCCTTGCGCAGGATGCAGGCCTTTCGGGCAATGATGATGACACCGATCTGGCGAAACTTGACGCCTATCTTTGCGACCTCAAAGAGGCACAAATCCGCGATGGCCTGCACATCTTTGGCCAATCGCCCACCGGTCAGCAAGCACTGGATCTGACGATTGCTCTGGCCCGTGTCCCTCGGGGCACCGGACATGATGGCGACGCCTCGCTGATCACCGCGCTTGCAGATGATTTCGGGCTCGGCTTCACTCCGCTAGACTGCGATATGTCCAGCCCATGGACCGGTCCCCGCCCCGATGCGCTTTCATCGCTGACCCAAGATCCCTGGCGCAGCACCGGAGACACGGTGGAACGTCTCGAACTCTTCGCGCAACACATCCTGCGGGATGGCGGGAGGGGCGTCGCGGGGCTTGGCCCGCGCGCGTCACACGTCATTGACGAAATCACATCGAACATCATCCCCGCCGTCTCCGCTTGTGGCCCTGCCGAAGGTCAGGCACTGCTGAGCACCCTTGAGGGCAAAGCCATTCCTCCAGGCCCCTCCGGGGCACCGACGCGTGGGCGGCTCGATGTGTTGCCCACGGGGCGCAATTTCTACTCGGTCGACAGCCGCGCGGTGCCCACGCCCACCGCTTGGGCCTTGGGATGGAAATCAGCCAGTCTGCTCATTGAAAAGCACTTGCAATCTGAGGGGGACTGGCCCCGCGCCCTGCTGCTGACCGCCTGGGGCACGGCCAATATGCGCACCGGTGGGGATGACATCGCCCAGGCGCTGGCTTTGATGGGTGTTAAACCCAAATGGGACAGCGCCAACCGCCGTGTCACCGGTTTCGAAATCTTGCCACACACAGTCTTGGGCCGCCCCCGTGTTGATGTGACCCTCCGCATCTCGGGCTTTTTTCGCGATGCGTTTCCACAGCTGATTTCACTGGTTGACAGCGCCGCACGTGCCGTCATGGCACTGGACGAACCCGATGAAGTGAACCCCGCCGCCGCCCGCGCCCGCACCGAAGGCAACCATTCGCGCGTTTATGGCTCAAAACCCGGTGCGTATGGCGCAGGATTGCAGGCGATGATCGACGAACGGCTCTGGGCCAACAAGGCCGATCTGGCCGAGGCTTATCTGACTTGGGGCTCTTACGCATATGGTGCGACCAGCGAAGGGGCAGCCGATCGCGCCGGATTTGAGGCGCGCCTGACCCAAGCCGAAGCCATTGTGCAAAACCAGGACAACCGCGAGCACGATCTGCTGGACAGCGATGACTACTATCAGTTTGAAGGGGGCGCAGCGGCAGCCATAACCACCCTTCAAGGCCGTGATCGACCCATCTATCACAACGATCATTCGCGCCCCGAACGCCCTGTCATCCGCACATTGGATGATGAAATTGGCCGTGTCGTACGCTCGCGGGTCGTGAACCCAAAATGGATCGAAGGGGTGAAACGCCACGGCTATAAGGGTGCGTTTGAGATGGCCGCCACAGTCGATTATCTCTTTGCCTTTGCGGCCACCACGGGCGCTGTGCGCGGGCATCACTTTGATCTGGTCGAAGCGGCCTTTCTGGAAGATGACGACACCCGCGACTTCATCGCCGAACACAACGCCCCAGCCCTACGCGAGATTGCCGAGAGGTTGCAGGAGGCCATAGATCGCGGGCTTTGGACACCGCGTTCAAATTCAGCCCGCGCACGGATTGATGCGGCCCGGCAAGGGGCCGCATCGTCCTGATCACATTCCGTGGCGGTGTGTCGATGGTCGTTTGATCTAAGGGATTGGCTATTGACCTTTCAGCTGCCCCAATGCGCCGGCCCAGTCTTCGACGTGATAAGTCCGGGTGATCATTCCGCCTTCGACGGTGTGGATATCAATGGTCAGAATATCAAAGCCGCGGCCTTGCCCATCAACCCCAAAAAATGGCCCAGCCGGTGTGCCGGTGGCACGACTGCGCACCACGACCCGATTTCCGTCCTGAAGCATTTCTTCAACATTCCAGGTCAGATCCGGGAT
Organism: Roseovarius sp.; assembly: GCA_045106595.1. Taxonomy (GTDB): domain Bacteria; phylum Pseudomonadota; class Alphaproteobacteria; order Rhodobacterales; family Rhodobacteraceae; genus Roseovarius. The sequence goes on along the minus strand of JBGCEW010000007.1, from coordinate 13,763 downwards.
CAACTGTCCAAAGCCACCCACCTGGCCCACAAAAGCATCGCGTGTTTTGTTTTTGCCAGAGTAGTTACCGATGCTTTCCCAGTCTTCAGAGGTGACTGCCTCAAACGCAGCTGCATGTTCATCTGAAGCAGGGTTGCTCAGGTAATCATAAAACGTCTGCACTGTTGATTTATCGTCAGCCATTGCGCTTCCGGTCATGGATGAGCTCAGCAGCATGAGTGCCGCCAACATAGATTTAAGATGTTTCATATTGCGTCCTTTCGAATATGTGCCCCGCTCCACGGAGAACCCTTCTGCGGCGGCGTTCCAGCAATATGGACGTTTTCCCTTTATTCGATTAGATAGGATATATCGTTTTTATTGTTCTGGATATTTGACTATTGCTTGATCAGTTAAGACAGATTGCTATCTTTGCCAAAACCGTGGATCACGGATCATTTCGCGGCGCGGCGCGGGCTCTGAATCTTTCGCCCTCGGTGGTCAGTCATCACATCAGCCAATTGGAAGAACAGTTGGGCACGGCGTTGCTTTATCGCTCGACCCGCAAACTAGCTTTGACACGGGACGGTGCGCGACTGTTGGATGCCGCACGCACGATGGTCGACGCAGCCGAAGCAGGAATTCAGGACGTGGCCGACAGCGCACGTGTGGCCTCTGGGGAATTACGCGTAACCTTGCCGGCAATTTTGGCGCAATCGCACATTGTTGAACGGATTGCTCGGTTCTCGCAAGAGCACGAAAACGTGCATTTGTCTTTGGATTTCACGGATGCTCGCCGTGAACTGATCGGCGATGGGTTTGACGTCGCAATTCGCATGGGATGGCTGAAAGACAGCACATTGATGTCCAAAAAACTTCAGGATGTGCCCCGCAGATTAGTTGCGTCCAAGGACTACCTGTCCACGCGCCCCACACCGCGCTCGCCAAGAGATCTGCAATCATGGGATTGGATTGTGTTATCTCAAGTCATGAACCACGGATCAGTTTTTCGCGCGAGAGGGGACAAGCCGATTTCGATTAAACCCAACGCGCATATTCTCGTGAATGATGCCCATGCTTTGTACCGTTTCGCCCAAGCAGGGGCCGGCCTTGCAATAATTCCTGACTTTCTGGCGCAAGCAGATGTAAGTGGCGGTGAAATGAGCTTCGTTCTTCCGGATTGGTCCGTTGACCCGGTCAGCGTGTATGCCGTCTGGCCTGCCAACGCTCCGAAACACGGGCTTAGCAAGCTTTTCATAAACGCGATAAGCTGACCTTCTCAGCCCCCCCTCAGATACCCGGCTTACATACCAATTCCACCTTGCCACGATAGAGCTTGTTGTAGTCACAATCGTATTCCAGCGTCGTATCTGCTTCGGCAGGTCCTGCTCCACAATCCAAAGCCGCCTCAATCAGCACCTGATCGCCGTCCATGCGTTTGACCCGACAGCCGGTTGATTTTTCAATCGCAATCCGGGCGCGGGGCATCACGGCCTCAGGCCGGGGGGCCCATTCGGTGTTTACACGCAAGGCCAATGCCTTGGTGCCGTCCTGACGCACGTCAAACGTGCTTTGACCCACGGTGATCCGTTGCCCTGCAATACCGCGATATTCCGGCGGGGGCGTGTCGCAGCTGGCCAACGCCAACACAATGAGAATGATGCAGGTATAACGCATGACGCAACCTTGCTCCCAACAGGCTTAACAATTCCTTAAACCGCACCAAATGCCGCTTGCGCCCAACGTCTGGCTCCCACACACTCAGGCAGGACATGAACGCCAAAGGGAGGCCCGACTATGAGCGCAGATGACGACCGCCACGCGATGAAAATGGCCAAGAAGAAAGCCGCCCGCGACAAGATTATGGCCACCAAGACCGATCAGAAAGGTCTGATCGTGATCCATACTGGCAAGGGCAAGGGCAAATCTTCGGCGGCCTTTGGGATGATCTTTCGCTGTATCGCCCATGATATGAAATGCGCCGTGGTGCAGTTTATCAAGGGCGGGATGAGCACGGGAGAACGCGATCTGATCCTGTCAAAGTTCACCGACACCTGCGCGTTCCACACCATGGGCGAGGGCTTTACCTGGGAAACCCAGGATCGCAGCCGCGACACCGAAATGGCGCAGGCCGCATGGGAGAAAGCCAAAGAACTGATCCGCGATGAAAGCAACCACATGGTGCTGCTGGATGAGATCAACATCGCCCTGCGCTATGACTATCTGGACGTCAACGAAGTGGCGAAGTTTCTGACCGAGGAAAAGCCGCATATGACACACGTTGTCATGACTGGCCGCAATGCCAAGGACGAGCTGATTGAGATCGCCGATCTGGTCACGGAAATGGAGCTGATCAAGCACCCGTTCCGGTCTGGCATCAAGGCGCAGATCGGGGTGGAGTATTAAGCCCCGCTAAGGCGCGAGTTCAGCCAATGCATCCTCATCGATCTCAACCCCCAATCCCGGGGTTTGAGGAAGGCTGGCGTACCCGTCCGCAATGGTGAAATCGCAACGGGCATAGCGTTGCCCCATCTCCTGATAATCGTAGAACAACTCGGCGTAGCCTGCGTTGCGCATCACGGCACAGGCATGCAGCATCGCGGCAAAGGCCACGGTGGTACTGTTCCAATTGTGCGGTGACATCGCCACCGAATGCGCCTCAGCCATCGCCCCGATGTCAAGCATGGTCAAGATACCGCCAACCCCCACAATGTCGGGGTTCAGCACATCCGCGGCGCGTTTTTCCAACAGGTTGCGAAAGTGATGCACCCCGGCCTGCCGCTCGCCTGTGGTGACGCGAATGTCAGTGCGGGCGCGGAATTCGGCCAAGGCGTTGGGATCATCACCCGTCACAGGCTCTTCGATCCAATAGGGCGCGTATGGCGCAAACAATCGCTCGGCTTGCAAGGCGCGCCTTGGGTCAGGTTCGATCGCAAAATCCAGCATGATGTCGACGTCTGCGCCCACAGCCTCGCGGGTCAGGCGCACGCAGGCTTCGGCCTCAGACAGGGACCCGTGGCGCAACGGATAGATTTTCACAGCGCGGTGCCCCTCCGACACCATGCGAGCACATCTGGCGGCAACCGCATGCGGGGATTGTTCCGGGTTGTCCCAGGCATTGGCATACACAGGAATAAGGTCTCTCACCGCACCGCCCAAAAGCGCGTGTACTGGCAACCCCGCCGCTTTGCCCGTCAAATCCCACAGCGCCACTTCAATGGCACTGACGGCACAGGCATAATCCAGGGACGGATGTTTGCTGTCCATCGGCTTGGCCACATGATGCAAAAACCCGCGCGGAGTGGCTTTGCGCATTTGCGTCACCGCAGCCCCCAATGACTTGATGATCTCGACAATGGCCAATTGGCGATGGCCAAGCGCATACGCCTCGCCCCAGCCTGTCAGCCCGCTGTCTGTTTGCAGCTTCACAAGGATCACCACATGGCCCTGTGACCATCCATCGACACTGGGCCGGGCGGCCACCATGAACGGGGTTACGGTGTTGATCTTCATAGCGGGCCCCTTTGTGCCTGACCTGAGCCAAGCATCACGGCACAGACAGCAATGGTCAATCTATCGCTATATGTTTGCACCCGTGCAGCGGCTCTTTTATGCAAGACAAAGACCCTGTTTTCAAAAAGGACACCGCATGCCCAAACATCGCGTTCTGACCGAGTTCGGCATGGGATCGTCCCTGCGCCGCCAGGATTACACCGAAGCGGCGCGCCGGGCGCTGAAAGATGCGTTGTGGCACAATTCAATCAACATGGCCGAGCTTTTCGGCCAACCCAAAGAGGCGATGTTGATTGACGTCGAGATTGCTGTGCAACAGCCGGATCAGGTGGATTGCGAGGCGCTGAAATCGGTCTTTCCCTACGGTCAGATCAGTGTCACCGCCACGCATGGCGGCCTTGATGTGCCACGCCCTGATGGCAACCCCACCGTGATGGCCAACGCCGCCATTTCCGTCAGCTTTGAGATGGAGCGCACAGCATGAGCGATCAACGCTTTATCATCGAAATGGGCATGGGCAACGACCTGCACGGCATGGATTACCAAAAAGCAGCGCGCCGAGCGATTGAGGATGCCATTCGCCATTCCACCTTGCCGATTTTCCAATCCACCGGGCTGGAGCCTTCGCAGATGCGGGTGCAGGTGACCGTTGGTGTGCAAGACCCCAGCGCCCTGAACACTGACGCCCTGGCCGAAGGTCTGCCGCGGGGTCAGGCCACGGTCAACGCGGTACAAGGCGGGCAAAACGTCACCAACCCGGAAACAGGCGAAACCCTTGTGATCGCCACAGCAGCGGTCGAGGCATTCTTGCCTTACCAGGGAGACGCCTGGTCAGGTGGAACATCCTGACGCGTAACTGTTGATTTTTCAGAACAGTTTTCCAATCCTGCCTCGCGTGTTGGAATGGCATTCCCTTGCGCAGAGCATATGATCTCGAAAAATTCAATTGTCTGACATTTGATTCTGTGTCAGCCTGACACCCGAGAGGCGCAGCCAAAAACATTACCGCGCCCCAACGGGAGGAATTTACAATGAACCTGAGACCTGATCCAACATTTCACGCAACACCAAAGCTGGCGATGGAAGCCCCGGCCGAAACACTGGCCTTCACCTTGATGCTCAGCCCCGATGGCAGCCAGCCCGATGGGTTGGCCGTGGTCGATGTAGACCCAACATCAAAAACCTACGGCGAGATTGTGCATAGCCTGTTCATGCCGAACAAAGGCGATGAATTTCACCACTTTGGCTGGAATGCCTGCTCCTCGGCGCTGTCGCCGTTGACGGGCCACGCGTTTCTGGAGCGTCGCTATCTGATCATCCCAGGTATCCGCTCTAGCCGGATTTACATTATTGATGTCAAAGAGCCGCTGAAGGCCAAAATTCACAAGATCATCGAACCAGAAGAGCTGTTTGAAAAGACAGGTTATTCGCGCCCCCACACTATTCATTGTGGCCCTGAAGGCATCTATGTCAGCACGCTGGGTGGCGGTGGCGAAGACGGCACCGATGGCCCTCCGGGGATCTTCATCATGGATTGCGAAACGTTTGATATCCTTGGTCGCTATGAAATGGACCGCGGTGTGCAGGACAAGCACTATGATTTCTGGTGGAACCTGCCACGCGATTACATGGTCAGCAGCGAATGGGGCCTGCCACCGCAGTTTGAAAACGGTGTGGTGCCTGAGGATCTGCTGAGCAACAAATACGGCCATTCGATTCATTTCTGGGACCTTCGTGCGCGCAAGGTGACCAAGACGATTGATCTGGGTGAAAATCACCAGATGGCCCTGGAAATTCGCCCGGCACATGACCCGGTCAAGGAATATGGCTTTTGCGGTGTGGTGGTTGACACCTCGAACCTGCAAGGCGCGATCTTCACCTGGTGGCGCGACGAAGATGGTGAATGGCAGGCCAAGAAAACCATCACCATTGATCCCGTACCCGCAGATGCAGATGACCTGCCCGAGTTGCTGAAAGGCTTTGGTGCCGTACCGCCCTTGGTCACCGATATCGACCTGAGCCTGGACGACAAATACCTTTACGTCGCTTGCTGGGGCTTGGGGGAGATGCATCAATACGATGTCACTGACCCGATGAACCCGGTGCTGGCTGGCAAGGTTGAAATTGGCGGCATCGTCAAGAAAACCAAACATCCCAATGGCAAAGAGTTCGGCTATGCCCCGCAAATGGTGGAAATCAGCCGTGATGGAAAACGCGTCTACTGGACCAATTCGCTCTACTCGACCTGGGATGATCAGTTCTATCCCGGTGAACGCGGGGCGGCGATGGTCTGTGCCGATGTGGGCGAAAACGGCGGGCTGACCCTGAACAAGGACTTCTGGGTCGAATTCCCAGAAGGCTACCGTAGCCACCAGATCCGTCTGGAAGGTGGGGACTGCTCAACTGACAGTTTCTGTTACCCCTCCGTTTAAGCAACATGTTTGAGATGAATACCGTGGCGGCCCTTTGGTGGGCCGTCATTGCGTCTGGGCTCTACCACGGCGTCAACCCCGGTATGGGGTGGCCCCTGGCGGTGTCCTCGGCGCTGATGGAGCAAAAGAAATCAAGCCTCTACAAAGCTCTGCTGGCCTTGGCCACAGGACATTTGCTGGCCATGACAGCAATCCTTTTGCCGTTTTCCATGCTCTTTGTGCTGGCCGAATACCAACGCGAAATCCAGATTGGCGCGGCCTGTCTGGTGATTGGGCTTGGCCTGTATTTGCTGATCAACCGACGCCATCCTCGCATCCTGGCCCGCGTGCCGCCTCACAAATTAGGCCTGTGGTCTTTTCTGGCGGCCATGGCCCATGGCGCGGGGTTGATGCTGGTCCCCATATATCTGGGCATCTGCGGCACCGTCGAAACCGATGCAGGCCACGCCGCGGCTGAAACTCTTATGTCGGGCAACATTACACTCGCACTCAGCGTCGCAATCGCGCACACGCTTGCCATGACAGCCGCTGGTGGTGCCTTGGCTTTGGGGGTCTATCACTGGCTGGGGCTCAAGTTCTTGTCAAAGGGCTGGTTCAACCTTGATGTGGCCTGGGCGCTCAGCCTTGTCATCGTGGGCGGCGTTGCTCTGATCAGCGTGCACTGATGCATTTCACAACACACATCCAACCTTCCCCAATGATCCCTTAATCCCGCCCGTTGCATGCGGCACCCCCTTGGCGAAAGGGGTGGGAGGGTGGGCGTTCGTCAAGGGGGTGCTTGCAAGCGCGCATAACTGGTCATATCATTTGACCAAAATACGCACCGAGGCCCCATGCCGTTCCAGAAAGTCGCCCCTGAGAAACTCTCATCCGCTGTCACTCGGCAGATCGAAAAGCTGATCCTGCGTGGCATTCTTCGCCCCGGCGAACGCTTGCCATCCGAGCGTGACATGGCCGATAAAATGGGGGTCTCGCGCCCTTCGCTGCGCGAAGCGGTGTCCGAGCTGCAAGCCAAGGGCCTTCTGGCCTCAAGGGCAGGATCAGGGATTTATGTGGCTGATGTTCTGGGCAATGCATTTTCGCCTGCTTTGATTGGTTTGTTTTCTGACCACAAAGAAGCGGTGTTCGATTATATCGCCTTTCGCCGTGATCTTGAGGCACTGGCTGCCGAACGCGCGGCCCGGCTGGCCTCTGACACCGATCTCCAGGTGATCCAGACAATCTTTGATCGGATGGAAGCCGCCCATGCCAACCCCAACTCCGAGGACGAAGCCCGGCTGGATGCCGAATTTCACATGGCCATTATTGAGGCCAGCCACAATGTGGTCATGCTGCATATGATCCGGTCTATGTTTCAGATGCTCAGCGATGGTGTGTTCTACAATCGGCAGATCATGTTCCGTCAACGTATGACCCGCGACATGCTGTTGGATCAACACCGCCGCATCAACGAAGCGGTGCAGGCCCGAGATGCCGATGCGGCGCGCGCAGCGGTCGAAGCGCATTTGAATTATGTGGAAACCTGCCTGAGCGATCAGCAGAAATCCCAAGCCAATGAGACGATCGCGCGCCAACGTCTGGAGCACGAAAAATCCCGATAAGCCCTTCGCCGAGCTGAACCAAGGCCCTTGGTGACACGGGTTTTCTTACGTCGCCTCAGGTGGTTGCGCCTTCTCAGACAACAGGCTTACGTGTGTAATTATTTTACCAATTGATAAAATTTAAATCCATGACATACTGATCCCGACACATTTAGCCGGGAGACCCCGATGTCTGACTCCAAGCTTACGCCAGGTATCACCGCAGGACGATTGCCCAGAGGTGCCATTGCCGACAACTTCTCGGACTTGCATCCACCGCTCGCTCATCACGAGGCGCTGGTGGCTGCGGACCGGTGTTATTTCTGCCATGATGCACCTTGCACCACCGCCTGCCCCACGGATATCGACATCCCCCTGTTCATCCGTCAGATCGCCACCGGCACGCCCGAGGCGGCGGCCAAGACGATCCTGACCCAGAACATTCTGGGCGGCATGTGTGCGCGGGTCTGCCCCACAGAGACCCTGTGCGAAGAGGTCTGCGTGCGCGAAGTGGCCGAGGGCAAGCCGGTGCTGATCGGCCAGTTGCAACGCTACGCCACTGACACATTGATGGCATCAGGTGTACATCCGTTCGCACGCGCGGCGGCAACAGGCAAACGTATCGCAGTTGTCGGCGCTGGCCCGGCTGGATTGGCCTGCGCGCACCGTCTGGCACTGCTTGGCCATGATGTGGTCATCTACGACGCGCGCGCCAAACCTGGCGGGCTGAACGAATTTGGGATTGCCGCCTATAAATCCGTTGATGGTTTTGCCCAAGCCGAGGTGGACTGGCTGCTGCAAATAGGTGGCATCACCGTGGAAACCGGCAAGGCGTTGGGCGGTAAACTGTCACTGGAACAGCTGCGCGCAGATTTTGATGCGGTATTTCTGGGCATTGGCCTGACGGGTGTGAATGCACTGGGCGTGGACGGCGAAGACAAAGACGGCGTTCTGGACGCGGTTGATTTCATCGCCGATCTGCGTCAGTCGGGCGATCTGTCCGACTTGCCCGTGGGCCGCGACGTCGTGGTCATCGGTGGTGGCATGACAGCGGTGGACGCCGCCGTTCAATCCAAACTTTTGGGCGCTTTGAATGTGTCCCTTGTGTATCGCCGCGGGCAGGACCGGATGAATGCATCCGTCTTTGAGCAGGACCTTGCCGCATCCAAAGGCGTGCGGATTATCACCAACGCCTCGCCCATCGCGGTGCATGGCAATGGTGCTGTGCGCGAGATTGAATTTGAATACACCAGTGATGATCTGGCCCCCACCGGGCAGACGTTCCGACTGGCCGCTGATCAGGTGTTCAAGGCCATTGGTCAAACGCTTGAAGGCACAGGCCTGCCTGACCGTGACGGCCGCAAGATCGCCGTCACAGGAGCCGGGCGCACCAGCATTGCAGGCATCTGGGCAGGCGGCGATTGCGCGGCTGGTGGCGATGATCTGACCGTCACGGCCGTGGCCGAAGGGCGCGATGCGGCGATGGATATTCACACCAGCCTGAGCGCGGGCTGAGCCGATGCGCACCCGTTTTCTCCCCGGGTTGGCGCTGGTTGTGGTGCAGGTCTCGGCCTTCCCCACAACCAGCGCTGCCCAAGGGATAGACGGCATGTGGTGCACGCAAAACGAAACCATGAATGAAACCATTCATATAGACGCATACGGCATCGGCTTTAACGAACACACCATGTGCGATGTCGCCAATCTGCCTGTGCAAATGGATGCGGCTGACAGATATACTTCTGCAATCAGCTGTCGAAACGTTCACATCATAGGCCGTGATGCCGATGGAAATTATGAAACCCACGAAACGCCTGTGGATGGCCTGACGCAGATCTCTCTGCGCGGCGCAGCCGATGGCACCCTTATTCTCAGCACTGATTTGCACGCGGCGGAAATGCATTTTCTGCCCTGCGAATAGCCTGCCCTTTTGAAAGGACATCGAAAATGGCCGATCTGACGTCTGAATTTATCGGGATCAAATCCCCCAACCCGTTCTGGCTGGCCTCGGCCCCGCCCACGGACAAGGAATACAACGTCCGCCGTGCCTTTGAGGCCGGATGGGGCGGTGTTGTCTGGAAAACACTGGGCGAGGACGGCCCGCCTGTGGTCAACGTGAATGGCCCACGCTATGGCGCGATTTGGGGTGCGGATCGACGCTTGCTGGGCCTGAACAACATTGAGCTGATCACCGACCGGCCCTTGCAGGTGAACCTGGATGAAATGACACGCGTGAAAAAAGACTACCCAGATCACGCCATTGTCGCCTCGTTGATGGTACCTGTCGATGAGGACAGCTGGAAAGCCATCCTCGAGCGCGTGGCCGAAACGGGCTGCGACGGGGTCGAGCTGAATTTTGGTTGCCCGCACGGGATGAGCGAGCGCGGCATGGGGTCTGCCGTGGGTCAGGTGCCCGAATATGTGGGGCAAGTGGCCGAATGGTGTAAGAAACACACCGACTTGCCCGTGATTGTGAAACTCACCCCCAATATCACCGATATCCGTAAACCCGCTCAGGCGGCCAAGGATGGTGGCGCGGATGCGGTCAGCCTGATCAACACGATCAATTCGATCACCGGCGTTAATCTGGATAATTTTGCACCTGAGCCAACAATCGACGGCAAGGGTGCACATGGTGGATATTGCGGCCCTGCGGTCAAACCCATCGCCCTGAACATGGTGGCCGAGATCGCCCGCACGCCAGGCTTGGGCGGCATCCCGATTTCCGGCATTGGCGGCGTGACGACATGGCGCGATGCTGCTGAATTCATGGCCCTGGGGGCGGGCAATGTGCAGGTTTGTACAGCCGCCATGACGTATGGGTTCAAAATCGTTCAGGAAATGATCTCGGGACTATCTGAATACATGGATGAAAAGGGATTCACTTCGACATCTGAATTGGTTGGCCGTGCCGTGCCAAACCTGAGTGACTGGCAGCATCTGAACCTGAATTATGTCACTAAGGCGCGGATCAACGAAGATCTCTGCATCAAATGTGGTCGTTGCTATGCAGCCTGTGAAGACACGTCACATCAGGCCATCACGATGACCGAAGACCGCGTGTTTGGCGTCGATGACAGCGAATGCGTGGCCTGCAATCTCTGTGTGAATGTCTGCCCGGTTGAAAACTGCATCACCATGGAGGAACTGGCCCCGGGCGTTGTCGATGAGCGCACCGGCAAAGTGGTGGAAGAAGACTACGCCAACTGGACGATGCACCCTAACAATCCTGGCAGCTGTGCTGCTGAATAAGTTCGCCGCACGCAAGCCCTTCGCGCCAGTGCACGAACAGGGCTTGCCATTGATCAGGTGAACAGGCGCCCGACCGGATTAAACGGAACGATCAATCCGAGGCAATGCAGCACTGTCAGAGCGGGCAAGCGGATCAACTGCTTGCTCGGTGCTTTCAGCGGGTTCAGTGGTTTTAGCCGGTCCTGAGGTCAGCCCGTCCACCAGGAATGTCAGTCGCTGCGTTTCTTGCGCGGCTTCCGCGAAGCGACGTGCGCGCGCCTCACCGTCCTGAACTATTTCAGATGCAGGCGGAGGGACAGACAACGCAACCTCAGCAATCACCGCTTCGGTCGAAGGACTGGCCGGGGACTTGCCGCTGGATTCTGAGGGCGAGGGCTGATCCGTAGAACCCTGAGACGACGTAGGACCGGACGACGTGCCAGATCCATCAGCAGCATCGGTCTGGGATGACGGTTCTTTGCTGTCAGAGTGATTGTTTTGAGGGGGAGATGTCGTGTTTTGACCACTACCCGGTTGCACAGGCCTGCCCGCACCATTGCCCAACAACGAAGAGAATAAACTCATAACGGCTCCTTCATTCAGATCGATTGATCTGTGAAGCCCACAACCCGGCGTGGTTTTAGCCACAGTGACAGTTTTAAATCAAAGCGATTTGTTCATTTCGATTAACAAAAGGTTAACTGGGCCCCAGATCAAAGGCTGAGCGTGCGCCGGAACATTCTGTCCAGGTGTGCCTGAGCCTTGGCACGCACATCACCATCGGTCAGCACCTGCACCTGAGCATCAAAATCAGCGTAGTGTTGCGTGGTGGCCCAGATTGAAAAGATCAAATGCCGTGCATCAACCTGTGCAATCCGCCCTTGCGCGCTCCAACCGTCGATCACACTGACAATCTGGTCCACAAGTGGCTTCAGCTCTGCCTCCAGATGCGGGGCCATTCGCGGTGCACCTTGCAGGATCTCATTGGCGAACAGCCGGCTTTCGCGTGGATACTCAAACGTCATATCCACCTTGCGCCGCACATAGCGCAGCAATTCGTCCAGCGGCTCACCCTCGGGATCTATCTGGCGCATCGGGTCCAGCCAGGTCTCCATCAATTGATTGAGCAACGTGATATGGATCGCTTCTTTGCCATCGAAATAATACAGGATATTCGGCTTGCTCAAACCCGAGGCAACGGCGATCTGATCCAGCGTCGTTCCACGATAGCCATGCTGCGAGAACACATCCAAGGCCGCCTCAAGGATCAGGCTGCGATTGCGCAATTGGATGCGGCTTGGTTTTTTGGGCGCTGACTCTGCGTTCATCTGATCAGAATGCTGCAAAATGCATGCGCTTGCAAAGAGGTTTGATAACGCCCGCTATTTCAACGCCCCTATACCACGCAAAATGATGGTCTTCACCGATGTTTTGACATCTTCCCACTGCGCATCCGACAGCGGCGCGCCCCTATTCAATGTCTCAATCTGATGGCCGAAGTCAGCATAATGCTGCGTGGTGGCCCATAGCATGTAGAGCAGGTGACGCGGGTTCACGTGATCCATCTGACCTTCGTCAATCCAGCGCTGAATGACGGCCATGCGCCCTTCGGTCCATTCAACCAGCGTGGTCTCCAGATAATCCTGAATGACCGGGGCGCGGTGCATGACTTCGGACGCCCATACCTTGGATCCTGCCGGATGACGACGGCTGATTTCCAGCTTGGCATCGATATAGGCACCGATTCCCTCGATCGGGCCGGGGGCGGCGTCGAACACGTCCGCAGCCTTTAACCAGTCCTGGAAAATGGCCTGGACCACCTGCCGATAAAGCGCCTCTTTAGTCGGAAAATAATAGTGCAAATTGGCCTTTGGCAGCCCTGCTACATCCGCAATCAATTGCATTGTGGCCCCGCCAAACCCTGCCTCTGCAAAGGTTTTTTCCGCAGCCTCAAGGATCAACCGTTCGTTCTCCTGACGGATTTCCTTTTTGCTTATGGGGCGTGCAGATTGCGACATATGTGGGCGGTTCCAGAAAAATCTTGACCAGTTGGTCAGGGTGTGGTGCTCTCATCTTGACCATACGGTCAGGATGTGACCGTTTGCAAGAGGCCCATCAGAGGCCCAACGATAGGGAGTAAAGACATGGCCGCACCCGGTGAAAACCTTCGCATCAACGGTGACCGTTTGTGGGACAGCCTTATGGAGATGGCCCAGATCGGCCCTGGTGTGGCAGGCGGCAACAACCGCCAGACCCTGACGGATGAAGATGCCGAGGGCCGTCGCCTGTTTCAAAGCTGGTGTGATGCGGCGGGCTGCACGATGGGTGTCGACACTTTGGGAAACATGTTCGCCCATCGCCCCGGCACCAACCCCGACGCTTTGCCTGTTTATGTCGGCTCGCACCTCGACACCCAGCCCACAGGCGGCAAATACGACGGCGTGCTGGGCGTGCTTTCAGGCCTTGAAATTGTGCGCACCTTGAATGACCTTGGCATCAAAACCAAGCACCCCATCGTGGTCACCAACTGGACCAACGAAGAAGGTACGCGCTTTGCCCCCGCCATGCTGGCCTCGGGCGTGTTTGCAGGCGTGCATGATCAGGACTGGGCCGAGGACCGCGAAGATGCGGATGGCAAGAAATTTGGCGCCGAGTTGGACCGGATTGGCTGGCGCGGGGATGAACCTGTTGGTGCGCGCAAGATGCATGCTTTCTTTGAGCTGCACATTGAACAGGGCCCCATTCTGGAGGCCGAGGGCAAAGACATAGGCGTGGTCACCCACGGTCAGGGGTTAAGCTGGACGCAAGTGACAATCACTGGCAAGGACAGCCACACCGGCTCCACCCCCATGCCCCTGCGCAAGAATGCAGGCCTCGCAATGGCGCGGGTGTTGGAGAAGGTCGAGGAGATCGCGCTGTCTCATGCGCCGGACGCAGTGGGTGCAGCAGGCCATATCGACATCTACCCTAACTCGCGCAACGTGATCCCCGGCAAGGCCGTGTTCACCGTCGATTTCCGCTCGCCCAA
>JBGCEW010000006.1:0-83182 GCA_045106595.1 Roseovarius sp. | reverse complement strand
CCATCATTTTCACCGGTCAGCACCAGCGACGGAGCCATTACCTCGTGCAGCCAGGGCGACATCTCGACCGTGGCATAGATCCGGAACACGTTCAAAAACACGTCCTTGTCCGTCCCGATCACCTGCTTCAGGCGTCGCTCTACCACATCGCCATGTTGGGCAATAAATTCATCCGTGAACCACCGATCCGTCAGCGTTGGCAGGATGTTGGGAATGCCCTTTTCCTCCATCGCGCGCACGACGCCCAGAACCTTGGCGCTGTCGTCCTCGGTGCGAAAGGCCGCCGTTGACAGCAGCCCCAGTGACAACACCCGGTCGGGAAACGCCCGCGCATAAGCCGGGCCGATCATGCCACCCAGGCTGTGCCCGGCGATGTGCACCTGATCAAATCCGGTGCGCACCCGGACACGTTCCAAATCGGCCACCAGTTCGTCCAACCCGAACGCACCATCCGGCATGGGCGATGCACCGTGGCCGCGCAAATCATAGGTCACAACGGTGAAGTGCGGCGTCAGCACGGGCAGCAGTTTTGCCCACGTGTTGCGGGCCGCCCCAATACCATGCACCAGGATCAGCGGTGGGCCGCTGCCTTCAACCGAATATGCGCAATCCAGTGCTTCGGCCATGCGCCCTACCCTTTGTCACGGTCGGCGTAAAACACACCGCCCTTGGCCCAATCGCTTTGCTCCACATCCGTCAGAATGATCGACACAGACTCGGCCCGCCCGCCCAGAACGCGCACATAGGTATCAGTCATTTCCCTGACCAATTCGCGCTTCTGGTCGGCGGTGCGACCGGCGAACATTTCAACATGGATCATCGGCATTGGCGTTTTTCCTTCTCAGTCAGAATCCTTGGGACGAACAATGTGAAATTCGCCGCTCATATAGGTCAGAGGCTTTTCGCCCGCGTTCGAAATCCCCGCGACATTGCCGATGCAAATCGCATGGCTGCCGTGGGTCACGATATGGTTCAGCGAACAGGCAAAGGCGGTGGCGCGTGGCAAAATAGGGCCTTCGTCGGTGTTGATGATGTCCTGGCCTTCAAACCGGTCCGGGCTTTCTCCGTCAAATGCCCCTGCAAACCGTTTCGCGGTTTCCACCGCATCTTCGGGCAGAATGTTCACGCAAAACACACCATTGTCGCGCACCGCCATGGCAATCCGGCTGTCGGCCTTCAGGCACACCAGCACCGAGGGAGGATCAGCCGAGAGCGATGTAAACGCGCTGACAGTCGCACCCATTTTGCCAACCGGGCCATCCGTTGTGACCACTGTCACGGTCGAGGCCACGTAGCGCATCGCGGTGATAAAGGCATCGCGGGCTGTGTTCATAGCGGATTGTTCCTTCGTATTGCATCGGGGCCTGAGTAGCAGGGCGCACCGTTCAGGCGCAATCTTGATCAGTCTGGCCGCGACAATGCAACCGCAACCCGCCCTCAGGTTTCAAATACTGTATGCCACGCGCTTTCAGCCACACGGTATTGCGCAAATTCAGCCAGAAACCGGGTGACGGCTGGCATATGCGCCGCTCCGTAGATGACTCCGATCGAGGCGGGTGGCCCAGGTGGCGCGGTGGACTGCGTCAGTTCCGCCTTCAAACATGCGGTCAGATGAGCATCACGCGTGGTTTGGATCAGCTCAAGGTAGTGCTTGGTATGGCGGTCCCATGCCAGCGTATCCGCGCGCGAGGTCAGATCATTCTGGTTCAACCCCTTGGCCAGTTGGGCGCGGGTGAGCGTCAGGCCCCGGATCACCCCGTACAAAGGCGAGGCCACGTTCAAGAGCGCCCGCATCGCAAAGGGCACCTTGGCCCAGTCTGCCTGAAACTGCGCGGGCGGAACATCAGCCAACACGCGCCGGGCCTGCCCGCCTGTCAAAGCCAGCTTGGGTTGCACCACCAAACCAAGGCGCGACAGGCCCAGCCAGCGATAGCTGCGTGTCAGCCGCGTGACGATGGGGGAATGCACACCTTCATAAAGCACCACATCATGGGCCAGAGCCGCCTGATAGAGCGCGTCGTAAAACCGCGCCTCGCCGACATGCACCATCGGGTACAGCGTCACGGGTGTAGCTATGGTCGGACTGGTCAGCACATGGCAGGCCGCGCGCAGACCCAGCACCGAACTTTCAAGAAATTGCATCTGCGCTTACTCAGCCGCCACCTGATCTGACGGCGTGGCAAAATGGGGCATCACCTCTTCGGCAAAGCACTGGATGGCATCCAAGGTTTCTTGTGCGTCCAGCCCGAAATTCATGCTCAGGATCACACGGTCGATGCCCAGCTCTGCATAGGGTGCCAGTTTGTCGATCATTTCCTGCGGCGTGGCGATGAGCAGGCTTTCACCCAGCTCCTCAACCGATTGATCGCGCGGCAATTCGCGGATCATGCCCGCATCCACGATGCCCGGCCCGGTGAATACATTGTCAAACCGGCTGTAATACCGATACGCCGTTTCCAACTTGCGTTGCCGCTCGGACGGGGAATGCGCCATATGTGCGACCCGGCTGAGCGTGATGGTCAGGTCTTCGCCTGCCGCGCCCATTTCGTCTTTGGCGCGATTGAAGCTGCTGACCTGATCCACCAGCATCTGATGATTGCCCGACAAGGCGGTGGTTTGAATGTGAAAGCCCCGTTTGGTGCAATGGTAAATCCCTTCGGGGTTCATCACGGCCATCATCATTTGGATATCGCGCACCGGGCGCGGCATGATGGTCAGTGGCTCAAACTGGTAGTATTTGCCGTCCCAGCTGACCTCTTCGCGCGTCAACAGCGCCTGCAATACGTCCAGGCTTTCATCGAACCGTTCGCGCGTTTCAGCCATTGGTACGCCCAGACGGTGCATCTCATACTCAAACGCCCCGCGCCCGACGCCCAGCATCAGCCGCCCTTCGGTGAAAATATCAGCCACCACCACCTCGCCTGCATAAATCCGCATGTCATGCAGAGGCAGCACCACAACAGAAGTCATGATGTTGATGTTGGTGGTATGCGCCGCAATCTTGGTGGCAAAGGTCAAAGGGGCGGGCATCATCAGACAGTTGATCAAATGATGTTCGGTCAACGACACCGCATCAAACCCCAGTGTATCGGCCAAAATGGCCTGATCCAGCATGTCTTGGTACACGCGGTCGCCGCCATAGGATTTGTCGGGGTAATCAGCAGACAGTTGGATTGAGAATTTCATGGCGGCGTATCCTCGGGGGTTGTTCGGTGCCAGTTTGCCAAAGCTGCGCCAACAAGGAAACCACATTTGCGACATGCGTGATGTGCCTTTTGGCCCTGTGGTGCTATGTTTCCGAGCACCAGACCACAGCCAGGGACACAGGCATGCCAAAGACCAGCCACACCCGCCGCGCCTTTATGGCCTCGCTCGGAGCAACGATGATCAGCGGACCGGCCTTGGCGCAATCGGCCATTCGCCGCATTCCCACGCAGTACATTGCAGCTTTGGCGCCGCCCTCTGCCAATGCAGGGACAGGTGCCGAAACCTGGGGGCTGTGGCGCAATGATCCCGGACCGCTGGGCATTTGGCTTAAGGATTACCAGGCCATGAAAGCGGCGGGCGGCGCAGGGCCCACGGGCTGGGTTTTTGACGATGACGACTGGTGGCTGGACGAAAACGGGCTGTTGATGCACCCGCCCGAGTTTCCCATGCCTGCCGCGCAGTTTTATGTCACCGATGGCAAACTGAACATGGCCCTGCTGACGGTTGAGGCACCGGATGCCGAAGGGCGACAAGGCTGGTCGCTGAGCAACAAGATGAACATCGCCAATGTCACCCATGGCCCCTGTCGTTCGGCCCGGTTCAGCCCCGCAGGTGCGCCCGGCTCGTGCACACCCGATATGGCGCCGCAATCGGCCTTTCCGTTGCAACCACGCACCTTTGCACCCGATATCGAAGGATGTGACCGGCTGGATTATGCAGTGCTGATGGTGTTTGGAGTGCCTGCTGATCCTTATGAGGGCTAGGCTCTGGTCAATCGCTGGATCGGCTGGCATATCTTGGCCGTCCGGCACAACACTCATCCGGCACTTATTCAGCAATCAAAGGCCCCTGCCATGACCCAGATTATCCCGTCCCTGTCGCAGGTGTCCGAGCGCTATGACGCTTTGTTGGTCGATCTTTGGGGCTGCGTGCACAACGGCATCCAGGCCTTCCCCGAGGCAGTGGCCGCGCTGCAATCCTACCGTGCGGGTGGCGGTCTTGTGGTGCTGTTGACCAACTCGCCCAAACCGCGTGCGGGTGTTGCGGGACAATTGGTACAATTCGGCGTACCCCAGGATGCCTATGACATGATCGCCACCTCCGGCGACAGTGCGCGCGCCGCGATGTTCCGGGGGGCTGTGGGGGACAAGGTGTATTTCATGGGCGAGTGGACCCGCGATTCCGGGTTCTTTGAACCGCTTGAGCTGATCGAAGATCCTGTAGGGATCCAGCGCGTGCCCCTGCGCGAGGCCACGGGCATCGTTTGCTGCGGGCCGTTTGATCCCTTGGCTGACCCGGATGTGAACCGTGCCGATTTCCTTTATGCCAAGCAAATGGGGCTGAAACTGCTGTGCGCCAACCCAGACATTATTGTCGACCGCGGCGAAACGCGCGAATGGTGTGCGGGTGCTTTGGCGCGGCTTTACACGCAGATGGGCGGAGAGAGTTTGTACTTCGGCAAGCCACACCCTCCGATCTATGATCTGGCCCGTCGGCGCATGGCCCGCGCCGGGCACGAGGTCAGTGATGGGCGCATTCTGGCCATTGGCGACGGTATCATCACCGACATTAAAGGGGCGATGGGCGAAGACATCGATTCTCTTTTCATCACCGGTGGGCTGGCCGCACGTGAAACCAAAACGTCGCACCAACCGGACCCAGATGCGCTAAGTTCTTATTTACAAAGCGAAAGCATGTCTCCAACCTATGCGATTGGCAAATTGCGGTAGGCACTTTTCCCCTTGATTTTCTGCGCTTGCAAAGTAATAAAGTTGCAAGCTTGGGTCGATAGTCATCCGATTATTGCTCATCTATGCAAATCAGGAGGGTCTAATGTTGGACAACATGCCACGCGGAACCATTACCATCGAAGAGATCGAGATGGGAATGACGCGCTATGTTCAGAAGGTCGTGACCGATGAGGACATCAAGATGTTCGCCGAAGTGTCGACCGACCATAACCCGGTGCACATGGATGATGATTACGCCCAAGACACCATCTTTGAAGGGCGCATCGCCCACGGCATGCTGACCGCCGGGCTTGTCTCGGCTGTGATCGGTGAACAGCTGCCGGGCCACGGCACCGTTTACATGGGCCAAACATTGAAATTCCTTGCCCCCGTCCGCCCCGGTGATCTGGTGCGGGCCGAGGTAGAAGTGATCGGCATCGACCACGGCAAGCGCCGCGTTCAGCTGGATTGCCGCTGCATGGTCAATGGCAAGAAGGTGTTGATCGGCGAGGCGACTGTTTTGGCACCCTCGGGCAAATTCGACTGAGGCAGGGAACGCGCAAAGGTGGCTTTGAGCCCAAAGCAGACATCCGTGTGATGCACCAAGCCGGTTAACAGCCACGCAGTGGCCCGGCCATCGTCGGCCCCTCCCATGGGCTGACGATGGCCTTCAGGATTGAACGTCCGCTTCGTCCCGCAAAGCGGACACATCCTAGCCCGCTTGCACAGGGTCGCGCTTACACCGCCCCCGCGCGGATGCACTTACCAGCCAACAAATACATGATGATGTACACAATCACCCGGTACATCACTGGTGATCCGGGCGGGATGCAGATGAACGAAAACCCCTCGCATCCGCGCAATCCCAGCTCATGGGCGATACGAATGCACTCATAGTCACTCATCCCGATCGGCTCGGCCAGCTCGCCCAGAATATCACCGGGCGCGGGCCCTGCGCCACCGAGCACATCCATGTCAAAGTGGCCATACACGGCTTTGGTGCCATTGTAAGCGTGATCGAGCCCCTTACACACAGCCTCGATACCTTGCCGCTTCACATCCCAGCCTGAGTAAAACAACGCCCCGCGTTCGATGACTTCCTCGACCACGTCTGAGGCCTCCAACATCCCACGTGGGCCAATCTCTACCAGATTGCGGGCGCGGATATTGTCGTGAAATTCCATGGTCTTATAAAGCCAGCAAAACCCACCGGCGATACGCGGATCATTGGTCTGAGGACATTCGCGAAATATGTCCCAATGGGTATCCAGGCTCACAATACCCACATCTCCATCGGTGTGTTCGGCCACACATTTGGCAATGGCATAAGAACTACAGGGCGAGTTTTGACCGATCACCACCGGCAAGGCCCCCACATCCAGCGCGTCATTGACTTTGGCCTCGACCGCCGCCTGCGCCTGAAGGATCAGTTCGGGATCAAGCTTGCCCACATTGGCCTCAGGCGGGATCGCAGCATCGCCGTAGTCCACCATTTTGAGATGATCAAAGACGTTCAGCCGGAAATCCTGAACATAGCCTGATTGATACCGAATGGATTGCTGACGCACACGTTGCGGGGCGGCCAGCCAATCGGCCTTGCTGACACCGGCCCATTCATCTGATGAGCTGGACACATAGGGGCTGCCGATGATCACCACATCCGCACCCTTCAGATCCGCTTTGGTCTTGGCATGGGGCTGGCCCATAAAGGTGGGCGTGTCCGCGTCTATCATCGGAAAATCCAGCTCGGCCGCCCACATGCTGCCACGGACTTCTTTCCAGTCAGGGTAAGACATTGCCTGGTCTCCACATCTGTCACAGGTTCGCCCGTTAAGCCTGTTCTATCTTTCTGTTCGAGTCATCACAAAAATGAGGCGCCCGTGCTTGCACGCAGATGGCAACACAGCTACCCAAGCTTTATGCGGATCATCCGGGATTATACGTTTCTAGAAGCCTCGGACCGGGGTGCGTCGGTTGCCATAGGCAATTTTGACGGCGTGCATCTGGGCCATCAGGCTGTCATCGACATGGCGCGCGATGCGGGTGTGGCGGGGTCGGCCCCATTGGGCATTTTGACGTTCGAGCCCCATCCACGCCAGCATTTCGCACCCAGCGCGCCACCCTTTCGTTTGATGAACAGCGATGCCCGCGCCAACCGGCTGGCCAAGCTGGGGGTTGAGCGGCTCTATGAGCTGAATTTCAACGCCGCCCTTTCGGCGCTGACCCCCGAGGCGTTTGCCCGCAACGTGATTGCAGAAGGGTTGGGGCTGACACATGTGGTTGTGGGCGCTGATTTCTGCTTTGGCCAAGGGCGCGCTGGCAACGCGGCGGACCTGCAGCGGTTTGGCCAGGATATGGGGTTCGGCGTCACCATTGCCGAGCTGATCCAGGGACAACAGGGCGAAGTGTCGTCGACCGCCATTCGCACAGCGCTCAGCGACGGCCGGCCCGGTGATGCCGCCGCCATGCTGGGCCATTGGCACCGGATTGATGGCAAGGTGATCGGTGGCGAACAGCGCGGTCGTGATCTGGGCTATCCTACTGCAAACATGTCCATCGAGGGACTGCATCCGCCCAAATTTGGCGTCTACGCGGTTGAGGTGGATATTCTGAGCGGCCCGCATCAGAGCACCTATCAGGGGGCCGCATCGCTGGGCATCCGGCCCATGTTCCAAGGTGACGTGCCCAATCTGGAAACCTTCATTTTTGATTTCTCAGGTGATCTTTATGGTGCCGATCTGTCAGTGGCTTTGGTCGCGTATTTGCGCCCTGAAGAAACCTTTGACAGTCTTGAGGCCTTTATTGCGCAAATGGATGCGGATTGCGCCCGCGCCCGCAGCATTCTGAGCGCATCATGAGCGACTTGATTGCACCCCAAGGCCTGCCGCACCGGTACTGGGAGACCAAAACACTGGCGCAAATGACCCGCGCCGAATGGGAAGCCCTGTGCGATGGTTGCGGCAAATGCTGCATGAACAAACTGGAAGACGAAGACACCGGCGAGGTCGCGCTGACCCGTATCGCCTGCCGGTTGTTTGACGATACCACATGCCGTTGTGCAAAATATGACACGCGCCATCAGTTCGTGCCCGAATGTATCGTGCTGGAGCCCGCGAACCTGGACAAAAACCTGTATTGGATGCCCGAAACCTGTGCCTACAAGCTGCTGTACACAGGCAAGCCGCTTTATGACTGGCATCCGCTGATCTCAGGCAACGCCGACAGTGTTCACAGTGCCGACGTGTCGATGAAGGGGGCCACCCTGCCCGAATTCGACGTGCCCGATGACGATTGGGAAGACCACATTATCGAGGAACCTGTATAATGTATCTTGGATCTGACAATTGCGGCCCGGCCCATCCCGACATCATGCAGGCGCTGGTCGAGGCCAACACCGGATATCAGGCGTCATATGGCGACGATACCATCATGGCCGAGGCCCGCGACCGTATTCGCGCTGTGTTTGAAGCCCCCCGCGCCGCTGTGTATCTGGTGGCCACGGGCACCGCGGCCAATGCTCTGGCGCTGTCAACACTGACGCACCCCTGGCAAACGATCTTTTGTGCCCCCAAGGCGCACATCCAGATGGATGAATGTCATGCCCCTGAATTTTTCACCGGCGGCGCCAAGCTGAGCCTTGTGGGCAGCGCGGACAAGATGACTGCTGATGCCCTGTCCGGGCGCATTCAGAACTGGACAGCCGGCGATGTGCACGTGTCGCAGCGCGGCCCGGTATCGATCACCCAAGCCACGGAACACGGTCAGGTCTATACGCTGGACGAGCTGGCCGCCCTGACGGATGTGGCGCGCCAAAATCGCTTGCCTGTGCATCTGGACGGCGCGCGTTTTGCCAATGCGATTGCGGCACTGGGATGCACGCCTGCACAAATGACCTGGACGCTGGGGGTGGATGCGGTCAGCTTTGGTGGCACCAAGAATGGCTGTCTGGGCGTCGAGGCGGTGGTGTTTTTCAATCCCGATCACGCATGGGAGTTTGAATTGCGCCGCAAACGCGCTGCGCATTTGTTTTCCAAGCATCGTTTCTTGTCTGCGCAGATGTTGGCCTATCTGAAAAACGATCTGTGGCTCAGCACTGCCCGCGCGGCCAATGCGGCCTGCACGCGCCTGACCAACGGGCTGCGTCAGATCCCCGGCTGCACCTTTCTGGAAGAACCACAGGTCAACATGATCTTTGCCCGCCTGCCCCGTGCCACCCACCAGAAACTGCAGGCGGCGGGGGCGGTTTATGGCCTGTACGAAGGACCGCTGGCAGAAGGCGATCCGGACGAGCCGTTGTTGATGCGGCTGGTCACGGATTGGTCGATCACGGATGCGCAGATTGATGCCTTTCTGGCAGCAGCGCAGGGTTAAGCCCCCCACCCCAGACGCAGGAACCGCAGCATGGCATCGCTGACCTGTGCGGCATGGGTGATCGGAGCCATATGTCCAGCGCCGACAATGACAGTACGCTCTGCCCGCGGCAGGCGCGCCGCCAGCCCCTCGTGAATGGCCGGGATAATGAATGGCGAGCGGGTGCCTTCGATCAGCTGCACCGGTTTGTCCAGACCTTGCAGCACGCCATCGTCAAGCAATCCACCCGGATCATCATAAAGCGCCTCATGGCCTGCCTCGATCAGATGGATCTGATCCGCCAACGCCTGTTTCTGGGCGTCTGGCAGGGCTGCCCAAGCGGTGCCATCGCCCCAAATGGTTGAGAAGGCTTTGGCCGCCTCGGCGCGGTCTTCGGCCTTCAATGCGGCCGCGAATGGGGCAAATAGCGCCTGCAACGTGATGTACAACTCCGGGTGGTCCCGTATCGCCACCGCAAAGAAAACCGGTTCGATCAACACCAATGACCGCACCAGCTCAGGCCGCTCTATCGCCAACCGCAGGGCCACGGTCGCCCCAAAGGAATGACCCACCACATCCAGCGGTTCATCGCAGAACGTTGCAGCGATATTGCTGGTCACACGCTGGTATTCGTCGCGGTTGTCCCATGCCCCGCTGCGCCCATGCCCCGGCATATCAAAGGCGGTCATGTGAAGCGCGCCGGACAAATGCCGCGCCACCCCGCCCCAGCTGCCGCTATGGGCCAGCGAACAATGGATCATCAGTGCCTTGCGCGGTCCCTGGCCAAAACTGGTCCAATAGGTGGGGAAACCGGCCCGTTCACCGCGTGGCATGACTTACAGATCGCCTGCCAGATGCATGTCCAGATCACTGATCCGGTCCTGACCCCAAAAGCTCTGGCCAGTATCAACCACATAGAAGGGCGAGCCAAAGACATTGTCGCGCACTGCATCTTCCAGGTTTTTGGCATAGGTTTCAGCCCCCGCCAACAATCCGCTGTCCGCCAGAGACGCATCGAACCCCGCCGCCTCAAGACAGCGGCGCACCACGTCGTCCTGGGCAATATCCGCGTCCTCAACCCACAGGGCACGCAAAAAGGAATGCGCCAACTGGCCCAGATTGCCACCGCCCGCTGATTGCGCCGCGATAATTGCATAGGACGATGGTGCCGCATTGGTGGGAAAATGCGCTGGCGGCAAGGTCATGGGGATGTCCAGCTTTTTGGCCTCGCGTGGCATCTCTTGCATACGGTAGGCCTGGCGTGCCGGGTGCCGGTCTTTTAGCGGAGTGCCACCTGTGCGCGCAAACAGCGCCATGATGTCCAGCGGCTTGTAGTTGATCGTTGCGCCATGCTTGGCTGCCACGTCCTCCATCCGCGTGCCGGCCATGTAGGTAAACGGTGACAGTGTGGAAAAATAGTAGTCGATATGGGCCATATTCGTGGTTCTCCCTTCGCATAGCTTTGCGACACGGTACGCCCATGCTAAGCGAGGTTCAACATTCACGAATCTGTCACATTGTCCTGCCGGAGCTGCCCTCATGCCGACAACCCCAGAACCCAAACTGATCTCTGGCAATGCAAACATGCCGCTTGCCACCGCCATCGCCAAACGCATGTCGATGCATCGCGGGGTGTCGGTCGGCCTGTGCGATGCCCGGGTCGAGCGGTTCAACGATGGCGAGATTTTTGTCGAGGTGTACGAGAACGTGCGCGGCGAGGATATGTTTATCATTCAGCCCACGTCGAACCCGGCCAATGACAACCTGATGGAGCTGTTGATCATGGCCGATGCGCTTCGTCGGTCTTCGGCGCAACGTGTGACCGCAGTGATCCCGTATTTCGGCTATGCCCGGCAAGATCGTCGATCAAAGGCACGCACGCCCATTTCGGCCAAGCTGGTGGCGAACATGCTGGTTGGCACCGGCATCGAGCGGGTGCTGACGATGGATCTGCACGCCGCACAAATTCAGGGTTTCTTTGATATTCCGGTCGACAACCTTTACGCGTCGCCTGTCTTCGCGCTGGATATCATGACGCAGTTCAAAGACGATTTGGATGACGTCATGGTTGTTTCGCCTGACGTGGGCGGCGTGGCACGCGCGCGCGAGTTGGCCAAACGCATCAACGCGCCTTTGTCGATCGTAGACAAGCGCCGCGAGAAAGCCGGCGAAGTGGCCGAGATGACAGTGATCGGTGACGTGTCCGGCAAGAAGTGCTTTATCGTGGATGATATGGTCGACACGGCCGGCACGCTGTGCAAAGCCGCTGAAGTTCTGATCGAAAATGGCGCCTCCGAGGTACATTCCTATATCACCCACGGTGTCATGTCCGGCCCTGCGGTGGAACGTGTGACCAAATCGGTGATGAAATCACTGGTGATCACCGACACAATCCAGCCCACGGACGCAGTCAAATCCGCGCCCAACATCCGTATCCTGCCCACGGCACCGGTGTTTGCTCAGGCGATCCTGAACATCTGGAACGGCACATCGGTGTCGTCACTGTTTGACAATGAAACGCTGGAACCCATCTACGAAGGCGTGTTTTCCAAACGCTAAGGGCGGATCACCGGCTGTTTTGAAACATGGGTGATGATTTCGGGCGCGCCTGAGGTTACAATCGCCTGCTCGGCCACAGCCATGCTCAGGCCTGTCTCGCGGTCATTCAGGATCATATGGGTGAAGAACACCATGTTTTCCTGCAATACCAAAGGGTTGCCTTCATAGATCAGCGGCTGCTCCATCCATGTGGGGGGCCAGGCCGCGCCCATGGTGTAGCCGCAAACAGTCAGAACCGCGTCCTCTTCGCCGCGCGCCACCAGTGTATCGCGATAGGCGGCAAAAAGATCGCCCACCGTGTTGCCAGCCGTGACCTTGGCCTGCACCGCCTCCAAAGCGGCCACGCTTGTCTCATGCATCTTCAGATGACGCGGGTTGATATCCGGGCCAGTCAGTACTACGCACATCGAGGCCGCATGATATCGCCGCCAGGCCAGACCCAGTTCCAGGGTGATCTGATCATTTTGCCCAATATGTCCGCGCCCCGAGGTATAGCGCAGGTTCATCGCCTTTTCGCCGCCCCCCAACGGCGGGATATGCGCAGGTAAATCGGCGCCGCGCCGAAACAACCCATCATAAAAGCGGGCGTAAATATCGCCCTCGAACGCGCCAGACTGGCAGCTATCGACGACCTCGTCCATGACGTCGTCCATCACCCGGCCTGCCTTGCGAAACAGGTCCAGCTCGGCGGGGCTTTTGACCAAGCGCAACTCGCGGATGAAATCCGGCGCCGGGATCAGCGTGCACCAGCCCTCCAGCCCTGCCGCGATCTCAAGATAGAGCTGCGGCGTCAGGCCCATCGTGGCCACCTGAATGCCCACGCGCTTGCCCTGCATGCCGTGGCTGGCCAGCATGTCGCGGATATGATCCACGCGCGATTGATGAACCCCGTCCGGCGACAGACGCACGTCTTCGCACACCGAGGTCTGATCCGCCACCGCCAGATCAGCCCCGCGCACCAGCAATGTCATCTGATCCGCGTCAGCCCCCAGAAACCCACAGCTGAAAATGCAAAACCCGTCAGATTCGTGGCCGTTCAGCCAATAGATATCTTCGATTTTGAACAGCAGCAGGCCGTCATACCCAAGGTCGGCCATACCCGTACGCGCCATGGTTTGACGATTGGCGTATTCAGTTTTTGAAAACAGAGGATTGGAAGCTGGCATTGGGTCTCTCCTGCAAGATCACCCAAACGCTATCACTCTTTCTCGATTCGCCGCGACATTTTGCAATAGGCTAGTAGAGTTCCCAGTCATCTTCGTCTTTGACCTCACCGATTGCCATCCACCGCACGCGGGCGCGGGCAATGCGAGTGTCGGCCCAGGTATAGAACAGGATCTCAAAGCCTTTTTCGGTGATCTTTTGCGCTGTGACATCTGCACGCGCGTTGGTGGCGCTGTCCATATCCCACATCGACAGGGATACATGCACCGCAGGCGGCTGCTTGTAGGGTTCGGAAAACTTGACCTTGCGAATGCGTTGACGCGATCCACCACCCGTCCACATTTCACCGCCATCCTCGTAATCCGAGAACAGCACATCTTCGCCTTGGTCAATTCCGATTGTGGTTTTGGTGAGTTTAATCATGCTCTGTCTTCAATTTATCCAGATCGGTCTATCACGTGTTTAGGGCAAAAATACGATACAAATGGCTATTTATCGGCCAAACATGACCAGTTTAACACTCAAATCCAGCCTTTCGCAGGCCGTCCAACCACAAATCAATCATGTCCTGCTGGGCACATAACTTGATCGGGGCCAGGATATGAGTTGCAAAATCATGGTCGTTTGGCAAGGCCGTCTGGTAGCGCTTGCGCAACGCAGCTGCCTGCTCTGACTGGCCGCATTGCGCGTGCGCGGCAGCACTAAGCGGCAACAGATAGAGCGGCACATCCGTCATCCGTGCGATCGAGGCGACGGCGGCGTCAAACTGGCCAGCCATATAGTTCACCTCAAACCCCAACTCCATTGCGGCGGGTTGCCACAACGGATCATGCTGCGCGTACCGGTGCCACCACTCTAGTGCGGCGTCCACATCGCCCAGCCATGGTAGGGTGCTGGCGGCATAGCCCATCACCGCATGGTGGTTCGGGTTCAGGATCAGAGCCTTTTCAAGACATTGCCGCGCAGGTGTTGCATCCCCAACCGCCACATAGGCATCTGCCAAAATGGCCAGAACAAGCGCATCACTGGGGGCCACATTCAGCGCATCTTCGGCCAGGGTACGGGTGCGCGCACGCGCCGCGTCCAGTGGTGTGAACAACGTATGAACGCTGCTGGCATGCCAGTTCGCAAGGTTGGCCATGGCACGCCCGCACTGGGGATCAACCCGAAGCGCTGCGGTGTAATGTGCAACTGCATCTTGTGTGTTCCAATCGCGCTGTTGGGCCCTTTCGCCCAGCAAAACATGGTCCATCGCGGTGCGCTGAGCCGCAGGACGCACGGCCGCCAACGCACAGGCATCTGCCTCAACCCGGATCGCCACAGCCGTTGAAACATCCCGGGCCACTTCCTCTTGAACGCGGAACACGTCTTTGGCGTCACGGTCGTATCGCTGCACCCAGACGTGATTGACCGTTTCCAGATCAAACAGCATTGCAGTGATACGCACCTGCCCCCCGGCATGGCGCACGCTGCCTTCGACCACGTAATCCACCTCAAGGTTCTGACCAATTTCTTCGGTACTCAGCGTGTCATCACGGTAATGGAACGACGACCAGGGCGCATAGGTCACAAATTCCTTAAAGCGGGTCAGTTCGGTCACGATGTCCTCGGTCAGCCCGTCCGAAAAGGCCTGCTGCGTTGGGTCTGCGGGCAGGGTTTCAAACGGCAGCACCGCAACATCTGGCGCATCCGGCGACATATCCACGTCAGCCGCTTCAGGGGTCAGCCGCGCCTGGCGTTCATCGCGCAACCAATCCTCAAAGGCGGCGTCATTCAGGTGAAACCCAGCCAGCAGTTCATCCCCCTGCCCGGGATGAAGCGTGATCTGATCGCCCATCAGCGCCACGGTGTCATTGTCACTGACCAGCACGTCAGCGGCGTCGCGCAGATCCTTGCGTAACCCGGTCAGCACTTGTCGCAGTGACCCGCGCGCCTGTGCCTCGGCACGGTCTGACCAGAGCAGCGCCATGATTTCCTCGCGGCTGCGTTTCATCTGAGGGGATAGCGCCAGATAGGCCAGCAACGCCCGCGCGCGCCGGGATTTGATCGGAATTTCCGCACCGTCCGGGCCTGTCAGGGCAAAGCTGCCGAAAAGGGTCAACCGCAGCATTTTGCTCTCTCATATCTTGAAATCACGTGTGTTGCGCCAAGTTTAACGGCGAAATCACGGCTGGGCCAGCACAACAGGGCGAAAAATCACGGCAAGACTGACGCGGCGCTCACAGGGGCGGGTTAGATATGGCTCATCCAAACGGCGGATCGCCCGCCTTTGCCCTCAAAAGGAAAACGACAATGACATATTCGATGATGACCAGTGTAACCCTGCCCGCCGCCTATGCCGCAGCCGTGGAAAGCGCGTATCACCAGGACCGCATTCAGCGCCCGCAAGCAGCCGTTCAATCGCCACGCCGGTTCTCAGGGGTGCTGACCCGGTTGCGCCACACCCTGACGGCACGGTTTGCACGGATATCAAACGCCTAAGTCGCGGCTGGAAACACACCGGTCTGATTAATACAAAAAGGCCCGCATTGCTGCGGGCCTTTTTGCAGTATCGTGTGACCTTGGGATCAGTTTGCGCCGATGCCGATCTCATCGCCCATGGCGACCATATCGGCCAGCAGTTTGGCGGCGTCATCCACCGGGCCAGGTTCGTTCACAAAGCTGTCTTGTGCTTTAGAAAGTGCAGCTTTGGCGGCATCGACCATTTCGGTCATCCGTTCCTGGGTCATGTCGCCCTTTGGCACGGCTTGTTCGGCCAGCACAGAAATGCTTGTCGGGTTGATTTCGGCAAACCCGCCGGTGACCACGTATTCATCAACACCCTTGTCGCTGGTCACTTTCAGCACGCCGGGGCGCAATGTGGTGATCAGCGGGGCGTGATCGGGCAGCGCCGTCATGTCGCCTTCGGCACCGGGGATCTGCACTTCTTTGGCTTCCACCGAAGACAGCAGCCGCTCGGGGCTTACAAGATCGAATTGGACTGTATCAGCCATGTAAATCTCCTAAGGAGGTGGTCCCCCGCCCGCAATCAGGCAGGGGATATTCGATTAGGCGGCGTCGGCTGCCATCTTCTCGGCTTTGGCTTTCACCTCGTCGATGCCGCCAACCATGTAGAAGGCGCCTTCGGGCAGGTGATCGTATTCGCCAGCCACAACAGCCTTGAACGAGCTGATTGTGTCTTCCAGGGGCACCTGAACACCGTCCGAACCAGTAAATACCTTCGCAACGTCAAACGGCTGCGACAGGAAACGCTGGATTTTACGGGCGCGGGCAACGGTCAGTTTGTCTTCTTCTGACAGTTCGTCCATGCCCAGAATGGCGATGATGTCCTGCAGGGATTTGTAGCGTTGCAGGATACCCTGAACGTCACGCGCCACCTGGTAATGCTCTTCGCCCACGATGGACGGATCCATCAGACGCGATGTTGAATCGAGCGGATCCACGGCGGGGTAGATGCCCAGTTCCGAAATCGCACGTGACAGAACGGTTGTGGCGTCCAAGTGCGCAAATGTTGTGGCAGGTGCGGGGTCAGTAAGGTCATCCGCAGGCACGTACACGGCTTGGATCGACGTGATCGAGCCTTGCTTGGTTGACGTAATGCGTTCCTGCATTGCACCCATGTCGGTGGCCAGTGTTGGCTGGTAGCCCACCGCCGAAGGAATACGACCCAGAAGGGCCGACACTTCGGAACCGGCTTGTGTAAAGCGGAAGATGTTATCAACGAAGAACAGAACGTCAGTACCGGACTGGTCGCGGAACTGTTCGGCCAGTGTCAGACCGGTCAGAGCAACACGCGCACGCGCTCCGGGAGGTTCGTTCATCTGACCGTAAACTAGGGCCACTTGGCTTTCTTCCAGGTTATCAGGTTTGATAACGTTGGATTCAATCATCTCGTGGTAAAGGTCGTTGCCTTCACGTGTCCGCTCGCCCACACCGGCAAACACGGAAAAGCCCGAGTGCACTTTGGCGATGTTGTTGATCAGCTCCATAATCAGAACTGTCTTGCCCACGCCGGCACCGCCGAAGAGGCCAATTTTCCCACCCTTGGCGTAGGGCGCCAGCAGGTCCACAACCTTGATGCCAGTTTCCAGAACTTCCGACTCGGTCGCTTGCTCTTCAAAAGCAGGGGCCGGTTGGTGGATCGCACGGGTTTCAGTGGCTTTGATCGGCGCGCCTTCGTCGACGGGCTCGCCCACGACGTTCAGGATGCGGCCCAGTGTAGCGTTGCCCACGGGCACCATGATGGGGCCTGCGGTGTCGGTGACTTCCTGACCGCGCACCAAACCTTCGGTGGCGTCCATCGCGATGCAACGTACAGTGTTTTCACCAAGGTGCTGTGACACTTCCAGAACCAGTGTTTTGTCTTGGTTCGTGGTGTTCAGAGCGTTCAGAATCTCGGGCAGGTGGTCGTCAAACTGTACGTCGACGACAGCGCCGATGACCTGAGTGACTTTGCCTTTTGCGTTAGCCATGTTTCGTTTCTCCGGTTCGGTTAGAGCGCCTCAGCGCCCGAAATGATTTCAATAAGCTCGTTGGTGATCACAGCCTGACGCGAGCGGTTGAACTCGATTGTCAGCTTGTCGATCATATCGCCCGCGTTGCGTGTGGCGTTGTCCATGGCGGACATACGCGCGCCCTGCTCGGACGCACCGTTTTCCAGCAGACCCGCAAAGATAGCGGTGGCCACGGCACGCGGCAAAAGCTGAGCCAGAATGGCGCTTTCGTCGGGCTCGTAGTCATAAAAGCTGCCCGCATCATCCGCGTCGCTGTCCGTTACCGGCACATCAAACGGGATGACCTGTTGCATGGTTGGCGTTTGGCTGACCACGTTCTGGAACGTCGAGTAGAAGATCTTGGCCACGTCAAACTCGCCCGCATCAAAGCGATCCAGCACATCAGCGGCGACGCCTTGCGCATCCGCATAGCCTACGTTTTTCACTTCGGTCATATCGACGTGGTGAATAAAGTAGTCGCCCAGATCACGTTTGATCGCGTCACGGCCTTTTTTGCCAACAGTGATGATTTTCACTGTCTTGCCTTCGGTCAGCAGTTTTTGCGCCTCGGCTTTGGCCAGCTTGGCAATGTTGCCATTAAAGCCGCCACACAGGCCACGTTCGGCTGTCATCACAACCAGCAAGTGGGTCTGATCATTGCCTGTGCCACGCAGCAATTTCGGTGCGCTTTCATTGTCACCCACCGATGCGGCCAGTTTGCCCATCACATGGTTAAAACGCTCCGTGTAGGGGCGCGACATTTCGGCAGCTTCCTGGGCCCGCCGCAGTTTTGCGGCGGCCACCATTTGCATGGCCTTGGTGATCTTGCGGGTCGATTTGACCGACTCGATCCTGGTTTTAAGGTCCTTAAGACTTGGCATACGCCTACGTCCCCCTTATGCGAAGTCGGCTGCGAATTCTTCCAGCGCGGCTTTGATGCTATCGGCCAGCTCGTCTTTGACCTTGCGGTCATTGTTCGAGATGTCGTCCAGCAAGCCCTGGTGCTTGGAGCGCAGGTGGTTCAGAACACCTGTCTCAAAACGGCCAACCTGGTTCACGTCAACCTTGTCGAGGTAACCGTTTGTACCTGCATAGATCAGGCAAACGATTTCCGCGTTGGTCAGCGGCGAATACTGCGGCTGTTTCATCAGCTCGGTCAGACGGGCACCACGGGCCAGCAGCTGCTGGGTTGCGGCGTCCAGATCGGACCCGAACTGAGCAAAGGCCGCCATTTCGCGGTACTGAGCCAGTGACAGTTTCACCGGACCGGCCACCGAGGCCATCGCTTTGGTTTGAGCAGACGAGCCCACACGTGATACCGACAGACCTGTGTTCACAGCTGGACGGATACCTTGGTAGAACAGTTCCGTTTCCAGGAAGATCTGACCGTCGGTGATCGAAATCACGTTTGTCGGAATAAAGGCCGACACGTCACCACCTTGGGTTTCAATGATCGGCAGAGCCGTCAAGGACCCCGCGCCATTGTCTTCGTTCAGCTTGGCCGAACGCTCCAGCAGGCGGGAGTGCAGATAGAAAACGTCACCAGGATAGGCTTCACGACCGGGCGGACGACGCAGAAGCAGCGACATCTGGCGATACGCAACGGCCTGTTTGGACAAATCATCATAGATGATCAGCGCGTGGCGGCCATTATCGCGGAAATGCTCGGCCATCGCGGTGGCAGAGTAAGGTGCGAGGAACTGCATAGGAGCAGGATCGGATGCGGTGGCAGCAACCACGATCGAGTAGGCCATTGCGCCCGACTCTTCGAGTTTCTTCACCAGCTGAGCCACTGTCGAGCGTTTCTGGCCAACGGCCACATACACACAGTACAGTTTCTTACCTTCGTCGTCGCCCGCGGCGTCGTTGTAAGACTTCTGGTTCAGGATCGCGTCCAGAGCAACGGCTGTTTTGCCGGTCTGACGGTCACCAATGATCAATTCGCGCTGGCCACGGCCAATCGGGATCATCGCGTCAACGGATTTCAGACCTGTCGCCATCGGCTCGTGAACCGATTTACGCGGGATGATGCCGGGTGCTTTGACGTCGGCCACACCGCGTGCTTTAGATTTGATCGGGCCCTTGCCATCCAGCGGGTTGCCCAGACCGTCAACAACGCGGCCCAGCAGTTCGTCACCGATTGGAACGTCCACGATGGATTGTGTCCGTTTAACGGTGTCGCCTTCTTTAATGTCACGGTCAGACCCAAAGATAACAACACCAACGTTGTCGGCTTCAAGGTTCAGCGCCATGCCCATGATCGAGCCGGGGAATTCCACCAGCTCACCGGCTTGGACGTTGTCCAGACCGTGTACACGGGCAATCCCGTCACCCACGGACAGAACGCGGCCCACTTCGGCCACTTCTGCATCTTGACCAAAGTTCTTGATCTGGTCTTTCAGGATTGCAGAAATCTCTGCTGCTTGGATACCCATTTATCCGACCTCTTTCATTGCGTTTTGGAGGGATGCGAGCTTGGAGCGGATCGACGTATCAATCATCTTCGAGCCCACCTTAACGATAAGACCGCCGATGAGGCTTTCATCCACGGTCGCATTGATATTCACGTCTTTGCCAACGGTGGCCTTCAGTGTCTTGGCCAGCTTGTCAGCCTGGGCCTTGGTCAATTTTTGTGCGCTGGTCACATCGGCAGTCACTTCGCCTTTGTCCTCAGCAATCATGCCGCGCAGCTGAGCGATCAGCTGAGGCAGCACAAACAGACG
The DNA here is from genome assembly GCA_045106595.1 of Roseovarius sp. Classification (GTDB taxonomy): domain Bacteria; phylum Pseudomonadota; class Alphaproteobacteria; order Rhodobacterales; family Rhodobacteraceae; genus Roseovarius. Next base: position 62,956 of record JBGCEW010000006.1, on the reverse strand, counting down.
ACGCTTTTCGGCCATCAGGGCCAGACCGTTTTGCAACACGGTCTCAAGTTTCATCTTTTTGCCAATGGCTGCAATGGCAGCACCTTGGTCCGCACGGCTGATGACCGGGCTGGAGATCAGCTCGCTCATATCGGCACTGTCATTCAAGGCAGCCGCAAGATCAGTGATGTTGGCTTCGAGCTTCGGCAGAGACTTGCTCTCTTTCGAAATCTCGAAAATGGCGGTGGCATAGCGCGCGGCAATGCCAGAGGAGATCGAAGCTGGTTCGGACACGTCCACCCTTCCGATTTTGGCCCCGGTTCGTACGCTGAGTGTTGCGCGACCGGGGGCGTTTGTAGGCGTAATGCTGCGCAAAACACCCAAATCCGAGCGCGGTGTAACAGAGCCTTCGCGCCCTAGCAAGCCGCTAGAGGGGATGAGTGAAAAGCTTAAATTCGTTTGTTATCATACGCTTAACTTACCTGCGACCTAATGTGCCTAATAAACCTGCTAAAAAAGGACCGATTTCGTAGGGATTTGGCCGATTCCTTGAGCCTTCGTTAGCGCAACCAAGGATTTTTACAGATTTCGCCGCCCACATTCCAAACGGCTTTTACTTGCTGGTGGGATCGTATAGCGCCGTCATTCAAAACCAACCATCAGCCGCAGGGGCGTTGTCTGCCATGAAAATCACAACCGGCATTTTGATCACCCTGGTGGTGGCCTGCATTATTGCACTGGGTACCTTGTCGCCGCCGGGGGATGAGACCCCCCTGCCCCTGAATGACAAACAACTGCACGCGCTGTCGTTTGCCCTTCTGGTTCTGTCACTGGGCTGGCTGCGTCCGCAGTGGTGGCTTGGACTGGCGCTGGCGGCACTTTTGTACGGTGCGGCGATCGAAATGCTGCAGCCAATGGTGGGGCGATCTGGCGAATGGGCGGATCTTGCCGCTGATGGCGCGGGGATCTTTCTGGGGTTGCTGCCCGGACAGCTGCGCCGCAGGTTGGTCAAGGCGTGATCGCCTAAACCGGCTTTGCCTCGGGTTGCGGTTTGGGGCGCAGCACCTCAAGCGGTTTGCGCACGGTTTCACGCAGGCCCGGCCCGCTGGGCGCCTGCACCCGTTTGGTGGCCTCGACCATCAACACCCCACCGGCCACAACCACGCTGAGCTTGCCCCCCAGGCTTTCCCACATTCCGGCTGTCTTGCGCCAGAACCGGCGTTGCGAGGGCGGTTGATACAAGGTGGTGTTGTGCCGCTCGGGCAAGAAATTATGCGCCTTCAGCTGGCTTTCCAATTGCCCCTGGGTATAGGGCCGCCCGTGACCAAACGGCGTTTTATCCGAGCGCGACCACAGACCCGCACGGTTGGGCACCACAAACAGCGCCGACCCGCCCGGCCCCAAAACGCGCCAACATTCCTCAAGCACCGCCGAGGGCTGTTCCGAACTTTCCAGCGCGTGCACCAGAAGCAATTTGTCGACGTGACCGGTTTCAATCGGCCACATTGCCTCTTCGACCAGCACTGACACATTGGGCATGCCTTGCGGCCAGGTGATCACCCCCTGCGGTCCGGGCATCAGCCCGATCACCCGACGTGCCTCTTTAATGTAGGGGCGCAAAAACGGCACGGCAAAGCCAAAACCTGCCACGGTTTGCCCCTTGGCCTCGGGCCATAGTTTCAGCATCTCTTCGCGCACGGTTTTCTGCGCCGCGCGACCCAGCGCACTGCGGTAATAGAAATTCCTCAGATCTTGTACATCAAGATACATTGCACAGCCCGCAGGTTTCGGTCAGTCTGATCGTAACAGGAACCACAGACAGGTAAAACACTATGACATTGCAACTTGTGACCATTCCCTGCCTGTCTGACAATTATGCCTACCTGATCCATGATGCAGACAGTGGCCAGACCGCCGTGGTGGATGTGCCCGAAGCAGGCCCCATCCTGGCAGCTTTGGCCAAAACAGGGTGGACCCTGTCGCATATCTTGCTGACCCATCACCATTATGACCATATCGACGGTGTGGCTGATCTGCTGGCCGAAACATCTGCCCAAGTCATCGGTGCCGCCGCGGATGCCCATCGCCTGCCCCCGCTTCATAAATCAGTGTCCGAGGGCGATACGGTTCGCATTGGTGCACAAACCGCGCAGGTCATTGATGTGTCAGGCCACACCGTGGGTCACATCGCCTTTTACTTTCCCGACAGTAAACTGGTCTTTACCGCCGACAGCCTGATGGCGATGGGCTGTGGTCGTTTGTTCGAAGGCACGCCTGCGCAAATGCACGCCAGCCTGTCCAAACTGACCGCCCTGCCCGGCGACACGACCGTTTGCTCGGGGCATGAATATACGCAAAGCAACGTTAAATTCGCGCTGACCATTGACCCCGACAACGCGGCGCTTATCTCAAGGGCAGACGCGGTGCGTGGGGCCCGCGCGGAGGATCTGCCCACAGTTCCGTCCCTTTTGTCCGATGAATTGGCGACAAATCCGTTCCTGCGCGCTGATGATCCAGCCATTCAGGCCCATCTTGGGATGGCCGGGGCCGCCCCGGTGGACGTCTTCACCGAAATTCGTGCTCGAAAAGACCGGTTTTGAGCCATTTTCATACGCAAACGGCACAATCGCCAATAAATGTGAACACAAAAGCCCAGAAAAGCCTTGAAGCAGGGCCGATATAGACCAAACTTTAAGACTAACAGGCCACGGTTGACCCCCGCGAGGGCCAGCCAAGATCAGTAAGGAGCACAACGTGCCGTCATTCTCGACCACACTAGAGCAGGCCATCCACGCCGCCTTGGCATTGGCCAATGCGCGCCAACACGAATTCGCCACGCTGGAGCATTTGCTGCTGGCGCTGATCGATGAGCCCGACGCATCACGCGTCATGAAGGCGTGCAATGTCGACACCGAAGATTTGCGCGGCACATTGGTCGAGTTCATTGATGATGATCTGGCCAATCTGGTCACCGATATCGAAGGGTCCGAAGCTGTGCCAACCGCCGCCTTTCAGCGGGTGATCCAACGCGCAGCAATCCACGTGCAATCCTCGGGCCGAACCGAAGTTACGGGCGCCAACGTTCTGGTCGCCATCTTTGCCGAGCGCGAGAGCAATGCGGCCTACTTCCTGCAAGAACAGGACATGACGCGCTATGATGCGGTGAACTTTATCGCGCACGGTGTTGCCAAGAACCCCGCCTTTGGCGAAAGCCGCCCGGTTGCCGGCGCTGATGAAGGCGACGAAGGCGGCCCGCGCATGGACACCGAAAGCGACGCCGTGGAACAAGGCGAAAGCGCTCTGGCCAAATATTGCGTCGATCTGAATGAAAAGTCCCGCGCAGGCGATGTCGATCCGCTGATCGGCCGCTCGTCCGAGGTGGAACGCTGCATCCAGGTGCTGTGCCGCCGCCGCAAGAACAACCCCCTGTTGGTGGGTGATCCCGGCGTTGGCAAAACCGCCATCGCCGAAGGTCTGGCACATAAAATTGTGCAGGGTGAAACGCCGGAAGTGCTGTCAAAAACCACTATCTTCTCACTCGACATGGGCGCGTTGCTAGCCGGCACGCGCTATCGTGGTGATTTTGAGGAACGCCTGAAAGCTGTTGTAACCGAGCTGGAGGCGCACCCCGACGCAGTGCTGTTCATCGATGAAATCCACACTGTGATTGGTGCCGGTGCCACGTCCGGCGGGGCAATGGATGCCTCAAACCTGCTGAAGCCTGCGCTTCAGGGCGGCAAGCTGCGTTGCATGGGCTCCACTACCTTCAAGGAGTTCCGTCAGCATTTTGAGAAGGACCGCGCGCTGAGCCGCCGGTTCCAGAAAATCGATGTGGTCGAACCCACAGTCGAGGATGCAATCAAAATCCTCAAAGGCATCAAGACGTATTTTGAGGATCACCATTCGGTCAAATACACCAACGACGCGATCAAAGCCGCCGTTGATCTGGCCGCGCGCTATATCAACGACCGCAAACTGCCCGATAAAGCGATCGATGTCATTGACGAGGCCGGTGCCGCACAACGCCTGGTGCCTGCCTCGAAACGTCGCAAATCCATCGGTCTGAAAGAGATCGAGGAAGTCGTGGCCAAAATCGCCCGCATCCCGCCCAAAAACGTGTCAAAGGACGATGCCGAGGTGCTCAAAGACCTCGAAAAATCGCTCAAGCGCGTGGTCTTTGGACAGGACAAGGCAATTGAATCGCTGTCCTCGGCGATCAAACTGGCGCGCGCAGGTCTGCGTGAGCCCGAAAAACCCATTGGTAACTACCTGTTTGCTGGTCCAACGGGCGTCGGCAAAACCGAAGTGGCCAAGCAGTTGGCTGATACTTTGGGCGTTGAACTGCTGCGCTTTGATATGTCCGAATACATGGAAAAACACGCGGTTTCGCGCCTGATCGGTGCCCCTCCGGGCTATGTGGGCTTTGACCAAGGGGGCCTCTTGACCGACGGCGTCGACCAACACCCCCATTGCGTGCTGCTGCTGGATGAGATCGAAAAAGCGCACCCGGATGTGTTTAACATTCTGTTGCAGGTGATGGACCACGGCAACCTGACCGATCACAATGGTCGTACGGTGAATTTCCGCAACGTGGTGCTGATCATGACCTCAAACGCGGGCGCGTCCGAGCAAGCGAAAGCCGCCATCGGCTTTGGTCGGGATCGCCGCGAAGGCGAAGACACCGCCGCGATTGAGCGCACGTTCACGCCGGAATTCCGCAACCGTCTGGATGCGGTGATCAGCTTTGCACCGCTGCCCAAGGATGTGATCCTGCAGGTGGTCGAAAAGTTCGTGCTGCAACTCGAAGCCCAGCTGATGGATCGCAACGTAACCATCGAGCTGACCAAACCTGCTGCCGAATGGCTGGCTGACAAAGGCTATGATGACAAAATGGGCGCGCGTCCTTTGGGCCGTGTGATCCAGGAATACATCAAAAAGCCGCTTGCCGAGGAGCTGCTGTTTGGCAAGCTCGCCAAAGGTGGGCTGGTCAAAGTGGGCATCAAGGACGGCAAGATTGACCTGAAGTTGGAAGGCCCCGAACGCCCCCGCATCACGGGTAAGAAAAAGCCGCCTCTGCTGACCGCAGATTAATGCGCGGCGCGTTTGCCACAGCTTTGATACTGTCAACACAGGCGGCCCATGCAGGGCCGCCTGACCTTATTTGGCCAGTTGACTGCACCCAGGGGCAAACCTGCTACATCGAGGATTACGTCGATGCCACCCCGGGCGTGGGCCAATCCGATTACACCTGCGGGATCAAGTCGCGCGACGGGCATCGCGGCACCGACATCGTGTTGCAGGATTTCATAATGATGAACGCCGGTACAGATGTGCTGGCCGCCGCCCCCGGTACCGTGGCCGCAACGCGGGACGGGATGGAAGATGTCGCCGTCACCGACGCCACGCGGGACGCAATCGCTGGCAAGGAATGCGGCAACGCCGTGCGGATTGATCACGGTGACGGGTGGCAAACGCTGTATTGCCACCTGAAGCGAGGCTCGGTTTCGGTCCGGCAAGGCGATCGCGTCGCCGCGGGTGATACGCTGGGATTGATCGGGCTCAGCGGGCTGACCAATATCCCGCATTTGCATATCTCGGTACTGAAAGACGGTGCATTGGTGGACCCGTTTCAACCCTCGCGCCGGGGGGATGCCACCTGCGGCGCGGCCGAAGATATGCTTTGGTCTGTGCCGCCCGAATACCACCGTGCGGGGCTGTTCACGGCTGGGATGGCCACCAAAGTGCCCGAGTTTGCCGCCATCAAATCAGGGGCTGCCCGCGAAACCACTGCGGACCCTAATCAGCCGCTGGTGGTTTATGGTCACGTGTTCCACGCCCAAAACGGCGATGTGCTAGAGCTGTCTGCCACCGGACCTGAGGGTGAAGTCTTCAACAAAACCATCCTGTTGAAAGATCCCAAAGCGCAGTTGTTTCGCGCATTTGGACGAAATGCCCCTGATCAAGGCTGGCTGCCGGGCGCGTATCGCGGCATGGTCAGGCTGACCCGCCAGGGCACGTTGATTGCCTGGCGCCATGCCGATATCACCGTCACTTCTCGGTAAATTTCAACTCGATCCGCCGGTTTTGCGCACGGGCTTCGGGCGTATTTGCTGGATTGATGGGCTGGTATTCACCAAATCCGTTGGCCGACAGACGGCTGGGTGGCAACCCCAGAAAATTGACCATAAACCGCACCACAGACAAGGCGCGGGCCTGGCTCAGCTCCCAATTGTCGGCAAAGGCGGCGCCATTGATGATCGGCACATTGTCGGTATGGCCATCAACCTGCAAAACCCAGTCGATTTCGGAGGGGATATCATCGGCGACATTGCGCAGGATATTCGCGATCTTGGCAATTTCACGTTGCCCTTCGGCTGACAGATCCGCCGCCCCCTGCGCAAACAGAACTTCGGATGAAAACACGAACCGATCGCCCACAATCTGCACGCCTTCCTGCGTGCCCAGAACATCGCGCACACGGCCAAAGAACTCGGATCGGTAGCGCTCCAATTGCTGTTTCTCGGCCTCCAGCAGTTTGCGTTTTTCCTCTTCCAACTCGGCGCGGCGGCGTTCTTCTGCGGCGACACGGGCCAAAGCGGTGTTCAATTCGTTGCCCAAGGATTGCAGCTGCACGTCTGTGGCTGCCTCGCGGATTTTAGCATCATCCAACAGCGCCTGAAGCTGGCCCAATTGCTGGCGCAGAGCCGCGACTTGTTGATTGAGCAACGCCTGTTGTTCCTGCGCCGCAGATGCAACCTGTTGCTGATCCGCCAAGGCCACTTGCGCCTGTGCCAGAAGGGCGGCGCGTTCCTCGGCTTTGCTGAGCTCGCTTGCGGCGTCGCGCTCGGCGGCCAGTTTGGCGGCCAAGGCTGCAGCCAATTGCGCGCGCACCTCTTGCGCTGAAAGGGTCACGTCCTCGACCGATTGCTGCTGCGCCAAAAGCTGTGCAATCTGATCTTGTGCTGCGCGCAGCTGAACGGTGGCGGCATCCAGCTCGGCGGTTTTGGCGTTGGCCTCGGCAATGGCGCCGGTCAGAGCCGTCTCCATCTCCGACAACTCCCCGGCGCGCACATCGCGATTTGCATTGGCCTCGGCCAGCTCGGTGCGCAGTCCGGCGATGGTGGTGCTTGCATCCTCGCCCGCCAGCAAGGCTGCGGCCAACTGTGCGTTCAGGTCGCTGCCCGCGGTCTGGGCTGCGGCCAGCAAGGCCAGTGTTTCCTCGGCGCGGCGACGTTCTTCTTCCAAGGCAAGGGTCATGGCCGTCAGTTCTGTATCGGCATTGGCCAAACGCTGACGCAAGGCTTCTGCGGCGGCCGCCTCAACCAGACGTGCGGCTTCTTCATCGCTGAGGGCTTGCTCGCTTGCGGTGTTGCGCTGTCGCAAATCCGCCACCAAAGCGGTCAGCGCATCGCGACGGGCGGCGGCCAGACGCGCGGCTTCGGTCTGTTCATCAATTTCATCACGCAGGTTGGCCAGCGCCAGGTTCAACGCCTCTTGCTCGGACACCAAAGCGGCGTTTTGCCCTTCCAAATCTGTCACAGTGCCCAAGGCCGTATCGCGCTCGGCCAACAGGCTGGCGACCTGCTCCTCAAAGCTGGCAATGCGCCCGGCCTGAACATCACGTTCGGATCGCAGGCTGGCAATCAACGCAGCTTGTTGATCTTGCAGGGCGCGCGCATCCCCCAAGGTTGCCGTCAACTGGCCCACGCGCTCATCCAGGGATGCGGCACGGTCCTGTTCCAACCCCAAGGCCTGCGCCAAAGCAGCCACCTCAGCCGAAAGCGCATCAAGCTTGCTTTCCTGGCCTGTAATCGTCTCGCGCAGGACAAATTGCACCACCATGAAAATGGTCAGCACAAACATCAAAACCAGCAAAAGCCCGGTCATCGCATCCACAAAGCCAGGCCAGATTGAGGCCTGAAACCGTGCGCCAGTGCGTCGCGACAGGGCCATGGTTACTTGCCCTCGCCCGCTTTGCGATCCTTGGCTTTCAACTGCGTGTCAATCTGCGTGAAAATCTTGCTCAGCGCATTCAGATCGGTGCGGATTTCGGTCATGGTTTCTTGTCGACCGGCGCTGATTTCTTCCAAAATACGCAGCATCTGCACATCAATCGAGCGCAGGCGCATGCGGCTTTCGGCGTCAATGCCACCCTCGCTGGTGACATCCCGTTGGCGGCTGTGTTGCTCTTGCAGATGCACAAGCAGACGGTCTTGTCCTTCGGCCACGCGGATCAGGGCCTGTTCGGTTCCAGACGGCTCGGACATTTTTTGGGTCATCTGATCGATGCTATCGGCCAAAAGCCCCAGCTTTTCATCCACCATGGCGCGGCTGACATCCGTTTGGGTCAGCATCATTTGCAGGCTTTCCATCTGCTCGGCCATGTGATCCAACACACCCGCGACGGCGCCGCCTTCGCCTGCGCCGTCCGTGTCACCCGTGGAAAACCCAACACGCGTGATCGTTGACATCCATTCTTCCAGCTCGCGGTAGAACCGGTTTTGACCGTGGCCTGCAAACAGCTCGAGCAAGCCCACGACCAGCGAACCGGCCAACCCCAGCAGCGACGACGCAAAAGCGATACCCATACCACCCAGCTGAGCCTCAAGCCCGGTCATCAGCCGGCTAAAGACCTGCACCCCGCCTTCACCCTCTTGCGGGGCGAGGCTGCGAATGGTGTCGACCAGGGCAGGAACGGTGGTGGCAAGGCCATAAAACGTGCCCAAAAGCCCCAGGAAAATCAGCAACGATACGATGTAACGCGTGATCTCGCGTGCTTCGTCGATGCGCTGCGCCACGGAATCAAGGATCGAGCGTGCCGAGGTTGAGGCAATCTGCATGCGTTTGCCCCGTTGCCGCAGCAAGGTGGCCAGTGGTGCCAGCAATTGCGGCGCTATGATCTGATCATGTCCGGGGGTCTGCGCGGCAAAGCCCTCGATCCATTTAATCGAGGCAAACAGCTGAAATACCTGCCAGAAACAGGCAAGCACGCCGATGAAAAACACGAATATGATAAACCCGTTCAGCCAGGGATTGGCCTGAAACACAGGCAACACCCGTGGCAGGGCCAAAAAGGCCCCGAGCCCTGTCAGCCCAAGCACGATCAACATCAGGATGATCTGGCGGGCAGGGCGAGAAAACTGCGGCTCGACCTCGCGGTCCGGCTGGTCCATCAGGACGCCTCCCGGGCTCTGGTTTTGTTGGGTTAACCCTAATCTGTATGGCGCTTTAAGCCAAGGATTTATAACTCAGCCCACCAGCGATTTAACACGTTTGGTCAGCCAGATCAGATCGGGGTCGTGAATGCCCAGTTCGTCCAGATGGGATGCCGTATTAAACAGGTATTCGGTATTGGGGCCCATCCCGCCATGCGCGCGTGCGATGATCTGGGCTTGCTCCTCAAGGTCCAGGCCGCCGCAATACTGCACGTGGCTCTCGTCGATCACATAGACCACTGCCTCAACCGTGCGCCCATCGGACAGGTTTAACGTCAACATCTTCTCAAGATAGGCCGATGAGATCAGTTCGCGTTCGCGCAAATAGGCCAGCACCTGATCTTGCGCGTGATCATGTACCGCCATCGCCACACCGTCACAGCGTGTGCGCGGGTTTTGATCCAGCGCCAACACAAGGCCGGGGTGCTCTTCGGTGCCACGATGATGGATCGACCGCATGCAAAAGCTGCGATTGTAACCTGCCAGAGTGCCCTGCACCCGCTCGGCCACATCAAAGCCGGGGTTCCAAAGCAGTGATCCGTATCCAAAAACCCACATCGTCATTTCGCTGTCCTTCGTCGCACCTGCCCTATAAACACCATGTCGTTGAGACGCGAAAGAGGCGAAACCGATGCGATTGTTACTCAGTTTGATCCTGATCGGGGCCGCCTTGTGGTCGGGCTATTGGTATGTCACCGCCACGGCCCTGCAAGACAGCTTTGACAGCTGGTTCAATGATCGCCGCGATGACGGCTGGGTGGCCGAAACATCAGACCTGTCCGTCGCAGGTTTCCCGAACCGTATCGACACGACATTTACCAATCTGTCCCTGGCTGATCCGTCAACAGGTCTGGCCTGGGACGCGCCGTTTTTCCAGATCCTGGCGCTGAGCTACAAACCAAACCATGTGATCGCGGTCTGGCCCAACAGCCAGCGCGTGGCCAATCCGTATGACACGTTTGACATCACCTCAGAGGATATGCGCGCGTCGCTGGTGGTGGCACCCAGCACCAATCTGGCACTTGAGCGCAGCACTGTGACCATTCAGGGCCTATCAGTTCAACCAGCCGAGGGGCAACTTCAGGGGCAAAACGACAGCACCGATATCGCCCAGCTGACGATGGCCGTGGAAACGGTGCCCGGTGACCCTGCACCGGCCTATCGCTTTGGGTTGAAAGCCGATGGTGTGTCCCCTGCGCTACCGCTGAAAATCAGGATTGATCCTGGCAATGCCCTGCCCGACACGCTTGAGGCGTTGAATGCGGATATCACTGTCACCTTCGACACGGTCTGGGACCGCTTCGCGATTGAACGTGCGCGCCCCCAACCGCGCGAGATTGACGTGAAACTGGCCGAGGCGCGTTGGGGGCAGTTGGAGCTGTTGGTCGCAGGATCCCTGCGCGTGGACGAGGCCGGATTGCCCAGCGGCAAGATGACCGTCAAGGCCCGCAATTGGCGCGAGATTCTGGCTTTGGGGGTGAACACAGGGATGGTTCCTGAAACGCTGGCTGGCACATTGGAGGACGGGTTGGGCCTCATGGCGCAATTGTCTGGCAACCCCAACACGCTGGATCTGCCATTGGATTTCAACCGTGGCCGGGTGTTTTTGGGGCCAATTCCCTTGGGCGATGCGCCTGTTCTGCGGATACGCTAAGGTCCGGGTGATCAGTGCCAGTTCAGCGGCAATACGGGCCGCTGCGATAGTCCGCCACATCCAGGTGAAAATGGTTTTGGTGATAGCGGTCTGATTTTGGCCCCAGCACGGTTCCGAACGGCCCACATGCCGTTTTATGCAACTCTTTCAGTATCTTGCCACGCTTGGAATTGTTCCAGTGGTCACTGACCGTGATCGCACTGCCATCGGCCAGACGAAACGCGGAAATATCAATCGCGTTGCCCTTTGCGTGCTCTGACAGGCGTGCGCCCTTTTTGTGATTGCGGGTCCGGCAGGCGTAATGCGCGGCCACCTTCAGCGACGTCAGACCATCGCCCGTATTGCCAATCGTCGGCATCACCGATCCCGCGACCCAAGTGTTCAGCGTGGTTGCTGTTTGGCAATTGATCGTGGCGGGCTGGCTCAGCGTTATTCCGCTGACCGATGTGACACTGACAGCATCGCTGACCCCGCACCCACCGGGACCGGGTACATCGCCTACGACTGTCCCCTTGATCGCAGGGATGCCGCAAACGGATCCTTCGGCGCTGAACGCCTGCTTTGCATCATCACTTTTGAAGATACCACGCACCGATTCAATCGGTGAACATCCCATTAAAATCAACGGGATAACCCATAACACTCGCATTCATCTCAGCCCTTTTTGACGCGCCCAAAATCAGGGGCGTCGGTGTCTTGTCCGGCCTCGATGATACCACGGCGAATGGCGCGTGTCCGCGTAAAATAGGCGTGCAGGTGGTCGCCGTCGCCCGTGCGGATGGCGCGTTGCAGAGCAAAGAGTTCTTCGGTGAACCGGCCCAGAATTTCCAATGTGGCGTCTTTGTTGTTCAAAAACACATCGCGCCACATGGTTGGGTCGCTGGCCGCAATCCGGGTAAAATCCCGAAAGCCTGCCGCCGAGAACTTGATTACTTCACTATCGGTCACACGGCTCAGATCATCGGCCACGCCCACCATCGTGTAGGCAATCAGGTGCGGCGTGTGAGAGGTGACAGCCAATACCAGATCATGGTGATCAGCGTCCATTTCCTCGGTGTAAGCGCCCATACCTTGCCAAAGCGCATCGACCTTATCAACCGCCGCACGGTCCGCGCCCTCGACGGGCACGATCGCCGTCCAGCGTTCATCAAAAAGCTCGGCAAAGCCCGACCGCGGCCCCGAATGCTCGGTCCCGGCCAGCGGATGCGCGGGGACAAAATGCACGCCCTCAGGCAAATGCGGGTCCACCGCTTCGATCACCGCACGCTTGACCGAGCCAACGTCAGAAACAGTCGCCCCGGGTTTCAGCGATGACGCAATTTCAGCAGCCACAGCCCCCATGACCCCCACAGGTACGCAAAGGATCACCAGATCAGCGCCCTCTACCGCCTCGGCCGCACTGTCGCAAATCCGGTCACACAGACCTATCTCGCGCGCCACATCACGCGTCTCAGATGACCGCGCATAGCCCACCACTTCGCCCGCCAATCCGGCGCGTTTCATCGCCCAGAACATCGACGATGCGATCAGGCCCAAGCCAATCAGCGCCACGCGGTCGTAAATCTGGTTCATCTGGCTTGCTCCATGAATTTTCCGACTGCATGGGCCACCTGACGGCAGCTGGCCTCGTCGCCCACAGTGATCCGCAGACAATTGGGCAGCTTGTACCCGGCCACCCGGCGCACCAGCAGGCCCTCGCCTTGCAGGTAGTCATCACAGGCCTCGGCCTCGTCCTGGCTGGCAAAGCGCGCCAGAATGAAATTTGCAGTCGAAGTGTCAGACGGCACGCCGTGTTCGGCCAAAGCCTCGGCCAGCCACGCCCGAAGGCGGGTGTTGTCATTGCGGCACTTATCGGTCCAGGCCACGTCCCGCACGGCCATTTCGGCCGCCGCCAGTGCTGCATTACTGACGTTGAACGGCCCACGCAAACGGTGCAGCACATCAATCACATGTTGCGGGCCATAGCCCCACCCCACGCGCAGCCCGCCCAACCCGTAAATCTTGGAGAACGTGCGCGTCATCACCACATTTTCCATACTATCCACCAGCCCGGCGCCCCCATCATAGCCTTCGACATATTCGGCATAGGCCCCGTCCACGACCAGCAAAGCCTGATCAGGCAAGCCCCGCGCCAGACGCGCGATTTCGCTTTCGCCCACCATCGTTCCGGTGGGGTTGTTGGGGTTGGCCACAAAGACCAGCCGGGTGTTTTGCGTGCAGGCAGCCAGAATGGCATCAACATCCGTGACACGCTCACGCTCGGGCACTTCTACAGGTGTCGCACCGGCGGCCAGCGTCGAAATCCGGTACATGGCAAACCCGTGTTCAGTGTGGATCACCTCATCGCCAGGACCCGCATAGGCCTGGCACAAAAACGCGATGATCTCGTCGCTGCCGGCACCGCAGATCACGCGCTGGGGGTCAACGCCGTGCACATTGCCAATGGCGGCGCGCAGCCCGGAATGGTCCGAAGACGGATAACGGTGCAACTCAAACGCCAGCTTGCGATAGGCATCCTTGGCCTTGTCGGATGGGCCGAACGGGTTCTCATTCGAGCTGAGCTTGACCACATTTGACACCCCAGCCACATGGGACGCGCCCCCCTGATAAAGCTCGATATCCAGAATACCCGGCTGCGGTGTGATCTTTGTCATCTTCTGATCCTCCCCAGATCAATCGGCATATGCGCATGATCAGCCTAAAAACAAAAGGGCCGCGGCGGTGTCCCGTCGCGGCCCTTGGCAGATATGTAACAGTCGTTAGACCGATTAGTTCTGCGCGTAGAATTCGATGACGAGGTTTGGTTCCATCATCACCGGATACGGCACATCGCCCAGACCCGGTGTGCGGACAAAAGTGGCCGCCATCTTGGAATGATCCGCATCGATGTAATCCGGCACGTCGCGCTCGGCCAGTTGAGTGGCTTCCAGCAGAACCGCCAATTGCTTGGAACGGTCACGCACTTCGATCAGGTCGCCCTCTTTGACGCGGTACGATGGGATGTTCACCTTTTTGCCGTTCACACGGACATGGCCGTGGTTCACGAACTGGCGCGCAGCAAACATGGTGGCCACGAATTTGGCGCGGTACACGACCGCGTCCAGGCGACGCTCGAGCAGGCCGATCAGGTTTTCACCTGTGTCGCCTTTGACACGGGCCGCTTCCGAGTAGATGCGCTTGAACTGTTTCTCGGTGAGAGCGCCGTAGTGGCATTACAGGTTCTGCGTGGCACGCAGCGGCAGACCAAAGTCTGACAGTTTGCCCTTGCGGCGCTGGCCGTGCTGGCCGGGCGCGCTTTCGCGGCGATTGACGGGGGATTTTGGACGACCCCAGATGTTTTCACCCATCCGGCGGTCAATTTTGTACTTGGCAGACGTGCGTTTTGTCACGGCTGATCTCCTTCTTTAGTGGCATTGCAGCTGTTTCCAAAAACCGGTTCCCACTCTTTAGGCTGCAATCGCTGGTGCGGTACAACCGTTCTGGCAACCTGTTCCGGATCGATCCGCAACATGAAGGGCGTTGTCCTTTGGATTACTCCTGACAGGCATCCCCTTGCGGGGGCCACCAACACCAATGAAGTCGCGCTTATACAGGCGTGAGAGGGGGAGTCAACGGGCCAATGCTGCGACTGCGACATAAGGCAGTCGTGCGGCGCTGGATGGATGGGCGACACCGCCCATCCTGTGCCTTTGGTCAGGCCGCTTCGTGGGTCAGAATGGCCGCCTCTGAGGCGCTCAATGACCGACGTGCAAAGCCACCGTAGATATGCGGCTCGTATTGCAACTGCGGATACAGCCCGATCAGACGCTTGCGGTCATCTTCGTCCAGAGTGGTCAGCGATGTGCTGGCGGGATGGAAGCTTTCGGTTTCCACGCCGTTGGCCCACAGGATTTGATGCTGTGGCAGAAGGATGTGAATATACGTCACCTCGCGCACGGCCATGTCCACATTGATTGATGATGCATTGATCAGATCCTTGGCCGAAACCAGAACCTCGGGCGTGTTAAACAACGCCATAGCGACATCGCCCTTTACCAGCATGCGGTGTTCGGGTGAGACCAGCAGTTCCTCATCTGGTCTTTCAACGCCCAAGGCACCTGCCCTGATGCGCACCGGACGCAGCTTGGGCATCGCAAACAGACGCGCCCCCGACATACGCCGGCTGCCAACCCACTGGATCTGCTGTGCGCCGCTGTCTTTGGATTGCACATAATCGCCTTCGCGCAATTCTTCGACCAACCGTGGCCCATCTGGGGTTTCGATCCGCGTGCCAGGGGTAAAGCAAATCACACCGCCCGTTTCCGGCCCGGTCGAGTTGTCCTGAGACGCATGCAGCGTGTGATGCACCACCCACATTTCGGTATTGCGCGGTGGAATATCATTCATAAACATCAACAGCGGTGGCGCATTGGGCCCCACCTCGATCAGCGTGATGGTATAGCTGCGCGCGCCGTCAGTGACGACAAAGCCGCTGTCCATCAATGGATCATCGATCTCGACAGTGCTGATGTCAGATGTATTTGTGCATGCAGCACCCACAAGACGCCGCACCATTCGCGCCGCACGTTTGCGGCTGTTTTCTTCACCGTTCGCATTCTCAAGTCGCAAAAACTCAGCTGGTCCATCCACCCGCACGAGCTCACCGTGCCAGGACCACGCCGTTCCCACATCCAATGACTGGACTGGGGCGGCCTCCAAACCGTCCACTTCCGTTTGCGACCAGGAGATGACGAACGTGCCTTTAAAGCCCGTTCCCATTGCCTGTATGCCTGCCTCTTTTATTTTTTTTATTAATCAAAGGTTAACAGAGGCGAATCACCCTGGGAAGCCTGCAAAAGAAAATTTTCTTAGAATGAATATTAGGCGTGGCGTTGATCCCACAAAAGGGACTGATCCCTTTCAAGGTGTTCAAGATATAGTGTAAGTTCCGTAAGGTAACGCCTAAACCTTGCGCATCCAAAATTGCAGCGGATGATCTGTTTCACCGGGTTGGTCCAGGTCTTTCCAGCGATAGCTGGCCACAACACCCGGCACCGGTTTGTAGCCTCGTTTGCGCCAAAACCCGTCCAAGGGCACGTACCCATTGGGCCGCAGCGGGTGATCCTCGGGCCGCACGACCCCACAAAAAGCACTGTAATCCAGCCCCAGCGCCCGCGCATGGGCCTCGCGTGCATCAAAAAATGCATGACCCACGCCCTGGCCGCGATATTCGGGCAACAGCACACTTTCAGCGCAGTAAAATATCTGATCAAGCGCGATATCCTGCCCTGCAAAAGCGGCGGCAAAATCATCGGCATGCTGGGTCATCGGCGTTCCGGTTGACGCGCCCACCAAACGATCACCGTCAAATGCGGCCACTAAAATGGCATCGTCACTGTCGCGGTATGTCTGCAGGTAGCGCCGCTCGTAGGCGACATCGCCGTCATAGATGTAAGGGAATGCCCGGAACACCGTGATCCGCAGCTGCGCAAGGTCATCAAGGGCTGCAATCAACGCAGCCCCCGTCAGCCGTTCGGTTCGGATCACGAAACCTGCGCGGTCCAATCCGCCAGATTGTAATAGGTAACCACCCGCGTGATCAGCCCGCCCTCAAGGCTGAAAAACGACCCGGCTGGCAGTTTGTAGCTTTGGCCGTTAGCCTCGGGCAGGCCCGGATCGGTGGCAAGGTAAGTGCCGTTGACCGTGAATTCCGCCGCCGCTCGCGTGCCATCTTGCCCCGTGAAGATCACCATATCGGTCAGGGTCTCACGGTAGGTGCGGTTCATATGTTCGCAAAACGCCTGAAACTTGTCTTTGCCGACACGGACCTGACCTTCGTTCACATGGTGGCGCACAACTGGCGCAAGGCAATCCAGCATGCCCTCGACATCGCCTGCGTTGAATGCCTGAAAATATCGCTCAATCGTTTGCATTATACGCCTTCCCGGGCCGGACCCCATGTTTCGGTAAAGTGACCAATGATCTGATCGCGGGTCTGGCGGTAGGCGTCCATCTTGGCCTCGCGGCTTTCGCCCAAGCCCGTAGGATCCATGATTGGCCAATACAGCACATCCAGATGAAACACCCGCGTCAGCTCAAGCGCGCGACGCTGGCTGGCAGGGCTTAGCGCCACCACCAGATCAAACGAGCTGAGATCATCACCCCATTGTTCCATTTCATCAAACGACCGCGTGCGGTGGCGTTCCAGTTCGACCCCCAGTTCGCGACACACCGTGACGCTGAACCCGTCGATATCCATATCAGATTTCACACCGGCCGATTGCACATAGGTGTCGGTGCCATAGAACTTCTTCATGATCCCTTCGGCCATGGGCGACCGGACTGCATTGTGATCGCAGCAAAACAGGATGGATTGAGGAAGCTCGCCTGCCATCGCGTCAGCCCCCGAAATGCAAGACGCAAATCAGGGTAAAGAGACGGCGCGCTGTGTCGTTGTCGATCTCGGCCTTGCCGTCCAGCCGTTCCTCGAGGATACGCGCCCCTTCGTTATGAATACCGCGCCGTGCCATATCGATGGTTTCGATCTGGCTGGGTGGCATATTTTTGACGGCGTCAAAGTAACTTTCGCAAATAGCCCAGTAATCCTTGACCACCTGGCGAAACGGGCTGAGCGACAGATGGAACTCGGCCGCCGGATTCTCGTCCTTGGTTTTGATATCGAACACCAGTCGTTTCTCGCGGATCGACAGACCCAGACGATACGGCCCATCCGGCAACGCACGATCGCCACGCTGAGGCAGCTCAAACGTGTTTTCCTCGATCAGGTCATACATCGCCACCTTGCGCTCTTGCTCGATCTCGGGCGTGGGCGGGGGCAGGTTGGCGTCATCCAACTCGATATGACAGATACTGGTCATAGGATTGATCTTTCGAACAGAGGTGTTTGACCCTGCCTAACCCAGCCCTGTCAAAGGAGCAATGTGGCGCGTCACAAGGCGCATAACGCCGTGGCGTGCAGGTCACTCATTCAGGTGCTTCAACCGGGCCGTGACCGAAAGCCCATGCGCCTCAAGGCTCTCGGACCGGGCCAGCGTTTCCGCCGCAGGACCAATGGCACGCAGCGCATCCGGGGTCATCCGGGCCAGGGTTGTACGCTTAAGGAATTCCATGACGTTTAAACCACTGGAAAACCGGGCCGAACGGGCCGTGGGCAGCACGTGATTTGGCCCGCCCACATAGTCGCCAATCGCCTCGGGCGTCCATGCGCCCAGGAAAATGGCGCCAGCATGGGTGATCTGGGCGCTCAGCGCGTCTTCATCCGCCACGCACAGCTCCAGATGCTCGGGGGCCACGCGGTTGGACAACGCCGCCGCCGTCGCGATATCCGGCACCAGAATGATCGCGCCATTGTCGCGCCAGCTGGCCCCGGCGATATCGCGCCGCTCCAGCGTTTGCAGGAATGTGTCCACCGACGCCTCAACCGCTTGGGCAAATTCGGCACTGTCCGTGATCAGGATCGACTGCGCGCTTTCGTCATGTTCGGCCTGGCTGAGCAAATCCAGCGCGATCCAATCAGGGTTGTTATCCTTGTCCGCGATCACCAGAATTTCCGATGGGCCAGCGATCATATCAATGCCCACCTTGCCAAACACCCGGCGTTTGGCAGCGGCGACAAATGCGTTGCCCGGCCCTGTGATTTTGTCCACGGGTGCAATGGTGTCTGTGCCATAAGCCAGTGCTGCAATCGCCTGCGCGCCACCGATGCGGTAGACCTCATTCACACCCGAAAGCCGCGCCGCCAGCAACACCAGCGGGTTCGCCTGCCCGTCAGGGGTGGGCACTGTAATGGCCAGCCGTTCAACGCCCGCCACCTTGGCTGGAATGGCGTTCATCAGCACCGAGGACGGATAGGACGCCAGCCCCCCCGGCACATAGAGACCGGCCGCAGACACGGGCGTCCAGCGCCAGCCCAGCATCGCGCCGGTGTCGTCAGTCCAGCTGTCATCGCTGGGCAATTGGCGTTCGTGATACGCACGGATACGGGCGGCAGCCAGTTCCAAAGCGTCACGTTCGGCTTGAGGCACCTCGGCGATCAGCGCATCGATTTCGGCCTCTGAGAACCGCAGGGTATCAGGCGTCAGGGTCAGCCGGTCAAACTGCTGGGTCAGTTCGATCACTGCGGCGTCACCACGCGTTTGCACATCTGCAATGATCGCAGCCACAGCGGCATCTACATCCGGGGAATCCTCGCGCTTGGCGCCCAGCATGGCGGTAAACTGGGTTTCAAACTCGGGATCAGTGGCGTTCAGATGGATGGGCATGGTGCAGCGCTCCTTGGTTGAGCCGTGACATAGCTTTGTGAGGGGGCAGGCTCAAGGGTGAGGTGAATTTGGCGCGTCCAGCCGGTTAACAGGCCGGAACGGCCCCGGCCATCATCAGGCCCCCGTCGCACCAGAGGGGCGCCACCCATAGTTGGCACGCCTTTGGCGTGGCGGCCTGGCGATATGGTTAACGCAGGCGCGTCGGTCGTTCTGAGTTCGGATTTGCCAAGATAAAGCACGTTCGAAATACGGTCAGGATCGCCAGTCCGGGGCCAGCCAATCGCCGGCGTCTCACACTCAATCCCTATGTGCAGGCACCTTGCCCGAGGTCGCTTTGTAAGGCCGCGTGACATCTTTCAACGTCACTTCCAGTGCTTCGGTTTCCAGCCGAATGGCCCCGTCACCTGCCAGCGTCAACAGCACATGGCCTGCGCCTTCTTCGCCCGGCTCAAACGTGACGCTGAGCAACGACAGGATCATATCCTTATCCGAGCGATCAATCCCCTGGCTGGCCACCCGCAGGACATTGTCGACAGCCAGCACCGATTGGACACGTTCAGGTGCATGGCGCCCCTGCCCTTCGTCTTCCCAGCGAAAGCGGTTGATCAAAAGCGCAAAGCGGCGATCAAAGGCCAGCCAGGACATCTCGGTGATGGGAAACACGGCATCCTGCGCAAGTGATGAGATCACCTTCAGGTCCTCGGCATCCATAGCCCCAAGGTTTAGTGGGCGTTCGCCGCCATCTTCAAATTTGGCGTCTTCGCTCATGATCCAGAGACCCGTTCAATCTTGGCACCGATGGCACCCAGCTTTTCCTCAATCCGCTCATAGCCGCGGTCAAGGTGGTAAATCCGGTTCACAACCGTTTCGCCCTCGGCGGCCAACCCGGCCAGGATCAGCGACACAGAAGCGCGCAAATCGGTGGCCATCACCGGCGCGCCTTTGAGTTTTTCAACACCTGTCACAGTGGCCGTGCCGCCGTGCACCTCAATCTGCGCGCCCATGCGCATCAGTTCGGGGGCGTGCATAAACCGGTTTTCAAAAATCTTTTCTTCAAGCACGCAGGACCCTTCGGCGGTACACATCAGCGCCATCATCTGGGCTTGCAAATCAGTGGGAAAGCCGGGGAACGGCTCGGTTGTGACGTCCACAGCCCGAACACGGCCATTCTTGCGGGTCACTTTCAGGCCTTTGTCGGTTTCTTCCACACTGATCCCGGCGGCATCCAGTTTTTCGCAAAACGCGCCGACCAGTTCGATCCGGCCACCGAGACATTCCACCTCGCCACCGCAAATCGCCGGGGCCAGCATATAGGTGCCCAGCTCGATCCGGTCGGTGACAACGGGGTGCGTGGCCCCGTGCAGGCGGTCAACGCCCTGAATGGTGATCTGGGATGTGCCATCACCCTCAATCTGCGCCCCCATCTTGCGCAGGCAATCGGCCAGATCGACAATCTCGGGCTCGCGCGCTGCGTTTTTCAGCACGGTTGTCCCTTTGGCCAAAGTCGCGGCCATCAGCACGTTCTCGGTCGCCCCCACCGAGGCAAAGCGCATTTCATGCACAGCACCCTTCAGGCCGCCCTTGGCGACCGCATGAAGATAGCCATCTTTCAGTTCGATCTCAGCGCCCAGCGCGGTCAAAGCATCAATGTGCAGATCCATCGGGCGCGCGCCAATCGCACAGCCTCCCGGCAGTGACACCACCGCATGGCCCAGACGCGCCAGCATGGGCCCCAACACCAGGTTCGACGCCCGCATTTTGCGCACGATGTCATAGTCGGCGATGTGGTTGTTCACGTCATGGCTGGACATCGCCAGCACCTGACCATCCGACATCGAGGTCACCTCGGCCCCCAGCGATTGCAGCAGCTCGGTCATCGTTTTGATATCCGACAAGCGCGGCGCATTGGTCAGCGTCAGCGGCTCTTCGCTCAGCAAGGTGGCAGGCATCAGCGTCAGACACGCATTCTTGGCCCCTGCGATTGGAATTTGACCACTCAGTGGCCCGTTGCCCGTTACAATGATACTGTCCATACTGCTCTACCTTTTGTCGTCGCCCTGTGCCGGTTTATCGCTGGCACGCGCTTTGGCCTGGGCCTTCCTGCGCGCCATATTGGCCTTTAGTGCCGCTTTCAAGCGGTCTTCTCGGCTGTCCGTCTTCGCGACCTGCGATTTTGGCTTGGATTTTTCGCTCATGGCAATCTCTCTATACGAGGTGGCAAAAAGCGTCCAGATAACGCTTGCGAATAGGGTCATATCCGTCTAATCAGCGCACCGGAATGCTGTGGTAGCTCAGTGGTAGAGCACACCCTTGGTAAGGGTGAGGTCGAGAGTTCAATCCTCTCTCACAGCACCATCCCACCTTTTCGGTTATCCCTGAACGCCGTGTGTCGTGCTTTGCTCCGTGACAAGACGCAGTGCCAGCGCTAGATCGCTTTTGAACTGCGCGGTCACCTGTGTCTTGTGGTCGGCATCCGGCACACGCAACAGGTAAGACGGGTGATATGTGATCAGCACCGGGGTGCCATCGGTTGTATATTCCACCGTGCCGCGCCGTTTCATGATAGCGTCCCCAGAGCCGGTCAATGCCAAGGCCGCCGTGGCCCCCATCGCCAAGATCAGTTTAGGTTGCACCTGCCGCTGCTCGGCTTCAAGCCACCATTTGCAATGCTGCACCTCGCCTGCATCGGGGCGCTGGTGGATGCGCCTGCGTCCACGCGGCTGGAATTTGAAATGTTTGACGGCATTGGTGACATAGGCCTGTGCGCGGTCTAGTCCCGCCTCTTGTGCCACCTGATCAAACAGCTGCCCGGCAGGCCCTACAAATGGCCGCCCCTGCAAATCCTCCTGGTCACCGGGTTGTTCGCCCACGATCATCAGTTCAGCATCCAAAGGCCCTTCGCCCGGCACCGCTTGGGTGGCTGTCCGGTGCAAAGGACACCGCGTGCAGGCCTCGATGGCGGCCCCCAGCCCCTGGGCTGGACCGTCCCAAACCGAGGCATGTTCGGCCAGTTGCCCCTGTACTTTTTCCGTTCGTAAGGACGGCACAGTTGGCATCGCCGCCTGCATTTCCAGTGCGCGACGCGGGGCATTGGCAATCAGATCAGGGATTTCAGCGGCCTCGGGCATGTTCTTCCAGTATTTCTTGGGCATCTCCGATTGCATCGCACTGACCATCAGCCGTGCAGGGTTAAAGATGTTTCGGAAATACGTGATCCACAGCGCCTCGGAGGCATCCGCAGGCAGCTCGGGCTTTGCACGGCCTTGTTCAAAGCGCAGCTTGCCGTTTTCAAATACGGCACTGACATCAGGCGTGAGAATACGCCAATCCATATCGGCAAAACGGCGCACAAAGAAATCTGCGGTTGGCTCAACCGTATGATGGGTGGGTTCAAACCAAGCCGCAAACGATCGCCTTGGTGCACCGACTTCGCCGATCTCGCGAAACCGCACAAAGGCTTTCATCTTGTGCTGACACCGGCGTACGTTCTTTTCCAATCTGCGCAGATGGGCCAGATCGGCATCACCCCGATCAACCATCAACTCAGGCGCACTCCGCAGACGCCACAAAAACGCATAAAGCCGTGCAAACCGGTCAGCATCAGAATGCCAGACCACGGTATTGGCCATCGCAATGAAACTGCGCGGCACTTTGGCCTGATGCACCGGATGCACCTGTTGCGAGGTGTCAAACAAGCCGCGAGGCATGTCGGCACCGCCCCAATCCACGGCCTCGGGCGGGACACCAGCGTTCAGCATCTCGCGAGCGGCATCGCGCCATGCTGTTGCCGCACCGATTTGCGGAATGACAATGCGGTGCATCAAAACAGCGTCAATTGCTCGGGCGGTGGCGCAAACCGGGCGCGCAGATTGGCACTGTCGGTCAGGCCCCGCGGGCTCCAGCCGTCTGCGGTGACAAATGCGCCTGCCTTTTTCATCGAGGCCCCCATGCGGGTGATATCTTCGTAGCGCAGCCGCCGGTGCCGCCGTGTGCTTAGGATACGCCCCACGGTTTTCACCCCAAAACCCGGCACGCGCAGCAACATTTCTTTGCTGGCCCGGTTCACATCCAGCGGAAACAAACCACGATACTGCAAGGCCCAGGCCAGCTTGGGATCAATCTCAAGATCCAGATTGCCATCAGGGGTCACGCTGGTGATTTCATCCAGATCAAAGCCGTAAAACCGCAGCAACCAATCCGCCTGGTACAGCCTGTGTTCGCGTTGCAACGGGGGCCGGATCAGTGGCAGTTTGGCCGAACTGTCTGGAATAGGTGAAAATGCTGAGTAATAGACCCGCTTGAGTTTGTAGCTGGAATACAGCCGTGTTGATTGCCCCAAAACGGTGGCATCACTCGATCCGTCCGCACCGATGATCATCTGCGTCGATTGCCCGGCCGGGGCAAACTTGGGCGGGCGTTTTCCAGTGTGCGATCGGTCCTTCGCCACTTGTTTGCGCAGCCGCACATCGGCCATTGCTTTGCGGATTTGCGCGGGGCTTTTCTCGGGGGCGTGCTGCTTGACGGCGGCATCGGTAGGCATCTCAACATTGATCGACAGTCGGTCGGCGTGCAGCCCTGCCGCCTCGATCAACTCGGGCGCGGCGTCGGGGATGGTTTTCAGGTGGATATAGCCACGAAAGTTCTCTTCCTCACGCAGTTTACGCGCGATCTCAACCATATCGGCCATGGTCGCATCCGGCGACCGGATGATACCCGAAGACAAGAAAAGCCCTTCGATATAGTTGCGCCGGTAAAACTCGATGGTCAGTTTCACAACTTCATCGACCGTAAACCGCGCCCGCTGCACATTTGATGACACCCGGTTCACGCAATAGGTGCAGTCGTAAATGCAGAAATTCGTCATCAGGATTTTCAGCAGGCTGATACAGCGCCCATCTGGCGCATAGGCGTGACAAATGCCCGAGCCCTCATTCGAGCCAAGTCCCTTGCCATCGCGCGAATCACGCCGTGTTGACCCCGATGACGCGCAAGATGCGTCATATTTCGCGGCATCCGACAGGATCGCCAGCTTCTTATCTAAACTCATCTGCGCCATATGTTCACTATATGTTCACATCCTCAAAGAAGGCAAGAGCACGGACGATCAATTGCAGCAGCCTTTGATTTTTCTTTGCAAACCCTCTGAAGGCAGGGATTTTGCGAGGGCCAACACCCCACCGTTCAGATTATGGGCACACCACCGGCACCATATACCCTGCCGGAGCAGCGCGCCCGCCCATGGGCTCGGCTGGGCGTTGGGTGTCGCGCGCACACCCTGTGACGCGGTGCAGGTACAGTGAAAACTGTGGGCTGGCAATCTCGCGGGCGCTGGGCAATGCGGCGCCTGATGCACCGGGGCTGACCTGAATATAAGTGGCAAAGGGCGCAGGATGGCTGAGCGTCAGGTCAAAACCGCGCGCGCCAGGTGAAGATGGCACCCCCATGCATCCGCCCACCACAAAGACCGACGCGCTGAAAAAGAGCTTGGCAAATGTCATGATCTTTCCTTCGAGCAACACCCCCACTGCGACCTGCCTAACCGGTCACCCCCCTCGCACTCAACCTCAAGGTAAACACATCGTTAACGGAGCCTGGCCGTACATCTGCATTCCGAACGCCTATGCACAGCAAGTTGCGCGTAAAACATCTGGAAACAGGCAGTTTGATGCTTATCTAAGCGAAACTGCCCCTTTCACCGGGCGCAGCAGCCCCCTATAAGGGCGTCGTTTCCACCACCAGAGTCGCTCAGCTGACCCTGACACCTCAAGGACGTCCTGCCTTATGTCGATCTTGCACAGAATTCCCGGACTGCTTTCGCAGGACATGGCCATTGATCTGGGCACCGCCAACACGCTTGTGTACGTAAAGGGCCGGGGTGTGATCCTGTCCGAACCATCGGTTGTGGCGTACCACGTCAAGGACGGCGTCAAAAAGGTGCTGGCCGTGGGAGAAGACGCCAAGCTGATGCTGGGCCGCACGCCCGGCTCGATTGAAGCGATCCGGCCCATGCGTGAAGGCGTGATTGCCGATTTTGACACCGCCGAGGCGATGATCAAACACTTCATCCGCAAGGTGCATAAACGCACGACGTTTTCGAAGCCCAAGATCATTGTGTGCGTGCCCCATGGCGCGACCCCGGTGGAAAAACGTGCCATTCGCTCGTCCGTGCTGGCCGCGGGCGCGCGGCGTGCCGGGCTGATTGCAGAACCCATCGCGGCTGCCATTGGCGCGGGCATGCCCATCACTGACCCCACCGGGAACATGGTTGTGGATATTGGCGGCGGGACCACCGAAGTGGCCGTGCTTAGCCTGGGTGATATCGTCTATGCCCGTTCGGTCCGCGTCGGCGGAGACCGCATGGATGAGGCGATTATCAATTACCTGCGTCGCCAGCAGAACCTTTTGGTGGGCGAATCGACCGCCGAACGCATCAAGACCTCTATTGGGACCGCGCGCATGCCCGATGATGGCCGTGGCACCTCGATGCAGATCCGGGGGCGTGACCTTCTGAATGGCGTGCCCAAAGAAACCGAGATCAGTCAGGCCCAGGTGGCCGAGGCGCTGGCCGAACCCGTTCAGCAAATCTGCGAGGCGGTGATGACCGCGCTTGAGGCGACCCCGCCCGATCTGGCTGCTGACATTGTCGACCGCGGCGTGATGCTGACAGGCGGTGGTGCTTTGCTGGGTGATCTGGATCTGGCCTTGCGCGAACAAACCGGGCTGGCTGTGTCCATCGCGGATGAAAGCCTGAACTGCGTGGCGCTTGGCACCGGCAAGGCGCTGGAGTTTGAAAAGCAATTGCGCCACGCGATTGATTACGACAGCTGACACCACCAGACACCTCAGCCGCATCATGGAATATTTTACCCTGTCAGATGGCGCGCGCGTGGTATCGCATGTCTCAGGATTCGAGGATATACCCTGCACTGTGCTAGAGTAATCTTGCGCAGTCACATATATGCAGAAGCAATCATTGTGAATCAAAGAGACACCCGTGGCCAGAGACCGCAACCAAGGCGATGATTATGCAGGCCCCCTGAAGCGATTGCTTGTGGGGGTGCTGGTGCTGTGCCTGCTGGGATTGTTCTTGCTGTGGCGCATCGACAGCCCTCGGGTGGAGCGGTTCCGTGCGCAGGTCATCGACAGTGTTGTGCCCAGTTTTGAATGGGCGATGGCACCCGTGACGGGCACGATCAATCTGGTACGCGACTTTCGCAGCTACCAGCGGATCAACTTGCAAAATCAGGAACTTCGCCGCGAATTGCAGCAAATGAAAGCCTGGAAAGAGGCCGCCTTGCAGCTGGAGCAGGAAAACGCGCGCCTGCTGGATCTGAACAACGTACAGCTGGACCCGCGCCTGACTTTCATCACCGGGGTGGTGATGGCCGACAGCGGTTCCCCCTTTCGCCAGTCGGTGCTGATCAACGTGGGCGCGCGCGACGGTATTGTCGATGGTTGGGCCGCGATGGATGGTCTGGGCCTTGTCGGGCGTATTTCAGGCGTAGGCGAGCGCACGGCGCGGGTGGTGCTTCTGACGGACACCTCCAGTCGGATCCCCGTGACCATCCAGCCATCAGGGCAAAAGGCCTTGCTGGCCGGCGACAACACCGCAGCCCCGCCTGTGGATTTCATTGAAGAGCTGGATCAGGTGCGCGCAGGCGACCGTGTACTGACCAGCGGAGACGGGGGTGTGTTCCCGCCCGGTCTTGCCATTGGTCAGATTGCCGAAGACCCCGGCGGGCGTATCCGCGTGCGCCTGGCTGCTGATTACGAACGACTGGAGTTTCTGCGCGTGCTGCGCAACTACGGCCATCGCCAGATTGACGACCCCGGATCGCTGATCGCGCCTGCCCCTGCCACCGTCTCGGACGATATCGCCGCCACGCCGGAGGCCGCTGATGGGTGACGCATCGCAATCGCGTCACTGGCTGATGTCCGCGCTTTATCTGGCGCTGTGCACCGTGCTGGCCTTTCTCAGCCTTTTGCCACTGGAAACTGCGCCGCGCGGCTGGGCTGGACCAGACCTGATCCTGGCGCTGACCTGTGCCTGGGTGGTGCGGCGTCCGGAGTTTGTACCTGTGACGCTGGTGGCGCTGGTGTTTTTGCTGACCGGGCTGATGTTTCAGATGCCCCCCGGGCTGTGGGCTGCTTTGGTGTTGATCGCCACCGAAACCCTGCGCGCCCGTGCAACAGGGCTGCGCGATTTGACCTTTGCCGCCGAATGGGTGACCGTGGCTGTGACGCTTGCCACGATCACGCTGGCCAATCAGGTGATCCTGGGTGTGTTGCTGGTCGATCGTCCGCCGCTGGGCCTGAGCCTGATGCAGCTGGTGATGACGCTGGCCGCCTATCCGCTGGTGGTTTTGGCCAGCCAATTCCTGATGGGGGTGCGCAAGCAAACCCCCGGTGACGTAGACGCATTGATGAGCCGCAAATGAGACGCCCCACCCGCGATAACGCCGAAAGCCAACGCCGCATCACCCGTCGCGCTTTGATCCTGGGGGGCGCACAGGCGGGCTTTGCCGGATTGCTGGCATTTCGAATGCGTTACATGCAGGTGGATCAGGCCGATGAGTTTCGCCTGCTGGCAGATGAAAACCGTATCAACATTCATCTGATCCCCCCCGCCCGTGGCCGCATCTTTGATCGCGAAGGGCGCATCGTGGCCGAAAATACACCCAGTTACCGGGTCACCATGGTGCGTGAACAGGCAGGCGATGTAGAACAGGTGATTGCCCGGTTGGCGCAGCTGATCGAGCTGGATCCAGAAGAGCTGGATCGCGCCATGCGCGAGCTGACTGAACTGCGCGGCGACACGCCTGTGACCATTGCCGACCGGATCAGCTGGGATGATCTGAGCCGTGTGGCCGTGAACGCGCCGGCATTGCCCGGTGTCACGCCCGAGGTGGGCCTGTCGCGGCGCTATCCGCAGAATGACCACTTTGCTCATATCGTGGGCTATGTTGGTCCGGTCAGCGACCGCGATCTGGAACGCATCAACGCGCCCGAGCAATTGCTGCGCATCCCGCGGTTCCAGGTGGGCAAGATCGGGCTGGAGTCGCGCCGCGAAGACCCGCTGCGTGGCAAGGCCGGCACCAAACGGGTTGAAGTCAACGCCGCAGGCCGTGTCATGCGCGAACTGGACCGGGTTGAGGGCAACGCAGGCGCAGATTTCCAGATCACCATCGACAGCAAATTGCAGGGCTACACCCATGCGCGGTTGGCCCAAGAAAGTGCTGCCGCCGTCGTGATGAACGTGGAAACCGGCGATCTTCTGGCCTGCGTGTCAGCACCCAGCTTTGATCCCAACCTTTTTGTGCGCGGCATCAGTCAGACTGACTATAATGCGCTGCTGGAAAACAAGTATCGCCCGCTGCCCAACAAGGCGGTGCAGGGCGTATACCCGCCTGGCTCGACCTTCAAGATGGTCACTGCCTTGGCCGCGCTTGATAACGACACGGTCAACACAGAGACCACCGTGCGCTGCCCCGGCCATCTGGAAGTGGCCGATCGCCGCTTTCATTGCTGGAAACGTGCAGGTCACGGCAATATGAACCTGCACACATCATTGCGCGAAAGCTGTGACGTCTATTACTACGAACTGGCGCTGAAAACCGGGATCGAGAAGATATCGGAAATGTCCCGACGTCTGGGGCTGGGCGTGAAACATGATCTGGCGATGACATCCGTTGCCAAGGGGCTGGCCCCCACCAAGGCCTGGAAGCAAGAGGTGCGCGGTGCGGAATGGGTGATTGGCGACAGTGTGAACGCGTCAATCGGTCAGGGTTTCGTGCTGTCTTCGCCGCTGCAACTGGCGGTGATGACCGCGCGATTGGCCACCGGACGGTCCGTTACACCGCGCCTGATCAAAAGCATCGACGGGGTGGATCAACCCACAGGCCACGGCACCGATATGGGGCTGAATGAAAACCACCTGCGGGCTGTGCGCAAGGCGATGTTTGCTGTGTCAAACAGCCGGCGCGGCACTGCCTATGGCAGCCGGATCAGCAACGAGGCGATGGTGATGGCCGGTAAGACCGGGACAAGTCAGGTCCGTTCGGCTGTGGTCAACAACAACGAAGTCCCGTGGGAGCAGCGCGATCATGCGCTGTTTGTTAACTTCGCGCCCTACGACAACCCGCAGATCGCTGTGGCTGTCGTGGTCGAGCATGGCGGCGGTGGCTCGAAGTCGGCAGCGCCCATTGCCCGCGATATCACCTTGCAGGCGCTGTACGGCGAAGACCCACCCCTGAGCGCGTATCCATCAAAGGATCGCGGCCGCATTCGGGCCCAGCAAGAGCGCCTGCGCCGTGAACAACTCGAAGCGGCCGCCCGTTTCAAGAGCAACCGCGCATGAGCTATCTTGAGTATACCGTTCAGCACACGCCTTCCGGGCTGCGCAAGGTTCTGTTTTTAAACTGGCCGTTGACCATTTTGCTGATCGCCGTCGCCTCGGTTGGGTTTCTGATGCTGTATTCGGTGGCGGGCGGGTCCTTTTCGCCCTGGGCCGAGCCGCAGATGAAACGCTTTGCAATGGGGCTGAGCCTGATGCTGATTGTGGCAATGGTGCCCATCTGGTTTTGGCGCAATATGGCTGTACTGGCCTATCTGGTGTCGCTGACGCTGTTGGTGCTGGTCGAATTTTTTGGCAGTGTCGGCATGGGCGCGCAGCGCTGGATAGACCTTGGGTTTATGCGTCTGCAACCCTCTGAGCTGACCAAAATCACGATGGTTATGTTGCTGGCGGCCTATTACGATTGGCTGCCCCTGTCGAAAATATCGCGCCCTTTATGGGTGTTGGCCCCTGTGACCATGATCCTGATACCAGTAGCGTTGGTGCTCAGGCAGCCTGATCTGGGCACGTCTATTCTGCTGATCGCGGCGGGGGGCATCATGATGTTTGTAGCCGGTGTGCACTGGGCCTATTTCGCGGCAGTGATTGCCGCAGGTATTGCCTTGATCACCGCCGTCTTCCAAAGCCGTGGCACGGACTGGCAGATGTTGGCCGACTACCAGTTTCGCCGGATTGATACGTTTCTGGACCCCGCAAGTGATCCTTTGGGGGCGGGCTATCACATCACGCAATCCAAGATCGCACTTGGATCAGGCGGCTGGACCGGTCGGGGTTTTATGCAAGGCACGCAATCGCGGCTGAACTTCCTGCCCGAAAAGCACACCGATTTCATCTTTACCACCCTGGCCGAAGAGTTCGGCTTTATTGGCGCATTTTCTTTGTTGGGGCTGTATATCCTGATCCTGGTGTTCTGCATCGCATCGGCCTTGGCCAACAAGGACCGGTTTTCGTCCCTGCTGACCCTTGGCGTGGCCGCGACGTTCTTTTTGTTCTTTGCAGTGAACATGTCGATGGTGATGGGGCTGGCGCCTGTTGTGGGCGTGCCCTTGCCACTGGTCAGCTATGGTGGATCGGCCATGCTGGTGTTGCTGATCGGCTTTGGTCTGGTCCAAAGTGCGCATGTCCACAGACCGAGGTAACCCGATGCTGAACCTTCTTTTTGCCGGTCGCGCCGAACGCTGGCCCGAGTTCGAGCCCCATCTGAATGCCGCCTGCGAAGAGGCCGGACTGGATGTGCACATCACGACCGAACTGTCACCTGACGATGTTGATTACATCATCTACGCCCCCACCGGCCCGGTGCAGGATTTCACGCCGTTCACGCGCGCCAAGGCCGTCCTCAGCCTGTGGGCCGGGGTTGAAAAGGTGGTCGACAACGATACGCTGCGCATCCCGCTGACGCGGATGGTCGACACTGGTCTGGAACGCGGCATGACAGAGTGGGTCACAGGCCATGTGCTGCGCTATCATCTGGGTATGGATCGACATATCCAGAATCCGAACCACACCTGGCACCCCGAAGTGCCCCCCCTGGCCGAGGACCGCCCGGTCAGCATCTTGGGATTGGGCACTCTGGGGCAAGCCTGTGCCGCAGCATTGGTGGGGCTTGGGTTCAATGTGACAGGCTGGAGCCGTACCCAAAAATCAGTGCCGGGGGTGACCTGTCTTTCGGGCGACGATGGGCTGAAACAAGCGCTGAGGACGGGTGAGATCAGCATTTTGTTGCTGCCCAACACAGTGGCGACGCAGAATATCATCAACGCACAGACGCTGAAAATGATGCCGCAGGGGGCATTTTTGATCAACCCTGGGCGTGGGCCTTTGATTGATGATGATGCCCTGCTGGACGCGCTGGACAATGGCCATATCGCGCATGCCACACTGGATGTGTTCCGGGTGGAACCTTTGCCGCAAGAGCATCGCTTTTGGGCGCATCCTCAGGTGACGGTGACGCCCCATATCGCAGCAGACACACGGCCTGATACCTCGGCCCAGATTATTGCCGAAAACATTCGCCGCAACGAGACAGGCGAGCCGATGTTGTATCTGGTGGATCGATCTGCAGGGTATTAACCGGGTGTTTGGGCTGCGGGTGGCCCGCGTCCGACAGACCAATGCGGCGTTTGTTGCGATTGGTGTCATACGCTCGCAGTTGGGCGGTAAGACTGCGCGCAGTGGTAAACCCAAATCCCATTTGCGCGCACCTATTCCGCACCCGCAGTCGATGACATGTCAAATGAGACCTGTCATATTTGACATGTCATCACATCAGATTTCAGTGCAATCGCGGGGGCTTATCGGGGTCCATACCCGGCGCAGACGGGATCTGGCCAACCTCAGGCACGGGCAAATCAAAGCGCAAGCCTTCCTTGGCCAAACGCGCTGTCACCGGGTCACTTGCACGAAAGAACGCCACGTCCAACATCGCCGCCTCTAACCCCGAAAAGGTCAGCACTTCGGACACGGCCTGCGCCAGCGCGCCTTCGGCCCCCGGCACGGCATCAATCACACCCAGCAAATGCCCCTGGGTTCCATCCTGATACCGCGCACCCACCAGATATGCGCTGTGAGCCATCCCCGCCGAGGCCGCCAACCGGGCATCAAGTGCGGTCAGGAAATTGCGGGGCAGACCTGCAGGCGCAAACACTTCTGATATGCCCTGCTCCACTTGTTCGGGCGCTTGTGACAGCATGGAATTCAACCACTGCACCTCTTCGCCCAGGATAAACGTCGAGGATGGTGCGACATCAATATTCAAAGCGATCCCAATCCCTTGGGGGGCCAGCATCTGTGCCAGAACCCGGCCTGAAACTGCCGCATAGGGCACTGCGCCCTCGGTCAGGTCGGTCATCCGCGCCTCAAGGTCAAAGGCCATCACAAAGGTCTCGTCGTACATTTCCAGCACGCGCGGATTGATCTGATCGCCTTCCGCCTCGGTGTCCAGCAGCAAGAATAATTCAGTTCCCGCCAGCGCCTCAAAAAACGCCAGCCGGGCCACCTCATCATCTGTGTCCAGTTGCGTGGCCGCAAATGCCAGATCCAGTCGCGTCTCATCAGACATGCATCACCTTTTCAACATGAGAGCGCAGCTCGGGCAGCAACTCGGCCTCGAACCACGGGTGTTTCTTGATCCATGCGGTATTGCGCCATGACGGGTGCGGCAAGGCAAAAACCTGCGGCGCATGCGCGCGCCAGCCCTGCACGGTTTCGGTCACATTGGTTTTGACGCCCATATGGTATTTCTGGGCATAGCCACCCACCAGCACGGTCATTTGCACCTGGTCCAGCAAGCCCATGACAGCGCTATGCCATGTCTGGCCGCAAATCCGCGGTGGCGGCAGGTCTGATCCCTTGGCATCATACCCCGGAAAGCAAAATGCCATCGGCACAATCGCCACGCGCGAGCGGTCATAGAAGGTCTCTTTGTCCAGACCCAGCCAATCACGCAGCCGGTCCCCCGAGGGATCATCAAACGGCACACCCGAGGTATGCACACGCATTCCCGGTGCCTGCCCTGCGATCAACAGCCGCGCACCAGGTTGAAACCACGCCACAGGGCGCGGCGTGTGGCCCGTGTGGGTAGCCGCAAACCGTTCGGTGCACAGACGGCAGGCCCGGATATCGTCAATCAGCTGTGTCATGTCGCCTCATGGTTCGGCATCTGTCGGCCGGGGTCAACCAGATCGGTGTACTTTGATCTGCGCCACCACCGGGTTAGGATCACGCAAACCTCATCACAGGAGATCCGGCATGACCACAGGCGTCATACGATTGGAGCATAAAGGTCCTTCTGCAACCGGCCTCACCCCCATGGAGCTGGACCCTGCCGATTTCCAATCCCCTCTGCCTCAACAGGCCGTGCATGTATACTACAGCGATCCCGCCATCGGACTGAGCGTCGGCGTCTGGACCACCACCGATATGCAAGAAGCCTTTGGGCCTTATCCGGGCGATGAGTTTATGCTGGTGCTGGAAGGTCGCGTTGACATGCTGGATGCCGACGCTCATGCCGTGCCGGTTGAGACGGGCCAAAGCTTTGTCATTCGCAATGCCATTCCGATCAGTTGGAGACAGGTCGGGCATCTACGCAAGTTCTACATCACCTTGACCCACCCCACAGCCGCAACACCGCCGATCGACAGTGCCGAAGGTGGCGTTATTGTGGCTGATCCAACCGCCCTTGAACGCCGGATGAAACCCGAGCCCGACAGCATTGGAGGAGGTCTGCAACGCGATGCGCATATCTTCACCAATGACGCAGGCACCATGACTGTCGGGATGTGGGAAACAACCGCCTTTGACACTGCCATGCAGCCTTTTGGTATCCACGAATTCTGTCAGATCCTGAACGGTACCGTGACCATTACCCAAGACAATGGCACCACGCACAGCTTTTCCCAGGGGGATGTGTTCTTTGTGCCCAAAGGCACGGTTTGCACATGGCATTGCAATGCGCCTGTGCGAAAATACTACGTACAAATAGACGCTTAGATGTCATTTCAGTGATTATCGAAATATAGCTTGCACAACGCTTTTATTTCGACAATTCTAGAAACATGAAACAAACAGCGATTCCTGATCTTGATGTGACATTGGCAGCGTCCACCTTTGCGGCGCTTGGCTCGGAGCAGCGCCTTGGCGTGCTTCGGACACTTGTGCGGGCAGGCCCTGACGGGCTGAGCATCGGTGAATTAGGCACCCGCACCGGCGTGACCGGGTCCACGCTGACCCATCACATGAAAATCCTCGCGCAGGCCGGGCTTGTCACGCAAACCCGCAGGGGGCGTTCGATCATCTGTGCCGCCGTTGCCTATGACGAATTGCGCAGCCTGTCCGAATTTCTGCTGCGTGAATGCTGTGCTGACTGCCCAGACGCGGAGCACGCCCATGGCTGAAACCACCACACCCCAAGCCCCCAAACGCAGCTGGCGGATCGACAAAGCCTGGTTGGCCCTTGTGGGGATTCTGGTTGCTGTGGCCGCGTTGGACTGGCCACAGTTTTGGCCCACGATCCAGTTTGCAGCCGGTGCTTTGGCCCACACAGCACCGTTTATTCTGTTCGCAGTTCTGGCCGTCGCGTATTTAAAGGCCACTGGGGCTGAAAGCCTGCTGGCGCGGGCCTTTGAA
Organism: Roseovarius sp.; assembly: GCA_045106595.1. Classification (GTDB taxonomy): domain Bacteria; phylum Pseudomonadota; class Alphaproteobacteria; order Rhodobacterales; family Rhodobacteraceae; genus Roseovarius. Next base: position 28,366 of record JBGCEW010000006.1, on the reverse strand, counting down.
GGTCCGCAGACCCGCATGATCATGGCCGCAGCTTTGCTTGGGGGTCTGTCACCGTTTTGCAGCTGCGAGGTGATCCCGTTTATTGCCGCCATGCTGGCCCTCGGCGCACCTTTGGCCGCTGTCATGGCGTTCTGGCTGGCCTCGCCTTTGATGGACCCCGCGATGTTTTTGATTACCTCGGGTACATTGGGCTGGGAGTTTGCGATTGCTAAAACCATTGCTGCTGTATCGATTGGCCTGTTGGGTGGATTTGCCACGATGCTGGCGGCTCGCTCGCCTGTGTTTGCGGACCCTTTGCGCGAAAAGCCTCAGATTGGTGGGTGTTGCGGTGTGAAAAAACCATTTGAGGGCAAACCTGTCTGGGCCTTTTGGCACGATCCCGCCCGGACCGAGGCGTTCAAGGCGTCGGGGCTGGAAAACGGCGCGTTCTTATTGAAATGGCTGGCGCTGGCTTATGTGCTTGAGGCATTGATGCTGACCTACATTCCAGCCGAAGCGGTGGCACAGGTTTTGGGCGGCACTGGCATCGGCCCAATCATTCTGGGCGCTTTTGTGGGGGCTCCGGCGTATTTGAATGGGTATGCGGCTGTGCCACTGGTTGATGCGCTTCTGGCCCAAGGGATGAGCCAGGGTGCGGCCATGTCGTTTGTGATTGCAGGCGGTGTCAGCTGCATTCCGGCCGCTGTTGCCGTCTGGGCGCTGGTGAAGCCACGTGTTTTCGCCGCCTACATTGGCTATGCAATGCTGGGTGCAGTATTGGCTGGAATGATCTGGCAAGCTGTGGCGTAAAGAATTGATCCTGAAGTATTAAATAGCGCTTCAACGTTTCCAGACGACATCCTGGATTTTCGCCCTCAAGGGCATCCAACGGACAAACCGGCACCGATGACATATCATATTTGACATGTCATAATTGACATGTCTTCCAGTGTTGCATCCCTAGAACCGTCAGGCACAGCCCAGACAAACCCCCAGGCCATGCCACATCCGGTATAGTTTTTTTGTCAAATGGGCATAAAATTGCCCTGATTTATTGGCATATATCGACGCGATCCGTCATACTGGCGGTGAATATGGCTAATCATGCCTTAACAAAGCCCCGTTAAAGAGGGCACCAGAGCAGTTTCGGAGAGCATTGAATGCTCGAGTTTGACAACGTGAGTAAGTCCTACTGGACCGGCACCCAGCGCAAGGTGATCCTTGAGCAGGTGTCTTTTCGTGTCGAATTAGGCCGAAGCCTGGGCATTCTGGCCCCCAACGGCACCGGTAAAACCACCCTGATCAATATGATGGCGGGCCTCGAAAAACCCGACGAAGGCGATATCCGGCGTGGATGTCGCGTCTCGTTCCCATTGGGGTTCATGGGGGGTGTGATCTCCAAGATTTCAGCGATGGAAAATGCCCGCTACATTGCGCGCCTCTATGGGCTCGACCCCGACTATGTCGAAGCGTACTGCCGCTGGATGTGCAACCTTGGTGAGTATTTTGACCAACCACTGGGCACATATTCGTCCGGCATGAAGGCGCGGTTCACATTCGCGCTGATGCTGGCGCTGGATTTTGATATGTATCTGATCGACGAAGGCATGCCCGGATCCACCGACGTTGAATTCAACCGCAAAGCCGGTGAAATCCTGCGTGAACGCCTGCGCACGACGACTGTGATTATCGTATCGCACCAGGCCGCAACGCTGGAAAAATTCGCACGCGAAGCTGCCGTTCTGATGGGCGGTAAATTGTATATGTTTGACACCTTGGAAGAGGCAAAGCAGCTCTATGACTACGAAACCCAAGGCTAAAAAATTCCGTATCCGGCGCACGGGCCCTTCTGCTGGGGGGGGTACTACGCCGCCTGTGGATGGCGCATCTGCAGATCAGGCCACCCCAACACAGGACACCCCAAAACAGGGGCAGGCCCAACCCACCGCACGCGAAGGTCAGGTCAGCAGCCCGCGTGAAATGACCGCCGCCCAGAGCATTGATGAAATCCGCAAAGAAGGCCTGACCGGGCGCCAATTGCGCATGGCCCGTCGTATGGCCCAGAAACAAGGGCTGGCGCCCACCTCTGATTTTGACGCCGTGCGCCTGCTGCGCGCCAAGGGGATCGACCCGTTCCAGCGCGCCAATATTCTGGAATTAGTGGCCAATGACCAGGATGACGGACTTGAGGCCCCGATGGCCGAGGCTGACACTCAGAGCAAGCAATCCAAGGTGCAACTGCCTCAGACCGTACCTTTGGGCCAGATGCAACTGCCCTCAACCGAGCTGAACCCAGCCGATCGCCGCGCTGCGGAAATCATGCAAATTCAACGGGATATCGGCCGCCGCCGCCGTCGCAAGATGTTGCTTTTGTTTTCGCGGCTGCTGGCGTTTGTGTTGCTGCCCACTTTCATCGTGGGGTTCTACTACTACAAAATCGCCACGCCGATGTATTCGACAAAATCCGAGTTTCTGATCCTGACCGCCGATGGTGGCGGGGGCGGTGCAGGGGGGCTTGGCGGGCTGTTGCCCAGTCAATTTGCCACCGGGCAGGATGCGATTGCCACCCAAAGTTATCTGGAATCCAAAGACGCTATGCTGCGTCTTGATGCTGATCTGGGCTTTCGCGAACACTTCAGCCAGCCCGAAATTGATGCCATTCAGCGCCTGTCGCCCGATGCCAGCAACGAAGCCGCGCACAAGCTTTATGCCAAATATGTCAAGCTGGGCTATGACCCGACCGAAGGCGTGATCCGCATGGAAGTGTCGACCGCAGATCCGGCTGTTAGCTCGGATTTCTCGGACAAGCTGATCAAATACGCCGAAGAACGCGTGGACGAACTGAGCCAGGAAAAACGGCTCGATGCGGTGAAAACTGCCATCATCAGCCTGAATGAGGCCAAGCAAGAACGCCGCGACGCCCAGCAACGTCTGGTGCAACTGCAAGAGGGCTCGATCCTTGACCCTCAGGGCGAAGTGGCAGGCATTCGCCAGCTGATCGCCAACGCTGAACTGCAATTGCAGGAAAAGGAATTGGCGCTCAGCGTGCAGCTGAACAACCAACGTCCGAACCGCTCAAAGGTGCAGGCGCTGGAAAGCGAAATTACCATTCTGGGTGCTGAACTGGCCAAACAAAAGGCGCGTTTGACCGAAGCGACCGAAGGCGAAGGATCACTGGCATCGCAAACTGCCGCAATCCAGATTGCTCAGGCGGATCTGACCACCGCTGATCTGGTGCTACAGGCTGCTTTGGAAACCAAACGCCAGTCCGACATTGAGGCCAACAAACAGGTTCGCTATCTGACTGTCAGTGTCCGCCCTCTGCCCAGCCAGGACCCCAGCTATCCCAAGGCCTTTGAGAACACGATCTTGGCCTTTCTGATCTTTGCGGGTATCTACCTGATGATATCGCTGACAGCGTCGATCCTTCGTGAACAGGTCTCGAACTAAAATGAAACAGGTCAATTTTGGCAAGCTGAGCGTTGGCAATGACCAGCCTCTGGCGCTGATCGCGGGTCCCTGCCAGTTGGAAAGCGTCGATCATGCGCAGATGATCGCAGGCCAGATCGCCGAAGCCTGCGCCGCAAACGGAACGCAGTTTATCTTCAAAGGGTCCTTCGACAAGGCCAACCGCACATCCGTGTCCGGCATCCGCGGCCTGGGCGTTGATGAGGGCTTGAAAGTGATGCAATCGGTCAAGGATGCATTGGGTGTGCCCGTGCTGACCGATGTGCACCTGCCCGAACATTGCACCCCGGTGGCGCAAGTTTGCGATGTGCTGCAAATCCCCGCCTTCCTGTGCCGACAGACTGATTTGTTGTTGGCTGCAGGCCAAACTGGCGCCGTGGTCAACGTCAAAAAGGGGCAGTTCCTGGCCCCCTGGGACATGCCCAACGTGATCGCCAAACTGGAAAGCACCGGCAACACCAACCTGATGCTGACCGAGCGTGGCACGTCTTTTGGCTACAACACCCTTGTGGCAGATATGCGCGCCCTGCCCCGGATGGCGGCCACTGGATATCCGGTGATCATGGATGCCACCCATTCAGTACAGCAACCCGGCGGCCAAGGCGGCTCCTCTGGTGGGCAACGCGAATTTGCCCCCGTCATGGCCCGCGCCGCAGTGTCCTTGGGCATCGCCGGTGTGTTCATCGAAACCCACCAGGATCCCGATAACGCCCCCTCGGACGGCCCGAACATGATCCCACTGGCGCAAATGCCAGCCCTCATCGACAGCCTGATGCAATTTGACAGATTGGCCAAAGCCAACCCATTGCGCGTGTAAGATAAGAAAGTTCTGACAGTGAAAAAGCCCCTGCCCCAATCGACCCCAAACACATGGGAATTTCTGCGCGATCCGATGATCACGCCCACAGGCTTTCGCGAATATGACGCGCGCTGGAAATACCCGGATGAGATTAACCTGCCCGGCATCACCGCCCTGGGGTTGGGCCTGGGCACCCAGATGCGCAACCGCGGGATTGAGCCGGTGATTGCCGTGGCCAATGACTACCGCGATTATTCCCTGTCGATCAAAAACGCCTTGATTGTCGGGCTGATGCAGGCGGGTATTCAAGTCAAAGACATCGGCCCGGCGCTCAGCCCCATGGCTTACTTCAGCCAGTTCCACCTTGATGTCCCGGCCGTGGCCATGGTCACCGCCTCGCACAATCCCAATGGCTGGACCGGCGTGAAAATGGGCTTTGACCGCCCGCTCACCCACGGCCCGGATGAGATGAACGAGCTGCGCGACATCGTGCTCTCGGGCTCCGGCAAACCCCATCCGGGCGGCGCCTACGAATTCGTTGAGGGCGTGCAAGAGGCCTACCTCGATGATCTGGTCGGCGACTTCAAAATGTCGCGCAAACTCAAAGTGGTCTGCGCCACCGGCAACGGCACCGCCTGCGCCTTTGCGCCTGAACTCTTCCGCCGCCTGGGCGTCGAAGTGGTCGAAAGCCACAACACGCTCGACTACACCTTCCCGCACTATAACCCCAACCCCGAAGCCATGGAAATGCTGCACGACATGTCGGACAGTGTGAAAGCATCCAGCGCCGATTTTGCGCTTGGGTTTGACGGCGACGGCGACCGCTGCGGCGTGGTTGATGATGAGGGCGAGGAAATATTTGCTGACAAAGTGGGCGTCATCATGGCCCGCGACCTCAGCAAACTCTACCCGAATTCCACCTTCGTGGCCGACGTAAAATCCACCGGACTTTTTGCCTCGGACCCTGAATTGCAAGCCAATGGTGCTACCGCGGATTATTGGAAAACCGGCCACAGCCACATGAAACGCCGGGTCAAGGAAATTGGGGCTTTGGCGGGCTTTGAAAAATCAGGGCACTACTTTTTGGCCGAGCCCGTGGGCCGTGGCTACGACTGCGGCATGCGCGTGGCGGTCGAAATCTGCAAGCTGATGGACAGAAATCCCGATAAATCCATGTCCGATCTGCGCCGCGCCTTGCCTGTCACCTATGCCACCCCCACCATGTCGCCTTATTGCGCCGACACGGAGAAATACGACGTGCTGGACCGTCTGGTCGCCAAACTGGTCGCCAAACACGAGGCAGGCGAACAAATCGCAGGCCGCCCCATCAAAGAAGTGGTCACCGTCAACGGCGCCCGTGTGATCCTCGACAATGGCAGCTGGGGCCTCGTGCGCGCCTCGTCGAACACCCCCAACCTGGTGGTGGTCTGCGAAAGCTCCGCCTCAGACGCCGAAATGCGCGCCATCTTCGCCGACATTGATGCCGTCATCCGCACCGAGCCTTTGGTCGGTGCGTACGACCAGACAATCTGATACGCCGCCCCGCTTCTTCTTGCCAAAAAATCCTCCGGGGGTTTGGGGGCAGCGCCCCCATCATGGGGGTTGGGGGGCATGCCCCCCAGGAGTGAATGCGTGGCGGTACGCCACACAATCAGATCACGCCGCCAACCCGCGCCCCTTCAGCAGGGCCTCTACCCCCGGCAAACGGCCCCGGAAGGATGTATAGAGCTCATCTGCCTCAACCGTGCCCCCAGTGGACAGGATATGCTTCTCCAATCGCGCCGCCACATCTGCGTCAAACGCATCGCCTGCTTCTTCGAACGCGGAAAATGCATCTGCATCCATCACTTCTGACCACATGTAGCTATAATATCCCGAGGAATATCCATCGCCTGAAAACACATGCGCAAACTGCGGTGTGGCATGACGCATCCGGATCGCATCAGGCATGCCAAGCCCCTTCAAAACCCGTGCTTGCTCGGCCATCGGATCATCCGGTGCGGCCCCCTCGTGAAACGCCAGATCCACCAGCGCCGAGGCCACATATTCCACCGTCTGGAACCCCATATCGAACGTCGCGGCGGCCAGCACCTTTTGCAACAAGGCTTCTGGCATCGCCTCGCCTGTCTCGGCGTGAGTAGCAAACTCGGCCAGCACGCGCGGCTCTTCCAGCCAATGTTCATACAGCTGGCTGGGCAATTCGACAAAATCCCGCGCCACAGAGGTGCCCGACAGGCTCTCATAGGTGACACTGGACAGCAGGTGGTGCAACGCGTGGCCAAACTCGTGAAACAGCGTGCGCGCATCATCATAACTCAGCAGTGCGGGCGCGCCCTTGGCGAAGTTGCACACATTGATCACAACCGGGCCCTGCACCTCCGGATGGCGCGCCTGGCCCCGCATAGACGAGCACCACGCCCCCGAACGTTTGGATGCTCGTGCGAAATAATCCCCTATGAATACAGCCACATGGCGACCTTCACGAGTCACTTCCCACGCCCGGCAATCGGGATGATAAAGAGCCACATCCGCAGGTTTGAATTCTAATCCAAAAAGCCGTGTCGCACAGGCAAAAGCCGCTTCAATCATCCGGTCCAGTTGCAGGTAGGGTTTCAGTTCGGCTTCATCCAGATCGAATTCGGCCTTGCGTCGCTTTTCGGCGTAGTAGCGCCAGTCCCACGGTGCCAGATCTGCGTTGATCCCGTCTTCGCGCATCATCGCTGTCAGCACCTCTGCATCCGTCTCGGCCCGCGTTATGGCAGGCGCCCAAACCTGCATCAACAGATCGCGCACAGCTTCGGGTGTTTTGGCCATCTCCGTTTCCAGCTTGAACGCAGCAAAGCTGTCATAGCCCAGCAGTTTGGCGCGCTCTTGCCGCAAAGCGAGTGTCTCGGCTGCAATCGCGCGGTTGTCTGTCTCGCCGCCGTTGGCGCCACGCGCCTCCCAGGCGCGGAACGCCGTTTCGCGCAGGTCGCGGCGGGGTGAAAACTGCAGAAAAGGAACAATCAATGAGCGTGAGAGCGTGATCACCGGGCCATCCTTACCCAGTTCCTGACCGGCTGCGCGCGCGGCAGAAACAACAAACCCTGGCAAACCCTCCAGATCGTCTTCGGTCAGCTCCATATGCCAACCGGCCTCGTCGGCCAGCAGATTCTGAGTGAATGACGTCCCCAATTCAGACAAGCGCGACATGATCTCGCGCATGCGTGCCGCTTCCGCACCCGTTAACGCGGCCCCTGCCCGGCGAAACCGGCGATGGGTCAGCATCAGCAGCCGCTCTTGCTCGGGTGTCAGATTCTCTGTCGCGCGCGCCTCCCACAGTGCCTCAATACGGGCAAACAAGGCAGCGTTTGACGTCACATCCGATGAAAACTGCGACAGCTTCGGCCCAAAGGCACGCTGCAATTCCTGACGTCTTGGATTGCTGTCAGCGCCTGCAACCGAATAAAACACCGACAAAACCTTGTCCAAACTCTTGCCGGATGTTTCCAGGGCTTCGATCGTATTGGCAAAACTGGCGGGATCGGGCTGATCGGCAATCGCCTCGATCTCGGCCTTGGCCGCCTGCAAAGCCGCTTCAAACGCGGGTTCAAAATGTGCGTCGTCTACGCGGTCAAACGGGGCCAGATCAAACGGCGTATCCCAATCTTGCAAAAGCGGATTTGTCATTCATGTCTCCTTTGAGCATTAGATAGGATTTTAGCGCGCCACTGCAATCACGTAGGCGTGCCCGTGCCGCCGCAGATCGGGCAATCGCCGCGCGGCTTAAGACCCATTTTGCGGCTTTCCCCGTACAGCGCGTCGTAAATCAGCATTTCACTGCGCAAGGGCGCACCCGCACCCGTTATCAGTTTGATCGTCTCAATTGCCATCATCGACCCAATGACACCCGGCAACGGCCCCACAACGCCCGCCTCGGCACACGACGGTGCTAATTCCGGTGCTGGGGCCTGGGGGAATATGCACTGGTAACACGGCGTACCACGGGCAGGGTCAAACACACTGATCTGCCCCTCCCATTGCGACAAAGCACCAGATATCAGAGGCTTACCCAGTTTCACCGCCGCCGCATTGGCCAAGTAGCGGGTGTCAAAATTATCCGTTCCATCCAGGATGATATCGTACTCTTCAAACAAAGCCTCGGCCATATCGGGCTGCAACCGCCTTTGATAGGGGCGCAGGGTGATAAACGGATTCAAATCCGCCATCGCCTGAACAGCAGATTGCACTTTGGGTAAAAACAGCCGCCCATCGGTGTGAATAATCTGGCGTTGCAGGTTGCTGGCATCGACATGATCATCGTCGATCACCCCGATCGTACCAACACCAGCGGCGGCCAGATACAGCAGCGCAGGCGAGCCCAGCCCGCCGGCCCCGATCACCAAAACACGCGCCTCTTTCAGCTTTTTCTGCCCTGGCCCGCCAACCTCGCGCAGAATGATCTGGCGGGCATAGCGCTCCAGCTCGGCGTTCGAAAACGTGCCTTGTGGTTCAGGTGGCACGTTACGGGCCTCGGCGCTTTGGCGCAAACGCCGCAAGCCCACGCGGTAGGCCAGCACCAACGACGCCGCAGCCCCCAGCAGCAGCCATAAGGCCGGGCTTTCACCTGTGGCCATACGCAAAGCATGCCCGTCAGGCAGCACCAAATGCACGGCGACCACGGCCAGCCAAAGCACACCAATCATTCCCCAACGCAGCTGGTGCGGGGTGCCCATTGCCGCCCCAATACCCCACATCGCGGCGGCCATGATCAGAACCAACGCCATCAATCTACCCCGGTCGAGCCGAACCCGCCTGTACCACGGTCTGTGTCATCCAATTCTTCCACTACCGTTATGGCAGCCTGCACCACGGGGGCCACGATCATCTGCGCAATGCGCGCGCCATGGGCAATATGAAACGGCTCAGTTCCGGCGTTCATCACAATCACACCCAACGGACCACGATAATCCGCGTCAATCGTACCGGGGCTGTTGGGCAGGGTGATCCCATGCTTCAGTGCCAGTCCCGAACGCGGCCTCAGCTGCACCTCATACCCATGCGGCACAGCCAGCCGCAATCCGGTGGGCACAAGCACCCTTTCACCCGGCTCCAAAGTGACTCCATCGCGCTGATCCGATGCAAAATTCGCGCGAATGTCTGCGCCCGCCGCCCCTGCACTTTCGTACCCAGGCATGCCCAAAGCGCGGTCGGCGTCCTGGTCCCAAACGACTTTTACTGTGACCATCGTCCAGCTTTCATCTTGGTCAAAATACTCAAATCCTCAGCCCAGCACATCCGCGATCCGCTGAGCCAGCTTTGTCGCCACCTGCGATTTTGACATGCGCGGCCAGTCCTCCGCCCCGGCGTCAGAAATCAATGTGACATCGTTTTCCGAGCCCCCCATGATCCCCGTTCCGACACTTACATCATTGGCAACGATCCAATCGCATTCCTTACGTTTTCGCTTGGCGGTGGCATTGTCGACCACGTCATCGGTTTCGGCGGCAAACCCCACCACCAGATCAGGGCGCCCGTTAGCCAACTGCGCCACGTGGGCCAGAATGTCAGGGTTTTCAGCAAACTCCAGTTGAGGCAGCCCCCCCTTGGTTTTCTTCATTTTGCGGCCTGACGCTTGCGCCACGCGCCAATCTGCCACGGCAGCTGCAAAGATGGCCGCATCGGCAGGCAAAGCACTCTCAACCGCAGCCAGCATCTGCTGGGCCGTTTCAACCGCAATCACCTCAACCCCATCAGGCGGGGCCACATCGGCAGGTCCTGTGACAAAGACAACATGCGCACCCAGAGCGGACAATGCGCGTGCAATGGCCGTGCCCTGCGCACCGGATGAGCGATTGGCGATATAGCGCACCGGATCAATCGGTTCGTGTGTTGGGCCAGAGGTGACCAGCACCCTTTTGCCCCTAAGTGGTCCATCAGCCAGAGCGGTTTCAATCGCCGCGACGATTTCCATGGGCTCTGACATCCGGCCAGGGCCATGTTCGCCGCACGCCATATCCCCCTTGTTCGGGCCGACAAAAGCGATGCCATCGCCTTGTAATGTTGCTATATTACGCTGCGTGGCGGCGTGTTCCCACATCCGCACATTCATCGCAGGTGCAATCAGCACTGGCGTATCCGTGGCCAGCAACAGCGTCGAGGCCAGATCATTCGCCAACCCCGAGGCCATTTTTGCCATCAGATCCGCCGTTGCCGGGGCCACAACAATCAGGTCAGCCGACCGGCTCAGCTCGATATGGCCCATTTCGGCCTCATCTGTCAGATCAAACAAATCGCGGAACAGTTTGTCACCGGCCAAGGCTGACACAGACAAAGGTGTCACAAATTCCTCGCCTGCCTTGGTTAAAACCGGCGTGACCGACGCCCCCCGTTCGCGCAATCGCCGGATCAAATCCAACGCTTTGAACGCAGCGATACCGCCACCAATAATCAGCAGAATTCTCTTCGAGGCCAACATGCGCAAAGTCCTTTTTCAGCCGATCCGAGCCTATTGTCTGCCCCTCAAAGACACAAGAGCCAGCGCGCGGCAGGCCATCAGGCCTGACAAGCTATCTGAAGGCCTCGCAAGGATCTGCGCGGTCAGGTGCGTCGGCAGAGACAACTTCTGCAAACCCACCTTCCAAAGGGGCGCCGCTTTCGGTTTGCCCCACTGCGCGTACGGTCACATCCGGTGCCACCCTCGCAAGATAGGCAGGCACTCCCCAATCGGGCCGCGCATGTCCGTTGCCCGTGATCACCGCCACGGGCCCTCCGGTCTCTTGCAAGGCCCGCAACGCAGTGCGGGCCAGTGTCGCATCACGCAGGCGCTGTATTTCCACCATCGCGGGCAGCATCTCTGCGGGCAGAGCATCGCAATGGGCCGCCATCTGCAAGGCATTGCGCGCGGTTTGCTCGGCCTCGGGCAGGGGTTTGGCCAGCCCATATGCGGCTGCGTCATCCCCAAACAGATCAGCAATGCCCGTTTGCATGGCTTGCATCGCCACGTCGCGCGGGACACCAGCACCGTAAACGCGCGCCTCAGCAGCGGCGGCAAAAATCGGGTAATACATCGCAAAATCCGGCCATCCGCTGTCGGCCCAGGCCAGTGTTGCGTTCAATGCCTCGGCACCCGCTGCCACATCCAGAACAGCGCCATCCGCCTGATCGGGTGTCAGCATTTCAAACACCAGTGCAGCCGGCTTTAGCGTGGCCACTTCTGCGGCCTGCACCTGGTGATGTGCGGGGTTGTCATGAACCTCGCCCAGAACAACAATATCCTGCGCCATCACGGCGCAGGACATCATCATCAAACAGGCAAAGATACGGGCGATCATGCCAGCAAGGCTTGCACCTCGCCGCCCTGACGTTCAAGGTGTTTGCGCATTTTCTGATAGGCCGCAGCCTCCAGCTGACGCACCCGCTCTTTCGACAAGCTCAGCTCATTGCCAAGGCTTTCCAGGGTGCGTGGCTCTTCGGCCAGCTTGCGTTGACGCACGATAAAGCGCTCGCGCTCGTTCAGTTGCTCCATCGCGTCACCCAGCCAGCCCCGCAGCGCAGCCAGATCATGATCTTCCTCAACCTGCTCATCGCCGCGCGGGCCGTCATCCTCTAGGGTGTCCATCCATTCACGCCCCTCGTCCTCGGACGATTGCGTGGCATTCAGCGAAAAGTCAGATCCGGACAAGCGGCCCTGCATCATTTCCACATCGCGCAGTGGCACGCCCACTTCCTGAGCGATCATTTCGCGCAGCTGATGGCCGTCCAGTTCTTCGCCTTGGGCAAAGGCCTCGCGTTCAATTTGGGCCTGTACCCGGCGCATGTTGAAAAACAACGATTTTTGCGAAGACGTCGAGCCGGTGCGCACCATTGACCAGTTGCGCATCACATAGTCCTGAATGCTCGCCTTGATCCACCAAACCGCGTAGGTCGAGAAGCGCACGCCGCGATCGGGGTCAAATTTGTCCGCGGCTTTCATCAACCCCAGACCCGCTTCTTGGATCAGGTCATTCATGGGCGCGCCGTAGCGTTTGAACTTTGAAGCCATTGAGATTGCCAGCCGCATGTAGGCGGTGATCAGGCGATGCAGTGCTGCCTCGTCGCGTTCGTCGCGCCAGGCATAGGCAAGTCTGAGTTCCGTTTCAGCATCCAGAAGTTCCGCCTTCATTGCGGTACGTGACATTGAAAAGTCCTGCGGTGCGTCCAGTGGCATATCGTGGCCCCCCATAGGCTAGCGGCAGTTTCTGCCTTTTTCATGATCTCACACAGTGATACGCAGACCAAATCAACCCGGATCAAAAGAAAGTGCAGAAAAGAGATGTTGCCAGGATTAAGCCTTGTTTTAGGGGGTGCGGCTTCGGGGAAATCCGACTTTGCAGAAGGATTGGTGCGCGGAACCGGTCGTACGATGGTCTATCTGGCCACTGCCCAGGCCCATGACGATGAAATGCGCGCCAAGCTGGCCAAACACCGCGAGGCGCGCGGTCCCGGCTGGCAAACCATCGAGGAGCCACTGGATGTGGGGCGGACGCTGGCCACCATAAGCGGTGACACCTGTGTTTTGCTGGATTGTGCAACGATGTGGCTAAGCAATCACCTGTTGGCACAAACAGACATGGCCGAAGCCGAGGCAGGGTTAATGGCGGGTCTGGCCTTATGTGCGGCCCCCGTTGTGATCGTGTCAAACGAGGTGGGAAGCAGCGTGGTGCCAGACAACGCGTTGGCCCGGCAATTTCGCAATGAACAAGGCCGCATGAACCAAAAACTCGCCGCCAAGGCCGGACTGGTTGTCAACGTCATCGCAGGTCTGCCACAGGTCCTTAAGGGCGAATTGCCGTGACCACCTGGCACTGGGTGCGCCATGGCCCCACCCATGAAAAGAATTTTGTCGGATGGCGTGATGTGCCCGCTGATCTGTCTGATACAGCGCAGATTGCCCGGCTTGAGGCTCATCTGCCGAAGAATGCAGTGGTTGTCTCTTCGGATTTGATCCGCTCGGTCTCCACGGCTGATGCCATTACACGCGGCCGCACCCGGTTGGATCATCACAAAGATCTGCGCGAATTTCACTTTGGGGATTGGGACGGCAAGCATTTCACCGAAGTGGCTGAAACCCATCCCGAACTTAGCCGTGCCTACTGGGAAACCCCTGGCGATGTCACTGCGCCTGGCGGCGAAAGCTGGAACGACGCCGCCACCCGCGTGGCCCGTGTGGTGGATGCCCTGAACGCCGCACATCCCGTCGCGCATATCATTGCGGTTGCTCATTTCGGTGTGATCCTGACACAGGTGCAACGCGCCTTGGGCGCCTCGGCTTATGATGTTTTGGCCCACAAGATTGATCCCTTGTCAGTGACCACGGTACAGGCGGCTGACACCGGCTGGAGCGTGGAGCGTATCAATCACCTTCCGTGATGCCCCTGCACACAATCTTTGGCTGGTCGCTGCCAGTCTCGAGGCTTAGGCTTTGATGCATGACCTATGATCTGATCCTTGGCGACTACGCCTATTCCAGCTGGAGCCTGCGCGGCTGGCTTCTGTTTGAGAAATTCGGACTGGCGCGCCGCCAGCACCTTGTGTCTTTCAAATCAGGCGGCGTACCCGAACAAATGCCCGAGTTTGCCCCGGCCAAGACCGTTCCGACAATGCGCACACCCGATGGGGCCATCGTGGGTGAAACACTGGCCATCGCCGAAGAGCTGGCCTCGCGCCATGGTGATGCAGGGATCTGGCCCTCAGATCCAGTGGCGCGTGCCACCGCCCGCGCCCTGTGCGCTGAAATGGCCACTGGGTTCATGGCCCTGCGCAGCACCTGCCCGATGAATGTGCGGGCGTCTTATGTCGACATGCAGCCCAGCGCTGCCGTGCTGGCAGATCTGGCCCGGCTTGAGCATATCTGGGATCACGCCCGCGCCGTCTGCGCACCCTCGGGGCCTTGGCTGTGTGGGGATTACTCGGCCGCAGATGCGTTTTTCGCCCCGGTTGCCGCGCGTGTTGCAGGCTTCCGCCTGCCGGTGTCCGCCTCAGCGCAGGCCTATGTTGACGCTCATCTGAACGATGATACCTTTCGCCGCTGGCGCGCTATGGGGCTGGTGCATGGACCCACACTGAACCGGTACAAGCAACCCTTCGCGACGGGCGACTGGCCCGGCCCCGCGCCTTTGCAGGCTAAAGCGGTTGAGGCTGGTCCTTCGGTCAATGCCACCTGCCCATATTCCGGTGATCCGGTGACGGACTTCATGACATTGGACGGTAAGGTGTACGGCTTCTGCAACGCATTTTGCCGGGATAAAACCGTGGCGGATCCGGAGGCATGGCCCGCCTTTATGGCGATTGCAAACTAAACTTCGTTCGACACACCCAGCCGGTTAACAGCGCCGCAGGCGCCCGGCATCGTCAGGCCCCCCCTTGGCCTGGCGATATATCAGCCGTCAGCGCGTCGTTCTTTCTGAGTTCGGGCTTGGCAGCCATAAAGTACCTTAGAACATCCGACAGGCTCGCCACGCCGGGCCCTGACAGCGTTGGGCTAAAAAACGCTACCCCCCATGCGTCCCGTCATACCCGTTCACCCCAGGACCCTCCCAGCCCTCCAAAGCCCCCGCCACAGGCGCAAACACCTCAATCTTCAGCGGATGACACGCTGCCGTGTCTGACGAATGCTCGGACGAACAATCTCCCCCCGGGCACGCGCTCAGCGCACCCAGAAGATCAATCTCGGCAAAAAAATCCAGGTGATCCCCAGGGCGCACCGGGCTGGCCTTCATGAAATATTGCCCTGTGTCACGTGTGAAACCCGTACACATGAACACGTTCAGCACGTCATGCACATATGGTTCGGCCTCAGCCAGCGTCATCCCCGTTTCATCCGCCAGCGCGCGGATCAGGTTGGAATGGCAACAATGGTGATACTGCGACCCGGCCAGCAAATTGCCCGTATAAGGATCGCAGCGCGTGCCGATCACATCATGCACTGACCCGCCATACTCATCCATACCGTACCAGCCCAGAGTATCTTCAATGATCGTGGCCATCGGGCGCAGATACGGAAACGAGGACCACATCCGCTCTCCGGTGGTCAAATGCGTGCCATGCAACGCGCGCGATTTGCCGGAATAAAACCGCTCGTTCAGATCATTGGCATTCCACAGGTTCAGGTCCCCCACCTGCGGGCCGTCCACAGATGAAATCCGAAACATCTGCCCGGCTCCCACGCGAAAACAGGCAGCCTCACGTGCAGGGGCCAGAACCTCAGACACTTTTTCAGCCCCCTCAAACGCCCTGCGATACATCTCCAGAGGCACTTTCGGCAATGTGTCGTTCGGATAGCAAATCACCGGCTTTACAGCACGGCGGGTCTGGGCGTCGGCAGGTTCGCTCATGAGATGGCCTTTTGTCATAGCAAGGATCAGCACCCACCCAAATCCGTTTGGCCTGAGATGTAAAGGCAGCATCTGAACGGTGCGACGGTGTCACTACAGTTTTGGGCAGTTACTCCGACAGCGCATGTTTCGTTTCACGCGGGATTAACCATGCCATGAGACTTTTCACTGCGCCCTGTGAAAAGGTACAGATTTGCCTGCCTATATCTCGGAATATTCCTACTTCGGGTTTTCAGACACCGAATTTATTGAGGTGGCTGTACCGGTTGGCACGGATACATCCGGATATTCTGTCGTGAACTATCAAAGCGATGGAACAGCGATTGAAACCTGGGGCCTGGGCACCGTGCAAAGCACCACGGCGGGCTATGATGTTTATGTCATCGACAGCGCGACACCGGGGTTCAATACCATGGATGGGTCTGGTGAAATCTGGGCAGATGATGCCATCGCGTTGGTCGATGACAGCGGCACTGTCATCCATTTCCTGTCCCACGAAGGCTTTACTGTCACCGCAGTTGATGGCCCGGCGGCGGGCATGACCAGCACCAACACCGGCGCTGTTGTAAACATGGGCGACAGCATGGAAACGCAAGATCGCGGAGCCAGCTATCAGCCGCAAACATCACCGAATAAGGGCACGATTGCCTGCTATGGACCCGGCACTTTGATTGATACTCCCATCGGCCCCCGCCCCGTTGAGCAGCTGAAGATCGGTGACATGGTGATGACCTGTTCAGGACCCAAGCCAATTGTCTGGGTCTGGGCAGGTGATCAGCCGTTGGAGGCCAGTCGCGAAGATCAAAAACCAGTTGAGATCAAGCCAGGCGCGTTGGGGCCCGGCCGACCGCGCCAAACACTTGTTGTGTCGTGCCAGCATCGCATTTTGGTGGGCGGGCGCGGCGCATTGGGCGGCGTTGTCATAGACGAAGTTCTGGTGCCTGCCAAAGCCCTGACCAAACTGGTGGGCATTCGGTTTATGAAGGGCAAGCGCAGAATGCGGTGGCATCATTTCGCACTGCACGATCACAGCCTTGTGCGCGCCAACGGGGCGTGGTCAGAATCGCTTTTGCTGGGGCGGATGGTGATGTCAGGGATGGATCCGCCAGATCGCATGATGCTGTTTCGGCATTTCACCCCGCCGCGCGGCACCTATGAGTTCAACGGACCCGCAGCACGCCCCTGCCTGAGCGCAGGTGAAACGCGTAAGATGCTGGCGTCAGCGCAACGTCCGTGCACGGCCTAGGCCGACAGCCCTGCTGCGCGGCCCGAAAAGATACACCCGCCCAGGAATGTGCCTTCCAAGGCGTTGTATCCATGATAGCCGCCGCCACCAAAACCTGCGACCTCTCCGGCGGCATAAAGACCCTCGATCTGCGCGCCATCCGTGCCCAGCACGCGACCCGCCAGATCGGTGTGCAACCCGCCCAGCGACTTGCGTGTCAGGATATTCAGACGCACCGCAATCAGCGGGCCGTTCTTGGCGTCCAATATGGCATGTGGCTTGGCTGTGCGGATCAGCTTGTCACCCCGGTACGCCCGCGCCTGCCGGATCGCTGTTACTTGCGCATCCTTGGCGAAGGCATTGTCCAATTGCCTGTCACGCGCCGCGATCTGGTCCTTGATCCGGTCAAAATCCAAGGGCGTTTCAGGTGTCAGCGCATTCATTCCCGCCACCAGCGTGGCCAGATCATCCGCCACGACAAAGTCCTTTCCATGGGTTTTGAAGGCCTCAACGGCACGGGTCGCGCCCTTGCCCAACCGTTCCCTTAGCACCGCGCTCCATTTGCCAGACGTCAGGTCAGGGTTCTGTTCACTGCCCGATAGTGCAAATTCCTTTTCGATGATCTTTTGCGTCAGGACAAACCAGCTATGGGCATGCCCTGTCTGCAAAATGCGCCGTAGCGTCGACAGCGTATCAAACCCCGGAAGGCACGGCGCTTCCATCCGTACACCGTGGGCATCAAACCACATCGACGACGGGCCCGGCAAAATCCGTATACCGTGATTGGGCCAGATCGGATCCCAGTTGCTCACACCTTCGCAATAATGCCACATGCGGTCTTCGTTGATAGCCGCGGCACCTGCGGATTTGGCGATGTCGTGCATCAGACCATCCACATAGTTGGGCACGCCCGACACCATGTGACCGGGTGCCTTGCCCAGCCGATCCTCGGGCCACTGCGCACGCACCTTGGCATGGTTGCCACCAATGCCGCCGCTTGTAACGATCACGCTGTCGGCTTGAGCGGTGAATGCACCAATGACGTCGCGATTGGTCGAGGCACCGCGCCGGGCATCATCATTTGCCAACACCTCGCCTGCGACACCGGTGACGCGGCCCCCCTCCTGGATCAACCCTGTCACCTTGTGGCGAAAGGCAAACTGTAATGTGCCTGCTGCCTCGGCCTCGCGGCCCAGGCGCACAAACGGTGCGATGATCCCTTCGCCTGTGCCCCATGTGATGTGAAAGCGTGGCACCGAATTGCCGTGCCCATCCGCATGCGACCCGCCACGTTCTGCCCAGCCCACCACAGGAAACCAGCGCATGCCCATTTCAGCCAGATAGGCGCGCATGGGTCCGGCAGCAAACTCAAGGTAAGCCTCAGCCCAGCTGCGTGGCATGGCATCCTCGGCCCGGTCAAACTGCGCGCTACCCATCCAGTCAGATGTGGCCAGCGCGTGGCTGTCGCGAATGCCCATGCGTCGCTGCTCGGGGGTATTGACCATGAACAACCCACCCAGCGACCAGAATGCCTGCCCACCCAAAGATTGCGGCCCTTCCTGATCCACGATCAGCACCTTTCGGCCGCGCTTGACCGCCTCATGCGCCGACGCGAGGCCTGCCAGCCCCGCGCCAATCACGATCACATCTGCTTGCATGTCAGGTGTCCCCTTCGCATCTGGCCTGATCTTATCAGACCGTTGGGATGGTGCGAAGGGGACGCTGCGTCAGCCTTGCGGCTGGGGACCCTGCTCGGTCGGTCCGGCTGACGCAATGGGGGCGGTAGGTGCAGGGGTCCGGCGACCAAACCAGCCCCGATGTTGGCTGGGGTCTTTGGGCGCGCCGTACCAATTCTCGTTTCGGGTGGCGAACATGGTGCCCGCAATGGCTGCGAAGGTCAGGATCGAGCCTGCAAGCAGGGCATAGTCCGCCGAGCGCAAAATCAGATAGAGCACCCCATAAAGCACCGTCAGCAACAGCCCCAGCACAAGACTGCGCTTGCCCAGGTTCAGCGCCATCACCCCAAACGCGGTGATCAGCGATACCGTGGCACCAGCGGCAATCAGATAGGCCATGCCGAACCCCATTTGCTCGGACAAGGCCAGCATCAAAAGAAAGAAGGTCGATTGTACCAGACCCACCAGGATGTATTGCACCGGGTGCGTGGGACGTTTGGTTTGACCCTCGATCAGGAAAATCGTCAGGAAGGTCAGCCCGATAAACAAGATACCATAGCGCGCAGCACGGTAGCTTTTTTGATAAAAATCATTGGGTTGATAGAGTTCCACCCCAAAGCTAGCATCGCGACGGGCTGAATAATCCTGGCTTTCACGTGACACTTGCGGCAGGGCACGTGCCAGATGAGGAATAGACCACGTGGCCTCAAACCCATTTTCCGTGATCTCATGGCCATCAGGCAAAAACGCACCGTTAAAGCTGGGATGTGGCCAGTCAGATGTATAGCGCACAACAGAACTGCGACCGACCGGCGCAATCGACAGTGTCTCGGCCCCGTTGAAATCCAAGCTCAGCGTATAGCTATCATGCTTGCGCGGATCGCCGGTCAATGCCCGCACCCCGCCCACGCGGTTCTCGTTCAGCGCGCGCGGCTCCATCTGCAACGGCGTGTCTCCGGCTTTCAATACGGCGGCACCGCGCAAGGCCCGGTTCGATGTAACCGAGACGTGCAATTCTGCCGTGTCCCACATCAACACCTCATCACCGCGCAGCACGTCGGTGGCATCTTCAGTGGGGAAATCAAACGTCAGCTTGGCATCTGCCGAATACACCGGCACCGTGAAAATGCCACGGCTGCGTTGTTCCGTCTGGGTTTCAATGTCTGCATTAAACACACCAGGATACAAATAGACTGGATTGCGGCGCAGGGTTTTTTGCACATTCACATAGCGAAACACCGGTTTGTCATCGGCGTCCAGCTTTTGAATGCCGGTTTCGGGGTCCACCACTTCGCGCTTTTCACGCACCACCACGGTTTCCTGTACCGGGATGATCAGGACCGGACCAGACAAGGCCTGCCGCCCGCCCCATTCCTGGCCCACGGATTGACGCGTTTCGCGGTTATAATCGGCCCGTTCGTTGATGATATCGCCAACAAACATCACAGGGATGAACATCAGCAGGATCAACAATCCTACGATAAAAAATCGATATCCAAGAGATTTCAGCATGTCAGGGTCCTTTTCACTATCCTCAGCTGACCCTATTTGCGCGCGCAGTTGTGCACGGGGTCGCGGCGCTGTTGTGCAGTTTTTGCGCAATTGTGATCAGCCCAGCGCAATTGGTGACTTGCGCCGGACCAAAGGCCATGTGCAGGTTCGCCCCACCAAGTATGAGAGGACCCGCCATGACACTTCTGATCGCCTGTAGTGTGGGGGTGGCCGTGCTGGCCGCTTTGGTTTTGTCGGGGGGCATGGCCGCTCTTGATCTGGCGCATCCATTTTGGCAAACCAAGGCCAGCATCACAGGGGCCCTCGTGGGCTGTGTGCTCAGTGCCGGGCTGATCTGGATCACCGAGGCACAGCGCCGGTATGCGCGCACCGTTGCGATGGGTGTTGGAGTGCTGCTGGCAGGGGTCGGGTTTGTCACTTGGCGCGCCGCGCGCACGTTTATTGATTCAGCAGAGTATGAGCCAACTGCCGGTCAGATCTGGTTTTTTGGTTATCACGCGCTGACGGCCTTGGTCGTGCTCTTTGTGGCTATGACCGTGATTGCCCTGCGGCGGAGCTGAGCGGCGCGTAGCCCAGCGCCTCTTCTTGGGCCGGGTCCAGCTGCGACCACAACCAATCACGCTCTGCCGGATCAAGCGGTGCATAGTCCGAAGGCGTATAAGTCCCGTCACCCGCTTTGCCACGCCGGTCTTCAATCGGTTGGAACTCTGGCTCTGTGTGCAACCCGAAGTGCGCCGCCACATGTTCCACCAAGACCTGCGGCTGGTCCACAACGTCTTCGTGCCGTACAAACAGACAATTGGCGAAACGTGCTTTGAGCGATAAGAACCCTTGCGTCTTGGTGCGGCGCAGCTGGGCAATATTGGTAAACCGTGCGCCCGTCAGCGGGTGACGATCCCAATGCAGTTCGGCCATGGCGCGGGCGTCCCCATCGTCTACGCCAAAATTGCGCTCATCCACGCGCGATTGCCATTCAGCACGAATGAATGCTTCAAACACCATATCCCTTAGCGCCGGCACCGCATGCCAGGGGCGCGCGTGCATGCTGCGCACCCAAGGTTCGGGGTGACGAAACACAGCCACCGCAAGGCAGGCGTCAGGGGCCGCCAGCATCTGCGGAAATCCGTGCTTCCAGCCATACCGAAACCCAAACCTGCCGATCCGATCACCGGGGCTGCCTGCCAGCGCTGGCACGTTGCGTTGCAGCAAGGCATCCACCAGATTGGTGCCTGAATTGCGTTCCCCGAACACCATCAGTTCGGACGGCGACACACCGCCCGATTGTTGATGGATGATAGGAAACGCCATCGGTTCAGATCGCGCGTTCGACCATCATTTTCTTGATCTCAGCAATCGCCTTGGCGGGGTTCAGACCCTTGGGGCAGGTCTTGGCGCAGTTCATGATCGTATGACAGCGATAGAGTTTGAACGGATCGTTCAGATCATCCAACCGCTCGCCGGTGGCCTCATCGCGTGAATCGATGATCCACCGATAGGCATGCAGCAAGGCCGCTGGCCCAAGATACCGATCCCCATTCCACCAATAAGACGGACACGACGTGGAACAGGAGGCGCACATCACACATTCATACAGACCGTCCAGTTTTGAGCGATCCTCGATCGACTGCCGCCATTCTTTGGCAGGGCGGTTCGTCTTGGTCTCAAGCCACGGCATGATGCTGGCGTGCTGGGCGTAAAAATGTGTCAGATCGGGGATCAGATCCTTGACCACAGGCATGTGTGGCAACGGGTAGATCTTTACGTCGCCCTTCACCTCGTCCATGCCATAGATGCAGGCCAGCGTGTTGATGCCGTCAATGTTCATGGCACAGCTGCCACAAATGCCTTCACGGCAAGAGCGCCGGAAAGTCAGCGTCGGGTCTACCTTGTTCTTGATATAAATCAGTGCGTCCAAGATCATTGGGCCGCAGTCATCCATATCCACGAAATACGTATCCACCGACGGGTTTTTGCCATCATCCGGGTTCCAGCGATAAATCTGGAACTTGCGCAGATTATTGGCACCCTCGGGACGCGGCCATGTTTTGCCTGTCGTCATACGTGAGTTTTTGGGGAGGGTCAGTTGAACCATCGGGCTCTCCTCGGGGTTAGCTGCCCAACAGGGTCAGGCTGTTTTTGGCAATGCATTTCACGGCATCGGGCCGCTTTGAGATATCAAGCACGAGATTGACGGTGCTGTTGTCCACACCGGTAACCGAGGCGCGCGCAATCGACAGGATTTCCCCGGCCGAGGCCGCGTCGATGATGCAGTCAGTAACCGGGGCGACATTTACCCCAGGCAGCTGGCTTTCGACCACGCCATTGACCACTGATTTAGCCTGATCACGGGCCAACGCATCAGCGGCTTGGTTCGCCGCACCACACGCAGTCAGCAGGCCACAAACAGCAATCCCCATTACAAAACGCATCATGTTAATTTGTTCCTATACAGTAGGTTGAACCACCATAGATCATCGCCGATCCTTTCGGGCAATAGCCCCCTTTCGAGGTTGCGGGATTGGCCAACAACCCCAGCGCAATCCCCTTTTGGCGAATGCAGGTGTTGAATGCGGCAGCACCGGCCTCGGTGCCATCTTGAACCGCGACCATGACGGGCAGGCCTGGGCCTTCTTCATATTGATAGGTGCCCGCCGGAGCAACTTCGGCCTGGCATTGAGCTACGATCGTGTCAGGTTTGGCTGCATGGCGTACAAAACACCCCGGCAATGCCAAAAGCGATATCATCGCCAATGCAGTCACGGTTTTGGTTGTCATCATGTTTCTGTCCCCCCGGTCAGAATGTCCGTTCCTTCGGCGCAATTTTCTTCAGGCTTATCCCGCCTTCTTTTTCCGTGGTCAAAGGTGTCTCGATGATCGGGCGATAGCTTAGATCGACCGCCTTCCCATCGACACGGGCCACAGTGTGCACACGCCAGTTTTCATCATCACGCGTGGTGAAATCCTCATGCGCATGCGCGCCGCGGCTTTCCTTGCGTGCCTCTGCCCCGGCAATTGTGGCCAAGGCATTGGGCATCAGGTTGGTCAATTCCAGCGTTTCCATCAAGTCAGAATTCCACACCAGGCTACGATCCGTCACTTTTACATCAGTCAGCTTGCCTGCTATGTCGTCCATCTTCTTGACACCTTCGGCCATCGTTTTGGACGTCCGGAACACCGCTGCGTCTTCTTGCATTGTGCGCTGCATTTCCAGCCGCAGATCGGCTGTTGGTGTGGCCCCATCGGCGTGACGCAGACCATCGAAACGTTCAAACGCCTTTTCAACGGATGCGGCATTGGTCGACGGCACCGCGCTGCCTGCATCCACAACCTGCCCTGCACGAATGGCAGCGGCGCGGCCAAAGACCACCAGATCAATCAACGAGTTTGAGCCCAAACGGTTCGCGCCGTGCACCGAGGCACAGCCCGCTTCACCCACGGCCATCAGGCCAGGGACTAACGCATTGGGGTCTTTGGCAGTGGGGTTAATCACCTCACCCCAGTAATTGGTTGGGATGCCGCCCATGTTATAGTGCACCGTCGGCAGAACCGGGATCGGTTCTTTGGTCACATCAACACCAGCAAAGATCTTGGCACTTTCCGAGATGCCCGGCAGGCGCAGGTTCAACGCCTCTGGTGGCAGGTGGCTCAGGTTCAGGTGGATGTGATCCCCGACTGCACCCACGCCGCGCCCTTCGCGGATTTCCATGGTCATCGACCGGCTGACATAATCGCGGGGTGCCAGGTCTTTGTAGTTGGGCGCATAGCGCTCCATAAACCGCTCGCCCTCACTGTTGGTCAGATAGCCGCCTTCGCCACGGGCCCCTTCGGTAATCAGACAGCCTGATCCGTAGATGCCTGTGGGGTGGAACTGCACGAATTCCATATCTTGCAACGGCAGGCCAGCGCGGGCCACCATACCTCCGCCATCGCCGGTGCAGGTGTGCGCGCTTGTGGCGCTGAAATACGCACGCCCATAGCCACCCGTGGCCAGCACAACGGTCTTGGCGTTGAACACATGCATCGTGCCATCGTCCAGCTTCCAGCAGACAACACCGGTACAGGCGCCATCATCGGACATGATCAGATCAATCGCAAAATACTCGATGTAGAATTCGGCGTTGTTCTTCAGGCTTTGACCATAAAGCGTGTGCAAAATGGCGTGGCCGGTCCGGTCAGCCGCAGCACAGGTGCGTTGTACGGCGGGGCCTTCGCCAAATTCGGTCGTGTGGCCTCCGAAGGGCCGCTGGTAGATCTTGCCTTCTTCGGTGCGCGAAAACGGCACGCCGTAATGCTCCAGCTCGTAAACCGCTTTAGGGGCCTCACGCGCCAGATATTCCATCGCGTCGGTGTCACCCAACCAATCCGAGCCTTTGACGGTGTCATACATATGCCACTGCCAGCTGTCGGGACCCATATTGCCCAGGCTGGCCGCAATGCCACCCTGCGCCGCCACCGTGTGCGACCGTGTCGGGAAGACCTTGGTCACGCAGGCTGTGCGCAACCCTTGCTCGGCCATGCCCAATGTAGCGCGCAGACCGGCACCGCCTGCCCCAACGACAACAACATCATAGTCGTGGGTTTCATATTCGTAAGCAGCCATAAAATTCTCTCCGGTCTTTTAAAGTGCCAGCTTGGCGATCGCAAACAGCCCCGTGGCCATAGCGCCGTAACTGAGGCAGGTCAGGGCAATAATCCACACTTTCTGTGCTGTGCCGTGAACATAGTCCTCAATCAGTACCTGAACACCGTCGCGGAAATGTTTGAACGTCACAATGATCATCAATGCAGCCACAATCGCCGGGAAAGGCCGCGCGAAATACGACACGACTTCGGCATGCGGCGCGCCCAGCATGGGCCCAAAGGTGAAAATGAACAGGGGCGTGAGGATCAGCAACGCGGCTGAGCTTAGCTTCATCGCCCAGAAGTGATGCACGCCCGAGCCGGATGCCCCCATGCCTTCGGCGCGTTTGCGGTCAGTCAGATATCGCATGTCTCAGGCCCCTCAGATAATGACAACGGTCAGGATGGTCAGCACGACCGATCCGCCGATAATGGCCCAGCCCAGCTTTTCTGCTGTCTCAACCTCAAGCATCATGGCGTTGTCCCAGATCAGGTGACGCACACCTGCCAGCAGGTGATACCAAAGCGCCCAAAGCGAACCCAGCATGATCAGATCGCCAATAAAGCTGGTCAGGATGCCATCGACCTTGTCAAAGTAGGATGATCCGGTGGCCGCAGCCAGCAGCCACCACACCACCAGCAAAGCACCAAGCAACAAAGCGTTGCCCGTGATGCGCGTCAGGATCGAGGTGATCGACGTCAGCTGGGGGCGATAAATTTGCAGATGCGGTGACAACGGGCGATTGCCCCGGTTGACGTCAGCCATGTAATTTCCCTCTTCCACGTGTCGGGGCGCGAATAGCCCACAAGCAACACTGTACGATGTGAACCATTACTGACCCGTTTTAGCGGCACTGTCACGAGTTCAAAGCGCTAATTCCCCATATCCTCAGGCAAATTGTCGCGATTTATCGCTTTGTGATCACGTAATTTTTGCTGTGATCACAAATATTCAGACTGCGGATACACAAGTGATTCTGCCTCACTGGCCTTTCAACGCTTCGGCCAGGTCAAAGTGGTTCTGGATCAGTTGGTCAGGATCGTCATAGTCACGGGCCAGCTTTAGCTTGTACCTGACTGCTTCAAACGCATAGGCCGCCGCCTCGCAGGACCGCCAGCTGCCCTCCAGACAATCTGTGCGCAGGGCCATGGCGTATTGAATTTTGGTGGTGTCGCTGTTCCAACGCTCAAGGGTCGCAATGCGCAGGCAGGCCGGGATCCAGCCTCCGTCGCAGGCCGGGCGCAGATAGCGCATACGTTTGGCCGTGCTGGCCTCAGGGGTCTTTGCCAGCATAACATCACGCGCCACATTGCATCCATGAACAACACCCAATTCACACGCACGTTCCATGTGCGGGCCTTGGGTCTCGTTGAAATCACTGCCATTGCCGCTGGAAATCACATCGGCCAGGAAGATACAGCCCATACCGTTGCCTGCTTCGCAGGTTTCGCGAAACGCAGCCTCAGCTTTGGGGACCTGATCGTAGTCGGGATAGATGTACGCCCCCGCGCGTACCGCGCAAAAGGTGACATCACCTGCTTGGCATCGGCTGTCATAGCGCTGTGCTGCTTCGTTCGAAACATAGCGTACCAGTTTGCGGCAGGCGAAATCATTGCCTGTGGTGCATTCCGCCTCGATATAGGCGCGCTTCAACCGGTAATCTGCGGCACGCTCGGTGCGCCAATACTCGGGTGTCAAAAGCCGCTCGGCCATCCAGTTGCACGCCCGGTCATCGCCCAGCCTGCAGGCGCGATCAATCAGTGGGGGTACCGCCTCGGGCTTGCCGGGAACAACACCGCGCCGGATCATCACCGCAAGAATGCGGCAGCTGCGTCCCGTCTGGCTTGCGGTGCAGGCCTCACGCAAAGCGTTGCCGGCTGCCTCAAAATCCGCAGGGGTGGAGCGCGCAACGATAGTTTGGGCATAGAGCTCCATACAGGTCTCTTCGGAGTCACACGTCTGCGCATGTACCCCTGGGCCGACCAAAAGGCCCAGAACCGCACACAAAACCCAAAACATGAACCTCATAAAATCACGCTCCAATATGGTACGAACCACCTTGCCTCGTTGCCTGGTACAAGGAAAGCCGCACGATTGACTTTTGTGCGGGTCTCTGCTGGGCTGGCACCCATCCAAAGGGGACAGCTATGCCAAAAGACGAAACAGCCGCAATTCGGTGGGGGGTCACCGCCCAAACCGGCGTTTTAACTGATGTTCTGCTGGGCAGGCCTGATCATTTCCGCTGGGTTCCGCTGAACTCCATTTCAGCCGTGACGCTGGCCAATATGGAACAGATGGGCCACCGGTTTGATGCGCAACGCGCGCAGGCCCAACATGCCGCGATGGTCGAGGTGTACCGCGAGAACGGTGTAAACGTACATTTCGTAGACGCCGACGAAGGCCTGCCATCTTCCGTTTTCACCCGCGACAGCAGCTTTATGACGCCGTGGGGCGCTGTGATCACCTCGATCCAGACCCCGCCACGCCGCCGCGATTATGCCGTGGCCAGCCAGTTTTACACGCAAGCGGGCATTCCCATTTGGAACTGGGTCACAGCAGGGCATTTTGAAGGGGGCGATTTCACCATTCTGAAACCGGGTGTTGCCTTACTGGGATGGTCTGGCGATCGCTCGACCAAAGAAGGGGCGGAACAGGTTGAAGGCTGGCTGCGCGCGCAGGATTGGGAGGTGCTGGTCACACCGATCCCGCCGCAGTTCGTGCATATGGATGCGGTTGTTGTGATGCTGGAAAAAGATCTGGCGCTGGTGTGCGAGGATGCGTTGCAGCCCTACGCGCTGGACTATCTGAAAAACACCCACGGGATTGAAACCATCAAGGTGGACTATGCTGATTGCGTACAGCTGGGCGGCAACATCGTGTCGCTGGGCAACAAACGTGTCCTGTCGATGAGCCATAATGTGAATGTAAACCGGCACCTGCGCGAGCGCGGGTTTGAAGTCACCGCAGTGGATTACGATATGTTCGCGCTGGGCGGCGGCGGCGTGCATTGCTCGTGTCATGAATTGCACCGTTTACCGGACTAAGCCCACTGGACGCCCCCGACCGTGCGGCCTAATCTGCGGGCCTGATAAAAGGGAACACCGTCATGGCCACAGGCACCAACATTCGCACGTATTTCAACGGCACCTGGCATGAGGGTGATGTGCCTGTCATGCGCGCGGCGGATCACGGGATGTGGCTGGGCAGCAACGTGTTTGACGGCGCGCGGTTTGTTGGGGGGCTGACGCCCGATCTGGACAAGCATTGCGCGCGGGTCAATGCCTCGGCACGGGCGCTGATGGTGACGCCCACCGTGACAGCCGACGATATGGTCGCGATGATCCATGAAGGGTTGAAGGCCTATGCACCGGAGGCCGCCGTATATATCCGCCCCATGTACTGGGCGATCGAGGGTGGCATGTCTGCCATTGTCCCCAAGCCAGACGGCGAGACAGGGTTTGCCATTTCGCTGGAAGAAATCCCAATGGCCGCACCCACTGCCAGTGCCACGCTCAGCCGCACACGGTTTCGCCGTCCGGTGATGGAAGATGCGGTGGTCAACGCCAAGGCAGCGTGTCTCTACCCCAACAACGCCCGTATGCTGGCCGAAGCCAAGGCCCGCGGTTTTACCAACGCTTTGGTGGCTGATGCCTTGGGCAATGTGGCCGAAGCCGCCACCGCCAATGTCTTTGCCGTCAAGGATGGCGAGGTGTTCACCCCTGCCCCCAACGG
>JBGCEW010000054.1:0-12053 GCA_045106595.1 Roseovarius sp. | reverse complement strand
GTCGCTGCAAGCGTTCATGAAGTCGAAAACCGACATCGTATTTCGCCCGCGCTCTATTAGGTAGAGGCAACTCAGCAAGAGGAATCAGCAATGGTTGATGTCACAGTGGTCTATTGGCGCGATATTCCTGCGCAGGTGATTGTCGGTAAGGGGCGTCGGGGCTCGAAGGTGCAATTGCCCGAACGGTTTGAACAGGCGATTGATCGTGCTGCGATGAAAACCGGTGCGGCAGAAACCGATGAGTATCTGGCTGAATGGCGCAAGGCTGCCCCCTACCCTGTTGAGGGTGACGCGGACGCCGTGGCCAAATCCGAGGCTGAGCGCCTGGAGACAGAATATGATCAGGAGCGCATCAAGCAACTGATCGCCAATGATGGTTGGGCCACCTGAGGTTCATGATGGGCAATCGCTCTTTTTGGGAGGCCGCTATGGCTTTGTTGAATTTCCGCAAGAAAACGTCATCCAACGACACACCGTTGAACGGCAATGTCGAGGCTCTGTTGCAAGACTACTCGATTGAGGTAATGCCCCGCACCGCCGAGAAGGTCGAGGATTTCCGTGATCTGCTGCCCAAGGGCACGCGCGTCTACGTCGCCCATATCGAAGGCACGCCCATCGAAGACATGGTTGCCACGGCAAAACGCCTGAATGAGGCCGGGTATCCTGTCATGCCGCACTTTCCTGCGCGCATTATCAAAGATCAGGCCACGCTGGCCGATTGGATTGCGCGTTATCAGGGCGAAGCGAATGTGGATCAGGCCCTTTTGCTGGCCGGTGGTGTGGCCAAGCCGCATGGCGCTTACGACAGCTCGATGCAACTGCTGGAAAGCGGTGAGTTTGGCAAAGCAGGCTTCAAGCGGTTGCATGTCGCAGGCCACCCCGAAGGCAACAAGGACATTGACCCCGATGGGTCCATGACCAACGTCACCGAGGCACTGCGCTGGAAGCAGGCGTTCTCGGAAACATCCGATGCCGAAATGGCGCTGGCCACACAGTTTGCCTTTGACGCAGGTCCCATCATCAGATGGGCCGACGATCTGAAGGCGGCAGGTATCAGCCTGCCCATCCACATCGGCATTGCGGGTCCTGCCAAGCTGCAGACGCTGATCAAGTTTGCCATTGCCTGTGGTGTCGGCCCTTCGCTGAAGGTGCTGCAAAAGCGTGCGATGGACGTGACCAAGCTGCTGTTGCCATACGAGCCAACAGACGTTTTGCGCACGCTGGCCGACCACAAAGCCGCCAACCCTGATTTCAATATCACCCACGTGCATTTCTTCCCGCTGGGTGGGATCAAAACAAACGCCAACTGGGCGATTGATAACGGCGGCACCTCAGGTGTGCCCGCCAACCAACAAGGATAAGCCGATATGACGCGCACTGTTGTCGAAAGCAAAACCAAGACCGCGATCATCGGCTTTGATCAACCGTTCTGTGTGATCGGGGAACGCATCAATCCCACAGGCCGCAAGAAACTGGCGGCCGAGCTGGAAGCGGGCGATTTTTCGACTGTTGAGGCCGATGCCGTGGCGCAGGTTGCCGCCGGGGCCACTGTGTTGGATGTGAATGCGGGCGTGGTGTACAACTCCAACCCCAACCCCAATGAAACCGAACCGCCGCTGATGACCAAGATGATCAACATGGTGCAGGCGTTGGTCGACGTGCCTTTGTGCATCGACAGCTCGGTGCCTGCCGCTTTGG
Organism: Roseovarius sp.; assembly: GCA_045106595.1. Lineage (GTDB taxonomy): Bacteria > Pseudomonadota > Alphaproteobacteria > Rhodobacterales > Rhodobacteraceae > Roseovarius. The sequence continues at coordinate 10,355 of JBGCEW010000054.1, read as the reverse complement.
AAGCAGGATTGCAAGCCTGCGAAGGCCGCCCCTTGCTGAACTCGGTCACCGGTGAAGAAGACCGTCTGGAATTCGTGCTGCCGCTGGTCAAGAAATACAACGTGCCTGTTGTGGCCATCTCGAACGATGACACGGGTATCTCTGAAGACCCCGAGGTGCGCTTTGCCGTTGCCAAGAAAATCGTCGAACGTGCCGCTGACTTTGGCATTCCGGCCCATGACATCGTCGTTGACCCGCTGGTCATGCCAATCGGCGCGATGGGCACGGCGGGCCTGCAGGTTTTTACCCTGGTGCGTAAACTGCGCGAAGAGCTGGGCGTGAACACCACCTGTGGTGCGTCCAACATATCGTTCGGGTTGCCCAACCGTCACGGCATCAACAACGCGTTTTTGCCCATGGCGATGGGGGCCGGCATGACCTCGGCCATTATGAACCCGGTGGCCCTGCCCGTGAAAGAGGCCGACAAAGTGGCCAAACGCGCGGCCGCTGAGGCGGCAGGCATCGTGATCCCCGAAGGCATGGATGACGAAACCTTCTGCCAGCTCTTTGGTCTGGGTTCGACCAAGCCACGCTCGGGCAAGGAAATGGAGGCCATTCGCGCCGCCAACTTCCTGACCAACAATGATCCCCACGGGGCACAGTGGATCCGCACCAACAAACCGCCTTTGGCTGATGGCGAAGAAGGCGGCCGTGGTGGCCGCTCGGGAGGACGGCGTCGCCGCCGTTGATCCGAGACCTGGCAAAGTGTTAACAATAGACTCTCGCATGAAAAACTGCGGGAGTTTTTTGCATGAGCTTTGAATTTCAAACCTTTGTTCTAAATACGTTATTTCAAATTAATCTGAACGGTGATCCTGAATGCCTCGGGCAGTCCTTCCAGCCGGGCTGTCGCCGATTGAACCGCTGCGTCATCCGCAGCCTGTCCCGTCAGCGTAATCTGGTAGGCGTCCATTTGCAGCGTGCCGTTTTCAAGCTGGCTAAGCGCCTTCAGGGCGCTGCGCGCGGCGGCCCACCATTGCGCGTCGGCGGGGATTTCAGCAAAATCCAACGCCTCCCCCTGCACCGCAAAGCCTAAGATCGCCTGTTGCGAACTGGGTCCCAGATCCATCGGCACCTTGCCACTAAGCACGCCGTTTTGGCCGTCATAAACCAACCGAAACGCGAAAGGCCGCCCATCGTCACGAAAGCTGAACTGGGTGGTGGCGCTATATGCGGCGGGCAAATCCTCCAGCATTGCCATCACATCCGGCTCAAGCGCGGGGGTGCGCAACGTGCCGGTCAGGGTGATCTGCGTGTCGTTTAGCTTCAGGGTCGCCTCCTCAAACACACCCAAGACGGCGGACAATGCTTGTGCCGTCTCCGCCCACCCATCGGGGCCGGGTTTGGGCGTGCGTTGCAGGTTCGTGGCCAGAACCGGGGCGCCCAGGGCCTGCGCCAACTGGTCTTCGCGCAGGGTGTCGGGCAGCTTGCCGCGCACCACAGCACTTGCTCCGTCATAGGCCAGTGTCATCCGCAGCGGGGTGCCATCATCGATCAGCGTCAGGTTCAGCGCCACGGTCACAGAGTCGGGCACAGCCCCCAGAGCATCGCGCAAGGCCGTTTCTTGCACGGGGTCCTGCACCGTCACATCCAGCGTCAGTGTCTGATCGCGCATCGTCACCCTGCCGCGTTCGGTATAGCGCAGCGCCTCAGCGCCGATGCTGGCGGCCTGCCACCAATCCTGTCCGGGTGAAATCGTGGCAATCAGCAGCGCATCGGCCTCAATTCGGGTCTGGCTGAGGGCGGCCAGCACACGCGGCGACAAGCTGAGCGGGACCTTGCCCGATGCCGCAATACCCGTGATGGTTTTATCCAGGATCAGCGCAAAAGGCGCGCCATCATCCGTCAGCGTGATGTTGTCTGAAACCGAGATACCCGCAGGCAGCGTTTGCAAAAGCGCCTGAACCTTGTCTTGTGCCTGTTGCGAGCGAGCCTCGCCTGACAAGGTCAGGCTGGTGCCGATCACCGACAAATGCCCGCTATAAAGCTGGTTCAGCGCGTCCAGCCCCAGCGATATGGCCGCCCCCCAGTCCGGTAAGGGCGCGTCCAGAACCGAGCGTGTGATCTCTCCGTCTGGCAGGGGCAATTCCAACCCGTTGGGCAGCTTGCCGATCGCGCCAAGCAAGGCCCCATCACGCCGCCCGATGGAAAACCTAAGCGGCGTGCCATCATCCAGGGCGTCGATATTGGCGGTGAACACAAAGGGCTCGGGCGTGTTTTCCAACAACAATACGGCGCGGTCCATTTGTTCAGGTGTCAGAGCGGTCCCGGCAAGACTGATCTGGCTGTCGCTTAGTGTCAAAGTGCCGGTGTGCATTTGCCCCAAGGCCCGCATCCCGGCCAGCGCCACGTCGGGCCAGCTGTCATCGGGCATGCCCGACGCAAGGGTCAATGTGTCTACCGCATCGCCAAACTCATCGCGCCATGTCTCGCGGATGGCCTCGGACGCAACAGCACCGCCAAACCGGATCACCGCATCAGCGCTGCGCTCGGCGGTCAGCACAAACGGCGTGGCCGGTTCCAGAACGGTGACCTCGGTTTCAATCCGACCCCGTCCCTCAAGGGCGCGCAGCGCATCAAGGATGCGGGTTTTTTCGGTCTCGGTATCAGCCAGACCGCTCAGACGCAGATGGCGGCCCTCGACGTCAACCTTCAGACCGTGCACGCTGCTTTGAACGATGCTGGACGATTGCGCACGCAATCCTGCCTCGACCAGCGGTTCGTCGGATTGAAAACTAAACAGGCCAAGCAGGGACAGCCCGCCAATCAGCAGAAGGGCACCAAAGAAATCCTCAATGGCATATGTGCGCTTTTCGCTCATGCTTGTTGGTGTTTGTGCAACTAAGCCGGGATTGTCAAACCCGCATTTGACGGCGTGCGTTGATCTGTGCGGCTTTGACCCCAGATGCGCCTAGCACAGCCCCTGATCACGGGCCAGCATCGCCGCATGGGTGCGGTTGCGTGCGCCCAATTTGCGCGACAGGGTTTTAAGATGCAGCTTGACCGTGACTTCCTGAATGTCCAGGTCACGGGCGATTTCCTTGTTGGATTTGCCTTCGGAGATGCCGCGCAATACATCCGTTTCACGCGGTGTCAAATTAACCTGCTGCGGCGGTGTGGCGCCTTTGGTCAGAAACTCCAGCGGCAAATACACTTCGCCTGCCAGCATATCGCGCACGGCCGCGACCATATCTATCGGGGTCAGAGTCTTGGGCAGAAACCCTGCAGCGCCCTCTTTCAGCGCGCGGCGGGCCACGTCAGGCGGGGCTGTGCCCGACAACATGGCCACCGGACAATCTGCCAGCTCACGCATCCGCGCCAGGCCTTTCAATGCGTCCATTCCGGGCATGGAGTAATCCAGCAAAACCAGATCAAACGGCCCTTGGGATTGATACAAAGTACAGGCTTCTTCAAACCCGCTGGCGGATGTCACATCAAACGCGCCCTGCTGATGCAGGTAGGTTGCCAAGGTCTCGCGAACCAGGTCGTGATCATCTGCCAGCAATAACTTGTGCATGGGGCGCTGTGTCCCGATCAAAAAGGTGTTTAGATGGATGCCAGGTGGCGGGCATCCATCTGACAAGTATAAACCGGCACGGCCACAAGCGCCACTGAATTGACTGTGAATTGCGCTCGGACGCGCCCTGACTGGACCCAAGTGGGGTTTCGGGCTAAACATTCGGCTTGTCTGTTTTGCCGCGTTGCCATCCTGAGAGGGACGTTCTGTACCGCTATGAGGTTTGCCAAGATCACCCGTCGTCTGGTGCGTCGCAGGGCGCAGCTGAGCGTGTTTACCGGCCTGGTGATCATTTGCCTGCTGGCGATCAGTTTCATTGGCACGCAGGTCTTCATGAAGCTTGATGATTATGCCTCGGCGTCGCAGGACAATGTGCCGTGGGCGCTGTCACAACTTGAGGTGGACCAGCTGAAATTACTGACCGCGCTTGAGCGGTTGACCGCACAAGATCCCGAAAGTCTGCGCCAGGTGAACCAGCGCTTTGATGCGTTTTACAGCCGGGCGGGCACCGTGGCTGTGGGCCGTGTCTATGACCCCATCCAGAACGATTCAAAGGCCAGTCAATCCCTGGCCCAGCTCCAAGTGCAGATCCTGGAGATGGAACAGATCATGGACGGCTCGGACGGTGTCATACTGAACAACCGTGATGCGCTGATCACGATGACCCAGAACACAGCCGATCCAATCCGGCGCCTGATGGCCTCGGGCATCAGTCTGAATGCCCAGATCAACGAAGCCGAGCGCAACGCGCTGACCTCGAAGCTGTTACAGGTGACAGTGCTCAGCTTGTTGTTGTTGGTGGCGATGGCGTCACTGGGGGTATTGTTGTGGCAACTTTACCGGCTCTACCGGCATCGCGCGCTGGACAACCGCCAGACGTTGAACCGGCTTGCCACGATCCTTGATACCTCGCAGGATGCGGTGCTGGTGGTGTGCCCTGATGGGTGCATCATCGATACCAATCGTGCCGCCAATGACATGTTCTTTGACGGCGCGGCCCCACCGGAGCATGCCATGGTGTCGGAGTTGCTGAAACGCAAAGATCCGGACGGAGGGTTAAGTGATGTAAGCGGTGCGGCCCTGATTGCCTCCTGCGCCGAGGGGCCCAATCTGTGTGCAAATCTGATGGCCCAAACCAAAGACAGCACGACCTTTCCTGTTGAGCTGTCGGCCGATACAGCCATGCGCGGCGGCGATCAGGTGGTGATCTGCTTTTTGCGCAACATATCCCGGCGTTTGGCCGATCAGGCCGCATTGCTGGCCGCACGCGACCGGGCCTTGTCTGGGGAACAGGCCAAAGCACGTTTTCTCAGCGGGATCAGCCATGAAATGCGCACGCCGTTGACGGGTATTCTTGGGGTGCTTGACTTGCTTGAGGACACCGAACTTTCGGAAAAACAGCGCGGCTATGCCCATGTGATGCAAAGCTCGGGACAGATTCTGCTGGACCAGATCAATGATGTGCTGGACATGGCCCAGACCGACAAAGGCCAACAGCAGGTGGCATCGGATGTGTTTGATCTGGACGCGCTGCTGGACACGCTGATTGCCGTTTGCCGCCCCATGGCGCGACAGGTGGGCAGCACATTGGCGCTGACCCCGAATGACGCGCCGTTGGGATGGGTGCGCGGCGATCCGAAGCGGGTGCATCAGGTGTTGCTGAACCTTGTGTCGAATGCCATCAAATTCACTCACAACGGGCAGGTCACACTGGATGCCTGCCGCCTTGCTGCGGATGAGGCGGGTCTGGCAAATACGATTGAATTTCAGGTGATTGACACCGGTATTGGCATTGCCGAGCAGGACCAGGCGCGTATCTTTGAGGATTTTGTGCGCCTGAAAGAGACCCACGAGCAACCCATCGAAGGCACAGGGCTGGGCCTGGGGATTGCACGCAATCTGGTGGTCCTGATGAATGGCGAAATCGGTGTTGAAAGCGAGCCGGGTGAAGGCAGCCTGTTCTGGGTCCGCCTGCCCTTGCCCGTGGCCAGTGTTGTGCATCCGCTGCCGGAAACCGCAGCCGTGCAGGGCCAGATAGGACCGCAGGATATTCTGGTGGTGGACGACAACGATATCAACCGTGCGGTTCTTAGTGAAATGCTGGAAAGGGAAGGCCACCGGGTATGGTCTGCCAGCAATGGGGCCGAGGCGGTTCAGGCCTGTAACACCCGCCGGTTTGACACGGTGATCATGGATATCAACATGCCGGTTATGGGCGGCGCCGATGCCACACGTGCCATTCGGTCCAGCCAGGGCGCCTCATGTGAGGCCCGCATTGTGGCGCTAAGTGCGCATGTATCGTCTGATACGCAATCTGATGTTCTGGCTGCCGGTGTGAACGCCGTGCTGGTCAAACCCCTGCGCCGCGAGGACCTGTGGCAAGCGCTGAGCCCCGGTGCCACCGCGCACCCGGCGCGCGCCATGCCATCAAACAACGTTCTTGATCCTGCTGTTCTGGATCAGCTGACCACAGGGCTTGATCCCGAAACATTTACTCAGTTGGTCGCTGGGGTGCGTCAGCAAGGACAAGCCTTGGTGGATGATCTGTCAAAGCTGAACACCGACGCCCTGCCCGCCCGGTTGCATGACTTTGCAGGTCTGTGCGCCACATTGGGCGCGCGGGCCTTGCATGCTGAACTGGTCAGGGCCGAGCAAAGCTTGCTGTCGGGTGACACTGCGCGTGCAGACATGGCACTGGCCGCGCTGCCCGGCCTGTGGCATCAGACCTGCGCCGCAGTCGATCAGATCAAAGCCGCGGCGTGAACGACGCGCTGCTTGTGCGAAACTATCGTAACCTCTATTCGGTTTATTGAAACGAACGGCGTCACGCCAAAGAGGTTCCCCGATGAAGTCGTCCAAGCTCAGCCTGAAATGGCTCGATGTGTTCCAGCAGATTGCACGCAGCGGATCGGTGCAAAAGGCGGCACAGGCCACCGGATTGTCGCTGAGCACCGTGTCGCATCACCTCAAGGCGTTAGAAGCGGAACTGGATTGCGCGCTCTTTGATCATTCCAAGCGTCCCATGCGCCTGACCCCGCGCGGTGCTGCGTTCCTGCGCGAGGTTGATCTGGGACTGGCCGCGCTGCACCGGGCCGAGACCCAGGCGCGCGCCGGCGATATTTTGGGCGTCCGCAGCCTGTCATTGGCCATGATCGAAGACTTTGACAGCGAAATTGCCCCTGAACTGGCCTTGCGGTTGGCAGCATCGATGCCCGATTGCACTTTTCGGCATCTGACCCGGCCCAGCCACGACATTCTGGAGCTGGTGCGCGAAGGGGATGCCGATATCGGCATCGCGGCCAAACCGCAGTTTGATGTGCCCGACGTGATCGAGACGCCCCTGTTGCGCGATCCGTTTGTGCTGGCCTTGCCAATCTCGCCCAAAATCACCGCCGAGGCGTGTCTGGCAGGCGACAGCCCCCTGCCCTTGTTACGCTATAGTCGCGAACACATCATGGGCCGCCAGATCGAAGCCCAGCTGAGCCGGCTCAAGCGCGTGTTGCCCAACGCCTATGAATTTGAAAGCAACGAGACGATCATGTCGATGGTCGCAGGCGGGTCAGGCTGGGCCATCACCACCCCCACCAATACCATCCGGTCAGCGCGGTTTCAGCGCCAGATCCGGCTGCTACCCTTTCCCGGCAAAGGTTTTGCGCGGTCATTGTCCGTGTTCACACCCGAGCGCCCCTCGTCCGCGGTGGCAGGTCCGGTGATCAGCACCTTGCGGCAGCTGATCCAAAGCCGGGCGATTGATCCCACGGTGGCGCGAATGCCTTGGTTGAAGGACGGGTTTTGTCTGGCTGACGACTGATGCCGGGTGTGCCCTAAACAATCTTGAACTGCGCGCGGATGGCAGCGTCTTCTGCGTCACTCAGGTACTTGGGATGGTGTTCTGCCAGAACGGCACGCGCCTTGGCATTGGCCCGGCTCCAGGCGTCTGAGGCGCCCGCATCTTCCCAGGTCTTGGGGTTTTCCCGGTCGGCCAGATCCGGGTATACGTAATCCCGCTCCATTGCCGAAAACGTATGCTGCCCGCCCAGAAAATGCCCATCGCCCAGCACCGCCTCGCAAATGGCATCAAAGCCCAGATTTTCCTCGGTCACCTCGACCCCGCGCAGCGTGCGGTAGGTCATGGCGTGCATTTCATCATCCAGAATAAACGCCTCAAAACTGGCACCCAGCAGCGACGCGGTCATGCCCGAGCTTTCATAGATCAGGTTGCCCCCGGCCAGCCCCGCCGCAAGCGATGTCATGCCCTTCTCAACCCCGTATTGCGCATCAATCGCCTTGGCGTCCGCCATTGAGGCCGCCACGCCCGACGGCAATCCCAACCAGTTCGACATCTGCGCCGAGGCCGCATTCAGCAACACGGTTTCAGCCCCGCCGCCCGCAAAGGCCCCGGTGCGCAGATCAATCACCAGCGGCCAGTTGGAAAACACCATCGGATGGCCCGGCTTGATCGCGTTGACCATCACCAGGCTGGCCAGTGTTTCGGCCAGCGATGACGCCAGAAACCCCGCCATCGTTGCAGGGGCCGTGGCCCCGGCCTGAGCGGCCGTGATGCACGACACAGGGATGTTGTGCTTCAGGCACTCAAACGTCACATCCACCGCATCTTCGCCAAACCTGAGGGGGCTGATCACCGGGCTGATATGCGCCTTCACAAACGGACGCTGGGCAAACATCCCCGGCCCTCCTGCTGCGATATCAAACATCTGTACAATCGGGTCCACATGTTCGGCCAGCGTAAAGGCCGTCGCCACCGGTTTGGTGGTGTTACGCATCAGCGCATAAGCCGTGTTCACGTCCAGATCATAAGGGTCCGCCACATCCGTTGCGATACAGCAGCGGGTGAACCAGCTGACATTGGTCAACGTGTCCTGAAGTCGGGTGAAATCATGCAGGTCAGTCAGCGTCGACACCCGGTACAGCCCGGTATCCAAATCCAGCACCTGAACTGCCGCGCCGCCGGTGCCAAAATGTACAGCGTCGCCACCCACTTCGATGGAGCGGTCCGGATCACGGCCATGAAACGTGAACTTTTTCGGCGCCATCGCAATGGCATCCTCGACCAGTGCACGTGGCAGGCCAAGCCGCCTGTTGCCCAGATCACGCGCGCCCTTTGTGCGCAAAATCTCCTCCAGCCGCGGCGGCACCTCGCCCATGCCCAGTTCGTCCAGCAGACGCAGGGCCGTGGCATAAATGGCCTGACAATCCGCCTCGCTCAGGGGTTTGTACTGGCCGCCTGCCTGTCCGGGTGGCGCCGGGTTCACCGGCGGTGGCGCTGCCCGTTTGGCCAGCCGTTCCTTGCGACCCGATCGGCGCGGTTTGCCCGATCGGCGCGGTTTGCTAGAATTTTGGTCATTCATGATGTGGATAAGGCCCCGCCCGTCACCTCGCGCGCAAGCGGAAACACGCAGCAAGCAATATTTCGCAGGTTACATTCGAATTATTCGAAACATATACACGCACCATTGACCCAAGCCCAGGCTTTTGCCTCATGTGGCGCAGGTTTAACCCCGGAGAGCACTCAGATGAAAACTCAAACGCGTTGCGTTGTGATTGGCGGCGGCATTGCTGGCTGCTCCACGCTGTATCACCTCACTCAGGAAGGATGGAGCGATGTGGTTCTGGTTGAACGGGATGAGCTGACAAGCGGGACAACCTGGCATTCCGCCGCCCAGGTGACCAACTTTGGCATGAACCAGACGATGGTGGGCCTCAAATCCCACTCGATCGCGCTCTACAAAAAACTGCGCGACGACCCGGACTATCCGGTGGGCTATCACCACGGCGATGGTGGCATTCGTCTGGCCAACACCGAGGCGCAAATGGAAGGGTATCGCCATTTTGCCTCAATGGCCCGCGGTATGGGCGTCCAGTATGAGGTCATCGACGCCGACGAATGTGCCCGCCGCCATCCGCTGATTTCCACCGATAACCTGCTGGGCGGGCTGTGGGATGGCGAAGACGGCGATATTGACCCTGCTCAACTGTGCCAGGCGCTGGCCTTTCACGCCCGCCGCGCCGGGGCCGAAGTGTACCGCAACACCGCCGTGACAGCCCTGACCCAACACAAGGATCACAGCTGGACTGTGCACACGGACAAGGGCGATATTGACGCCGAGGTGGTGGTTAACGCCTGCGGCTACCGGGTGAATGAAGTGGGCGCGATGATGGGCGTGCATCACCCCGTCGCCTCAATGGAACACCAGTATTTCATCACCGACGACATCCCCGCTATCAAGGACGCGGGCCACCGCATGCCGCTCTTGCGGTGCCCGATTTCGGATTATTATTCGCGGCAGGAAAAGAACGGGCTATTGGTGGGGTTCTACGAACAGGACTGCAAAACCTGGGGGATGGACGGCATTTCGCCTGACTTCTCCAATGATCTGTGCCCTGATGATCTGGACCGGGTGATGGATGTTCTGGAAGGTGCGTTTGCCCGCATGCCCGCACTGGCCGACGCCGGGATCAAGCGGGTGGTCAACGGCCCCATCACCTATACCATCGACGGCGCGCCTTTGGTGGGCCCAATCCCCGGCAAGCGCAACGCGTTTTGCAGCATCGGTCTGCGTGCGGGTCTTGGCGAAGGGGGCGGTCACGGCTGGCTGCTCGCGCAACAGATCGTGCACGGCGAGGCGTGTTATGACACCTGGGGGCTAGACCCACGCCGTTTCACAGCCCACTGCACCGTCGAAATGACAGCGCTGAAGGCCATCGAGGACTATCAAAACGAATTCCGGTTCCATTTCCCCCATGAACACCGCCCCGCCGGACGCAACGCCAAGACCAC
>JBGCEW010000053.1:0-19032 GCA_045106595.1 Roseovarius sp. | reverse complement strand
GACAAGCTGAAGGTTGAACGTCGTGTCGAGCACATCGGAAGATGTCATGCCCTGGTGTACGAAACGCGCATCTTCGGACCCAATGTGTTCTGCCAAATGCGTCAGAAAGGCGATGACGTCGTGTTTGGTCACGGCTTCGATCTCGTCAATGCGTGCCACGTCGAACTTTACGTCTTTGGCTTTCCAGACAGCTTCGGCGTTTTCACGGGGGATCACACCCAGATCGGCCATTGCGTCACAGGCATGGGCCTCAATCTCGTACCAGATGCGAAACTTGGTGGCGGGTTCCCAAATGGCGACCATATCGGGGCGGGAATAACGAGGAATCATGTGGTAAACCTTTGGGTTTCAGCTAAGTGTTGGCCCGGGTTTAACCGGGCAGACAAAGAGCGGCAAGACGATGCGTATGAGACTGGAAGATTTTGAAGGTGCTTGGGTGCTTGAACGCCGGATTGTGCATGAGGACGCCCCAGATGCGCAGTTTCGCGGCTCGGCCCGGTTTCGGTCTCATGGAGAAGGGCTTGTCTATGAAGAAAAGGGCCTGCTGAAGGTCGAGGGCCACCGGGCTGTGAGTGCGCAGCGCAGCTATTTGTGGCGCGCAGGTGCGGCCGGACAGATCGAGGTGATGTTCGAGGACGGCCGCCCGTTTCATGTGATTGATCCTGATGCGCCCGAGGATACGCATTTTTGCGACCCTGACACCTATGATGTGGCGTATCGGTTTGGCGGCTGGCCGGATTGGATTGCGACGTGGAAGGTGACCGGGCCGAAGAAGGCCTATCAGATGGTCAGCACCTATCGCCGTCCGGTTGAAGGGATCGACTGAGGGTATCGCTGTCTGGCGCAAATACCGCGCATTGTAGACATGTCAAATATGATAGGTCTTATTTGGCATGTTATATTTTACACGTCTTCGACGACATGTCATTTTTGACATGTTATCAGCATCAAAGCCGCCTGAATTCAGCCGCCATCACAGACCGCATCATGGCTTTGCGCTTAGCCGGGGGGGGGCGGACCTTGCTGTGATTGTTAGATGACTGCCCGCCTTGCTCATTCCTCTGGCCCCAGACGACGCACCGTCCAGGGCCAGAAGGTTTGATCAAAGGTGCAACACCAGATGTGGCTGCCCGTCCGAGGTTTTCTCGACCGTGCGTCCTTGGGCATTGACCGTTGCATTGATCTGACGACGCAACGCGCTGAAATGTTCAGACGCCACAACATCCACAGGATCATCAAACACCAACGTCAGCCGGGCATGGGATGCCCCGTGTCGACTGATCGCTTTGATTTGTCCGGTAAAGGCGTGACCCAGATACATCCCGCTGACGCTTTGGCCGATCTGCAAACGGGGGGCAAGGGCATCGTCCGAGGCCGCCGACAGAGTGTTCCAATCGCGGTAACCCCATTGCTGGGCCACGGCTTCCAAGGCTTTGGAATGGCTGATCGTCGGCCCGCTGTCAGACAGCGCGCTGCGCAAACGTTTGGCTTGGGCCTTCAACGCATCGCGCGAAGGCAGGTTAAGTGCAGTCATCGTTTCGGTCCTTTTCGGGGTCTGATTGGTCAGACGGACGTTCGCATTGCCGCCCGTTTTCCAGACCCAGGGTCAGAAACGAGAAAGCATATCACTGTCAGAACTTCACCAAAAAGGAGGAAACCCTTTGCGAACGGCGGGGGCCTGACACCCCAAGTGCTGAGGTGCAGATAGGCAGCCAGCGCAAAGGCGTCAAGGCCTCAGTGTTGCAAGGCAGGTTCGGGCATCAAATCCCGCAGTGTTGAATAGATCAACAACGACGCGCCCACCGCCGGGGTATAGATCAACATGGTGGCCCCCAGCGTATAGATGGTCAGCCGCTTGGGCAGCGAGCACTCGGGTGCCTGCGCCACTGGGCGCCGGGCTTTGATCTTGTCTTTGGGGGCACGTGCCAACACAGTGCATGTCTCATCTTCCGGGTCATGCAACGGCTCAAACATATTGCACGCGTCATTCATCCGGCGCGCTGGTTGGGCGTTGTAATCGCACCGCAGGATATCGCTGACCGTATCTACCAGATCGCTGCCCACAGTTTGGGTGGCTTCGGCATGAAACACGGTTTCAAAGCTCAGATAGCTGGCCAGATGATCAACCAATACGTCTTTGACAAACGCGCAGGTGTCCATCGTGATGTGAATGGGCGCGCTGTCTTTGGTGGGGCCCACGGCCAACACCAGATAATGCGATCCTTCATCATGGGCGGGGGGCAACCAGCCCAAAGTCACACGCAGATTGTCACGCTCAAAACTGGCGATATCCTGGCTGTCACGGATCAATGACCGGCGGGTGGCGCCCACCGGCTGAAACGAGATATCAATCTCTTCCACGATGTCTTCGAACCCGTGATCCGGGGTCTGTGCAAATTCGAGGGCTGCGATGGTGCCAAAATTCTGCGCGATCATGTCAGGGCTTCATTTCTTGTTGCCGGGGTGTCCCAAATAAGGGGCTGCAAATCTGTTCAAAATTTGTCGGCTTTACGTTGGATGTAAGACCGGCGGAGCAATGGGCGGCTTCTTGCCTGCGTTTGACAACTTACCACACAAAACAACGCCCGCGGCGATGCGCGGGCGTTGGATAGGCTCGGCTCAGGGCTACATTTGCTCTGCTTGTATTTCGGTGGATTACCCGTCGATTTTGGCCGCCATAATGGCAATCGCTTTTTGATAAACGCCCGCCGCATTCCATTGTTTGATCACGGCGAAATTGGGCTGGCCTTCCTGATAGCCTTTGCCGGGCTTCCATCCCTTTTGGCGCAAGAAATTTGCGGTCGAGGTCAGCGCGTCGGTCTGGTTGTAAAAATCAACTTTGCCGTCTCCATTGCCGTCAACGCCGTAGGTCATCGCGTTGCCGGGCAGGAACTGGGTATGGCCCAGCTCGCCATGTTTGGCGCCTTTGGTGTTGGATGTGATCGAGCCATTGTCGACCAGCTTCAACGCACCGATCGCATGCGGCACAAAGAAATCCGAACGGCGGCAGTCATAGGCCAATGTGGTGATCGCCGACACAACCGAGCTGTCGCCCATGAAACCGCCAAATCCTGTTTCCATGCCGTGGATGGCAATGATCACACCGGCAGGCACGCCATAGCGTTTCTCAAGTGAAGCGTAGAAATTGGCGCTTTTGGCTTTGCGTTTGCGACCCTGGGCCACAATCGTATCAGCGCCGCGCACTCTCATGAACTTCTCAAGGCTGTACTTAAAGCTCTTCTGATTGCGATCCGCGGCGATCGTCTTGGTGGCATACCGCGCGCCGTCCAGGGCCTGCAAGCCGCGTTGGCCCACGCCTGCACGCTTGGCCTCGGATGCAAAGGCGCCTTTCCAGGCGTCAAATCCACCCGCGTTGTTGCCACATTGCGCGGCCAGCACAGGCGAGGCGGTCAGAACGGCCAGAACCGATGCAATTGCTGCTTTGAACTTAAATGACATGTCGACATTACTCCCTACCATATTTGTCCTGATGTTAGCCGAGCAGAACATGACACGAAAGGCGCAATTAACCTTTTGACGCTTCGGTCACGGTGGGGTTTTCCTGACTTTTTGAGCTGTTTCATGAAAAAAGGCGCCCCAGTGCGGGACGCCTTTGTCGCAGGGCTGTGCTGTTACGCCCGAAGGCTTAGCAGCTGTAGTACATGCCGAACTCAACCGGGTGTGGTGTGTGCTCGTACATCTCAATCTCTTCCATCTTCAGCTCGATGTAGCCGTCGATCTGGTCTTTGGTGAACACGTCACCAGCCAGCAAGAAGTCATGATCAGCTGCAAGATGTTCCATTGCTTCGCGCAAGCTGCCACACACTGTTGGAATGCCTTCCAGCTCTTCTGCGGGCAGATCATAGAGGTTCTTGTCCATTGCTTCGCCGGGATCGATCTTGTTTTTGATGCCGTCCAGGCCAGCCATCAACAAGGCCGCAAAGCACAGATAGGGGTTGGCGGCGGGATCCGGGAAACGGGCCTCAACGCGCTTGGCTTTGGGGCTTTCGGTCCATGGAATACGTACACAGCCCGACCGGTTGCGAGCTGAATAGGCGCGCAGAACGGGGGCTTCAAACCCGGGGATCAGGCGCTTGTAGCTGTTGGTCGATGGGTTGGTGAAGGCGTTCAGCGTCTTGGCGTGCTTCAGGATACCACCGATGAAATAGATCGCTTCCTGGCTGAGATCAGCATATTTATCGCCTGCAAACAAAGGCTTGCCATCTTTCCAGATCGACATGTTCACGTGCATGCCAGTGCCGTTGTCGCCGTAGATCGGCTTGGGCATAAACGTCGCCGATTTGCCGTACGCCTGCGCTACATTATGGATCACGTATTTGTATTTCTGCAGCTCGTCCGCTTGCTTGGTCAGGCTGTCAAAGATCAGACCCAGCTCGTGCTGACAGGACGCCACTTCGTGGTGGTGCTTGTCCACCTTCATGCCCAGTCGCTTCATCGTGCTCAGCATTTCCGAACGGATGTCTTGCGCATCGTCGGTTGGGTTGACCGGAAAGTAGCCACCCTTGATGCCGGGACGGTGGCCCATGTTGCCCATTTCGTATTCAGAATCGGTATTCCACGATGCATCCATAGCATCAACTTCGTACGATACCTTGTTGATAGTGTTCGAGAAACGAACATCATCAAACAAGAAGAACTCGGCCTCGGGGCCCATGTAGGCCACATCACCAATGCCGCTGGCTTTCAGATAGGCCTCGGCCTTTTCTGCTGTGCCGCGCGGGTCACGGTTGTACGGCTCACCTGTATCAGGTTCCACCACCGAGCAATGCACGCACATGGTCTTCTCCGCGTAGAACGGATCAATATAGGCGCTGTCGCAATCCATCATCAGTTTCATGTCTGACGCTTCGATAGATTTCCACCCAGCAATGGATGACCCATCAAACATAAAACCTTCTTCGATGAAATCTTCATCCACCAGATCGGCCACGATGGTCACGTGTTGCAGCTTGCCACGTGGGTCCGTGAAACGAATGTCTACATATTCGACATCTTCGTCCTTAATGGCCTTGAGCAGGTCCTTGGCGCTCATATCAATCTTCCTTCAGCTTGGGTTGGTTTACAGGGCGTCGGAACCGGATTCACCGGTCCGTATGCGAATGGCTTGCTCGACGGGGCTGACAAAAATCTTGCCGTCGCCGATTTTGTCTGTTTTGGCAGCGTCAGTGATGGCCTCGATGGCGGCGTCCACCTGATCATCGTCCAGCACCACATCGATTTTCACTTTAGGCAGGAAATCGACCACATATTCGGCGCCACGGTACAGTTCTGTGTGACCTTTTTGGCGGCCAAACCCCTTTACCTCGATCACCGAGAGCCCCTGAACGCCAACATCCTGCAGCGCTTCTTTCACTTCATCCAGCTTGAACGGCTTGATGATCGCTTCGATCTTTTTCATGACTGGGCTCCTTCATGCAGTCGTCTCTCGACGCGAAAGATCACTTCTCAGGGGCGTTCTCAATCGGTTAAGATCACAGGGCGCGCACCGCGCTTTGTGCAAAACCAAATATGCACAAAAAATAAGCAGTATGCCCGTGAGATGAGCGAAATTGAATCGCTGCAAAGGATAGTATGACTGAATTGCTAAGCGCTGCCCAAATGCGCGCCGTTGAACAAGCCGCTATCGAGTCGGGTAACGTGACAGGTCTGCACCTGATGGAACGCGCCGGGCGCGGCGTTGTGGAGGCTATGTTTGAGCAGTGGCCCAAACTGGCTGAAACCCCGCACAGTGCGGTGGTTCTATGTGGTCCGGGCAACAATGGCGGCGACGGATTTGTCGTGGCACGGCGTTTGCGTGACAAAGGCTGGTCGGTCGACGTTTTCTTTTGGGGCAAAGCTGATGCTCTGTCGTCGGACGCAAAATGTGCACATGATCTTTGGGCGGCGATGGGCGAGGTTCATACGCTCACCCCTGAGGCCGTGGGGCAGGGCACGCGCCCTGATGTATTGATCGATGCGCTTTTTGGGATAGGCGTTTCGCGTGCAATTCCACGGGATCTGGCCAATGCCCATCATGCGGTGCGTGATCGGGCGGTTGGTGCAAAGCATCCTTGGTTGGTGCCCTATCATGTGATCGCAGTGGATTGCCCTTCGGGGCTGGATTGTGACAGCGGGCAGATCCTTTTGCCGCCAGGCCCGGTTGCGCCTGATCATCAGGACGTGGATCCGGAGGTCTGGCACAATTGGTGGCAAAACGATGCGTCACGGCGATTGTTGCGCACGGATTTGACGGTGACGTTTCATCGCAAAAAAATTGGTCATGTGTTGAATCACAACTGTGGCGATGTCCGGGTGGTCGATATTGGGTTGGGCCCCGAGGACCGCCATCCGGCGCATCTGAAAATGCCGCGATCGCCTGAAACGGTGATCGCTTTGGATTTTGATCCCCCTGTTGGGCGCTCGCGCCGAATCTGGCCGGGTTTTGATCTGGATAAGAAACCTGCAATGGGGGCGCATAAATACGATCATGGTCATGCGTTGGTCGTATCGGGTGGATTTGGCAAAACGGGTGCCGCACGTTTGGCGGCGCGCGGGGCGCTGCGGATCGGGGCAGGGTTGGTCACTCTGGGTGTGCCGGGGGCAGCGCAGATCGAGGTGGCCAGTCAGATCACTGCTTTGATGTTGGTCCGTATTGACGCCGCAGGGACACTGGCAGAGCAGTTAACGGATACGCGGATCACTGCGCTGTGCCTGGGTCCCGGGATGGGGCTGGACAGGGCGAGCGATCTGGTGCCCGACGCGTTGCGTGCCCCGCACAAACCGTGCGTTGTCTTGGATGCGGATGCGCTCACGGCTTATGCCGATGCCCCTGAGGTATTGTTCGCGATGTTGCATGATCACTGCGTGCTCACGCCACATGGTGGAGAGTTTGCACGGCTATTTCCCGATATCGCAGAAAAGTTAAATGCCGCGCCGACCAAAGGCCCGGCCTTTTCCAAGGTGGATGCGACCCGAGAGGCGGCAGAGCGGGCAGGGTGCACGGTGCTGTTCAAGGGAGCAGATACAGTGATTGCGCAGCCCGGTGGATATTGCTCGCTCAATGCGGCGCAACATGACCGTGCAGCACCCTGGCTGGCAACGGCCGGATCGGGGGATGTGTTGGCGGGGTTTATCACCGGGCTTATGGCGCGCGGGTTTGAGCCGATACAGGCGGCCGAGACGGCGGCCTGGCTCCATGTGGAGTGCGCGCGACGTTTTGGCCCCGGTTTGATTGCCGAGGATTTGCCAGAGGTTTTGCCCAAGGTGATGGGCGATCTGGGGATCTAAATGCAAACCCCCCCGGCGTTTTGCCGAGGGGCTCTATTCAATTGTTCAGACTGTGATCAACTGTGATCAGGCCGCGTGGGCAGCTTGCGCTTGCAGATAAGCCGCAGCATCGCTCGCCACTTCAAGGCCATCGGCATACAGGATATGGGGGCGATCAAAATCAAGCACGTATAGGGTCATTTCCTTGTTACCTTCATCGGTGACAAACTCACCGTCAATCAGGCGGTACGCCTCCACCATAGTGGCACCAAGCGAGCTGAATACGGCCTTTGCGCGCCAATCCCGGATCAAGACAGGCTGGCCTGCGGGCAACAGCACGTCTCGTTCGGGGCGCGTGTGCCCCAAGGAGCCTGCCGAAATGCGCACGGCGGGGGCTGTGATCTTGCGACTGCGCACAGACGTGATGCATGCCACGCCGCTGTCGCGGGTAATCACGCGGTCGCCAACGCAAAGCTCGCTCACTGGCTTTTCGCCCTCAAGCGTCAGAATGTAGCTGTCGGACTGCAGCCCGGATATTTCATAAGGGGTATCTGTGGGATTGATTCCACCGACACGCCCGACCGTTTTCGGTTTCATGGCGTTTCTCGCTTTAACACTGCCTCAGTATTCTCAACAGAATATGGCAAGAATCTGTAAATGTCGTGCCTTTTTTCGTTCGTTGGTCAGAAAAAAGACATGATTTGCCCTCGCATCCTGCAAATGGCTTTGCTACATCGTTTCGCGATGCGGGTGTGGCGAAATTGGTAGACGCACCAGATTTAGGTTCTGGCGCCGCAAGGCGTGGGGGTTCAAGTCCCTCCACCCGCACCATCGCTTTTTCTAAGGAAAATACGTCAAGCCCTTTAAACCTGTCACTCAGTGCGAGTTTTGGTTTGAGGTTTGCCCCTCTGACATTCGGTTTGAGTAAAAAAGTCTTATCGCCTGTTTTCTATATTCTCTGACAGGAAAATGTTGGAGAACGAGTATGGCGCAAGGTACCACAATTGGCCCCTGCACCAATGGTTCAGGTAACAATGGCACTGGCGGTGCCGGAAGCTATGATGTTGATTTCCGGATCAATTCGGTCACGGTTAATCCAGATGGGTCAGCGGAATTTGATTCCACTGTCGTCGAAGTTTACGGCGTCGGCACAACCTATGAGGCCGTTCGTTTCTTGTCATACTCGAATGCCAACTCGTTCATTTCGGGAACATTGGCCAGCCGTACCGGCATGTCGGGCTCGATCACGAATGGGGATAACTTCACGGTCACTCTACCCGCGTCTGATGATGTGGATATCGAGAGTTTTTTCGCATTCAATAACACGTCTGACGACGTTTCCAATATGGCGGAGTATTATGACCTTCGGGTTCAGTATTTTGGAAGTGGCGGGTATCGAGATTCCAACGGTAGCCTTTCCGGCCAAGGCGAAGAGGCGGATGATGCAAACACCGTCATCAATCTGGATGTTGTGTGTTTTGCAAAAGGCACACTGATTAAAACCGAGCAGGGTCAGATCCCGGTTGAGGACCTGAGTGTAGGGACACGGGTTTGGATTTTGGACCATGGATTTCACCCGATCCGCTGGATTTCCGGCAACACTGTGCCCGCCACGAACAAAACGCGCCCTGTGCTTATCAAGAAGAATGCACTGGGGCTGGGGCATCCTAAGACTGATCTGAGTGTCTCTCAACAACACCGCATTATGGCATCTTCATCTATAACCGAAGACTTTGTGGGCGAGCAGGAGGTCTTGGTTGCTGCGAAACACTTGATCGGCACCGCCGGGATCGAATTAGACCGGACTTGCAAAGAGGTGACATATTATCATTTCATATTCGACAAGCATGAGATCGTTTCTGCCAATGGGGCTCTGTGTGAGAGTTTTTTCCCTGGTCCGGTCGCAATAAATTCTTTGGAAGAGGCGTGTCGCGATGAGCTTCTGGAAATATTCCCAGACCTTAAAGAAGAAGGGAATGCGCCCCTTCCTGCACGCCTGTTTCTAAACGGTCGAACGGGTAAGAGACTGACGCGGAAGCATATAAACAGAGTGTCCAGCCTTTTTTCCAAGACAATTGAACACAATGTTGCGCTGCCGTCTCGACAGAATTCCCGCTAATCAACTCAGCCCATGGCACAAGAACCGTGATTGGAACCACAGATGCAGAGCAGCCTGACGTCTGGCTTTGCCTTAAGAACAACACCCCATTCCTCTCATTTATCAAGAACGAAAGCCAATGATGCAGGTTCTAGGTTCGCCCTATCACCTGCGCCAGTGGCTCTTAATCTTTGATCGTGTTTCGCCTGGGTGCGTCTTCATTCAGGATGACCGCGCGATGGGTGCGGTGTTTCAAAGCACTGATCTGCTCTGCCTTCTGAGTGTGTGTGCTCAGAACGCAAGACCGAACGATGACGACGCGTTCAAGGCCTGTGCCGCGTTCCCGTGTCGCGTTATTGAAGTAAAGACGTCGACCCTTCTTCGCGCTTTGGCAGGCTGGGATTGCCAAGCACGGACCAAAGGCGAATGCAGCGTTGTTCAATTTGGTTGATGTCCAACGGCCGATTTTCATCGTGTTGCGGCAAAGATGCTTTCAACAAACGAAGTTCGTTAATGATCTGCGCGATTTCGGGCTGCAGGCTGGTCGAGTATTCGGCCATAAGGTCGCGCGCCAGTTCTTCTGAGTAGGTGTCGTGCTGAATGTCAGCGCTGCGCGCCAGCTCAGATGCCTCGATTGCCGACAAGACGGACTTGCGCAACCGCTCCGCTGATAGCTGTTCTTTGGTGATGTAATCTGTGCAGCCCATCTTCAACGCCTTCACGGCGATTTCGGACTGATCATATCCAGTGATCATGATGGTCGCCGCTTGGGCGTTTACAGGATGGTTTTGCACCACCTCCAGCGCATCGATCCCGGTGCTGTCAGACAGGTTGTAATCAACCAGAATGACATCAAATTCCTGCTTGTCCAACACATCAGACAGAGATTGCACCGTGTCGATTTCGCTAAAATACACCGGAATACCCGTGTTACTGAGCAGACGCCTAATCTTCATGCGGTCAAATTGATTGTCATCCAGTATTAATGTCGAAATTCCACCGACTTCTATTGGGGCAACGACAGCAGTAAAGTCAGGTTTCAACAGTGTACTCATAAAGAGCCCTCCAACGGATCATCTTGTGTTCGGATCGACTGGAAGAAAGAGTGCGCCATTTCCTTTAATCAGGAGTAAAGAAACCGGATCACCTCTCATTTTTTCACCAACTCTCAGATATATAATATTAAATTTTGAACTTCATTGATCGCTCTGGCGCAGGTTTCAGCGTGGCAGCTCGACGATTTTTGTATAGGAATCGATCATGTCCAGCGCTTTGACAAAGCTGTCACCCAGATCGTCTTTGACGATGTAGCCCGCGATGTTGTTGGCATATGCATTGGCAATATCGCTGGGGGTGTCCGATGTGGACAGCACAAAGATCACGGCGCGTTGCAAAGACGGGTCTTTCCGGACCTGCTCGAGGAACTCAAAGCCGTCCATACGGGGCATATTCAGATCAAGCGTCACCAAAAAGGGGGGCAGCAAGCGATTTTGCCCAAAGGCACCGCGCAGAATGTTCAGCGCTTCCTGACCGTCCTTGGCGACGACAACAGGATTCAGGATCTTCAGTTTCTTCAAGGCGCGTTTTATAGCCATCACGCTGACCTGATCATCATCGACAATCAGAATTTTGACGGGCTCGGTTCTGACGTCAAACATACCGCTATCGGTGGGGGTGTTCATGATTTTGATCCTTTTCGTGAAGATAACTTATGCCGCATGTGGCAAAGGTTTTACGGTTGTGGAGGCTTCGGGCAGAACGAATGTGAACGTGGTTCCGCGGAGCGTTTTCGGGTCAGAGCGGACAGTGATGGATCCGCCGTGATGCTCAAGCAATTTGCGGATAATGGCGAGGCCAAACCCGCTGCCCTCGACCTCATCACGGGGGCGCAGAGTTTGGAACAGGTTAAAGATACGGTCATGATACTGGGGGGCAATTCCGGGGCCGTCATCGCGCACGGTGCAGGTGAGTTTGTCGAAAATCAGTTCGGCATGCACCTCAACCGTACCGGTGACATCATCATGGTGTTTGATTGCATTGTTGATCAGGTTCAAAATGATGTGGCGCAGCGGGGTTCCATAGGTTTCGACCTCAACGTCGGAGCCGGTATACTGGATGTTGAAATGACCCTCGGGATCAAGCAGTTCCTTGGTGTCTTCCACAATGTCGCGAACCGAGATTGAAATGATGTCGTCTTGTTCTTTGCCGACGCGAGAATATTCCAACAGATCTGACAAAAGCTTGTTCAGCCGCTCAATGCGTTGCTGCAAAAGGGCCATATATTCGCGCCCATCATTGGAAAACGACGTGTCGGGGTCTTCCAAAACCCATTCAGACAAATCCTGAATAGCGCGCAAAGGTGAGCGCAGATCATGGGCCGCGACATATGCAAATTTCTCCAGCTCGACATTCGAGCGGTGCAGCTCTTCTGCATTGGATTTAAAGACTTCAAGCGCGCGGGCCATCTTGCCCAGTTCATCAGGGCCATGCACTTGCACCTTGTGATCCGTCTCACCTTCGGCAATGGCCAGAACGGCATGGGTCAGCTTGGCCATACGTTTGTTGATTTGACGCTCAACAACAAAAACAACCGCGCACACCATGGTGAACAAGGAAACGGCACCCGCAATGATCAAGTTCAGGATCAGCCCGTTCGAGCTTTTGTGCACAGAGCGACTGGCCAGGCCCACGTTGTTTTTGGCGGATTGTACCGCCTCGCGAGACAGGGTTGAGATATCCTGGATTGGCTTGGTCTGAGATTGGCGGAATTCATTAAAGCGGCGTGTTTCAGCAAGGCGATTCAATGCGACATCAAACATCCCCTCAGCCTCAAAGATCAAAGTTCTGAGTCGCGAGATCTCACTGGCCAGTTTGATGCGTGTCTCGCTCTGCGGCAGGCGGCTCATCAACAGGACGCTGCCGCGCAGTTTGAAGCTCAAGTTGCTTTCGAGCAACTGCAACTCGTCCTCAGACGTGATTTTATCAAGGCCTGCCGCGGCATCCACAATAGCCTCGATCACGAGGGTCAGCTCGGTGATGGCATTGGCGCGGATCAGGCTTTGGTAATAGCGTTGATCCAGAGTGAACGTCGCAGCGCTTCCGTTTGTCGGCTCTCCTGAAAACTCACGTTCTAAATTCGCCGCGATATCAAAAGTTTGCAGTTCCAACAAATCACGCGTGCGATCCCGGTTTTTCAACAGCTTCTGTGTCAGTTGCGCCATCAGGGTTTCAAGCAAGATCAACTGGCGTTTGCTTGCCAGTATCTGATCTGAGCTTCTTTCAATCGCCCGAAGTGAGTTTGATACGCTTGGGCCGTCGACGTTTTCAAAATCGTCAGGGTGCAACTTGCCCGCGGCATCGCGCAGCAAAGCATGCTGTTGCGTCATCTGGATATCCAGTGTGTCCATATCTGAAATTTGAGTAGAAATGTCTGCTTTTTGCAGCAGAAGGATCAAATCTCTCAGGCTGCGCTCAAGATCGGCCGTTTCGATAAAAAATGGGATCGAAGACTGGGTCAAAGACTCGGACACGCGGTCCAGTTTGCGCAGTTGCAGCACGCCCGTCACCATAGAAACAACCAAAACAACTGATATGAGCAGGAACACGAGCCGCAGTCGTTTGACGATACCAAGATTGAAAAAGGACGGGGTCGTCTGCACGTCGCAGGCTCCAATGCGTGCTACAATTTCGAATTTTAATAACAATCGGCGATTAATGACTGGTTAATGAGTTCTGAGCATCAATGGCCGAAGCTTTACGGAAACAACTTTCGAGACGATGCAGATGAAACGCCCCAAACACGATCCTTGCAGGCTAACGCGCCGCGCGGTGTTGACGGGTGCGGCGGCATCAGTTGCGGTGACGGGAACGGCTTTGCCCTCCGCGGCAAGCACAGCGGTGCCTTTGCACAAATCTGTTGCCAACAAGGTGGTGTCATTGACCAACGGGCAGGGGCTCACGCTCAGGTTGCTGTTGCCCCATGGCAGCGAAGGCAATGTCGCCCCGGTGATCCAAACCTTCACAGCATTGACGGGCGTGAAAGTTGATATCCTCGCCACTCCTACCGAAGAGATGAACACAGTACTGACACTGGATGCCTTCAGCGGGGCGCAAAGCTATGACGTGGCCTTGCCCGCCACGTTT
Source organism: Roseovarius sp. (assembly GCA_045106595.1). GTDB lineage: Bacteria > Pseudomonadota > Alphaproteobacteria > Rhodobacterales > Rhodobacteraceae > Roseovarius. The sequence goes on along the minus strand of JBGCEW010000053.1, from coordinate 5,525 downwards.
GGCCTGCCGGATCTGGCTGTGTCCGAGGCGATTTTGCCGCTGGATGCCTTTGCCGCAGATCATGAACCGTTGGAATTCCGGCGTGATATCCTGTTTGATATCGGCGACAGTTTTGATGGGCAGACCTTTGGATTTCAAACCGATGGCGATGCTTATGTGATGTTTTACAACAGCGATATGTTGCATGACCCGCAGGCGCAGGCGCGCTACGCTGATCTTTATGGTGTGGCGCTTGAACGCCCCGTTGTGTGGTCCGAACTGGACCGGCAGATGGCATTCTTTCACCAGCCCGATCAGGGCGTGCACGGCGGGTTGCTGTTTCGTCAACCCAGTTATCTGGCCTGGGAATGGTGGATGCGTTTTCATGCCAACGGCGTCTGGCCGTTTTCGCCCGACATGGAACCCCAGATTGCGGGTGACGAAGGGGTAGGGGCGCTGGCCGATATGATCGCCGCCACCCAAAGCCTGTGCCCCGAGGTTCATAATCTGGGATTGTTTGACAACTGGGAACGCTACAGCCGGGGCGATGTGTATTGTAATATTGGCTGGGGTGGATCGCAGAAGTATTTCAATCGGGCAGGATCGAATATCCGCAACAAACTGGTCTATGGCCCAACACCGGGCGGGTATGTCGACGACAAGCTGTTGTTGACGCCCTATTTCAACTGGGGTTGGAACTATGTGGTGGTGCGCAATTCACCGGTTCCCGAAATCGCGTATCTCTTTGCTTTGTTTGCATCGACACCTGAAATGTCCACCTTGGCCGTGCGTCAGACCGATGGCTTTTTTGATCCGTTTCGTCCTGAACACTACGCGGATGAGGGGATCAGGGCGGCCTATACACCGGAGTTTCTGGATGTGCACCGGGCCTCACTAGAAAGTGCAATCCCCGATCTTTACCTCAAAGATCAGAGCGAATATTTCAGGGTGCTGGGCCAATGGCTGGCCAAGGCGATGGTCGGCGATGAAACACCACAGATTGCTATGCAGCGGGTGGCCGAGCGATGGCAGCTGATCACCAATAGTACCGGACGCCAATTGCAATCTGACCGGTGGATGCAGTTGCGTGCCAAATATCCGGTCACCGCACGGCGTGTTTTGAAGGATTTTAGCTAAACGCACGACCTGCGCCATTTTGGGCTCTGCTCAATTAACTTTTTCATAAAATGTTTGATCCAAAATTGTGGCAATTCCAATTCGAGGGCCGCCTTATGATCATTGAAATGAACACAGATAAACAGCATCAATCCATCCGCGAAATGGCGATTGATGATGCGGGTGAGCTTGAAGATTTCATTTATGTGCTCAGCCATGATGTACGTGGCTCGGTGCGCGCATTGCTGGAACTGCCGCAATGGATCAAAGAGGATCTGATCGAAGAAGGTCATGAAATCAAAGGGTCGCTGGCCGAAAGCTTTGATCTGATGCAAACCCATATGGGACGGCTGGACCGGATGCTGATCGATCTGCTGGAGTATTCGCGTGTTGGGCGCAAGCAATCGGTTCAAACCGTCGATCTGGCGGCCGCAATTGCGCTGGTGATGGAACAACTGAGCGTGCCGCCTGCATTCAAGGTGACGTTGGATCTGCAATGCAAGTCTTTGCGCATCGGAGAAAAAGACATTCTGGTGTTGCTCAAGGCTTTGCTTTCAAATGCGATCAAGCATCATGACAAGGCCGAAGGGCAGATTACCCTGTCCACCACCCGCGATGGGTTTGATTGTACGCTTTGCGTGCGTGATGACGGGCCGGGTATTGCAGAAAAACACCGCAAACAGGTGTTTGACACGATGAAAACCCTACAACCGCGCGACGAGATTGAAGGCAGCGGGATGGGGCTGGCCACGGTCAGCAAGATCGTCAATTTTTATGATGGTCGTTTGTGCTGGGTCGATGGTTTGAATGGACGCGGTATCGGCCTTGAAGCCCGGTTTCCTGTGTGATTAACCTTTCTTTTGATCGCATTAATGACGCGTCGTAATCTTTTAAAATTAAACACATATTTGGTTTTTGGTGATCTTGAATTGCCCGTTTCTTCATTCTTCCCAGCTATACCCAGCCAAGCCGGGTTAGCAGCCAGAGGGAGACGACAGGACAATGAGGCCACTTCGAAAACGAGGGTTTGACCCAGGAACGCGCACCACGGTGAACACGCTTATTCTGGATGACGAAGCCATAGACCGCAGTCGTCTGCGGCGCATGGCAAAGCACTCAAAATTGCCCCTGAAAATATTTGAGGCGCCCTCTCTTTCTGCGATGTCAGATGCGATGGAGGAAGAGGCGTTTGATCTGTTCTTTCTGGATTACAAACTGCCCGAAGGCGATGGCCTGGATGCCGTGAACCTGATCCGCAATCAACCGGCCAATTGCGACGCGGCACTTATCATGATCACAGGCCTCGAGGCGCGCGACCTTGCCGTATCTGCCTTCCGGCAAGGCTGTGATGATCTGATCACCAAAGCTGAACTTTCACCCGATCTGCTCAAAGATCGTATTCACGCGGCACTCAGCCCGACAGAGCGTGCCTCGGGTGGGAATCTGTTTGAGGAAGAGAAATATCATCGCCAGATGCGCGACGCACTGCGAACGGATGCCATTCGGGACGAAATCACCAACGGGTTGCGACGCGCGGTGCGGCAGGCGCATTTGTCTAACCAAGCCAGCGAGCAAGAGCAGATTCGGGCCTTTGTGAAGGACTTTCTGGAACAAGATGAATTCCGCTTCAAATAGCGCTTCGATCTGCTTTGGTGTCATCGTTGCTTTGACAAACCCGATGAAATCCTTGAATTCTGCGCGAGAAACAGAGGCAGGTGGATATTATGGATTTCAGCATTCGACCCGAAAAACAGGAATTGCTTGATCGGGTGAAATCTATGATCCGCGATCACATCAGCCCCAGCGAAGCCGCCTTTCACGCAGAAGTCGAAAAGGGAGATCGCTGGCAATACACTGAACGACAGATGAAAATACTGGATGATCTGAAGTCGCAGGCACGCGCGCAAGGATTGTGGAACTTCTGGTTGACCGATGACGCCGCAGGGCAGGGGCTGAACACCGTCGAATACGCCTATTTCGCCGAGCAAATGGGGCGCACGCCTCTGGCGGCCGAAGTGTTCAACTGCAATGCGCCCGACACTGGCAACATGGAAGTGTTCGTCAAATACGGCACGCCTGATATAAAATCCCGTTGGCTTGCGCCTCTGATGAGCGGCCAAATCCGCAGCGCCTATCTGATGACCGAACCGGATGTGGCCAGCTCGGACCCGACCAACCTGGCGCTGGAATGTGTGCGGGACGGTGATCACTACGTGCTGAACGGCGAAAAATGGTGGGCCACGGGGGCGGGTGATCCGCGCTGCGCCGTCTATATCGTGATGGTGCGGACCGGTGGCGCCGATGCCGCCAAACATCAGCGTCATTCGATGATCGTTGTAGACGCTGCAAGCCCCGGCATCGAGGTGCTGCGCCCGATGCAGGTGTATGGCCACGATGATGCGCCACACGGCCATATGCATATCCGATTTACCGACGTGCGCGTGCCTGCAGAAGACATGCTTTTGGGCGAGGGGCGTGGCTTTGAGATTGCTCAGGGCCGTCTTGGGCCGGGCCGCATTCATCACGCTATGCGCGCCATCGGCCAGGCTGAGGCCGCGCTGGAAATGATGTGCCGCCGGTCGCTGGAGCGACAGGCGTTTGGCAAACCTTTGGCGCAGCTGGGGGCGAATTACGATATCATCGCCGAGTGTCGGATGGAGATCGAACAAGCCCGGCTTTTATGCCTGAAAGCGGCGTGGATGATGGATCAGGGTGACGCGCGCGCTGCGGCCCCCTGGATCAGCCAGATCAAGGTGGTCGCCCCGCGCATGGCGCTGAAAGTTGTAGACGAGGCAGTGCAAATGTTTGGCGCAAAAGGGATCAGTCAGGATTTGCCACTGGCGGCCGCCTGGACCCATCTGCGCACGCTGCGCTTGGCTGACGGTCCTGATGCCGTGCATCGCCGACAGGTGGCACGGGCGGAATTGCGCCAATATACCAACGACCAATTGTAAAGTGTCGCAGGTCGTGCGGATCACCGCGCGATAGGGCAACCAATCGTTAATTGGTTAGCCCTCTGTTAACACGTGCTCTGCTAATTTGGCTTGGAGGTCTTGCAGCCCCTTTGGCGCAACACTAAGACTCGATTAGGAACTTTCCGTTATCCGACGGATTGGCAAGGTGAGGCAGGCACATGAAAGACCCGATTGATACATATATGAACACGCTCGTCCCGATGGTGGTTGAGCAAACCAGCCGCGGTGAACGCGCATACGACATTTTCTCGCGCCTGTTGAAGGAACGTATAATTTTCCTCAATGGCCCTGTGCATGATGGCATGTCCAGCCTGATCGTGGCGCAGTTGTTGCACCTTGAGGCGGAAAACCCGTCCAAGGAAATCAGCATGTACATCAACAGCCCCGGTGGCGTGGTGACATCTGGCCTGTCGATCTATGATACAATGCAATACATCAAGCCCAAGGTTTCGACCCTTTGCATTGGTCAGGCAGCCTCGATGGGGTCTGTATTGCTGGCGGGTGGCGAGGCGGGTATGCGCTTCTCGCTCCCCAATAGCCGAATTATGGTGCACCAGCCATCTGGTGGATACCAGGGGCAGGCCTCCGACATCATGATCCACGCCGCTGAAACGCAAAAGCTGAAAGACCGGTTGTATGACATTTATGTGCGTCACACCGGCCAAACGCACGAAGACGTGGAAAAGGCATTGGATCGCGACAATTTCATGTCGCCTGAGGAGGCCAAGGAATGGGGTCACATTGACGAGATCGTCGAGAACCGCACCAAAGATGATGATGCCGGCGCTTGAGAAATATGCTGTTATTTTGCAGTGAAGGCGATTGACCTTCGGGTCATGCAAAAAGACGATTGTGGACCCCGCGAGGCTGTCTTAAACTGGCAGTCTACGTGGGGGCGCCGGGTCATCCCGGCACCTGAAATGTCGGCGACTGCCGGGAAGGACGCGACATGGCCACGAATTCTGGCGGCGACAGCAAGAATACCCTCTATTGCAGCTTTTGCGGCAAGAGCCAGCATGAGGTCCGCAAACTGATTGCGGGTCCGACAGTGTTCATTTGTGATGAATGCGTCGAACTGTGCATGGACATCATTCGCGAAGAAACGAAGGCGTCAGGCCTGAAATCAACTGATGGTGTGCCAACGCCCAAGGACATTTGCGGGGTGCTTGATGATTACGTGATTGGCCAGGCGATGGCCAAGCGCGTCTTGTCGGTGGCCGTACACAACCACTATAAACGCCTCAATCACGCCCAGAAGGGCGGCGATATCGAACTGGCGAAATCAAACATCCTGCTGATCGGCCCAACAGGGTGCGGAAAAACGTTGCGGGCGCAGGCGCTCGCGCGCACTCAGGCTGTGCCCTTCACGGTGGCCGTCGCCGCGAAGTTGACCGAAGAGGGAGATGTCGGGGAAGGTGTCGAAAATACTATCCTCAAGTTGCGGCAAGCGTCCGA
>JBGCEW010000052.1:0-3594 GCA_045106595.1 Roseovarius sp. | reverse complement strand
AGGGGCAGCGGCTGGCTCGTTTTGCCGGGCTTCGGGAAACGCGTTGGCCAGCGCTTTGCGCGAAGCATCCCGGCTTTCCCGGATCGCCTCAGCCTTTTCGCGACTGACCCGCAACCATGAGGAAGACCCTTGCAGCGAATGTTCAACAGGCGGCAGTACTTCACGGATCTTCTGGGGGCCGACTTTCATCCGATTGGCCCCATCCCACGCCAAGACCCAAACACATTTCATCTCTGGTTTAACCTCGCAATACCCACCGTCGCGCACTCCGCCGCAAGGGCCATTTCGCAGCTGCTTGGGGCAATTCATGGGACAAGACATGCCGGTCGAGGACAGCACGCATTGACCACACATCTTGCAATCAAACAGAATTGTTTTGACACCCTTTTCAACCAAGGCGATGGGCCTTTCCACGCGATTGTAGCCGATCTTGGCGAACACAGGATCGAGCAAAACCATTACCCGTTCGACCAAACCATAGATCCGTTCGAAACTTCGTGCATGGCGCACGGCAAATAGTCGGATACGGTACATTTTAATCCTCCTTTTGCTTCATCTTTGACCGTCAGCCATCAAAATGGACCTCGGATGGCGGTATAGCAGGTACATCGCAAATGCGCCTACCAACGGCCCCGGTGCCAGTATCACGAAAGTCCACTGCCAGCCTCCCAACCATTGCGCTAGCTGAGGTGTCAGCCAAATTGTCAAAATGGTAATTGTAAAACCCACGCCCATCTGAAACGTGAGCGACGAGCCGACCAGATGGGGTTCCGATAGCTCGGTCACAGCGGCTGAGAATTGTGCGCTGTCAGCCACGACTGTGAAGCCCCAGACAAGCGCGATTAAAGCAAACACCCATAGCGGCCCACCAAAGAAAAGCCCAATCAAAATGGCGCAGGTCCCCGATACTCCCATCATCAGGATTGTTGTACGACATCGCCCCACCCGGTCGGCCAGCCAGCCACCAAAGATGCACCCCGGTGCCCCCACAGCGATCACCGCAAAAGTCAGGAGTGAGGCGTTGCTCAGCCCAATGCCATACGTTGCCGCATATTCCACATAAGCCAGAAACCAACCCCACATCGCGTAAAGCTCCCACATATGTCCAAAGTAGCCCAGATTGGCGAGCATCACCGGTTTATTGCGCAAGATCTGCCCGACCTGTCGAAGATCAACCCGAGTGCGTGCAAAGGCGTGCGGTCCTTCTCGGAGCACGCACCCGAATACAACCGCGGCTACGGCACATCCCAGCGAGCAAACTAACAAGACCGATTGCCAAGACATTGTACCACCTGTGCCACGCACAAGATGAGGCATGGCAGAACCCAGCGTAAGTGCGCCCACCATGGCCCCCATCGCGAGACCCCGCCCGGACTTGAACCATGTTGCGATAAATTTCATTGCCGGGGGATACACGCCTGCCAACGCGACGCCTGTCACGAACCGGGCGACAATCGCCCCGGTCGCGCCCATGTCGATAAGCAACGATGAATTGGCCAAACACGCCAGCACCGCCGCCACCGCCATGTAGCGGGTCAAAGGCCATATATCAGCGACCGCCAGAACACTGGCAACCAAAGCGCCCACCGCAAATCCAAGTTGTACCGCATTGGTCAGCCAAGCCGCTTGGCCAACCGTTAGATCATGCAGCAACGTCAGATCAGGTAAAACAGCGGTTGCCGAAAACCACGTCATCAGAGACAACAGCACAGCGAGGCCCGTCCAAAAAAGCGCCTGCCATTTGCCCATCTCGGTGCCCGACGTGCTTTGGCCCGTTAACTTCAAAGGCCTTCTAAAGGCATCGTATATGTGGTTGCTGTGCCCTCGACGCAGATATCACCATCCGCGTCACGCACTGAAACGTTGAGCGTGCATATAGGCTTGTCGTCGCGCATCGAAGCCACTTCAACACGGCCCGTAATTTCTTCACCTACCCCCACTGCTTTTTTGAAATTCAGATTGGTGTTGAGAAACACGGTGCCGGGACCCGGCAGATCCTCAGCAACGCACGCATTCAGGATGCCGGTTGTCACACCCCCTTGTACGATCAGCTTACCAAATGCTGTCTTCTTCGCCAGCGCCTCGTCATAGTGCACAGGGTTCCTATCTCCGGTCATATCGGTGAAGGAGTGGATATCCTGCATCTGCGTGGTGCGGCTGCGTTCACTGGCTTGTCCAACCGATGGCTTGCCGTTCGTCACCCCGGCCCACCCGTCTTTGATGTCATCGCTCATTTTACTCTCCCGTTTTTGGTTGGTTCAATTTGAAACAAGGTAATATCCGTTCGCCGATCTGCGTGGGCGCAAAGTGCACAGCATCCCCAACAGCACCTTCTGCGCCCTCTGTCAGAATGTGGCTCAGCATGGTTGGTCCTTCGCTCAGCTCGACCAAGCCCACCAGATAAGGTGTCGCTGGAATCCATCCGGGATGACCCGGTTTCCAGATTTGCGAAAAGCTCTTGAGTGTGCCGCGCCTCGAGGCTTCAACCCACCTCAAGTCATCCGCCCAGCAATGCGGGCAGATCGCACGAGGATAAAAAACCGAGCGGTTACAAGAACCACAGTGCTGGATCACGAGCCGACCCGTTTCAGCAGCCGTCCAGAAAGGTTCTGTAAGTGTGGTTACTGTTGGCCCCGGCACCGAGAGGTCTTGCAGGATCGTTGTCATGATACGCCTCCTAGAACCAACGCCACGGCCTCGCTCATGGTCGCTCCGTTTCCGGTAACCAACGCCGTTTCACAGTTTCGGATTTGCCGCCCATAAGCCTTGCCGCGCAACTGGCGCACCGCCTCGACTACATGGGTCATACCCCCCGCAAGATCTGGCTGACCAAAACCAAGCTGACCACCATGGGTGTTGATTGGCTGACGTGCACCGAAGCCCATACCGCCATTGTCGCGCATCCATTTGCTAAATTCACCCGGGCCACACAGCCCAGCATCTTCGATCGTTGCTGCCACCATGATGGTGTAGCAATCATAGAGCGATAGAAAGTCGATATCGCGCACGTCCATCGCGGCCTGTTGCAGGGCACGTGCAATCGACGGCTTCAACGGACCCGAGGTCAGGCTAGGTGCCTGGCTGACAGCACGGTGCGTGATTTTCTCGCCCGCTCCCATCAAACTCACCGGTTGGTAAGCTGATTTTTTAGCTTTCTCAGGGGTTGTGACAATCACAGCTTCACCGCCAGCCACCGGCATCACAATTTCGAGCAAATGGAGCGGTGATGTCACCATAGGCGAAGCCAGAATGTCATCCACATCCGCAGGCTTGCCGTGAAAAATCGCCATGGGATTAAGCTGTGCATTGGCACGTGCCCCGGCAGCAATAGCGGCGTAGTCTTCAGGGGTGCAGCCATATTCAGCCATATGCGCCTGCATCAGCAGCGCGTAGGATGTGTTGGCCCCTGAGGCCCCAAATGGCGTGTCAAACTCGCGCGCCGGGTTTCGATTTGGCGAACGGGGCGGCACGGGATTTCGATGATTGCCCAAAACACACAGCACTGTTTCGCACATGCCCATTTCAATGGCTGCCGCGGCACGCCAGATCATGCCCGGCCCCGAGGCCCCACCTAGATCGACCACGTTAGACATC
>JBGCEW010000051.1:0-26349 GCA_045106595.1 Roseovarius sp. | reverse complement strand
TTCCGCTCATCGTTCCAAACATATCGATATCTTCCATCGTCACGACATCCGTCAGGATGATCACCGCCAGCACCGCCCAGATCACAAAGGCAATGCCCGTCGTGATCCACGCTTTCTTTTTCAAATGGTGCTTTTCGGGCGAGCCGTGATGCGTGCCTTCCACGGTCGATCCTGCCTCGCCCTGTGTCTGGATACGAAGGGGCAGGACGCAAAAGAACGTCATGAACCAGACGACCAGATAAAGAACCAAACCTGAAACCGGACCCATCAGACCTGCTCCAGCTCAACCAGACACCCGTTGAAATCCTTGGGATGCAGGAACAGCACGGGCTTGCCATGAGCACCGATCTTGGGCTCGCCTGAGCCCAGAACGCGCGCGCCGGTTGTCTGAAGATGATCCCGTGCTGCGATGATGTCATCGACCTCGTAGCAGACATGGTGAATGCCGCCCGACGGGTTCTTTTCCAGAAACCCGTTGATCGGGCTGTCGTCGCCCAAAGGATAGAGCAGTTCAATCTTGGTGTTGGGCAATTCGATGAAAATCACCGTCACGCCGTGGTCAGGCTCGTCCTGTGCGGGGCCGACATTGGCGCCCAGGGCATTGCGGTATTGATCTGCCGCCGCCTCAAGGTCGGGAACGGCGATGGCGACATGGTTTAAACGGCCGATCATGACGGCTCCTTTCGCTGCGTTTGTTATGATGCACGTTATGTCGCGCCGCCTGCGTGCTGACAAGCGACCACATGACGCAATCTGAGAATTAACCCTCCGTTAGCTATACCGCGCCATGGTGCAGGGTGAACTGCTCACACCAAAGGAGACGTCAAATGGATGACTTGAACGGGCTTGGCCCAAAATTCACCCCCACCGCACGCCGCCCTTTGTTGGGCATGACGATCCTTGTGGTCGAAGACAGCCGTTTCGCCTCGGAGGCGTTGCGTCTGATGTGTCTGCGCAGTGGCGCGCGCATTCGCCGGGCCGATTGCCTGCGTTCAGCGCGCAAACATCTGAAGGTATATCGCCCGTCGGCTGTGGCTGTGGATCTGGGCCTGCCGGATGGATCCGGCCTGGATCTGATCGACGAGCTGAGCCGTGCCACCCCGCGTGTGGGCACCCTGCTGGCAATGAGCGGTGATGATCAGGGCGGAACGGCAGCCCTGGCGGCCGGTGCCGATATGTTTTTGGTGAAACCTATTGAAACGATTGGTATTTTCCAAAACGCCATTCTGTCGTCATTGCCCCGCGATCAAGTGCCCAGCGGGCCGATTTCCATCAGCCCTGACACGGTAGAGCCCGATCAAATGGCCTACCGCGATGACATGAGCCATATCGCCAATCTGCTGGATGACCCGCAATCAGATGCCGTGTTGGATTATGTCGCACAGTTTCTCAGCAGTGTGGCCCAGGTGGCCGCGGACCGCGTGTTGGAAGAGGCCGCTCAGGATTTCGCGGATGCCCGTGCTGCCAATGGGGTGGACCGTGCAAAACTGGCGCGCCTGTCAGCATTGGTGCAAGACCGCCTGCACAACAAGATCGCGATTTAGCCTATGAACGCCACGCCGCACGCAACCAACGCACATCTGTCAGCGCCTGCGCCCACGCCGCATCGCAGCTGTCAAACCGTGCTGCACTGTAGTGCCCAATCGAATACCATCCGCGTGCCCCATCTTCGGGATCGCGGCGAAATTCATCATAGCCAAAGCTGCCATCTGGGCGCTGAAAAAGATCGACACACACCATCTCTCCTGAAAGGTTCACTGATCGTATGACCTTGTTTTCATGCGCCATTCTGGCACCCCTTCTGATTATCGAAGCGTGCTTGCACGCCAGATCCAAACAGCTTCTCAGAGTGATGGATCATGACCCGCGCGCACAAGTGCGGTCAGATCACTAAGCCGTTCACGTTGGGTGCCGTCGGCCTCAAAATTGCTGGGGGACAACCAGAACTGAAATGCCTCGGACAAGGCCGGCCATTCGGTGTCGATCACCGAAAACCACGCGGTATCCCGGTTGCGGCCCTTGACCACGGTGGCTTGCCGGAAAATGCCTTCATAGCTGAACCCCAGGCGCTGTGCAGCCCGGCGTGAGGGGTGATTGAGCGCGTCACATTTCCATTCGTAACGGCGATATCCGGCCTCGAACGCCCATTTCATCATCAGATACATCGCCTCGGTCGCGGCACGGGTGCGTTGCAGGCACGGGGCCATCGCGATTGAGCCCACTTCGATTGCGCCTGATGCAGGTTTCATGCGCAGATACGCAGCGACCCCGCCAAAGGCCTGGGCTTGCTGATCATAAATGGCGTGAAACACCATATCATCCTGCGCCGTTTCCGCGCGCAAATAGCGGTGAAACTGCGCAGATGACGCAAACGGGCCAGACCACATGTAATCCCAAACCCAGTCATGTCCGTCAAATGCCTTGTACAGAACGGCCGCGTGCGTGTCGGGGTGAAGCTTGTCCAATCGGGCATAGCGCCCTTGCAACCGCTGACCCACTGGCAACGGGGGTGCTGTCCAGTCGCCCACAGAGGGACCAACGGGTCTTTGATGTTCCGACATACCTGCGCGCTCCTGCCCTTTTGCGGCACGATAGGATGCGCGCGGGGCCAAGAAAAGCCCCGCAGTCTCTATTCCTGTGGAATAACCCGCAGACCCAGCTCCATCAGCTGATCCGAAGTGGGATCAGAGGGCGCGTCCATCATCAGGTCTTCGGCGCGCTGGTTCATCGGGAACATGATGACCTCGCGGATGTTGGCGGTGTCTGCCAGCAACATCACGATACGGTCGATGCCGGCCGCACACCCGCCGTGGGGGGGCGCGCCATATTGGAAGGCGTTGACCATGCCGCCAAAGCGTTTGCGCACTTCGGCCTCGTCATAGCCCGCCAGCTCAAACGCTTTGATCATGATGTCCAGCTGGTGATTTCGGATCGCGCCCGAAATCAATTCGTAGCCATTGCAGCTGAGGTCATATTGATAGCCCAGCACATCCAGTGGATCACCGTTCAAAGCGTCCAGCCCGCCCTGAGGCATCGAGAACGGGTTGTGCGAGAAGTCGATCTTGCCGCTTTCCTCATCCGCCTCGTACATTGGGAAATCGACGATCCAGGCAAAGGCAAAGCGGTCTTTGTCGGTGAGGCCCAGCTCCTCGCCAATGACAGTACGCGCTTTTCCGGCAACCGTTTCAAAGGCTTGCGGCTTGCCACCCAGGAAGAAGGCGGCGTCACCCACAGCGAGGCCCAGCTGTTGGCGGATCGCTTCGGTGCGCTCGGGGCCGATGTTTTTGGCCAAAGGCCCGGCGGCTTCTTCGCCCAAGGTGATCTCGCCTGCTTTGATCTTGGCGTTCACCTCTTTGACGGTGATGCCCTGTTCCTGAGCAATCGAATCCGGGGATTGTTTGCGCCAGAAGATATAGCCCATACCAGGCAGCCCTTCTTTCTGGGCAAAGGCGTTCATCCGGTCGCAGAACTTGCGTGATCCGCCGGACGGGGCCGGAATGGCGCGCACTTGCGCGCCGTCTTGTTCCAGCAGTTTGGCGAAGATGGCAAAGCCGGACCCGCGGAAATGATCAGAGACGTCCTGCATCTTGATCGGGTTGCGCAGGTCGGGCTTGTCGGTGCCATACCAGAGTGCTGCGTCGCGGTATGAAATATGCTCCCATTCCGCATCGACCTTACGGCCACCGCCGAATTCCTCAAAAATCCCGGCGATCACCGGCTGGATGGTGTCAAACACGTCTTGTTGCTCGACAAAGGACATTTCCAGATCCAGCTGGTAGAAATCGGTGGGCGAACGGTCCGCGCGCGGGTCTTCGTCGCGGAAGCAGGGTGCCACCTGAAAATACTTGTCAAAGCCCGAAACCATGATCAGCTGTTTGAACTGCTGCGGGGCCTGCGGCAGGGCGTAGAACTTGCCCGGATGCTGGCGCGAGGGCACGAGGAAGTCGCGCGCACCTTCGGGCGAAGACGCGGTGATAATCGGGGTCTGATATTCGCGAAAGCCCTTGTCCCACATGCGACGACGGATCGAGGAGACCACATCGGACCGCAGGGTCATGTTGCGCTGCATCGCCTCGCGGCGCAGATCGAGGTAGCGATAGCGCAGGCGGGTTTCTTCGGGGTATTCCTGATCGCCGAACACGATCAGGGGCAGCTCGGCGGCTGAGCCCAATACTTCGATGTCGCGCACGAACACCTCAACCTCGCCGGTGGGCAACTTCTTGTTCACCAGCTCAGGATCACGCGCTTTGACGTTGCCGTCGATGCGGATGCACCATTCTGAGCGCACTTTTTCAACGTCCGCAAACACCGGGCTGTCGGGATCGCACAGCACTTGGGTTACGCCGTAATGGTCGCGCAGATCGATAAAGAGGATGCCGCCGTGATCGCGGATGCGGTGGACCCAGCCCGACAGGCGGACGGTGTCACCCACATTGGCGGCGGTCAGTTCGGCACAGGTATGGCTGCGATAGGCGTGCATGATGATCCTCTTGTGGTGCGGTCTGCGCGGGGGTGCGCAGGGTTTGGGCCGATACACATGGGCGGCGCGGCAAAGTCAAGGGTTAGCGGCGTTGGTCGTCATGAAATGCCACCTGTGCGGATCAACCCCCGCAGGGAATTGCCGACGAATACGGCGCGGGCGGCGCGCAGGTCTGGCAGGGTCAGGATGGCTGTGCGGGCTTTGCCCTGATCCAGCAGGTGATGACGCAAAACGCCGGGCAGCAGACCCGAGGACAAAGGCGGTGTGATCAGCCCCTGCCCCAGATCGGCAAATATATTGGTGATGGTGCCTTCGCAGACCTCGTCTTTTTCATTGAGGAAGATCAGCTCGTCTGCCGTGTCAGGCAGCCGCGCACGGGCGGTGTCGTAAAGGGCGCGCCGGGTGGTTTTGACGCGCAGCCACGGATCATCCGAGCGCAGCCGGTCCGGGCAGAGCATCAGACTCCAGGTGGTATCGGGGGCCAGCGGCGTGAACGGATGCAGCGCGATGGTGACCACGCCCGCACGGTCCACGGTCAGGCGCACACGGCGGGGGCCATCGGCGTGAATGGCCTGCACCGCCTGTGCCGCATCGAGGGGCGTGATGCCAAACACAGCGGCGGTGCGCGCAAGCCGCGCAAGGTGCAGCCGTGCATTGTGCACCCCCTGAGCAGGCGTCCACAACGCGGTTTCGATCAGCCGGAAGTCGGGATCATCTGGGAGACAAAGCGCGCTTTCCATAAGGCCTCCTCGTATTCGCTGGGGGCGGTGCTGTCGTAGACCACACCGCCGCCGACATTCAGGCGGGCATGGCCCTGATCCATCATCAGCGTGCGGATTGCCACGTTGAATTCCGAGCGCCCGTCAGGAGCGGCCCAGCCGATGGTGCCGCAGTAGATGTCACGCGCGCCCTGCTCAAGGTCGGCCAGCACCTGCATTGCGCTGACCTTGGGCGCGCCGGTGATCGACCCACACGGAAACAACGCCCGAAAGATATCGCCCAGCCCTGTGCCCGCCGTCATCAACCCGGTGATAAGCGACGTCATCTGGTGCACGGTTTCATAGGTTTCAACGGCAAACAGCTCGGGCACTTCGACGCTGCCAGCCCGGCAAATGCGGCTGAGATCATTGCGCAGAAGATCTACGATCATCAGGTTTTCGGCCCGGTTCTTTTCATCCGTTTGCAGAAAGAACCGCCGCCGCGCGTCCTCGGCCGGATCATCCGAGCGGGGCTGTGTGCCTTTCATCGGCCGCGTGGCGATCTGGCCGTTGGTATCGGTGCGGAAAAACAGTTCGGGCGAGCGTGACAACAAGGTGGGCAGGCCGTCCTGGGTGACCATCGCCCCAAAGCGCACCGGCTGAATGGTGCTAAGGGCATGGTACACAGCCGCAGGCGTGCCGGTGGTTTTCAGGTCAATCGGGAAGGTCAGATTGGCCTGATAGAAATTGCCCGCGCAGATGTTGTCGTGCACGGTCTGGAAGGCGTCCGAGTAGCGCGCCTCATCCCAATGGGGGGCAAAATCGGACAGGCTGGCATCCCCCGGTGTCAGCGCCGGGGCAATATTGGGCCAGTCGTAGACGCCAAATTGCAGCAATGGCAGGCGGCGGTCATCGGGCAGAAGCGGCAGCAACTTGGGTTCCAGCACATAGCCCAGCTCGTAACTGGCATACCCGGCCAGCCATTTGCCGGCCGCGCGCGCATCGTCCATCGCCTGCAATGCGGCGGGCACCTGATCGGGGGTGTGCGCCTGTATCACCTGCGCCGCCCGGCCAAACTGGCAGGCGGTTCCATCGGGGCCGTGATCGAATCTTATCTGCAAAAGGCGTGCTTTCTTGCCGGTTTGGTCCGTAGATAGCCTCATGCCCACAAAATGACACCTGAAAATGCGGCAATCGCCCTTCGTTTTACGAAGTCCCTTGCGCATGGGCCGAACATGCATATAACGCCAATAATTTGCGCCGAACCGGGGGGTCCCATGCCGAAAAGAACTGATCTGAAATCCATTATGATCATCGGTGCGGGGCCTATCATTATCGGCCAAGCCTGCGAGTTTGACTATTCCGGTGCACAGGCCTGCAAGGCGCTGCGCGAAGAGGGCTACCGGGTGATCCTGGTCAATTCGAACCCGGCCACCATCATGACCGACCCGGAATTGGCCGACGCCACCTATATTGAGCCGATCACACCCGAGATTGTGGCTAAGATCATCGAAAAGGAACGCCCCGATGCCTTGCTGCCGACAATGGGCGGGCAAACCGGGCTGAACACGGCGCTGGCCGTGGCGGATATGGGCGTGCTGGACAAATTCGGCGTCGAGCTGATTGGTGCCAACCGCGAGGTAATTGAGATGGCCGAAGATCGCAAGCTGTTTCGCGAAGCGATGGACCGGTTGGGCATTGAAAACCCCCGCGCCACCATTGCCGAGACGTTTGAGCAGTGCGTGGATGCGCTGGACGATATTGGCCTGCCTGCGATCATCCGGCCTGCCTTTACCCTGGGCGGCACCGGTGGCGGCGTGGCGTATAACCGCGATGACTATGAGCATTTCTGCAAATCAGGCCTGGATGCCAGCCCGGTTAACCAGATCCTGATCGACGAAAGCCTGCTGGGTTGGAAAGAGTTCGAGATGGAAGTGGTCCGCGACAAGGCGGACAATGCCATTATCGTCTGTGCGATTGAAAACGTCGATCCGATGGGCGTGCATACCGGCGACAGCATCACCGTGGCCCCTGCCCTGACGCTGACCGACAAGGAATCCCAGATCATGCGCAACGGCAGCATTGCCGTGCTGCGCGAGATTGGCGTGGAAACCGGCGGGTCGAACGTGCAATGGGCGATCAACCCCGATGATGGCCGCATGGTCGTGATTGAGATGAACCCGCGGGTGTCGCGCTCGTCTGCGCTGGCATCGAAGGCCACGGGTTTCCCGATTGCCAAGATCGCGGCGAAACTGGCCGTGGGCTATACGCTGGACGAGCTGGACAATGACATCACCAAGGTGACGCCTGCCAGCTTTGAGCCGACGATTGACTATGTGGTCACCAAAATCCCGCGCTTTGCGTTTGAGAAGTTTGCCGGCTCGGAACCGCATCTGTCGACTGCGATGAAATCGGTGGGCGAGGCGATGGCGATTGGCCGGACCATTCATGAAAGCCTGCAAAAGGCATTGGCGTCGATGGAGACAGGCCTGACCGGGTTTGACGAGGTCGATATCGAAGGTGCTCCGGAAAAATCAGCCGTGATCAAAGCGATCAGCGTGCAAACGCCTGACCGGATGCGCACCATTGCGCAGGCCATGCGGCATGGTTTGAGCGACGACGACATCTTTGCCACCACCATGTTTGATCCGTGGTTTCTGGCCCGCATCCGCGAGATTGTCGAGGCTGAGGACGTGGTGCGCGAGAGCGGTCTGCCCGGCGACGAGGCAGGCCTTCGGCATCTGAAAATGATGGGCTTTAGCGATGCGCGTCTGGCCATTCTGACCGGCAAGTCCGAGCCTGAGGTGCGTGCCGCGCGGCTGGCGCAAAACGTGAAGGCTGTGTTCAAACGGATCGACACCTGTGCTGCCGAGTTTGAGGCGCAGACGCCCTATATGTATTCCACCTACGAAGAGCCGATGATGGGCGAGGTGGAATGTGAGGCCCGGCCATCTGACCGCAAAAAGGTGGTCATTCTGGGCGGTGGGCCGAACCGGATCGGGCAAGGGATCGAGTTTGATTACTGCTGTTGTCACGCCTGCTATGCGCTGACCGATGCGGGCTATGAGACGATCATGATCAACTGTAACCCCGAGACGGTCAGCACGGATTATGACACCTCGGATCGCTTGTATTTTGAGCCGCTGACCTTTGAGCACGTGCTGGAAATTCTGCGGGTGGAGCAGGAAAACGGCACCTTGCACGGGGTGATTGTGCAGTTCGGCGGGCAGACCCCGCTGAAGCTGGCCAATGCGCTGGAGGCCGAGGGCATTCCCATTCTGGGCACCACGCCCGACGCCATTGATCTGGCCGAAGACCGCGAGCGGTTCCAGGCTCTGGTCAATGATCTGGGTCTGAAACAACCCAACAACGGCATTGCCAGCACCGATGCACAAGCCCTTGCCATTGCTGAGAAAATTGGCTTTCCTTTGGTGATCCGCCCGTCTTATGTGCTGGGTGGTCGTGCGATGGAAATCGTGCGCGACATGGCCCAGCTGGAGCGCTACATCGCCGAGGCGGTGGTGGTCTCGGGCGACAGCCCTGTGCTGCTGGACGGCTATCTGGCCGGCGCGATTGAATGCGACGTGGATGCGCTGAGCGATGGCAAGACCGTGCATGTTGCAGGCATCCTGCAACACATCGAAGAGGCGGGCGTGCATTCAGGCGACAGCGCGTGTTCACTGCCGCCCTATTCGTTGCCCAAGCCGATCATCGACGAAATCGAGCGCCAGACCGAAGCGCTGGCCCTGGCGCTGAACGTGGTGGGCCTGATGAACGTGCAGTTTGCGGTTCAGGGTGATGATATCTACCTGATTGAGGTGAACCCGCGTGCCAGCCGGACCGTGCCGTTTGTGGCCAAGGCCACCGACAGCGCCATTGCGTCAATTGCCGCGCGTCTGATGGCGGGCGAGCCGATGAGCACGTTTGCGCATCGTGGCCCCTACCCCACTGATGCCAAGCCCGGCACGCTGCCTATGGCCGACCAGATGACCCTGGCCGATCCGGCGATGCCGTGGTTCAGCGTCAAAGAGGCGGTGATGCCCTTTGCGCGCTTCCCCGGTGTGGATACCATCCTGGGCCCCGAAATGCGCTCGACAGGCGAGGTCATGGGGTGGGATGTGTCGTTCCCGCGGGCGTTCCTGAAGGCGCAGATGGGGGCCGGAACGGACCTGCCTGCGCAAGGCAAAGTATTCTTCTCGATCAAGGACAGCGACAAGACACCGATGCTGATAGACACCGCGCAGACGCTGGTGGATATGGGGTTCTCGCTGGTGGCCACCCGTGGCACAGCGGCCTTTCTGGAAGAGCAGGGCATGAGCTGTGAGGTGGTCAAGAAGGTCTATGAAGGCCGGCCCAACGTGGTGGATATGCTGAAAGACGGGCAAATCCATCTGTTGATGAACACCACCGAAGGGGCCGCCGCCGTGGAAGACAGCCGCGAGATCCGCTCGGTCGCGCTGTATGACAAGATCCCCTATTATACCACGGCCGCCGCCAGCCATGCCGCCGCGATGGCGATCAAGGCCCGGCTTGAGGGTGATTTGAAGGTTATGCCGCTTCAGGGTTAAGCAAAATTCACGCTAACCCCCCGAAAATTCAATGCAAATTGAAGGGGCAGCAGCTATGAAATGGCGCGATAACAGGGTTGCATTCTGTGCATGGATTCTCTTGCGATTTGCCCTTGTTCTGTCACATTTAATCTCTAGATCAGGGTCATGGAGACGACACGTTTCCAAATGATTTGAACCAGACCTATGGAGGCTGACATGACCCGTGACGAACTGAACCGTGAACTGCGTATGCACTCGGCAACCTGGCAAGCTGTGGCTGCCGTATATGGTCTGCTGGTTGGCACGATGGTGCTGTCCGCAATGGCGGTCATGGCCTGACCCCGTAAGCGCCGGATCATGCGATCCGGCCCTTTGGCGCAACGCCTTTTCAACATACACCAATGATGACGCCGCATGGTTTTCGCCATTCGGCGTCTTTGTCATTAACGGAAAATACACAGGTCTTAGAATAAGACAGCCGCTTGCGTGTGAGGCACGCGCATGCCCCTCCGCCCCCGAGCAACGAAGTGGACACACCGATGAACCGCGATGAGCTGATCAAAGAGCTGCGCATGCACAGCGCCACCTGGCAGGCTGTTGTGGTGGTCTATGCGCTGATTGTGGCCGCCATGGTTGGGTCGGCCATGATGATCATCTGAACCTGATTGCATACGTCTGACGACACGCAAAAAGGGCGGCCCCGCAAGGACCGCCCTTTGAGTGTTTCATAAGGCTGGCTGTTTATTTGCCAGCAATCTTGGCCGCCGCGGCATCGCCCAGATTTTCCACGCCGCGCTCTTCGAGCAGGGTGGTCAACCAGTTCGGGTCCATCTCGGGGACCGAGCTGAGCAGCAGGTCGGTATAGGGGTGGTGCGGCGGCGTGAACATATCGTCCTTGGCGCCTTGCTCGACCACTTTACCTTGCTGCATCACGATCACCTCGTCGGCGATAGACCGGACCGTGGCCAGATCGTGCGTGATGAACATATAGGCCAGGTTCAGCTCGTTCTGGAGGCGGTCCAGCAGGCGCAGAATGCCCTCGGCCACCAGCTGATCCAAGGCCGATGTGACCTCGTCGCAGACGATGAACGTCGGTTCGGCCGCCAGCGCACGCGCAATACCGATCCGCTGTTTCTGACCGCCCGAAAGCTCGCCTGGATAGCGGTTATAGTATTTTGACGGCTCCAGTTCGATCAGGTCCAGCAATTCGTCCACCCGCGCCTTGAGCGCTGTGCCCTTGAGGCCCGAGTAGAACTGCGCAGGACGCCCGATGATTTCCGCGATCTTCACCTTTGGGTTCAGGGCGGTATCAGCCATCTGATAAATCATCTGACACTGACGCAGCTGGTCCTTGGTGCGGTTGCGGTAGTCATGCGGGAACGGCGTGCCCTTGAACAGCACCTCGCCCTTGGACGGGGGCAAAAGCCCGGTGATCACCCGCGCGGTCGTGGACTTGCCCGACCCGGATTCGCCCACCACAGCCACGGTCATCCCTTCGTGAATGTCAAAGCTGACATCATCCAGAATTTTCGGACCAGCGGTATAAGACGCATCCACATTCTGCACCGAAATCAAGGGCGTTGCCCCTTCCTTGCGATAGCGCTGCGGGCTTTCAAAGCTGCGCACGGCCCAAAGCGATTTGGTGTAATCCTCTTTGGGATTGTCCAGCATCTCTTCGGTGGGGGCCTCTTCGACCTCTTCGCCCTTGAGCAACACTTTGATCGTGTCGGCCATCTGCGCCACAACCGCAAGGTCATGGGTAATGTAGAGAGCCGCCGTGTTGAACTGATCCACAATATCGCGGATCGCGGCCAACACTTCGATCTGAGTGGTCACATCCAAAGCCGTTGTCGGTTCATCAAAGATGATGAGATCCGGCCGGCAGGACATGGCCATCGCTGTCATGGCACGTTGCAGCTGACCACCCGACACCTGGTGCGGATACCGAAAGCCGATTTCCTTGGGGTTGGGCAGACGCAGACGCTCGTAGAGGTCCATCGCGTCTTCCTGCGCTTCCATCCGCTTTTGCAGACGGTATTGCAGGGGCGCTTCGGTGTGCTGATCGATGATCTTATGCGCCGGGTTAAACGACGCCGCCGCCGATTGCGCCACATAGGCAATCCGTGATCCGCGCAGGGCGCGTTTCTCGGCCTCGGTGGCGGTGGTCAGTTCCATCCCGTCAAATTCGATCGAGCTGTCGCCGGTGATGCGCGTGCCATCGCGGGCATAGCCCATGGCACCCGCCCCGATGGTGGACTTGCCAGCACCGGATTCACCGATCAGGCCCATGACCTCGCCGCGGTGGAGGGTCAGATCGACACCTTTGATGATGTCGACCCAGGTTTCATCCGAGTAGCCCTGAATTTTCAGGTCACGGATTTTGAGGAGCACTTCTTTTGTAGGTGCCATGTCTTATTTCTCCTTCAGACCGGAGGACCGGAACAACATCCAGTCAACCACGAAGTTGACCGCCACGGTCAGCAGCGCAATGGCCGCCGCCGGGATTAGCGGGGTGATATCGCCAAATGAGATCAGCGTTGCGTTTTCACGCACCATTGACCCCCAGTCTGCGGTGGGTGGCTGGATGCCCAGCCCCAGGAACGACAGACCGGCCACCAGCAGGAACACAAAGCAGAATTCCAGACCGAACTCGGCCACCAGAGGCGCCATTGAGTTGGGCAGGATTTCGCGACGGATCAGATAGCCTGTCCCCTCGCCGCGCAGTTTTGCGGCTTCGATATAGTCCATCACAACCACGTTGCCGGCCACAGCCCGCGTCAGGCGGAAGACCCGCGGCGCATAGATGATCGCCACAGCGCAGATGATCACAGGCATGGAAGGCCCAAAGATCGACAGCATCAGCAGAGCGAAGATCAGCGACGGGATCGACATGATCACATCCGCCAGACGGCCCATCGCCTGATCAAACCAGCCGCCCTTGGTGGCCGCCAAAAGACCGGCGCCCGCCCCAAGGAAGAAGGCCATACAGGTCGCCGTCAATGCCAGTCCGACCGAGTTGCGCGTGCCGTAAACGATCCGGCTGAACATATCGCGGCCCAGCTGATCGGCGCCCAGCAGCATGTTGGCATCTGCCGGAGCAAACGCCTGGCTGATCACTTCGGCCTCGCCGTGAGGGGCGATCCACGGGGCAAAGATGCCCGTGATGGCGTAGATGAAGATGATGAACATCCCAAAGGCTGCCGTCAAAGGCGCTGTGCGCAGTTCCTTGGCCAGTTCCGGACCTGACAGGTAGATCAGGAATTCCCGAAAGCTGAAGGACACCATCGCCGCAATCGCGAGGATCCCGGCACAGATTGCAATGGTATACAGCGCCCCTGCCCCACCGACGATGCCCACGATAATGGACACCAGCGTCAGCGAGAAGAGCAGCATGAACACCGATCGTTTATTGTAGTAAGCCGCTGCCGTAGACCCGGCCAGAAGCAGTGTGAAATAGCTGATTACAAACATGTATCTGCCTCCTTATTTCGGGTGCCGCAAACGCGGGTTGGTGAGAATGGCGCCAACATCTGCTGCAAGATTGAGCAGGATGAAAGTGGCCGCGAAGATCAGGCAGCAGGCCTGAACAACCGGGAAGTCACGTTTGGACACCGCATCCACCAAAGCCTGGCCGATACCGGGGTACACAAACACTACCTCCACCAGAACCACACCCGTGATCAGGTAGGCAAGGTTAAGGGCAACAACGTTGATGATCGGGGCCCATGCATTGGGCAGCGCGTGGCGCACGATCACCTTCAGCGGAGGCACCCCCTTGAGGCGCGCCATTTCGATATACGGCGAGGCCAGAAGGTTGATGATTGCCGCACGTGTCATCCGCATCATATGCGCCACAACCACCAGAACCAGCGTCAGGGCCGGCAGGAAGGTGCGATTGAGCAGCTCACCAAAGCTCATGCCTTCTGAAAGGCTGGCGATGGCTGGGAACATGCTCCATTTCACAGCGAAATACAGGATCAGGATGTACCCCAGGAAGAACTCAGGCGACGAAATCGAGGTGAGCGTCAGCACGTTTGCGACACGGTCAAAGATCGTGTTGCGCAGCAAAGCCACCAGGATGCCCAGGATAATAGCAACCGGCACCGCGATCACAGCCGCGTAGCAGGCCAGGAACAATGTGTTTGCGAACCGCGCGCCGATGACCGTGGTCACCTTTTCGCCGGTCACAACCGAGTTGCCAAAGTCAAAGGTGATCGCCCCCATAAGCCATTCACCGTATCTGACGATGGCGGGTTTGTTCAGCCCCATTTGCTCGCGTAGTGCTGCTAGGTTTTCTTCCGTGGCACCCTGCCCCAGAACCGCTTGTGCGATATCCCCGGGCAAAAGTTCGACCATGAAGAAGATGATGATTGAGATAACGAATAGAATTACCAATCCGAGACCGAGCCGTTGTCCAACAAGCTTCAGTATGTCTCCCATGTGTCCCTCCCTGTTTTTTGGTTTTTTGTTAACGTTCAGCTTTGAGGAAAACACACGTGCGGTCAATGCGCTAACAGGTCAATACGGTGTGAAACCATCACTTTATCGATAATTATGATAAGCCATGTTCAATCTTTTTCACGCAAGCGTCGCTCAGTTCACTGACATGAAAAAACCCGGCACTGCGAGAGCGCCGGGTTTAAGGTGTTGATTATGGTAGAGAGCTTTAGCTCTCGAACCACCAGCGATGTGCGCCACGGGCACCGTCGAGCGACCAGCTTGCGGCCAGTTGACCGGTGTGCTTGACGTTCTTGCGGCGGCCGAAGACGAAGTTGGGGAAGTACGGAATGACCGAGGCCCCTTCGTCGCGTGAGATCATACCCATTTCGCGGTACATCTCGGCGCGTTTCGTATCGTTCAGCTCGGCTTTGGCCATCAGCAGCAGTTCGTTGAACCGCTCGTTCTGCCAGTAGCTTTCGTTCCAGGCGGCGTCATCTTTGTAACCCAGCGTGTACATCACGTCAGGTGTAGGACGCGCGCCCCAGGACACAACGCACCAAGGTTTGGTCAGCCAAACGTCCGACCAGTAGCCATCGTTTGGTTCACGCACCACGTTGATGTTGATGCCAGCGGCTTTGGCTTGCTCGGCGTACAGAACGCAGAGGTCAACGGCACCGGTTGTGATCGATTCAGCTGTGCTGAGGTTGATCGACAGGCCTTCGGCACCAGCTTTTTTCAGCAGGGCTTTGGCTTGCTCCGGGTCATACTCGCGCTGAGGAATGTCATCAGGCCAGTACGGCATCGCGGGCGAATGGTGGAAATCGTTGCCGATGGTGGCCGCGCCGAAGGTGATCTTTTCGACCAGTTCTTCGCGGTTCATCGCCAATTTCAGGGCCATACGCACATCGTTGTTGTCGAACGGTGCTTTGTTTGCATGCATCGGCATTGTGATGCACTGCGCCGACGGCACATTGTCAACTTCAACATTGGGGTCACGCGCCAGCAGCGACATGGTCTTGTTTTCCAAGAGTGTCACAGCATCCACATCACCTGTCACCAATGCGGTTTGACGCGCGTTTGGATCGTTGATGACAATGTATTCGATTTCATCGAAATACGCGCCTTCGCCGTGCCAGTCATCAAACCGGACCAGCGTGGAGCCAACGCCGAATTCGTGGTTTACGAGCTTGTATGGGCCACAGCCATCAGCCGACTGCCAGTTCAGCGTGCCATCGGCATTGGCTGGGCAGATGGGCAGGTGATAGTCGGGCATGATCCAAGGCAGGTCAGCGTTTGGTGCTGACAGCTTGAATGTGACCGAGTGATCACCATTGTCGACGATTTCCTCAACCGAGCCCAGCAGCGCCTTGGCAGCCGAACCGCTGTCTTCGCCGCGGTGGTGGTTCATCGAGGCCAGAACGTCAGCCGCTGTTACCTTGGCACCGGAGTGGAAGGTTGCTTTGTCGTTCAGCTTGAACGTCCATTCTTTTGCGTCAGGCGTGGCGGACCATTCTGTCGCCACGTCGCCGCCCAGGGTCTGGTCGGTGTTGATCATCGTCAGGAACGCACGGTGTGTGTGCGCCAGCGAGATCATCGCGTAGGACAGGTATGTGCCGGGGTCGTGGCTGTCGGATGTGTTACCATCGTGCTGAGCAACGCGGAACTTACCGCCGCGCTGAGGGGCCGCTTTGGCGGATGTGCCCCAGAGGCCTGTCGCCGCTGTGGCTGTCATGCCAGCTGCCATCGAGTAGTTCATGAACGACCGACGCGAAATGCTGCCATCTTTGGCAGCTGCCGCCAGGCGATCAAGCATCATTTGATCTTTGACCATTGTTTATAGTTCTCCCTGTGGATTGATTGGTCTGTCACGATTGAAATGCGACGACGGACTTGCATTTTCCCCAAGCTGATCGTCGTCCCTATAGAGTGTTCAATTGCGACATGCGCCCAAGAGAACATGAAACTTTACTGATCTCCACTATATCGTTGCTAACTTCAATATTTCTTAAGTCATAACCCATTATTGCCGGTTATTGCAGCGTTGCCTGTGAACAATCCCGGCATCTTGGTTTGAAAACAACGTGAAATGGTCAGAAAGCGACATCTGCAAACCGGGCGTTTACCCCCGCTTGGCACGTAATTTGGCAAAGTAGTCCAGACGCTTTTTCAATTCCCGCTCGAATCCCCTCTCGACGGGTTGATACAACACCGGACGCTTCATCCCATCGGGAAAGTAGTTTTGCCCTGAAAACCCATCTTCGGCGTCATGATCATAGGCATAGCCATCGCCATATCCTTGATCCTTCATCAGGGACGTGGGCGCGTTCAGGATATGTTTGGGAGGCGGTTCGCTGCCGGTGGATTTGGCTGCATTGCGTGCCGCTTTGTAGGCCACGTAGGTGGCGTTGGATTTGGGGGCCAGCGCCAGATAAACCAGCGCCTGAGCCAGGGCCAGCTCGCCCTCGGGGCTGCCCAGCCGTTCATAGGTATCCCATGCCTGCAAGCACTGCGCCTGAGCCTGCGGATCGCCCAGGCCGATGTCCTCAACCGCCATGCGCGTGATCCGCCGCGCCAGATAGCGCGGGTCTTCGCCACCCTCCAGCATGCGGGCAAACCAGTAAAGCGCTGCATCCGGGTCCGACCCGCGCACGGATTTATGCAGCGCCGAGATCAGGTTGTAATGCTCGTCGCCGCCCTTGTCATATTTGGCGGCCCGTTTCATCAGCCGCTTGGTCAGCGCGTCAATGTTCAGCTTGCCCTCAACGGTCCAGGCTGCCACCTGCTCGATCAGGTTCAGCAATGCGCGCCCGTCCCCATCGGCCATTTCCAGCAGTGCCTCGCGGGCGGGACCATCCAGCGGCAAGGCACGCTCCAGCTCTTTTTCGGCACGTTGTGCCAGACGCTCCAGATCGGACAGGGGCAAACGCTCAAGCACCAGCACCTGCGCCCGGCTGAGCAGGGCGGCGTTCAGCTCAAAGCTGGGGTTTTCGGTGGTGGCCCCAACCAGCAAGATTGTCCCATCTTCCATATGCGGCAGGAACCCATCCTGCTGCGCCTTGTTGAAGCGGTGGATTTCATCAACAAACAGCAATGTCCCCTGCCCGTTTGCACGCCTGTGCTTGGCGGCCTCGAACACTTTGCGCAACTCGGGGACGCCGGTGAAGATCGCGCTGATCTGGACGAAGTGCAGGTCGGTTTCATCGGCCAAAAGCCGGGCGATGGTGGTTTTGCCCACACCGGGCGGGCCCCAGAACACCAGCGATCCCAGCGACCCTGATGCCAGCATAACGCCCAACGGGGCCTCGGGGCCAAGCACCTGTTCTTGCCCGATGACCTGCGCCAATGTCTTGGGGCGCAGCCTGTCGGCCAAAGGGCGCGGGCCTGTGTCGGGCAAGGCCGGGG
This sequence comes from Roseovarius sp., assembly GCA_045106595.1. GTDB lineage: Bacteria > Pseudomonadota > Alphaproteobacteria > Rhodobacterales > Rhodobacteraceae > Roseovarius. The sequence continues at coordinate 8,779 of JBGCEW010000051.1, read as the reverse complement.
ACGTTGCTTCAAAGAGATCTGCCATGATTTAAATCCTGAACCTGAGCGTCACACGACGCGGGCCGCGTTGAAGTGTGAGAACCAGCCGACCGCTGGCCGCTTGCAACAGTGCTTCGGCTTCGGACGGATGGTGCAGCGTGTCGCGGTTGATGCCCAGCACGATGTCGCCCCTGCGCAATCCTGCGCGCGCGCCTGTGTCACCGGGGTCTGCCACCACCACGCCGGTGGCATTCATCGGCAGGCCCAGTTCGGCGGCGACGGCGGGGTTGATCAGTTGCAATGTGATGCCCGGCAGATGTGCCTGCGTCACATAGGTGGCACGCGGCGGGTCATCGGGGGGCGGCATCATGGCCACCTCAAGGGGCTGCGCCGCACCACCGCGCACCTGCGTCAGCGTGGCCGTGCCTCCAAGCCCCGCAATCGTCATACGGTACAGCATTTCGGCGGGCGTATTGACCGGGGCGCCGTCCACGGCCGTAACCACATCACCGGCGATAAACCCGGCTGCCCTGAGCGGGCTTGCAGGGTGGAAATCCGACAAGATCACACCGCCTGGACGATCCAGACCCAGCACATCGGTCAGGTCTGCATCCACCGGCTGCCCCGTGACCCCGGACCATGGCCGTTTGAACCGCGTGTTGCCGGCCTGCGCCTGGTTGACGAATTGCGCCACAAGCGCCGCAGGGATCGCAAAACCTATGCCATTGGAGCCACCCGAGCGCGACAGGATCGAGGTGTTGATGCCAATCAGGTGACCGTTGATATCCACCAGCGCGCCGCCGGAATTGCCCGGATTGATCGGCGCATCCGTCTGGATGAAGTACCCGCGCGCATTGCCCATCGCCGTGCCCGAGCGCGCCAGCCCCGACACGATGCCGCTGCTGACGGTCTGGCCCACACCAAAGGGGTTGCCGATGGCCAGCACCAGCTCGCCCACCTCGACGCTATCGCTGTCGCGCAATTGCAGCGCGGGCAACTCGGGGGCGTTTTCCAGCTGGAGTATCGCCAGATCGCTGTCCTGATCGCTTAGCAGCACGCGGCCTTTGAATTCGCGCCGGTCATTGAGGACGACGCGGATATCCGTGGCCTCGCCGACCACATGGTAGTTGCTGACCACAATGCCGTCGTCGCTTAGGATCACCCCCGAGCCAAGGCTGTTTTGCACCCGTTGCTGTGGCCCGCCAAAATCACGAAACAGGTTGTCAAAGAACGGATCGCCCGCAAAGGGGCTGGCACGCACGTTGACGATACGTTTGGCGTAGATATTGACGACAGCCGGGGCGGATTGTTTGACCAACGGCGCAAAGCTGAGCGTGATCTGTTCCTGGGTGCTGGGCACTTGTGTTTGCGCCCAGAGCGGGGCTGCGATCAGGATCAGGCATGTGGCAAGTCGACGAAGCATTGGAACCTCGGTCTGTGAGGGGCGCGCGATAAGATATGTTCTGGGCTGTGCCGGATTGCAAGGGAGAGCGCCCTTGCGCGATACCCTGCGTGGAAGACATGTCAAATATGACATGTCTACACGGTGGGGCCGTGCAAACGGATTGCACATGGGGTTGCCCCCCTGCGCCTCGGCTTACTTGTGTGCGGCAGACCGCGATCCCCAGAACCGAAAAACCCCCGCCGGTATGGCAGGGGTTCTTGTATCTTGTTATAACGGATTGAGCCGGGATTATTCCTCGACTGCATCCTCGGCCGCGACGCGGGCACGGTCAGCGGCACCTTTGGCATCGACATCGCGTTCCACGAATTCGATGATCGCCATGGGCGCCATGTCACCGTAGCGGAAGCCCGCTTTCAGCACGCGCACATAGCCACCCTGGCGGTCTTTGTAGCGGGGGCCCAGCACGTCAAACAGTTTGGCGACATACTGGTCTTGCTTCAGCTGGCTGGCGGCCTGACGGCGCGCGTGCAGATCACCGCGTTTGCCCAGCGTGATCAGTTTTTCAATGATCCGGCGCAATTCCTTGGCCTTGGGCAGCGTGGTTTTGATTTGTTCATGTTCGATCAGCGACCCGGCCATGTTGGCAAAAAGCGCCTTGCGGTGCTCATGGGTGCGGTTCAGACGGCGATAGCCTCGTGCGTGACGCATGGTTTCTTACTCCGATTATGTGCCCTCTACGGGCGTTTTTGCTTTGTCTGGTGGTCAGATGCGTGTCTGCCACTCTCCTTGGGGCAGGATTGCCCGGGGGGTGTAAGCCGGACTGATGCCCGGCTTACGAATTCTTAGAACTGGTCTTCGAATTTCTTGGCCAGATCCTCGATGTTGTCGGGGGGCCAGTCTTCGACGTCCATGCCCAGATGCAGGCCCAGGCCTGACAGCACTTCCTTGATTTCGTTCAAGGACTTGCGGCCAAAGTTTGGCGTGCGCAGCATTTCGGCTTCGGTCTTCTGGATCAGATCGCCAATATACACGATATTGTCGTTCTTCAGGCAGTTGGCAGACCGCACAGACAGCTCCAGCTCGTCGACTTTCTTGAGCAGCAGCGGGTTGAACTCCAGACCATCGTCTTCGTCCTGACGCCCGGCGCTTTCTGGCTCTTCGAAGTTCACGAAGATGCTCAGCTGATCCTGCAGAATGCGCGCGGCAAAGGCCACGGCGTCATCCGGCGTGATCGAGCCATCGGTTTCAACCTTCATGGTCAGTTTGTCATAATCCAGCACCTGGCCCTCGCGGGTGGGCTGCACATCGTAGCTGACTTTGATGACCGGCGAATAGATCGCATCCACGGGGATCAGGCCAATCGGCGCATCCTCGGGTTTGTTCTTGTCAGCCGACACATAGCCTTTGCCGGTGTTGACGGTCAGTTCCATGAACAGATCAGCCCCATCATCGAGGTGGCAGATCACATGTTCTTTGTTCAGCACTTCGATGCCGGCACTGTCCGAGATATCACCAGCCGTGACAACGCTTGGACCCTTGGCATTGATCGACAGGCGCTTTGGCCCTTCGACTTCCATGCGCAGGGCAACGCCCTTGAGGTTCAGAACGATGTCGGTGACGTCTTCACGTACACCGGCCACGGATGAAAATTCGTGCAGGACGTTGTCGATTTGCACGGATGTGATCGCGGCACCTTGCAGCGATGACAGCAAAACACGGCGCAGCGCGTTGCCCATGGTCAGACCAAAGCCACGCTCCAGCGGTTCGGCCACAACAGTGGCCTGACGCAGCGGGTCATTGCCCGGCTTGACGTCCAGCTGTGTTGGTTTGATCAGTTCAGCCCAGTTCTTATGGATCATGCTATCCCTCCATTCCTGTCATCCCACCCCATGTCCGTATGGTGGGCGACTCCCGAGGTTTCAAAAAGCGGACGGGGGCTGTCGCGATTGCGCAGCCCCACCCCGATAAACAGCTTCAGACGCGGCGGCGTTTCGGCGGGCGGCAACCATTGTGGGCAATCGGGGTCACATCACGGATTGAGGTGATGTTAAAACCAACAGCCGCAAGGGCGCGCAGCGCACTTTCACGACCCGAACCCGGACCCTGCACTTCGACTTCCAGCGTCTTCATGCCGTGATCCTGGGCTTTCTTGCCTGCATCTTCGGCAGCCATCTGCGCCGCATACGGCGTCGACTTACGCGAGCCTTTGAAGCCCATCGTGCCAGCCGAGGACCATGCAATGGCATTGCCTTGCACGTCCGAGATCAGGATTTTGGTGTTGTTGAAAGAAGAATTTACATGAGCAACGCCGGTGGCGATGTTCTTGGAGACCTTCTTTTTAACTTTGCGCGTTTCGCGTGCCATTACATCAGCCCTCCCTTATTTCTTCTTGCCGGCAATGGCCTTCGCGGGGCCTTTGCGTGTGCGTGCGTTGGTATGTGTACGCTGACCGCGGACGGGCAGGTTACGACGGTGGCGCAGGCCACGGTAGCAGCCAAGGTCCATCAGACGCTTGATGTTCATCTGTGTCTCGCGACGCAGGTCACCTTCGACGGTGAAGTTGGCGTCAATGTGCTCGCGCACAGACAGCACTTCGGCGTCGGACAGTTCGTTGACGCGGCGCGTGGGGTCAATGCCCACAGCTTCGCAGATGGATTTGGCGGATGTGTTGCCAATACCGGTGATGTAGGTCAGGGCGATCGGGACCCGTTTGTGGGTCGGGATGTTAACGCCGGCGATACGTGCCAAGTGTCATGTTCCTTTTGCGTTGCGGGTCCGTAACTCCAGACCCTTTTTTCACAACGTAGGCCCGAGGCATTACGCACCGGGCCGCAGCTGAATTCAGGTGATCGATTCTGTCCACGGGGGCGACCCGTTTAGGAATCATTATCTTTGCAGATGGTGCGGTTTAGGAGGGTTTGATGGTAGCGTCAACCCCCCTGCCCTGTATGGGTTTGTCGGGACCTCGCGTGCCGGGGTGTCGTCAGCCCCCGGGGTGGCGATCCAACGGAATTTCCGAGGCGATTTATGGCGGCCAGGTTCATCCTCAGAACGATTGGCGCGCCTTGCGTCTACCTATCGCCAGCCCAAGGAGGGGGGCTGACGATAGCCCGGCGCCTTCGGCTTGATTCCGGGCTTCGTGAATCCATCGGCCTATTCGATGCGAACAATGCGGCCAGCGCCGGAAATGAAATAGTCAGCGTCATGAAACACCAGACCAGCGTCTTCTGTCCGGATCATGAGCCCTTTTTCTTCCATGTAAGACCATTTTTCTTCAGGAAACTCGTCCGACCAACTGCCGATGAACGAATTGAAAACGACGACCCCTGCGAGGCCATCGTCAATATCTACTGTGTCACCCACATGGAAATCATCCAATGCAGTCATCGAGTCCTTCAGCTGTCCAGCGCGCCCGCGATAGACCCGGCCACTTCGTCAATCTCGCCCAGACCGTTCACCGAGCGCAACTGATCCTTGGCATAGTAGTAGCCAATCAGCGGCGAGGTTTTCTTGTAGTATTCCATCAGACGGTTCTTGAGGCTTTCCTCATTGTCGTCTGCCCGGCGCTTGACCTGGGTGCTGCCGCACTCTTCGCATTTGCCATCCGCAGGCCAGGGTTTGGTGATGTCGTTATAGACATTGCCGCAATTGCCGCAGGTGGAGCGCGCCGTGATGCGTTGGACCAAGGCATCGTCGTCCACGCGCATTTCGATCACAGCGTCCAGGCTTTCGCCGTTTTCTTCCAGCAGCTGACCCAAGGCATCGGCCTGCGCCAGTGTCCGGGGGAAGCCGTCAAAGATGAAACCACCCGCCTTGTCGCCCTGCAATCTCTCGCGGATCAGACCAATGACGATTTCATCTGTCACCAGATCGCCGCGCGCCATTACGTCGGCCACAACCTTACCCATCTCGGTGCCACTGTCCTTGGCTTCGCGCAGCATGTCGCCGGTGCTGAGCTGGATCATATTACGCCCATCCACCAGGATATGCGCCTGGGTGCCTTTGCCGGCCCCCGGTGGTCCAAGAAGGATAATGTTCATTTGCGTCCCGTCCCTTTTCTGCGCGAGCGTTTCTTACCCTTACCGCTCAGCTGCGATTTTTCGATCAGGCCTTCGTACTGGTGGGCCAGCAGATGGCTTTGCACCTGTTGGATTGTATCCATTGTGACCGAAACCACAATCAGCACGGACGTCCCGCCGAAATAAAATGGAATGGCCAGCTGTGCACGCAGGATTTCCGGCAGCAGACACACCAGCGCCAGATAACCCGAACCCAGAACCAGAATGCGGTTCACCACATACTCCAGATACTCGGACGTCTTTTTGCCAGGGCGCACACCGGGCACAAAGCCATTCTGGTTTTTCAGGTTTTCGGCCACGTCATCGGGTTTGAACGCCACGTTGAACGTATAGAAGTAGGTGAAGAACACGATCATCGCGGTGAAGAACACCAGATACGCGGGCTGACCGGGGCCAAAATAGGCCAGAATGGTCGACATCACCGGATTGGTGGAATTGCCCGAGAAGGTACCGATGGTGACCGGCAGCAGCAACAAAGAGCTGGCAAAGATCGCAGGGATCACGCCGGCGGGGTTTACTTTGACCGGCAAGTGGCTGTTGCCACCGTCATAGACCTTCATCCCGACCTGACGGCGCGGGTATTGAATGTGGATCTTGCGCAGGCTGCGCTCCATGAAGACCACGAAGGCGATGGTCACGACGACCATGATGATCACACCGATGATCACGGCAGGGCTGATCGCGCCCGAGCGGCCCTGGCTGAAGAACTGCGCCAGTGCGGCGGGCACTTCGGCGATAATGCCGACAAAGATGATCAGTGAGATACCGTTGCCGATACCGCGTGCGGTGATCTGCTCGCCCAGCCACATCAGGAACATGGTGCCGCCCACAAGTGTGATCATGCACGACGCAATAAAGAACGCGCCGGGATCGGTGGCCAGACCCCCGCCCTGAAGGCTCATCGCAAGGCCGTAGGATTGCAACGTGGCCAGGAAAACCGTACCAAACCGGGTGTATTGGTTGATCTTTTTGCGGCCCTGTTCGCCCTCTTTCTTGAGCTGCTCAAGTGCCGGCACCATGGCCGTCAGAAGCTGCACAATGATCGAGGCCGAGATATACGGCATGATCCCAAGGGCAAAGATACCCATCCGGCCCAAGGCCCCGCCGGTGAACATGGACAACATGCCACCCACACCGCCCGCGGCCTGCTCCATGAACTGGCGCAATTCGGCGCCGTCAATGCCCGGCACCGGAATGTAGGTGCCCAGCCGATAAACGATCAGCAAACCAAGCGTGAAAAAGATGCGATTGCGAAGATCAGTGGCTTTGCCAAGGGCGGACCAGCTGGTGTTCGCGGCCATTTGTTCTGCAGCAGATACCATAAGGCTCTCTTTGATTGTAAAAACGCCGCCCCTACCGTTTTCCGGCCGGGCGGCGAATGTTTGGAAAACTAAAGAAGTATGTAAGGGGCGTGTCGCCCGCTCACAACCTCTTATTCAGCCGCAGCCTCAGATGCTGTCGCAGTTGTGACAGTCAGTGAGCCACCCGCCTTCTCAACCGCATCTACGGCTGATTTGGACGCGCCGGTCACTTCCAGCTTCAGCTTGGAGGTCACTTCGCCTTTGGCCAGAACACGCACACCGTCCAGTTTGCGACGGATCAGACCGCTTTCCAGCAGCGCATCTTCGGTGATCGCGGCTTTGGCGTCCAGTTTCTTGGCGTCGATGAATTTCTGGATCAGGCCAAGGTTCACAACGGCAAATTTCTTGCGGTTTGGCTTGTTGAAGCCACGCTTTGGCAGACGTTGGTACAAAGGCATTTGGCCGCCTTCGTATCCGTTGATCGCCACACCCGAGCGGGATTTCTGACCTTTGATACCACGTCCGCCGGTTTTACCTTTGCCCGAACCCGGGCCACGGCCAACACGTGTGCGTTTTTTGGTTGCGCCATCATTATCGCGCAGTTCATGCAGTTTCATATCGCTTCTCCTAAGCCGGATGTGACCCCCGAAGCGTTAACGGGCCAACCACGGCGTTTCTTGGTTTTTATCGTGGACACTGATGCGCCACCCGGGGGCGTATAGACGGGTTATGAGGCTGGATCAAGGGGGTGATTTGCTCTCAGGCTGACCCGAACCGGACCGGTGCATCGGCTGGGGCCGGAAATGTCACCCCGCCCCCTCGTAACTCCCGTCCTCATCGTGGATTTCCTGTCCTGTCAAAGCAGGGGTAAAGACACAGACCACTCGCATATCCGTTTTGGCACGCACGATATGCGCGTCATGTTGATCGAGAACATACATGGTTCCGGGGGACATCGGCCAGACCTCGCCTGTGGCGACATTCTCCACCTCGCCCTGCCCTTCGATGCAGTAATTGGATTCGATATGGTTCTTGTATTCCATATGCTGCGTGGTGCCTGCCTTGATCACGGTGTCATGAAAGGAATATCCCAGCCCATCCTGAGCCAGCAGGATACGGCGGCTTTCAAAGACATCGCCAACGACATGCGCATCGGTATTGATGATGTCCGAGAGGTGTTTCACGATCATGTATACATTCCTTTTACAAGTGAAGTGGACTGAGGATGATCCTACGGATTGATTTCGCATCTGTCTCGGTGTGAGATAGGCACATGCTACGTCTGCCCATCGCCGCGCTGCTGAGCCTGTCGCTTGGCCTGCCCCCTGCCCTTGCGCAAGGCGGCTGTGCGCGGGATGCGATGCTGGTGATGGATGGCTCGGCCTCGATGGATGAAAAAGGGTTCAACCCGCGCACGCCAACCCGGATTGAGGAGGCCCGCATGGCGGTGGCCCAGGCCATGCCCGAGGTTGCCCCCATCCGCCGCGTTGGCCTGCTGGTCTATGGTCCCGGCGGGTCTGAGGGGTGCTCGGGCATCTCGCTCAGGTTTCAGCCGGTGCCCGATGCCGCCGCGCCGATCATGCGCGATGTCGATGCAATGGTGCCCGGTGGGATGACACCTCTGGCCGCATCCGTCGAACAAGCCGCCGCGGTGCTGGGTGAGGACGGCATCATCGTGCTGGTCACCGACGGCAATGAGACCTGCGGCGGACGGCCCTGCGAATTGGGTGGATTTCTGGCCGAGAACACCCGGCTGACCGTGCATGTCATCGGCTTCCGCGTGGCGTTTGACCCGTTTTCGTGGAACAGCCCCGAGGTGGCAGAGTATGACGGCGACACCGTGGCCAAGTGTCTGGCCGATGCGACGGGCGGGATGTACGTGGACACGCAGACGGTGGAGGAACTGGCAGCGGCGCTGAGGGAGACGTTGGGGTGTGCGGTGATTGGGATGCGACCGCAGACCGCCAGCGCAAGCTAAGCCGCGCCAGTGTCGGGCCACGGATCGGCGATCTGAC
>JBGCEW010000050.1:0-1660 GCA_045106595.1 Roseovarius sp. | reverse complement strand
TCCCGGTGAAACCTATGCGGTGTTTGTCCGCTCGCCCATTGCCCATGGGATCATCAAGTCCATCGACAAAGAAGCGGCACTTGCCGCACCGGGTGTCTTGGGTGTTTTCACCGGAAAGGACATTCAGCGCGATGAATGGGGTTCAATTCCCTGTGGCTGGGTTGTGACGGATCGCCAGGGCGAGCCACACAAAGCTGTTCCGCACTATGCGTTGACGCCGGATCGTGCACGATATGTCGGTGATCATCTTGCTGTTGTGGTGGCGGAAACCTACGAGCAGGCGCGCGACGGTGCCGAATTGGTCGACATTGAGTTCGAAGAATTGGATCCGGTCATCAGCCTCGCGACAGCCATGGAAGGCGAACAGATACACGATCTGGCACCGGAAAATCTGTGCTACGACTGGGAGCTGGGCAGCCGGTCGGAGATTGACGCGATATTTGAGACAGCACACCATGTCACCTCGCTTGATTTGGTAAACAATCGCCTCGTTCCCAACGCGATGGAGCCCCGTGCAGCGATCGCTGAATATGATTCCGGTATGGATAGCTACACGCTGTGGTCGACCAGTCAGAACCCTCACATGCTGCGCTGGATGCTAAGCGGTTCGGTGACTGGCATCCCAGAAACCAAAATCCGCGTGATTGCGCCTGATGTCGGCGGCGGATTTGGTATGAAAATCTATTGCTACCCCGAGGAAACAACTTGCCTTTGGTTGTCCAAGGAAATCGACCGCCCCGTGCGCTGGACCGGGGACAGATCGGAATCATTTTTAGCCGACACTCATGCCCGTGACCACCTGACCACCGTTGATCTGGCGATGGACAAGGATGGCACATTTCTTGGGATGAAAATCGATACGACGGCCAATATGGGCGCTTATCTGTCGAACTATGCGACCAGCATTCCAACGTATTTCTACGCCACCTTGTTCGCCGGTTGCTACAAGACGCCGGTAATCTATAGCAATGTACGCGCTGTGTTCACCAACACTTCGCCCGTGGATGCGTATCGAGGGGCGGGCAGGCCTGAAGCGGCTTATCTGATCGAGCGCGTTGTGGATGTGGCCGCACGTGAGATGGGTATGGACCCTATAGACATTCGCCGGCGCAACTTCATCAAACCAGCAGATTTTCCGTATCAAACCCCCGTTCTTTTGACTTACGACATCGGCGACTATGATGCGTCGCTCGATGAGGCCCTGAGGATGATTGACTATGAGGGTTTCCCGGCTCGTCGGGAAGAAGCGAAGGCACGCGGCAAACTGCGAGGTATTGGACTGGCCTGCTATATTGAGGCCTGCGGTGTGGCACCGTCACAAATGATTGGCAAGATGGGTGCAGGTGCCGGTTTGTGGGAGTCCGGGCAAATCCGCTTCAATGCCACGGGCACCGCTTTTGTCCTGACGGGCACACATGGTCACGGTCAAGGCCACGAAACAACATTCGGGCAGATCGTCGCTGACATGTTCGGCATTCCGATTGAGGATGTGGAACTGATCCATGGCGACACCAGTCAGGTGCCAATGGGCATGGGCACCTATGGGTCGCGTTCTTTGGCGGTTGGCGGGTCAGCTATTGTCCGTGCCGGTGAGAAAGTGATCGAAAAAGGCCGCAAGATTGCGGCGCATATGCTCGAAGCCTCGGTTATCGATATCGAG
>JBGCEW010000005.1:0-90157 GCA_045106595.1 Roseovarius sp. | reverse complement strand
GGTGCCGGATGCCGATACGATGGATGCGCTGATCGAAGACAAGATAGCGCCATCTGATTGGGGCACGCATCTGGGGCATTCCAACTCGTCGCTGGTCAATGCGTCGACCTGGGGGCTGATGCTGACTGGCAAGGTGCTGACAGATGAGCAGCCGGGCATCGCTGGGCAATTGCGCGGCATGGTCAAACGTCTGGGTGAGCCGGTGATCCGAGCCGCAACCGCCCGCGCCATGAAAGAAATGGGTCGCCAGTTCGTGCTGGGCGAAACCATTGAGAAGGCGATGACCCGGGCCAAGGAAGAAGAGGCGCAGGGCTTCACCTATAGCTACGACATGCTGGGCGAGGCTGCGAAAACGGACGCAGATGCGCTTGGCTACCTCAAGGCCTATGCCGACGCGATTACCGAAATTGCCAGGGCTGCTACCCATAAAGACATCCGCGACAACCCTGGCATTTCCGTCAAGCTGTCCGCGCTGTTTGCGCGCTACGAGACGCCGCAAAAGGCGGATGTGATGGCAATCTTGCAGCCGCGCTTGTTGCAGCTTTGCCAACAGGCTGCCGCCGCGAAGGTGGGCCTTAACGTCGATGCGGAGGAGGCGGACCGGCTGGATCTGTCGCTCGATGTGATTGAGGCGACGCTGTCCGATGACAGTCTGAAGGGCTGGGACGGGTTCGGTGTAGTGGTGCAGGCCTATGGTCACCGGGCCAGCTTTGTCATCGACTGGCTACATGAATTGGCGACGGAACTGGACCGTAAAATCATGGTCCGGCTGGTCAAAGGGGCCTATTGGGACACCGAGGTGAAACAGGCTCAGGTCGAAGGCATGGACGGCTTTCCGGTCTTTACCGCCAAGCCTGCGACAGACATCTCGTATATTTCAAACGCACGTAAACTGTTGCAGATGACCGACCGGATTTATCCCCAGTTCGCCACCCATAACGCCCATACCGTATCAGCCATTCTGGATATGGCAGACGACCCTGAAACATATGAATTCCAGCGTCTGCACGGCATGGGCGAGGCGTTGCACAATATCGTCATGCAGGAAAACGGCACCCGCTGCCGCATCTACGCCCCTGTCGGCGCGCACCGCGATTTGCTGGCTTATCTGGTGCGGCGGCTGTTGGAAAACGGCGCAAACTCCAGCTTTGTGAACCAGATCGTCGATGAGGACGTCCCGCCAGAGGTGGTCGCCCGGTGCCCGTTCGAGGCGATCAAAGGCAGCAATGTCCATCTGACCAAGGGCCCAGATTTGTTCCAGCCCGAGCGCGTGAACTCAAAAGGATTTGACCTCAAGCACCAACCGACACTGAACGCGATCGAGGCCGCGCGCGCGCCGTTTCTGACGCATGAATGGACCGCCCTGCCTTTGCTGGCGGGCACAGCCCAGCCCAATGCGGCAACCCCTGTGGCAAATCCAGCCAACCCGTCAGATCAGCCCGGCACCGTGGCCACCGCCAGTGCGGCGGATGTGGAAACCGCGCTGACTGCCGCCACGCCGTGGAATGCCAGCCCATCCGAACGCCGGGCCGTGCTGGACCGTGCGGCAGATCTCTATGAGGCCAACTTTGGCGAGCTTTTCGCGTTGCTGGCCCGTGAGGCAGGTAAAACCCAGCTTGATGCGGTGGCCGAGCTGCGCGAAGCGGTGGATTTCCTGCGTTATTACGGCGCCAACGCCCCGGACACGGCCCCGGTTGGTGTGTTCACCTGCATCAGTCCTTGGAACTTTCCTTTGGCCATCTTCTCGGGTCAGATCAGCGCTGCTTTGGCGGCAGGCAATGCAGTGTTGTCCAAACCCGCCGAGCAGACCCCGCTGATTGCCACCCGCGCGGTTGAACTGATGCACGAGGCCGGCGTGCCCCGCGCCGCGTTGCAACTGTTGCCCGGTGCCGGTGATGTGGGTGCCGCTCTGACATCTGATGCGCGCGTGGGCGGCGTGGCCTTCACAGGCTCGACCGCGACGGCGCTTAAAATCCGCTCGGCAATGGCACAGCACATGGCCCCCGGCGCGCCCCTGCTGGCCGAAACCGGTGGGTTGAACGCCATGATTGTCGACAGCACCGCCCTGCCCGAGCAAGCGGTGCAGGCCATCGTGGAAAGTGCGTTTCAATCGGCAGGCCAGCGCTGTTCGGCCCTGCGCTGTCTTTATATCCAAGAGGACATTGCAGACAGCTTTACCGAAATGCTGACCGGGGCGATGGACGCGCTGTGCATGGGTGATCCGTGGCATCTGAGCACGGATGTTGGCCCGGTGATCGACGATACGGCCCATCGCGGCATTGCCGATCACATCCAGACCGCCCGTGCCGAGGGGCGCCTGATGCATGAAACCCCGACGCCCAACACCGGCACTTTCATTGCGCCCACTTTGATCCGGGTGAACGGCATCGCGGATATGACGCGCGAAATCTTTGGGCCTGTGCTGCACATGGCCACCTTTGGCGCCACGGAACTGGACGATGTCATCGATGCGATTAACGCCACGGGCTACGGGCTGACCTTTGGGTTGATGACCCGGATTGATGACCGTGTGGAACATGTCACCCAGCGCGTGCGCGCAGGCAACCACTATGTGAACCGCAACCAGATCGGTGCCATCGTGGGCAGCCAACCCTTTGGCGGCGAAGGTCTTTCTGGTACCGGCCCCAAGGCGGGTGGCCCGCATTACCTGGCCCGGTTTGTGGATCATACGGCACCGGTTTCAGGTGAAACATGGACTGCTGAGATGTCGCTGGACGCGTTGCACCAAGCGATCACATCCGCCAACACAGCCCCCAAACCACCGCAGGCTGATCTGGTCCTGCCCGGCCCCACCGGCGAATCCAACCGCCTGACCGCACGGGCCCGTGACGCCGTGCTTTGCATGGGCCCAGGACCCCAGGTCGCAGCCGCGCAGGCGCAGGCAGTTGCGGCTTTGGGCGGTGTCGCTGTGCAATCCACAGGCACCCTGCCCCCGGCCGCACTGACCGATCTGGCTGGCATCTCGGGTGTGCTCTATTGGGCCAATGACGATACCGCACGGGCGCTGGTACAGGCCCTGGCCCAGCGGGACGGACCGATCACCCCCCTGATCACCGGCTTGCCCGACACAGGCCACGTGCAGCACGAACGTCACGTGTGCGTGGACACCACAGCGGCGGGCGGCAATGCAGCGCTTTTGGGCGGGGTGGCTTGACCTCCCTGCCCCCTGCGGCCAAGGTCGCCCTATGTTACCTATTCGTGATCATAACCCTTCGGGGCGCACCCCTTATGTGACCTATGCTTTGATGGCGATCAACATCGTCGTCTTTCTCAGCTATGTGTCGATGTTCAACGACCCGCGGGCGCTGAACGCGTTCTTTTATGAATGGTCCATGGTGCCTGTTTTGGTTACAATGGAGGGGACGTACCACACCATGATTACGTCCATGTTCCTGCATGGAGGCTGGTTGCATCTGGCAGGTAACATGCTGTTTTTGTGGATTTTTGGCGACAACATGGAAGATGAGATGGGCCATTTCTGGTACCTTGTCTTTTACCTTGCCGCCGGGGTGGGCGCGGGACTGGCGCATGTGGTCACAGGGCCGTATTCGCAAGTGCCAACCGTGGGCGCATCCGGGGCGATTGCCGGGGTAATGGGGGGATATCTGTTGCTCTTTCCCAAGGCCAAGGTCGATATCTTGCTGATCCTCATCGTGTTTTTCCGCATCATCCCAATCCCGGCCTGGATTATGCTCGCCATTTGGTTTGCACTTCAGTTCTTCGGGGGGCTGTCTGCGGACCCCAACACCGGTGGTGTTGCCTACTGGGCGCATGCGGGTGGGTTTATCGCCGGGCTGATCCTGACACTGCCGCTGTTTATTCGGCTGGGCGGGACAGCGTTTTGGAACAAAACCGATGGCCATCCACCGCATCCCGAGGCGAAATACCCCTATGCTGCAAGCCGCATTCCCAAGATCAAATTCAAAGGGTGAATGGGATGAAAGCCTCATGTCATTGCGGTGCGGTGGAACTGCAGGTGGATCTGCCCGGCGGTATTGAGAACGCGCATCGGTGTGATTGCAGCTTTTGCAAACGGCGGGCCGCCCCAAATGTGTCCGTGCCGCTGAGCGCTTTGCAGGTGGTCAAGGGGGCTGACACACTGAGATTGTATACATTCGGAACGGGCACCGCACAGCATTACTTCTGCTCGGTCTGCGGGATCTACACGCACCACCAACGCCGCTCAAATCCGCATGAATACGGCGTCAACCTGGGCACACTTGAAGGGGTCAACCCCTCAGATCACGAACCGATGCCGTGGCTTGACGGCCAGAACCACCCGTCCGACAGCTAACGCGAGACCGCCTGTCAGGGCGGACAAGCCGCGCAGCCTACGTGTTGCGGATGACCTTGGTGAATTTGGTGAAAATCGCCTCATTGGCACAAATCACGTCGCCATCTTCAAGGATGTCCTTGCCGGGTGTCAGCGGCTCAATCAACCCGCCTGCCTCTTTGACGATCAGCACGCCTGCGGCCATATCCCAGGCATTCAGACGCCGTTCCCAGAACCCGTCATAACGCCCTGCAGCCACATAAGCCATATCCAGCGCCGCTGATCCAAACCGGCGCACACCGGCGCAACTGGGCATCAGCCGTGCCAGGTCTTGCAGGGTTTCGGGCAAATCCGACCGGCCGCCAAACGGCACGCCCGTGGCAAAGATCGATTCAATCATCGACGACCGCCCAGACACCCGCAGACGGCTTTCGTTCATAAATGCACCTTCGCCTTTTTCAGCAAAGAACAGCTCGTCTTTGCTGGCGTCATAGATCACGCCCGCGATGATCTGACCTTTGTGTTCCAGCGCCACAGAGACCGCCCAGTGGGGCAAGCCGTGCAAAAAGTTTGTCGTACCATCCAGCGGGTCCACGATCCAGCGGCGGGTGGGGTCCTGACCCTCAATCTCGCCCTCTTCCTCGGCCAGCCAGCCATAGGTGGGGCGCGCCGCCATCAATTCTTCTTTCAGGATCGCCTCGGCGGCAATATCGGCGCGGCTGACAAAGTCACCTGCCCCCTTCATGGACACCTGAAGGTTCTCGACCTCGCGGAAATCCTTGGCCAGCGACCGCCCCGCTTTGCGCGCGGCTTTCATCATTACGTTCAGATTGGCACTGCCAGCCATTGGGTAAGCTCCTGATGTTCCAAGCCGCGCCTATACGCCCCCGCGCGCCTACGCACAAGGGGGCATAAGGGGGCATGGCCCATGCTCAGGCCGTCTCCAGCCCACGTTGCAAGCGCACCGGGATTTCGCGCGCCAGCCGGATAAGCTGCGCCATGTACGGCTTGTCGGCGTCATCTTCGCGGATGGCAGCATAAAGCCGCTTGGTGATCCCTTCTTCGGTCACCCGGCGTGTGACATAGTCAGTTGAGGTTTTGACCTCTCGCACCACCCAATCGGGCAGCACGGCCACACCGCGGTTTGACGCCACCAGCAGCAAAATCACCGCCGTCAGTTCCACCTGCCGAACACTGCGGGGTTCAACCTTGTTGGGGATCAACAGCTCGCTGAACACATCCAGCCGCGAGCGTTCAACAGGATAGGTGATCAGCGTCTGATCGCGGAAATCCTCGGCCTCGACCCAGTCGCGTTGTGCCAGGGGATGTTGGCTGGAGGCCACAAACACCGGCTCGTAATCAAACAACGGCTTGAACACGATGCCGGGCAAATCTTCTGGGTCAGAGGACACCACCAGATCAACCTCTTCTTTCATCAGCGCAGGCAAGGCATCAAAGGCCAGACCGGGGCGAATATCGACATCAACATCAACCCAGGTTTTGCGGAAGCTTTCCAATACCGGAAACAGCCATTCAAAACAGGCATGGCATTCAATTGCGATATGCATCCGCCCCGAAGAGCCATCACGCAGGCCGGAAAATTCATCTTCCAGCGCTTCGATTTCCGGCAGGATCTTTTCCGCCAGGCGCAACAACCGATGCCCGGCCGCCGAAAGTTTCAACGGCTTTGAGCGGCGCACAAACAGCTCGACCCCGGCTTGATCCTCCAACCCTTTGATTTGATGACTTAAAGCAGATTGCGTTATATTCAAAAGGTCAGCCGCACGCGCCAATCCTCCGGCCTGGTGAATGGCCCGGATGGTTCTGAGATGTCGAAACTCAATATGCATTATTAACGCGCCTCATAGAAACCATGAATATTATGAAGTTGTTTCATATCTGAAAGACAGGGACAAGGGTTCAACCGCACTCATCTCAGGATCCGCCTCATGAAAACGCCCAATGTCTCATTCGAATTTTTCCCGCCCAAATCGCTTGAGGCGTCGTTTCGCCTTTGGGACACCGTGCAATCATTGGCCCCACTGGAACCGCGCTTTGTGTCGGTCACATACGGGGCGGGTGGCACCACACGAGAGCTGACCCGCGAAGCGGTGAAAACGTTGCACAGCGCCACCGGGTTGAACGTGGCCGCGCATCTGACTTGCGTCGATGCCTCCAAAGCCGAGACCCTTGAGATTGCGAACGGTTTTGCCAAGGTGGGTGTGTCCGATATCGTGGCTTTGCGGGGCGATCCGCCCAAGGGCAATGATGGGTTCAGGCCCCACGCTGATGGATATGCCAACAGCTGCGAGCTGATCGAGGCATTGGCAGACACGGGCACGTTCAACATCCGCGTGGGCGCCTACCCCGAGCAGCACCCCGAGGCGACAAGCAGCAAGGCCGATATCGAATGGCTGAAGCGCAAAATCGATGCAGGGGCCTGCGAGGCGCTGACACAGTTCTTCTTTGATGCCGATACATTCTTTCGCTTCCGCGATGACTGCGTGAAGGCAGGGATCGACGCGCCGATTGTGCCTGGCATTCTGCCCATCGAGGACTGGACAGGCGTGCGCCGGTTTGCCCAGGCCTGCGGCACAACCATTCCCGCCTGGCTGCATGACGCCTTCGACAAGGCAATGCGCGATGACCGGCATGATTTGCTGGCCACCGCTGTGGCCACCGAACTGTGCAGCAAGCTGATTGAAGGCGGCGTCGATGACCTGCACTTCTATACGTTGAACAAACCAGACCTGACCCGCGATGTGTGTCATGCCTTGGGTGTCACACCTCGGGTCGAGCTGCGCGACGTGGCCTGAGCGGCGCGCCCGGCACTCAAACCTGATTTCAGCAGGATCCGGGTCGCGTGTGACGGGCACGCGGCCCATTTTATGTCCGACACATCAAAGGACATATCACATGAGCTTTCAAATCCACGCCTTGCCCGCAGCCCCTTATCGCGCCCTGTTCCAGCTCAGCGATGCCGAGCTTGCTGCCCGTAACATGCACCGTTCGGTTGTCGCAGACTGCCCCGGCACGCCCTGTCGCGTGTCGATGACCGACGCAAAGGTGGGTGAACGGGTAATTTTGCTGAATTATCAGCACCAGCCCGCTCATAGCCCGTATCAGGCCACCCATGCCATCTTTGTACGCGAAAACGCAGAGCATGCGGATCTGCAACCGGGTGAGGTACCCCAGGTGATCCGCACGCGGCTGATGTCCGTCAGGCTGTTTGATTGCGACGACATTATGGTTGACGCAGATGTGGTGGACGGCGCAGATGTCGCCGCCAGTCTGATCGACGCCTTCGACAATCCCCAGATTGCTTATGTGCATCTGCACAATGCCAAACCCGGCTGCTTTGCGGCTTTGGTGACGCGCAACTAGATCAGAATGGCCTCAGGCAATTCCGCCATCCACCAACCGCTCGGCCAATTGCGCATAGGCTTGGGCAATCGGCCCGTCACCGGTGGCAATAGGCGTCCCACCATCGCCTGCCAGACGCGTGTCCAGATCAATCGGCAACGCCCCCAGAAACGGCAGCTTGAGCTTCTCAGCTTCGGCCTGCACACCGCCGTGGCCAAAGATATGCGCCTCGTGACCGCAGCTGGGACAATGGAAGGTGGACATGTTTTCAATCAGGCCCAGCACGGGTGTTTTCAACGTGGCAAACATATCCATCGCCCGGCGCGCATCGATCAACGCCACATCCTGCGGGGTTGATACGATGATGGCCCCGGTAGGTGCCGATTTTTGGCACAATGTCAGCTGCACATCGCCGGTACCGGGGGGCAGATCCACAATCAGGACATCCAATTCGCCCCAGCGCACCTGAGAAATCATCTGTTGCAATGCCCCCATCAACATGGGCCCGCGCCAGACCACGGCCTTTTCCGGCTCGAGCATCAGACCGATGGACATCATCGTCACGCCGTGCGCCGTTAGGGGTTCGATGATCTTGCCGTCAGGGCTGGCGGGGCGTTTGCTGACGCCCATCATCCGGTGTTGCGAGGGGCCGTAGATGTCAGCATCCAGCAGGCCCACGCGACGCCCCTGTTTGGCCAAAGCCACCGCAAGGTTGGACGATACGGTGGATTTGCCCACGCCACCCTTGCCGCTGGCAATCGCAAGGATGGATTTCACCCCGTCGGGGCGCACCGGGCCCTCTTGCGGTTTGGGGTGGCCACCGATTTTCAGGTTGGGCGGCGGCGGCGCGGCTTTGCCAGCCTCATGGGCCGTCAACACAACCGACGCAGAACCCACACCATCCAGGGCCATCACCGCCCGTTCCGCGGCGGCGCGCAGCGGTTCCATCTGGCGGGCAATCTGGGCATCAGGCGCTTCGATCACAAACCGAACGCCATCGCCTTCGATGGTCAGCGCACGCACCATGTCACGCGATACAAGTGTGCCGCCTCCTGGCAATTCAATGCGGTCCAATTCGGCTAAAATACGGTCACGGGTGATGCTCATCTGGGCCTCCTGAAGGTCTGCGGTGTATAGGTGGCAGAAATTGCGCCGGGGGCAAGTGCCATCTTGTCGCGATAATTTTATTAAACATTTACATGACGTTGCGTCACGCTTTCCTATGCAATTGCTGCATAGCGGCATTGTTTTTGCGGGTGTTGTGCAGTTGCAGCATTTACCTATGTTGCATTTCAGAACTTGGGGGCATCGCCTTACACATCAGATCATCGGAGACTTAAAATGGCATTTGTCACTCAGAACACCACCGGCCTGTCGGCCCTGACACTGGATATCAGCGGCAAGATCTACCACGTGTTTCAATCCGTGGAGAACTACCGCAACTACCGCAAGACGCTGAACGAGCTGAGCTCTTTGAACGCGCGTCAACTGGCCGATCTGGGGTTGAACCGCAGCAATCTGCGCGCAACAGCCCACGAGGCCATCTACGGCGCATAAGGCGCTGGATTGGGTGCGTGCTCCCTCCTGCATGTCATCCTGAGACCTGACCTGCACATGCGACTCTCCTCCCTTGCGCGTGTGTTTGGGTCAATATCGGATCAGGCTTTGGCTTGATCCACATACGCCTGACCTGCCCTCCCTCGGGTTAGGGGTATAATACCGAAGTGGTGATCGTCTCCTCCCTGACGGTCACCACTTTTTTTATTTAGCTTTTCAAGCTGCGTGCCGGGTTGCCTGCCACCATAGCGCCTGCGGCCACATCACGGGTCACAACCGCCCCGGCCCCTACGATGGCACCCTCGCCAATCGTCACACCAGACAGCACAATCGCTCCACCTCCCAGCCAGACATCGCACTCCAGGGTGATCGGCCTGGCACGCTCCAGCCCGGCCCGGCGTTTGGTGCGGTCGTGGTGGTGCTCGGGGCAATAGAGTTGCACCTGTGGGCCCAGCATGCAGCCATCCCCAATGACAACCGGTGCGGTATCCAAAATCACACAGCCTGCGTTCAGATAGACATTGCGCCCCAGCGATATGTTCATGCCGTATGCGCAATGAAACGGCGCTTCGATCATGGCGTTCTGACCCACCTTCCGCATCAGCGCGCGCAGGTCTTGCCCGATTGCCCCACGCACCTGCGGCGGCGCGGTATTGTGGGCATGCACCGCCTCGCGGGCGCGCGCCTGCATATCCAGCAATTCGGGGTCATGGCAGCTGTACCACTGCCCTGCCGTCATCTTGTCATGCGCGCTGAGGGACATGGTGTTTCAATGCAACCGTGCGGCCCGGCCACGCCTGCGCGGCGACAGTCCCGGCTTTGACGCATCGCGCAAATACCCGACAAAGGCCTGCGCGGCAGCACTTTCAGCAGATTGCGCTTCGGGGGCTGACAAGGCCGCCGCAGCCTTGTCGGCGGTGATCACATCCGGATCCATAAACGCCCATTCCAGGAACCCCATCCGGGCGGCGGTATCGGCATCAGGGCCTGTAACATCCAAGGCTTCAAGGCCAATCAAAATGCGTGTTGCAGTCATATTCACATTGCTCCCCGACCACACCCCGGGCCGGTTGGGGCAGTACGTGATCAGGGGGATGCACGAGCAGTCTAAGGCCCGGAAGAACATCCGTCCCCACCACCCACCGCGGTTTGACGTTGTCCCAAGGCTGGTTTCCGGGCTTGGCGGGTTCTGGATGTCGCGCCTTCCCAAGCCTTTGCTGGCCCAGTGGCTGGTGTGCGGCATCCCCCATCCTTACCGTTGCGGGGGCAGCGCCGGAATTTCACCGGCTTCCCAATTCTCCCGTTCTGTCGTGCGGACAGGTGGGGCACCTTGAGACCACCACCTTGTGCCAAGGAAATGAGTCGCGCAAGTGTTTGTCTTCCCTTTGAACCAGAAGGCCACCGCCAGCCCCCTCAGCCCGTGGCGCACCACAGGTTTGACAAAGGCGCCGACGATGGCCCGGATAACTGTGTGGCTGCTTGCCCGCTTAATAGCTGTTCGGATTGCCGGATTGAATCGTGCCTGTACCCTCGGCGGTATCGCCGTTCATCCAGGTCACCTTGTCACCCTCAATTTTGATATTCCAGCAGCCCACGCCTTCGCCGTAATCAAAGCACATCTTGTTGCCCACAAGGCCCCAATACCCGCCATAGCCCGACGCTTTGATCGCGCCATCAGCCTGGTAGAATTCGGAATACGCCGCGCCGTCCGACATGCCACCTTCGACGGTGTTGCCAGGAATGGCGGCTTTGATTTGCTCTGCCGTGGCCATGTGACCATCTGCCAAAACGGGTGTGGCCAGGATCAGGCTGGCGGCTGCCGCGAATGTTACGTTTTTCATCATCAGCTCCTTTGTGTTTGCCCATGGTTAGATGGGGTGCAAACGCCCACAGTCAAGCCAGCGGCGCACCGTGTCGCAGTGTCATCTTGCGAAAAAGTTCAATTGCACCCTGCTCCCAACAACCGCCTAGAACGGAATGTCATCCGCCCCGGTCACAAAACGCGCCACGATGTTCTTGATGCCAGCCTTCTCGAATTCGATCTCCAGCTTGTCGCCTTCGATACCGGTCACAGTGCCATAGCCAAACTTCTGGTGAAACACCCGCTCGCCTACGGTGTGGGCACTGGTGGCCTGCATATCGATGACCATATTCTTGGCCTCGGATGGTTGCGTGGTCGGGCGCGTGCTGGTGCGGGCCTGCATACGTTTCCAGCCGGGTGAATTATAGACATCGGCACGCGCCGCTTTCTCTTCGATGCTGCTTTCCATGCCCGCAGCACCGTATCCGCCCCCATAAAGCCCCGGCGGGGTCAGCACTTCGACATGGGTTTCGGGCAATTCATCAATAAACCGCGAGGGCATTTGCGATTGCCACTGACCATAGACCCGCCGATTGCCCGCAAAGGAAATCGTGCACAGCGCTTCGGCGCGGGTGATGCCAACATACGCCAGACGCCGTTCTTCCTCGACACCCTTAAGGCCACTTTCATCCATGGAACGTTGTGACGGAAACAGCCCGTCTTCCCACCCCGGCAGAAACACGGCGGGAAACTCCAGCCCCTTGGCGGCGTGCAGCGTCATGATGGATATCTTTTCAGACGCATCTTCGCTTTCATTGTCCATGATCAGGCTAACATGCTCAAGAAAACCCTGAAGGTTTTCAAACTGTTCCAAGGCCTTGACCAATTCCTTGAGGTTCTCCAACCGGCCCGGTGCCTCGGGTGTTTTGTCGTTTTGCCAATGTTCCGTATAGCCGCTTTCGTCCAGGATGATCTCGGCCAATTCAATATGGCTGACACCGGGATCGCCTGCCATCCGACCCCAGCGCGCGAGGCCCTGCAGCAACTTGTCCAGCTCAACCGCACCTTTGCCGCCAAGGCCTTTTTGCTCGAGCAAGATCGCAGCACCCTGCGCCAAAGGCACGCCGTTTTGACGCGCAGCCATCTGAATTTTCTGTTGTGCTTTGTCGCCCAGCCCGCGTTTCGGGGTGTTCACGATCCGCTCAAACGCCAAATCATCCGACGGGCTGATCACCAGCCGGAAATAGGCCATGGCATCGCGGATTTCCATGCGTTCATAGAACCGCGGACCACCGATCACGCGGTAGGGCAAACCGATGGTCAGGAACCTGTCCTCAAACGCGCGCATCTGGTGCGAGGCGCGTACAAGGATGGCCATATGATCAAGGCTCACAGGGTCCATACCGCGCGTGCCGCGTTGCATCGATTCCACCTCTTCGCCGATCCAGCGGGCCTCTTCCTCGCCGTCCCAATGGCCGATCAGGCGGACTTTTTCGCCCCCATCGGCAGCGGTCCACAGCTCTTTGCCCAGACGGCCCTTGTTGCCGGCAATCACACCTGATGCCGCCGCCAGAATATGCGCGGTCGAGCGGTAGTTCTGCTCAAGCCGGACCACATGCGCGCCTGGGAAATCCTTTTCAAACCGCAGGATATTGCCCACTTCGGCGCCGCGCCAGCCATAGATCGACTGGTCATCATCGCCCACGCAGCAGATGTTCTTGTGTCCACCCGCCAGAAGGCGCAGCCACAGATATTGGGCCACGTTGGTATCTTGATATTCATCCACCATGATGTAGCGAAACCAGCGTTGGTATTGCGCCAGCACGTCCTCATGCTGTTGGAAAATCGTGACCATGTGCAGCAGTAAGTCACCAAAATCCACCGCGTTCAGTTCGCGCAGGCGGATTTGATATTGGGTATAAAGCGCGATGCCCTTGTCGTTATAGGCACCCGCCTCAGATGCGGGCACCTGATCGGGTGTCCAGGCCCGGTTTTTCCAGTTGTCGATCACACCCGCCAGCGCGCGCGCAGGCCAGCGTTTGTCGTCGATGCCCGCCGCCTGCACCAGTTGTTTCAGCAGGCGCAGCTGATCGTCGGTATCCAGGATGGTGAAATTGGATTTCAGTCCGACCAATTCCGCATGGCGGCGCAGCAGTTTGACGCAAACTGAATGGAACGTGCCCAACCACGGCATCCCTTCGATCGCGTGCCCCATCATCCCGCCCACCCGGTTTTTCATTTCGCGGGCGGCTTTGTTGGTAAAGGTCACAGCCAGAATTTCACTAGGCGCGGCCTTGCCCGTGTTCAGCAAATGCACAATGCGCGTGGTCAGTGCTTTGGTTTTACCCGTCCCCGCCCCTGCCAGCATCAGGACAGGGCCATCCAGCATTTCCACCGCCTCGCGTTGGGCGGGGTTCAGGCTGTCGAGGTACGGCGCGGGCCGGGCGGCCATGGCACGCGCGGCAAGCGAGGCGCTCTCAAACGCGTCGGAATCGTCAAAACTGCTCATGGGCGTAACGATAGCCTGAGTTGGCGTTAAGGAAAAGGAAATGTTCGGGGAATGTTCCTGTGAAAAGCACAGCACCCAAATGGCCGGTTCAGAGCCAGCTTTGGCCCCGGTCATCGTCAGGCTCTCGTGTAGCCTGATACGTGCCCCGCGGTCTGGCCCAGCCGGTCAGCTCGAAGGCTCGCTTCGCACAACGGCCAAATCACACCCAGCCCCGGCAATCTCAGCGGCGGGCAGATCATCGCCCATCACATCCCGGAACGGACGGGTCATCCGCCAGCGCACGATAAAATCCTCGGCGCAGCGAAGGTACTCCACCCCGGCCACCGCGGTGGTCTGACGCAACTCATATTCAAACCGGCCTTCAAACCCGTCGCGGTCAATCATCACCACCGCAGGTGTCTTGCCGGTCAGATGGGCATAGAACATCGCCTGATGCAGACTGTCCCGGCTTGAGGCTTTGCCATCCAGCCCCACTTCGATCACATGGGTGTCCGTCTCGCAATCGACGCGCACATAGCGGCGCATGCCGTTCACATCAAAATACTGATGTGTCTCGGCTTCGCTGCCCCCCAGAAAGGTGCACAGCATCATTGAAAGGGCGGTTTCGTCCATTAAACTCGTCGTGTGATGTGGGTCAAAAGCAGGGCGCATTTGAGCACCTAACCCGACCGTGTCACAAGTCAAAGTGAACAGGCTGGTTAACACGCGCTGGACAATCCAGACGCCACGTCGCCAAATGCGCCCGATGGATATGCACAGACAATACCCCGCCCTGAGCGATTTGCGCGCGCGTGCCCGCACCCGCTTGCCGCATTTTGTGTGGGAGTATCTGGACAGCGGGACTGGCGATCAAATCACCCAAGGCAACAACCGTCTGGCTCTGGATGCGTTGAAATTGATGCCGTCGGTGCTGCACGGCGAGAGCACCCCCGATCTGAGCACCCCCCTGCTGGGCCATACCCTGCCCTTGCCCCTGGGCATTGCCCCGGTTGGCATGTCCGGACTGATCTGGCCCGGAGCCGAGGCGCATCTCGCGCGGGTTGGCGCGGCGTTGAACATTCCTTATTGCCTGTCGACCGTGGCCAGCCAAACCCCCGAGGATCTGGCCCCGCATCTGGGCGATAATGCCTGGTTTCAGATGTATCCGCCGCGTGACCCCGAGATCCGCACCGATATGACGCGCCGCGCTAAGGCCGCAGGGTTCAAAACGCTTGTGCTGACGGTGGATGTCCCCGTGGCCAGCCGCCGCGAACGGCAGGCGCGCTCGGGTTTGACACAGCCGCCCACGCTGAGCCCGCGCATTCTGGCGCAGATCGCAAGGCGTCCAGCCTGGGCGCTGGGGATGGCCCGGCGGGGCATGCCACGGATGCGGTTGATCGAAAGCTATGCGGGGGCCTCCAAGGGGCTGCCCTCAAATCAACATGCGGGCTATTTGCTGCGCACCTCTCCGGATTGGGACTATCTGCGCTGGTTGCGGGCGGCCTGGGACGGCCCGTTTGTGATCAAAGGCGTGCTGTCGCCCGAAGACGCAGCACAGATGCAGAACGAGGGTGTGGATGCCATATGGGTCTCAAACCACGCAGGCCGTCAGTTTGACGGCGCGCCGGCCAGCATCACACAGCTGCCGCAGATCCGTGCGGCCTGCACCTTGCCGCTGATTTTTGACAGCGGGGTCGAAACCGGTCTGGACATCCTGCGCGCCTTTGCCTTGGGGGCGGATCACGTCATGCTGGGGCGGGGCTGGCACTATGCGTTGGCGGCGCTTGGTTCCGAAGGGCCCATGCATCTGGCGGATATTCTGCGCGCTGACCTTGAGGCCAACATGGGCCAGCTTGGCCTGACCCACCTGAACGACGCCAACCAAAGGCTGATACCAACATGAAATCGATCCTTGCAGCGCTTGCAACACTGGCCGTGCTTGCCACGCCCCTGATTGCCCAAGACCGTCCCGCCTGCCCCACACCCGGCGCGGTGGTCTATCCTCTGGACGAGGTGATCGAGAAGACAGGTCTGGCGCTTGAATTCAATTTCACGGATGACACCTACCCAGATTTTGGCACACCCGCCCATGTTGCGCAGGTGCGGCGCAATGTGCTGGCTAACCTTGAGGGCAAATCGCAAGCCGAGCGCGACGCACTGCTGTTGGGGCGGCTGTCGTGGTCGACCATCGGCACCATTCCGTTGCTGGGGATCACGACGATGCCCGATGCCGGGCAATTTGATGATTATCTGGACGTGCTGACCCGGAATGGAATGGATCAGCATGCCACCGCCCTCAGGCTGACCCGTGACGCATTTCCCAATTGGAACAGCAGCGCTCAGAATCGCTATCGGCAATGGAACGACCCGCAAACCGGGATCAACGCAGGCCTTGATGCAGTGCTGAAAGAACAATCGTCGGCCTTGCGCTTGGCCCAGCCCCCTTTGCTGCGGGCCGCGCAGGATATCTTGCGGCCTGATCCCGCCTTTGACAGCTATCTGGCCCAGCGCGATGCGGCCGATGACTGGCAAAAACACACCCATATGATGGCCGAGATCGGCGCCTGCATTGGAGTCTACCGCACCCCTGAACAGGCCGATGAGGTGCTGCGTGAAATCGACCCGACTTTGGCCGATTTCCATGTCGTTGACCTGTTCCTGCTCGAGGCGGGAAATGGTGGAATGCACCAGTATATCTTCAACTCCACCGGTATGTTGGCCCCGCACCTGGCCGATGTTCTGACCCGCTGGGAGCTGCCCGATCAGGCGCAGGC
The DNA here is from genome assembly GCA_045106595.1 of Roseovarius sp. GTDB lineage: Bacteria > Pseudomonadota > Alphaproteobacteria > Rhodobacterales > Rhodobacteraceae > Roseovarius. The sequence goes on along the minus strand of JBGCEW010000005.1, from coordinate 73,880 downwards.
GGTGCGTGACACCATGGCCCATTTTCCACAGCCCTACCCGCGTGACACCCAAGAGCGCCGTGCCGTCATGGCAACGTTTGACAACCCAAAAGACGACGCAGTGAACCTTGGCACCTGGATTTCGGACGATCCGCAGGTTTGGGAAAAAATCCGCCAGGTCGCCACAAAGACAGGCTATTGGCCGCAATAGGGGGCCGCGTCCCGGACCGGGTAGAAATTGTCTCATCCGGGTAAACTGCGCGATTTGCCCCGTTGCACAAACCTTGCACAAATCTTACAAGCGCACACAACTGCGCCGCACTGCGGCATTAAGAATGACCTAACGTCAGATAATATGGGGGATAGGCCTTTGGCAGAGTTCAAGAAAATCCTGATTGCCAACCGTGGCGAGATTGCGATCCGTATCATGCGCGCCGCCAACGAGATGGGCAAACGCACCGTCGCGGTCTTTGCTGAAGAGGATAAACTTGGGCTGCACCGCTTCAAGGCCGACGAAGCATATCGCATCGGCGAGGGGCTGGGACCGGTTGCCGCCTACCTGTCGATTGATGAGATCATCCGCGTGGCCAAGCAATGCGGCGCGGACGCCATTCACCCCGGTTATGGCCTACTGTCCGAGAACCCTGATTTCGTGGATGCCTGTGACGCCAACGGCATCACCTTTATCGGTCCCAAGGCCGAAACCATGCGCGCGCTCGGCGACAAGGCCAGTGCGCGCCGTGTCGCGATTGAGGCTGGCGTGCCGGTCATTCCTGCCTCGGACGTGTTGGGCGATGACATGGACCTCACTCGCAAACAGGCGGATGAGGTTGGCTATCCGATCATGCTCAAGGCCTCGTGGGGCGGTGGCGGACGCGGGATGCGCCCCATCAACAGCGCCGACGAGTTGGAAGAAAAGGTGCTGGAAGGCCGCCGCGAGGCCGAAGCGGCCTTTGGCAACGGCGAGGGCTATCTGGAAAAGATGATCCTGCGCGCGCGCCACGTTGAGGTGCAAATTCTGGGCGACAAGCACGGCAACATGTATCACCTGTTTGAGCGTGATTGTTCGGTGCAGCGCCGCAACCAAAAGGTGGTTGAGCGCGCCCCTGCCCCGTATCTGACCGACGCCCAGCGCGAAGAGATTTGCCAGCTGGGTTACAAGATCTGTAAGCACGTCAATTACGAATGTGCAGGCACGGTCGAATTCCTGATGGATATGGACAGCCAGCAGTTCTACTTCATTGAAGTGAACCCCCGTGTGCAAGTTGAACATACCGTGACCGAAGAAGTCACCGGCATCGACATTGTGCAGGCGCAGATCAAGATCGCCGAGGGCAAAACCTTGCACGAGGCCACGCGCAAAGCCAGCCAGGACGAAGTCACTCTGAACGGCCACGCCCTGCAAACCCGGATCACCACCGAGGATCCACAAAACAACTTCATCCCTGATTATGGACGCATCACCGCCTTTCGCGAAGCCACGGGTATGGGCATCCGTCTGGACGGTGGCACCGCCTATTCGGGCGGTGTGATCACGCGCTATTATGACAGCCTGCTGGTGAAAATCACCGCGCATGCGCAGACGCCCGAAGGGGCGATTGCCCGGATGGACCGTGCCTTGCGGGAATTCCGTATTCGCGGGGTCAGCACCAACATTGCGTTTGTCGAAAACCTGCTGAAGCACAAGACGTTCCTCAGCAACGAATACACCACCAAGTTCATCGACACGACGCCGGACCTGTTCACCTTTAACAAGCGCCGTGACCGCGGCACCAAGGTTCTGACCTATATCGCGGACATCACCGTGAACGGGCACCCCGAAACCGACGGCAAGCCCAAACCGCGCGCCGATCTGAAAGCGCCGCGTGCACCCAAGACCCCTCTGGAAACGCCTCCGCCCGGCACCAAAAATCTGCTGGACGACAAGGGCGCCAAGGCCGTGGCCGATTGGATGCTGGATCAAAAGCGCCTGCTGCTGACCGACACCACCATGCGTGACGGGCACCAGTCTTTGCTGGCCACGCGGATGCGCTCGCACGATATGATCAAGATCGCGCCTGCTTATGCCCATAAACTGCCGCAGCTCTTCTCAATGGAATGCTGGGGCGGGGCGACGTTTGATGTGGCTTACCGGTTCTTGCAGGAATGCCCCTGGCAACGTCTGCGCCAGTTGCGTGCCGCTATGCCAAACCTGCTGACGCAAATGCTGCTGCGTGCATCCAACGGGGTTGGGTACACGAACTATCCCGACAATGTGGTGCAGGAATTTGTCCGCCAGGCGGCTGAAACTGGCGTCGATGTGTTCCGCGTGTTCGATTCACTCAACTGGGTGGAAAACATGCGCGTTGCGATGGACGCAGTCGTGGAAAGCGGCAAGATCTGCGAAGGCACTGTCTGCTACACGGGCGATATCCTTGATCCCAATCGCGCCAAGTATGACCTGAAGTACTACGTCAACATGGGCAAAGAACTGCAGGCCGCAGGCGCGCATGTGCTGGGCCTCAAGGACATGGCCGGGCTGCTGAAACCCGCCTCGGCCGCCGTGCTGGTCAAAGCGCTTAAGGACGAGCTGGACATTCCAGTGCATTACCACACCCACGACACCGCCGGATCGGCCAGCGCCAGCATTCTGGCGGCAAGTGAGGCGGGTGTAGACGCCGTCGATTGCGCCATGGACGCGCTGTCGGGCAACACGTCACAGGCCACGCTGGGGTCAGTCGTATCGGCCTTGCAGCACACCGACCGCGACACCGGCATCGACATGGACACCGTGCGTGAGATTTCCGACTATTGGGAAGAAGTCCGCTCGCACTACCGGGCGTTTGAAACCGGCATGCAGGCCCCCTCCTCCGAAGTGTATTTGCACGAAATGCCCGGCGGTCAGTTCACCAACCTCAAGGCGCAAGCGGCGTCGCTGGGGCTTGAGGACAAATGGCCCGAGGTCGCCCGCACCTATGCGGATGTGAACGACATGTTCGGCGATATCGTCAAAGTCACGCCGTCCTCCAAAGTGGTGGGTGACATGGCGCTGATGATGGTCAGCCAGGGCCTGACGCGTGCGCAGGTGGAAGATGCCGACACTGATGTGGCCTTCCCTGATTCAGTCATTGATATGATGCGCGGCAATCTGGGCCAGCCCCCCGGTGGCTTTCCTGAGACGATCCTGTCGAAGGTGCTGAAAGGCGACAGCCCCAACACCGAGCGCCCCGGCAAGCATCTGGAGCCCGTTGATCTTGAGGCCGTGCGCGCCGATCTGAGCGAACAGCTGGAAGGCAAGGCCGTCGATAACGAGGACCTGAACGGGTATCTGATGTACCCCAAGGTATTCCTGGATTACATGGGCCGTCACCGCACCTATGGCCCGGTCCGTACCCTGCCCACACGCACGTTCTTCTATGGCATGGAGCCGGGCGAAGAAATCAGCGTTGAGATTGACCCCGGCAAGACCATGGAAATTCTGCTGCAAGCCGTGGGCGAGACGCAGGATGACGGCGAAGTACGGGTGTTCTTTGAGCTGAACGGCCAGCCACGCGTGATCCGCGTGCCCAACCGTCTGGTGAAATCGCAAACCACCCAGCGACCCAAGGCCGAGGCGGGCAATGCCAACCATATCGGCGCGCCAATGCCGGGTGTTGTGGCCTCGGTGGCTGTGTCCGTGGGCCAAGAGGTCAAGGCCGATGATCTGTTGCTGACCATCGAAGCGATGAAGATGGAGACTGGGATTTACGCCGAACGTGACGCGGTGGTCAAAGCCGTGCATGTCAACGCCAGCGGCCAGATTGATGCCAAGGACCTGCTGATCGAACTGGAATAAGCCCGCACTGCATTTTACACCTTTCCAAAACGCGCGAATCCGGCAAGGGTTTGCGCGTTTTCCTATGGCACAGGACGCGCGCACATGGACAAGGTCATCGTCTTTACTGACATCCACCTGCTGGGTGATGGCGGTACGATCATTGGGCTGGACCCGGCTGCAAAGTTTGCCCAAGGGCTGGCACATGCTTTGGCCCATCATCCTGACGCCGCCCAGATCGTGATCGCCGGTGATCTGGCCCATACGGGCCAGCGCCCCGAATATCAGCGCCTGGCCGAATGTCTGGCCCGCTGCCCTTTGCCGGTCAACCTGATGATGGGCAACCATGACCGCCGTGCGCCGTTTCTCAGCGTGTTCACGGACACGCCCCTCACCGCCCAGGGCCATGTGCAACAAGTGGTTGATTTGGGCGATACCCGTTTGATATTGCTGGATACTTTGGATGAAGACGCCCCCGATGTGCACAGTGGGTATCTGTGCGATGCGCGTCTGGATTGGCTGGATGCACGCCTGCAAGAGGCCCGCCGCGCCCATCAACGTGTGATCGTCTTCACCCATCATCCGCCTATGCCAACCGGGTTTGCAGGCATGGACAGCATCGGCTTGCGCAACCGGGCCGCTCTTGTGGCGCGGCTGACGGCGTCGGGGGGTGTGGCGCAGATCGTCTCGGGGCATATCCACAGAACGATCTCGGGCAGTGCCGGGGGTATCCCCACTGCGATGTTCAAAAGCACCTGCCACCAGATGCCCATGCTGCTGAACGATGCCGCCCACAGCCTGTCGATTGATGAGCCGGGCGCGTACGGAGTCCTGCTGCTGCACCCCGACGGGATTATTGTGCACAGCGAAGATTTCACCTTGCCCCAGGCACTGGTTGATCGGCGTGACAGCAACCCCGAGCATCACCTGAAGGCACAAATCACACCATAGGGTGCCCCCCAACATTGGGTGCCCGTTTTGCCCGCCTTCCCAAATGCCCTATAATCAGTAAGATAGGGGATGGGCCACGCCCATCAGAGGAGGAACACCGCATGTGCCACATGTTTGCCGGGCAAGACCCCGAGCGTTACGAGCTGGAAACCCGCCGGATGCGCCTGAACGGGCAATCCACCAGTATTCGTTTGGAAAAATCGTTCTGGGACATCGTAGATGAGATCGCCGAAAGCGAAGCCATGACCACGCCGGCCTTCGTGTCTCAGCTGCACGGCGAGGTTCTGGAGCTGCACGGTGAAACAAAAAACTTCACCGCCCTGTTGCGCTGTACCTGCTTGATTTACCGCGAAAACGCCAGTGGGGCCGCGTCGCATATGGCCGCTGAATAGACGAATTCAGACTGTAGTAACCCCTTACTACCCTGCACCAAAACCACGCGGCTAGGCTGAACGGATCACACACACGATCCGGGAGAGCCATATGGCCAAAGCCATCCACAGCATGATCCGTGTCCTCGATGAGGCGCGATCTGTGCAGTTTTACAAAGCAGCGTTTGATCTTGATGTGGCCGACCGGCTGGATTTTGAGAATTTCACGCTGGTCTATCTCAGCAACACAAAATCCGGGTTCGAGTTGGAACTGACCGTCAACAAAGGCCAGACCGAGCCCTATGATCTGGGTAATGGTTACGGCCATTTCGCCGTTCTGGTTGAGGATCTGGCGGCGGAACATGCCCGCTTTGAGGCCGAAGGGTTAAACCCGCGCAAGATGGTTGAATTTGCCCCCGACGGAGAGTTGGTGGGCAAGTTTTTCTTCGTGGCTGATCCGGATGGCTATGAGATCGAAGTTTTGGAGCGTGGAGGACGCTTTAAGTAACAAACCATAAAAACAAGTCACAATTTCCAGGGAGGAAAAGAAATGACAGCAACCAGCCAGCAAAGCGCAATGACGCGACGCGAGCTTCTGAGCCGCTCGGCCGCACTAGGGGCCACCCTTGTGGTCGGTCCGGCCTTTGTCGCCGGATCAGATGGTGCTTGGGCGATGGAAACCACAGCGCTGAAGCCTGAAACGATGGCCACGCTTATTCAGATGGCCCGCGATGTTTATCCGCACGACCATGTGGGCGACGAATTTTATGCCGCAGCCGTCAAAGGCTATGACACCGCCGACACCGCAGCCGGGATTGAGGAAGGCATTGCCAGCCTTGACGCCGCCGCCAAAGCGGCCGGTCACGACAGCTATATTGCGATGGGATGGGAACGCGACCGCGTCGATATTCTGCGCGCCATGGAAGACAGCGCGTTCTTCCAGCAAATCCGGGGAGGGCTGGTGACAGGTCTCTACAATCAGCCGGCGGTATGGCCGCTCTTTGGGTATGAGGGCGAAAGCTTCACCAAGGGCGGATACATCAACCGCGGCTTTGATGACATTTCTTGGGTTTAAGGGAGGATCGTACCAATGACTGCATCTTATGAACTTTCGGACGATTCTGTTGTCGTCGTAATTGGCACTGGCGCCGGTGGCGGCACTTTGGCCAATGAGTTGGCGCAAAAGGGCGTCAAGGTTGTGTCGCTTGAGGCCGGTGCCTGGCACGAACCGGATGATTTCCTGCACGATGAGTGGGCCAGCTTTGTACAACTGGCCTGGCTGGACGCGCGTACCACATCCGGGGATTGGCGTGTGAGCCGCGATTTTGCGGGTCTGCCTGCGTGGATCGTCAAGGCGGTTGGCGGCTCGGCCGTGCACTGGGCGGGCGCATCGCTGCGGTTCCAACCCCACGAATGGAAAGCGGCCACCACTTATGGCGAGGTTGAAGGCGCATCACTGCTTGATTGGCCCATCGATGCCGAGGAAATGGACCCTTGGTACACCCAGGCCGAAGACAAGCTGCATGTCACCCGCACAGGGGACCGTCCTGGCCTGCCCGGCAACAACAACTTTAAAGTGCTGGAAGCTGGCGCCAAGAAGCTGGGCTACGAAGAGGTCCACACTGGCCGTATGGCGATCAAAAGCAGTGACGCCGCCGATGGCACACCTTGTCAGCAATCGGGGTTCTGTTTCCAGGGCTGCAAGTTTGCCGCCAAATGGTCGCCCAGCTATGACGAGATCCCGCAAGCCATTGAAACCGGCAATCTGGAACTGCGCACGCAGGCCCATGTGCAAAGGATCGAGCATGACGACAGCGGCAAGGTCACGGGTGTTGTCTACATCGATGCCGATGGCAATGAGCAAACCCAAAAGGCGCGTATCGTGGCTGTGGCGGGCAACTCGATCGAGAGCCCGCGCATCCTGCTGAACTCGGCCTCAGAAATGTTCCCCAACGGTCTGGCCAACAGCAGCGATCAGGTCGGGCGCAATTATATGCGACATATGACCGGATCGGTCTATGCGGTGTTTGAGCAACCGGTGAAGATGTGGCGTGGCACGACCATGGCCGGTATCGTCACCGACGAAAGCAAGCATGACCCATCGCGTGGCTTTGTCGGTGGGTATGAGATGGAAACGCTCAGCCTGGGTCTGCCGTTCATGGCCGCGTTCCTTGATCCCGGCGGTTGGGGGCGCGAGTTTACCACGGCCCTGGACGCCTATGAGAACATGGCTGGCATGTGGCTGGTGGGCGAAGACATGCCCCAGTCCACCAACCGTGTGACGCTGAACATGGACGTCAAAGACCAGCACGGCAGCCCTGTGGCCAATGTGCATTTTGATGATCACCCCAATGACATCTCCATGCGCAACCACGCCTATGAACGCGGTCAGGCGGTCTATGATGCGGTGGGGGCCACGCGCACCTTCCCAACGCCGCCCTATCCGTCAACGCACAATCTGGGCACCAACCGGATGTCGGAGAACCCCGAGGACGGCGTGGTCAACAAATGGGGTCAGACCCATGATGTGGCCAACCTGTTCATCTCGGACGGCTCGCAATTCACCACAGGGGCGGCGGAAAACCCAACGCTGACCATCGTGGCGCTGGCGATCCGGCAAGCCGATCACATTGCCTCCGAGATGTCTGCAGGCAATCTCTAAGCACCGACCCACCACAAAAGGGGCCTCCCTGTCCCTTTTGATCCCCCCCGGTCCGCGTCCCTCGTGGCCGGGGGTTTTTCATGGCTCTGGCGGGGTTTCGCCACTGCAACAGGTCGATCTGGCAACTCCTTGCCGCCTCGCGATCTGACCCTTGATCGAACCAGCCCGCCCCCACTACCCTAAGTTGATAGCCCACCACTCACGGGGCTTTGCATCACAGGGAGAGGGTTTTGACCAACAAATCCACCAAAAAACCACGCCATATCATGCCGCGCCCCAAGCGACAGACCGTGTTGTTTTTCTTTGTGCTTATGTTGTCGTCGGGCCTGATGTATCTGGACATTGCATTGCGCCACGGGTTCTAAGCAGCCCCACTGCGGAATTTTCTGCCCCCCAGCGCATTTTTAGGGTTGCGGTGCGCGGCCAGACTGAATATCCCACGCCTACCCAACGGATGCGGGTGTAGCTCAGGGGTAGAGCGTTACCTTGCCAAGGTAAATGTCGTGAGTTCGAATCTCATCACCCGCTCCAAATTTTCCAGCCCATCAGATCAACCAAACCCCGCGCCACATTGCTGCGCGACATGGCGTGTGTTTATGTGTCATTGTTGATGTGACATTTCTGCGGGCTTGGATGCCTGCATATTCATTTGGGGACTGGGGCCGTGATTGATCAAATTCTGAACGTGGTGCAGCGCCGGTTAGGGCAGCATCTGCGCGCAGTTTATACGCTGGAAGACACCCCATTGGTGTTGTCTCCGCTGGTCCATGCCGATCGCACCGAGGTCGAGGAAACACGCTGCAAACTGGCGCTTTTTCTGGTCAATATTGCCCCCCAAGCCATGCCGCACAAAGTCACAGGTGATGCTCTGCACGCCCCAGCGACCCTGAGGGCCGAGCCTGCCCCCCTGCAACTCGAGCTGCATGTGATGGTGGCCTGCGGACACGGCGCGGACACCTATGCCGGTGGGCTCAGAATGCTGTCGACAGCCATCATCGCGCTTCATGCGGACACGGTGCTGACCCCGCAAAACACACCGGACCTGCCCGCGGGTGTGGATCAGGTCTCGCTTGAGATGATTGAGCTGAGCGCCACAGACCTGGCGCAGGTGTGGCAGAGCATCGGTCGGCCTTATGCGCCCTCGGCCCTTTACCGGGTCCGCACGCAGTTGGTCGGCCCAGGATATGTCGCGCCTGCCCAAACGCCGATTTAGGCCCGCTTCATACGTATCCGCCCCGGCGTCCGCCCAAAGGAATATCTTGGTTTCCCAAGCCCCTGCCCCTATAAGCGGCGCAACTGGACTATGAAGGACACCCAAGCCCATGCGCAGTGCCAAAATCACCCGCAAAACAGCCGAGACATCGATCTTGGTTGAGATCAATCTGGATGGTACCGGAGCCTATGATATGGCCACGGGTGTTGCGTTCTTTGATCACATGCTGGACCAGCTGGCGCGGCATTCGTTGATCGACATGACCATCCGGTGCGACGGCGATACGCACATCGATGACCACCACTCGGTTGAGGACGTGGGCATTGCCTTGGGGCAAGCGCTGGCGCAGGCTCTGGGCGACAAGACGGGCATCAACCGTTATGGCAGCTGCCTGTTACCGATGGATGATGCATTGGTGCGCTGTGCGTTGGATTTGTCGGCGCGGCCCTATCTGATCTGGAATGTGGACATGCCCACCGCACAGATCAAAACCTTTGATACCGAGCTGGTGCGCGAGTTTTTCCAAGCGTTCAGCACCCACGGTGGGATCACCCTGCACGTGGACCAGCTGCACGGCATCAACAGCCACCACATTGCCGAGGCTGCGTTCAAATCCGTGGCCCGTGCCTTGCGTCACGCCGTCGAGGTGGACCCGCGCAAGGCCGATGCCATTCCGTCGACCAAAGGCGCGTTGTAATCCCGATGTCCACTGTCATTGTTGACTACGAAAGCGGCAATTTGCATTCGGCTGAGAAGGCGTTTCAACGTATGGCCCGTGAGGCGGATGCGGGCGATGTGACTGTCACGTCAGACCCGGATGTGATCCGCCATGCCGACCGTGTTGTATTGCCCGGCGATGGTGCGTTTCCGGCCTGTCGTCAGGCGCTTTATGACCATCGCGGCGTGTTTGAAGCGATCGAAGAGGTGGTGATCACCGGTGGCAAACCCTTCATGGGCATTTGCATCGGTATGCAGATGATGGCCACACAGGGCATGGAATACACCGAAACGCCCGGGTTTGACTGGATCAGTGGCGTGATCCAGGCGATTAAGCCCGGTGAGCAGGCCCTGAAAGTCCCGCATATGGGGTGGAATGATCTGGTGATTGATCAGCCGCACCCGGTGTTTGACGGAATTGAAACCGGGCAGCACGCCTATTTCGTGCACTCCTACCACTTCAATGTGGTGGGGCCTACGCATCTTTTGGCACATGTGGACTATGGCACGCCCATCACTGCGGTTGTGGGTCGTGACAATCTGATCGGCACGCAGTTTCACCCAGAGAAAAGCCAGGGCACAGGCCTGCGGATGATCGCGAATTTCCTGAACTGGGCACCTTAAGGGCCACAGCTATCGCACGCGTGTCCAGGTCTGGCTTTGGCAGACAGGGCCAAGGCAACCCTTCACTCTCAGACTATTGCCGCTCAGACGCATGGTGGCGGCGTAATCACGGTTGTGGGCGGGAACATACGCACGGCCCGAATAGGTACCCGCCCCCGATGACACCATATCCCAGAACACCCGCGTGCCCACAGTCGGCGTGTTCACCCGCTTGCCTGCACTGGTGAAGGCGCGCACGATCTTGCCGCACAGGCTTGCCCCGCAGGCGTACACATCCACATGGGCCACCTGCCCTTTGGCATCTGCACCGGTCAGCCAGGTGCCTTTGGCGGGATCTGCCGACGCGGCGCCGACGCTGATCACCACGGCCAGAGCAGCGGCTGAAAATGAAGTCGTGACATGCATATTCGGTTCTCCTCTCTGGCAATTGGTCGCGTCTGCCCGGGGTTGGTTGGTGTCAGCTCCGTACCCGCCATACCCAAGTACAACATACAAATAGGGCCGTGAGTTCCAGAAAAAACCCACGACCCCAATTGTCAGTGCTCTGGCATGACGTTGCCGTCCAGCCTTACAGCGTTTCTGGCTTACTGGCGCTTCCAGGTTTGCCCGCGGCAAATACCCAATACACAGCCCGAAACTTTCAATGTGTTCCCGCTGAGCGTCATTTTGGAGTTATAAGTCTTGTCGCGATCCGGTGCCCAGATTTTACCGCCCGAATAACTGCCACCACCATCTGCGTTCATGTCCCAGATCATCTTGCGGCCAATGTTGGGGCTGTCGATCGTGTTGCCCGCGCTGTCAAACCCTTTGCCCAAAGTGCCGCAGATCTGGCTGCCGCATTTGGCGATTGTCACCAAAGCATAGTTGCCATCATCGCCCGGCTGAGTCTTCCATGTGCCAACAACCGGATCAGCCATCGCGGCTCCGGCGCTCAGCACAACTGCGATTGCTGCTGCTGTAAAACGTTTCATTTTATAATCCTCCCTCTGAGTGGTTGCGCGCAGTGTGGTCGATTGGCCCGCCCCGGATCAAGTCTGACGTTGGGTCGCGTTGCAATTGCCGTTATGTCATGCCAAATGGCGCGCAAGCCTGTTTGCAAAGGATACCGCCAATGATCCTCTACCCTGCGATTGACCTCAAAGATGGCCAGGCCGTACGGCTTGTGCACGGTGAAATGGACCAGGTCACCGTGTTCAACGATGACCCGGCCGCCCAAGCAATGGCCTTTGTCGAGGCAGGCTGTGAATGGCTGCATCTGGTTGATCTGAATGGCGCTTTCGCCGGTGAACCCGTCAATGCCGCCCCGGTTGAGGCCATCCTGGAACGCACGAAAGTACCCGCGCAACTGGGCGGCGGCATTCGCGACATGGCCACGATTGAACGTTGGCTGTCCAAAGGTCTGGCGCGCGTGATCCTGGGCACGGTGGCAGTGGAAAACCCCATCTTGGTGCGCGACGCCGCACGCGCCTTCCCCGGTCAGGTCGCCGTGGGCATCGATGCGCGAAATGGCAAAGTTGCCACCAAAGGCTGGGCCGAGGAAACCGACGTCATGATCACCGATCTGGCCTGTTCGTTCGAGGACGCAGGCGTGGCGGCAATCATCTACACCGACATCATGCGCGACGGTGCCATGAAAGGCCCCAATGTCGAGGCCACAGCGGCGCTCGCCCGCGCCGTATCAATCCCGGTGATCGCCAGCGGTGGTGTCAGCTCGGTCGACGATCTGATCGCTCTGCGCGATTGTGGCGCAAATCTCAACGGGGCCATTTCAGGCCGCGCGCTTTATGACGGGGCAATTGACTTGGCCCGGGCACTGTCCATACTCAAGGCATAACCGCCTTAAGGACCTGCGCCATCATGACCGGAAATCTGATGTTTGCCTTCTTCATCGCCATGCCTGCCGTGGTGATGTTCATCAACCGCCACAAAATGCGCGCCACATGGGCAACACGGGTGATGACCTATGGCGGTGGCATGGCTGTGTGCCTGGCCCTGGTGGTCATCGTGCCGTTGCTGGCCTGCAGCGGATCGCTGGTATCTGGCTATACCAGCTGCTTTGGTGGGGCAGGCATTGGCGCGTTGATCCTGCAGGCCCAACCCCTGATCATCACAGCCGCCAAGATCTACATCCTGCTCGGCATCCCCTTGGCCCTGCTGACCTTTGCACTGGACCGGCCCCGGACCTGACCTCGGCTTCGATGCAGGCGACATAGCTCACCAGCGGTCGGCCGTCCTCTTCTCCTTGCAGAAATACTCCGGGGAGCGCGAGGGGCAGCGCCCCTCGCCCTGATCGGATGGCCTTCAGGCCATTCGAAATCAGATCATCAATTGCCAGCCGCCTTTGCGGTCAGTTTGCCCAAGGCTCCCGTCATCTTTTGCACATATGCTGCATCGGCAGGTATCCCACCCAGATCATCCAGCATCTCTTTGGGGTCTTCATAAGCCAGCCAGACCTGCCCTGCACCGTCCTGATAGACCAGCACTTTCAACGGCAAGAACAACCCCGCCAAAGGATTATCCTGCATCGCGGGCGTGCCCAATTTGGGGTTGCCAAAGATCAGCACCTGCGACGGGTCCAGCGCCAATTCGGCCTTCATGGCACCACCTGCGTGATCGACGCGCGCAAATACTGTGGCCCCTGCGCCCTCAACAGCGGCTTGCAACGCATCCATCGTGGTGGGCACGTCACCGCTGGCTTTGACTTTAACGATATCATCATTCATGGCAGACGCGCCTTGGGCTGTGACGGCCACAGCCGCAGCCAATGCAAGTTTTCTCATCCTGAAAATCTCCTTGTGAACAGGTTTGTTACGCGACATCCTCTGGCATGTTGCCCGATTTGCCCATAAACAATCGCGTGACACAACTTGGGGCGCGTAAACATGCTCAAAACCCGGATTATTCCCTGCCTTGACGTGGCCGATGGGCGCGTCGTCAAAGGCGTGAACTTTGTTGATCTGGTGGATGCAGGCGATCCGGTGGATGCCGCACGCGCCTATGATGCCGCCGGCGCGGATGAGCTGTGCTTTCTGGATATCAACGCCACCCATGAAAACCGTGGCACGATGTTTGACATGGTCCGCCGCGCGGCTGAGCAATGCTATATCCCGCTGACCGTGGGCGGGGGTGTGCGCACGGCCGAAGATGTACGTGCCTTGCTGCTGGCGGGTGCAGACAAGGTCAGTTTCAATTCAGCGGCCGTGGCCAACCCGGATGTGGTACGCGAGGCGGCCGATCAGTTCGGCAGCCAATGCATTGTTGTGGCGATTGATGCCAAAACAGTCAGCCCCGGCAAATGGGAGATTTTCACCCATGGCGGGCGCAAATCCACCGGCATCGACGCGGTCGAATTTGCCAGGCTGGTCGAGGCAAAGGGCGCCGGTGAAATCCTGCTGACCAGCATGGACCGTGACGGCACCAAAGCCGGGTTCAACCTGCCCCTGACCCGCGCCATCAGCGATGCGGTGTCGATCCCTGTGATTGCCTCGGGCGGGGTCGGCACGCTGGATCACCTTGTCGAAGGCGTCACCAAAGGCGGCGCCAGTGCTGTGCTGGCCGCGTCAATTTTTCACTTCGGGGAATACACCATAGCTGAGGCAAAATCGCACATGGCGCTGGCGGGCATTCCGGTGAGGATAGACACATGACCCTGGATGAGCTTTCTCAGATTATCGCCACCCGTGCCGCCACTGATCCATCCGACAGCTGGACGGCCAAACTATTGGCACAAGGCCCCGAAAGGGCGGCCGAGAAGTTTGGCGAAGAGGCGATTGAGGCCATCATCGAAGCAGTCAAAGGCGACCGTGCTGCGCTGACCTGCGAGGCGGCAGATGTGGTGTTTCATCTGCTGGTGATGCTGCACGCCCGCGACGTGCCCATCGCCGATGTCATGGCCGAGTTAACCCGCCGCACCGGCCAATCCGGCCTGGACGAAAAGGCCGCACGCTCAAAATGATCCGTCACATTGTTATGTTCAGCGCCAAGGATGCGCGCGATGTTGAAACCATTCAACAAGGTCTGATGATGCTGGCCGATATTCCCCACGCCCAGCATTTTGAGGTAGAGCGAAACCTGCGCAGTGATCCGATCGCCGGGCCCGAGGTGGATCTGGTGGTCTATGCCGAGTTTTCCGATGAGGCCGCTTTGGCCGCCTACAAGGCCGATCCGATTTATGCAGCCTGCATCGCCAAGGTACGCCCCCTGCGCGACGCCCGCATTGCTGCGGATGTTGTCGCCGGCACCTAAAGCGCGGTTATTGGACCGGAACGATCTGGCCTGAAGGGATGTACCACCCTTCGGCTGTGCGGTTGAACCGGGCCGTCGCCGCCATCGGGGCTTGCAGGCTCATCATACCATCCAGAATGGCCGAACTAACCTGACCCACCCAGTCTTGCATGTTCTGCGCATAGGCGAAATCATAGCTGCATTCGGCTTGTCTGTCGCCCACTGCAGTGCAACGCGCGCCTGTCACTGAAATTGACACCTTGGCGATGTCCATGAAATTACACCCATCACGCGTGCAATCCACCAACATGCCTGCGGGCATGTCATGGGTGGCCTGCAACAGGCCCTCGAATGCGCTGAACCCGTTTTGCATATAAAGGTTCATGGCCTCCGCGATCTGGTCGGCATCAGGCGTCGGGCCATAGACCACCTGCACCAGATCAGCCCCAAGCGTGACAGGCGTGTCGGCATCAATGCTCCAACCAAACTGGACGGATGTCGCGCCCGCCCGCGTCAAACGCACCGTGCCACTTTCCCAGCACCAGCGGGCTTTGCCAGTAATAGTTTCGCGAAACACGGCTGTGTTGTGACCCTCTGTGATCAGATCAAGCCGGCCTTCGCAATCAAGGTCGTCGTATCGGATTATCAGATGTGCCCCCGCATCAACGATCCACATCGGGCCGCTGTCACCATGTTTGTCCGACACCAGCCTGCCTTCAAATTTTTGATCCGCGATCACGCTTAGCATCGTATCTTGTGCTGCAATCACGGTGGGCCAGGGCAAAGCAAGGGTCAAAAGCAGAGCGATATGTTTCACAAACAAACCTCGTGGTGGGGGGCAAAAAGCAGCGCGGCTATCACAGCCTCGAGGATATCACCCCAGTGTTGAACCCGGCCTTGCGCAATTCACCAAACAGGCGTTGGTGTTCAATCTTGGGGCAGCGGTTCATCACCACCTCCACACCACGGGCACGCGCGCGCTTTGCGGCATCTTCGTGCCAGACGCCGATCTGCATCCAAAGGGTGCTCAGATCCGGGAACAAGGCCAATGCCTCATCCACGATGGGTGGCACATGTTCGGGGCGGCGGAAAATATCAACCATATCCACCGGGCCTTCGATATCAGACAGCGACGCCACAACCGTTTGCCCAAAAGCGGTCTTGCCTGCGTGTCCGGGGTTCACCGGCACCACGTCATATCCTTTCAACGACAAATACCGTGCCACATAAAAACTGGGGCGCACGTCGTTCAGGGATACGCCCACAATGGCGATGCGTTTGGTACGCTTCAAAAGCGTGCGCAGGTAGGGATCGGGATATGTTTCATTCATAGCATTTCATACCCTGCATCCGGACAAAAAAAAAGCGCCCAGGATATACACCTGGGCGCCAGTCGCGGAACGAGGGACAGTGAATGAAGCGATGTGGTTCCAGAACATCGCCTCTGGGACATTAGATAGGTTCGTAATTCAGAATAAAAAGAGGTTGTAATATTGGTGTGAACAAAATGTTAACACGCGCGCGTCTCCGCTGAATTTCTGAATACAAAACGCACATGGTATTCGCTAAGGTTTCGCCTGAAGTTTTTTGGCTAAACTCTTTTAATCAAACACATCTTCGACAACATCCCACAACTCCTCAAACAGCTTCTTACCCCAGCGACGCATTGGCTTGCGCTTGGATTTCCTGTGAGATTTGCGCGAGGGGCGCGACGTCTGGTCGCGCTTTTTGGCGGGCTTTTGCCGTTTGGGTTGCGCCACATGTGCGGGTTTTGGCGCAGTCTCAGCGGGTTTGGGCAGTGCCTTCATGTTGTGCAACGGCGCACCACAGCCCGCACAGCTCAGCTCATGGCGGCGGCGATCCAGCACAAGGGCGGCGCGCGTGCCACAGTAGCAACAGGTGGCAATTTTCATCGGGTATGGCATGAAGGCTCATTCTGACTGCAATCACCCCTCAAAGTGGGGTAAAGCCGCCCGGTTACAAGGCACGCCCCCCGCGACATTCAGCCCGCGCGCGACGCATAGAGCGACACGGCCGCGGCGTTGGACACATTCAGCGAACCGAAATCACCCGAAAAATCAATTTTGACCAGATGATCGCAGGTCTCGCGGGTTTTTTGACGCAACCCCGGCCCTTCGGCCCCCAAGACCAAGGCCACCGGTCGGTCATACAGACCTGTCAGCGTGGTTTCGATCGTGGTCTCGGCCTCGCCCGCCAGCCCCAGCACCAGATATCCCATTGATTGCAGCTCGGTTATGGCATCGGCCAGGTTGCGCACCCGCAGATAAGGCTGACGCTCCAGCGCGCCACTGGCGGTCTTGGCCAACGCACCGGTTTCAGGCGCGGAATGGTGACGCGGGGCAATGACAGCGCAGGCACCAAACACCTCGGCGCTGCGCAGAATGGCCCCCACGTTATGCGGATCCGTCACCCTATCCAGCATCAATACCCGTGGCGGATGCACCCCATCGCCCAGACACACATCCTGCAACGCACCCCAGTTCAGCGCCTTGACCTCAAGAGCGGCCCCCTGATGCACGGATTGCGGATCGATGGGGGCCGGGAATTTGCGCGGATCGGCCATCTCAGGCTCCATCCCCGACGCAACAATGCTGTCGGCCAGCTTGTCATGGGCGTTTTTGGTGGTGATCAGGCGCAGTTTTTCGCGGTTTGGGTTGTGCAGCGCATCGCGCACGGCATGCAGTCCAAACAGCCACACCGTTTCGGATGCAGCGGCGCGTTTGGCCTGCTCTTTGTCGATGACCCAGCGGGGTTTTTTCATAACGGATACGCCTTTGTGCTAGAGCGGCGGACAATGCGGTGGTGCTGGGCGCGTTGCAAGGTATTTTCGCCTTGACGGGTCGTGGCCTCGCTTGTAATCAGCGCCTCACGGCTTGGGCTTTGGCCCGGGTTTAGTGGGCGACAGGCCGCAAGGTGTGGCAGGGGACTGTAACTCCCTCGCGGAGACGCACGCCTGGTTCGATTCCAGGGTCGCCCACCATTAATCTCCCCCCCTTAATCTTTGACCTTCAGCTCTTTGGAAATCCGCAAGGCGGACAATTGTTCGGTGTGGCGCTTATCTGGCTTTGGCAATCGCTGTCTCAACCAGCCCCTGCATCTGGGCCAGGCTGGCGGTGCGGGGGTTCGTTGCCGCCGCACTGTCGTGCATGGCTTTGCCAGCGATGCGCGCGGCACTCTCGGCTGGCACACCGATCTCGCTCAGGGATCGGGGGATGTTCAGCGCATCCAAAGTGCGCTCAATCTCTGCAATGAACCCATCGACAGATGTGTCTTTCAGGCCCAAGGCACCCGCCATACGGTGTACTTTGTCCTCTTGTCCGGGCAAATTGAAACGCAGCACCACCGGCAGAATGACCGCGTTGGTCAACCCGTGTTGGGTGTTAAACTCGGCCCCCACCATATGCGAAATGGCATGTACATTCCCAAGCCCCTGAAGAAACGCAATGCCCGCCAGACACGACCCCACCAACATACCGCCGCGCGCCGCGACATTGTCCGGTTCGGCCATTACCACGGGCAACCATTTACCAATCAGCGCCAGCCCCTCCAGTGCCATGCCATCACACAGCGGGTTAAAGCCCGGCACCAGATAGGCCTCGATCGCATGAACCATCGCATCAACGCCGGTCCAGGCCGTCAGATTGGCAGGCAGGCCCACGGTCAGCTCGGGGTCAAGCAGGGCCAAAGCGGGGCGCAGATCGGGGTGATCGGCACAGAATTTCATGCCTTGGGTGACATCCGTGACCATAGCGGTGGCTTCGGTCTCGGCGCCGGTGCCTGCGGTGGTGGGAATGGTGATCAGGGTCGGAAATGGCTGATCTTCGGTCAGCTGAGGCACGGGCTTTTGGTAATTAAAATCTACGATATCCACCGAATTATTGGCCGTCAAACACACGGCCTTACCCCCGTCCATCGCGCTGCCGCCGCCAATGGCGATGATCGCATCATGCTGCCCTGCACGGTAGGCGGCGCGCCCGGCACTGATTTCATCATCGCGCGGGTTGGGCGAGATATCTGAAAACACCCCCGATCTCAGCCCAGCGGCATCCAGATACGTCGACAATTGCAAGATAAAGGGCAAATCACGGCTGCCCTTGTCAGTGACAATCAGCGGATTGCTCAGCCCCATCGCCGCACAGCGCGTGCCAATTTCGGACAGCCGCCCCGGTCCGTAGGCAATGGGCACCGGAAAGATCCAGTCTTGTGGTTGCAACAGCTCGGCTTGTGTATTGGTGTGCATGTGGTGTCCTTCAAATTTAGGGGGCGGGTGTCATGTCTGATCCGAAGCGGTACTGGATGCCCTAGGTCGCACTATGGTCGGAGGCTGATGCGCGGTGACGGCGGGCGCGGTACCGGAAAATAGCGCGACCTCGATCAGGCAGGAATGCGCAGACGGCCCCTGCCCCAGTTTTGAGGTGCCCTTGTCGCGCGTCAGCACGTTGGGGTTGCCATGTTTACAAAGGCCGGTGTCATCGGGGTCGTACCACGCCCCAGTGCTCATCTGCACCACGCCGGGGCGCATTGCCGCGTCGATCACAACGCCGCCCAGACAGGCCCCACGATCATTGAACAGTCGCACGATATCACCGTCACGCAACCCCCGTACTGCCGCATCTTCGGGGTGGATATGCAGCGGTTCACGGCCTGCGATCTTCTTGGCCCGGCTGACGCTGCCATGATCAAACTGCGAATGCAGCTTGTCGCGGGGTTGGTTTGAAATCAGATGCAGCGGGTATATCCCTGCATTGCCTAACCATTCATAGGGCACTCGCCAGACAGGGTGACCGGGGCAGTCATCATAGCCAAAGTCAGCAACCGTCTGGCTGAAAATCTCGATCTTACCGCTTGGGGTGGTCAGCGGATTGGAGACAGGATCAGCACGAAAACCTTCCAGCATAATCAAGGGTTTCACTGGATCATCCAGCTTGAACCAGCGCTGTTCGATAAACTGGTCATAGGCTGGAATGTGAATACCCGCCTCTGCACAACGATCTTGGGTTTGGTCATAAATCCAACGCTGCCAATCTTGCGTGCTGCGCCCTTCGGTAAAGGCCTCTTTCACGCCCATCGCCTGCGCAATTCCGGCAAAGATGTCATAGTCATCGCGCGCTTGCCCGTAAGGATCGGTCAGTTTCGACATCGACACCACGTACGGATCGCGCGGGGTCATCGCCATGTCGTCACGCTCAAGCGGTGTGGTGCAGGGCAGAACGATATCGGCATGTTTGGCCAACGGGTTCCAACACCATTCGTTGACGATAATCGTCTCGGGTTTTTGCCAGGCCTGCATCATCAGGTTCAGATCCTGGTGGTGGTGAAACGGATTGCCCCCGGCCCACCAGACAAGGCGCGTGTCGGGGTATTCGTAGCGCACCCCGTCAAAATCAAACGGTTGTCCGGGGTGCATCAACAGATCAGTGATCCGCGCCACCGGGATAAAGCTTTCAACCGGGTTTTGGCCTTGCGGAAACGAGGCACCGGGAATGATCGTATGGTTGCCGCCCACATAGTTCATAGCGCTATAGCCAAAGCCAAAACCGCCACCGGGCAGCCCGATCTGTCCCAGCATGGCGGCCAGGGTGATGGCCATCCAGAACGGTTGCTCGCCGTGGTCTTGCCGGGTGAGCGACCAACTGACCGAGATCATCGTGCGTTCGGCCGCCATGCGCCGGGCCAGCGCACGGATCGTGTCAGCGGGGATTTCGCAGATGTCAGCGGCCCATTCGGCAGTTTTGGGAACACCGTCCGTGTCCCCCATCAGATAGGGCAAAAACGCCTCAAACCCTTGCGTGTAGCGTGCCAGAAAGGCCCGGTCGGTCAACCCTTCGGCTTCAATCGTATGGGCCAGTCCCAGCATCAAGGCCACATCGGTGTTGGGCCGCAGCGCCCACCAATCGCCATCCACGTCCTCAAGCACATCGGATTTAAGCGGGCTGATGTTCACAAAATCAATCCCAGCCGCCCCTGCCGCCAGCAGCCCCTCGCGCTGAATATGACAGCCCGTGCCACCCTGGCTGATCTGACCGTTTTTCAGCGGCACACCCCCGAAACACACAAACAACTGCGTGTGATCGCGGATCACGTCCCAACTGGTGCAACTGTCCAGATAATCGCGAAAACTGCCCAGAATATGCGGCACCATGGCCTCGGCGGCGGCAAAGCTGTAGGTGAATTTTGAGCGGGTAAAGCCACCGATGCAGTTTAAAAACCGCTTGAGCTGGCTTTGTGCGTGGTGAAACCGCCCCGCGCTGGCCCAGCCATAAGAGCCACCAAAGATCGAGGCATTGCCATAGGTCTGGCGCACCCGGTTCAGTTCATCCGCAACCAGCTGATTGGCGCGCTTCCAGCTGACGGCCACAAAGGCCTCTTTGCCGCGCTGATCCGTGCGGTTTCCCGGCCCGCCCTCCAGCCAACTTTGACGGATCATCGGGCTATCAATGCGCATGGGCCCGTGCTGCACGTCCAGAATGCCAGGGCCAATGGGCGACGGATCACGGTCGTGCTCAAACGCCAGCAATTCCTGCACGCGGCCATTGCCAACCCGCGCGCGGTACGTCCCCCAATGCGAGGCAGTCAGTGGCAAATCATCCTGCTTGGTCATGCGACACGCACCTTTGATTGTTGCTCGCACTTGGCGGCTTGGGCCTGTGTCACAAGGGTGGTGATGCGCCTGCCAATCCTCGGCGATGATGCTCACACCGCCCCGATGACACAGGCCAGTACGCGCAATCTGCGCTAATCCGATGATCCCGACAAGAGCCGAAGGCGCACAAGATGCAACCCGGGGACGGGCAGCGCCACGGGCACGGCGCAAAGACAGGCTTTGACAGACCATGAACCATCGCTAGGGTGCGCGTGAAAAACCCGAGCTATCTGATGTACAGGCCCGGCTCAGCACGACGGGAGACCAGATATGTTTCGTGATAGGTTGGAGCGGTTTCAATCCCGGCTGGACGCCGAAGGGATCGACGTGGCGTTGATCACCGATGATGACAATGTCTATTATCTGACCGGCTATTATGACTATCTGCATATGGAATTTGGCCGCCCGACCATTCTGGTGGTTCCACGCGACGGCGACAGCCTGCTGATTACCCCGACGATTGATCTGAATTCCGCGCAAGCTGCCGCACAGGTGGGCCGAATTGCCCCCTGGAATGACGGGATGGGTGCCGAGTGGCGCGCCGAGCTGCCCGGTGCCGTGGCACAGGCCCGCAGCGTCGCGATTGAGCCGGGACACATGCCACCCCCGGTGCGCGCCTATGTAAACGATCTGGTCGCAGCGGATGCGCTGCACAGTGCAACGCCCATTCTGAACGACATGCGCATGATCAAATCCGAACCCGAGTTGCAGCTGGCCCGCCACGCAGGCGAGGTGGCCACCGCAATGATGCAAGCGGGACGTAATGCAATAGGCGCAGGCGTGCCCGAATACGAGGTGGCGCTGGCCACCTCCCAGGCTGGCACCCGCACGGCCGCGCAGTTGCTTCGCACGCACTACGACGATGCTGATATGTCACCCAACACGCATTTTCTGCAAATCATGGCCTCGGGGGCTGATATCGTCAAAACCCATCACCGCGCGTCCACCCGCGTGATGCAATCAGGCGAGCCGGTATTTTTGTGCTTTTGCGGGATGACCAATTTTCATCGCTTCAAGCTGGGTTTTGATCGCAGTTTCTGGATTGGCGATGCACCCGACGATCAGGTCGCTGTCTACGAGGTGGCCGTGGCCAGCCAGCGCGCCGCACTGGATGCACTGCGCCCGGGTGTCACCGCCGAAAGCGTGCATGCCGCCTATGCCGAGGTGATTCAGGGCGCTGGGTTTGAATATCCCTTCCGCTGTGGCCGCGCCACGGGCTTCAGTTTTCTTGAGGCACCGCAACTGGTGACCGGCGACACCACGATCGTGCAACCGGGCATGGTTCTGGCCGTCGATGGATCGGTCTCGGTTGAGACCTACCGCGCGCAGGTCGGTGACAGCTTTATCATCACCGAAGACGGCTGGGAGCCGTTGACCCATCACCCCAAAACGGTGGAACAGGTGATCTTGTAAGGAACACCGCAATACTTAGCGAAAAAGCGTGGATCGCCCGGCCAAGCAGATACAAAATTGACCCTAGCGGCAAAACCTTTGGCGTGCCCGCCCGTCCTATAAGGAACGCAACCGATGTCTTCTGGTCCCATTGAGGTTTACACAGCGCGCGACACAACTGATCGCGGCGTTTGGGATGTGGGACCCCTTCAGTTCAAGGTTTACGAATTGCGTGCCGAAGGCAAAACCGTGACCCCTGAGATGATTGAAACAGCACAGGCATTTCTGCGCGACGAGGTTGTTCACGACGCCCAGAAAATGGGAGACAGCAACGGGCTGGGCTTTGTCATTCTTCATCCCGGTGCACTTGGTGTGACAATCGCTGCGCATTGGTGGGCCCAAGGTTCGGTCCTGTGCCAGCGTATTTATCGGCGCCAATATGATGATGCTGCGCCGCTGGATACCATCAATCGGCCCGCTGTGGCCTGCGTATGGGAGCTGGAAATCATCACAGCAGAGCATGGTATTTGGCGCAAAACGATGATGACGCTGCCGCACGACACTTCGGCCTATCTTGCAACGCGCGCGGTCTAAATCTCCGACGGCCACAAAGGCCCGAATGCGTGTTTCCTCACACCACGCGCCCCCCGCTGTTTCGCCGTTAAGCCCTTCAAATCACGACAGCTTTGCCACCATCTTGCGCAAAAACTCCAACCCCTGAGACAGCTCGGCCAGTTCGATATACTCATCCGGTGCATGCGCACGGCTGATCGAACCCGGACCAAAGACCACCGTCGAAAACCCGGCGTCGCTGAAGTATCCCGCATCCGTGCCGAACGACACAACGCCCTGGCTGTTTTGTCCAGTGATGTCGCTGACAAACCGCGCTGCCAATTCAGCGTTTCGATCATCCAGCCCCGGCACTGAAACTTCGGTGATGATGTCAATCTCAGCCTTGTCACTGACGGCCTTCATAGGTGGCAACACCACGTCACGCGCATAGGCTTCGATCTCGGCAATCAGAGCACCGCCATCCTCGCCCGGCATGGAGCGGTATTCCCAATCAAAATTGCACCACCCGGCGGTGGCATTGCGCGCGGCCCCGCCTTCAATAACGCCCACGTTGAACGTGCCATGGGGCGGATCATAGGGCGAATTCGGCGTAGGGTTGGCCGCCACTCGTGCGCCCAGTTCTTCGATCTTGGTAATCAGCTTGGCTGCGGCGGTGATGGCGCTGACCCCCAGCAAGGGATTGCATGAATGCACTTCGAAGCCAGATATTTCCGTGCGCATTTCATCGCCGCCTTTGTGTCCCGTCACCAGGTTCATCTCGGTCGGCTCACCCACAATCACCACCTCAGGGCGACACGCAAAGCCCGCCATGCTTTCCAGCAACACCGGCATGCCCAGCCCGCCGATTTCTTCGTCATAAGTAAAGGCGATATGGATGGGTTTGCTAAGATTGGCGGCTTTGAATTCGGGAACCATGGCCATCACGCAGGCCAAAAACCCCTTCATATCCACCGATCCGCGCCCATAAAGCCGGTCGCCCTTGCGGGTCAGCTCGAACGGGTCAGATGTCCAGTCCTGCCCGTCTACCGGAACCACATCGGTGTGCCCGTTCAGAACCACGCCGCCATCCACCATAGGACCGATCGTTGCAAAGACATTGGCGCGGGTGCCGTCGGCATCATACGACAGGGTCACCTCAAGGCCGTGCTCCTCAAGGTAGGATGTGATGTACCCCACGATGTCATGGTTAGGACGGCCTGAGATGCTGTCGCAGCGCACCAGACGTCCCAGGATTTCGATTGTCGTTTCAAGCATGAAGACGCCTCTGGCCATGACTTCTGACGCCATCCTTATCGCAGCCCTGCCCATGTGCCAAATCCGAAATGACGCCCGGACCATCGGTTTGCGACACCTGCAAAACCTCTTTGTACATCGCAGCACGGGACCGGGGATTTTGCGACAGCTTTGATCCGCGAGAAGGCGACAGGCGCTGGATGCGTTTGTTCAATACCGTTGGGAACACCGGCCACCACAGGATGCAGGCTGAGAACTCATGTTCGGACGTCTCAGACGCGATCAGCCCGGCATCAACACGTCCGTGCGCACATAGCTGCTGGCGTCCTCGCTCATGTCATCCAACAACAGCTCGACACTGATCGATTTGACACTGCCCGCCGGAAAGGTGGTGTAGGGCAAGCCATCGCTATCGATGATCGCATTGGGCGCGTTGGTGTTTTCATGACACGGCGGCAAAGGCCAGACCTGCATCGGCCCCCCGTTGATCGAATAGCGCATCTGGTGCAGGCCACAACGCCAGGCCCACAAATGGGTGACATAAAGGTAATCCTGACCATCATAATCGCGCAGCGCAACCCAGCTGCCTTTGGTGGCGGCCAGAATGGGCTTGATCTCGGTTGCGGTGGTGAACTTGCCCGAGGGGATCTGTGGCTCGGCGACAAAGCTTTCTTCGGCACCAAGGCTTGGTGTGACGTCCTGCACCACTCCGGCCAGCAGGGAATTGCCGATGTCCGCAGTGTCTTCAGCCGTTTCGCCGCTGTCGGACCGGTTGGTGATCCACGAGGTATCGCTGCTCGTCTCAACATTCCAGCTGCCGCCGTCACTGGTGGCAGGCTCAGCCTCAGCCTCCGACACTGCCTCTGGCTGGGCCAGTGTTGCCATTTCAGTTTCGGTGGTCGCCTCTGGTTCGGGTACGGCAGCAGTCATCTCTTCGGCCATCTCGGGCTCGGCCTCGGGGGACACTTCCGGGGCCACTTCGGGCGCCTCGGCGACCTCAGGTGCGGCCTCTTCCACAATCACGGTGGCATTGTCATTCACCGCCACCGCTGTATCCGAGCCGCCACTGCTGTTGATCGCAGCTGCCAAAACAAACAAAAACAAATCCAGCATCGTCTATCGTCCTTTTCAAATTTCCTTCAATCTGCCTCTTTCCGTCGCAGGCCCCGCCCCCTTATACTGGGGCCAAGGCGTACAGGCAGGAACGAGACAAGTATGGCCGCTAAGGCAGGTAAAATCCAAGACTTCAATATCGCAATCGTCGGACAAGGCGGAAGATTGCAATATGAGGCCGTATTGTTTGCAGCCTCATTGCGCATGATGAGCCCTGATTTCAAAGGCCGTTTGCTGGTAGCTGAACCCCAACCCGGCCCTTTGTGGAAGGGTGATCCGCGTATGGGCAATGCCCAGGTCCGCGAGCTGTTAGAGCGGTTTGACGCCGAAATCATCCCCTTCGAGAATGCGCATTTTGGCCAGGCATATCCCTATGGCAACAAAATTGAGATGCTCAAGGCATTGCCCAAGGGCGAGCCGTTTGTGTTTTTTGACACCGATACGCTGGTGACGGGCGATATCATGTCGGTGCCGTTCGACTTTGACCGGCCCACAGCATCGCTGCGCCGCGAGGACACCTGGCCCAAGATCGAACTATACGGGCCGGGATATACCGCCACATGGAAATCGCTCTATGACAAGTTCGGGCTTAAGTTTGACAGCTCGCTTGATCCTGCATGGCCTGATGAATACTGGCGCAAGTATCTGTATTTCAACGCAGGTTTCTTTTTCTATAAATGCCCACATGCCTTTGGGGCGCGGTTCACAGAATACGCGCTGGCCATTCGCGATGATCCCCCGCCCGAGCTGGTGTGCCAGCAAATGCACCCCTGGCTGGATCAGGTAGCGCTGCCTTTGGTGATCCATTCACTGGGCGGCGGGCGCGACACCCTGCCCGAGGGTTTGCTGGACGGTGATATCACCTGTCATTACCGGATGTTGCCGCTGCTTTATGCCCGCGAAAGCGATCACGTCGTTGATGTGCTAACTCAGGCGGCCTCGCCCAATTGGGTGAAACGGGTGTTGAAAGAATACGATCCGATGAAGTTTATGATCTACCATGGCCGTGGTCACAAAGTGCGTGACCTGTTTGACCGCAATGATCTGCCCCGCAAGGAACAAGCCATTCGCAACAAGATCAAGCGCGAAGGCTATTGGATGCGGTGATGCTCGATTTTTTTGAGCAAAATCCGGTCCCTCTGTTTTTTTGACGCTATCCCCTTTAATGTAGCGATATTGCCGGTCTTGGTACTGGTGAAAATTTTTTAACGAGTCCCGGCGCTTTGAAGCGAAGGGAATAATCATGAAATTGAATTGGATTTTGGCGTTCTCGGCAGTGCTTGCCTTTGCAGGCTGCGACTACACGCGAACGATCAAAGGAACGTTTACAGTCGACGGGCAATCGTTTCCGTATGAGCGAACCAACAGAGAAAAAATCGGGCTCGATGACGATGAGAGTGATCGATACAGATACTTGGTCACGTTGCCTGATGGAACAAAGCAATCAACCTATACCTTTGAGAGCCGATACAATGCGGTCATTCAAAGGGAAAAAATCGCAAAGGACTGGCTTGAGAGACAGGCAAAGGAACCGGGTATTTCGGATACCATCGCCGGGCCACCCAAAGATCCGGCCAACCTGCCAAAGCCCGAAGATTCAAAGGGAGATTGATCCTGCCAGAAAAAGACCGGTTGTCCTGACCCGGCCTTTCGCCTAACCCTTTTTGCAACTGCTTTGAGGGAGGAAAACCATGTCCGACGACCGTATTCACAACTTTGGTTTCGACACTTTGCAAATTCACGCCGGTGCCCGGCCTGACCCCGCTACCGGCGCGCGACAGACGCCAATTTACCAGACCACGGCTTATGTGTTCCGCGATGCCGAACATGCGGCGGCTTTGTTCAACCTTCAGGAAGTTGGATATATCTATTCGCGCCTGACCAACCCCACTGTGGCCGTGTTGCAAGAACGCGTGGCCACGCTTGAGGGCGGGGCCGGTGCTGTGTGTTGCTCGTCGGGTCACGCGGCACAGATCATGGCGCTTTTCCCGCTGATGAGCCCTGGCAAAAACGTGGTCGTATCCACTCGCCTCTATGGTGGTTCGGTGACGCAGTTCAGCCAGACCATCAAACGATTCGGCTGGTCGGCCAAATTTGTCGACATTGACGACATGGATGCAATTGCCGCAGCCATTGACGACGATACCCGTGCGGTATTCTGCGAATCTATCGCCAACCCCGGTGGTCACATTGCCGATCTGGGCGCGATTGCCAAAGTCGCTGATGCCGCCGGGTTGCCCTTGATCGTTGATAACACCACCGCCACGCCGTACCTGTGTCGCCCGATTGAGCACGGCGCCACATTGGTGGTCCATTCCATGACCAAATACATGACAGGATCGGGCACTGTGACGGGTGGCGTTGTGGTCGACTCGGGTACATTCGATTGGTCAGCCTCCGATAAATTCCCCTCGCTCAGCGCCCCCGAGGAGGCCTATCACGGGCTGAAGTTCCACGAAACATTTGGCCCGCTGGCCTTCACCTTCCACGGCATTGCAATAGGCCTGCGTGATCTGGGCATGACCCTGAACCCCCAAGCGGCGCATTACACGCTGATCGGTCTGGAAACACTGTCGCTGCGGATGCAGAAACACGTGGAAAACGCCCAGGCTGTTGCTGAATGGCTGGAAAAGGACGACCGGGTCGAGGCTGTGACCTATGCGGGTCTCAAATCCTCGCCCTCGTTCCCTCGGGTCAAGAAAATATGCCCTAAAGGGGCCAGTGGTCTGTTCACCGTAGCGCTGAAATCGGGGTATGACGGCTGCATCAAGCTGGTTGATAGCCTGGAATTGTTCAGCCATGTGGCCAACTTGGGCGATACTCGGTCACTGATCATTCACTCGGCCTCGACCACGCACCGTCAGCTGACGCCCGAACAACAAACCGCCGCCGGGGCCGCCCCCAACGTGGTGCGTATTTCCATCGGGTGCGAGGACGTGGACGACATTATTGCCGATCTGGATCAGGCTTTGTCCAAAGCATCTGTCTGAATCTCCGGCATAAAATTATCGGTGAACCCTGCCTTTTGGCGGGGTTTTCCTTTTCCTTAGCGGAATCCTGCTATAAAATCGCAGATAACTTTGGATACGTTCCCGGCCAGTTGGTCTGATGTTAAAGCGGTCACGATGAAACCAAACTTTGCCCTGACATTATCGTTTGACGGGATAGGCCTGTTGCACCGGGCCTTTCCGGGCTGGCATCTTGTGGGCGATGTGGCGCTCGATTGCGCCGATCTCAGCGTTGAGCTGGGTGCCCTGCGCCAAAAGGCCAGCATGCTGGATCCCTCGGGCCTGAAAACCAAACTGGTCCTGCCAAACGATCAGGTCAAATATCTGGTTTTGAATGATATTCCAGAAGGGTCAGATGACATTGAGACCACCGTTCGCTCGGCGCTGGATGGGGCCACGCCCTATGCGGTGGACGATCTGGCCTATGACTGGACCCATAAAAACGGCACGCTGGCCATCGCCGCCGTCGCCCGCGAAACCCTGGCCGAGGCCGAAGGCTTTGCGGTAGATCATGCGTTTCAGCCGGTCAGCTTTGTGGCCATTCCCGAAGGGCCCGAATTTGCGGGCGAGCCGTATTTTGGGCTGACGCAATGGGCGCAGGCCTCACCCGATATCGCGGCGGATGTTGAACGTGACACAGCCCCGATCCGGGTGATTGGGGCCTCAAAACTGCCGGATACGGATGAGCCTGCCACGGATGCGGCAGATCCCGAAGCCGAGCCAGAGACTGCCGTTGAACCAGCGCCCGACGTTGAGCCTGAGATCGCAGAATCAGAAGTTCAGCCCGAACCGACGCCTGAACCGGAGGCTGAGCCTGAGCTGGAAGAGGTGAAAGCCGCCGATGCAGAGCCAGAAGCCGACATGCCCCCCGCGGACCCAGAGCCGGAAACCCGACCCGAGCCTGAGACCGAAGACGTAAAGGCAGCTGAACCCGAGACTGAGGCTGAGGCAGGCACCGAGGCCGCGCTGGATCCGACACCCGAGGCGGAGCCCGAAGCCGACACCACGCCCGAGCAGACCCCCGAGCCGGAAAAAGCCACTGCATTTGCCAGCATCCGTGCGCAGCGCGGCGGTGATGCCGATACCGCACCCAAACTGGACGGTGCTCTGCGCGACACAGGCCCTGCACGCATCACGCTTGGCCCCGCGGCCGATCCTGAAGCACCCCAAGAGGCCCCGGCGATCACCGGTGTATCCGACGCGGCCCTGCCGATCGACGAAGACGCACCGCCCGCCCCAATCGTGGCCATGCCCGAAGCACGTCTGGCAGCCCCTGCCCTTGTGGCCACGGTGGCCACGCCTGCCGCAGCAGCCGCCACACCGCCTGCGTCGCCAGGTGGGAAAAGCACATTCTTTACACGCCGCGCACGCACCAAACACACAGAACCCGCCGTCGCTGACGACATCCCAGAGCCCGAGAACGAAAAACAGCGCATGACCATCTTTGGTGCGCGTGATGCCGTGGCTGTGGGCGGCAAACCGCGGTTTTTGGGGCTGATCCTGACCGCGTTTTTATTGCTGTTCCTGATTGGTGTCGCTGCTTGGGCCTCGGTATTTATGGACGAAGGCCTGGCGCGGTTCTTCCGCTCGGATCCTGCTCCGGTTGTGGCCACCCTGCCCACCTCGGACGAGGCTGAGGCGGCACTGAGCGAAGAGGAACTGCTGGAGCTGGCCTCGTTGACGCCCGGTGATGCTGTTTCGGTTCTGGATGATCCAGCCACTGAAATTTTAAGCCGTGTGAACCCCGAAGACCTAAGCCCCGACGAAGCCCGCGCGCGCTATGCCGCGACCGGCATCTGGCAATTGGCCCCTGAGCCGTCGCCGTCGCCCACGCCGACCGAGCTTGAGGATGTCTATCAAACGTCACTTGATACTGAACCAAACTTCCAGGATGCCGTGGCGTTGCCCGAAAACACCGCTGCGTTGACAGACGGGATCATGTTCTCGCCCGCCTCGCCCCCCGCGGCGGACACGCGGTTTACATTTGATCAACGCGGTTTGGTTCAGGCCACGCCCGAAGGCGCCACAACACCAGACGGCATTGTTGTCTATGTCGGCAGGCCACCTTTCGGCACGGCGATCCCTGCGGCCATTGCGCAACGCAGCCCAGACGATCAACCCCAGACCACCGAACCCGAAGTGCAAGTGTCAGCGTTGCGCCCCCGCGCGCGCCCTGATGATATGGCCGAGCAGATTGAGCGCAACGCCCTGAGTGGACGCACCCTGAACGAACTGGCGTCTCTGCGGCCCAAATTGCGCCCCGAAAGCGCACAGGAAGCCGCCGAAGAGGCGCGCAAAATCGCCGAAGCCGAAGAGCTGGCGCAGCAACAGGCAGACGCCCTCGCAAAGGCCGAAGCAGAAGCGGCGGCCACGGGAACTCAGACCGACCCCGAAGCGATTGCAGCCGCCGTCGCCGATGCCTCGCAGGCCACGATTGCCTTTTCCGGGGCCACGCCGCAAGCCGTGCGCAGCTCGCTCAAGCCCAAGATCAAGCCCCGCAATTTTGACAAGATCGTGCAACGCACCAAACGTAATCAGCAACGCCAGGCCGATGAAGGTGGCGCAGGAAATGCCGTGGCCGTGCAAGCCAGCCAGCGGGTCAGTCCGAAAATTCCAACCAAAGCCAGCGTGTCCAAACGTGCAACCGAGAAGAACGCGCTTAAGTTCAAGCGTGTGAACCTGATTGGTGTCTATGGCAGCACCAACAATCGCCGCGCTTTGGTGCGCATGTCCAGCGGGCGCTACAAAAAGGTCAGGGTTGGCGACCGGATTGATGGCGGGCGCGTGCAGGCCATAGGTGACGCTGATCTGCAGTACAAAAAAGGCGGGCGCACAGTTGTGCTGAAGATGCCCCGCGGCTGAAGACGCCTGAACGCGCCAATCGTGCGCGCTTTGATCCAGCACCGCAGCACACACTGCCGCCAAAACCAGCAGCCCCTCTCATCTGTCATTCTTACCCGATCAGCCCTTGTCACCTTGGGCACAAACGGGGATGATCACAGATATGTCGCGGGCGCACCTGCGCTTGCCTGACAAAGGAGCACTGATGGAAGGGTTCTTCTTCCAAGCCACGATCTTTCTTGCCGCTGCCGTAATTGCCGTACCGATTGCCGCGCGTATGGGTTTGGGATCGGTGCTGGGATATCTGGCCGCGGGCATTCTGATCGGGCCAGTTCTGGGGCTTGTGGGTGGCCATCAAAACGAAGAGTTACAACACTTCGCTGAATTTGGCGTCGTCATGATGCTGTTTATCATCGGGCTGGAGTTGGAGCCACGCGCGCTGTGGGACATGCGTCACAAGCTGATTGGGCTGGGCGGATTGCAGGTGGGTGTCACAACACTTGCCGTCATGGCCTGTGCAATGGTCCTTGGGTTTTACTGGTCAGTGGCCCTGGCCATTGGCCTGATCTTTGCGCTGTCCTCGACCGCGATTGTGCTGCAAACGCTCTCGGAAAAAGGCTTGATGCAGACTGGCGGCGGGCGTTCGGCATTTTCAGTTCTGCTGACGCAAGATATTGCGGTCATCCCGATGCTGGCCCTGTTGCCTCTGCTGGCCTTGCCCAAACGCCCCGATCAGGTATTGGCCGAGACACTGGAGCGGCTGAACAGTACAGGCCAAGGCCAAGAGCAAGGCGCTCATGAGGCAGCGCTTTCACTGGTGCAAAGCCTGCCGGGTTGGGGGGCGGCCCTGTTGACCATCGGCGTGGTGGTGGGCATCGTGCTGACCGGGGTCTATCTGACACGACCCGTGTTTCGCTTTATCCATCAGGCCCGGCTGCGCGAAATGTATACAGCACTGGCGCTGCTGATTGTCGTAGGCATATCAATGGCCATGCTGCTGGTGGGGCTGTCCCCTGCCCTGGGCGCGTTTCTGGCCGGTGTGGTTCTGGCTTCGTCCGAGTTCCGCCACGAGCTGGAAAGCGATTTGTCACCCTTCAAGGGTCTGCTCTTGGGGTTGTTCTTTATCACTGTTGGCGCGGGCATCAATTTTGGCATTCTGGCCAGCCAGACCTTTCAGGTCCTGGGCCTGGCTCTGGCGATTATACTGATCAAGGGCGGTATTCTCTATGTGCTGGGGCGGATATTTCACCTCAAGGGGCGCAACCTTTGGCTGTTCACACTGTCGCTGGCGCAGGCAGGCGAATTTGGTTTTGTGCTGATCTCATTCTCGGGTCAGCAAAATGTCATCCC
The DNA here is from genome assembly GCA_045106595.1 of Roseovarius sp. Taxonomy (GTDB): domain Bacteria; phylum Pseudomonadota; class Alphaproteobacteria; order Rhodobacterales; family Rhodobacteraceae; genus Roseovarius. The sequence continues at coordinate 41,172 of JBGCEW010000005.1, read as the reverse complement.
CCCCGAACTGAAAGAAATGCTGCTGCTGGTGGTGGCCCTGACCATGTTGATCACGCCGTTGCTGTTTATCCTATACGATACGCTGTCCCATCGCATGGAAGACACACAAGACACCCCCGACGCCGATGAGATCGACGAACACGGCCCGGTGATCATTGCAGGCATCGGCCGGTTTGGGCAGATCATAAACCGCATTGTGCGCTCGTCGGGGTTCAACACCGTGGTGCTAGACCATGATTTTGACGCCATCCAGCGGATGCGCCGTTTTGGTGTCAAAGGGTTTCTGGGGGATCCAACCCGCCCTGACCTTCTGCATGCCGCCGGATTGAAAGACGCGCATGTGGTGGTGGTGGCCCTGGATGACCCCGATGCCGCCACACGCCTTGTGGCCTTTGTGCGCCGCGAACGGCCTGACATTCATATCATTGCGCGCGCTCGCGACCGCACCCATGTGTTCCGGCTGTATCAGGCCGGCGCAAATGATATCGTCCGTGAAATGTTCGACAGCTCATTGCGCGCCGGGCGCTATGTTCTTGAAAACATGGGGCTCAGTGAATTTGAAGCCTCGGAATTGGAAAAGACCTTTTACAAACATGATCGCCATTCTGTTCAGGAACTGGCCGCGCTGTGGGATCCATCCATACCCACAACCGAAAACAAGGCCTACATTGCCCGCGCGAAAGAGCTGGAGGTGGATTTGCAAACCATGCTTTTGACCCAGCTTGAGGAAAAAGCCGCCGCCGCGAAAGAGGATGAGACCAACCCTGCACCCGAGGCGTGATCACCCGTCGCTGACACCTGCCTCGGCGAAGGTGGCCATGCCCGAATGACACGCAAGTGCGGCCTTGACCACCTGAATGGCCAGTGCGGCCCCCGATGCCTCACCCAGACGCATGCCCAGGCGGAGCAGGGGCTCTTTTTCCAGATGGCGCAACAGGGCCGCATGGGCGTTTTCGGCGCTTTCGTGCCCCGCAATCGCATGATCCAACGCGCCCGCGTTGACGCGGTGCAAACACAGTGCCGCGGCGGTCGCGATAAACCCATCCAGAATGACAGGAATGCGCAGGTGGCGCGCGTGCAGCATCGCGCCAGCAATCGCCGCCAGTTCCCGCCCGCCCAGGCAGCGCAACGCCTCTAGGCCGTTTGAGGCCGCCTGCGGGTTGGCTCTCAGACCTTGGGCAATGACCCTGGCCTTTAGCGCCACACCGTCCGCATCCACGCCGGTGCCACGGCCAACCCAATCTTCAGGCGCGCCGCCACACAAGGCCAGCGCAATCGCCGCAGCCGAGGTGGTGTTGCCGATGCCCATCTCTCCGGCAACCAGCAGATCGGCCTGGGGGTCCAGCGCGTCCCACCCGGCCTGCAACGCGGCCACAAATTCGGCCTCGGTCATGGCCGGGCCAAGGGTGAAATCCTGCGTTGGCACATCCAGTGACAGCGCATGCACATCCAGACGTGCCCCGGCACATGCCGCCAATTGGTTGATCGCGGCCCCACCTGTTTGAAAGTTCAGCACCATCTGCTGAGTGACATCCGCCGGAAAGGCAGACACGCCTTGCGCTGTGACACCGTGATTGCCCGCAAAAACAATAACCTGCGGCGCCGTGATCTGCGGCTGCACCTGACCGCGCCAGGCACAATACCACGCAGCGATATCTTCCAGACGGCCCAGTGCGCCGGGGGGTTTGGTCAGAACGGCATCACGGGCCTTGGCACCGGCGCGGGCGCTGGCATCCTCGCTGGGCATGGCGCGCAGCAATGCCTCAAATTCGGTCTGCGCGTTAAATCGGTCGTGCATCACGTCCCTCGTTGCCAAGACAGGTTTTGATGATGTATCGCAGGCCCAAACCCTGCCTGCATCCGAAAAAGAGCCATCATGAACGAAAAAAGCGACGCCACCCCGACAGGGCCCTTACTGGCTCCCGGTGATCTGATCACGGCGCTTGGCCTGCTCAGCCGTCTGCCCTTGCCGGTCATCGATGGCACCCGCGCGGCACAGGCGGCTTGGGCCTATCCGCTGGCGGGCTGTGTGCTGGGCGTGCTTGCCGCCATACTGGGTGCGCTGATCACCGGGTTGGGCCTGCCACCGGCGATTGTGGCGCTGGTGGTGTTGGCCGCAATGGTGATGCTGACCGGGGCCATGCACGAAGATGGGCTGGCCGATACCGCCGACGGGCTGTGGGGCGGATGGGACCGCGGTGCGCGACTTGAGATCATGCGCGACAGCCGGATTGGCACCTACGGCGTGATTGCCCTGATGCTAAGCTTAGCTGCGCGTTGGCTGGCGCTGTGGATGCTGTTTGAAGCCGGGCTTTGGGCCGCTACGGCCGGGTTGATTGCCAGTGCAGCGCTGTCACGCGCCACGATGCCTGTGGTGATGTATGCCCTGCCCCATGCCCGCACCGATGGGCTGTCGCACCGGGTGGGCCGGGTTGCAGGGGCCACGGCAGGTGTTGGCATTGGGATTGGTGTGATGGCAGCGCTGATCTGTCTGGGCGTCGGTGCGATCCCTGCGGCCTGCGCCGCTGTGGTGGCCGCGTCCACCGTGGCGATGATTGCCAAACGCAAGATCGGCGGGCAAACAGGCGACATTCTGGGCGCATCGCAACAGCTATGCGAAATTGCCGTGCTGTTTGCACTTGTCACATAAGCGGCACAGCAAAAAGGCCCCCCGCATCCGGGAGGCCTTAATTTATCCTGTCAGACCCTGTGCTTAGGCGGCAGCGGCCCGCGACACCAGCACATCATCCACCTTCTTGGCGGCTTGCACTTCGTCGCCACCATTGACGGCGGCCACTTCACGGGTCAAACGCTCCAGCGCGGCCTCATACAGCTGACGCTCCGAGTAGCTCTGCTCACGCTGATCATCAGTGCGGTGCAGGTCGCGCACCACTTCGGCAATGGCAATCAGATCGCCAGAGTTGATCTTTTGCTCGTATTCCTGCGCGCGACGCGACCACATGGCGCGCTTCACCTTGGCCTTGCCCTTAAGCGTTGTCATCGCCTTGGAGACAACATCGGGGCTCGACAGGCTGCGCATGCCGATTTCAGTGGCTTTATGCGTGGGAACGCGCAGGGTCATTTTGTCCTTCTCAAACGAGATCACAAACAACTCCAGCGTGATGCCGGCGACTTCCTGCTCTTCGACCGATACGATCTGGCCCACGCCGTGCGCGGGATATACAACGAATTCATCAGGACGAAAGTCGAGCTTCTTGGACTTGGACATTCAGGTCTTCCTTACTGGTGGCCTTTGATCCTTGAGACTTGCTGTCGTACGTGCGGGCCTGTTGGACCACGGTTCAGACATGCCAGACACAAAGAAATCCACCCCCAAGCGCGGGCTTGGGTAAATGGATATCAGGCAGAGAAAATTCACATATCCACAGAATCATAGCACAAAAACGGACATTCCGCCAGTGCATCAGAATCACGTGTCAATTTACGTCAGGGAAATCAGCAATCTAGCCGCAGCACTTCACCTTGTGGCGCAGATCAGGCCTTAGCCGCCTTCGCCAGGGTTTTCCGAGAAATACTTCTCAAGCTTGCCCTCTTCACCATCGCGGTCATCTGCATTGGGCATCTGATCTTTCTTCGAGATGATCACCGGCCACATTTCCGAATACTTGCGGTTGAATTCGACCCATTTTTCCATGTCCGGCTCGGTGTCGGGGCGGATCGCATCGGCGGGGCATTCCGGCTCGCATACACCGCAATCGATACATTCGTCGGGGTGGATCACCAGCATGTTTTCACCCTCGTAAAAGCAGTCCACAGGGCACACTTCTACGCAGTCGGTATATTTGCACTCGATGCAGGCGTCGTTCACGATATAGGTCATGGATGTCTCGGTTGGTTTACGGTCTGAGAGTCACCTAATCCAGCAGGCCGGATCAATCAAGCTCTCGGCGCATGTTGGGGTCAAGTTTGCGGCGATCGCGCTTGGTTGGGCGTCCTTTTCCCTCAAACTTGGGGGCTTGTGGAACAGGGTCCCTGGGGGTGCGCACTGGCGGGTCCAAATCTTCATAGAGCAAGGCCGCCTCAGGGGCAGGCCCACGCCGCTCGCCCAGCGCTAACACTTTGATCACGCGGACATCTTTGGCCTGTGGAAAGGTCAAAACATCCCCGATGCTCAGCCCAAAAGCGGGCTTGCTGATGCGTGTCGCATTCACCCGTACATTGCCCGCGCTGACCAGCTTGGCCGACAGGCTGCGGGTCTTGAAGAACCGCGCCTGCCACAGCCATTTATCGATGCGGATTTTGGCGGATGTGTCGGTCAATAGTTCAGGATTTGTCCTTTAACCCCATCAGCGCCGCTGCAAACGGATTGTCAGGGTCGATCTTGTCCTGCTTTTTGGGCTTGGCCGAATAGGTTTTGGCCCCCGTATCGCGCGGCTTGCCTTTGCCTTGTTGGCCCGGCTTACCTTTGCCACGAGGTTTACCGCCTTGGCGTTGCTGGCCGTCACCACGACCTTGGCCCTGGCCCTGACGGTTGCCACGCGGACGTGCGGCCCAGGTGAAGGTGTAGAACACCTCTTGTTCAGGAGCATCATCGGTTTGCGTGGCGTCCGATTTCTCTGCCAGCTCTCTGGCGGCTTGCTCGGCGGCCTCAACCATTTCAGCCCCTGTTGCAGCTGCTGTCTCAGATGGCGCTACATCAGCGCCCTCAACAATGGCCGCACCCGCGTCAGTGGCCACGGCGATAGGCGCGTCCGCAGTATCCGCCTTGGGGTCATCCGTCTTGGGGTCATCGGCATCGGCCTTTGGTTCAGGCGCGGCTTTGACTTTCTCACGCTCGCCCTTTTCGGCCTTATAACCCAGACCCTGCATCAGGTCTGCAAATTGCTCCAGCGTCATGCCGGTGATCGACAGCATATCAGGTTTGGCTTCAAACCCTCCGCGGCTGTCTTCGGCGCGCAGCATATCGGCCAGACGTTCCAGCATATCGATGCGAATGGCCCGTTCACCCGCAGCACGGTAGCCCGACATCATATGATGCGTGGCCGGCACACCCTTGCCCGAGGGCACAGTGACCAATCCGGGGGGGGGCGATTCGGGGAATTCGGCCAAATCCTGCGAAAGCGACCACAGCACCAGGCGCAGACGCGTCGGCGCGGGTTTCAGCAGCAGCGGCATGAAGATGGTGAACTGACCAAAGCGAATGCCGTGCTTGCGCAGCGCGCCGCGGGCATCTTGATCCAGATCCTTCACCTCTTGGGCCACGTCCGAGCGCGGGATGATCCCGAACCCTTCGACCATCCGGTAGCCAAAGCCACGCGCCATGCCCGTCAGGGTTTCGTCCTTCTGAACGTTCAGCAACGGCTCAAACAAAGTGGCGATCTTGCGGTCAATGAAATGCTGCAACCGGCGCTGAACCTTTTGCGCGACATCATCGCCTGCTTCGGTGTCTACAAAGGCCTCGGCCACAGGTTTCAAGGGATCATCGCCCTTAACCAGCTTGCCCACTGCCTGATCGCCCCACATCAACCCACCTTGTTCGGTGAAATCAATCTCGGTGTCGGGTGCGTTATAGAAACGATCCGCCTTGAGATGGAAATGCGGCGCCAATGCCTGCAGGCTGGCGGCTGCCAATGTTTTGGCCTCGGCCCCTGCAGCACCTTTGTCCTGCTTGAACCGAAATCCTTCGAGCCGTCCGACAAATTCGCCTTCGACGGTTACGTCACCAGTATCGTTTACTTCGGCCACCATGGCCTCCTTCTGCTTGAGTCGGCGCAACAATACGGAGGTACGCCGATCCACAAATCTTTGGGTCAGCGCACCGTGCAGCGCATCTGACAAGCGGTCTTCTACAGCGCGCGTCGCCCCGCGCCAATGGTTTTCGTCATCAACCCAGTCTTTCCGTTGGGCCACATAGGTCCAGGTGCGGATAAACGACAGGCGTTTTGACAATGTGTCGATGTCTCCATCGGTGCGATCGATGCGTTTGATCTGACGCGCCAGCCAGTCATCAGGGATGCGGCCATATTCGTGCAGGTCACAAAACAAACGCTCCAGCAGGCCCGCATGTTCGCCCGGGCTGATTGATCGGAAATCGGGAATGCGGCAAACATCCCACAGCAGCTGCACGGCGCGGCCATCGGTGGTACGTTGGCGAATGTCCGCCTGCTGCGACAAGGTTTTGAGCGCAATCAGGTCATCGGCCTCGCGCGCGGCGGACAGCCATTCGCCACTGGGGCGTTCTTCTAGCGACCGGATCAGCGCCTCGGGCGTGCCAAACTGCAGCCGGTCATTGCGCCATTCCAGCTTGCGGATGGGGGTAAAGCGGTGATCGGTGATGGCCTGCGCCACGTTTTCATCCAGATCGGGTGCCTCACCGGTGACACCAAAGGTGCCGTGGCTCATCCCGCGTCCTGCCCGGCCTGCGATCTGGGCCAGCTCATTCGGGGCCAGATTGCGCATCCGCCGCCCGTCAAACTTGGTCAGTGATGAAAACGCGACGTGGTTGATATCCAGGTTCAGGCCCATCCCAATGGCATCGGTGGCCACCAGATAATCAACATCGCCGTTTTGATAGAGATCGACCTGCGCATTCCGCGTGCGTGGGGAAAGCGCTCCCATCACCACAGCCGCACCCCCCTTTTGACGGCGTAGCAGTTCCGCAATGGCATAGACGTTATCCACCGAAAAGCCGACGATGGCCGAACGCGGCGGCATCTTGGCGATTTTCTTTGGTCCGGAATAACTAAGCTGCGACATCCGTTCGCGGCCCATGAATTCAACCTCGGGCACCATGGCGGCAATGGCGTTGCGCATGGTGTGACTGCCCAGAAACTGCGTCTCGTTGATACCGCGTGCATGCAGCAACCGGTTGGTGAACACATGCCCGCGTTCAGGGTCAGCGCACAGCTGGATTTCATCAATCGCCAGAAAATCCACTGCCATACCTTGCGGCATCGCCTCAACCGTACAGACCCAATACTGCGTGCGCGGCGGCACGATGCGTTCTTCGCCGGTGACCAAAGCCACCACGCCGGGGCCGCGAATGGCAACGATCTTGTCATAGACCTCGCGCGCAAGCAGGCGCAACGGCAGGCCGATCACGCCGGTGCGATAACTGAGCATCCGCTCAATGGCATAATGGGTTTTGCCGGTGTTGGTGGGGCCCAGAACCGCCCGAACGGTTTTCAATTAATCTCTTTCTGATTGAATGAAAAACGCCCCGACACAAGTTCGGTGTCAAGACGGTTCTCGCACAAGGAAAATTTTAGTTTGGTCGAGAACCGTTTCAGGGTTCTTGACGGGATGGCCATACCCTGTCTCCGCTTCTTTGCTTCAGAGGGCCTTGCCGTCTACATCAGGACCAAGGCGTTCCAGCGCGCCTTTTACGTCCCGGTGATGCGGGTGTATAGCCAAAACCCGTTCATACGCTTCATGCGCCATCACAGGTCGGTTCATTTCTTCCAGCAAGAACCCCAACGCCTCAATCGCACCGTAGTGGCGGGGGCGCAGCACCAAAGCCCGTTCCAGATCGGCAAACGCCGGGCCGAACTGCTCGGACTGGATAAACGCGAGGGACCGCCAGTAATACCCTTCGGAAAACTCGGGCGCGTGATCGGTCAGGGCTGTGAGATGCTCAATCGCAACCTTGGACTGCCCCGCCTCAAACGCGTCGCGCCCCCGTTTGAGCAACAAATCCAGCGCCGCCGAGCCGGATTTGGACAATTCCAGCTCAATCTCACCCGCAATGCGCTGTGCCGGGCCATCCTCAGCCTCAAGCAGATCCGCAAAAAGCTTATTCAACTTTGTGTTATCCGCCGCCCAAACCGGGCTGGCAGGTATGGAAATCATGACTGTCAGCAAAAGTGCCGTCACGATACTCTGGAAATATGTGCTTGATGCTTTCATAACAGGGATGAGTTTAGCGCAGATTGCCGGAATGCAAACCCCCGGCAGATCACTTCTGGAGGAAGAGCATATGAGTGACGTTATCGACCATGCCGTTAAGGCCCTGAACGACAAGGCCGGCGGTGGGTTTACCGCAGGCACAGCCAAATTCGTGATCGAGGGCGAAGGCGCCATCATGATCGACGACAATGGTGCGCGTGCAGGGGACGATGCAGCCGACGTGACCATGACCGCTGATCAGGACACATTTGAAGCGATCCTGTCCGGCGATCTGGACCCGACAGCCGCCTTTATGACCGGCAAGCTGACCGTTGACGGCGACATGGGCATGGCGATGCAACTGGGCAGCGTCCTGTCGTGATGGAGCCTGCACCCTTTCTGTCTGAACTGGCCCATGCGCCAGAGGACGGCCAGACCTTTTGGCTGACCGCTCAGGATGGGGTGCGCCTGCGCATTGGTGTCTTTAACCGGGACGCGCCCAAAGGCACGGTGCTGCTGTTTCCCGGCCGCACCGAATATGTCGAAAAATACGGCACTGCCGCGTCCTATCTGGCTGCGGCAGGGTATGCCACGATCGTGGTGGACTGGCGCGGTCAGGGGCTGGCGGACCGGTTGATCAAAGACCCTATGGCGGGTCATGTGCATCTGTTCAGTGATTACCAGTTGGATGTGGCCGCCGTGGTGGCCGCCGCAACCGATCTGAACCTGCCCAAACCTTGGCACATGCTGGCCCACTCGATGGGGGGCTGCATTGGGTTGCGGGCATTGTATCTGGGCCTGCCCGTGAATTCAGTTGCGTTTTCCGGGCCGATGTGGGGCATCCGCATCGCCGAACCATTGCGCCCTGTCGCATGGTCCCTGTCCTGGAGCAGCAAGCAGCTGGGCTTTAGCCATCTTTATGCGCCCAACACCACGGGTGATCAGAATTACGTTCTGAAAAACCCGTTTGAAAACAACAAACTCACCCGCGATGCTGAGATGTATCAACTGATGATCGACCAGACCCTGGCCGAACCTGCCTTGGGTCTGGGGGGGCCATCTTTGCGCTGGCTGAACGAGGCCCTGCGCGAATGTCGGGAACTGGCATCGCTGCCGTCGCCTGATCTGCCGTGTTTCAACGTGGTGGGCACCAAAGAGGCAGTCGTTTGCCTGCCCCGCATCCGCGAACGCATGGCAAACTGGCCCGGCGGTCACCTAGAATGGATTGACGGCGGCCGCCACGAGGTGCTGTTCGAAGGCCCCAAGGTCCGCGGGCGCATTTTTGACCAGATCACTGCGTTTTTCGACGCTCACGCCGAAAGCGCTATGCCTGGTCCTGCTCCACGCGTTGCTGCTGGCGGCCAAGGCCGGTAATTTCAAGCGTCATTTCATCGCCTGTGGTCAGGAACCTGCGGGGATCCTTGGCCATACCCACACCGGGCGGTGTACCTGTGCAGATCACATCGCCGGGTTGCAGGCTCATCAATTCGCTCAGATGTGCGATAATCTGCGCCACAGTGAAAATCATCTTGGACGTGCTGCCGGTTTGCTGGCGTTCGCCGTTCAAATCCATCGTCAGCGCCAAATCCTGTGGATCACCCACCTCGTCCGGAGTGACCAGCCACGGGCCGACAGGCCCAAAGGTGTCGCAACTTTTGCCCTTGGTCCACTGGCCCGACAGTTTGGATTGGTACTTGCGCTCGGACACGTCGTTCACGATGCAATAGCCCGCTACATAATCCAGCGCTTCGGCTTCGGTGACGTATTTCGTGGGCTTGCCAATCACCACGCCCAGTTCGACCTCCCAATCGGAATGCCGTGACCCGCGCGGCAATCGCACAACGTCATCTGGACCATTCAGCGAGGACGTCGCCTTCATGAAGACAATCGGATATTCGGGCGGCTCCATCCCGGTTTCTGCCGCATGATCCGAGTAATTCAGCCCGATGCCAATAAATTTGCCGATCCCGGCCACCGGCACGCCCATGCGCGGGTTGCCTTCGACCAGCGGTAACGCATCGGGGGCAATCTCGGGCATGGCGGCCAACACGTCGCCAGTCAGATCGTCAACCACGCCGCTGAGATCGCGCAGATTTCCGTCGCTATCCAGCACACCCGGTTTTTCCGCGCCCACTTCCCCAAATCTGACAAATCGCATCGCGTGGCCCCCTGTTGCCGTTCTGTGTCAGGATAGCCCGCTGATCTGCCGATGCAAGGTTGGACCTCTGCGCGCTCGGGGCTATCTTATGTGCCATGGCACTTAGCTTCAGACCCGAGGGCATCTATTGCGCGGCAGGTGATTTTTACATTGATCCCTGGCGCCCGGTGGAAAACGCCCTGATCACCCATGGTCACGCCGATCACGCGCGTTGGGGGCATGGGCGCTATCTGGCCACCGATATTGCAGCCCCTGTCATGCGCCACCGGCTGGGCGACATCACGCTCGATACAATTGCCTACGGCGAGACCCGCACGGTGGGCGGGGCAAGCGTGTCGTTTCATCCTGCCGGGCATGTGCCCGGCTCAGCGCAGATACGGGTCGAGGTGAACGGCGAAGTCTGGGTTGTCTCGGGCGATTACAAAACCACGCCCGACGCGCTGAGCACCCCGTTTGAGCCAGTCAAATGCCACAGCTTCATCACTGAATGCACCTTTGGGCTGCCGGTGTTTCAATGGCCCGACGAGGCCACCATCGCCGCCCAGATCAACGCATGGTGGGCCACCAACAAGGCGGATGGCAAATTCAGCCACCTTGCAGCTTATTCGCTGGGCAAGGCGCAGCGGGTGATGACCTTGCTTGATCCTTCGATTGGCCCCATCCTGACCCACGGCGCAGTTGAAAAAACCAACGCCGTTTTGCGCGCCCAAGGGTTTGATCTGCCAAAGACCGTGCATGTGACCAAAGACACCTCTGCACCCGATCATGCGGGCGCGCTGGTGCTGGCCCCGCCCGGCGCATTGGCGGGCACTTGGTCGAAACGGTTTCGTCCTGCATCCACTGCCTTTGCCAGCGGTTGGATGCGTCTGCGCGGCGTGCGCAGGCGGCGCGCGGTGGACCGGGGCTTTGTTGTCTCGGACCACGCTGATTGGGACGGATTGAACGCAGCTATCAAGGCAACAGGTGCAGAAAATATATATGCCACGCATGGTTACACCGATGTCTTCGCGCGATGGCTGAACGATCAGGGTTACAATGCGCAGGTGGTACCAACGGAATTCACTGGTGAAACCCTGGATGACGGGGACGCCGAATGAAAGAGTTCGCCGCGCTTTATGCCGCCATCGATCAAACCACCAAAACCACGGCCAAGGTGGATGCACTGGCCGCGTTCTTTGCCACCGCTTCAGACCAGGACAAGCTGTGGACCATCGCGCTGTTTTCAGGCCGTCGCCCGCGCCGTGCGATCACCACAACCAAGCTGCGCGAATGGGCCGCCGACGTGGCTGGCATCCCGCTGTGGCTGTTCGAGGAAAGCTATCCCATCGTGGGTGATCTGGCCGAAACCATCGCCTTGGTTCTGCCGCAGGCGACGGGGCAACATGACAAAGGCCTGACCGAATGGATCACATCCTTGCGCGCCCTCGACCGCGCAGACGAAGGCGCGCGCAAAGCCGCCGTTCTGCTGGCATGGTCGCAAATGCCCAGCACCGAGCGCCTGGTCTTTAACAAGCTACTGACCGGAGGGTTCCGCGTTGGCATCTCACGCAAGTTGATGACCCGCGCATTGGCCCGCGCCACCGGCCAGGACGAGGCAGAACTGGCGCATCGACTGATGGGCGACTGGACACCCGATACCACAAGCTATGCCGCGCTGATCGAAGCGCCCGATGCGGGTGCTGCCTTGTCACGGCCCTATCCGTTTTGTCTGGCTTACGGGGTTGAAGGCGACGGACCCGAGGATCTGGGCACGCCGACTGAATGGCTGGCCGAATGGAAGTGGGACGGTATTCGCGGGCAGTTGATCCTGCGCGGTGGTCAGCATTTTGTCTGGTCACGCGGCGAAGAGCTGATGACCGATCGCTTCCCTGAACTGGCGCGTGCCGTGGATTTCCTGCCAGAAGGCACCGTTTTGGACGGCGAAATTTTGGCGTGGGATTTCGACGGTGACGTTCCGATGTCCTTTAATGCCCTGCAAAAGCGCATCGGGCGCAAGACCGTGCCGAAAAAGCTACTGAGCGAGGCTCCGGTGATCTTGCTTGCTTATGATCTGCTGGAACAAGATGGCGCAGACCTGCGCGCCCTGCCCGTCGCAGACCGGCGCGCGCGGCTGGAGGTTCTGATGGAGGGTTTGCCGCCCCAGGCCCCGCTCCGACTGTCCCAACCTTTGGAATTTGAGGATTGGAAAACCCTGCATGACACCCGCGCCACCTCCCGCGACAACCGTGCCGAAGGGCTGATGCTGAAACGGCGTGACAGCCCCTATCATACGGGCCGCAAAAAGGGCGATTGGTGGAAATGGAAACTGGATCCGCTGACAATTGACGCGGTGATGATCTATGCCCAGCAAGGCTCGGGCCGACGGGCCAATCTGTTCACCGATTTCACCTTTGCGGTGTGGAATGGCAATCAGCTCGTGCCCTTCACCAAGGCCTATTCCGGGCTGACGGACGCCGAATTCCGCAAGATCACCGCATGGGTGCGCAAAAACACCGTTGAACGTTTTGGCCCCGTGCGCAGCGTCACGCCCGAGCATGTGTTTGAGATTGCGTTTGAAGGCATACAAGAAAGCACCCGGCATAAATCCGGCGTGGCGCTGCGGTTTCCACGCATGAAACGCTGGCGCCACGACAAACCTTTGAACGAGGCGAATACTTTGGATGATCTGAAAGCGATGCTGGCGGAATATGGCTGACCTCAGAAAATTCGCGGAATTTTCGCAGCTACGATTTTTCTGCGAAACAACCAGAACGCCTTGAGCCTCGTAGCCCCGCACCCTATGTCTGCTTTAACGCCATAGGAGACCCACATGATCCATCTGCCCTTCCCCGTTCGTGACGCCAATGCCAGCTCCGGCGCTGATGGATTAGGCGACCTGCCCGAATGGGACCTGAGCGATCTCTACGCCGCACCCGACGCCCCTGAGTTGAAGCGCGATCTGGACTGGCTTGAGAAACATTGCGCCGCATTTGCCGCCGACTACGAAGGCAAGCTGGGCGATCTGGATGCCGCAGGCCTGCTGGAATGCATCCAGCGCGACGAGAAAATCAGCGGCATCGCCGGGCGCATCATGTCCTATGCGGGCCTGCGCTATTACCAGCTGACCACCGATGGTGACCGCACCAAATTCCTGTCGGATTGCCAGGAAAAGATCACCACCTACACCACCCCGCTGGTGTTTTTCACTTTGGAATTGAACCGGCTGGAAGATGACCACCTGAGCCAGCTCTTGGCACAGAACGCCGATTTGGCGCGTTATAAACCCGTGCTGGACCGGATCCGCGCGATGAAACCCTATCAGCTGTCGGATGAGCTGGAAAAATTCCTGCACGACATGGGCGTGGTTGGCGACGCATGGGAGCGTTTGTTTGACGAAACCATCGCAGGGCTCACCTTTACCGTGGATGGCGAGGAAATGGGGATAGAAGCCACCCTGAACCTGCTGACCGAGCAAGACCGCACCAAACGCGAGGCCGCCAGTCACGAACTGGCCCGTGTTTTTGGTGAAAACATCCGTATTTTCAGCCGTGTGCACAACACAGGTGCAAAGGAAAAAGAGGTCGTTGACCGCTGGCGCGGCATGCCCACGGCCCAGACCGGCCGGCATCTGTCCAACCATGTGGAGCCGGAAGTGGTTGAGGCCCTGCGCGATGCGGTTGTCGCCGCCTATCCCTCACTCAGCCACCGTTATTACGAGTTGAAACGCAAATGGCTGGGCCTTGATGTGATGCAAGTCTGGGACCGCAACGCGCCTTTGCCGATTGAAGACAGCAAGATTGTCGACTGGGACAGCGCCGAAGACATCGTGATGCAGGCCTACAGCGCGTTTGATCCGCGCATGGGCGATCTGGCAAAGCCGTTTTTCACCGATGGCTGGATTGATGCAGGCGTGAAACCGGGCAAAGCACCAGGGGCCTTCGCCCACCCCACCGTGACGGATGTGCACCCTTACGTGATGCTGAATTACCTTGGAAAACCGCGTGATGTGATGACACTGGCCCATGAATTGGGCCACGGCGTGCATCAGGTGCTGGCCGCTGATCAGGGTGAGCTGCTCAGCTCGACCCCGCTGACATTGGCCGAAACCGCCAGCGTGTTTGGCGAAATGCTGACCTTCCGCAAAATGCTGGACGGGGCCAAAACCGACCAGGAACGCAAGGTTCTGCTGGCCGGCAAGGTTGAGGATATGATCAACACCGTCGTGCGCCAGATCGCGTTTTACGACTTTGAGTGCAAACTGCACGCCGCCCGTCGTCAGGGCGAGCTGACGCCCGAAGACATCAACGCCCTGTGGATGTCCGTACAGGCCGAAAGCCTGGGGCCTGCGTTTGAATTCATGGACGGATATGAGACCTTCTGGGCCTACATCCCACATTTCGTACACTCGCCCTTCTACGTCTACGCCTATGCCTTTGGCGACGGGTTGGTGAACGCACTTTACGCGGTCTATGAGGAAAACCCCGAGGGCTTCCAGGACAAGTACTTCGACATGCTGCGTGCCGGTGGATCAAAACACCACAAGGATCTTTTGGCACCGTTTGGATTGGATGCCTCGGACCCGGCATTCTGGAACAAAGGCCTCTCCATGATCTCAGGCTTCATCGACGAATTGGAAGCGATGGAGGGCTGATGCCCTCTGTCATCCTTGCCCCACTGCCCCGTGATGCGGTAGGCCGCGTGGCCCATCTGAACCTGCCCGCGCATCAATCCGAATTTGTCGCCCCCATCGCCGAGATGGTGGACGAACCCGACACGCTGCAAGACTTTCACCTTGCGCTGCAAGCCGATGATCCCGTTGGATTTTTCAAGATTGATCGTGATTACGCACGGCGCATTACACGCCTGCCCCCCGCAGCACATGGGTTCCGTGGATTGTTGATTGGAGGGCAGTATCAGGGTCAGGGCCTGGGGCGCGCGATGCTGATGGCGCTGCCCGGCTATATCCGTCAGCAATACGGCGTTTCTACGCTCTGGTTGTCCGTCGATGAAAGCAACACATCTGCCATTTCTCTGTACGGTGCGTGTGGCTGGTGCAAAGACGCAGATCCTCACCGGGGCCGTATCGGTCTGGAGCAGGTCATGCGGCTGGATATTTAAGCCCCTTCGCACGCCGTACATTACGCCCCAAGGGATTTCCCGGCGCACGGGGGTGGGTGGGCGGGACGTGTGCCGGGAAATTCCGGCCTTACTTCAGCTGACTGTCCTTTGAGCCCCGTCGATTGATGCCGCCACGGGCCTGATGCGACACATCGCGCTCCTGCATACAATCAATACACAGCTTCACCCCCGGAATGGCCTCGCGGCGGGCCGCGGGTATTTCTTCGTCGCATTCCGCACAATGGGTCAGGCTTTCGCCCTGTGGCACAGCACGCGACTGCATGCGTTTCAACTCGTCCGAAATTGATGCTTCAATCTGTTCGCTCACCGCGCCGTCGCGCGCCCAACCACCGGCCATTTTTACACTCCTCAGAGCTTTGTTGATATCACGCTCAGCCTTAGCCTTAGCCTTAGCCTTAGCCTAACCGCAGCGCCGCATCGCATTCAAGCCATCTCAGCTGCCGCCACCCAGCACGACATATTGGCGCGAAGGGCGTTGGCCATTGTTGATATCCGAAATGAACTCGCGCAGCACAGGGATGGCAAATGGTGACGTGGCCGCGACCGCGTGGTTGAACCCTTCGTCGTCGCCCAATGCCGTGACATCCACCACTGTCACATCCAACCCTTCAACCGCATCGGGGCTGTCAATCACCCCAAGGCGCGGCTTTGAACCCGATATAAGACTGGCAAGCCCCAGCGCCCTGTCCTCTTGCGACACAAACAGCAAGAATGGCTGCGGCAAGGCCCCAATCGTCTCTGCCTGCTTGCGAAACAGATCCGGCTCCATGTCAGGCGACATCATCGCCACCCCGCTCAGCCGGTCCAGCATCCAGCGATCCCCACGGATCACCGCCTGCCGCATCGCCTCCATCACCAGCAAGGACCCCATCGAATGGGCCAGAACAAACACCTTGTCATTGCGGTTCGGAGCAAGCTGTTTGATTAGCGTCTCAAGGTCATTTCGGGCAAACAGGATACTGTCGCGGTCATAGACATAGCCGCGCGGATCACCCGCTGAGGGCCATGAAAACAACACCGACGGGGTCTTGACGTCAAAGTCAGCCTTCATCTGCGCCAATCGAAATGTCGCCTCTGACAGCGTATTGTTATAGCCATGCACAAACAGCAAAGTCTCGCGCCCGGGCCGGTCTTGTTTCACCTGCTGCAAAAACCGCGCCCGCTCGTCAAAGACATGCATATCGGTCATCACAAAGTCGGTTTCGGCATTGGCGGGCCTGTTAGGGTCAGGCCATTCCACCTGCCCCACGGTGTGCGTCGGCGGGACGGATACCATCGCCCGGAAATAGCGAAGCCCCTGATTGCGCGGCTCTCCAAATGACGGGCCGATCTGATCCAGCTCGCGCTCGGTCACCACATAAACCGGGTACTGCGTTGCATTTGGCGACGGCGCGGCCAATTGGGCAGTCGGGCGCGGGGCACAGGCGGCTAGCAGCACAACAGCGCAGATGCAAAACAGACGTGTGAAACGACCCTGAGAGGACATGATCTGCTGTGGTTGCGACACGAAAAACCTCCCCCTCGTTAGAGGGAGAGGCTACTGTGTTCATCCACAAAGGGAAAGGGCTCAGGCGCTGGCCATCATGCCTTTTTCCTGCGCCAGGCTGCGCATCCGTTTTTGCAGCTTTTCAAAGGCGCGCACTTCGATCTGACGAATGCGTTCGCGGCTGACGTCGTACTGCCCGCTCAGGTCTTCCAGCGTGATGGTTTCATCCGACAAACGGCGTTGTGTCAGGATGTCCTTTTCGCGGTCGTTCAGAACGTCCATGGCTTCGGCCAGCAGCTCACGGCGCGCTTGCAGCTCGTCGCGGGCCTCGTAGTCGCCGGCCTGATCGGCATCTTCATCTTCCAGCCAATCCTGCCATTGCATCGTGCCTTCGCCCTCAGAGCCGACCGTGGCATTCAGTGATGCGTCTCCGCCCGACATACGCCGGTTCATCGAGATCACCTCGTCCTCGGTCACGCCCAGATCATTGGCAATACGGGCCACGTTCTCAGGGCGCATGTCGCCCTCTTCCAGGGCACCGATGCGGTTCTTGGCCTTGCGCAGGTTGAAAAACAGCTTTTTCTGCGCCGACGTTGTGCCCAGTTTCACCATCGACCAGCTGCGCAGGACATATTCCTGAATGCTGGCGCGGATCCACCACATGGCATAGGTTGCCAGACGAAAACCCTTTTCGGGGTCAAAGCGTTTGACCGCCTGCATCAGGCCTACATTCGCCTCCGAGATCACCTCGGCTTGTGGCAAACCATAGCCGCGATAGCCCATAGCGATCTTGGCGGCCAATCGCAGGTGCGATGTGACCATCTTGTGGGCGGCATCCGTGTCTTGCTTTTCGACCCAGGATTTGGCCAGCATGTACTCTTCTTCCGGCTCAAGCAGCGGAAATTTACGGATTTCCTGCATATACCGGTTCAGCCCGCCTTCGGGCGTCGGTGCTGGTAAGTTCTTATAATTGCTCATATGTCCCCCTCCCAATGTTTAGGGTATTAACATAGATATAGGTTTGCGCTAACAGCCTTTCAAGCCCTATGCCACCTATTGATGAACAGGATATGACGCTATCCGCCTGCATTTTAAAGGTCTGTGTCAGGGCGTTCACAGACCTGTGCGAAGGATTTCAGCCCTTCAGCGCTGCAATCAGCGCGGTCATATCTTCGGGCAATGGGGCCTCAAACCGCATCATCTCGCCGTTGACGGGGTGTTCAAATCCCAAGATCGCGGCGTGCAGCGCTTGTCGGGAAAAGCCCGCCACCGCGTCCAGCGCCACTTGGGTCAGAGATTTCAGTGGCAGTTTGCGACGCCCGCCATAGACCGGGTCGCCGATCAGCCCGTGCCCGGCATGGGCCATGTGCACGCGGATCTGGTGCGTGCGCCCGGTTTCCAGCCAGCACTCCAGCAACGCCACACAGGCCGGGCTGCCAAAGGTGTCAATCACACGGGCACGGGTCACCGCATGACGGCCGCCATCAAACAGCACCGCCTGTTTTTGACGGTCGGTTTTATGCCGGGCCAGTTGCGTGGTCAGGCGCAGGATATTGCCTGCCTCAAACGCGGCCCCCTTGATGCCCCGCAACCGCGGATCGGCCCCATCGGGCACACCGTACACAATCGCCCTGTACTGGCGGTCTACCGTGTGTGCCTCAAACTGGGCTGCCAGCCCGTGATGCGCCGCGTCCGTTTTGGCCGCCACCAGCAACCCGCTGGTATCTTTATCAATTCTGTGAACCACACCGGGCCGTTTGGCCCCGCCCACTCCCGACAGGCTATCGCCGCAATGATGCATCAGCGCGTTGACCAGCGTCCCTGACGGGGTGCCAGGGGCCGGATGCACCACCATGCCCACAGGTTTGTTGATGACAATCAGGTCATCATCCTCATAGACCACATCCAGCGGAATATCTTCCGGACCGATATGGCTTTCTTCGGCCTCCGGCACCGTAAGGCTGATCAGGTCATCCTCAGCCACGCGCGCTTTGGGGTTCACCTGCACCGCGCCGTTCACCTGCACCGCCCCATCGGCAATCAGCCGCGCCAACCGCGTGCGAGACAGATGTGCTGCCTCTGGCACATCGCGCGAAAGCGCCTTATCAAGACGATTGGGCGGATCGGCCATGATCCGGAATGACAAAGAAGTACCTTGCATGAATGACAATCCAGACCCTCAGCCGGTTGATGCGGCGCTTGTGAAATACCTGCGGATATTGGTGACGGTGCTGACCGTGACCATGATCGCAGGGTTCATAGTGATCGTGATCCTGTTTGTCACGAAATTCTCGGCGGCCTTTGGCCCCAAAATGCCCGATCAGATCACCCTGCCCAGCGGGGTTGAGGCCCAGGCCTTTACCAAAACGGGCGATTGGTACGCTATTGTGACCCGCGACAACCGCATCCTGATCTATGATCTGGACGGTGCGTTGATGCAGGAAATCGAAGTGATATCAGGGCAGTAGGGGAAAGGTGGTACCACCTCCTGGTCTCGAACCAGGGACCTCTTGATCCACAATCAAGCGCTCTAACCAACTGAGCTAAGGCGGCACTGGCGCATGGATTAGCCCCACATGCGCGCGAATGCAAGAGTGTGCCGCGCAATTTTTGAGGGCTTTGTTGCGCAGATCAAATCCGCTTAAAACGTCAGGCGAAATCCGGTGCCCACCACAAAGCCTTCGGTGTCATCGCCCGGTGTGCCTGCTCCTGCATCGCCCAGATCCTCGGTGAACTCTGACATGGACACGAACCCAAAGATCGACCCCGATATGCCATCCTGGCCCGTATAGCGCGCGTCAGGGTCGGCGCCGGGGCGCGGCGGCGCGTCGGGTGCCAGATCGCCAAACAGGGCGTAGCTGGCCGACAGGGTCAACGCCTGCAACTGTTCCTGGCCCCCGAGGGCTGCGTTTTCGTCATCGGTGTTCTGCCCGCTAAGGTACTGCACGGAAAACCCATAGCGCCCGGCCTGATAAGTGGCACCCAGATCATACGCCTCGCCGTCGGTAACACCCAATGCACTGCCGGTGCTTTGGGCATAGCTGCCGCCCACCGTCAGATTACCGTATCCCAGTTCCAGCCCCAGCCCCCAATATTCGGGCGCATCGCCGGGCAGCACACTGTTACCGGCCACGCCGTACTTTGCCGAAACCCCCAGATCGACCGTGCCAATCTGCCGGGTATAATTGGCACTGATATCAAAAAACTCTTCACGGTTGGGCGAAGAATTGGAGCCGTCGGACGCGTAACTCAGCCCCAGCTGAAATCCGCTAACACGCGGAGAATAATATGAAATTCGTGTTGTGGTGTCCGAACCCGTGTTGGCCTCATAGGTGCTGCCTAATGTGCCGCGCAACAAATCATCACCCACGCCTACATTGCTGTGGATATCCGAATATTGCAGCAACGAAGGCAACGATGCGCTGCTGATTCCTGAAAAATTCAGCTCAGGCCCATATCCAACCGGGGCACCGAATTGCATGTGATTGCCCGGGCTGTCCGAGCGCCCCAGCCGCAATTCGCCAAAGCCACCGCGCAGGAAAAATGCGGCTTCATCCACAATGACACCGGCGTTGCGCTCACCCAGATGCGCCTCAATCTCAACATCAGCGCCGAAGCGAAGGCCAGAGTCTGTGGTGAAACTGGGCACAAGAAAAACCTGCCCGGCGGCGACGGCATCGGCCCCTGCAAAATCACTGGCCGTGGCGGCGTCATAGTCGACATATCCGAAAAACTGATCATAAACCGCCCCAACGCCCAGGTGAAATTCCTGCGCCGATGCTGCGGGTGCGCACAGCGAAGCCCCGACAATCGCAAGCGTTGTCAGTGGGTTATAGCGTTTTTCCATGCATCCAAGCATCACGTGAGTCATGAGCGGTTGGTCCATCCTACACTCAACTATAGGCGGAAAATCCTTTATGAACAGTGTTTAAGATAATTCATTTCCTGTCAGCGGGCGTTCCCATGCGACCTCGGTCAGGTCGCGGCCAAAGGCGTGGGTCGGCCTTGTGGATGTCTTGTGAAACCCCATTGACGCATAGAGCGCGCAGGCGGCACTGTGTTCGGCAAATGTGTTTACTTTCATAACCTTATACCCAAATTTAACCGTAGTTCGCATGGCATGTTGCAGCATTCTTCGCCCATGCCCTGCACCACGTTCCGCAGGGATCAACAGGAACAGGCGCAGTTGGGCTGTGTGCTGCTGGGGTGTCGTGAAAAAGAGGCATCCGACAGCCATCCCGTGACGCTCTGCGATCCACCCGGCGGCATTGTTTGATGTTTCGATCTGATGCAACGCAGCATGAACGGCAGGCAGAAACTGGTCGTTAAAGCTTTCGTTTTGTTGATATAATTCATTATGAACCTGCGCCACCCAACCCGCATCAGCGGGCGTGTAGGGGCGTATCAGCACATCGGACATGGCCCCAGAAAACCGTGTTGTGGCTTGCCTTTCAAGAGCGAAAGCGTTAGCCCGAAGCCTGATTTTCCGGAGGCTTAAATGAGCATCAACACCGAACGCGATATCGAAGCCAACCTTCAGATTGGCCCCACAGATCAGGGCATGGTTCGCCTGTTCATTCACGCACAAGATATTGAAATCCCAATGGATTTTGACCCTGACGAAGCACGCGAAATTGCCGAGGAAATACTGGCAGCCGCCAAGGCTGCGGAAGTACGGCGCTCATAAACGAGGGTCGCGCAGGGAGTTGAGACGCAAGGCGGCGTGGCGCGCGAATTTGCGGGTCAGCGCAGTGCGGCGGGCCGGGGCCAGACGCGTTTCGGGGCCCATGCGAATGATCTCGGCGTTGTAACTGTCAGCGATAATCAAGCCGGTGCCGTCAGGCAAAAGATCAGTGGGAAACTGCGCGTCTACAGCCCAGAAATAGCGGTCGCACCATTCAAGATAGCCCTCCCATTTCTGGTCTGTCATAAAATCAGCACGGGACGATTTACACTCAATCACCCAGATCTCGCCCTTGGGGCCCAGCGCCATAACATCCACACGTTTACCGCGCTCGGGGCAGAATTCCTCAATCGGAACAAAGTCATAGTCGATCAGATGCCGACACACCCCCCGCGCCAGAAGCTGGCCGGGCTGCAAGATTTGATCGCTGATTTGGTCCATTCCAGAATTATGAACAAAAGATGAACATATGCAACCCCTTGCCGCCGCACCCTGCCCGCATTAGATAGGGCGGTGGCGGGTTCTGCCCTTCTCGTGCACGGTTGCATTCCGGTGGCCTTAAACAATTCCGAGGGAGCTGGCTCTGTCCTGGCCCTGGCCTGGTTACCTGGCGCCCACCTGTACATACAGGTCCTCGGGAATGAGATAACCAAACGGCTGCGTGCGGGCCCGCCACATTCGCTTAACCATTGGCAGACTGCCAATTCACAGGGGGGTGAATGCCAATTTTGCCGCGATCACGCGGGCAAACCTAGCGTTTTCGGGAAAATGCATCACGTGGCTGATCGACACGCACCGGGATGGTGGCATATTCGCGCGGCATCACCCGTTCACGCAGACCGCCACCGGGGCCATCATCATCATCGTCGTCCTTCATCCGCATCACGGCGATGCCGAACTGCACACCTGCAAAAATGATGCCGTTTGAAATCCACAGAACCAGCAGCGCAAGCCAGCCTTTGTCTGAAGTAGAGATCAGGTGCCAGAGGTTGGCAATGTTGAACCACAACAGCATGCCCACGAAGACGCCCGCCAAGGCAAAGCCAATGGCGACATTGATGATATACATGCGGATAAGCTTGGGCATGGGGTGAGTCCCGGTTTGCTGCTTCACCCCTAAGTGTAACACACCAGCCGGATCGGACAAGGGCGGGTGCGCCGCTTTGGCACGATCAGGCGCACCAAAGTGTCGCGGTGGTGTCGCGGTTCAGCTGACCACCTCGCGGCAGGTAACTGGAAATGCACCAGACGACGCGATGGGCCACATTTGCCCGATATACACCCGGCCATCGCGGGATTTGTCGCGATAGACCTCAAGCCGGAAGGTCAGCGCGGGGCTGTAACGGGCAAAGAGCGCCTTGACGATGCCGCCGTCGTAGAACTCTAGCACTTCGATGGCGTCTTTGGTTTCGCCATTGCGAAAATAGGTGACCCTGTCGAGGGTGCGCCAGTCTTTCACCACCACCTGCAACGCCATGGCACCGGTTTCATCCCAGCTACAGCTGAGGGTATCAATGCGGTCTTGCGCCTGAGCGGTGGCGCAGGCGCAAAGCAGCAACAGAGCTGCAAATGCGCGCCGGATCATCAGAATGCGTCTGGGCGGGCTTCGCGGGCCATGTGATCGAGCACGGCGTTGACAAAGCTGGGCTCGCGGCCCTCGGGGTAGAAACTTTTGGCGATATCGACAAATTCGGTGATCACCACCTTGGGAGGTGTGTCAGATTGCGTCATTTCAGCGCCTGCGGCACGGAACAACGCACGGATCGTGGGATCAATCCGGTTGATCGGCCATTTCGCCACCAGAGCGCGGTCGGTCATCTGGTCAATTTGCGCCTGATGGTTAACGGCATCCTGCATCAGTTGCTCAAACAGGGCCGGATCGCCTTCCTGCATCTCGCCTTCGTCGTATTCCGCGCCAAAGCGGTGGTCTTCAAACTCGGCGATGACCTTGTCGACGCTTTGTGCCGAATGCTCCATCTGAAACAGGGCCTGCACAGCATAAAGCCGTGCGGCCGAGCGCATCTTGCGTTTTTGGTTGCCGGAAACCTGTGTCATGCGGTTGGATTGCCTTTGGCTTTGCCTGCGATCTGGTATTCGTCTGTTTTGGGCATAAAGCCCACGCCCTTGCGCGCGCCGCCCCAGTGACGGGTCAGTGCGATCAGGTGCAGGGCGGCGGCGGCGGCCCCTGCCCCTTTGTTCATCTTGGCGGGGTTGGCGCGGGCCTCGGCCTGGTCCATGTTTTCGACCGTCAGGATGCCATTGCCGATGCACAGCCCTTGCAGGCCCAGCAAGGTAATCCCGCGCGAGCTGTCGTTGCACACGGTGTCGTAATGCGTCGTCTCGCCCCGGATGACGCAGCCAAGGGCCACGTAGCCGTCAAAGTTGGACAGCCGTTCCGCAATGCCGATGGCGGTGGGCACTTCCAATGCGCCGGGCACTTCGGTGATCTCATAGGTGGCACCTGCGGCCCCAATCTCGGCCACGGCGCCTGCGATCTGTTGATCCGCCAGGTCGCGGTAAAACGGGGCCACGACGATCAGCAGTTTGACAGGCTTGTCAAACGAAGGCCGAGGCAGGGTGTATTCGGATCCGGCCATTGGGGTTACCTTTGCGTCAGGGGCTGGGTGCCCACAATTGAAATTCCGTAGGCGTCCAGACCCAGATAGCGGGTCGAAGGGCTGTCGGTCAGCAAGATCAGTTCCTGCACGCCCATGGTCGACATGATCTGCGCGCCCAGGCCGGTTTGCTTGATGGTGCGCGGCGCGTCGTCGTCTTCCATTTCCGATGCCAGTTTGGGGCGCGGTTGACGAAACAGGAACACAGCGCCCCGGCCCTCGGACGCGATCAGTTCCATCGCGCGGGGCAGCTTGCCGGTGATTTGGCCAGAACTGGCCTCAAGCCCGATGCCCATCACATCCTCAAGCGCATTGAGCGCATGGGTGCGCGCCAGAACGGGTGCGCCATCGGTGATGTCACCTTTGGACAGAACCACATGTTCGGTGCCCGAAATCTGATCGGCCCAAAGTGTCATGTCCCATTCGCCGCCATGCGAGGATTTAACCACCTCGCGGCGGACCTGACGCACAAGGTTGTCGTGCTTGTGACGATAGGCGATCAGATCGGAAATCGTGCCGATCTTCATGTCATGGTGTTTGGCGATTTCAATCAGATCCGGCAGGCGGGCCATGGTGCCGTCTGCCTTCATGATCTCGCAGATCACACCGGCAGGTTTCAACCCGGCCAGCCGTGAGATGTCCACGGCGGCCTCGGTGTGGCCTGCGCGGATCAGAACGCCGCCATTGCTGGCGCGCAGCGGAAAGACGTGGCCCGGTGTGGCGATATCAGCGGCGGTGTTTTGCGGGTTGATCGCGGTGGCCACGGTCAGGGCACGGTCGGCGGCTGAAATGCCGGTGCTGACACCTTCGCGGGCCTCGATCGACACGGTAAAGGCCGTTTCATGCCGGGACGAGTTGTTCACGGCCATCATCGGCAGGCCCAGCTGGTCAACCCGCTCGGACGTCATCGGCAGGCAGATCAGACCCCGGCCGTGGGTGGCCATGAAGTTGATCGCAGCCGCATCGGCAAATTCCGCGGCAATGACAAAATCACCTTCGTTTTCGCGGTCTTCGTGATCGACCAGAATATACATCTCGCCTGCGCGGGCAGCGGCGATGATTTCATCCGTGGACGAGATCGCCGTGCGCAGGCTGTCCTCCACGGGGCCGGGTTTTTCATAGGGCAGGCTGTCAGACATCCGCGATGGACCTTTGGTTTGATGCAGGCTGCCAGATAGCGCAGGCCAGCGCGGATTGCCAGCCCATTATCACAGCGTTTGTCCCTGTGGAGGGTGCTGGCGCAGCCCGGAAATCACGGTTTTCAGCACCGGCGATGGCGCGCCACGTCGCGGAGTTTCAAGCACCAACGACAGACCCGTGCGCACCGGCATGTCAAAGGGGGCAACCAATGTGCCCTGGGTCAGGCTGGGCCGCACCAGGGCATCATGGCCCATCAGCACGCCTGCGCCATTGCGGGCCTCTTCCAGTGCGATGGCATACAGCGAATGGCGCGCGCCCCGGTCAAAGCCTGTGGCATCGCCCAGCACGGCGTCAGCCCAGATGACCCAATCGCGCGCCCAGAGCGCATCATGGATCAACGGCTGCTGCGCCAGATCACCGGGATCACGCAGCGCATCGGCCATATGCGGCGCGCAGACCGGATAGATCACATCATCCGCCAGCACGATTTCAGCCGCATCCCCCGTGACCGGACGCAAAAACAGCGAAAGATCAAACATACCGCGCGCCAGATTGGGTGGGGTTTCCAGCGCTGAGACGGAAATTGACACCTCAGGCAGCGCGGCCCGAATGGCAGGCAGGCGCGGCGACAGCCAAAGCTGCGCCACCGAGGGCAAGGCCGCGATATGCACGGTTTGATGCCCCGACAGGGTACGCATCCGGTGCACCGCGTCGCCCATAGCATCAAAGGCCACCCCCAGCTGAGGTGCCACCGAGGCCCCGAATTCAGACAGTTGCACCCCCTGCGACCGGCGCAGAAACAGCGGCGCGCCCAGCCAATCCTCAAGCGATTTAACATGCTGAGAGATGGCACCGGGTGACACGCCCAACTCATCCGCTGCATTGGCAAAACCGCCCAGACGCGCCGCCGCTTCAAACGCACGCAGGGCATTCAAAGCCGGGCCCTTGGGGCGGGGTGGGTTGACTGACATATGATAGCCTTAGATTTTCTAAGCCCATTTTTAGGGAAACTGGTTTGCACTGGCAAGCGCGCCTGCGTTAGCTGAGGTTGACCATGGCAAGAGGATCAGTGGATATGACATTGGAACATCGCAATTGGGTGCCCGACGGGTGCGAGGCCCGTGTGCAGGACATTGCCGGTCAGGTTGGTGGCCAGAGCAGTGCCGCCCTTGCCGACCGGATAGAAGCCTTGGCCGGGAAAAACCGCGCCATACACGAGCAAGAGTGTTTCAACCTGAACCCCGCCACCAATGTGATGAACCCGCGCGCCGAGGCCTTGCTGGCCTCGGGTATCGGATCGCGGCCATCGCTGGGCTATCCGGGTGACAAATACGAGATGGGCCTTGAGGCGATTGAAGAGATCGAAGTGATCTGCGCCGAGCTGGCCGCGGAGGTGTTTGATGCAGCCTTTGCCGAAATCCGCGTGGCCTCGGGGGCGATGGCGAATTTGTATGCGTTCATGGCGACGTGCAAGGCGGGTGACACGATCATTGTGCCGCCTGCCAGCATTGGCGGGCATGTGACACACCATATGGCGGGCTGTGCCGGGCTTTATGGATTGCGGATCGTCGAGGCCCCTGTGAACGCGGATGGTTATACCGTGGATGTGGCGGGCCTGCGCGCGTTGGCCAAGGCCGAGCGCCCGGCCCTGATCACCGTGGGCGGATCGCTGAACCTGTTTGAACACCCGGTGCGTGACGTGCGAGCGATTGCGGATGATGTGGGCGCCAAGGTGTTGTTTGATGCCGCCCATCAATGCGGGATCATTGCCGGACGCGCCTGGAAGAACCCGCTGGCTGAGGGCGCGCATCTGATGACGATGAGCACGTATAAATCCCTTGGCGGTCCTGCAGGCGGGTTGATCGTGTCGAATGACGCCGAGATGGCCGAGCGGTTGGACGCGATTGCCTTTCCCGGTTTGACGGCCAACTTTGACGCGGCAAAATCAGCGGCTTTGGCCCTGACCCTGCTGGATTGGCGTGACCACGGCGGGGCTTATGCGCAGGCGATGATCGACACGGCGCAGGCTTTGGCCGCGGCGCTGGCGGCTGAGGGCCTGCCGGTGTTTGCCGCCGCACATGGGTACACCAACTCGCATCAGTTTGCCCTTGAGGCGGCGGGGTTTGGCGGTGGCCAGGCGGCCAGCAAAACCCTGCGCAAGGCCGGGGTTCTGGCCTGCGGGATTGGCCTGCCCGTGGCTGAGGTGCCGGGCGATATGAACGGGCTGCGGTTTGGCACGCCAGAGCTGGTGCGCTGGGGAATGACGGTGGATGACATGCCACGGTTGGCGGGGATTATTGCGCAGGCGTTGCGGTCTGATGCGCCTGAGGCGATGGCGGATGAGGTTGCTGCGTGGCGGGCTGAGTTTGATAAGCTGCATTTTGTGGGGTGAGCGCCGGTGCTCATCGCGCCTTGACATGCGCGCCTCGCGAGGCCGACACGTCAGGGGCGGATGAGCGGCCCAGGCGCGTCAGTGCATCGATTTGCGAATGCGGTTCACCATCCACCAGACCAGCCCGACGATGGGCAGCGTCACAAGCGCCAAGAGCATCTCGCGGCTCATCTCGAGCCGGTCGGCGAGCGGGTACAAAAGATACCCCGCCAGAGACACCGCGTAATAGCTGATGGCCACCACCGACAGGCCTTCGACCGTGCGTTGCAGGCGCAGTTGCAGATCGGCGCGTTTGTCCATGCTTTCCAACAGGTTCTGGTTCTGGGCCGAGCGTTCCACATCGACCCGTGTGCGCAGCAAATGCCCGGCCCGCGTGGCGCGGTCGGCCATGGCATCCATCCGCGCCTTGGACGATTGCACGGTGCGCATAGCGGGCTGGAACCGGCGCATCATGAACTCGGCAAAGGTCTGGCGGCCTTCAAAGCGGGTCTCGCGCAGCACGCCGATGCGTTGATTGACGATTTCGTCATAGGCCATGGTGGCTGAAATACGGAAGGATGTGCGCGCCACCAACGCCTCAAGCTCGGAGGTGGCGGTCAGCAGCTTTTCCAGAGCCACTTCGGCGGGGCGTTCATTGGTGGCCAACCCACCGATCAGATCGCCCAGACGTTCATCCAGCGCGCCCATTTCAGGGCCCAGCTGACGGACTTTGGCAAAGCCCAGCATCGACATGGTCTTGTAGGTTTCAATTTCGCACAGCCGCTGCACCACGCGGCCAATCCGGCGCGACCGGGTGCCAGGGGACACGGATATGGCGAACCGCAGATGGCCTGCCGGATCGATACGGAAATCGCCCGCCAGAATGGCATCATTGTCCAGCACGCGCGCCACGGCCACCGACTCGGATACGAAGTTGTCGTGCAGATCGGCGCTAAAGTCTGCATCCGAGGTCCAGGGCGTGATCCGGATCAGCGCCGAGGTCATGCGCACACCCGGTGCCGTGTCCAGCCAGTCAGAGGGAAACACCTCAAAATCCTGCGGATCAAAAGCGCGGTCACTGAGCCCGTCGGTAAAGACCGTGTAGGTGACGAATTCGGTGTGACGCTCCCATTTCAGCTGGTGGCGGCCGATGTTGCCAAAGTAATGCGTCGCCCCCGGCTGAGGATGCGGGGCGCCGTGGCGATCAAGCAGGTCAATCAGATGTGCCAGATCATCCTCGCGGTTGCGACTGGCCGCGTCACTTTCACGTTTGATCGCCATATAGACCGCCGAAGAAGGTGCGTTGATCACCGGGAAAGGCCGCGCGTGCAGCTCGTTCACCAGATCATAGCGAAGGGGGTGGTCTTGGATGGGAGGCATGATGTGATGTCCTGTAAGGTGGGGGTAGATATAAGCTCTAAACCCAAAAAGGAAACAGATTATTTCCTAACTTCAATATGTTAGTAGAATACCTTTGTATACGAAGCGACCCCTGGGCCACTGTTAAAACATCCCCATCGCCAACCCTGCGGCCAGTGCCGCCCCCAGATCAGCACAGGGGGCCAGTTGCTGAGGCGTCAGGGATTTGGGGGCCGCAATGGCCTGAGGGGTTTGCGCGTCGGTGTTCACGATGATCGGCTCTTGTACCTGCCGCAGCCGCCAGCCTGTGGCAATGCGCGCGGTCTGGCGCATGGCCCCTTCGCCGTCGGACCCGGCACAGATCATCTGAGCATAGGCACGGCCCTCGATCTGGCCCAATAGGGGGTAGTAGCAGCGATCAAACATATCCTTCATCACGCCCGACAGGCTGGCCAGATTTTCCGGCGCGCAGAAGATATAGGCTTGCGCGGCCAGCAGATCATCGGGCTGTGCGTCTTCGGCACGGAGCAGCACGGTGTCGGGCAATTCGGGCAATGCCGCATCAAAGGCCGCTTGGGCCATCTGCGCCGATCCGCCGGTGCGCGAATGGTAAACGATCAAGAGGCGCGGCATTTGGTGTGTGTTCCTGCGTGGCTGACGAACGCAGTGTAACCCAGCGCTGGCGCAAGTGGAAAGAGCCTGTCAGTATGAACGCAATCCATATCCCAAAGGAGAGCCAAGTTGCCCGTAGAGTTCACCCCACCACAGCAATTGTTTTCCGGCGCACGCGCGGATGTGACACCGGCTGAAGCCGATCTGGTGCTGTTCGGCGCCCCTCATGGCACACCGTATGACGGTATTGAGAATGAGAATTACGCCAAGGCCTTTGATGCAATGCGCGAGGCACAGGCGCAGGAAACCGGCTGGCCGGATCATTGGGATTTTGATCTGGGGGGCACGTTGCTGAACGACAGTGATTACAAGATTGCGGATGTAGGTGATCTGAAGACCTCCTCGCAGGATGGGCCGGGAAACCGTGATTTGATCCGTGCGGCCACGGCCGAGATTGTCGGCAATGGCGCAATCCCGGTGATGATCGGTGGCGATGACAGCGTGCCTATTCCGTTTATCGAAGCACTCGCCCCTCATGGCCCGCTGACCATCATTCAGGTTGATGCGCATATCGACTGGCGGCAGGAACGGCGCGGCGAGCCGATGGGGTTTTCTTCGACCATGCGGCGGGCCTCGGAAATGGATCATGTTGAGAAGATCGTGCATGTGGGCATTCGTGGGCTTGGCTCGGCCCGGCGCGGAGAGGTGGAACTGGCACAGGCGTGGGGCGCTGAGATTGTCACTGCGCGTGAATTGCACGCAGGCGGCGTGGCAGCGGTGATGCGCCATGTGGCACCGGGCGCGAACACGCTGATCACGATGGATTGTGACGCGCTGGATGCCGGGATTATGCCTGCGGTGATGGCCCCCACGCCGGGCGGTTTAACCTATTATCAATCGCTGGATCTGATCGAAGCGGTGGTGAGCCAGACCAATCTGGTGGCCTTTGACATGATCGAATTTGTGCCCGAACTTGATGTAGACGGCGCAGCCTCCGTGACAGCGGCACGGATCGTGACGCATGTACTGGGACGTTGCGCGCGGGCCAAAGAGAGGTGATCGCGTTGTTGGGGGTGAGTTGCACCTATTGGCCCTAAGGGTGCGGAGAGTAGTTGCAGGGTTTTCATAAACTTAGGACCTGATGACATGTCAAATTTGCCATGTCTACAGTGTAGGGTCTGGCCCTCGACCAGCGCAAAAGAAGGCCCCGGATCATGTCCGGAGCGAGGTGTCACAGGAGGTGAAAGATGCAGAGCCATTCCGGCGGATGTCTGTGCGGCAAGGTGCGGTTTGTGGCCAATGGTGCGCCGTTGCGCGTCGGAGTGTGTCACTGCATGGATTGCCGCAAACATCACGGCGCTCTGTTTTATGCGGCGGCGGTTTTTGACACATCGGCTATAAGCACCGAAGGCGAAACCTCTGCCTATCAGGGGCGGCATTTTTGCCCGTCCTGCGGATCATCGGTCTTTGCACGCACTGGCGATGAGATTGAGCTGCATCTGGGGGCATTGGATACGCCGGATGTGTTCAAACCTGAGTATGAGCTGTGGTGCGTGCGGCGCGCGGCCTGGCTTCCGGAGTTTGCAGGGGTGAAGCGGTTTGAACGGGACCGGGAGGGCGGATGAGCTTCTTTTTCCACCCCGATTTCAACAAGCTCGGCACGGAATCAAGCCGAAGGCGCCGTGCCATCGTCGGGCCGCCCCGTCGTACCAGAGGTGCGCCGCCTATGAATGGCACGCCTCTGGCGTGACACACGGCGATATGGTTGAGGCAGGCGCGTCGATCGTTCTGCGCAAGGACTTGGCTGGCATAAAGCGCTGCATCACGACGGTTCGGATCGCCGCACCACGGCCCGACAATGGCACGGCTTGGCGCTTTGAATTGACGGTACACGAAGAAAAACGGCGCCACGTGATCCACGCGGCGCCATTTGATTTTGCAAATGCCTCGGGTTTAATCCACCTTCGGCAGCAGGCTCGAAACGCTATCCTTGGCGTCGCCGTAGAACATGCGCGTGTTCTCTTTGTAGAACAGCGGGTTCTCGATGCCTGAATAGCCCGTGCCCTGACCGCGCTTGGACACGAACACCTGCTTGGCCTTCCAGCATTCCAGAACCGGCATCCCGGCGATGGGCGAGTTGGGATCGTCCTGTGCCGCGGGGTTCACGATGTCGTTCGAGCCGATCACGATGACCACGTCTGTATCGGGGAAATCATCGTTGATTTCGTCCATCTCCAGCACGATGTCGTAGGGCACTTTGGCCTCGGCCAGCAGCACGTTCATGTGACCGGGCAAACGGCCCGCGACGGGGTGAATGGCGAAGCGCACATTCTTACCCTTGGCGCGCAGCTTGTTGGTCAGCTCGGACACGGCCTGTTGGGCCTGTGCCACCGCCATGCCGTAGCCCGGGATGATGACAACGCTGTCCGCCTCGTTCAGGGCCGTGGCGACACCGTCGGCGTCAATCGCCACCTGTTCGCCTTCAACCGCCATCTGCTCGCCCGCAGCGCCGCCAAAGCCGCCCAGGATGACCGAGACAAAGCTGCGGTTCATCGCCTTACACATGATGTAGGACAGGATCGCACCCGAGGAGCCCACCAGCGCGCCTACAACGATCAGCAGATCATTACCCAGCGAGAAGCCGATGGCCGCCGCAGCCCACCCTGAATACGAGTTCAGCATCGAGACAACCACGGGCATATCCGCGCCGCCGATGCCCATGATCAGATGGTAGCCAATGAACAAGGCCAGCAGCGTCAGCAGGATCAGCGTCCAGCTGCCCGAGCCCGACAGATACATGATGGTCAGCACCAGCGAGGCCGCAGCAGCACCTGCATTCAGAAAATGCCCGCCGGGCAGTTTGACCGCCGCGCTGTCCACGCGACCGGCCAGCTTGCCATAGGCGATGATCGAGCCGGTGAATGTCACCGCACCGATCCAGATGCCCAGCACCAGCTCAACCCGCAGAATGCCGATCTCAACACCGGATTTCTTGGCGATCAGCTGACCAAAGGCCGACAGATCCTTGTAAATCTCGGTGGGCAGGCCGATGGCCGTGTGGCGCGTGCCCTCTTTGACAGCGCCCAGCACCAGATCATTTTCAGCAAACAGCGTTTGCATGGTGTTGATCATGATATCGGCGTTGAAGCCCACAAACACAGCCGCCAGACCCACGAGTGAGTGCATGATAGCGACCAGTTCGGGCATCTGTGTCATTTGCACTTTGGTGGCCAGTTGATAGCCCACCACAGCCCCACAGGCGATCAGCACCAGCGTCATGAACCACAGCCCCGATCCGGGGCCAATCAGCGTGGCCAGAACGGCAATCGCCATACCGGCAATACCGTACCAGACAGCGCGTTTGGCGCTTTCTTGTCCGCTCAGCCCGCCAAGCGAGAAGATGAACAAGACAGCAGCAACGACGTAAGCGGCAGTTGTAAATCCGAATTCCATTGTCCCTGCCCCTTTACGATTTCTGGAACATGGCGAGCATGCGCCGTGTCACGAGGAAGCCACCGAAGATGTTGATCGCGGCCATAAACACCGCCGCAGCGGAGAGGATCGTGATCAGTGCCGCAGACGATCCGATCTGGATAATCGCGCCCAGAATGATGATCGACGAAATGGCGTTGGTCACAGCCATCAGCGGTGTGTGCAGCGAATGCGCCACATTCCAGATCACCTGGAAGCCGATGAACACTGACAACACAAACACGATGAAGTGTTGCATGAAGCTGGCCGGTGCCACCAGGCCAATGGCCAGAAGGATCAGGCCACCCACGCCCAGCAGGCCCACTTGGGTCAGGGTCTGCTTTTTGAACGCAGCAGCCTCGGCCGCTTTGCGTTCTTCGGGAGTTGGTTCGGGCGCCACCTCTTTTTTGGGTTGCGCCGCAATCGCGGCCACCTTGGGCGGTGGCGGCGGGAAGGTGACGTCGTTGGCGTGGGCCACCGTGGCCCCGCGGATCACGTCATCTTCCATGTTGTGATTGATCACCCCGTCTTTTTCGGGCGTCAGATCGGTCATCAGATGGCGAATGTTCGTGGCATAAAGCGACGACGACTGTGCGGCCATGCGCGATGGGAAATCGGTGTAGCCAATAATGGTCACGCCATTATCAGTCACGATCTTTTCGTCCATCACGGTCAGCTTGCAGTTGCCGCCCTTTTCAGCCGCCAGATCCACAATCACAGAACCGGGCTTCATGGCTTTGACCATGTCTTCGGTCCAAAGCTCGGGCGCTTCGCGGTTGGGGATCAGGGCCGTGGTGATGACGATGTCAATGTCCGGGGCCAGTTCACGGAACTTGGCCAGCTGGGCCTCGCGGAACTCAGGCGAAGACACGGCAGCGTACCCGCCTGTTGCGGCACCGTCGGTCTGCTCTTCCTCAAAATCGAGATAGACAAACTCGGCACCCATCGATTCAACCTGTTCGGCCACTTCGGGGCGCACGTCAAAGGCATAGGTGATCGCACCCAGGCTGGTGGATGTCCCGATGGCGGCCAAACCGGCCACACCCGCGCCCACAACCAGAACCTTGGCGGGGGGCACTTTACCAGCGGCCGTGATCTGACCGGTAAAGAAGCGGCCAAAGTTGTTACCGGCCTCGATCACGGCGCGGTAGCCTGCGATATTGGCCATCGACGACAGCGCATCCATCTTCTGAGCGCGGCTGATCCGCGGGACCATTTCCATCGCGACAACAGTGGCGCCTTTTTTGGCGGCGGCCTGCATCTTGGCTTCGTCTGCGACCGGGCTGAAGAAGGAAATCAGGGTTTGTCCGTCGCGCAGGCGCTTCATTTCAGCATCGACCGGCGCGCGCACCTTGGCGACAACATCGGCAGCTTTCCAAAGTGCGGCGGCGGTTTTGACAACCTCAACGCCCGCAGCTTTGTAATCTTTGTCCGAGAAACCAGCAGCCAGTCCGGCGCCCGTTTCGACAACGCAGTCATGGCCCAGCTTTTGCAGTTGCAGGGCCGAGTCGGGGGTCATCGCAACGCGTGCTTCGCCCTCAATCACCTCTTTGGGTGTGCCTATCTTCATGGATATCCCCCTTGTTCATGTCCGCGGCAGCGGCGTGTCGTCGTGTCAGCCACCAAAGCCTGCTCCCATACTCTGGTCATCGGACCAGACGCAAGAGCGCGTCGCCTCGGCGTGAGAAAATGTCGCATTGAGAGCGCAACAATATTTCAAACCCAGCGCCGCACCTTGCGTTCATATTTCGCAAACTCGGCCTTGAATGCCTGCCTCATAAGGGTTTCTTCGGGGGTGATAAAGCGTTTTTCCAGTATCCAAAGGCATACTGGAACCAGCGGCAGCGCCACAACGGCGTCCCAGCGCAGGATCAGACCCGCAAGGATCAGCACATCCGCCAGGTAGATCGGATTGCGGGTGCGGCTGAAAACGCCGCTCTGGATCAGGCGGGCGGGCGTGTGATGGGGGATGATTGTCGTCTTGTGGCGGCGAAATTCGGCGGCGGCCAGCGCCACCAGCACGATACCACCGCCCACCAGCAGACCCCCTGCAAAATCGGCCCAGGCCCCGCCAAAGCTGAGGCCATAGGCAAAATACGACGATTGGATCCAGGCCAGAGCCACGAAAAACGCCAGCCAGACCGGGGGCATATCAAGCCATTTGAGCATGTCACGTCCTTTGCCAGAAGAATGTCCTGCTTGTGTGCAGATGTCACTGGGGTAGCATAGACCGCAGGGAGGATCACCATGACATTAGCAGGCAAACACGCGTTGGTGACGGGCGGCGGCACGGGCATCGGTTTGGCGATTGCACGGGCCTTGGCCGCGCAGGGCGCTGAGGTGACCATCACCGGCCGGCGCATGGAGGTTTTGCAGGGCGTGGCCGGATCCGGGCTGTATGCGGTTCAGATGGATGTCAGCCACGAGGACAGCGTTGTGGCGGGGATTGCCCAGGCCGTGGCCCAGCGCGGCCCGGTGCAGATTTGTGTACCCAATGCCGGGATCGCCGAGGGGCGATCGGTGCCCAAAACCGATCTGGCGTTTTGGCGTCAGATCATGGCGATCAATCTGGACGGCGCGTTTCTGACCATCCGCGAATGTCTGCCCGGCATGCGCGAGGCCGACTGGGGGCGGGTGATTGCCGTGTCCTCAATCGCGGGTCTGAAAGGGCTGAAGGGGGCCGCGGCCTATACCGCCAGCAAGCACGGGATGATTGGGCTGATCCGCGCCCTGAGCGAGGATTATCTGGGGTCTGGGCTGACGTTCAACGCAATTTGTCCGGGGTACGTGGACACCCAGATTGTAGAGCGCAACGTCGCGGCCATTTCGCAGCGCGCAAAGATGACACCGGATCAGGCGCGGTCGTTGATGGTCGAGGCCAACAAGCACAAACGCCTGATTGATGCCGACGAGGTGGCGGCAACGGCCGCATGGCTGTGCAGCGACGGAGCACGGTCGGTCAACGGGCAGGCGATTGAGATGGCGGGGGGGCAGTTTTAGCGCCAGGCTCGGATGGGAAAGCATTTTGCGAGGCGACGCTGCCGTTCGGTTTAGCAGGCCATCGTCAGCCCCTGGGGTGGCGATCTTACGGCCATTCCAAAGCGCTTTATGCGGGCCAAACACCTTCGCAGAATGAATGCTGCGCCTCGGCCAACCATATCGCCACCCCTGGGGAGGGGCTGACGATGGCCGGGGCCTTCGGCCTGTTAACCGGACAGGCACACTAAACAAACGTCCCAAAGGGGCACGGCGACTGGCAATCTGTAAATGGGCATGTATCAATGGTGCCTGCGACACAAATACCCAAGGGTCTTCAATGACACGCGACGAGTACAACGCCTTTTGCAGCAGCCTGAACGCCACCACCCATGTGGTGCAATGGGGCAATGCGGATGTGTGGAAGGTGGGCGGCAAGGTCTTTGCCGTGTGTGGCTGGAATGACGGCAAGGATGCCTTCACGTTCAAGGCCTCGGACATTGCCTATGAGGTATTGCAGGATCAGCCGGGTATTCGGCCGGCCCCCTATCTGGCCTCACGCGGGATGAAATGGTTGCAGGTCTATGGCGCACCGGGGCTGTCGGATGCGGAACTGAAGGATCACATCGTGGCCTCATACGATATGGTTGTGGCCAAGCTGACCAAAAAGCTGCGCGCCGAGTTGGGGCTATGATGGAGGATGCATTCGAGCACACCCGCGAGATGTTTCACCTGCCGCAGGGGGTGATTTATCTGGACGGCAATTCGCTGGGGCCGCTGCCCCAGCGCGCCCCTGCCGCGATGAGCCGTGTGGCGCGCGATGAATGGGGCGAGATGCTGATCACCGGGTGGAACAAGGCCGGGTGGATGGCACAGCCGGGGGCCGTGGGTAACCGCGTGGGACGATTGATTGGCGCACAGCCGGGCCATGTGATGATGGGCGATACGCTGAGCGTGAAGGTGTATCAGGCGCTGGCCGCCGCATTGGAGCGGGCCCCCAAACGCCGCGTGATCCTAAGCGACACCGGCAATTTCCCGTCTGATTTATACATGGCCGAAGGGTTGATCCGCACATTGGGCCAAGACCACGAACTGCGCGTGGTGGCCCCTGAGGCCGTGTCACAGGCGCTGACCGATGAGGTTGCCGTGCTGATGCTGACGGAGGTGGATTACCGATCAGGCCGGCGCCATGACATGGCCGAGCTGACCCGGCAGGCCCATGCGGTGGGCGCACTGACGGTATGGGATCTGGCCCATTCCGCCGGGGCAATTGCGGTGGATCTGGCCGGGTGTGACGCGGATTTTGCGGTGGGGTGCACGTATAAGTACCTTAATGGCGGGCCGGGTGCGCCTGCGTTTATCTATGTGGCCCCTCGGCACGCCGGGGCCACCTCTCCTGCCCTGTCGGGCTGGCTCGGGCATGAGGCGCCATTCGCGTTTGAGCAAAGCTATCGCGCCGGGGCGGGCATTGAGCGGATGCGCGTGGGCACGCCGCCGGTTCTGGCCATGGCCGCACTGGAGGCTGCGTTGGACATCTGGGACGACGTCGACGCGGTGGCACTGGAGCGCACACGGGTGCATCTGAGCGAGATGTTCATCGCCGGAATTGAAGCGCACTGCCCGGAATTGACGCTGGCCTCGCCGCGCAAGGCACATGAGCGGGGCAGTCATGTCAGCTTTGGGTTTGAACAGGGGTATGCCGCGATGCAGGCCTGTATTGCCAATGGGGTGATCGGGGATTTCCGGGCGCCCAACATCATGAGGTTCGGGATCACGCCGCTGTATCTGAGCGAAGCCGACATTGCGGATGCGATTGAGGTGATTGCGCGGGTGATCAACGATCGGCTGTGGGATCAGCCCGCCTATCAGGTGCGCGGGACCGTGACCTGAGGGGCGGGTTGGTTTGGGCTGCGATCTGGGCTGCGATCTGGGCTGTGGGTGGACGACTGTGGGCTGATGGCGTTGTTGATTAAGACATGTCAAATATGACATGTCATCCAAGCGGGTGATCGGGGTCTGTGCCGATCTGACACGACATCGCCGCCCAGCTTGCCCCGGTTTGGACGCTGCTTTGTACCGGTGAACACCCCAGCATTTCTTTGGAAACCTGCACGGTGCACTTGGGGCTGCCAGACCTGCCTTGTTTGCCCGGAACGGTCTGACCCGCACCATATCAACCAACGCAGCGGCACCGCTGATACACGCCCCCACCACCCTTGCATGACATGTCATATTTGACATGTCATCGCTGCACAGATCGTACTCCACCAGACGCCAGACCGCCGTGGCCCCTGCCCTATTGTTACCCCAATTCGTCGAAAATTTGCCTAAAACCCGCTCTTTTGCGGCCTCAGATCGATTGTATCAATTTCGGAAACGGACTGTGCAGTGCCCCCTTGCACCGCAGGTCTGTCCCGGCAGAGCAGCACCAAGACTGCCCGCCAGATTGAGCGAGAGGATCCGAGTATGCCGACCTATACGGTGAACATATACAACACTGACCCGATCGGCGTTTTGTCGACAACGATTGGCACCCCGTCCACATGGAGCGGGCCTGCGTCGCCCTCTGGCACCGCCACGATCAACGACACCGAGCTGGGCCTTGAGGGTCAGACGCTTGATAGCAACGCAAGTGGTGCGGAAACGGCCACAGCCAATGTCACCGTTGGCGGCAACACCTCAACCGGCGCGGCGGTCTATGCCGAAGAAAGCTGGACCTTGTTTGATCCGCTGACAGGTCAGACATTTCAGGTGATCACCTTCCGCGTCGATGCGGGGCCTGCGACGGGATACTACACCTTATCCGAAGTGCCGCTGGTGCCCGGACGCACCTATGACACGATCGATTACAACACCGACCCTGATGTCACGAATGGCGATCCGGCCTTTAACATCGACGATTACATCGAACCCGGATTCCAGGTGGATGGCACTGGCTTAAACGAAACCATCGATGCCGGGTATACCGATGCCGATGGGGACAGTGTGGGCAGCGGCGATGACACAGTGTTTGCCGGCGCGGGCAACGACAGCGTCGAGGCAGGCGCGGGCAATGACACAGTGTACGGTGATCTGGGCGCGGACACGCTGATTGGCGGGGCGGGCAATGATTTCCTGCAAGGCAGCGAACAAGACCCCGGCAGCACCGGCATTGGCGGCACCAATACGGCCGGGTCTACCTTTACCGTGATCAACCTTGGCAACTTTGCCGATATCGAC
Source organism: Roseovarius sp. (assembly GCA_045106595.1). Taxonomy (GTDB): domain Bacteria; phylum Pseudomonadota; class Alphaproteobacteria; order Rhodobacterales; family Rhodobacteraceae; genus Roseovarius. The sequence goes on along the minus strand of JBGCEW010000005.1, from coordinate 2,118 downwards.
CCGACAGAAACCAACGGCCAGTCTGAAAACGCAGCCGATTTGCTGGGCACCTATGGCGGCGTCGGGTCCGAGCTGTACAATTCATTTGAAACGGCCGTCACCAACGATGCCAACGCCGATTCCACGCTGCAAGACAACGACAATGGCACGACGCCGGAAACCATCACGATCAATGGCGTGGCCACGACAGTGGACAGCACGCAAGTCTATGATGCCACAGTTGTCTTTACCGATGGCACCACCGGCACGTTCACCGCTGTTGTCACGCAAACCGCCGATGGCAACGTCTACATGATGCCCGAGTTCACCAACAACGCCGACAATGCGTTGCTGACCTCGGCGCCTATTCAGTCGATCACGCTGAACACCATCAACACCGACAACACCGGATTGGTCGCTGACCGTCTGGATGCTGATTATCAGGTGCCGCTGGACAGCGCCGACACCGAAGGCGATTCCATTGAGGGCGGAGCAGGCAATGACACGCTGATCGGTGATCGTGGCAATGATACGCTGATTGGCGGCATCGGCGCCGACTTTATGCTGGGCGGAGATGACGACGACACGATCTTTGTGGCCCAGGGCGACGTGGCCGAAGGTGGCGATGGCGATGATCTGTTCATCATAACCGATCTGGGTGAGGCCGGCAGCGGCACCATCAACATCACCGGCGGCGATGAAGGTGCGGGCGACAATGACACGTTGCAACTGACCAGCGATGTCACCCTGGCTGATATCACCTTTGGCACCAGCTCGGATACGGGCGGGCAATCGGGCAGCTTTACGCTGGCCGACGGCACGGTTGTCACCTTTGATGAAATTGAGAATATCATTTGCTTCACCCCGTCCACCATGATCCTGACCGCACAGGGCGATCGCCCGGTGGAAAGCCTGAAGGCAGGCGATCAGATCATCACCCGCGATCACGGCACGCAGACCCTGCGTTGGGTCGGTCATTCGACTGTGCCCGGACGGGGCAGCCATGCGCCTGTGCGCATTGATGCGGGCGTCATTGGTGCGCGTCGGCCTTTGTTGGTCTCACCGCAGCACCGGGTGCTGTTTGAGGGCTACCAGTGCGAGCTTCTGTTTGGCACCGACGAGGTCTTTGCCGCAGCCACTCATCTGGAAGATGGATACCACGTGCAGCGCGCCCCCAAACCGCTGGTCACCTACATCCATCTGATGTTTGACGCCCACGAGGTGATCTATGCCGAAGGCGCCCCCACGGAAAGTTTCTTTGCTGGGGACGTGGGCATTGCCGCCATTTCGGGCTTTGCCCGAGAAGAGCTGTTCCACGCGTTTCCAGCCTTGCGCAGCGACGTGTCGGCCTATGGCGACACCGCCCGCGTGTGTCTGAAAGCACATGAGGCAAGGCTGTTGATGCCGGACAGGACAGCCCTGCCAATGGTTGCCTGAGGCGGGATCAACGGGTGTCCGAAACACGTCAGTAATTTTGTCAAACTCAAGGCAAATTGCCCTCATTTTGTCGCCCGCATTCCCCAATTTGGTCAATAGTTTGCACTACTTATGAAAACAACGCGCCACATCTGCCACGGTCCTGTCCGGACCGGGCGTGCGGGCGCATGATGTTACCTCTGGCCACATCTGTATGCGGGGCCATGATGACGGAGTACGAGTAATGGCTGTTTTGGATCATGCGATCTGGCTGAGCGGAGACGGGTTTGCCGAAGGGGGCACAACCACAATCACCGAGGGCGGCAATTCCACCACAATCACCGGATCGTTCACAGCCAACTCATGGGATGCCACCGCGAATGGCACCGGTGTGTCGGACTTTGGGGCGGCCTTTGTGGACCAGCCCGTTACCGCTGACTACAGCTTTTCGAACCCGGTTGAAAACCTGAGCTTTGCGATCGAGCACGTCAACGGCCAGGAACCAAATTTGGATGATTTCTGGACCATTGCCGCCTATGACGAAAACGGCGTTCTGATCCCTGCGGCAGATGTGATTGCCGCGTTGGGCAATGTGCAGGACGAATTCATCACCACCAATCCCGATGGTACCGTGTCGATCAACTCGGCCGGGACCACGGCCAATGACATCACGGTCAATTTGCCCGGCCCGGTGTCGCAGATTTCCCTGACCTATGAAAACGG
>JBGCEW010000049.1:0-15192 GCA_045106595.1 Roseovarius sp. | reverse complement strand
TCCTCTAAAACCAGCTATAGATCGTAGACTTGGTAGGCCGTTACCCCACCAACTATCTAATCTAACGCGGGCCAATCCATCTCCGATAAATCTTTCCCCCGAAGGGCGTATAAGGTATTACTCACCGTTTCCAGTGGCTATTCCTTAGAGAAGGGTATGTTCCCACGCGTTACTAACCCGTCCGCCGCTCGGTCCCGAAGGACTGCGCTCGACTTGCATGTGTTAGGCGTGCCGCCAGCGTTCGTTCTGAGCCAGGATCAAACTCTCAAGTTGAAAAGCTGTTACCAGCTTATCCTTGACGTTCGAACCTCTGCACATCAATTCCAACCGGCTATGGTTGGAACTGTCTCTGTTTGTTGTGCTTCAGGTTTCATCAGAAACCGAAAGCCGTCCAAACAGTGAAGCTGACTATCCATTATCGACTTTGGCCGAAGCCATCATCTAGGTAGTTTGATATACAGGTGTTGATCCATCGAACTGAACCAAACCGCCCACATATCTCTTCAGATACTATCAATTTCAAAGAGCGTGAGAGACAAAATCGACTGGATGCGCCCTTTACTCTTTGGCGCGCCCTGCCTCATGTATCTCTCAAATTTTGTTCCGCCTCGTTGCCGTGTGGCCCGTCTGGCGCCCCGTTGGTGCATCTCTGCGCCGCCGGTGAGGGGGTATTTACGGTTTGATGCTGATACCCGCAACCCCTTTTTTTGAGAAACCTCATCTTTTTTTCAAAAACCTGAATTTCCTCATAAAAATAGTGGTTTACGCATGTAATTTTTCCGGATGGTCTAAAGTCTGCAGGGCGAACCAAAGGGCGTAAGGTATCAATTTACCCCTTAAATCGACTTATCCACACAGATTCAGCAGATTCACCCCAGAGTCGGACCGGGATTCTCGTGAATCAGGGTCAGATTCTTTGTGCCGACTCGGAAGATTCCCGGATTTGGTCGGACTAAACCGCTCTCAGGCTGTTTTTCGGGGCCGATATCGCAGGGCCAGCAGAATCAATACGACCGCCAGAAACACCATCGGGCGGAATTGGATGCCTTTGACCAGCATCACGTAATGCACCGCCCCCAGAATGGCCGCCGGATAGACCAGCTTGTGCAGTTTCCGCCAAACCGGTCCCAGCCGCCGCACCGACCAATTGTTCGATGTCACAGCCAGAGGCAGCATCAAAAGAAACGCGGCCATCCCAACCGTTATATACGGACGCTTCACAATATCGGCCCAAACCCGGTCAAGACGCTGCACATCCAGCACGGCCCAGACCAGCAAGTGAAAGAAGATCAGCAGGAAACACGACACGCCGATCGCCCGGCGGTATTTCAACAGGTTGATCCCGGCATGTTTGCGCAAGGGCGTGATCACCAGTCCGGCGATCAACATATAAAGCCCCGCCTCGCCATAAGCGTGCTCCAGCGCTTTGACCGGATCAACACCAAGCCCCCCGGTGATGCCCAGATAAAACAGCCAGGCCGCATAGCCCACCGTGCCCACATAGATCGGCCACGCAGGCAAAGCCCGCGCAGCGCGATTAACAGGGTCGGTGATCACGCTCATTGGACGTGTCAGTAGAACTTGCTGAGGTCCATGCCTTCGTAAAGGCTGGCAACATCGTCTTCGTAGCCGTTGAACATCAGCGTATCCTGACGTTTGGCAAAAAGGCCCGATCCGATCACCCGTTCAGACGCCTGAGACCAGCGCGGATGCGACACGTCGGGGTTCACATTACTATAGAAGCCGTATTCGCGTGCATTCGCCTTGTTCCAGCTGGTGGGCGGCTCGTCCTCGGTCAGGGTGATCCGTACGATAGATTTGATCGACTTGAAGCCATACTTCCACGGCACCACCAAACGCATCGGCGCGCCGTTCTGATTGGGGATGGTTTTGCCGTAGATGCCCGTGGCCATCATGGTCAGCGGATGCACGGCCTCATCAAGGCGCAGACCCTCAACATAGGGCCAGTCTAACGTCGGATAGCGCAGACCGGGCATTTCATCCGGGCGGTTGGCGGTTTCAAAGGCCACGTACTTGGCCCCCGATTGCACACCGACCATGTCCAGCAAATCAGCCAGCTCAAACCCGTTCCACGGCACAACCATCGACCAGGCCTCGACACAGCGGAACCGATAGATGCGTTCCTCGATGGTCATCTTCGACATGATATCTTCAAGCGCGTAGTCGCCGGGCTTGTCCACCAGCCCATCAATCTTGACCGTCCACGGCACGGTGGTCAGCGTATGGGCATTAGCGGCGGGGTCTTCCTTGCCGGTGCCAAACTCATAATAGTTGTTGTAGCTGGTGATATCTTCCCAGGCATTCGGCTCCAGCGCCATCGCATGTGAGGGTGTGCCCACAGCAGCCAACCCCAGACCAGCGCCAGCGCCGGCAATCACCTGGCGGCGGTTCAGCCACAGGCCTTCGTCTGTAACGTCACGGTCTTTCAGGTTGTTCTTCCAGCGATAGGCCATGTGTGGCTCCCTCTACTACGCGTTCCCTTTGGCTCTGCATAAAGGTGACGCATGGGGGCAGGCAAAACAACTCGTCTCACGATCAGTTTTGACGACTGTAACAATCGGGCCTTAAACGCCCAGCCTTTCCCCCAGCTCTTGCATCGAACGGACGGTGAAAATGCAATGGGGTGCCAGCTCGGCCTGCTGGCCTATCGCGGCAAACCCAATGCAGCGCATGCCCGCCGCAACAGCCGCCTTGGCGCCGGATACACTGTCCTCGACCACAATGCATACTTCGGGCGACACACCCAGCCTTTCAGCGGCATGCAGATAGACATCGGGCGCAGGTTTGGGATTGGCCAGATCCTGCGCTGAATAGACATGCGGGGACACGCGGCTCATCAGATCGGTCTTGTTCAGGGTGATATCCATTTTGGACACCGGCCCGTTTGACCCAACTGCCACCTGAATGCCCACGTCAATCAGTCGATCCAACAGATCAGCCGCCCCCGGAACCGCCTCAACCTTGTCGGCCATGACATCATACATCTTGGCGTAAAACGTAGGGATCCAATCGTCAGGCAGCGTGGCCCCCATCCCGACAGCCTTTTCCGCGACCCCCCACATGGTGGACCCCACAAAGTGATCCATCGTTTGCTCAAGGCTCAGCTCCAGCCCGTGATCGGCCAGATCATCGCGGATCAATTGGTTGGTCAGCACCTCGCTGTCCACCAGAACCCCGTCACAATCAAACAATACCGCCGCAAGCTGGCCGCCATTTTCAGGTTTGGACATATCTACTGCGCCGCCTCATTGATTTGCACACTGGGGCTGTACTGGTTTAACGGCACCGAGCGCCCATCGGCCTGCACAATCCGCACGTGACGCCGCCGCATCTGACGCGGCTCGGCAACACCAACCGAATGAGCAATGGTCTCGACCTCTTTGATCACCGATTTGGCGTAATGGGCAACGCGGGCGAATTTGTCCTCGACCACCAGCCCCTCTTGCAGGCGCGCATCATGGGTGGTGATCCCGGTGGGGCAGGTGTTCTTGTTACACTTCAGGGCCTGAATGCAGCCGAGGCTAAACATGAAGCCCCGAGCCGAAGTGACAAAATCAGCACCGGCACAAATCGCCCAGGCCACATCACCGGGATTGACCAGCTTGCCCGAGGCGATGATGCGCATGCGGTCTTTCAACCCATGCGCGTCACGCAAATCCACCACTTGGGTCAGCGCATCACGAATGGGCAGACCGACAAGGTCCATCAGTGGCATGGGGGCCGCGCCGGTTCCGCCTTCGCCACCATCCACAGTGATAAAGTCAGGCGCGCTTTCGGTGCCTCTCTTTATGATGGTCTCAAAAAACGGGGCCCACGCCTCGGCCGAGCCGATGACCGTTTTGATGCCCACAGGTTTGCCCGTCACCTGGCGGATACGGTGGATCATATCCAAGAGCCCGTCAAAATCACCGGCCTCGGGGTGGCGGTTGGGCGATATACTGTCCTGCCCTTCCCGAATGCCTCGGATCTTGGCAATCTCAGCCGTCACTTTTGAGCCGGGCAGAATACCGCCCTTGCCGGGTTTGGCGCCTTGCGCCAGCTTCACCTCGAACATGCGCACGGTGTCATGTGCCGCGACCTCTTGCAGCTTGGCGTCACTCAGGTTGCCATCGGCGTCGCGCACACCGTATTTGGCAGTGCCCATCTGAAACACGATATCGCACCCACCCGACAAATGGTGCGGCGACAGCCCGCCCTCGCCTGTGTTCAGCCAGACGCCCGCCTTGGCCGCACCCTTGCTCAGCGCCTGAACCGCCGGCTTGGAAATGGCACCAAAGCTCATCCCGGAAATATTAAAGATCGACGGCGCAGTATAAGGCGTTTTGGCATGTGGCCCGATCAGCATCGGATCAGTGCTGGCGAACTGATCATCCAGTGGGGGAAACGCAGCCGGTACAAAGATCGGCGTGCCCGGCACCGTCAGACTGCGGGTCGAGCCAAACGCCACCGTGCTGCTGTGCCCGGCTGCGGAATGCTTGACCCATTCACGTTGCGCCCGGTTAAACGGCATCTCTTCGCGGTCCATCGCAAAAAAGTACTGCCGGAAGAATTCACCCAACGTGGAAAAAATATGCCGGAACCGCCCAATGACAGGATAGTTGCGCCGGATCGCATCTCCAGTCTGGGTTTTGTCGATGAAAAACATCACGAGCGCCGCAAGCGCGACCAGACCAATCACCAACACAAACAAGACCACCATGAAGGTTAGGGCACTCATTGCAAATTCCATAGCGGGTATCCTTTGGGGGCAAACCGTTGCCATTACTATTGTGCGCTGTCTCGTGTCTCACAAGCACTAAGCCGCGGATCACATAAAAGATGCAGGTGAATCTTCACATATTTTTTATTGGAAATCGAATAACGGCCAGGCTTAGGGCGGGCCGCGATGACGTCAAACACAGGTGGCAAAAATCCCCGGTGATCCAAACGCATGCTACCTCGTATCTCTCCTCACAATGCCACTCGGCGTTGAACATTTTAACGTAAGGAGACACCACATGTTTCGCAGAACTTTCATCGCACTGACCACCGCCACCCTGATGGCAGGCCCCGCTTTGGCTATGGACAAAAAAGACATCGTCGACACAGCCGTAGAAGCAGGCAGCTTCGGCACATTGGTTGCCGCCGTGCAAGCCGCCGGTCTGGTGGACACGCTGAAAGGCGACGGTCCATTCACAGTCTTCGCACCGACAGATGAGGCATTTGCCGCGCTGCCCGAAGGCACAGTAGATGACCTGCTGAAGCCCGAAAACAAGGACCAGCTGGCCGCCGTGCTGACTTATCACGTGGTCCCGGGCAAAGTCATGTCAGGTGATCTGACCAACAACATGATGGCCGAAACCGCCCAGGGCGGCAAAGTCACCATCATGACCGAAGGCGGCGTGACCGTGGATGGTGCCAACGTTGTGACCGCCGACGTCGAAGCATCAAACGGCGTGATCCACGTCATCGATGCCGTGATCCTGCCCAAGTAAGCCTTGGTTCATTCATGCGGAACGGCCCTCGCACGTGCGGGGGCCGTTTTCGTTTGACGGTACGGGCAAACAAATCACTTGATCTGAAGTCACTCCAGTCCGTTAAGGTCTTTGAACACGCAGCTGTCAGAGGCCCAGATGAGAATATCAGACGCCGCCGCGCAAACCGGTTTGAGCATTGACACCATCCGCTATTACGAACGCACAGGCCTTGTGCCCAGAGTGAACCGTGACAGCGGTGGCACGCGGGTATTCACACCTGAAACCATCGAATGGCTTAGGCTGCTTGCGTCCCTGCGCGACACAGGGATGGCGATGAAAACCATGCAACGTTTTGCGCAGGCTTATGCGCAGGGTGATGCCACGATCCCGGATCGGCGTGCCATTTTGTTGGCACATCGCAACACGCTGGAAGAACGGCGCACGGATCTGGATCGCTGCGCCGATCTGCTGGCCTATAAGTTGCAGCGCTATTCAGACATCGAAGGGGACAAACATGCGCATTCTTCTGATCGGAGCCTCGGGTGATATCGGCCAAGCCGCCCATGCAGAACTCGGCCAACGTCACAAAGTGATCTGTGCCGGGCGCACAAGCGCGGACATGACGGTGAATATTGCCGATATGTCCTCGGTCACCGCGATGTATGATCAGCTGGGGCCCGTTGATGCGGTGGTCTGCTGTGCTGGCAATGTGCATTTCGGCGCCCTGCCCGACATGAGCCCCGATCAAATGATGCAGGGTCTGAACGACAAGGTGATGGGACAAATCAATCTGGTGCTGGCGGGGTTTGATCACGTCTCGCCCACCGGATCGTTTACCCTGACCAGCGGTGTGCTGGACCGTGATCCGATCGCGATGGGCACGGGCGCTGCCACAGCCAACGGCGCTTTGGCCGGGTTCGTCAAAGGGGCCGCAATTGAAATGCCGCATCGCCAGCGCATCAATGTGGTCAGCCCCGGTTTGTTGGAGGTCTCGGTGCCGCGCTACGGCGATTGGTTTGCCGGTCATGTGCCGGTGTCATCCGCGCGCGTCGGGCTGGCCTATGCCAAAGCGGTTGAAGGCGCTGGCACAGGTCAGGTTATCATTGTGGAATAAAGCCTAGCGCTTGTGGATCACTGCCACCTGATCACGCCGCGCTTTTTGATAACGCACAGGTTCTACGATACAGCCCGAAATCTCGGGCAGAAGCGCGTTGAACTGATCGGCAATTGCCGGGTCAGAATGGCTGAACTTGCGATCATCCAGGAAACTGCGGAACAAGGCGGCCGTTTTGGTGATGCCCTTTTGTTCATAGGTCTTGGGCTGCCAGCGCAGGTCCTCGATCACATAAAGCCCCCCCGACGGCAAACGTGGGAAAATCTCAAGGAACGCGTTTTGCTGGTGGTGGCTGGCGTGGCTGGCGTCATCCAGCACGATATCCGGCTTGGGCGTCATGTTGTCCATCGTTTTGGCAATCGCCGAACGGTCATCCATATCGCAGCGGTGAAACGTGAACCGGTCATGTTTGAACCACGAGAAATCTGACACATCGAGGCCATGAATATGCGCCTTGGGGAAATACTCCAGCCACATGCGGATCGATGGGCAATCTTCGGTCTTGCGATCCGCGTCAATGCCATGTTCAGGCCCGCCAATCAGCAGACCCATCTCAAGGAACGTCACCTTGCGGCTGCGATAGGGATTGAACAGCATATGATACAGCTCGGTGTAGCGGTGCTTCATCGTGCCTTTGTCTGATCCAAAGCGGTCAGCAAGGTCGGTCAGGTTTTCGGATTTGTTTGCCATCATGTTCATCTTTTCTGCTCTGACCTCTTAGTCTTCCGCATCTGCGGGAACGGGTTTCTTTTCAGGGATAGGTGCGGCGCGAGGGTCGATCTTGTGTTTCTCCAGCAACGCCTCAAAGAATCCCCCTTCATCCGGCATCCCACCCGGCCGGCTGGCCAGAAACGCGCGAATGCGACGGCCATATAAATGCACCGACAGGGTTTTATCGGTGATGAACTTCTCGGCCTTGGCGCGGGTCGATCCCTTGACCATGAAACGGCGGTGCGCATACGGCACAGGGTACAGCACCTCTTGGGGGAAGGCGTATTTCTCTTCGCCGGTTTTGCGCAGATACGCGGTCACCGCATGTGGTCCCCACACACCCCAGGGCAATTCACTGACATGCATCTTTTTGCCAGCTGCAGCGCGGATTGCGATCTTGGCGCGGGCCCCTTCGCCGTACCAAAACGGAATGCCGTGCTCATCTTCGGTCATTTCTAACAGTCCGGCCAAAGCCTCACTGTCCTTCGGCAATCCCAGAACGCCGCCGTTGATGTGGTGATCACTTTCCCACCCAAAGAAATGCCCCGTCTTCGAGGTGAAGGGCCGCATGCAATAGGCGTCTGTGTCGGCCCAGATCGTATGATCCAGCTTGGTCAGCATGTGATAGCGAAACACGTCCGAGAACAACGCCATGCTGCCCGTCTTGCCATGTGCGATAAACTGATCGCGATCCAGAATTTCACGGCCATGCACCATCGTGGCGCCTTTGGGTACATTCGTGACCTCGCCGTAGTGATACATGGTCACGTCGTGGCCGTTGTCCAGAAAGCTCTGCACACACAGCTGTTCAACATAACTCAGCGGGCCTTCGACCCACAGCATGGCGATGTGATAGGGTTTACTCATTCTACTGTCGCTCCGAACGGACCGCTCTGCACGGTTCCGATTTGCCTCAATCCGCGCTTTGTGCGCTTGTTTTGTCGGGATGCTACCCTGAGGGCGGTTTTAGTGCAATCTTGGCGTATCATGCGTCCGGCTCCAGATAGGTGACATCCAGTCGGCGTCGTATTTCCGCAACATCACGATCATAGAGCCGGGTCAGGTGATCACGCTCGGCCTGAGACCACGGATCATAGCCCGGATATTTCGGCCCGCGCGGATACTCCTCCTGAATTTCCACGCGTCGTGCCAACGCATGATCCCCGCCAAACCGCTCAATCTCCTCCAGCATGACCTGCACCGCCTTATGCGACGCCGAGGGCCTGCCCCGTTTGCGTTTCGGCACAGCCATATCTGCATGTGGCACCACATTGCCTGAAATCCCCTCAACAATCCGGGGGAAAAGCGGTTTGAAATCCTCAAAACGCCAAACATGCAGACGGGCCTGCGGGTATGCCTCCTGCACCTCCTCAAGGAACTTGGTCCAGCTTTCCATTTCCGACAGCACGTTGCGTTTCATCTGGTTTTCATGAAACAGCCGCTCGCCCGTGGCCGAGCGCAGGAATTCCACATAGGTGGATGCAAAGAAATCCGCATAGTTGCGCAGGGCGATGTGCACTTCGCGGACAGGGTATGGGATGTTATCCGCGAAGGCCGGGATCAGCGTGGTGCGCCGCCAATACAGCCGCCCGCGCCGTACGCAGTGGCCCGAATGGCCCGGCATGTTTTCATCCGACAAGATCACCCGCTCACCGGGCTGGGCCTCAACCTGCGCCCAGAATGCGGCAACCATGTCTTTCAGCTGCTCATCTGTGATGTTCGGTTTGAAATCCAGCCCCAGCCGCAAATAGCCGTTCAGCTGCACAGGGTTGGTATATTCCAGCCGTGCTTTGCGGTGGTGGATATAGCGCACATCCTGCTTCAGCAGCTTGCCCTGATTGCGTTTGAGAACCGCCTGCACCGCACTGGACGCGGTTTTATGCACGCCGCCATGGACGACGACATAAGGCTCATCCTTGGCCATGGCGCGTCAGTTCTCTTCCAGCTCGGGGGCTTTGTTAATCTCGGTGATCTGATCGCGGAAGGCAGGCCAGCCATCACGCCCCAGCAGATCCTTGATCCGGGCACGGTGCCAATCACAGGCCGTGCGGTGCAGTTTTGCCAGCTCAGGGTCTTCCAGCAATTTGGCCATCTCGGCCTTCATGGCAGGCAGATGCCGTTTGATCGATGTGTCCTGCGCCATGTTGAAATTCATCGTCGACCAGTAATCAACACCTTGGTCGTCGTTCACATGGTTGGTGCGGCCACGGTCGCGCTTGACCAGAAAGCTCTCGACCGAGCGCACGGCATAGTGATGCAGCCGCGCGTAATCATGCTTGAAGCCTTTGTAAGCCTTCCATCCGCCGTCCAGATATTGATCGGGCATCGGTTGTCCGCCGGCATCAACCCATTTGATATCGCCGCGGTCCAGATGAAAGCCAGGGCGGTGAATGCGCATACGTTGCAGTTTATCATTCTGACGCACGAGCGTCTTCATGCCCAGCGCCCGGAAATGCGGGAACACGAATTCTTCGGTGCAGCGATCAAACCGTTCGATGATCGGATCTTCGGTGTATTCAACATGGCCGCTGTTGCCAAACAGCCGCCAGCACAGGGAAATTGCATCAGCATCCCCCACAGCGGCGAAGAGATCGTTCAGATGTCCCTCACCCACACGGATGTTCAGAAACTCATCGCAATCCGCACAAATCAACCATTCGGCATTTTTGAACAGCGGTTCTTTCAGTGCACTGCGCAGCGCCACGCGTTGCGGGCTGCCGCCTTTGTGAAACTTGTTGTTGCGATGCTGGGCCATGCCCAGTTCTTGCAGGCGAATGGCAATGTGATCTGTGCCATCGTCACAATCATTGGTGTAAATCAGAAAATCGGTAAAGCCGATCGCCCGGTTGAACGCCACCCATTCCAGCATGAACGGGCCTTCGTTCTTCATCGTGGTGACAATCACCCGGCTGCCTGTGTCCTTGGCATCAGCGGTCTTGGGGGCCGTGCCACCTACACCGGTTGGAGCAATGATTTTGCAATTATGCGGTGGCTTGTTCTTTTCCTTGATCGCGCGCAATGCCTTGCCCGGCATAAAGGGTTTGCCTGCCTTTTCAGCGGCGGCTTTGGCTTCGGCCATTGCCGCTTCGATCTGTGCGTCTTCGCTCTGTTTGGCGGCCGCAGCAGGCTTGGCAGGTTTGGCGACTGGCTCGGCTTTGGCCGCAGCTGCGGCCTCGGCTTTTTGTTTCTTGCGCAGGCGGGCGCGAAACACCTGGCTGAAATGATCGGCTGTTTCGGGCCGGTTTGTATTGGTGAAATACCCCGCCACGGCCCCGCGATACCACGGCACATTGCGGCGGTTACGGTACAGTTTGTAAAAGATTGGCTTGGTCAGCTCGTCAAAGATGCAATGCTGCATCACCGGTTTCAGCGCCTCGATCTTGCGCAGGAAAACAGCCGTTTTATGCGCCGAGAACCAGCAGTTGAACACGCGCACATTGTCCCCACTGAACCGGTCCAGATGTTGCTGGTCCAGTTCGTGATAGGGATCATAAAAGATGTTCACCCGTTCCATTTTGTCCGTCAGCGCGGCGGCATCCGACAATGGCAACGTCCAATCCTGACGACGCCCGTTTTCATAGCGGGTTTCCCACGGCACCAGATCGGGGTTCAGCGTGCTTTGCGGATTGATGGAAATCACATGCGCGCCGGGCACAAGCGACCCAAAGGCAATCGCCGCATAGCCGCCCATCGATACGCCTGCGAACACCACACGTTCGTAATTGTCAAAAAACCCATCGGCCACCAGACGTTTGAACCGGTCAATCAGATCACCGTCGCGGTACCAATCACTGACGTGGGCCAGAACACCCAGATGCGACAACCCGTTGTCCTGGGCAAACTTGAAGGCCCACGGCTCGCGCTCGACACTGTCGTCATTCACGTTCGACAGGTTATCGAATGTCACCAGCAACCGGGTTGAGGGGCGTTTGACGAACAATAGCGAATGACGCAGGTTTTTTTCGATAAACCCCAGACCTTCGCCACCCGGTCGCAATTCTTCAAACCAGCGCGGAACGCCTGTGCCGTCTTCTTCGGGGGTGTCACCCTGCTCTGCCATCGATCAAACTTTTGTTTTTGTTGTTGAAACACCAAAACTACGGTGGAGAAACCTGCCTGTTGTCCTCACCTTCTTTATAGCCGTGGGATTAAGAGCATCGCAACAGTGCTATAAGAATAGGATTGATTGTTTCTAAATTAAGGACAATCAGGCAACGGTTGTGGTGGCCCCGGCCATCGTCAGCCCCTGGGATGGCGACCCTACGGTTCTTCAAAAGCAGTTTATGCCTGCCAAGAACATCCACAGAATGAATGAAGCACCAACCATAAGACAATCGCCAGCCCAAGGCAGGGGCTGACGATGGCCGGGGCCTTTCAGGCCTGTTAACCGGCATGGTGACTTGAACAAAGGCTGTTCCATAAAAACGCCCCGCAGATCGTCTCCACGGGGCGTTTCATATCGCTTAATGCACCACGGCATCTTCGGGTGGTTGTTGCTTGGTTGATCCAACCCGGCCGCCAATGATCAACCCATCGGGGCCCGCGCTGACCACCACAGTAGACCCATCCAGGATTTCACCCGCCAGCAGCCCTTCGGCCAGCGGATCCTGCAAGGCCTTCTGGATCACCCGTTTGAGCGGACGCGCGCCATACACCGGATCATACCCCTCATCGGCCAGCCATTTGCGGGCGTCATCATCCAGCTGCAAGGTGATCTTGCGTGACGCCAGCCGTTTCAGCAAACGCGCCATCTGGATATCAACAATCCCGTCCATCTGCTCGCGGATCAAACGATCAAAGATCACGATCTCATCCAACCGGTTCAGGAACTCGGGCCTAAAGTGCGACTTCACGGCGTCCATCACATCACGCTTAGCGTCGTTAGCATCTGATCCTTCGGGCAGTTGGCTCAGCGCCTGAGACCCCAGGTTTGACGTCAGAATGATCAGCGTCTGCTTGAAGTCCACCGTACGGCCCTGCCCATCGGTCAGCACCCCGTCATCGAGAACCTGCAACAACACGTTGAACACCTCAGGGTGCGCCTTTTCGACCTCGTCAAACAGGATCACCTGATAGGGCCGCCGACGCACGGCTTCAGTAAGCACTCCGCCTTCGTCATAGCCAACATAGCCCGGAGGGGCACCGATCAGACGCGCAACCGAATGTTTCTCCATGAACTCCGACATATCAATGCGCACCATCGCGCTGTCATCGTCGAACATGAACTCGGCCACGGCCTTGGTCAGCTCGGTTTTCCCCACGCCGGTTGGCCCAAGAAACAGGAACGAACCCAGCGGACGGTTTTCATCGTTCAGCCCAGCGCGTGCGCGGCGCACCGCGTTCGACACAGCCTTCACAGCCGCATTCTGACCGATGACGCGCTTGTGCAGCCCATCTTCCATGCTCAGCAGTTTCTCGCGCTCGCCTTCCAGCATCTTGGCGGTCGGAATACCTGTCCAGCGTTCCACAACCTGCGCGATCTGCTCAGGGCGCACAGCCTCTTCGACCATCACACCGTTTTCTTCGGCTGTTTCCGCCTCGGCCAATTGCTTCTCAAGTCCGGGGATCACGCCGTAGGACAGCTCTCCGGCCTTGGCCAGATTGCCCTCACGCTTGGCGTTGTCCAACTCGATCCGCGCGCGGTCCAGCTGTTCTTTCAGATCACGGGCACCGGCCAGCTTGTCGCGCTCAGATTGCCACTGGGCGGTCAGCTCGCTGGATTTCTCCTGCAAGTCCGACAGCTCTTTCTCCAGATTGTCCAAGCGATCCTTGGACGCCGCATCGTCTTCCTTCTTCAAGGCTTCCGCTTCGATCTGCTTTTGCATGATGTCACGGTCCAGCGCGTCCAATTCCTCGGGTTTGCTGTCCACTTCCATGCGCAAACGGCTGGCCGCTTCGTCCATCAGGTCAATCGCCTTGTCGGGCAGGAACCGATCCGTAATGTAGCGATGGCTTAGCGTGGCCGCAGTCACCAAAGCACTGTCGGAAATCCGCACACCGTGGTGCAGTTCGTACTTTTCCTTGATGCCGCGCAGAACCCTGATCGTGTCCTCAACCGTGGGTTCCTCAACCACAATCGGCTGGAACCGCCGGGCCAGAGCCGCGTCTTTCTCAACATGTTTGCGGTATTCGTCCAGCGTGGTGGCACCCACACAGTGCAGCTCACCCCGCGCCAAGGCAGGTTTGATCAGGTTCGCGGCATCCATGGCACCATCGCCCTTGCCCGCGCCAATCAGCGTGTGCATCTCGTCGATGAACAGGATGATTTCACCGGCTGCCGATGTGACCTCGTTCAAAACCGCCTTCAGGCGTTCTTCAAACTCGCCACGGTATTTGGCACCCGCAATCAGCGCGCCCATGTCCAAAGACAACAGCCGCTTGCGTTGCAGGCTTTCGGGAACGTCACCGTTGATGATGCGCAAGGCCAGCCCCTCGGCAATCGCGGTTTTACCCACGCCCGGTTCACCAATCAGAACGGGGTTGTTCTTGGTTCGGCGGCTCAGCACCTGCATGGCGCGGCGAATTTCATCGTCCCGGCCGATGATCGGGTCAATCTTGCCCTCCTCAGCCGCCTTGGTCAGATCCTGCGCGTATTTCTCCAGCGCTTCATAGCTGTCTTCGGCACTGGCGCTATCGGCCGTGCGACCCTTGCGAATGTCATTGATCGCGGCATTCAGCGATTGCGCGTTTACGCCACCCTGATCCAAAGCATCCTGTGCGGGGCTTTTAACCACAGCCAGGGCCGTCAGGAACCGCTCAACCGGCACAAAACTGTCACCGGCTTTCTTGGCCATCGCCTCGGCTTCGGCCAGCACCTTGCCGGTCTTGGTGTCCATATAGACTTGCCCGGCATCGCCTGTGACCTGCGGGATTTTGCCCATCGCCAGGTCCAGCGCCTGAACCACGCGTGCCGGATCACCGCCTGCGCGTTTGATCAGGTTGCTGGCCAGCCCCTGATCGTCGTCCATCAATGCCTTCAGAATGTGTTCGGGCGCCAGTTTTTGGTGGCTTTCCCGCATGGCGATCGTCTGGGCAGCCTGAATAAAGCCGCGCGACCGCTCGGTGAACTTTTCAAAGTCCATCGCTCGTCTCCTTTTTATAAGCGTTACCCTGTCGCAGCACCCAATATTAGGCATGCCCCGGTCAGGAACCTTACACCCGAAATGGTCACAAAACTGTGATATTCAAGGGGTTTACCGTCACAAAAGGTGCAATTTGGGTGATTTTCCGCCGATGAGAAAGTTTTTCGGACGTTACCCGTTGATAACGCAAGGAAACGCACAATCTATCCACATAGTTATCCACAGGCCCCGAACGAGAGGCCGAGCAGAAGGATCAAGGCAATGCAGATTAACAAGCTTCAACTGACCGACATTCACTACAATGCCGAGTTCGAGTGTTTTGAGACCAAAGTGACCATTCAGGAAGGTCGCGAAATCTTTGTGTATCCGGTCCATATCAATGCCCCTGTCACGGCGGAATTCGCCATGATCGCGCGTGGCCTGACCGAAAAAGCCCGCAAGGTGCATACCTCTCCCAATAAGGGCCTGCACCTGCACTTCCCGGCAATCTCCATCGACAGCGCGTTGGATCATCGCCCGCAGCACGCGGCCTGACCCACACCTGTCCCTGATGTCCCCACCTGGGCAGGCGCGTCTGAGCATTCAGATCGCCTGCCCTTTTTACGGGCAATGTGACCCAAGGTGGGAATCCGCAGCATCGATTCCCCGTTTAAACGCATCAGTCAGCTGCTTAGCTGACACCCATAGCGAAAGAGCCTGACACACACGGGCCACACACAGGAGCAGGCACCATGCACATCAACGCACCACGTGACAGCGACATTCAGTACAACGCCACCCAAGGCAGCTTTGAGGCGCGTATTCTGGT
>JBGCEW010000048.1:0-10508 GCA_045106595.1 Roseovarius sp. | reverse complement strand
ATTGATCAGGTGCGAACAGAAAAACACCCCGGCCATGTCTGACCGGGGTGTTTTTATCTTAGAGGGTCCAGATCAGGTCCGGGACGGGTGAGCGGTTGCTCAGCCCTTTTCCTCAACGATTTCCACCATGTGGGGGATTTTGTTGATCATGCCACGCACGGCAGGTGTATCTTCCAGCTCGCGCGTTTTGTGCATTTTGTTCAGGCCCAGGCCGACCAGCGTAGCACGCTGTTTGGCGGGGCGACGGATCGGCGAGCCGATCTGACGGACAACGATTGTTTTAGCCATCTCTCAGGTCTCCTTACGCGTCTGCATCCGCAGCGGCAGCCGGGGCTTCATCTTTTTTCAAGATGTCACCAACCTTCTTGCCACGGCGCTGTGCGACCATACGAGGGCTCGACTCTTTGGTCAGGCCGTTGATGGTTGCACGGATCATGTTGTAGGGGTTCTGGCTGCCGATGGATTTGGCAACAACGTCCTGAACACCCAGCATTTCAAACACGGCACGCATCGGACCACCGGCGATGATACCGGTACCGGTTGGCGCGGTGCGCATGACCACTTTACCGGCGCCGTGACGGCCTTCGATGTCGTGGTGCAGCGTGCGGCCTTCACGCAGAGGTACGCGGACCATCTGACGTTTGGCTTGCTCGGTCGCCTTGCGAATGGCCTCGGGTACTTCTTTGGCTTTACCCTTGCCGAAGCCGACGCGACCTTTTTGGTCACCCACAACAACGAGAGCTGCAAAGCCAAAGCGCTTGCCGCCTTTTACGGTTTTCGACACGCGGTTGATTGCAACCAAGCGGTCTGCGAATTCCGGCGTTTCGTCGCGATCGCGACCTCCACGGCGGTTGTCATCTCTTGCCATTGTTGGCGTCCTTTATCTGCTGGGCGATGTGCCCTTTGTGTTCAATCCCAGTGAGCCTGCTGGCCCCCGGATCATCGAGAAGGCCCGGATTGCCCCGGGCCATCTGCTGTTAGATCTTCAGACCACCCTCACGGGCGGCATCGGCCAGGGCTTTGATACGGCCGTGGAAGAGAAAACCCCCACGGTCGAAATATGCCTCGGAGACACCGGCCTTTTTGGCGCGCTCAGCGATGGCTGACCCCACTTTAGAGGCGGCATCCACGTCGTTCTTGCCAGTGGCCAGAGCCTTTTCCATGGTCGAGGCCGAGGCCAAAGTCACGCCGTTCACATCATCGATCAACTGAACGCTGATGTTCTTGGATGACCGGTGCACAGACAGGCGAGCCCGCCCTGCATTGACCTTACGAAGTTTGTTCCGAACGCGCAGGCGGCGCTTAAGGAACAGTGTTCTTTTGCTATTTGCCATTTTATCGCGTCCTTACTTCTTCTTGCCTTCCTTCTGGAAGATATACTCGTCTTTGTAGCGAATGCCTTTGCCTTTGTAGGGCTCGGGACGACGCCAGTCGCGGATATTGGCCGCAACCTGACCGACGAGTTGCTTGTCATGGCCTTCCACGATCAGTTCCGTGGGTTTGGGGGCCGTGACAGTCACTCCAGTAGGTACTTCAAAATCAACATCGTGGGACAGACCCAGGTTCAGCTTCAGGACATTGCCCTGCATCTGAGCCCGGTAGCCAACGCCGCGGATTTCCAGCTCTTTTTTGAACAGCTCAGACGTGCCGTGCACCAGGTTGGCGATGACCGTACGGGTCATACCCCATTGCTGCTTGGCACGTTTGGACTTGCCGCGTGGGGTAACGGTGATCTGGCCATCTTCGATGGTGATCGTCACGTCATCCGTGGCGGTGAAGCTTTGAGTGTCCTTGGGACCTTTGACTTCGAGCGTTTGGCCCGAAAGGGTTGCCGTGACGCCTGAAGGCAGGGCGACCGGTTGTTTGCCGATACGAGACATTACACTGCCCTCCTTAGAATACGGTGCACAGAACCTCGCCGCCAACATTGGCAGCGCGGGCTGATGCATCCGACATCACACCTTTCGGTGTTGACACAATCGACACGCCCAGGCCCTGACGGACCACGGGGATGTCACTGACGCCCATGTAAACGCGACGACCAGGTTTTGAGACCCGTTTCATTTCGCGAATGACAGGTTCGCCATCGAAGTATTTCAGGCTGATTTCGAGGGCCGGGTGACCGTCAGCGCCTTTGACGCCTTCGTAGCCACGGATATAGCCTTCGTCTGCCAGCACATCCAGAACCCATGCGCGCAGTTTCGATCCAGGTGTTAGCACCGTGGACTTGCCGCGCATCTGAGCGTTACGGATACGGGTGAGCATATCGCCGATAGGATCGTTCATAATCTATACCCCCCTTACCAGCTTGATTTCACAACGCCGGGCAACTGACCCGCCGAGCCCAGATCACGCAGGGCGATCCGGCTGATTTTCAACTTGCGATAGTAAGCATGCGGACGGCCCGTCAGCTGACAGCGGTTGTGCAACCGTGTGGCGCTGGAATTGCGGGGCAGTTTCGCCAGCTTCAGAGAGGCGCGAAAGCGATCCTCCATCGGCTTGCTCTCATCGTTGATGATCTCTTTCAAAGCAGCGCGCTTGGTGGCGTATTTTTCCACCAGCTTCTGACGCTTCTTCTCGCGTTCGATCATTGCTTTTTTAGCCATGTCTAAATCCTCCCGCGGCTCAGCTGTTGAAGGGCATGTTGAAAGCTTTCAACAGCGCCTTGGCTTCAGCGTCGGTCTGCGCCGTGGTTCCGATAACAATGTCCATGCCCCAAACTTCGTCGACCTTGTCGAAGTTAATTTCGGGGAACACGATATGTTCCTTGATGCCCATGGCATAGTTGCCACGGCCGTCAAACGACTTGCCCGACACGCCGCGGAAGTCGCCGATACGTGACATGGCGATGGTCACCAGACGATCAAGGAATTCGAACATGCGGTCGCCGCGCAGCGTGACTTTTGCGCCCATCGGCATGCCTTCGCGAACGCGGAAGCCGGCGATTGAGTTTTTCGCAATGGTCATCAAGGCGTGTTGGCCTGCGATGGTGGACAAATCTTCCTGGGCCGATTTGGCTTTCTTGGAGTCTTTGACCGCCTCGGCACCACAGCCGATGTTCAGGACAATCTTTTCCAGACCGGGGATCTGCATGTCATTTTTGTAGCCGAACTCTTCTTTCAGAGCCGGGCGAATGACTTCGCGGTACTGGGTTTTCAAACGTGGTGTGTAATTGTCAGCGTCAAGCATCAGATCACGTCCCCCGTGGTTTTGGCAAAGCGCACTTTCTTGTCGCCGTCCATTTTGAAACCGACACGGGTGGGTTTGCCATTTGCATCAACAAAAGCCAGGTTGCTCAGGTCAATCGGCATTGCCTTGGGCAAGCGACCACCTTGGCTGGTCTGGCTTTGACGGGTGTGGCGGATTGCCATGTTCACACCGTCTACGATTGCTTTGCCGGCTTTGGGGTCAACGGACGAAATGGTGCCCTCTTTGCCCTTGTCTTTGCCAGCCAGCACGATGACCTTGTCACCGGTTTTCAACTTAGCAGCCATCTTACAGCACCTCCGGGGCGAGCGAGATGATTTTCATGAAGTTCTTGCCACGCAGTTCGCGTACAACCGGCCCAAAGATACGGGTGCCGACAGGTTCATTCGAGTTGTTCAGAATGACAGCGGCGTTACGGTCAAAGCGGATGGCAGTTCCGTCTTCACGGCGGATTTCCTTGGCGGTGCGAACAACAACGGCTTTACGCACGTCGCCTTTCTTCACACGGCCGCGGGGGATGGCTTCCTTTACGGACACTACGATCACGTCACCGACGCTTGCGTATTTCCGCTTGGACCCACCCAGGACCTTGATGCACTGAACACGGCGCGCGCCGCTATTGTCAGCAACATCCAGATTGGTCTGCATCTGGATCATATGGTTTCTCCTGACCTTTGGGGGGCTCTAGCTGGCCTTGTCCCCATGGTTTCTCTCGTACCGAAAGGTTCTTTTGGCTTACGCCTCCAGAATCTCCCAGCGTTTTGTTTTGGATCGCGGGGCGCATTCGATGATGCGGACCTGGTCACCCACGTTATACGTGTTCTTCTCATCGTGCGCCCGGTACTTTTTGGACTTACGGATGGTCTTTTTCAGAACCGGGTGTGTAAAGCGACGCTCGACAGAGACGGTTACTGTTTGTTCGTTGGCGTTCGAAGTCACAACGCCGGTCAAAATACGCTTAGGCATCAGTGATCTCCTTATTCGCCAGCAGCGGCTTTTTCGCCGGCTGCTTTTTCGTTCAGAATGGTCATCACACGCGCAACATCGCGACGTACGATTTTCATCCGTGATGGGTTTTCCAGCGCACCAGTGGCGGCCTGAAAGCGCAGGTTGAACTGCTCTTTCTTCAGGTTGACCAGGTCCTCACGAAGCTGGTCAGGCGTTTTATCACGCAATTCAGTGGCGTTCATTGCCAACGTTCCTTCTCAATACACCGGTGAGCCCCTTGATCGGGTTGGCCCAGGGTCACTCAAAACCCGGTGGATGAATGTCAAAAAACACGAATCCCCGGCGGGACCGGGGACGTGTTAGGGCGCTCTATAAGCGAGGTGGGGGTATGGCGCAAGGGTGAAGTGTCAAGAACCAAACATCCGAGCCGACGCCTCACCTCTGTCAAAGGACACGCATAGATTTATGCAATAACCATCAACGTCTGGTTTGAGCCCAAAGCAGACATCCGTGTGATGCACCAAGCCGGTTAACAGCCACGCAGTGGCCCGGCCATCGTCAGCATTGAACGTCCGTTTTGTCCCGCAAAGCGGTCATGGGACAATGCATCCCTTCAGCCCCAGAACTAGTCGTACGCCGCATCCACGATGATCTCGACCATCAGCACGTCACGGGCGAGTTTGGCTTCGCCGCAGGCACGTGCAGGGGCGTGGCCGGTGGGGACCCAGTCGTTCCAGACCTCGTTCAGCCCGGCAAAATGCTTCATGTCGGACAGCCAGATCGTGGCACGCAGCATTTGTTCGCGGGATGAGCCGGCCTTGATCAGCAAAGCATCCAGACGCGACAGGCATTCGCGTGTCTGTTCCTGAATGGTCTCGCCTTCGCCCACCTGGCCGGTGATATAGGCCACGCCGCGGTGTTTGACGATTTTGGACGAGCGTTCGCCGGTGTCTATGCGTTCAATCATGTCTGCTTCCTTTGTGGTTCATACTCTGCGCTGACTGCATGCGCGCAAACTGCGCGAGGTGCAACGCAATTCACCAGGCCACACGCCCTGCGCATCCGGTGTAGGCTAGGCCTCGGCGTTGCCCAGCAACATGGCCAGATGGCCATGCCAATCGTCACGCGATTTGCCCGCTTTGCCAAGCGCCTGATGGCCAAAGTAAAGATGCAGGATCAGATCGGCGGTGCTCTGGCCCGGTGCGGCCATACCGTGGCGCGTCAGAACCGATTGAATGGCACCGCGCAAACGGTCAGTCATAAGGCGGGCCTTGTCGGCCACCTTGGGATGGTCCGGGGCCAGTTCGACAATTGCATTGCACAAAAAACATCCGCGGCGGGCATCCTTGGCCCCTGCAAACAGCTGCGACAGGCAGGCGCTGGCTGTGTCCAGCTCACAGGTCTCCAGCATCTCAACCCCAGCTGAAATTGTCGTGCGATCATAACGGTCCAAAGCCTGCAGATAGACGCTCTCTTTGTCGCCAAAGGCTTTGTAAAAGCTGCCGCGCGTCAGCCCCATAGCGGTCAGCAGATCCGGCAGGTTTGTGGCCTTGAAGCCTTGCCGCCAAAACACATTCATCGCGCCGTCCAGCGCTGTGTCTGCATCAAATTCTCTTGGTCGTCCCATAGGTCTCTCCGGGTGATCTGGGCCTGCATAACGGTCAGCCATTCCTATATCACATCTAATTGATTTGTACCAATTGGTTCCTAATGCCAAGTTACACCTGTTCCAAGGCACACAGCCCGGAATGACATGACACCGCCAAAGTGCGCGCCTACCTGCACTGGCCTCAATTGGAAAGACGACCACATGACCCCTTTTAAAACCCTGATCTCGGGCGTTGCCCTTTCGGCTGCCATCGCCACATCTGCCCTTGCCGCCGGCGTGGAAATCAACGCGTCGTCAACCGGTCTGGCGCTGCAAGGCTATGACCCGGTGGCCTATTTCACCGAAAGCCAAGCCACCCCAGGCAACTGGACCATCACCGCCGTACACGAAGACGCCACCTACCGTTTTACCAGCGAAGAAAACAAGCAGGCCTTTCTGGCTGATCCCGCAGCCTACCTGCCGCAGTATGGCGGCTATTGCGCCTTTGGGGCGGCCATGGGGTACAAATTTGACGGCGATCCACAGCAGTGGAAGGTTGTCGACGGCGAATTGTTCCTGAACATCTCAAAGGAGATTCAGGAAAAATGGGTGCAAGACATCCCCGGCTACGTTGAAAAAGCCGATGACAACTGGACCGAGATTTCACACAAAGACCCGTCTGAACTGGAATAATCCACCGCTCACAAGAAACGACAAAGCCCCTGCCCTTTGGGTGGGGGCTTTGGGCCTTTTGATCGTGGGTCGCGGCCTTAGCCCCAGCTGTAGTTAAAGCTCACTGAAATCCGGTCGTTCTCGGACATGTTCATCGGCACTTCGTGGCGCAGCCAGCTTTCCCAGAGCAGCACTTCGCCCACCTTTGGGTTTGGATAGACAAAGCTGCGCATCTCGTCGCGGGCGTTCTTTAGGCGTGCAGGTGCGGCCATCATCATCGCGTGACGCGGGTCTTCCAGTTTCAGCGAGGACGCACCATCCGGCATGGCCACATAGGTGGTGCCGGAAATCACCGAATGCGGGTGAATGTGGCTGGCGTGCGTCCCGCCTTCGGGCAGTATGTTGATCCAGATGTCTTCCAGCGTGAGGGGTTTGTCATCCAGATCAAACTCCAGATCCTGCGCAAAGGCGGCCACATGGGCATCCAGCGATTTGACCAGATCCGCAAAGATCGGGAACCGCCAGGGCAGATCGGTTAATGAGGCATAGGAGGTATAGCCCGGATAGCCATTGTCCTCGCTCCAGTTCTGGCCGGCCTCGTCATCGCCTGCGATGGAATAGCACGATGCCTGCATCTCGGCGGCGTCGATGGCGGGGGCGTGTTCGGACAGGGCGGCACGGTAGAGACGGGTCACAAAGAGGGATTTGATATTTGACATGACAGCCTCATATCGCAGCGCGGTGTGCATTGCGAGACCCCTCGCGGGATATTGCTATGGCCCTTGGTGGGCTGCCCCCCTAGTCTGCGTTTGCAATCCGTCACACAGAAAGCCCCGCCATGCCCGATGTTATCCTGCACAGCTATCCGCAATCCCCCGTGGCCGAAAAGGCGCGCGTGGCCTTTGGCATCAAGGGGCTGAACTGGCGGTCTGTTGAAATTCCGCGCATTGCACCCAAGCCGATGCTGACCAAGTTGACCGGCGGGTATCGCCGTACGCCGGTGGTGCAGATCGGAGCGGATATCTATTGCGACAGTCAATGCATCATCCGCGAGCTGGAGCGGCGCTATCCCGAACCCAGCTATTTCCCCACAGCTGATGCTGGTTTGATGTGGTGCCTTAGCCGCTGGACGGATGGTGCGTTTTTTGACACTGCCGTCAAGCTGGTGCTGGGGGCTGCGGGCGATGATCTGCCATCTGATTTCGCCGCAGATCGGGGACGGTTGTATTTGGGCCCGGATTGGGCGGATGGTCTGCGCGCGGCCAATGCCGCCCTGCCCCATCTGGCGTCGCAAGTGCGCGTGCCGATGCTTTGGGCCAATCAGCAATTTGACGACGGGCGCCAGTTTCTGACAGGTGATGCACCCGCAGCGATTGATGCGCAGATCTATCACGTCGTGTGGTTCTTGCGCGGGCGATGGGCCGACGGGCCTGCCTTCCTGTCCGAGTTTTCAGCCCTTGAGCCTTGGGAGGCGCGGATGGCGGCGATTGGTCATGGTCAGATGACCGACATGACCCCGCAAGAGGCAATTGAAGAGGCCGCCACCCACACCCCCCGCGCGTTGGAGGCCACCGACCCGCATGATCCCCAAGGGTTAAAGCCGGGAATGAACGTCACCGTGACCCCCGATCTGGATGGCGGCGAGCAGCCCGTGTCGGGCACAGTTGCAGGGGTGACAGCCGAGACGATTACCCTGCTCAGAACCGAAGCGGATGTGGGCGACATGCATGTGCATTTCCCAAGAGCCGGCTACCGGGTTGAAACAACGGCCTGATTTCTCAGACCTTAACACAAAAAACCCCCGCCGATTTCTCAGCGGGGCTTCTTTTTTCTTCAACGGGGTGCGGCCCGGACGATTTTCCAGGGAAATCGCCTACACCGCACTGCTGACATTTCGCTTACGCGAAGTGCAGCGGCCAGAAACCAATGTACGGTTTCGACCTTACCAGTCTTCACGCTCGACGACGCGGGTTTTGATCGGCAGCTTCATCGCGGCCAGGCGCAGGGCCTCGCGGGCGATTTCGTCGGACACACCGTCAATTTCAAACATCACACGGCCAGGTTTGACCTTGCATGCCCAAAAATCGACCGAGCCTTTACCTTTACCCATCCGAACTTCGGTAGGCTTTGAGGTGACAGGCACATCCGGGAAGATGCGGATCCAGACACGGCCCTGACGTTTCATGTGACGCGTCATGGCACGACGAGCGGCCTCAATCTGACGCGCAGTCACACGCTCGGGCTGGGTGGCTTTCAGGCCATAAGAACCGAAGTTCAGGTCTGATCCGCCTTTGGCCAGGCCTTTGATGCGGCCTTTGTGCTGCTTGCGGAACTTGGTACGCTTTGGTTGTAGCATCTATCGATCCTCCTCAGCGACGGCCGCCAGCGCCACGGGGCGCGGGACCATCTTGCAGTTCCTGGGCTTTGCGATCGCGGGCACTTGGGTCGTGCTCCATGATCTCACCTTTGAAGATCCACACTTTGATGCCGATGATGCCGTAAGGCGTCACAGCTTCGACAGGTGCGTAATCAATGTCGGCGCGCAGCGTGTGCAACGGCACGCGACCTTCACGGTACCATTCTGTACGGGCGATTTCAGCGCCCCCCAGACGACCGGCAACATTCACACGGATGCCCAAGGCCCCCATGCGCATGGCATTTTGCACGGCGCGTTTCATGGCACGGCGGAAGGACACACGACGCTCCAGCTGTTGTGCGATGCTTTCACCCACCAGGGCGGCATCCAGCTCGGGCTTGCGGACTTCGACGATGTTGAGATGCAGTTCGCTGTCGGTCATGGCCGCCAGTTTCTTGCGCAGGCTCTCAATGTCAGCGCCTTTTTTGCCGATGATCACACCGGGGCGGGCAGTGTGCACAGTCACGCGGCACTTTTTGTGCGGACGCTCAATGATCACACGGCTGACACCGGCTTGCTTGCACTCGGTCTTGATGAACTCGCGCATGGCCAGATCTTCCAGCAGCAGATCGCCATAGTCTTTGGTGTTGGCATACCAGCGGCTGTCCCAGGTACGGTTGACCTGAAGGCGCATGCCAATCGGATTTACTTTGTTACCCATTAGGCTTGCTCCTCAACTTCACGGACCAGGATGGTCAGCTCTGAAAACGGCTTCAGGATGCGGCCAAACCGGCCACGGGCCCGAGGGCGACCGCGCTTCATGACCATGTTCTTGCCTACATAGGCTTCGGCCACGATCAGCTCATCCACATCCAGGTTGTGGTTGTTTTCAGCATTGGCGATGGCCGACTGAAGGCACTTCTTCACGTCTTCGGCAATCCGCTTGTTGGAAAAGGTCAAGTCGTTCAACGCCTTGTCCACTTTCTTGCCGCGGATCATCTGAGCCACCAGGTTCAGTTTTTGCGGGCTGGTACGCAGCATGCGCAGTTTTGCACGTGCTTCGTTGTCTGCCACGCGGCGGGGGTTTTTATCCTTGCCCATGACTTACTTCCGCTTCGCTTTTTTGTCGGCTGCGTGACCGTAGTAGGTACGGGTCGGTGCATATTCGCCGAATTTCTGACCAATCATATCCTCGGAGACATTCACCGGGATGTGCTTGCGGCCGTTGTAGACGCCAAACGTCAAGCCTACGAACTGAGGCAGGATCGTCGAGCGGCGCGACCAGATTTTGATAACTTCATTGCGGCCACCTTCACGTGACGCTTCGGCTTTCTTAAGCACGTAAGCATCCACGAATGGGCCTTTCCAGACTGAACGAGACATTGATTAACGCCCCTTCTTCTTGGCGTGACGCGAGCGGATGATCAGCTTTTGCGACGCTTTGTTCTTGTTGCGAGTGCGAGCACCCTTCGTAGGCTTGCCCCAAGGCGTCACCGGGTGACGACCACCCGAGGTCCGGCCTTCACCACCACCATGCGGGTGATCGATCGGGTTCATAACCACACCACGAACCGATGGACGGATGCCTTTGTGGCGCATGCGCCCGGCTTTACCGTAGTTCTGGTTCGAGTTGTCGGGGTTTGACACGGCACCAACGGTGGCCATGCATTCCTGACGCACCATGCGCAGCTCGCCCGAGGACAGGCGGATCTGAGCGTAGCCACCATCACGGCCCAC
>JBGCEW010000047.1:0-1114 GCA_045106595.1 Roseovarius sp. | reverse complement strand
TGGGTGGATTCACAAACGAAGTGCGAATTCTGTATCAAAACAGGATATTGCATGGAGTTGATCAATGGGACGTTGCTACCCTCACCTGAACCTCGAAGAACGTCGCAAGCTGGCTATATGGCTTGAAGCGAAGATACCAATCAAAGAGATCGCCGGCAATCTACGTCGCGCGCCCTCGACGATCTACCGCGAGATCAATCGAAACTACTATCGTGACGAAGAGATTCCGCAATTGAATGGCTATCATGCGGTCGTTGCGCAAGACGCCTACGAAGAGCGCCGCGCGGTACATCGCAAGCTGATCAGGTGTCCTCAAATCATGGCTGCGGTGCGCGACGGTTTTGATGCCGGTTGGTCGCCGGAACAGATCGCAGGACGCATGAAACTTGAGCGCCACCCGATGCGCGTGAGCCACGAGACGATCTATCGCTACGCCTATTCAAAAGATGGTCGTGCTGAGAAGTTCTACCGCCACCTACCCGAACATCGCCACCGCCGTCGACCACGTGGAACGCGCAGGCATCATGGGCGTCGTTTTCTTGATGAATTGGCCATAGCACACCGTCCGGAAGTGATCGCTGACCGCAGCCAGTTCGGCCACTGGGAATGCGATTTGGTGATGTTCCGCAAGGAGTTTGGCAAAGCTAATGTGACATCGCTGGTCGAACGTGTCAGTCGGTTTGCCGTCGTTTTGAAGAACCCAGATCGACAGTCCAAGCCTGTGATGGAGGGTCTAATCGAAAACCTGTCTCCCCTGCCCGCGCATGCACGTCGCTCGATCACCTTTGACCGTGGGACTGAGTTCACAGCATGGCAGCATCTGAAAGCGGGTCTTGGCGTTGATCCATGGTTCTGCGACCCACAATCACCTTGGCAAAAGGGTGCGGTCGAGAACACCAACAATCGCCTCCGTCGCTACCTGCCGCGAAAGGCCGATCCCACGGCGTTCACAAATCGATATTTGAGGTCGATTTGCGACCGCCTCAATGCCACGCCGCGCAAGTGTCTGGGGTATCAAACGCCCGCAGAAGTCTTCAGGGCAAAACTGATGGAAGGAGAGCTATGATCCAGATAAACTGGCCCCACAGAAATTGCGCTTCAGCGTGAGTTCACA
>JBGCEW010000046.1:0-36982 GCA_045106595.1 Roseovarius sp. | reverse complement strand
GGATCAAACAGGCCAAAGAGCTGGCTAAAGGCTAAGGAGAGACAAGATGGCACATAAAAAAGCAGGTGGTTCATCCCGTAACGGCCGCGACTCAGCGGGTCGTCGCCTTGGTGTGAAACTCTACGGTGGTCAATCTGTGATCCCTGGCAACATCATCGTGCGTCAGCGCGGCAATAAATTCTGGCCAGGCGAAGGCGTCGGCCAGGGCAAAGATCATACGATCTATGCTGTTGTCGACGGCGCCGTGAAGTTCCACAAGGGCTTCAAGGGTCGCACGTTTATTTCGGTTCTCCCGGTTGCGGAGGCCGCTGAGTAAGCCGAAACACCAAAAGGTTTTGACAAACTTTAGATGGGGATCGGCAAACCGCCGGTCCCCATTTTCGTTTTTTCCCGGAGGCAGACCAGATGAGCGTCGCCACCCTTAGTTTTCTGATCTTTGCGGCCACACAGGTGGGCACGCCGGGTCCGGCAAATATGGTATTGCTGGCCACCGGCGCGCGCTATGGCTTTCGCGCGGCGCTGCCGTTTGTGGCTGGCGTGATCCTGGGCAAGCAGTTCCTGATCTGGCCGCTTGGCTTTGGGTTGCTGCAAATCTCGGATATGTCGCCGGCGTTTTTCAATGGGCTCAAATGGGCCTGTGTTGCGTATTTCATCTGGTTGGCGTGGAAAATTGCACAGACGCGCCTGAGGGCAGACCGCAGTTTGGATACCCCGCCGGGATTTCTGGCCGGGCTGATCGTGCATCCGCTGAATCCCAAGGCCTGGGCGATGATCATTGGCGGTTTTACCATGTTCCTCAGTGCCGAAGGTTCGGTGTTTGAGGTCACGCTGATCGCCGCCTTGTGTCTGTTCGCGGTGCAGGCTGTTTTGCACCCGGTCTGGAGCTTTTTTGGCGACCGTTTGGCGCGCACCATCGCGGGCACGTCATACGAGCCGTTTTTGATGATCACGCTGGCGGCCATGATGCTGGCATCGGTCTTTTACGCCCTATTCGCAGGAGCATTGTCATGAAACTGGAGCCTATTGTGAACCAGCCTTTGATCGAGACGGCCAAGTTTGATCTGCGGGCCTTGCGCACTTCTGATGCCGGGTTCATCGATTTGCATGCCTCGGATGAGCGGGTGGCGCGCAATACCATGTCGGTGCCGCATCCCTTGCCGCCGGGCACCACCCAGGCCATGATTGCCCGTTCCGCCGCCGAGGACCGTGATACGGATTATTGGGCGATTGATGCCACCAAACTGGATGGTGCCCAAATAATGGGCCTTGTCTGGCTGGAACGCCTTGGGCGCAACCAATCCAACCTGGGCGGCTGGGTCGCTCCTCCGTTTTGGAACCTCGGGGTGGCCTCTGCAGTGGTTGAGGCGGTGTTGCGGCACAATCCACAATCCTCGACCACGTTTTTTGCATCGGTGTTTCAGGACAATCCGGCGTCGGCGCGGGTGCTGACCAATGTGGGTTTTCAGTATCTGGGTGATGCCGAGGCCTATTGCGTGGCACGCGCCGCCCAGGTGCCGATCTGGACCTACAGCAGACGGATCGAATGATATGCTGACGCTCTATACCGACCGGCTGATCCTGAGGCCCGTTACCCCTGACGACGCGGCGGATGTGCATGACGCGCTGGCGTGTGTGTACGACATTGTACGTCACACGGGCAGTTGGATCTGGCCCGCTGATCGCACCTTCACAGCCGAGAAATGCACGGCAGGCTTTGGCCCCGAAGGGGGCTGGCTGGTGGCGCGGATGGACGGTGCATTGGCGGGGATGGTCGGCGTGAAACACGATGGCGATTTCGGCTATATGCTGCCGCAGAAATACTGGGGGCAGGGGCTGGCCACAGAAATGGGCCATGCGGTGATCGGCCATGTGCAAAACGCGCCGTATTGGCCGATGCTGAAGGCTTGTGTGTTTGAAGACAACCCGGGCTCGGCGCGTGTGCTGGAAAAACTGGGCTTCACCGAAGGGCCTGCCTGCCGGGGTCACTGTGCCGCGCGCGGCGGCGAATTTCCAACGCGCACCTTCACGAAGGATCTGCCACAGGGTTGAGTGCAGGCCCAAATCCCTCTATCGCAACAGCTGACAGTGCTGAGGACCATCTGATGAAATTTCTCGATCTTGCCAAGGTTTACATCCGCTCGGGCGCGGGCGGAAATGGCTGTATCAGCTTTCGCCGCGAGAAATACATCGAATATGGCGGCCCTGACGGCGGTGATGGTGGCAGCGGCGGATCGGTCTGGGCCGAAGTTGTGGACGGGCTGAACACGCTGATTGATTTCCGGTATCAACAGCATTTCTTTGCCAAGAATGGCATTCCGGGCATGGGCAAACAGCGCACCGGCGCAGACGGAGATGACATCATCCTGCGCGTGCCCGAAGGCACTGAAATTCTGGACGAAGATCAGGAAACGGTAATCGCTGATCTGACGACAGTGGGCGACCGAGTGTTGCTGGCCAAGGGCGGCAACGGTGGGTTTGGAAACCTGCATTTCAAAACCTCGACCAATCAGGCACCTCGTCGGGCCAATCCCGGCCAAGAGGGCGTTGAGCGCACCATTTGGCTGCGCCTGAAGCTGATTGCCGATGTGGGGCTGCTGGGGTTGCCCAATGCGGGCAAATCCACTTTCTTGTCCGCCACATCCAATGCACGACCCAAGATTGCTGACTATCCCTTTACCACGTTGCATCCCAATTTGGGTGTTGTCGGCGTGGACGGCGTTGAGTTTGTCGTCGCTGACATTCCAGGCCTGATCGAAGGCGCGTCCGAGGGCCGGGGCCTGGGGGATTTGTTCCTGGGTCATGTCGAGAGGTGCTCGGTTCTGCTGCATTTGGTGGATGGTACGTCCGACACAATTGCCGAGGATTATCAGACGATTATCACCGAAGTTGAGGCCTATGGCGGCGTGCTGGCGGGCAAGCCGCGTGTGACCGTTCTGAACAAGGTGGATGCGTTGGACGACGACGCCCGCGCCGCGGCGATGGCCGAGTTGGAACAGGCCTCGGGTGGGGCCGTGATGCCGATGTCAGGCGTGGCCCGTGAAGGCACGACGGAGGTGCTGCGTGCGTTGCGCGCACAAATCGACGAAGACAAGCTGCGCCAGAAAGCAGCGGATGACGAGCCGGAACCATGGCATCCATAACCCAAGCGAAACGTTTGGTCATCAAGATCGGCTCGGCCTTGCTGGTCGAGCGCGCGACAGGCGCGTTGCGCGCAGACTGGCTTGCGGCTCTGGCGGAAGACGTCGCAGATTTGCGGGCGCG
This sequence comes from Roseovarius sp., assembly GCA_045106595.1. GTDB lineage: Bacteria > Pseudomonadota > Alphaproteobacteria > Rhodobacterales > Rhodobacteraceae > Roseovarius. The sequence goes on along the minus strand of JBGCEW010000046.1, from coordinate 33,721 downwards.
GGGCACGGATGTGATCCTTGTGTCATCAGGCTCGATCGCGTTGGGGCGTGCAGCGTTGGGCTTGCCTGCGCATGCCTTGTCACTGGAGCAATCACAAGCCGCCGCTGCTGTGGGTCAAATCCAGCTGGCCGGCGCCTATGAGCGAGCATTGGCGGCCCATGATCTGAAGGCTGCACAGGTGCTGGTCACGCTGGAGGACAGCGAGGACCGTCGCCGGTATCTGAATTCACGCGCCACGCTGGAGCAGTTGTTGCGTCTGGGCGTGGTGCCGATCGTGAACGAAAATGACACTGTTGCCACCGATGAAATCCGCTACGGCGACAATGACCGTATGGCGGCACAGGTCGCGGTGACAGCCGGCGCGGATCAGCTGATTTTGTTGTCAGATGTGGATGGATTTTATTCAGCCAACCCGGCGCAGCATACTACGGCGCAGCGGTTTGACGTTATTGCCGATATTACCCCTGAGATTGAAGCAATGGCCGGAGACGCCGGATCGGAGCTGTCCAAGGGGGGGATGAAAACCAAGTTGATGGCGGCCAAGGCCGCGACGGCTGCGGGTTGTGATATGGCAATCACCGAAGGGTCCGGCTTGCATCCGATCAAAGCACTTGAGAACGGCGCGCCGTGCACCTGGTTCATCGCGCAGGGCGACCCGCAACAAAAACGCAAAGCCTGGATCGCTGCCATGAAACCGCGTGGGCAGGTGATTGTGGACGCAGGCGCTGTTCAGGCGCTGAAAGGGGGCAGCAGCCTGCTGGCTGCCGGGGTCAGTGCTGTGGTTGGCCCGTTTGGACGCGGAGATCCTGTTGAGGTGCTGGACACCAGAGGCAAACGGCTGGGTCTGGGGCTGACACGGTATGATGATGTGGATGCCACCCGGATATGCGGACTAAAAACCAGTGAGATTGAGGCGGCGTTGGGCTATGCTGCGCGGGGGCCGTTGGTGCACCGCGATGATATGGCATTTTAACATGCGCCAATGAGACACCCCGTCGAGGAGATGGATGCGATGAAAGACCTTGATAACATTCCCGCCCTGATGGCCGATATGGGCGCGCGCGCCCAAGATGCGGCACGGGTGTTGGCCACTGCGCCAGCCGAAACCAAAACTGCGGCATTGATGGCGGCGGCGGATGCGGTTTGGGCCGGACGTGATGCGATCATCGCCGCCAACCTGCAAGATATGGAGTATGGCCGCGCCAAAGGCCTGAGTGATGCCATGATGGACCGGTTGATGCTGGACGAGACGCGCATCAGTGGCATTTGCGACGGTCTTCGGGCGGTGGCCGGACAGGATGACCCGGTGGGCGAGGTTTTGGCGCAATGGGATCAGCCGTCGGGGTTGAACATCCGCCGTGTGCGCACACCTTTGGGGGTGATCGGTGTGATTTATGAAAGCCGACCCAATGTGACGGCAGACGCAGGCGCGCTGTGCCTGAAATCTGGCAATGCCGTTATCTTGCGCGGTGGCTCGGAAAGTTTCCACTCATCAGGCGCCATACACGCCTGCCTCGTGGAGGGGGTGCGCGCAGCAGGTCTGCCCGAGGACGCCATTCAACGTGTGCCCACCCGTGACCGGGCAGCGGTGAGTGAAATGCTCACCATGACCGATACCATTGATGTGATCGTACCGCGCGGTGGCAAAGGTTTAGTTGGCCTTGTGCAACGTGAGGCGCGTGTGCCGGTGTTCGCACATCTCGAAGGGATTGTGCACATCTACATCGATAAAACCGCTGATCCGCGCAAGGTGCTGGATGTGGTATTGAATGCCAAGACAAGACGCACGGGGATTTGTGGTTCGGCGGAATGTCTGTTGATCCACCGTGATATCGCCGACACTTTAGGAGCCGATGTTCTGCGCGCGCTGCACCAGGCGGGGGTTGAACTGCGCACCGACGACACGTTGGGCCAACTGCCCGGCACCGTGCCTGCCAGCCCTGATGACTGGGGGCATGAGTTTCTGGATATGATCATGGCCGCCAAAACAGTGAGTTCGATCGACGAGGCGATTGCCCATATTAGGCGCTATGGATCACATCACACCGATTGCATCCTGACCGAGGACGCCGCGGCCGCCGAGCAGTTTTTTCATGAACTCGACAGCGCGATTTTGATGCACAATGCCTCGACCCAGTTTGCGGATGGGGGCGAGTTTGGCATGGGCGCCGAGATTGGCATCGCCACTGGCAAGATGCATGCACGCGGCCCGGTGGGTGCTGCACAATTGACCAGTTTCAAGTATCTGGTGGTCGGTGACGGCACGGTGCGGGCGTAAAACTTAGAACGCCAGTGTCACGCTGTCCTGCGTGATGCGGACGTCGCACCGTTTGCCCTGCAGCTCCAGATAATAAGGCAGCAGCAGAAATTGCACATTGGCCGGATCCACGTGATCAGATTGCCCTGTGCTCAACGCCTCCCACAAAAGCTGATCCAGTCGCAGCACGGGGGCGGTGGCACACAGGCTCCAGACGCCATTTTGTTCTGACACGCCCAAAGCGCCGCCTTGCGGCAGGGCCTTATCCAGGCACAACAGCGCCAGCACCACCAGTTGCGCCCCTTGGCGGGGCAGGCTGGACGGCGCGTGCCAGTTGAGGTCCAGCCGGCGCCCGGCCATGGCTGCAGGCCAGATGTCACAAATCTCATCGCGGCGGGTGATCTGATCAGGTGAGGCCATCCCAAAGGCCAGACGAAACAGGCTGATGCGCGCGCGGGCATTGGCGGCGCTGTCGGCCACCAGGCTCATCTCGGGGCTGTCGGGTACGCCGCTGAGACTGAGCAGTTCCAATCCGTTGCTGACCGCCCCGATGGGGCTGCTTAGATCATGGCAGATACGCGAGCCTAGAAGTGCGACAAGATTTTCGGTAGAGGGTGACGGCATGGGGCAACATCCCTGATGAGAATGGCGAATATCAAATGACCAATTTAAACGCAGTGCTGGAACCCGGAATGCTGGTCGAACATCCTGGGCAACCGGAATGGGGCATCGGACAGGTGCAATCCAACGCGGGTGGCAAGATTACGGTGAACTTTCCCGAGGCCGGTAAGGTGGTCATTGATGGCAATCAGATTGTCTTGCTGCCCGCCACTCTGCCTTGAGTAATATTACCAGAAGGTTAACACGCGTAAAGAGTGTTGTGGCGGCGCATTGCCAAGGTCACACAGAGGCCCTAAATGTCCAGACACCATGGCAAAAGCAGCATTGAGATGAGCGCGAAGACACCGCAGTTCCGCGTGAAGCTGGCGGAAACACGTGAAGAACTACGCGCAGCTCAACGATTGCGATACCGTGTTTTTGTGCAAGAACTGGGTGGCGACGGGCCAATGGTGGATCATGACGCCGGGCTGGAGGTGGACCGCTTTGATGCGCATTTCGATCATCTGATCTTGCAGTGCGATGCGGAACCTGACCCGGATACGGTTGTGGGCGTTTACCGAGTGTTGCGTGATGATCAGGCGCGGAGTGCAGGGCAATTTTATTCCGAGGATGAATATGACCTCAGCATGCTGACCGCGTCGAACCGGCGTCTGTTAGAGCTGGGGCGATCATGCCTTGATGCGCGCTACCGGGGCGGTATGGCGATGGTGCATCTGTGGCAGGGGCTGGCGCGGTATGTGGCCGATCACAGTGTGGAAATCCTGTTTGGCGTGGCCAGTTTTCATGGCACGGATGCGCAGAAACTGGCGCAGCCATTGTCATTGTTGCATCACCGGCATCTGGCCCCCGAACCCTTGCGGCCACGCGCGCGCGCCGCGCAGTACCAAGCGATGAATTTAATCCCCGAAGCCGAGCTGGACCGGCGTGCGGCCATGGTGCAGGTGCCTGCATTGATCAAAGCATACCTGCGGCTGGGCGGATGTGTAGGCGACGGGGCGTTTGTGGATCATACGTTCAACACTACCGATATTTGTCTGGTGATGGATACACAGCGCATGAAAGCTGACCGCAAAAATATGTACTCTCAAGGGGCGACACCATGAGCATTCTCTGGAACCCCGAGGACGAGCCTGAGCTGCCAAAGATCACGCTTGCCGGATGGATCCGGGTGGCACTGCGTGGTGTGCTGTTGCTGATCATCCTTCTGATAGGGGTGAGTGTCACCGCCATTTTACGGCTGATCGAGGTGCCGTTTTATGGCTTGCACCGGCCCTGGTCGCCTACGATTACCCAAATTGTGTGCCGTTTGGCCTTTGTGGTGCTGCGCCTGCGCCGCGTGGTTGAGGGCCAGCCGATGACGGGCCCGGGTGCCGTCGTGGCCAATCATACCTCGTGGCTGGATATCTTTACGCTGAATGCGCACAAGCGGATCTACTTTGTGTCCAAGGACGAAGTGGCCAATTGGCCGGGCATTGGCCTGTTGGCCCGTATCACTGGCACGGTGTTCATCGCGCGCGATCCCAAGGCGGCCAAGGTGCAGACACAACTGTTTGAAGAGCGGTTGAAAGTCGGGCACAGGCTGCTGTTTTTCCCCGAGGGTACATCAACCGATGGAATGCGGGTTTTGCCTTTTAAAACAACGCTTTTTCAAGCGTTCTTCACGGATGGCCTGCGGGATTTGTTGCACATTCAACCGGTCAGCGTCATCTATCAGGCCCCGCCCGGGCAAGAGCCGCGATTTTATGGCTGGTGGGGGGATATGGATTTTGCACCGCATCTGCTTCAGGCGCTTGCGGCGCGGCGCCACGGTGCGGTGACGATCAAGTATCATACCCCCGTGGCCGTGGCAGATTTTGCCAACCGCAAGGCCCTGGCCAAATACACCGAAGACACCGTGCGCGCGGGCATGCCCGAAGACCGGCGCAATGCAAGCTAGGCGGACGGGAGCGCCGCCATCAACGCGCTCAGTGCCGCGGCCGGATCGTCGTGCTGCCAAATTTCCTCACCGATGCCAAAAAAGTCCGTCATCGGCGCAAGCGTTCTGATCAGATCGGCATCGAGTGCGCCCTGCGCCACAACCGGAATTTCGATCATCTGAGACCACCATTGAAACAGATCTGTCTCGGCCCGGCTGCCATCGCCCAAAGCGCTGGTGCCCACCGGGCCAAAGGCCACATAGTCCGCCCCGGCTTCGCCTGCGTTCATACCTTCGTGTTGCGAGGTGCCGCAAAAACTGCCGACGATTGCATCGGGGCCCAGTTCCTTGCGGGCATAGCGTACAGTGCGCGCGCCATCGGTCAGATGCACACCGTCAAGGCCCAGCCGGTCAACCATGGCCAGATGCGTGTCGATCACCAATGCCACATCACGCGCATGGGTCACTTCGCGGCAGGCATCAGCGGCGCGTGCAATGCGGTCCTCATCCGTGGACGACAATGCCAGACGCACGCAGGCCACATCATGGGCATCCAGAATCGCAGCCAGCTTGCCGGGAAACTGGCTCAGTTCAAACTCGGGTGGGGTGATCAGGTAAATCTGTGGTTGCTCGGTGTCGGCTGTCGTGTCGTCCATCGTAGGGCGCTCCGGTCTTTACGCTTTGGGGTGCTATAGCGGGTTGATGCGCCTTGGTCCATCATGTGCCGTCGCAATCGCGCCAGTTGATTTTATCCGCTGCCGGTTTTGCGTGGTTTTGCGCAGAAAAACCCACGGCACGGGCTTTCCTTGGTCCCGGCGCGCTTGTATCAGGCAGGCAGACACCGGAGGGCATCATGCCAAGCGACACCAAACAGCCCAGCATCGTGCTGGTGCGTCCACAGATGGGCGAAAACATCGGGGCAGCTGCGCGCGCGATGTGGAACTTTGGTCTGGACCGTATGCGTATCGTGGCCCCGCGCGATGGCTGGCCCAATCCCAACGCGGTGGCACTGGCCAGCGGGGCAGGGCGTTTGCTGGACGAGGCGGTGCTGTGCGACGATACCGCCAGCGCCGTTGAGGGCTGCACATTTGTCTATGCCACAACCGCGCGCCAACGTGACCTGACCAAACCCGTCTTTAGCCCCGAGGCCGCGATGCAGGATGCGGCGCAACGGTTGCAGGCCGGCCAACAGGTGGCAGTTTTGTTCGGGCCCGAACGCGCCGGCCTGGAAAACGATGACATTTCGCGGGCCAACGCGATCATCAATGTGCCGGTAAACCCTGAGTTCCCATCGCTGAACCTGGCCCAATGTGTGCTGCTTCTGGGCTATGAATGGCAACGCGCGCGCGGGCAGGTGACACCCCTGCGCGATGAGATGGCCAAGACTGATTGGGCCACCCAGGCCGAGGTCGAGGCCTTGTCAGCCCATTACGAAGAGCGCATGGAAGAGGCGGGGTTCTTCTTTCCTGCGCCCAAATCCGAAGGCATGAAGACCAATCTGCGCAATATGTGGAGCCGGATGCCTTTGACGCGCGCTGATATTCAGATGTTGCACGGGGTGATGCGGCAGATGGTTCGTTGGAAAACCCGCGGCAATGGTTGAAGCGGGCAGGGTAGCGCACTACCGTCGCTGCAAATAGAACATGAGGTATTCCGGATGAGTGCAAAACGCAGCATCTTTGAAGAGGTCGATGGCAGTGCCACACGCGCGCCCGAGCCTAAAGGCGGCATGATTGATCAGGGCCGGGGTGGCGCACGTGGTGCGATCCGGGTCTGGCTGATTGTGCTGTTTGCCCTGGTGGTGATCATGATCGTTGTGGGCGGGCTCACGCGGTTGACAGACAGCGGGCTCAGCATCACCGAATGGCGGCCGCTGACTGGGGCCATTCCGCCGCTGAACGCGGATGACTGGGCCAGTGAGTTTGCCAAATATCAGGAAATCCCCGAATTTCAGGTGCAAAACAGCTGGATGCAGCTGTCAGACTTCAAGGTGATCTATTGGTGGGAATGGGGCCACCGTCAGCTGGGCCGTGTCATTGGTCTGGTCTGGGCCATTGGGTTTTTCGGCTTTCTGGCCGCCCGCAAAATCCCCACAGGGTGGACCGGGCGTCTGGCGCTCTTGGGCGCGCTGGGGGGGCTTCAGGGCGCTGTCGGCTGGTGGATGGTCAGCTCGGGGCTGAAGGACAGCATGATGGATGTGGCCAGCTACCGTCTGGCCACGCATCTGGGGCTGGCCTTCGTGATCCTTGGCTTTATCGCGTGGTATATCTTTATGCTGGGGCGCAGTGATCGTGACCTGATGCAGGCCCGGCGCACCCGCGAGGGCAAGCTCTTTGGCCTTTCAACCGGGCTCTTGCATTTCACCTTTCTGCAAATCCTTATTGGTGCGCTTGTGGCGGGTATTGACGCCGGTCGCTCTTACACGGATTGGCCGCTGATGGGGGGGCAGATCATCCCGCCTGATCCATTTTTGTTTGAGCCCGTCTGGCGCAACCTTTTTGAGAACCCCGGATTGGTTCAATTCATCCACCGGGTTACGGGGTATCTGCTGCTGGCCTTTGCCGTGGTTGTGTGGCTGCGCGGACGTGGTTCGGCACATGTGGCGACGCGCGCTGCGTTCACGGCGGCGTTCATGGCGTTGATCGCGCAGGTGGTTTTAGGCATCGCCACGGTGCTCTACGGCGCGCCGTGGCAAGTGGCGATTGTGCACCAGTTGCTGGCTGTAATCGTCTGGGTGCTGATTTTGCGCGCGCGGTTCCTCAGCCAATACCCGCAGGTGCAATCCATTCGGGGTAGTGTGGCATGAGTGCTTATGATGATCTGATGGCGTTTCAGCGCCAGACCGAGGCCCTGGGCCAAATTGCTGGCCGGTTGGGGTGGGATCAGGAAACCATGATGCCCCGCGGAGCCGCCGAACAACGCGCCGAGGAAAGTGGCGCCATGCAAGCGGTGCTGCATGCGCGCCGCACCGATCCGCGCATCGGCGAATGGCTGGCCAATGCCGTTGCCCCGGATGAAGCCGGGCAGGCCAAGCTGCGTCATATCAAACGCGATTACACACGGGTTGCCCGCGTGCCCGGAGATCTGGCCGAGGCCTTGGCGCGATTAACCAGCCGGTCCCAGGGCATCTGGGCCGAGGCGCGTGGCAATGATGATTTCGCCAGCTTTGCGCCCGAGTTGGAGGAGGTGCTGAATCTCAAACGGCAAGAAGGCGCGGCGCTGGCCGACGGCGGTGACATCTATGACGCGTTGCTGGAGGACTATGAACCCGAAACCACAGCTGCCGAGATACAGGCCATCTTTGATGCCATGCGTCCCGGTCTGGTTGCATTGCGCGCACAGGCTTTGGCCCAACCAGAACGCCCCGCGATTGAAGGTGCCTTTGACGAAGCGGTGCAAATGACGCTGTCGACCAAACTGGCGCAGGTCTTTGGTTATGATCTGACACGCGGGCGGCTTGATAAGGCCGTGCATCCGTTTTCATCCGGGTCGGGTGATGATGTGCGCATCACCACGCGCACCAGTGTCACGGACCCGTTCAACTGCATCTACTCCACCATCCATGAGACGGGCCACGCCTGTTACGAACAAAACATTGATGCCGCCTATGGGCTAACGCCGCTGGGGCGCGGTGTGTCGATGGGGGTGCACGAAAGCCAAAGCCGGATTTACGAAAACCAACTGGGCCGCAGCCGCGCATTTTGTGGCTGGCTGTATGGCCAGATGGTGGATGCCTTTGGGCCAATGACACTGGATGAAGAGACGTTTTACGCCACGGTGAACCGCCTGCATCGCGGCTTTATCCGGACCGAGGCCGATGAGGTGCAATACAACCTGCACATCATGCTGCGCTTTGATCTGGAGCGCGCATTGGTGGCGGGTGATCTGCAGGTGGCCGATCTGGAGGCCGCGTGGAACGACCGGTTCAAATCTGATTTCGGGTTTGACGTGGACCGTGCCAGCAATGGTGTGTTGCAGGATGTGCACTGGTCCGTTGGGCTGTTTGGCTATTTCCCGACATATGCCTTGGGTAATGTCTATGCCGGGTGTCTGTTTGAGGCCTTGCAACAGGCCGTGCCGGGGTTGAATGACCAGCTGGCGCAGGGTGATCTGTCACAGGCAACAACATGGTTGAAGCATAATATCCAACGCCACGGCGGGCTGTATGCCCCGCGCGATGTGATTGCGCAGGCCGCTGGAGCTGCCCCCTCCGAGGCGCCGTTGATGGGGTATCTGAAAACAAAATTTGGCGCGCTTTACGGGTGATCGGTACAGCCGAAATGAGGCGTCTGGCCTACAGCCGGGCGGCCAGTTCTTCTTCGGTGGCGGGCTTTTCGACCCATTTTGACAGGATCGTTTGCAGCGTGCCACGGTCGCGCGTCTCAACGGCCTGGCGCAGCAAATGCAGCACATTGGCCATCTCAATCTCAGACAGGTGACCCTCTTGTGCGCGCAAAATCTTGGGATGCGGCGTGGTCAGCATATCCGAGCCGATCAACAGCTCTTCGTGCAATTTTTCACCGGGGCGCAGGCCGGTGACAGTGATCTCGATGTCACCGTCAGGATTGTCATCATCGCGCAGGGTTAACCCGGCAGATTCGATCATTTGCTGCGCGACGTTATAGACCGGTACAGGCTTGCCCATATCTAGCACAAACACATCGCCGCCGCGCGCAAACGACCCGGCCACCAGCACAAGGCGCACGGCCTCGGGGATGGTCATAAAGTAGCGTGTGACGTCGGAATGGGTCAGCGTGACAGGGCCGCCATTGCTGATCTGTTCCTGAAACAGCGGAATGACCGACCCGGACGAGCCCAGAACATTGCCAAAACGCACCATGGAAAAGCGGGTATCGGCCGAACGGGTCGCCAAATCCTGCACGGACATTTCTGCAAGTCGTTTGGACGCGCCCATCGCAGACGAGGGCCGGACGGCCTTGTCGGTGGACACAAGTATGAACCGTTCAACACCGGCTTCGCGGGCTGCGTCGGCCACGCATTTGGTGCCCAGAACATTGTTGCGCATGCCTTCCAATGCGTTGCCTTCGACCAATGGCACATGCTTGTAGGCGGCCGCGTGCAGAACGATGTCAACCTTGTGCACCTCCATCACTTCGCGCACCAATGACCTGTCGCAGACCGACCCAAGAATGGGCTGGATTTCCAACGTGTCAGTCAAAGCGCGCAATTCGCGGTCAATGCGAAACAGCGCATGTTCGCCGTGATCCAGCAAAATCAGGCTGGCCGGTTTATACAACATCAGCTGCCGGCACAGCTCGGATCCGATAGACCCGCCCGCGCCAGTGACCAATATGCGACGGCCTTCGTAGGCGTCTGACACTCCGGGCAGTTCAGCCTCAAGGTTTTCGCGCCCCAGAAATTCGTTGTGATCAATGCGGTGCGTGTCCCACAGGGTTTTTCCACTGTCCGCCAGCAAATCTGCAAAGGACGGCAGCACATGCACTTCGATTCCGACAGGGGTCAGGCGTTTGGTGATCTTGGCACGCACCGTATGGCTGGCCGATGGCATGGCCAGAATGATCCGCTTGACATCATGGCGCGCGACCAAGGCCTCGACATCGGCGGGGCCGTGTACGCGCAAACCGGCAATTGTCAGGTTTTGCAGGCGCAGATCGTCATCAATAAAGGCCACAGGCTGCACCGCATCATCGGTGGCCAGCGCCGAGGCCAGCTGTTGCCCAGTCTGCCCGGCACCGTAGATCAACAGGCAGGTGCGGGAACTGCCGCGATGGTAAATGCCAAGCAAAGCCTGACGCATCACCAGACGCATCATCACCGACAAGATCAGGAACAACATGCCCGTGACCACATACACATGTGGGGGCGTGCCGCCCGAGGACAGCAAAAGCGATGTTACCAGCCCTGCGGCCACAATCACAACCGCCACAAAAGCGCTGTCGATCACGCCTTGCATTTCATAGGCGTTCAGTTTGATTTTATGCAGACCCAACAGCACTGTCAGCACCACGCCGGTTGACAGCATTGCGGTCAGATCAATGATCAGAGTGTGCGGCATGGACCAGAAAGACGCACCGCCCAAAATCAGCGTATGCGCCGCAATGTGCGCGACACCAATCAACAGCACATCGATGCACAAAAGAATGGCACGTTTTTGGGATCGGTTCAGCGATACCACAAAATCGTAAAGCATTCGATCCCTTGTCCCCCAGCAGGCAAAATCGCCTGTTCTGGTTATAAACATGCCTGTTTTCAGGCGTTAAGATTACCCAGACGCATAGCGAGTGTCGGCAATTCTCGCAAGGTGCGCAGCGCGTTTCGTGATCAGATTGGCACGATAGTCACTTTATTTGATCAAAAAACGGGCTGTGCTGGCAAAGAATTGCTTATGCGCCGCGTTTGAACACTTGTCGGATCGTCTCGAGGATCAGGGCCGCGTCGAAACACAGACTTTGGTGGCGCGCATAAATCAGATCCAACCGGGCCTTTGTGGGCACGCAGCGGCGCAGATAGACGGCCTCGGTCTGGGGGGGCGTCTGGCAGCGCGACAACAGGCGTTCTTCGGTTTTGTGAAAGCGGATGGTGGCCAACCCGGTGACACCCGGGCGGCTGCGCAGAACGCGGGCGTACAGATCAGGGCACAGCTCGACATAGCGGCGCAGCGGCGGGCGCGGACCCACAAAGCTGATATCGCCGCGCAGGATGTTCCACAGCTGTGGTAGCTCATCCAGACGCAGCCGCCGTAGGCGCGCACCGATCGCAGTGATACGAGCGGATTTATCCCCGCCGGACACACCGCTGTCGTTGTGCACCACATGCATGGTGCGGAACTTCCACAGCTGAAATCCAGTGTCAGGGGTCTTCATGCGTTCTGACAAATACAGCACAGGCCGGCCTTCGCGCAGCAGGATCAGAGCCGCGATCACCACGATGGGCAGGATCAGGATAACGCCCAGGATCAACGCCAGTACAATATCAAAGACACGTTTGGTTGGGGTCATGCCTGCGTGTCTGCCTCTGTCCAATCCGCGATCATCTGTTTTGCGGTTTTATGCAAGGCAAGACCGGGCAGCAAGCCTGCCAGTTGCGAGGTCGACAAGGTGACCACCTGCCGGTCTTGTGGGGTTTCGGGCTTCCATTGGATGGATTTGCTGACCGCGTCACCCAAGGCCTGCATTGAAATCGGGGCACTGGCGGCAATATTGAGCACACGCGGCAGATGCGCGCGCGGTAAGGCACTGAGCGCAAAGAGAATACCCAGCAGATGCCCCGGTGCCACATAGCTGCGTTGCGGCCCCTGACCATCGCTAAATCGGGTCAGTGTCATCGGCGTATCCGGTCCCGCGCGCAAGGCCGGGGCCAGGCTGTCTGCGCCCACGACATTGGCCAGACGCAGGCAGCAATGCGCCATCGTTTCATCTTTAAGCTGTGCGACGGCTTGCTCGGCCGCGAGTTTGGCGTGACCATACGCATTGGCCGGGGCAGGGAGGCTGGCCTCGGACAACTCCGCGCCGGGGCCGTAGATGGCAGCAGATGACATATGAAACACCCGCGTCGCACCTGCGGCGCGTGCCACATCCACACTGGCCTGTACCAGATCTGTGTTGCGTTCCAGATCCTGCGCGGTGCCTGCGGTCACGCCCCAAAGGGCCACAACCGCATCGGCGGCGGGCAACCGGCCGGGTACATCATCTGCGTCGATCACCAGATCAGCCGTGCCATCGCGCGCACCAAATATGCACATACCTTTCGGCGCGGGCATCGCGCAATAAGCGCCCCGCAGCAAACGGCCCAACCGTCCGCTGGAACCGGGAATGATAAGTGTGGGATATTGCGGTGTTTTGGTCACGTCTGGGGGCTGTTTCTGCTTGGGGCGCGTTTTTGATTGTATACCAGCCCTTGAGCGGGTTAGGGAATACTTGGAATATATAGTATTCAGACGTCCCGGGGGGGTATTTTGACACACTTACGGCGATCCTTTATTTTTCTGGGCTTCGGCCTGTTTCTGGCAGCCTGCTCGGTTCCGCGTGGTGCCGCCCTTCAGTCAGAAGTTCTGAACGAAAGCGAATCTGAAAATCCGACCTTTCAGGTGGTGACGGTCACCCGCGATATCACTGACAGTCTGGCGACGTGGCCTGCCACCGGGTGGCATGGGCACTACCATTGGTTTGGCAGCGATCACGGACCAGACAGTTCGGTCATCCAAACCGGGGATCAGGTGACCATCGTGGTCTGGGATACGCAGGACAATTCACTGCTGTCTGGGGCGGACAGCAAACAGACGGTGTTGCCGGCGATGACGGTGTCTGCCGGTGGCAAGATTTACATGCCTTATGTTGGCGATGTTCATGTGCGCGGGTTGTCACAGCCTGCCGCCCGCAGCCGCCTGCAACGCGCCATCGAAGAAATTTCACCCTCCGCTCAGGTGCAGCTTTCGGTTGAACCGGGGCGCAACAATTCGGTGGATATGGTCAGCGGCGTCGGCACGCCGGGCCGATACCCACTGGAAAATCGCAACACGAAAATCCTGACGGCTCTGGCCTTGGGAGGCGGTATTTCGAACACCCTGCGGCATCCGCTGGTGCGGCTGCAGCGCAGCGGAAAAACCTACGAGACGCGCGCGGATACGTTGCTGTCTGATGCAAAGCGCAATGTACGGCTGCGCGGTGGCGATCAAATCTCGGTGGTGGAAGATGACCGGACGTTCAACGTTCTGGGGGCCGCCGCCGAAGAAAGCGTCGTCTATTTCCAGAAGGAAAACATGAGCGCAATGGAAGCCCTGTCTGAGATGGGGGGGCTGAACGATTCCCGTGCGGACCCTAAGGGCATTCTGATCCTGCGCGAATACGCTGCCGATGATCTGGTGCCTGGCCCCACGGGCCCGGATATGCAGCAGGTTGTGTTCTCAATCGATCTGACCTCGGCCGACGGTCTGTTCGCAGCGCGCCAGTTCATGATCAACCCGCAAGACACGCTGTTGGCAACCGAGTCGCCCGTTGCATCTGCCCGTACGATCCTCAGCCTGTTTGGCTCGGTTGTGGGTGCCGGGGCGACGGTGAACGGCCTGACCAACTAAAACGCCATATACCTGAACATTGACGGCCCCGGACCGAAGCGTTCCGGGGCCGTTTTGTTTGTCAGAGGTGGATGTCGGGTTTGAGCTCGACCTGCTAAATCCTGTATCAGCCACGAATGGCTGCAGTGCATTCCAGACCGGCTATTCAAGCCGGGGGCTGTCTTCAACGATTGACATTGATCAACTTCGGCAAAGGGCGTGCAGAGTAGCATCACGATAGCTCAGGAATGGAGGTTGCGTCGGTATGCTCTCTCGCCGAACACTTATCGCGTCCGGTTCGTCTATCGCCGCGCTCGGGGCGCTTGGATATGGGTTTTGGCCTCGCTTGGACGGTGTCCGGGACGAGCTGGAGCGTCAGCGGCGGCTTCTTTCCGGCGATCCAACGCTGCAGGAATTGGTAAGGATGGCAACGCTTGCTGCAAACGGCCACAACACTCAACCTTGGAAATTCCGCCTGGACGAGGCAGGGATCAAGATCCTTCCAGATCTGTCGCGTCGAACGACTGTTGTAGATCCTGATGACCATCATCTTTATGTGAGTCTGGGATGCGCTGCTGAAAACCTCGTCATCGCAGCGGGCGCACATGGTCGGAACCCTGAGCTGACGCTGGAAAGTGAAGATGACACAAGAATTGACATAGCGCTGAGCAATGGCACAGCCGTCGATGATGCCCTCTACCGGTCTATACCTCTGCGTCAGTCGACCCGATCCGCCTTTGATGGCCAACCCATATCCTCCGAGGATATCGAACTCCTGGTCGCAGCGGCCGAGCAAGATGGGGTCTCTGTTCTGATCTTCACAGAACCATCAGATCGCGAAGCAATTGCAGAGTTTGTTGTCGCGGGAAACAGCACGCAAATGGATGATCCGGCTTTTGTGGCCGAACTGCGTGACTGGCTGAGATTCAGTCCAAACCAAGCGATTGCAACTGGAGATGGCTTGTTCAGTGCCTGCTCGGGAAACCCGATCATGCCTGAATGGCTTGGCGGGCCGATGTTCGATGCGTTCTTCACAAAGGACGCCGAAAACACCAAATACCGAGATCATATCCGATCATCAGCCGGGGTTGCGGTTTTCATTGGCGATCAGGCCGATCCGTTGCATTGGATAAAGGTCGGCAGAAGTTTTGAACGGTTTGCCCTCCGGGCGACCTCGCTTGGGATTAGGAACGCACACATCAATCAACCGATTGAAGTCCCGATGGTCCGGCCTGAATTCGCAAGCTGGCTCGGGATGCCAAATGTCCGCCCCGACCTTATTGTGCGTTTTGGCCGTGGGCCTGCACGGCCAATGTCGTTGCGCCGACCCGTCAAAACGGTCATCTCCTGAAGAAGAGCTGGAAAGGGTTTGGTGAAAGCCGACAAACGAACGTGCGCAGCAAAAGCATACATTGCCTCGCACAGCCGATATCTTCATGCTTTGTCTTACTCCGCAGGTTCCACGGTTTCGTCTTCATCCTCGCCCTGATCGGCAATCCAGGCCACAGACACAACATGCTCGCCTTTGCCGGTGTCAAACACCTTGACCCCGCCCGCACTGCGTGACCGGAAGGAAATGCCTTCAACCGGCACCCGGATCGATTGCCCTTTGGAGGTCGCCAGCATGATCTGGTCTGCCAGCTCGACCGGGAAGGACGCCACCAACTGACCGCCGCGCATGGCTTTGTCCATGGCTTGCACACCCATGCCGCCGCGTCCGCGCACGGGGTAATCGTGGCTTGAGCTTAGCTTGCCCGCGCCTTGGGCTGAAATGGTCAGGATCAGGTTTTCAGCCGCTTGCATGGCCTCGAACCGCTCTGGGCTGATCGCGGCGTTTTCATCGCCTTCGTCATCGCTCGCCTCGGTCTCATCTGCACCTGCCATTTGGCGGCGCATCTTCAGATAGGCGGCACGCTCATCGGCGCTGGCATCGAAATGGCGGATCACCGACATGGACACAACCGCATCCTCGCCCTGCAATTTGATGCCCCGCACGCCCGTAGAATCGCGACCCTTAAAGACGCGCACCTCGGTTGTCGGGAACCGAATGGCGCGGCCAGAGGTCGTAACCAGCATCACATCATCATCTTCAGAACAAATCCTGGCATTGACCAGCTTCACGCTGTCATCTGGCAGCTTCATCGCGATTTTGCCGTTGGATTTGACGTTTGTGAAATCAGACAGCGCATTGCGGCGTACATCGCCCGCTGAGGTGGCAAAGAAGATTTGCAGGTTTTGCCATTCTTCCTCGGGTACGTCGACGGGCATGATCGCGGCAATGCTGACGCCCGTGGGGATCGGCAGAATGTTTACAATCGCCTTGCCCTTTGACGTGCGCCCACCCAGCGGCAAGCGCCAGGTCTTCAGCTTGTAGACCATGCCATCGGTGGTGAAGAACAACAGCTGAGTATGGGTGTTGGCCACAAAAAGGGTGGTGACCACGTCCTCTTCCTTGGTGGCCATGCCGCCGACACCTTTTCCGCCCCGCTTTTGCGCGCGGAAATCGGCCAAAGCGGTGCGTTTGATGTAGCCGCCGGATGTGACCGTCACGACCATGTCCTCGCGCTCGATCAGGTCTTCGTCTTCCATGTCGCCGGACCAGTCGACGATCTCGGTGCGGCGCGGCACGGCAAACAACTCGCGGATCTCTTTCAACTCATCCGAGATGATCTCCATGATCCGTTCGCGACTGGCGAGAATGGCGAGGTATTCCTTGATTTTGCCTGCCAGCTCTTGCAGCTCGTCGGTGACCTCTTTCACGCCGATCTGGGTCAGACGTTGCAGGCGCAACTCCAGAATGGCGCGGGCCTGGGTTTCCGACAGATTATAGGTGCCATCGTCATTGGCCGTATGGGTCGGGTCATCGATCAGGGCGATGTATTCCAGAATATCCTGTGCGGGCCAGGGCCGGGTCATCAACCGCTCACGCGCCTCAGCCGCATCGGCCGAGCTGCGGATGGTGGCAACGATTTCATCCACGTTGGTCACAGCCACGGCCAGACCACACAGCACATGGCTGCGTTCGCGGGCTTTGCGCAATTCAAACGCGGTGCGGCGCGCAACCACATCTTCGCGGAACGAGATGAAGGCAGAAAGGAAGCCGTAAAGCGTCAGTTGCTCAGGCCGACCGCCATTCAGCGCCAGCATGTTGCAGCCGAAATAAGTTTGCATTGGCGTAAAGCGGAACAGCTGGTTCAGCACGACCTCGGCCGTAGCATCGCGCTTCAGCTCGACCACCACGCGCACGCCGTTGCGATCGCTTTCGTCCTGAACGTGGCTGATGCCTTCGATCTTCTTGTCGCGGGCGGCTTCGGCGATCTTTTCGATCATTGCGGCCTTGTTCACCTGATAAGGAATCTCATCCAGAACAATGGCATAGCGGTCTTTCCTAATCTCTTCAACACGGGTCTTGGCGCGCACGATCACACTGCCGCGGCCCTCAAGATAGGCTTTGCGCGCACCCGTACGGCCCAGCATGATGCCACCCGTCGGAAAATCCGGCCCGGGCACATATTCGATCAACTCTTCGGTGCTCAGATCGGGGTTGTCGATCAGCGCCAGTGTGGCATCCACCACCTCGCCTAGATTGTGCGGCGGGATGTTGGTGGCCATGCCCACGGCAATACCACCAGCCCCATTGACCAGCATGTTCGGAAACCGTGCGGGCAGCACTGTTGGTTCGCGGTCTTTGCCGTCGTAATTGTCTTGGAAATCCACGGTGTCTTTTTCGATATCGGCCAGCAGGGAGGCCGCGGGTTTGTCCATCCGCACTTCGGTATAGCGCATCGCGGCGGCGTTATCGCCGTCCATTGACGCAAAGTTGCCTTGACCATCCAGCAAAGGCAGCGACATCGAGAAATCCTGCGCCATGCGCACCAACGCGTCATAGATCGCGCTGTCACCATGGGGGTGGTATTTACCCATCACATCGCCCACCGGACGCGCCGATTTGCGGTAGGGTTTGTCGTGGCTGTTGTTGGTTTCGTGCATGGCATAGAGGATGCGCCGGTGCACGGGCTTCAACCCATCGCGCAGATCCGGGATCGCGCGGCTGACAATCACACTCATCGCATAGTCGAGATAGGAGGTTTTCATCTCCTCCTCAATCGACACAGAGGGGCCGTCGTAAACCGGACGCTCTGGCGGAGTTTCGTCTTCGTTTTCAGGGGGTTCTGGGGTGTCGTTCACGTAACTGCCTGACCTGTTGAAAGGGGTCTATATCTAGTTAACAAAACTATACCTCAGACAGGATATAGGGTGCAATGCCTGTCTGCTTTGGCCTTTGGCAGCCATGCGTGCGCAGTGATAACATATTGTTTTCATTGAAAAGTAATTTTCATGTGGCAGTATGAAAGGGCGAAAGCCAAAAACACTTAAGCAAGGAAGAGCAGATGCACACATCCGAAACCGAACTGATGCTGAAGGGATACGGCCTGACGACGGCCGAATTTTTCTACCACATGCCCGATTATACCCATGTGCTGAACACGTTCATCTGGCAAGACTACGACCTGGCGCCGGATCATCCTAAACTGTTTGAATTTGTTGAATTCTGGCAGCGCGAAATTGAAGGCCCGTTGCATTCGGTCAAATTCACCCATCGCAAAATGGTATCACCCGGCGAATGGCGCCATCAAGTGGGCGAGTTTACACTGCACTGACGCCATGTGAATCAGTGGGCTCACGTCAAAAAGCCCGCCAAAGGAAGACGGGCTTTTGTATCTTTTATCAATCGCTTACGGGATGATGCGTGTGTATTTCATGCCTTCCAGGCTGACCCCGGCCAGCAAACCCGCCTGACCAAAGATCACCGCCACAACGGGCGAAGATGACGTCGTGGTTTCTGCCCGAAGGTTTTCGCCGATGTCATTGAAAACATACTCAATATCAGCACCAGCCGCCCAGCCGGTCGAGCGACGGAATTTCGACAGCGCATCTTCGGTCATGAAAAACAGCACGTGGGCAAATTGCTGTGCGCCGATCTGCAATCCGACACTGCCCTTTGTGGCGGAATAGTAATCCACCGTGGTGCCGCCCACCCGCAAAGCGCCGCGCCCATAGCCGCCACCGGCAATAAAGCCTGCTTCGGTGATCAGCGGCATAACCAGCATACCTGCGGATTTGTCGGCCAGATCGCGTGTGTTGGGGTAGGTGGTGAAAAGATAGTTCAGCGTCGTGTCGGCGCGTGCATCAATGCGTGCGTCCCCCTGACTGCCGATCCCGTTTCCGCAAGCTGCCAGAAGGGGCGTGCTTGCAAGCGCACCAAACGTGAATGTGCGTCGCGTAAAATGTGTCATGAGCCTGCTCGTGTTTGTGTTGCCTGACTGTATATGCCGGGTTTTTATATCCCGATCTGCCACACAGTATAGGGGGTGCGGGCCGCGCTGTCACTAAGGATTGTGACAGGCCGGCGGTTGACCGCTTAGATTGACCTTTGGCTCGTATCAGGCCCGCATCAGGCCAGAGACCGTGCCAGATCAGGGGCGAAATAGCTGAGAATGCCATCACATCCGGCCCGTTTGAACGCCATCAGGCTTTCGACCATCGCACGGTCCCCGTCGATCCAGCCGTTTTGGGCCGCAGCCTTGATCATCGCATACTCGCCACTGACCTGATAGGCAAAGGTGGGCGCGCCAAAGCTGTTTTTCACCCGCCAGCAGATGTCCAGATAGGGCATGCCGGGTTTGACCATGACCATATCGGCCCCTTCCGACAGGTCACGCTCGATACAGCGCATTGCCTCGTCGGTGTTGGCGGGGTTCATCTGATAGGTTTTCTTGTCACCTTTCAATGCGCCGGATGCCCCCACTGCATCGCGGAACGGCCCGTAAAACGCACTTGCGTATTTGGCGGCATAGCTGAGCAACAGCACGTTTTGATGACCTGCACCTTCCAACGCATCGCGCAATGCGCCAATGCGGCCGTCCATCATATCTGAGGGCCCGATGATATCTACACCCGCCTCGGCCTGGCTCAGGGCCTGTTTCACCAAGGCCTCAACGGTTTCATCATTGACGATTTCATCGCCCACAACAAACCCGTCGTGGCCGGTGTCTGAATAGGGGTCCAGCGCCACGTCTGTCATGATTGCAATGTCGGGCACGGCTTGCTTGATCGCGCGTGTGGCGCGGTTGGACAGGTTCTCAGGGTTCCAGGCCTCGGCACAATCGGCGGTGCGATTTGCATCGGAGGTGTACGGAAACAGACAAATCGCAGGAATGCCCAAATCAGTCGCTTCGCGCGCGGCCTCGACCACCTTGTCAACCGAACGGCGCACAACGCCCGGCATCGAGGGCACAGGTTCCTCGATACCCTCACCATCGCGCACGAACACAGGCCAGATCATATCCGCCGCGGACAGCGAATTTTCAGCAACCAAAGCGCGAATCGCCGCTGATTTGCGGGTGCGGCGCAGGCGGGTTTTGGGGAAGGGGCCAAGGGTCGGACGCATGGATATGCCTTTCACGTTGCGTATCGTACCTGAGTGACATGGAAATTCCCGCATCTCAAGGGTAGGAATTGCCGTGCGGCCCGGTTAAGAGAGGCAAAACCTTAACCCGAGGCATTCGTCAGTGGACTGGTACGAAAGCGTTTTTGAACTGATCGACATGCGCAGTTTCAGTAACCTGTGGTTCTGGATCGCGCTGGCGGTGTTGTGGTCATCGGTCAGCTACTGGGTGTTGGGCGTGCCGTGGGATATGATCCAGCGCGCGCGCAAAGACGAAACCGGCGAGGCGGTGGACGATGTGGTTGATCTGGTGCGGATCAACGTGAACCGTATTTTGCATATCGGCAACGAATCCGGGCTGTTGATGACAGGCTTCGTGTGCTTTGCGCTGACGGTGATGTTCCTCTTGGGGTTTATCTTTGGCAACGAATTTGCACAGGCGATGTTTCTGCTGGGGTTTCCCACGTCATTGGTGGGGCTGTTGTCCGTCTCGACGGCGCGCAAAATCCGCCGCGAGGAACCATTGGGCGAGCCATTGTACAAATGCCTGAGCCGTCACCGCGTTTACACGCAGATCATCGGCATGTTGTCGATTTTTGTCACCGCGATCTGGGGGATGTTGCAAAACATGACCGCCAGCGTGTTGTTCTGATCGTCTCTGCGCTACATACCCCACAATGAAAAATCCGCAGCATATCACCGTCAGTGGCGCGCCCGAGGGCTATGACGCCCGGCTGATCCTGAACGAGGTTGAGGCGCAGGGCGGGCCGGTGGTGCATGTGGCACGCGATGACAAACGTCTGGCGGCCATGGCCGAAGCGTTGCGTTTCTTTGCCCCCGATGTGCCCGTGGTGCAGTTTCCCGGCTGGGATTGTCTGCCTTATGATCGCACCTCGCCCAATGCTGATATTTCGGCCGCTCGCATGGCCACGCTGGCGGGGTTGGTGCACGGGATGCCCGCGCAATACGTGCTGCTGACCACGCTGAATGCGGCCACGCAACGGGTGCCCGCACGCGATGTGCTGCGTGAGGCCGCGTTTTCGGCGCGGGTCAACTACCAGATCGACGAAGCCGCGTTGCGCAGTTTTCTGGCGCGCATGGGTTTTTCTCAGGCCCCCACAGTGATGGAGCCGGGGGATTACGCAGTGCGCGGGGGCATTATCGACATATATCCGCCCGGCGACACAGGCCCGGTGCGGCTGGATTTGTTTGGCGATGTGCTGGATGGCATTCGCCGGTTTGACCCGGCCACGCAGCGCACCACCGA
Source organism: Roseovarius sp. (assembly GCA_045106595.1). Lineage (GTDB taxonomy): Bacteria > Pseudomonadota > Alphaproteobacteria > Rhodobacterales > Rhodobacteraceae > Roseovarius. The sequence goes on along the minus strand of JBGCEW010000046.1, from coordinate 12,179 downwards.
AAAGCTGGATATGATCGAACTGGCCCCGGTGTCCGAGGTGATCCTGGACGAGGCGGCCATCACGCGGTTTCGGCAGAACTACCGGGTTGAGTTTGGCGCGGGCGGTGGCGAAGACCCGCTTTATGAGGCCATCAGCGCCGGGCGCAAGCATCAGGGTGTGGAACACTGGCTGCCCTTCTTCCATGATCGGCTTGAGACACTGTTTGACTACCTGCCTGGTGTGACAGTGTCTTTGGATGATCAGGTGACGCCCGCGCGCCTTGCCCGCTGGGACGGTGTGCATGATCAGTATGAAACCCGCCAGCACGCACTGTCCCAAAAGGGACGGGGCGACACGGTGTACAAGCCCATCGCGCCTGAGTTGCTGTACCTTGATGACGCGGCTTGGGGCGCCGCAACCGCCGACCGGCGTGTGCTGCAACTGGTGCCGCTGCCGCAGGCCACCGGGCCGGGTGTGATCGACGCAGGCGGGCGCATTGGCCGCGATTTTGCACCCGAGCGACAACAGGAATCCATCAGCCTTTTCGGGGCGTTAAAGGACCATGTTCAGGCACGCATGGCCGAAGGACCTGTTTTGCTGGCGTCGTATTCCGAAGGCGCGCGCGAACGGATGGAAGGGCTGCTGGAGGACGAAGGTCTGATCGGGTCGGTCACGGTGAAATCAGCCACATCCATTGGCAAACACGGCCTGCATCTGGCGGTCTGGCCGCTGGAGCATGGCTTTGCGGCCCCCGATTTGACCGTTATTGCCGAGCAGGACATTCTGGGCGATCGCCTGATCCGCTCCCCCAAGCGCAAACGCCGGGCCGAGAATTTCCTGAGCGAAGTACAATCGCTGTCCCCCGGTGATCTGGTGGTGCATGTCGATCACGGCATCGGGCGCTATCACGGCATGGAGGTGATCACCGCCGCCGGGGCCGCGCATGAATGTCTGGTGCTGGAGTACGCCGAGGCCGCCAAACTGTATCTGCCCGTTGAGAACATCGAACTGCTCAGCCGCTATGGCCACGACGAGGGCCTGCTGGATCGTTTGGGCGGTGGTGCGTGGCAGTCGAAAAAGGCCAAGCTCAAGGAACGCATTCGCGAAATGGCGGACAAGCTGATCCGCATCGCCGCCGAGCGTGCCCTGCGCAAAGCGCCCGTGATGGAGCCCGAGCATCACGCCTGGGAAGAATTCTCGGCCCGGTTCCCCTATCAGGAAACCGACGATCAGCTGCGCGCCATCGAGGATGTGCTGGGCGATCTGGAGGCAGGCACGCCGATGGACAGGCTGGTGTGCGGCGATGTGGGCTTTGGCAAAACCGAAGTGGCCATGCGCGCGGCCTTTGTCACGGCAATGAGCGGCAAACAAGTGGCCGTGATCGCGCCGACCACACTGCTGGCCCGGCAGCATTACCAGAGCTTTGCCGAACGGTTCCGGGGCTTTCCTGTTAACGTGCGGCCTCTGAGCCGGTTCGTATCTGCCGGCGAGGCCAACAAAACCCGCGAGGGCATGGCCAAGGGGCAGGTGGACATTGTCGTGGGCACGCATGCGCTGCTGGCCAAGAACATCCGGTTTCAGGATCTGGGCTTGTTGGTTATCGACGAAGAACAACGCTTTGGTGTCAGCCACAAAGAACGTCTGAAGGCCCTGCGCAGTGACGTGCATGTTCTGACGCTGACGGCCACGCCCATTCCGCGCACACTGCAACTGAGCCTGTCGGGCGTACGCGACCTCAGCATCATCGGCACACCGCCCGTCGACCGCCTGTCGATCCGCACTTATGTGTCTGAATTCGACACGGTCACGATCCGCGAGGCGCTGCTGCGCGAGCATTATCGTGGCGGGCAGTCGTTCTATGTGGTTCCACGCATCAAGGACCTGCCGGATATTGAGGAATTCCTGAAAACCCAGGTGCCAGAGGTGTCTTATGTCGTGGCGCATGGCCAGATGGCAGCGGGTGAGTTGGACGACCGCATGAATGCCTTTTATGACGGCAAATACGATGTGCTGCTGGCCACCACGATTGTGGAATCGGGTTTGGATATCCCAACCGCCAACACGATGGTCATTCACCGTGCCGATATGTTTGGTCTGGCGCAGCTTTACCAAATTCGGGGCCGGGTGGGACGCTCGAAAACCCGCGCCTATGCCTATCTGACCACCAAACCGCGCGTGCCTTTGACGCCCTCGGCTGAAAAACGGCTGCGCGTTCTGGGCTCGCTCGATACGCTGGGGGCAGGGTTCACGCTGGCCAGCCAGGACTTGGATATTCGCGGCGCGGGCAACCTGCTGGGCGAGGAACAATCCGGCCAGATGCGTGATGTGGGGTATGAGCTTTATCAATCCATGCTGGAAGAGGCGATTGCCAAGATCAAAGCCGGTGAACTGGAAGGCCTGTCCGAGGCCGATGATAAATGGGCGCCACAAATCAATCTTGGCGTGCCCGTTCTGATCCCCGATACCTATGTGCCTGATCTGGATGTGCGTCTGGGATTGTATCGCCGTCTCAGCAGCTTGCAGAGCAAAGTTGAACTGGAAGGCTTTGCTGCTGAGTTGATCGACCGCTTTGGCAAGCTGCCCAAAGAGGTGAACATGCTGATGCTGATCGTGCGGATCAAGGCGATGTGCAAAAAGGCCGGTATCGCCAAGCTGGACGGCGGACCCAAGGGCGGTACGATCCAGTTTCACAACGACAAATTCGCCTCGCCTCAGGGGTTGGTGGAATTCATTCAGGCCCAGAACGGTCTGGCCAAAGTGCGCGATAACAAGATTGTCGTGCGCCGCGACTGGCGCAAAGAAAGCGACAAGATCAAAGGCGCCTTCGCCGTGGCACGTGATCTGGCCGAAAAGGTCGTGGCCGAAAAGAAAAAGCGCAAGGCTGCAAAGTCCTGAGGCTATTGCTGACCCCATGAAAAACCCCGGCGCGCAGGGCACCGGGGTTTGAAAAAGCTATCAGGCCCGACACACGGGCCAGTTGCTTAGCGGTCGTGGCAGCCAAACGGCACGCATTTGTTGCCTGAGTGACCATCAGCCTGAACGGCTGTGGTGGCGGAAACGGCGAACAGGCCAACAGTGGCGATGACGGTCAAAAAGCGCATGAGAATGTTCCTTTGGTTTGGGTTCATTTTGGGTTCGATACTTTACATACGCATGAAGTGGGGCTTTGGTTTCATTTTGACAGTCAGGCTGACACCCCTGTGATCAGGCGTGATCCTTTACCGGGGCAGGGGCTTTCAAATACCCCTGGCCATTTCACCCGCCGTGCTGATCGAGCGGGCGAATTTACGCAACACACAGATCGACCCTTTTCTATTGCCGCTCAAAGGTTATATAGAGCGCTGATCAACTCCAGACGTATGGCACATGACCGAGCAAACATTCATCATGGCAGGGCCCACCGACGATGACAACGACACCGGTGTCGTTGTTGAAACCAAGCCCAAAACCAAGCGGCCGCCTTTGTATAAGGTGCTGCTGCTGAATGACGATTACACACCAATGGAATTTGTCGTCGCCGTGCTTGAGCGGTTTTTTGGCATGACCCACGCCGAAGCCTTTGAGATTATGCTGACAGTGCACAAAAAAGGCGTGGCCGTTGTCGGCGTATTCTCGCATGAGATCGCCGAGACGAAAGTGGCGCAGGTGATGGATTTTGCCCGCCAGCATCAGCATCCGCTGCAATGCACCATGGAAAAAGAATAAGTGACAGGCCAACGGTTGTCGCGCGCACTTGAGGCCGGGCTGGCATGGCCCGAGGCCGGGCGCATCGCCGTTTTTGCAGCGCGCGCTGGTGCTGAGCTGCACGATGTCCCCCATGACCGAATGCAGGTGATCACCGGGTTTCGCCCTGATTTTGAGGCGTTTGAGCGCCAGGGCGTGTCTGTGGCTGTCGCACCCGAGGGGGCCTATGGCGCCGCGCTGATCTGCGTGCCGCGTTCAAAGATCCAAGCGCAGGCCTTGATTGCACAGGCCGTCGCAGTGACAGACGGGCCGGTGATCGTGGACGGTGCCAAAACCGACGGTATTGAAAGCCTGCTCAAAGCGTGCCGCAAACGTGTCGCGGTATCGGCGCCTGTGTCCAAGGCGCATGGCAAGTTGTTCTGGTTTGAAGCAAGCCCTGCGTTTAACGACTGGACTGCATCGGGCAACACCATTGAAGAGGGGTTCGTCACCGCCCCTGGCGTGTTCTCGGCCGATGGGATTGATCCCGCCTCGCGGATGCTGGGCGACCACTTGCCTGCCAAGCTGGGCGCGCATGTGGCTGATCTTGGTGGCGGCTGGGGGTATCTGAGCGCGCGCGCATTGGAACGTGACACCATCCAGAGCCTGCATCTGGTTGAGGCGGAGCACGCAGCCACGCTGTGTGCAACGACCAACATCACCGATCCGCGTGCGCAGATCCATTGGGCGGATGCCACCACCTGGACAGCACCGGGGCGGCTGGATGCCGTGATCTCAAACCCGCCGTTTCACACCGACCGCGCCGCAGATCCGGCGTTGGGACGGGCGTTTATTGCCTCGGCCGCACGTCTGCTGGCCCCCTCGGGGCAGTTCTGGATGGTGGCCAACCGTCACTTGCCTTATGAGGACAGCCTGCGGCATCATTTCGCCCATGTGGACGAGGTTGCAGGCGATACGAAATTCAAAATTCTTCACGGATCACGGCCGTCTCGTCAGAGGCGTTGAATTGGCATAACGTGATGCAACGGAATCAGGCTGAGGGATGCCATGTCGATATCCATTTCTGGTAAGACCGCAATTGTGACAGGCGGGGCCAATGGGATTGGCCTGGCCATTGGGCGGCATTTTGCGGACAAGGGCGCGAACGTGATGTTCGCAGACATGGACGAAGATCAGCTGATCAAGGAAATAGGCGAGCCTGTTGAAGGTGGCACTATGCGCTATTTTGCTGGTGATTTGCGTGAAAAGCTGACACTTGCCAATCTGTTATCAGCCACAATTGATGCGTTTGATCAAGTTGATATTCTGATCAATGCGTCGCGTCAGGTGATGCCGTCTGACCCACTTAACCCCGATGATGATGCGGTGACGCTGCTGCTCAACCAAAACCTGATCCCCGCGCTCAGGCTCAGCCAGCTGGTCGCCAAGCGTATGATAAAGCAGGGCGAAGGGCGCGAGGACGGTATGCTGGGTGCGATCGTGAACCTGTCGTCGATATCATCACGGCTGACCCATCCTGAATTGATGGCCTATTCCGTGGCCTCGGCGGCCTTGGATCAGATGACGCGGTCCTTGGCCGTGGCGCTGGCCCCCGAACGTATCCGGGTGAACGCAGTGGCAATGGGCTCGGTGATGTCGGCGTCGCTGAAGGCGTCACTGAAGGAAAATCGTGATTTCCGCGATGAGATTGAGACAAACACGCCCCTGGGCCGTATTGCATCCCCCCAAGAGCTGACCGAAGCGGTGCAGTTTCTGGCCAGCGATGCTGCAGCCTTTATGACAGGGCAAATCATGACAGTGGACGGCGGGCGTAGTCTGCTGGATCCGGTCGGTGTTCCGGCACATTAATCAGCCATATCAAGGAGAGACCTGTGAGCGACAGCTTCAAATCAGAAAAGCAACGCGCAGCGGCATGGTTCCGCGACCTGCGTGATCAGATCGTAGCCGCATTTGAAGGGCTGGAAACCGCCTATGAGGGGTCCGGTGATGCGGGCCGGTTTGACGTGCGCGAAACCAGCCGTCAATCGGAGGATGGATCAGACGCAGGCGGCGGATTGATGAGCGTGATGCGCGGCGGCCGGGTGTTTGAAAAGGTCGGCGTAAACGTATCCGAAGTCTACGGCGAACTGGGTGCACCTGCCCAAAAGGCCATGGCCGCACGTGGCGTGCCGGGCATGGCGGATGACCCGCGGTTCTGGGCCTCGGGCATCAGCCTGGTGGCGCATATGCAAAACCCACATGCCCCTGCGGTTCACATGAACACACGCATGTTCTGGACCCCCGGCGCGTGGTGGTTCGGGGGCGGATCAGACCTGAACCCCTGCATTGAGTATCCCGAGGATACGCAGCATTTTCATGATACGCAGAAGACCCATCTCGACCCACATGGCGACACGCTTTACCCCGAGTTAAAGGCCTGGGCGGATGAGTACTTCTATGTTCCGCACCGCAACCGGGCGCGCGGCGTTGGCGGTATTTTCATGGATGATCGCAACACTGGTGACTGGGAGGCCGATTTCGCCCTGACGCAGGATATTGGCCGGGCGTTTCTGCCCGCCTATCTGCCCTTGGTGGAAAAGCGCATTCAGCAAGAATGGTCTGAGGCCGACAAAGACACGCAACTTGTCCACCGCGGGCTCTATGCCGAATATAACCTGGTCTATGACCGTGGCACCAAGTTTGGTTTGGCCACCGGACATGACGCGGATGCTGTGTTGATGAGCCTGCCACCCCTCGCGAAATGGGTCTGACCTAAGCGCCGTTATCCAGATCGGACAACACTTTGGCGCCGCGCTCGGCCAGCGGGCCGGTGCCATCTTTCCAGCGTCGATGGATCCAGAACCATTGTGCCATATCCTGGCGGATCACAGCCTCGAGCCTTGCGTTAAAGGCGCGGGTCATGGTGACGGCATCTGTCGCAGGAATTTCTGCGTCTACGATGATGCGAAAATCCAGCCCACCGGGCTCACGAAACGCCCAGACGGGCACCAAAGGCGCGTCAAATTTCAACGCCATCTCAGCCGTAGCCAGCGATGTCAGCGCTGGTTTGCCAAAGAATTCCAGCGGCACGCCGTCATGGGCATTCAGATCGCTGAGCATGCCCACCGAATGACCGGCGCGCAAATGTTTGACCATCTGCAACATACCCCGTCGGCCTTGCTCAAACAGAGGTTGGGACACGCGGGCCATGGCATCGATGTAATGCGTATTAAAAGGCCGGTTTGTCATGGGGCGATAGAACACACCCATCTCATAGCCGGCCTCGATCATGGCAATGCGCGTGGCGTTGATTGATCCAAAATGCCCGGTGACAAACAAAATGGGCAGGCCCGCGGCCCGGCGCGCCTCGATCACCTTTAACCCCGGGCCGGTGACAGGCGTGGCACGTACGTGATCGCGAAATTCGGGGCTGTAGAGCTCCATCATATTGCGTCCGGCGTTGTCGGGCACGGCGATGGACAGGCGTTTGATTTCAACCTCGGACAGATCCGGGCAGGCAAATCGCAGATTGTCGCGCACCCGTTTACGGTAACCCGCAAGAGGCGCCAGAATATGCGTGGTCAACCATCCTGCCGCAGGAACGCGCCAACGATAGGGCAGCGCGCGCGCCAAAAACAGCGGCGCTTTGAGAGCCGCGCCAATGGCACGTTCTGACAATGGAATGGTGTCGCGGTCTTGCGTCATTGCGCCGACATACTGCGGGCGCGCGCCTAGGACAAGCGGGCGTGGGGCAGGCCGGTGCCAATCATGCTGTCGCGGGTGACCAGCTGCGCCAGTTCCGCCTCGCTGAGATCATCGGTCCCATCAGGGCGCGCAGGCAACACGATGTAGCGCATATCGGCGGTACTGTCATGCACGCGCACCGTGGTGTCGCCGGGCAATTCCAGTCCAAACTCACGCAGAACCGCACGCGGTTCGGACACAGCGCGCGATCGATAGGCGCGGGTTTTATACCAATCAGGTGGCAACCCCAGCAGGTTGCGCGGATAGCAACTACATAAGGTGCACACGATAAGATTATGAACTTGCTTAGTATTTTCTACAGCGATCAGGTGGATAGGGCCAACATCAAAGCCCATCTCGGTGCTGGCACTGGCCGCATTTTCCAAAAGCCGCGCCTTGAATGCGTCATCCACCCAGGCGCGCGCCACAACGGCGGCACCATCCGCGGGCGAGCGGGCATCCATCGCCTCAATCTGCGCTGTGACATCAGCAGCACTCAGCGCGCCCTTTTCGATCAGCAACTCGCGTACGGCGATTTCCATGGTCTGATAATAGCTGAGCGGCGTATCATTGTCGGCGCGAAACGGATGGCCCGACGGGCTAAGATGATCATGGTGATCATGGGGCATGGTTAAGCCTTTCCAGCCAATGTTCATAAATTTCGGCGTCCAGCGTATCGTCAGGGTTTTCGGCGCGCGCCCCCCAGATTTCTGCCATGGTAAAGCGCACGCGGTACAGCGCCTTGCGGTCGCCCATATGGCCATATGCCTGATGCTCGGGGTTGCCGAATTCGCCCAAAGCCCGTTCAATCACACCGGTTTTGCCGCGCAGATACCACGGTGTGCGGACGTGACCGGGCGGGCAAAGTAATTTCACACGGACCTGCTCAGCCATCATTGGCCTCGGCGTAGGTGGGGCCGCGGGTGGCTACGTCGGCCATACGTTCGCCTAGTTCTTGCAAGGTATAGTGGCCGCCTTCGATCAGGTTTTGATTGATGGCGGCAATCCAGCGTTCATAATAGCTGTGGGTTTCAAAGACGTCTTCGCCCATGTCTTCCAGCGCGCGGCGCAGCCCGTCGACAGTGAAAAACCCCTTGCCACCACAAAGCACCAGCAATGCATCAACGCGCTTTTCCCATAAGGCAAAGTCGTGGCTGTCCATCGGAACGGCGCCTGCCGGTTGGCCGCCCATATCGTGCCAGCGGCGGGCGTCTGCAAACGGGTTCGCGGGGGTTTGATCATCGCTCATGGGGGGCACGGTAGGGGCGTTGGCCGCGTCTGTCCAGTCTGCTGGGCCTTAGGTATCCTCGCCATCTTCGAGGCTGAGCAACGTCAAATCGCCATTGGCTTCGAGCGTGCGAATGGCGTTGACCACACTGGTCATCGCCTCTTCGCCGTCTTTGGTTTTGACGGTGCCCATTTCTCCAACCTCTTCGCGCAGGGTGTCGGACATGCGCCCTGACAGATTGCTTAGGATAAATTCAGCAGCGGCGGCCAATTCCGCGTCGCCATCAATTGCTGCCTTGAGTGCCGTGACCATTTCAGATTGATCCACCTCGCGGATAAATTTGGGCACATCCAGCGGATCGATGCGGGCTGGGATATTGTTGAAGGTAAAGATCGCCTTGCGCACAAGCCGCGCGAAATCCTGATCGCTTTCATCAAGGCCGGTCAGCACATCGTCGCGCGTGGCAGCGGGCGAGAAATTCAGGATCGCGCCCACGCGTTTATCAGGCTCTTCTTCAAACGCGAAGTCCGGCCGTTCGTGCAATTGCGCGGCCAGGGACAACCCAATGCGATCCACGGCTTGCGGAGTCACAGCGGCGGTATGCGACATTTCCAATGCGATCTGGCGGGCGACGCGGCCGGGCAGGCGGCCCAGCAATTCTGCGGCGCGCGCGACATTCAGTTTGGACAGCATCACGGCGGCCACTTCGGGGCTTTCGCTTTCGAGGATAGGTTGCAATTGGTCCAGTTCAGCCTCGCACACCAGGGTCCAGGGATCCCCAAACTGACGCACGCCAGCCTCTTTGCGCAGGCGGGCGGCGGTTTGCGGGCTGATCCGTCCATCAAGGGCTGACAGCGCGCCGGGAACACCTTTGGGAAAGACAAGGCCCATCGCCTCAAGCTCGTGGGCGAATTCTGCCACGACATCGGCCAGGGTGCGTCGGTCGACATAGCGCATCGAGCCCATCTGAGTGGTCAGGCGCGCCTGCAATGGTTCTGGCAGATCGGTCAGGGGGACATCGGCGCCCTCGTTCAACAAAAAGCGCACAATGATTGCTGCTTTCTGCTGGCGGTTCAGCTGGTTAGATCGCGAAGTTGATCTGGTCGCCGCAGGAGTTTTCAGCGGTTCGATTTGCGCGAGAGGCAATGTATTGTCCATTCTGAACCTTCAACTAAATGAGGGTTCAGCCTAGAGGTTGAGCATGAACAAAGGTCTAATGTGGCCCGGAAACACGGAACAGCTGTCCTAAAGGGTTCCGGACAATTTTATCTAAAGTGTGCCTGGTTAGCTGGAAGCGACCGGGATGCAGGCCTGTGTGGCCGTGTCCCAGGTTGAACCTTCGGCGCAAGACATGACCTGCTGACCATGGTTTTTGCAACCCGCGTGCGCCGAAAGCGCTGTGCCGAGGGTCAGAACTGTAGCAACGAGAAGGGTACGTGTCATTTAGGCGCTCCGATCTTGGTGTGAGATACGACCACCATAACACAAATTGGCACATCACGCGGCATGTTTTTTTATGTGCCTTAAATCGCTTGAGCTTCGATGTTCAATACATTGATATTGAACGTTAAATATACGTTCTTCAAGGCTTAGTAGCTATAGGTTGCTCCGGTCTTGATGGCCGTGCGTAGTGATGTCGCTGCCCAGCTGTCCTGACCGCCTGCCGCGTTGATGGCTGTCAACTGGCGGTTTGCGGCGTCCAGTTTGCCTTGTTCTACCAAAGCCTGCCCCATATACGACCGCGCCAGAATGTTGCCGGGATTGTTGGCAATTGCCTGTTCGTAATAGGCAATACCAGCGTCCACATCGCCCATTTTCCGCGTGGTGAAACCCATATAGGTCAGCACGCGGTCATCGTTGGGGTCTGACATCTGCGCCAGCGCCTGTTGCGCGTTTTCATATTGGCCGGCATAGGCAAATTCACGCACAGCACCATAAAGCGTGTCATCATTCAGCAGATCACTTTTGACATCAACGCAGGATTTGGTCGCTGCATCCCACACTTGCCCACCCGTGCACGACTGCGTGGTCTCGGATGGTTTTGGCGCGGTTTCTCCTCCGGCCGCAAACAGGGCGCTGGGGATCAACGTGGCGATCACGGTCAAAGTGCGTAGCATGGATGGCTCCTTTTGATGGTCGTGCCCAAGTATGTAGCCCAAAAACGCGGCAAGTTGGTGTCTAATCGGCCTCTCACGTGTTTGTGATCGAAGACCTTACGCCCCGAACACACGTTTAAAGATCGTGTCCACGTGTTTGGTGTGATAATCCATGTTGAACTTTTCCTCAATTCCATCGGTGCCAAGGGCTGCGACCACATCGGTGTCGGCCAGCAATTCCTCTTTGAAATCAGTCCGATGTTCCCAAACCTTCAGGGCATTGCGCTGCACCATGGAATAGGCATCTTCGCGGCTAACACCGGCTTGGGTCAGGGCCAGAAGCACCCGTTGGCTCATCACCAGGCCGGGGAATTTGTTCATGTTGTCCAGCATGTTGTCCGGGAAAATCAGCATTTTGTCGATCACGCTGGTCAGACGCGCCAGAGCAAAATCCAGCGTCACGGTGGCATCGGGGCCGATCATACGTTCCACGGACGAATGCGAGATATCACGCTCGTGCCAAAGTGCGACGTTCTCCATCGCGGGGATCACGGCCATGCGCACCAGACGGGCAAGGCCTGTCAGGTTTTCGGTCAGCACCGGGTCTTTCTTGTGCGGCATCGCGGACGAGCCTTTCTGTCCCATCGAGAAGAACTCAGCGCCCGCCACCACCTCGGTGCGCTGCATGTGGCGGATTTCAATGGCGACGTTCTCGACCGACGAGGCGATGACGCCCAAGGTTGCAAAGAAGGCCGCGTGACGGTCGCGCGGAATGACCTGCGTGCTGATTGGTTCCGGTGTCAGGCCCAGCTTGGCGCAGACATGTTCCTCAACGGCCGGATCGACATTGGCGAAGGTGCCAACAGCGCCTGAAATGGCCCCGGTGGCAATTTCATCGCGCGCGGTGCGTAGGCGGATCAGGTTGCGGTCCATTTCGGCATAGAACCGCGCGAATGTCAGACCCATTGTGGTGGGTTCGGCGTGGATGCCGTGGCTGCGGCCCACGCGCAGGGTCATTTTGTGTTCCAGCGCGCGGCGTTTGAGGGCCTCAAGCAGTGCCTCGAGATCTGCAATCAGAATGTCGGCAGCACGGGTCATCTGCACGTTCAGGCAGGTGTCGAGCACGTCCGAGCTGGTCATGCCCTGATGCACAAAGCGTGCTTCATCTGATCCGACATGCTCGGCCAGATGGGTCAGAAAGGCGATGACGTCATGTTTGGTAACCGCTTCGATCTCGTCAATGCGGGCGACGTCAAATTCGACATCTTTTGCCTTCCAGACCGCGTCGGCGTTTTCCCGTGGGATCACACCCAAATCGGCCATGGCATCACAGGCATGTGCTTCGATCTCATACCAGATGCGGAATTTTGTGGCAGGCGACCAGATGGCAACCATTTCGGGGCGGGAATAACGAGGGATCATAGGGCAGCGGCCTTCATGTCTTTGTTGATGGTAAAGGGCTCGACGG
>JBGCEW010000045.1:0-58026 GCA_045106595.1 Roseovarius sp. | reverse complement strand
CGGTTTGCAGATGGTGAGCGGTTCATCATTTCAGCCCGTGATTTCAAAGAGATGACAGGCCTGAAAGAAGGGCTGGCGATCAAAACAACCCAAGGCCTGACAGTGATCACAGCCGTGATCGTGGTGGCCTTGCTGTTTTGGTTCCTGAACCACACCCGCACTGGCAAATCCATGCGCGCCTATTCCGACAACGAGGATCTGGCGCTGCTGTCGGGGATCAACCCTGACCGCGTGGTGATGGTGACCTGGCTGATCGTGGCGACATTGGCGACGGTGGCCGGCGTGCTGTACGGCCTTGATAAATCCTTCAAGCCATTCACCTATTTCCAACTGCTTTTGCCGATCTTTGCCAGCGCCATCGTGGGGGGCTTGGGCAATCCGCTGGGCGCCATTGCCGGAGGGTTCATCATCGCCTTTTCCGAGGTGCTGATCACCTACGCCTGGAAGAAAGTGCTGGGCTATGCCCTGCCCGACAGTCTGGCCCCCGATGGGTTGGTGCAGCTTCTGTCGACCGATTACAAGTTCGCCGTCAGCTTTGTGATTTTGCTGATTGTTCTGCTGTTTCGCCCGACGGGGCTGTTCAAAGGGAAATCAGTATGAGCCATGTGATGAAAAACACCATGCTGTTTGCTGGCGTTGCCCTGCTGATCATCCTGACCGGTGTGATGCAAAGCTGGAACTCGGCATTGCTGATCCTGAACATGGGGCTGATCTCGGCGATCATGGCCTTGGGTGTGAACCTGCAATGGGGCTTTGCGGGGTTGTTCAATGTGGGGGTCATGGGGTTTGTGGCCTTAGGCGGGCTCGCCACAGTGTTGGTGGCCATGCCGCCTGTGCCAGCGGCGTGGTCTGCGGGTGGCGCGCAAGTGATCGCAGGGATGCTGACTGGAGCGGCGGTTGTTGCGGCGGCTGCGTTTGCACTGAAAAAACTCCCGAAATCCACGATACGCACAGGGGCTGTGCTGGCTATCCTGCTTGGCGGCTTTTTCCTGTACCGGGCCGTGTTTGATCCGGGCGTTCAGGCGATTGAGGCGGTTGATCCGGCCTCAACCGGATACCTGGGCGGGCTGGGTTTGCCGGTGCTGTTTGCCTGGCCCATGGGCGGCGTGCTGGCTGCCGGGGCGGCGTGGATCATCGGCAAAACGGCACTTGGGTTACGCTCGGATTATCTGGCCATCGCGACCTTGGGCATTGCCGAGATCATCCTGGCCGTCATGAAAAACGAAGATTGGCTGGCCCGTGGTGTGAAAAACGTGGTCGGCCTGCCCCGCCCTGTCCCGTATGAGATCGACCTGCAACAAGACGCTGGATTTGTCGAACGTGCTGCAGGGTTTGGGCTGGACCCGGTGACGGCCTCGGGGCTTTACACCAAACTTGGGTATTCGGTGCTGTTTGCCATCGTTCTGGTTCTGATTCTGGTGGCCGCACAACTGGCGTTACATTCGCCCTGGGGCCGCATGATGCGCGCCATTCGCGACAATGAAGTCGCCGCCGAGGCGATGGGCAAGGACGTCACCCGCCGCCATTTGCAGATCTTTGTGCTGGGCAGTGCAGTCTGTGGCATCGCCGGGGCCATGATGACCACGCTGGACGGGCAGCTGACCCCCACCTCTTACCAACCGCTGCGCTTTACATTCCTTGTGTGGGTGATGGTGATCGTGGGTGGATCGGGCAACAATTTTGGCGCCGTGCTGGGCGGATTCGTGATCTGGTTCTTCTGGGTGCAGGTGGAACCGATGGGCGGCTGGCTGATGCAGGTGATCACAGCACCTTTGGCCGATGGATCCGCGCTGAAGCTGCACCTGCTGGACAGCGTGGCCCATATGCGCCTGCTGACGATGGGGGTCATCTTGCTGCTGGTGCTCAGGTTCAGCCCGCGTGGGCTGATCCCGGAACGGTAGCGCGCATGCAGTTGGAATTTGAAAGCGCGCGGCTGGCCTATCGCCCGATGCGGATGGACGATCTGGACCTGACGATTGATCTGTGGACCGATCCGGAGGTAGTGAAATACCTGACTGATGCGCCCGAATCCGTCGACAAGATCACCGCCGAGATGCCCGATATCATTGGGCGCGCCGGGGGTGGCTGCCTTGGCATCTGGTGTGTGCTTGACAAAGCCACGGGCGAAAAACTGGGCACGGCTGCTTTGGTGCCTCTGCCGGCTGAGCTGCCAGACACTGATTGGTCCTTGCTGAAAGGCGGGCCAATCCCTGCGGGCGATATCGAGGTGGGCTATATCCTGAAACGCACGGCCTGGGGCAAGGGCTATGCACCCGAGGCCTGCGCACGCATGCTGCGCTTTGCCTTTGAGGGCAGCCCGCTGGAAGAAATCGTGGCGGTCACCGACCCGGACCACGCCGCATCGCAACATATCCTGCACACCTGCGGCCTACAGCCCATAGGCCGCGTGCGCGCCTATCAAGAGGATTTGCCGGGGTTCAGGATCACAAAGGCACAATGGCTGGCGCAACACGGCTGATCCGTTTTGGGTCACTCGATCGGAAACAGGCGTTCAAAGGCCTGTGCACCCTTCGCACTAAAGATGATCATGCGGCTGCCCTGAACGGGTTGCGCCCATTCCAGCGCCTGAACCTGCGTCAACATCGCGGCCCCCAATGCGCCGCTCAAATGTGATCGCCGCTCGCTCCAATCCAGACAGACCTTGCACAGCGGGCGTCGTTTGGCCCGCAGAGTGTGCACATCAATGCCAAACGTCTCGACAAAGGTCTCACCTGCCTGCGTCAGCGCAATCTCTTCCATTTCGACGCTGAAAAACGCGCGCTGCGCCATACTGTCAAACATGCGCACGGCCTGTGCCCCGGCCAGATGATCATAGCAAATTCTCGACGTTCTGAGGGTCTTGTCCGCAGGCCCGGTGCGGGTGCGCAGATGCCCCTTTTGTGCAGCCAGCCCAGCGAGGTTTTCCAATACCTGTGCCACCCCCTCATCCTTGAGCGCGTAGTATCTGTGACGCCCCTGTTTTCTGGGCCAGATCAGTCCGGCCTCGGTCAGTTTGGCCAAATGGGATGACGCGGTGGCGGGCAAAACACCGGCATGATTGGCCAGCTCGCCTGCCGTCAACGCCTTGCCGCTCAGCAACGCATTCAGCATGTTGGCGCGCGCAGGATCACCGATCAGGGCGGCAATCAGGGTGATGTCAGGACCTTCTTTCATACCCTCCCTGTGTGGGCGCGTTCCCCGCATTGGGTCAAGATCAAATGGTTTGATCCGCATCGAAACATTCCGGCGGCACTTTGTGACAAACACGTATCAGACAGCTTATTGAAAGGCATCCAGGATGAAACTGACACTGACACAGACCCACGCCAGCGCCCTGCACCAAACCCATATGCGCAGGGTTATCAGCCTCTGGCATCGCAACCATGTGACCCGCAAAGCCTTGCGACGACTGACGCTTCAGCAGCGCGCGGATGTCGGCCTGACAAAGCGTCAGGCCAGGGTCGAAAGCCGCAAGTGGTTCTGGCAATAAACCCTGTCTAAGCCCGCTCGGCGCCGATCTGGGCCACGCCCAGCACGTCCAGCACCTTGGCTTCGATATCGGCGGCATTCAGCCCCGCCTCGGCGTACATCTCGACCGGGCCTGCCTGATCAATGAACCAATCCGGCAGGACCATTGAGCGGTATTTGAACCCTGCATCAAAAACAGAATTCTCGGCCAGAAGCTGCGCCACATGGCTGCCAAAGCCCCCCACAGCGCCTTCTTCAATCGTGATCATCGCCTCGTGGGTTGCGGCCAGATCAAGGATCAGGTCCTGGTCCAGAGGTTTGGCAAACCGCGCATCGGCCACGGTGGGTGTGATCCCACGGGCTTGCAAAGCTTCACAGGCCTGCATGACCTCGCCCAGACGGGTGCCGAAGGACAAGATGCACACGCGCGCGCCCTGTTGAATCATCCGGCCCTTGCCGATTTCCAGCGCGATACCGCGCTCGGGCATCTCAACGCCCTGCCCTTCACCGCGCGGG
Organism: Roseovarius sp.; assembly: GCA_045106595.1. GTDB lineage: Bacteria > Pseudomonadota > Alphaproteobacteria > Rhodobacterales > Rhodobacteraceae > Roseovarius. The sequence goes on along the minus strand of JBGCEW010000045.1, from coordinate 54,042 downwards.
AACCGGAACGCGATGGGCCCCTCGTCATGCGCCACGGCGGTGGCAACCATATGTTTCAGCTCGGCCTCATCTGCGGCCGCCATCACCACGAACCCCGGCAGGTTGGCCAGAAATCCGACGTCAAAACTGCCCGCATGGGTGGCACCATCAGCCCCCACCAGCCCCGCGCGGTCAATCGCAAAGCGCACAGGCAAATGTTGCAGGGCCACGTCATGCACCACCTGATCATACCCGCGTTGCAGGAAGGTCGAGTACAAAGCGCAAAACGGCTTCATCCCGCCCGCAGCCAGCGCGCCTGAGAAGGTGACGGCGTGTTGCTCGGCGATGCCCACATCAAAGCACCGGCTGGGGTATCTTTCGGCGAAAAGGTTCAGACCGGTGCCATCGGGCATCGCGGCGGTGATGGCGCAAATCTTGTCGTCGCGCGCGGCTTCCTCAAGCAAGGCATCGGCAAAGACGCTTGTATAGCTTGGCGCGTTTGAAGGCGCTTTCTTTTGCTTGCCGGTGACCACGTCAAACTTGGCCGTGGCATGACCCCCATCGCGCGCGGCCTCGGCGGGGGCATAGCCCTTGCCCTTCTTGGTGGTCACATGGATCAGGATTGGGCCCGTTGCGCGTTGCCGCACAGTGCGCAGCACCGGCAAAAGCTGGTCCATATCGTGGCCATCAATCGGCCCAACATAAGAAAACCCCAGCTCTTCAAACAGGGTTCCGCCCACGGTCATGCCTTTCAGCATTTCCTTAGCGCGCTTGGCCCCTTCCTGAAACGGTTGCGGCAAAAGCGAAACCGCACCTTTGGCGGCAGCCTTGAATTCCTGGAATGGCTCGCCTGCATAGAGCCGCGACAGATAGGACGAAAGGGCCCCAACAGGGGGGGCAATGCTCATTTCGTTGTCATTGAGGATCACAATCAGGCGCTTTTTCAGGTGACCTGCGTTGTTCATTGCCTCAAACGCCATGCCCGCGGACATCGCCCCATCGCCAATCACCGCAATCGCGTCACCGTGCCCGGTGTCACAGGCCCCGCCCAGATCACGCGCCACTGCAAAGCCCAGGGCGGCAGAAATCGAGGTCGAGGAATGCGCCGCCCCAAACGGATCGTAAGGGGATTCGGTGCGCTTGGTGAAGCCACTTAGCCCATCCTTCATACGCAGCGTGCGGATGCGATCCCGCCGCCCTGTCAGGATTTTATGCGGATAGCACTGGTGGGATACGTCCCAGATAATCTTGTCGCGCGGGGCATCAAAAATTGCATGCAGCGCCACGGTCAGCTCGACCACACCCAGACCTGCGCCCAGATGCCCACCTGTTTCTGACACCGCAGAAATCGTCTCCGAGCGCAGCTCGTGTGCGACGCGGATCAGTTCGGCATCTGACAGGGTTTTCAGATCCGCCGGGCTGTCGATTTTATCCAGCAGCGGCGTATCGGGTCGGGTGTTTGGTTGGTCGGTCATAGTCCCCTCCTTTGAGGGATAGATCAGGTCTGACGTGCGATAACGAAGCGCGCCAGTTTTGCCAAGGTGTCTGCCTTGTCACCATATACAGATAGGGCGTCACAGGCTTGATCCACAAGGGTTTGCGCGCGGCGTTTTGCCTCGTCCAGTCCCAAAAGGGAAACAAAGGTGGCTTTTCCGGCCGCTTCGTCCTTGCCCACGGCCTTGCCTGCGGCCTGCGCATCGCCGGTGACGTCAATCACATCGTCCTGAATTTGAAACGCCAGACCTAAGGCTTGCGAATAGGTGGTCAGCGGGGCCAGATCAGCCTGCGCCATACGCGGCCCCACCAAAGCGGCCCATTTTATCAACGCGCCGGTTTTGCCCGCTTGCAAATGCGTGATTTCATCAAGGGTCAAAGGCCGGTCGGAACTTTCAGCGGCAATATCCAACGCCTGTCCCAGCACCATGCCCTGCCCGCCCGAAGCCTGCGCAAGGCTGAGCGCCAGATCGGCACGCACAGCCGGAAGGGGTGAGCATTCAAGCGCGCTGACCATTTCAAAGGCCAGCGCCTGCAAGGCATCGCCCACCAGAACGGCTGTGGCTTCGTCCCATTCGATATGCACGGTGGGCTGGCCCCGGCGCATGGCGTCATCGTCCATGCAGGGCAGATCATCATGCACCAGACTATAGGCGTGCATCGCTTCAATTGCGGCGCCAGGCCAAACTGATTGTGTATCGCTCACCCCGTGCAGCGCCGCGCTTTCCATCGCCAGAAAGGCTCGGATCCGCTTGCCGCCCGTGGTGGCGTAGCGCATACCCTGTACCACGGGTGTTTCTTCAAAGCATTGTAAAGTCTCATGAAATCGCGCTTCAACAGCGGCGATCACCTCAGCCTGGCGCGCCTTCATCTGGGGCTACATACCCTCAACCGGGGTGGTCCCCGTGGCCTGACCGTCGCCCGAAAGCGTGATGGCGGCCACTTTTTCTTCGGCTTCTTTCAGCTTGGCTTCACAGCGTTTTTTCAGCTCCGCTCCGCGTTCATAGAGTTTTATGCTGTCCTCCAGGGCCACGTCGCCACGTTCCAGTTTGCCGACCACCTCTTCCAGGGCGCTCATGGCATCCTCGAACGACATATCGGAAATCTTGGGCTCACTCATTGGTCTGGTCCTTGCTTGAGACAGGCGATCTTTCTTGTACCATACGCAGGCCCGGCGCGGTGTTCAATCAGCCATCACACTCAAAGCCTTGGTCAATGTGGTTGACGCACAGGTGGTGCTGCGGGATGGTTGCGCCATGACACCGCCCCCTGCCTCTTTGCCAGATATCGACGCGATGATGGACCTGGTCGCCCGGTTTGAAACCGCGTGCGACAGTGACACCGCCCTGGCGAATGCCGAAATGGACGAGCTGCTGCGCCATGTGCCCGGAAAACGCGCAGTGCTGTCCGGGAAATGGCAAGGCCGCCCGGTGGTGTTTCGCCTGTTTCTGCAACCAGACAGCCCCGCCCCCCAGCGCAATTGGGATGAGATGGTCCGCGTTTGGCCACAAATGCACAGCGCGCCCCATTGCATTGCTGAACCGCTGCATTTTTCACCCGAACATCAGTTGTTGGTGATGTCATATGCGCCGGGGACGCCGTTGATGCAGCATATCTGGCAATCTGATCCCGGCACCCGTGAACAATGGCTGGCCCCTGCGGCCCGGTGGTTGCGCGCCTATGCGCAAGGCTCGGAATTTGAAGTGCGTGCGCGGGCTGGCGTATGGTTCGAGCGTGCTGAGAAGGCCGCCGCAACCCAACCCCATCGCAATCTCGCACGGCTTGAGGCATCGGTACTGGAGCAATTGCGCCGCCTGTTGCCCGCGTTTGAGCAGCCCTGGCGCAATGCAATCACCCACGGGGATTTTCATCCCAACAATCTGCTGCTGGAGGGTACCTGCCTGACGGGGATTGATGTGGGTGGGTCCGCGGCCATTCCGATCTACAAGGATATGGCGCGCTTTTTGATGCATATGGGCCGACGCGGCCTGATACCCTCGGGGCAGACGCGGTTTGGGGTCGATGCCAATGGCATTGATGCCTTCGCTGCCAGTTTTGAGCTGAATGCGCATGAACGCGATCTGGTCCTGCCCTTTATGCTGGGGTGCGAGGCTCTGCTGCGGGTGGAACACAAAGGCATCAAGCGCGGCCGGGTGCGCCGTGCGGTGGATATGACCGAAAAACTGTTGGCGGATTTGGTGCAGATCTGAAGCGGGTGCTGATCCGGTTGATGTTCGGACAGATGCTGTGGACCGGGTGAAATTTCCCACTCAGCGCGGCGTTGTTTGTCGCGCAAACACAGCGTTTTTCGCACAAGATACGTCTCCGACCGTATGCCCCTGCTGACATGTCAAATATGACATGTCATCGTAAACATGTCATGTAAGACGTGCCAAATTAGACATGTCATATTTGACATGTCTAAACAGGTTAAGCCATTCACCTGAAACGATACTTTCAGGCAGCCCTGCCGCACGCAGACCCGCAAGCGCACCAACATTCCGCGCCTGCGCTAAACACGAGCGCCCACACGGCCCGTCAGCGCCCTTTGAACAATCCACCCAAAATACCCCGCACGATGCGGCGCCCCGTGGTGCCCTTCAGCTCTTTGATCACCACTTTGGTCATCGCCTCACCAAAGCTGTCACTTTGACGTCCACGCCGGGTGCTGCGCGAGGTTGAGCGCGTGACTTTCTTGCCCGAATACCGCCGCCCGGCATTAAACTCGCGCAGCTGCGGCGACTGGCTGTCATCCTCTTCCACCCGCGCCTCTTCGGCGGCGGCTTCGGCCGCAGCGGCATCCGCACGCGCCGCCAAAATTTCATAGGCAGACTTGCGATCAAGCACCTGATCATATTTGCCCGCCACAGGAGACGTTGCCATCGCCGCCCTTCGCTCGGACGCTGTGATCGGGCCCAGTTGCGATGACGGGGGGCGAATAAGCGTGCGCTCTACTACGCCGGGCACGCCCTTGTCCTGCAACATCGAGGTTACAGCCTCGCCCACCCCCACATCACGAATGGCCTCGGCCGTGTCAAAGCGCGGATTGGGCCGGTATGTTTCGGCCGCGCGGCTAAGCGCCCGTTGATCGCGTGCCGTAAACGCCCGCAGCGCATGTTGCACCCGGTTGCCCAGCTGGCCCAGGATATCCTCGGGCACGTCATCGGGATTTTGCGTGATGAAATACACACCCACACCTTTGGACCGGATCAGCCGTGCCACCTGCTCCACCTTATCGACCAGCGCATCAGGGGCGTCGTCAAACAGCAAATGCGCCTCGTCAAAGAAGAACACCAGCTTGGGTTTGTCGGGGTCGCCCACTTCGGGCAATGTCTCGAACAGCTCGCTCAGCAACCACAACAGGAACGTCGCATAAAGCCGCGGGCTGCCCATCAGCTTGTCCGCGGCCAGAATGTTGATCTGCCCGCGCCCATCCGCGCCTACATGCATCAGATCATCCAGCTCCAGCGCAGGTTCACCAAACAGCTTGGTGCCACCCTGGTTCTCCAACACCAGCAATTGGCGCTGAATTGCGCCCACCGACTGGGTCGAGACATTGCCGTACCGCAGGCCCAGTTCTTTGCTGTTTTGCCCGACCCAGACCAGCAGCGCCTGCAGATCTTTCAGATCCAACAGCGGCATGCCCTCTTCGTCGGCCAAACGGAAGGCGATGTTCAACACCCCTTCCTGGGCGTCGGACAGGTTCATCAGACGGCTTAGCAACAGCGGCCCCATCTCGGCCACAGTGGTGCGCACCGGGTGTCCCTGATCACCAAACAAATCCCAAAAGGTCACCGGAAAACTGTCATAGCTGTAATCGTCAAACCCGATCGTGGCCGCGCGCTTGGTGAAGGCCTCGTGCAGTTTGAAATCGACACGGCCCGGGGCTGCCAATCCGGACAGATCGCCCTTCACATCTGACAAAAACACCGGCACGCCAGCCGCACTGAACCCTTCAGCCAAAATTTGCAACGTCACGGTCTTGCCGGTGCCCGTGGCCCCCGCAATCAGCCCGTGTCGGTTGGCATATTTCAGGCTCATCCCCTGATACGCGGCATAATCTGGCCCGCCGCCACCAATAAAAATACTGTTTCCCAAGGGTTTATCCACCTGTCTTACTTTTTCCACCGTCTGAACATACAAACTTAATACTTCCATGCCAGTATGTTTTTTGCTCAGGCGCTTGTGTCCTCTTGCGCCCGAGTGACTTCCTCCCTGTCAGACTGGCCGTGCCTTCGGGTACGGCCCTTTTTTTGACCAAAGATTCAAAGGCTTGGAATTCACAATTGTTTCTAATTTTCCCTGTTGACGCCCATGGCGTTCTGTCCTAGCGTCCCCGAATAAAGTACGAAGTCGGCCGGTCCGGCAGGGAGATAACAACCGCAGCGCGCAAGCAAAGTGAAAACACTGGCAGCGCATTGCACGATAAGTCAAAGACGCACCGCGCGTCTTTTCGAAAGAGGCCACTTGGCCTCTTTTGCTTTTTCAAGCCGGATTTTATTCGAAGATCTATCGCACACGCGCATCATCACGTGGCTGTCAATGGCGGATTTCCGCCTTGAACCCTGCCCGCTCCTGCGGTTATCTCCTGACAGTATTACCGCGCCATGTTAGAGCGCCCCATATCTGAATGAGCGAAAATGAATAGGGAACACATGCCCAAGCTTCTTTATACCTTGCCCCTGATGGCACTGCTGGGTCTGACCGGCGCGGCCTTTGCGCAGGACGACACCACCACAACGGATGCAACCACGACGGATGCAACCACGGCCCAAAGCAGCGATGCGGCCACCGCCGACGCCGCTGAGGGCGAAACCTCCACCGCAACTGAGACACAATCCTCCGACGTGACCTCTGGGCTGGACATGGGTCAGGAAGTGGCGGCCACCGATGACGACCCCACGTATGTCAAAGAGGAATACGGCGACTGGCAGCTGAAATGCTTCCGTTCTGAGGCCGAGGAAGATCCTTGCCAGATGTTCCAGCTGCTGCGCGAAGAGGCCGGCAACCCGATTGCCGAGTTTTCAATCTTCCGTCTGCCCGAAGGATCGCAAGCGGTGGCAGGGGCCACTGTGATTGTCCCACTGGGCACGCTATTGACCGAGCAGCTGAAAATCTCGGTCGATGGCGGCAAAGCCAAAGGTTATTCCTACAGCTTTTGCAGCCTTGTCGGATGCTATGCGCGCATTGGCCTGACCAAAGCCGACATCGACGCCTTCAAACGCGGGGCTGCGGCCAATGTCACGATCATCCCGGCCCAAGCGCCCGATCAGACCGTAACCATCAAAGCATCCCTCACCGGCTTTACCGCCGCATTTGAGAACGCTTCGGTGCTGGAAAACTAAAGCCCACGCATTTGAGACTTAAAAAGCGCCGATCCTGTTCACCGGGGTCGGCGCTTTTTTGTTGTATATCCAGTCAGCAAATATTGCAGACCTTCAACGAACGTCCACAAAGCAGGTCAGACCAACTTACGCTGCAATATCCATCCGGATTGTGCCGTCATGCAGAAAGCACCGTTTGTGGAAAAGCGACATATCAACCGGGTTTGGCAATCGAATGTCGTCAATACCAGGCAAGCCTCCAGAGCAACGCTCGAACGCGCGGTCGATCTGTGAAGTCATGACAAAAATCGTCCCATGTTCGGCGGCAAACCCCGAGAGCGCCCTGACTTGTTCGTCAAGCGGAGGGTTGCTTCGCTTTTGATCCAATAGCTGCAAATAATCCACAACGACCAGCGCATCCTCAGGTGCAATGCTGAGGCGTTCAATGATATGCGCCGCGCAGATATTGTCCGAAGTATCAACGACCACGGGACGGTTCTGTTTCTTTTGGTCAAAGCCAAGCATTTCAAACCGATCCAAAACGTCTGTTTCGGTATATTCCAAGGTGAAAAAATAGCCTGTGCGATTGTGCTTTGCTGCCAATGCAGCCAGTTCCAACCCCAGAAGTGTTTTACCGTACCCCGGACGCGCACCGATAAGCACCATATCGCCTGAATTCATTTGCCTCATGATGTCATTGGCAGGTGTCGCTTTGGTATAGCTGGACGCCAGGTGGCTCCAGTCCTTGAAGCCCTCTGCTTTGGCAATCTGGTTGAGTGCCGTATGCAGCCTGATGTCAGTATCGCGTGCCAGCAGTTTGGCCTGCCGCTTGAGTGTGTAGATTGGGGATGACAGTCTCATCTGGAACCTCCTCTTTCGAGCGGTTTGCGCAATCCCTCCTCATGCGCGTGCTCGAACAGGTTGGGTTCGAAATGGACATCGCTCCGCATGTCGAATGCCGCCCCGGTGGAGGGGGGAGGCCCGAGCAAGGCCACGTTCAGATGCTAACCTGATCTTTTGATAAACTCAATTGGGTTCCGGTCATGCGCTGAGGCGGCGCAGCCTTGGGTTGGATGAATGTACCCCATGCCGGACGTCGCGGTCGTTCATCTCATATACTCTAAGGTCAGTTTTGCAGAAACGTGGCGGTTAAGCGTCTGTATCAACTGGCTGCGTTAGAAAGCGGCGTACTTCAGAAACGTCGCTGCAACTCAGCATATCCAGTCTGCCTGCCAGAACTTCTGCATAGTATGGGACGTTTTCTAGCCGTTCGTCCAAGGTTTCGATGATCTGCATCGCGTGATAGCCGGTTTGATGGAAGTACATTACTTTTGCGCGAATGAGTGAGGCTTTGTCATCAAAGCCCAATGCTTCAAATACGCCTCGCAGTTGCTGGATTCTGAATTCCTCAATGCGCCGCAAGACACTGGCTGTTGGTTTGGAGCTATGTGCCCATTCGCGAATTGCATTGTCATAGCGCGCGTCAATTCCATCTTCCAAAATAAGTACGCGCGTGTAGGCAAGATACATGCGCCAACCATCTGGCGCGGCCTCTTCCAGGGCCTTGGTGATCTGGTACGTGTTTCGATGAACCCAGTCGTCGCGCACGTCTTCTAGCAGATCTTCCAGGCGCTTGTATTGCCAGTAGAAGGCACCTGTCGTTGCCCCCAAAGACGCGGCAAGCCGACGCAAACTGATACCGGAAATACCGTCTTTGATAAGAACCTGGCGCGCGGCTGTAACCCAGTCTTCACGGCGGATGCGGTCACGTTTCGCGGGCTGCGATGATGATCTATGCGCGTTCTCCGGCGCATTGTCCGATGATGAGGTGGACCTTTCCATGTTGACTCCAAATATCACATAACACTAGTTATCTATCACGTAACAACCGTTATGCCACCTTGATTTACGTCAACGTCACAGTGCGAAAATTGAGACTTACGGCAGAAAAAAATAAACCAGGGAGAAAATATGACTCATAAGAAAAATCAGACGACGCTGGATAATCTGGCGCAAGCGGCCCGCGATGGCAAAATCTCGCGCCGGTCGTTCATGAACCATTCGGTGGCTGCGGGTGTGACAGCCTCTGCTGCCACTGGCCTGTGGACCACACAAGCCAAAGCCGAACCAAAGCGTGGCGGCACGTTCCGCATTGCACAGCATGACGGCAACACTGGTGATCAGCACAACCCGGCCAACTATGTGTCTTTCGCCGATATCGCACTGGCCCATACGTTCCGTGCCTATCTGTGCATGATCAATCCGGATCAGACGCTGGGCGGTGATGTGGCCTCGGAATGGTCCGCGACGCCGGATGCCAAAGAATGGACGTTCAAGATCAACGATAACGCCACCTTCCATTCAGGCCCCAAAGTGACTGCAACAGACGTGATTGCATCGATCAATCACCACCGCGGCGAAGATAACCCATCAGCGGCGGCGGCCTTGTTGGCTGGCGTGGTTGAATTGGTGGACAACGGCGACAACTCGGTCACGTTCAAACTGGACGCACCCAACGCTGACCTGCCTTGGATCATGCCTGATTATCACCTGCCCATTCTGCCTGCGAACGCAGATGGCACGCTGAATTGGCAATCCGGTGACGGCTGTGGCCCCTACGTTCTGAACGAGTTTGAGCCCGGCGTACGCTCGGTTCTGACACGTCACGAAGGCTGGCACGGTGAAGGCGCCTATTTTGATGCGGTTGAGTTCATCATCATCAACGATCCCAACGCGCGTCAGACCGCCCTTGTGACCGGCGATGTAGATGCCTGTAGCTTGCTGGAAAACAAAACGCTGACACTGTTGGGACGTGACCCCAACATCGAAGTGGACAATGTTCCATCAGCGTCGTGCATCACTTTGCCGATGCACACCAACACCGCACCATTTGACAACCCCGACGTACGCATGGCCCTGAAGCTGGCGATGAACCGCGAAGAGATTGTCGACAAGATCGCCTTTGGCGCGGCCACAATCGGCAACGACTTCCACCACTCGGCGGCGATGCCTTACTTCCCGGATGATATTCCGCAGCGCGAGTACGATCCTGAACAGGCCGCAGCCCTTTGGAAAAAGGCCGGCATGGAAGGTCAGACGCTTGAGTTGTCCACAGCGGATTCGATCACCACGGGTGCGGTCGATATGCTGGTGCTCTACTCCGAGCACGCCAAGGCCGCAGGCATCGACATCAAACCAATCCGTGAGCCCAACGATGGCTATTGGTCGGATGTTTGGCTGAAGAAGCCCTGGATGATGTCCAACTGGGGCGCCCGTCCCACGCCCGACGTCATGTACACGCTGACCTACAAAGAAGGTGCGCCGTGGAATGAAAGCTACTGGTCCAACGATCGCTTTAACGAGCTGTTGACCATGGGCAAAGGCGAGCTGGACGATACCAGACGCGCGGAAATCTACCGCGAAATGGGTATGATCCTGCGCGATGATGGCGGAACGCTGATCCCCTACTTCCCCAACTTCGTTTACGGCCGTCGCGCCAACGTCAAACACACAGGCGAATTGGCAGCCAGCTGGGCCATGGACGGTGGCCGTGCCACCAGCCGTTGGTGGTTCGACAGCTAAGGCTTAAGCAAATCAGGTCTACACTCCCTGTGGACAACCTGATGACCCTGGCAAGGAGAGTGCGCTCTGCTTGCCAGGGTTTTTTATCTCACTGAGTGTTTCAAATTCGACTGGTGGTCAGGAACACCCGTGCCGCGATTGCACGACCTATCCCTTGAACGTCAGTCGGACAGTTCCGGGAAGACACCTGTCCGCTTCACCACACCGTAGACAAAGCTTGTGTCAATGGAACTGATCCCACCAATGGGATGCAAGCGATGTCGGACAAAACGCTCGTAATCCTGAAGATCTGCAACGACAACACGCAGCAGATAGTCAGATACGCCAGTTAAAACAAAGCACTCCAACACTTCCGGGATCGCCTGCACCCGGTTTTCGAATTGAGAGACGACATCTTGCGTGTGTTTGTCCAAACTCACCCGCACAAACGCCGTCACAGGCAACCCGTACGCGTCGGCATCTACGTCAATGCCGTATCCGGTGATCACATGGTTGCGTTCCAGATTGCGCAACCTGCGCAGGCAGGGTGACGGCGACAGGTTCACCTCGGCGGATAGATCAAGATTTGTCATCCGGCCATTCTTTTGCAGGGTCCGTATAATCTTGCGATCTGTTGCGTCTATTTTCTGCTTTATTGGCATAAAATGCTACTCTTATGTGAATTTGAGGCGTTTATAGCAACTTAAAACCTCCGGTTCTACGCAAATATGATGCCAGCAAGGGCTGGAGAAGAATCGATGGATAAGTTCAAAGCAGGATTTTCAACGCGCGCCATTCACCACGGATACGACGCGCAATCCCATCAAGGCGCGCTGAACCCACCGGTTTATCTGACCTCGACCTTCACCTTTGAAAGTGCCGAAGCCGGAGGGGCGATGTTCGCAGGCGAACGCGAAGGGCATTTCTACAGCCGTATCTCAAACCCGACACTGGACCAGCTGGAACAGCGAATTGCTTGCCTTGAAGGGGCCGCCGCGGGTGTTGCAACCGCATCGGGCATGGGGGCGATCACATCCGTGTTCTGGTCTTTCATATCAGCGGGCGACGAGGTGATTATCGACAAGACGCTTTATGGCTGCACCTTTGCATTCCTCAGCCACGGGCTGACCCGGTTCGGGATCACCGTGACTGCGGTTGATATGACGGATCCTGACAATCTGAAACAGGCCATCACCAAGCGCACCAAGATCGTGTTCTTTGAAACCCCCGCCAATCCAAACAACCGTCTGGTTGATATCCCGGCGGTGGCCGAGATTGCGCATAAGTCAGGGGCCAAGGTGATTGTCGACAACACTTATGCCACTCCGGTTTTAACCCGTCCGATTGAACATGGCGCGGATATTGTGGTGCATTCGGCCACCAAATATCTGGGCGGCCACGGAGATCTGGTGGCAGGTCTGGTCGTCGGATCGCAGGACGACATGGATCAGGTGCGGCTGATTGGATTGAAAGATATGACCGGGTCGGTGATGTCGCCCTTTACGGCGATGCTGATCCTGCGGGGCATCAAAACGCTGGAGTTGCGGGTGGAACGCCACTGCCAAACCGCCCTTAAGGTAGCGCAGGCACTTGAAGCACATCCGGCCGTGTTGTCGGTGCATTATCCGGGGCTCGACAGTTTTGCCCAGTCAGGTCTGGCCCGGCGGCAGATGGCAGCCTTTGGCGGGATGATCCCGTTTGAGGTGAAGGGCGGCAAACAGGGCGGCATCGCCATGATGAACCGCCTGCACATGATCCAGCGCGCGGTCAGTCTGGGTGACGCCGAAAGCCTGATCCAGCATCCGGCCAGCATGACCCATTCCACCTACACCCCCGAAGAACGCGCCGCCCACGGCATTGGCGAAGGTCTGGTGCGGTTGTCGGTGGGGTTAGAGACGCCCGAGGATATCATCGACGACCTGATGGGCGCCTTGTCCCAGCATAACGCAGCCGCAGCATAATCACCGCCCATAGGAGACATCATGTCTGACGCCCCCAGTCGCATTCTTGGCGACAAGATCAGCACCGCCCCAACACGTCACGCAGATGGCTGGCTTAATGATCTGGACCGCACGCGCCAATCCGGGCCGTTCATGGGCGACCGCCATGCGCATGGCTTGGGCATGTCCACCCGTGCTGTACATGCAGGCACCCATGATGATCCGCAAACCGGGGCAGTTGGCACGCCGATTTACCAGACCTCGACCTTTGTACTGAACAAAGATCAATATGGGGCGGTCGAAGACGGCTATGCCCGCGACAGGTTTATCTATTCGCGCTACGGCAACCCTTCGCAATGGGCCGTGCAGGAAAAGCTGGCGGCTTTGGAAGGTGCTGAATCGGCGATTGTGTTCAGTTCTGGTATGGCGGCCATTGCCGCAACGGTTCTGGCGTTGGTCGACAAAGGCGCGCATGTGGTGGCCTCTAGCGATCTCTATGGCGGAACATACAACCTTTTCAACCAAGAGTTCCCGACGATGGGCATGTCGGCCACCCTGGTGGATTCCTACGACTTTGAGGCGATTGAGGCCGCGATCCGTCCCGAAACCCAGCTGCTGTATTTTGAGGTGATCACCAACCCGGTGCTAAAGGTCGTGGACATTCCCCGCCTTGTGGATATTGCGCGTCGCCATAAGTTGCGCCTTGTGGTCGACAGCACCTTTGCGCCGCCCCCGGTGATGCGTCCGCTGGACATGGGGGTGGATGTGGTCATCCATTCGGCCTCAAAGTATCTCAACGGGCACTCGGACCTGATTGCGGGGGTTGCTGCCGGGCCGCGCAAGCTGATTGATCAGATCTGGCCGCGGCTATTGAACTTTGGCGGTTCTTTGGACCCACACGCCTGTTTCCTGCTGGAGCGGGGGCTGAAAACCCTGCCCATTCGCATGCGCGCCCACGAGGAAAGTGCGACGGCCCTGGCCAGGTTCCTGGAAACCCATCCGCAGGTAGACAAGGTGCTATACCCGATGCTGCCCAGCCATCCCGATCACGCTTTGGCGCAGACGCTGATGAACATGGGCACCGGCAATGTGACCTTCTTTGTCAAAGGCGGGGACCGCGCCGCACTTGAACTGTTGCAGCATCTGAAGCTGCCCAAACAAGCCACCAGCCTTGGCGGCATTGAAAGCCTGATCAGTCTGCCGTTCAATTCGTCCCAGGCCACCATGACATCCAGGCAACGCGCTGACATTGGCATTCTGCCCGGCTGTGTGCGGCTGTCTGTGGGCATTGAGGATGGCACCGATCTGATCGACGATTTCAACCAGGCGCTTAACGCCATTGCACCGCAAAAGGAACGCGCTCATGCGTAACAACATCCCCACCGTGGCCCTCAGCGAATTTGTCAATGAAGTGGCTGATGCCCCCGAAGAAGGGGTGATGCGCTACGGCATCGAGATCGAATGGGAAAGCGGCACACGCTCGAACATTCAAACCAAACCGATGCTGGTGGGCCCGCACCGCGTCAGCCGGTCGTTCAGCTGGAAGGCGGATGAACCACGCCAGCTGATGGGCAACAACCACGGCCCCAACCCGCAAGAATTGCTGATGTCGGGTTTGGGATCATGCATGATGGTCAGCTTTATCGCCGGGGCCACGGCGGCGGGTGTGCAGCTGGATTCCGTGAAGCTGGATTTTGAAGGCGAGCTGGATTTGCGCGGGTTCTTTGGTCTGGGCACCAACGCCGCTATCGGATTTCCGCAGATCAGCTATAAATTGCACGTCACGGGCGACGCCACGCCCGAGAAATTTGAGGACCTGCACCGCAAGGCCGTGGCCCACAGCCCCAACGCGCAAACCATAATCAATCCGGTTCAGTTAACCGGTGAGGTGATCAGCACACAAGTGTCCGATTAACACCCGTCAAAGCCCCGGAAAGGAGCCTGTCATGACCCCCGATGTTCAGCACCTCAAAACGATTGAGCAGCGCCTGTTGTGGCTTTCGCACTGGATGATCCACCACGCCAACCACATCCGCCCCAAGGTGGACGGGATCAAGGTGGGCGGGCATCAGGCCAGCTCGGCCTCGATGGTGTCGATCATGACGGCGCTGTACTATGCCACCCTAAGCCCCGAAGACCGGGTTGCGGTCAAACCCCATGCCTCGCCTGTATTTCACGCGATGCAGTACCTGATGGGCAACCAGACCCGCGAGAAGATGGAGAATTTCCGTGGCTTTGGCGGGGTACAAAGCTATCCCAGCCGGACCAAAGATATTGACGACGTTGATTTCTCAACGGGTTCGGTGGGGTTGGGGGTAGCGATCACATCCTTTGCTTCGCTCATTCAGGATTACATCGCCGCCAAAAGCTGGGGCAATGATGCGCCGATGGGCCGGATGGTGGCGCTGGTGGGCGACGCCGAGCTGGACGAGGGCAATATATATGAATGCCTTCAGGAAGGCTGGAAAAACGACCTGCGCAACACCTGGTGGATCATTGATTACAACCGCCAGTCGCTGGACGGTATTGTGCGCGAAGGGTTGTTTGAACGGATCGAAAAGATCTTTGACGCCTTCGGCTGGGATGTGGTGCGTGTCAAGCATGGCAGCTTGCAGCGCGCGGCATTTGACGAACCGGGTGGCAACAAGCTGCGCGACTGGATTGATGCCTGTCCAAACCAGCAATATTCAGCGCTGACCTTTATGGGCGGTGCTGTCTGGCGCAAGCGGCTGATGGATGATCTGGGCGATCAGGGGGATGTCACAGCGTTGATAGAACGGCGCAATGATGCTGAGCTGGCCGAGCTGATGGAAAACCTTGGCGGCAACTGCGTTGAGACGATGGCCCAGACCTTTGCCGCAATCGACCATGATCGCCCGACGTGTTTTCTGGCCTATACGATCAAAGGCTGGGGCACGCCCATCGCCGGGCACAAAGACAACCACGGCGGGTTGATGAACAAAACGCAGTTTGCCGAGTGGCAGGCGCATATGGGCATTGCCGCGGGTCAGGAATGGGAGCCTCTGGCGGGTGTGAGCGATGCGGATGCGTTGCAATGCTTCCTGTCTCAGGTGCCATTCTTTGCCAATGGCCCCCGGCGGTTTCAGGATGCAAAAGTGGCCGTCCCCAAGATTGAACTGGCTTCAGATCGCGAGATTTCGACCCAAATGGCCTTTGGCAAAATCCTTGATGATTTGTCTAAAGGAGACAGTGATCTGGCCGATCGGATTGTGACGACGTCACCCGATGTAACGGGCACCACGAACCTTGGGCCTTGGGTGAATCGGCGCAAGCTGTTTTCACGCCAGGAACAGGCCGATGCATTCATTGAACACCGTATTCCGTCCACCGCAAAATGGGAGTTTACACCCAAAGGCCAACATATCGAACTTGGCATAGCCGAGATGAACCTGATGCTGCTTTTGGGCGCTGCAGGGCTCAGCCACAGCCTCTTTGGCAAGCGGCTTATTCCTATCGGCACGGTCTATGATCCGTTTGTGGCGCGCGGCCTCGATGCACTGAACTATGCCTGTTATCAGGATGCGCGTTTCATGCTGGTGGGTACGCCATCGGGTGTGACACTGGCCCCCGAAGGCGGCGCGCATCAATCTGTCGGCTCGCCTTTGATTGGAATGTCGCAAGACGGTCTGGCTTCGTTCGAGCCTGCCTTTGCTGATGAATTGGCAGTGATTATGGAATGGGCCTTTGACTACCTGCAACGTGACGGTGAAGGCGATCCGGACGAGCGCACATGGTTGCGCGATGAAACGGGCGGGTCCGTGTACCTGCGCCTGACCACAAACCCGATTGAACAACCCGGAAAGCGCCATGACGATGCCTTTCGCCAAGGTGCTATTGACGGGGCCTATTGGTTGCGCGAACCGGGGCCAAATTGTGAGGTTGTGATTGCCTACCAGGGCTCGGTCGCACCCGAAGCAATCAAAGCGGCAGGCATGATTGCCGAGGGTCGTCGGGACATCGGAGTGCTGGCTGTTACCTCAGCAGACAGGCTAAACGCGGGCTGGACCGCAGCACAGCGTGCACAGTCCCGCGGTGTCGAACACGCCACTTGCCATGCACAGACGTTGATGCAGGAACTGCCACCCCACTGCAAGCTGGTCACTGTCATTGACGGGCACCCGGCAACGCTTGCTTGGTTGGGAAGTGTGTGTGGCCACAGAACCATCCCCTTGGGCATCGAACACTTTGGCCAGACTGGCACGATCGGTGATCTCTATGCGCATCATGGTATCGATGCCGCGACAATCGTGAACAAAGTACGAAATCTGACAGAAGGCAAAAGCATCAATGTGCCCTTTCCCACGGTCGCTTGAACATTATTCGAATGGCGACCGGATGTCTGCCTTGGCATTATGAACGCGTATTTCGGTATTTCCTGCAGGATCTGTTGCATTGGGCTGGGAGTGGCCATTTATTCAAAGTTCAAAGTCCATTCACAGCCCGTGCCTGTGGGCGCGAAACCTCATGCCGCCCGTTTCAGCGCCAGCACGGCATTCAGGCCCCCAAAGGCGAAGGCATTCGACAAGGCCACCGACACATCCGCTTCGCGCGCCACGTTGGGCACCACGTCCAGCGCGCATTCGGGGTCGGGTTCCTCATAGCCGATCGTCGGCGCGATCACACCGTCGCGCAGGGCCATGATGCAGGCCAGCAATTCGACGGCACCTGTACCACCAATCAGATGCCCATGCATCGACTTGGTCGACGAGATCATCAACCGGTCCGCATGCGCGCCAAACACATCTGCGACGGCGGCTGATTCCGTTTTGTCGTTGGCGGCGGTTCCGGTGCCATGGGCGTTGATGTAACCCACTTCATCGGGGTTGATCCGCGCATCTTCCAATGCGCCTTTGATGGCCCGTGCAGCACCCTGTTTTGACGGCATCACAATGTCGGCGGCATCCGAGGACATGGCAAACCCTGCCACCTCGGCCAGTATTTCAGCGCCGCGTGCACGGGCATGTTCATATTCCTCGAACACGAAAATGCCAGCACCCTCGCCCTGCACCATGCCGTTGCGGTTGGCCGAAAACGGCCGGCACGCGTCTTTGGACATCACCCGCAGCCCTTCCCAGGCCTTTACCCCGCCAAAGCACAGCATCGATTCCGAGCCGCCTGTCAGCATCACCGGACTGGCCCCGCCATGGATCAGCTGAAACGCCTGCGCCATGGCGTGATTAGACGACGCGCAGGCGGTTGAGACGGTAAAGCTGGGGCCCTTGAGGTTAAATTCCATCGACAGATGCGACGCAGCGGCGTTGTTCATCAGCTTGGGCACCACAAACGGATGCACCCGGTTTTTGCCGTGCTCATAGACCGAACGGTAATTCTCATCCAGCGTGGTCATACCCCCGCCCGAATTGCCCAGCACCACGCCCGAGCGCGCTGCCAATTCGCCTGCAAACTCTAGCCCGGATTGGGCAATCGCCTCGCGTGCGGCAATCAGGGTGAACTGCGTAAAGCGGTCAAACAATGCCAGCTGCTGACGGTTAAACCGGCCTTCCGGCTCATAGCCCTTGACCTGTCCGCCAATGCGAATGGCCAGCCGTTCAACATCCTGAAATTCCAGATCGGAAATGCCGCAACGCCCCTCGCGCATCGCCTCAAGCGTGCTGGGCACATCCTGGCCCAACGCGTTGATCGTGCCTGCGCCGGTGATGACAACCCGTTTCACGACTGTTCTTTCACCAGCGTGTCCACACCCGTGATGATCGAGGCCACAGTCGAGATATCAAACTCACCTTCGTTGGGGTCATTGGCGTTGAACGGCACGGAAATGTCGAACTCTTCCTCAATGGCAAAGATGCTTTCCACCAACCCCAGGCTGTCAATCCCAAGGCTTTCCAATGTCATGTCTTCCGACACGTCCCCGACATCCAGAACGGCCTGTTCGGCAATGATTTTGATGACGCGGTCTTTGATGCTCATGTCAGGCTACCTCAGCTGCGTATGTGGGCTTGATGTAGTGGCTCTAGTCTTCGTTTGAAACCGTTTTCTTGAGGGCTGCGACATCCTTGAACAATCGGCCCAAACGGCGCTGCTGCTTATACAGCTCGATGTGCTGGTCCATTTTGATCGCCGGATAGCCCATGACTACGCGCCCCGCAGGCACGTTTGACACGATCTTGGAGCCCCCGGCCGCCACCACATTGTCACCCACGCGGGTGTTGTCGGCCACCGCCGCACGGCCACCCAGCACCACGTTGTTGCCCAAGGTCACAGAGCCCGCCAGCCCGGCCATGCCGCAGATCAGACAATCGCGACCGGTGATGGAATTATGGCCAATCTGCACCAGGTTATCCACCTTGGTGCCCTGCCCTATGACAGTATCGCGCACCGTACCGCGGTCGATGGTTGAGTTTGATCCCACCTCGACATCATCCCCCAGCCGAACGCCGCCCAGCGAATGGATGCGCGCGTAAGCCTGCGCCTGCGCATCGCCTGTGTCTTTCAACGTCTCACGGGCCTTTTCCACCGCCGACACCTCGGGCGTGACAAATG
This sequence comes from Roseovarius sp., assembly GCA_045106595.1. Lineage (GTDB taxonomy): Bacteria > Pseudomonadota > Alphaproteobacteria > Rhodobacterales > Rhodobacteraceae > Roseovarius. Next base: position 35,222 of record JBGCEW010000045.1, on the reverse strand, counting down.
AGAACCCATCACCGCCAATGACCGCGCCGGGATGCAAAATAACCCGATTGCCGATTTGAACCCGCGCCGACAGTTTGACGCCTTCGCGGATCAGACAGCCTGCGCCAATCTGCGTGTCGGTGCCAATGAAACACTGCGCGCCAATGGAGGTGTCATCGCCAATATGCACGCCCGCCGCCACAACGCTGAGCGGGCCAATCACCACGCCTTCGCCGATTTGAGCAGACGGATCGATGATCGCACTGGCATGGATACCCGGCCCCCAGCCCTGGCCCGGATCCATCAAACGGGTCAGGCCGGCCATTGCAAAGCGCGGACGCGGGGCAAGAATGGCGGCCTTCAGCCCGTAGGATTGCCAATCGGCATCTTCCCACAAAATGGCGGCACGTGCCTGGCCTCGCTCCAGCCCGGTCGCATATTCAGGCTTCATTGCAAGCGCCAGCTGATCAGGGCCTGCATCTGCAGGTTCAGCCACAGAAGTGACCACAAAATCCAAAGCGCCAAGGGCCTTCGCCCCCAGCGCTTCGGCAATCTCTGCGATTGTATACGCCATGTCCTGCCTCCCGCTTTGGGATGCAGATTTAGCCCTGAACGCCGCCCAGTGAAACCCCTGCTTTTTGCAAGGCCTCCCAGATGCGTGTGTCGCGCCCATAGACATCATCGCGGTACTGCGCGCGCCCTTTGGCATTAGTAAAGGCAGTGCGGTAAATGATGTGCACCGGAACGACCTGCTCAAGGTTGACGCGTGTTTCACGGCCCGTGCGCAGCGTAGAGTGGAAAAACGCCTTGGAATCGGCCTCCTGCTTGGACAGGATTTCATAGGCAAATTCAAACGGATCAGCCAGACGGATGCAGCCATGGCTATAGGCGCGCACCTCGCGGCTGAACAGGTTTTTTGCAGGCGTATCATGCAGATAGATGTTGTACTTGTTGGGGAACATGAACTTCACCAACCCCAGTGCATTGCGCGATGAGGGCGGTTGTTTGATCGCATAGGGAAAGTTCCCGGCGGTGTATTGCGAAAAGTTGATGTTTGCCCGGCTGACTTGCCGTCCGCGACGATCATACAGCTTCAGATGGCCCGCCGCATTACGGTTGCGCTTCATCATCGGCAGGTACTCTTTGGTCGCGATTGATCGCGGCACATTCCACGTTGGGTTGATCACCACATGGTCCATTTCGTCGGAAAACTCAGGACTGCGCCGATCGCCCTGATTTTTGCCCACCACAGCGCGGGTTTCAAACACCTGACGGTCGTTTTCATAAATCCGGGCGCTGAAATCGGTGAGGTTCACCATCACATGGCGCACGCCGCGGTCATGGTTGAACCAGCGTTCACGCTCAAGCGCCACAAGGATGGATTTCAGTCGGTCCTCGGCGGCGACATTCATCTGCTTGATGGTGCTGGCCCCCGCGACCCCATCGGTGTTCAGCCCGTGGTTCACCTGAAAATCCTGCACAGCTTTTTGCATGTTGCCATCAAACCGCATGCTGGCTGATCGGCTGAGATATCCCATTGCAGTCAAACGGTTACGCAGCGACACCACAGCCGAGCCTTCGTCGCCGGGGCTGAGTTTCTTAGCCGCCACAGCAGGCCCCCAACCGCCCTGAGCGATCACATGCTCAAGCCGCGCTTTTTCCTTCATCAGGCGGGTGTATTCGTTCGTGCGCGGTGCAAGCGTCCGGAAAAACGACGACGGGTTTGCGCGCAAAAAGGCATTCAGCGTCTGGGCTTCGTCTCGGTATTCCACCACACGTTTGATGTCGCTGACCACCTTTGACGGGGTCAACGCACCCGATTGCATATCACGTGCAAGGCGCAGGAATGTCTGCGTCATCGCCACTTCAGCCATGCCCCGGTCACGGTGCGAACGCACAGCGCGCAGCTGCGCCATCAGCTCATCCGCCTTGTACCGCGCCGCCGGCAGCCCGTGGGCATCGGCCATGGCAATCGCCTGAAACAAGGCCTGACGGCGCGCGCGATCTGCGTCTTCGCCACCAGTCCAGACGGGTTCGTAATTCTGAGTGCGGTAAAAATCCGCCACATCGCGATCTTGCGACGCGGTTTCGGCCACCGCTTGTTTAAATGCAGTCACCTGTGCTGTGGCCTGTGTCGGCGCAAACGCCTGCACCACAACCACGGCCGAGGCCAAAAGCGTTGTGCGCAGCACAGATGTCGTAAAAGTCGAAAGCATATCGTTTCCCCAAACTGCTCGCATCGTCAAAAAATACCTGCAAAAACTATCATGGCGGGCACCGGTGGATGTCCAATCAAATTTGCGCCATTTGGCATCTTTCCAGGACGATCCCCCCAAGTGTTGCGAGTGCGAGACAAATCTATGGGCGCAATTGAGGCACAATTCACAAGATTTGCGCAAAAATTTGCCGAAAATTCTTGAAAGTTCTGCATGCGACAAAAACACCCTTTTTCAGTGATTCTTAGTATGTCATAAGGATAGTGCATCTGGGGATGAGATAGCAGGGCTGCGGACAGGCAGCGTTAAAGTGTCGTGAAATACACGGCGGTAACAGGTAAGCGACGGGACAGGCGCGAGCATTATGACGGATAACACAGCGTTCACTATGACGCGGCGTGGGGTATTGGGTGCATTTGCAGCTACAACCATCGCAGCCGCTCCTACTTTCTCAAATGCAGCAGGGCTTTTGCGTGGTGCCGGTGACATCCGCCGCATCAAGATGACATCGCCCCGTACCGGTGAAAAGATCGATACGATCTACTGGATTGAAGGCAGCTACATCAAAGACGCTGTCCGCGAGATCAATTTGTTCATGCGCGACTGGCGCACGAACGACGTCAAGACCATGGATATTCGCACAATCGATATCATGGCGGCGGCCCACAATCTGATGGACGCCAATGACCCCTATTTGCTGTTGTCGGGCTACCGCAGCCCCAAGACCAACGCGATGTTGCGTTCACGCTCGCGCGGGGTCGCCAAGAATTCACGTCACATGAAGGGCCAGGCCGCTGATTTACGTCTGGGCTCGCGGTCGGTCAACCAGATGTTCCGCGCGGCAGCTGCGTGCAGCGGCGGCGGTGTCGGGCGCTATTCAGGGTCAAACTTTGTGCACATGGATTGCGGCCCGGTCCGGACCTGGGGCAGCTAAGTAAAATACGTCCCTGGCCCTGTTCCAGAATTTGAAAACACCGGCTGTCACGCCGGTGTTTTTTTATGGGCACCCTGAACGTCAATTGAAGTAATAGGCACATTGATCTGTGCAGGCCTTCTTCAGCCGCGATCGGTGGATGCTTTTGATCCCGACCCAGGCGCCCGTACAGGTGGCTGTCGCAGCCGAGCCGCCAAACAGCAATGCCACAACCGACAATCCATCTGTTGGCACCGCGGTCAACTTGGCGATCCCGACAACCGCGATCCCGCAGCCAACAGCCCCCTCGGCCCCGTCGACGGCCATATCCATTGTCTCGCACATATCACAACGGTCGCGACAGGTCTGCTCGGATTGCTCGTCCTGCAACTGATCATTGGAACATTCGGTGTCAAACGGGTTCAGCGCCTGAGGATCGGTGCGTGCGCGCAGCCGGTTGATGGCGCGTTGCCTTTGGCCGCGTTCAAGCGCGGGCGCCATCCGGTCGCGCAACCCGCGGGCAAAGCGGCGCTCTGCCTCGGTCAGACCGGGTGCTGCCAGATCTGTGACCGCCGCCGCGCTGCCTGTGTCGCCAAATTCGACCCCGCACCCCGGCTGTGTTTGATCAATGTCGCAGTCACGCAAAATCACCAGTCCACCAACCGTGTTCCCGGTATGGCCCGTGCCCGTGCCCTCGGGCGGGTCAATCGTCCCGTTTTCGACATCCCAGCTGACAATCGCATTGGGCACGCTGGCTTGCTGCGCATCCACGATCTCGGCCCATTCAGACATGGTGGGCCAAAACCCCAGGTCGTAGGTATAAGGGTTGTTGAAGGCAAGCTCGGCCCCTTCGATGATGACGGCTGCATTTTCCAGCATGATCATCAGGGCATCGGGCGACAAGGTCACAGACGGGCTACTGCCCATATGCATTTCAAGCGAGTTGTTGATATAGAAACTGATCGTATTGGGCTGATTGGGCGGGTAATCAAAAATGTAGGTAAAGTCATCCGACGCCAAGCCCGTCTGGTACAAATGCGCAATCAACTGAGGATGCGAGACCCCCTCGCCCTGATACACATAGGCGCAAGATGCCTGACCGCATTTGATATGATCCACATCGAACGGCGCATCCGAGGCGCGCGCCGCACTTACACTGAACAAAAATAACACCGTTAACGTCACAAGTAGTTTTGCAAAGAATTGCATGACGATCTCCATCAATAGATTTTCGAAAAATAGAAATTGAATGGATCATCTTTAGGGTGAGCACTTCACCCAAACAACAAGCCCGAAGTTATGGCGTGAAAACTCCGTGATTGGCCGAGACGCAAAAGTGCACCTCAGCATTTCATGACGGTTTTAGAGATCGGCCGAAGCGCGGCAGAGCGTCGCCTGCTCAGCCCTGCTTGGCCTGACGTGCCGCGCGCATCCGGGCAAAATCGTCGCCCGCATGATACGACGACCGCGTCAAAGGCGTGGCCGACACCATCAGGAAACCTTTGCCATAGGCGGCTTTCTCGTAGGCAGCGAATTCGTCAGGTGTCACAAACCGATCCAGCGTGTGATGCTTGGGCGTGGGCTGCAAATACTGGCCAATGGTCAGAAAATCGATATCTGCCGCACGCATGTCATCCATCACCTGATGCACCGCTTGTTTGTCCTCGCCAAGGCCCACCATCAGGCCAGACTTGGTGAACATCATCGGATCCAGTTCTTTTACCCGCTGCAACAACCGCAACGAATGGAAGTACCGCGCGCCGGGGCGCACGCCGGGGTATAGCCCGGGCACCGTTTCCAGGTTGTGATTGAACACATCCGGGCGCGCCTCGACCACCACCTCAAGCACCGATGGGTCGCAATTCAGGAAATCAGGCGTCAGAATTTCAATCGTGGTGTCCGGCGAACGGTGACGCACGGCGCGAATAGTCTGGGCAAAATGCTCGGCGCCGCCATCGGCCACATCATCGCGGTCGACGGATGTGATCACCACATGTTTCAGCCCCAGTTTTGAAACCGCATCGGCCACACGGCCCGGCTCGAACGCATCCAGATCCTCGGGCGGTTTGCCGGTGGCAATGTTGCAAAAGCTGCAGGCGCGCGTGCACACCTCGCCCATGATCATCATCGTGGCATGCCCCTGAGACCAGCATTCGCCCACGTTCGGACAGCCGGCTTCCTCGCATACGGTGGTCAGCTTGTGCTCGCGCATGATGTTGCGCGTTTCAAAATACCCTTCTGAATTGGGGGCCTTTACCCTGATCCAATCCGGCTTGCGTGGCTGCGGATTGTCCGGCTTGCGCGCCTTCTCGGGGTGGCGCTGCTCAGGTATTTTGAGGTCTCTCACGTTTTATTCCCCGCGAATGGTTTGGTAACACCTTTTAGATATAGAACACGGCGGTGGGGAGTTCCAGTTTCGCAAACCCGATCTTCGGTACGGGCATAGCTTTTAATCAGTGCCCATCGCTTTTCAAGGTTATCTGTTGTTTACCGGCCCGTGCTTAACCGCACGGGCCTTTTTTTGCCCACCTAGGCTGTCAGGCCGCATCCAGCTGCGCGCGCGCCGCGTCCAGAACACGCGCACCCACCTGGCGCAGCATTGTGGTCAGTTCATCAAACCAGCCTTCTTGCTGTGACGAGGCCCGGCGCACCAGCCCGATTTGTCGGCTGGGCTGAGGCGAAGCAAAGCGCATCAGCTGCATGTCAGGGGCCGCGCGCATCTCGTCGGGGGCGGCCAGTTCAGGGATCAGCGTCAGCCCAAACCCCGCAGCCACCAACCGCGACAAGGTGGCCAACGATGACGCACCTGTATCAATCTGCGCATGGCTGCGGTTGCGCCCGCACACCTCAAGCGCCTGATCGCTGAGGCAATGGCCGTCTTCCAACAGCAACAATGGCGCCGCACCCAACGCGGTCGGACGAAGGGTTTCAACCCTTTCCCCCAGCACCGCCAGCCGCGCCGCCGACCCAGCCAGCATGAACCGATCCTCAAACAAGGGCGCCCCGACCAGGCCATCGCCTGCCACCGGCAACGCCATCACGGCCGCATCCAGCTGCCCGCTCATCAGCGCGCGCAACAACCGGTCAGTCTTGGCCTCTTGCACATGCACATCCAAAGACACGTCTTCTGATCTGAGCGCCTCAAGCACGTCGGGCAGGATATAGGGCGCAATCGTGGGGATCAGCCCAAGGTTCAGACGCCCCGACAACCCGCCGCGCCAACGCGCCGCTTCCTCCAGCGACTGCACATCGGCCAGAACTTTCTCGGCGTGATCCAGAATCATCCGACCAAAGGGCGTCAGCACCGCATCGCGCGTGCGGCGTTCCACCAACGGCTGCCCCAGCAAGCCCTCCAGATCGCGGATCTGCACGGACAAAGCCGGCTGCGAGACATTCACCACCTCGGCCGCCCGGCCAAAATGACGCTGTTCGGCCAGGGCCTTGAAATACGTGAGTTGTCGAAAGGTGATCGCCATAGGTTTTAATTATCGAAATTAAAAGAAACTGCAATTGGATTTTATCACTTAGAACGGGTCTAAACTAGCGTCATATCTTGTCGCAACCGCCCTGCTCTGCATTCAGGTGACGTTGCATTTCATCACAACCAACCCCCCGGAGGATCCCATGGACGGCGAAATCAGATGCCCTGTGTCACACAAGAAACAACGCACCAATCGTGACTGGTGGCCAAACCAGCTGAACCTGAACATTCTGCATCAGAATGGCCCGCAAAGTGATCCGATGGGCGCTGATTTCAGCTATGCTGAGGCGTTCAAATCGCTTGATCTTAAGGCGCTGAAAGAGGATCTTTATGCGCTCATGACTGACAGCCAGGACTGGTGGCCTGCGGATTACGGCCACTACGGCGGCTTTATGATTCGGATGGCATGGCACGCGGCTGGCACCTACCGTACGGCGGATGGTCGCGGCGGTGCTGGCACCGGGCAGCAACGGTTTGCGCCTTTGAACAGCTGGCCCGACAATGGCAACCTGGACAAAGCCCGCCGCCTGCTGTGGCCTGTGAAGCAGAAATACGGCAACAAAATTTCCTGGGCAGACCTGTTTGTTCTGGCCGGCAACTGCGCCATCGAATCGATGGGCGGACGCACGTTTGGGTTTGGCGGCGGACGCGCCGATGTCTGGGGTCCCGAAGAGGACGTCTACTGGGGCGCTGAAGAAGAATGGCTGGAACCCTCAGGCGGCGAACAATCGCGCTACACCGGGGATCGCGAGTTGGAAAACCCGCTGGCCGCCGTGCAAATGGGCCTGATCTACGTCAACCCCGAAGGTCCTGATGGCAACCCTGATCCGCTGGCCTCGGCCCGCGATATCCGCGAAACATTCGCCCGTATGGCCATGAACGACGAAGAAACCGTTGCGCTGACGGCCGGGGGTCACACCTTTGGCAAGGCCCACGGTGCAGGTGATGCAGGCCTGGTCGGCATCGAGCCCGAGGGCGGCGAAATCGAAGCCCAAGGCTTTGGCTGGCTGTCCACGCACGGTTCGGGCAAAGGCGGCGACGCGATCACATCGGGCATCGAAGGCCCCTGGACGCCGAACCCGATCCAATGGGACAACGGCTATTTTGATGTGCTGTTTGGGTACGAGTGGGTGCTGACCAAATCACCCGCCGGTGCCAACCAGTGGACACCAAAAGATCCCCGCGAAGAGGACATGGCCCCCGACGCGGCAGATTCGTCCAAGAAAGTGCCATTGATGATGACCACCGCCGATATGGCGATGAAAATGGATCCCATCTACGGCCCCATCTCAAAGCGGTTCCACGAAAACCCAGAAGAGTTCCAAGAGGCATTCGCCCGCGCATGGTTCAAACTGACCCACCGTGATATGGGCCCCAAGGCGCTGTATCTGGGGGATGAAGTGCCCGCCGAAGACCTGATCTGGCAGGACCCGATCCCATCGGTGGATCACGATCTGATCTCGGACGCTGATGCGGATGCGATCAAAGCCAAGATCATCGACACAGGGCTTTCGGTGTCCGATCTGGTCAAAACCGCCTGGGCCTCGGCCTCGACCTTCCGTGGATCTGACAAGCGCGGCGGTGCCAATGGTGCACGTGTGCGTCTGGCCCCGCAAAAAGACTGGGAGGCGAACGAGCCTGCCGCATTGGCCAAAGCGCTCAGCGCTCTGGAAGGTGTGCAGGCAGACTTCAACGCCACCGGCAACACCGTATCGCTGGCCGATGTCATCGTGTTGGCAGGCTGCGCCGGGGTTGAGGCTGCGGCCAAAGCCGCCGGTCACGCGGTTACCGTGCCGTTCACGTCCGGGCGCATGGATGCCTCGGACGCGCAAACCGACGCTGACAGCTTTGAGCCGATGGAGCCCCAGGCCGATGGGTTCCGCAACTTCAAACGCGCCAACCTGTCGGTCGCAGCCGAGAAAATGCTGGTCGACAAAGCGCAACTGTTGGGCCTGACCGCGCCTGAAATGACCGTTCTTGTGGGCGGCATGCGGGCCATGGGCGCAACGCACGGCGACAGCACTCATGGTGTTCTGACAGATCGCCCTGGTCAGCTGACCAATGACTTCTTCACCAACCTGCTGAGCATGGACGTGGAGTGGAAACCAACCGGCACAGAGGGCGAATACCAAGGCGTTGAACGCGCCACCGGCACTGCCAAATGGACCGGCACCCGTGCTGATCTGGTGTTTGGCTCGAACTCGGTGCTGCGCGCCGTAGCCGAGGTTTACGCACAGTCCGACAGCGGTGAGAAGTTCGTGACTGACTTCGTTGCGGCCTGGACCAAGGTGATGAACGCAGACCGGTTTGATCTGGCCTGATCAGGTCAGCCTGATAAAACATAAAAACGCCCGGAGGTGACAGACCTCCGGGCGTTTTTCTGTGCGGTTGTTCGGGCATCCCTACCCCATCATCAGACCTGCATCGCCCTGTTCGGCATAGTGACGGCGCAAACGTTGCAACGCGATGCGCAACACCACCTTGCCCGAGCGTGCAGACCAACCCATGCGCTTTTCGGCCAGCTCTAATCCTTCCAGATAGCAACAGCAACGCAGCGCCACATCGCCCAGCCCCGGCCCCAGATCGCGCAGCGCATTGGCCACGCGGTCGCGCGCCTGCGCGCTGGTGTCGGACAGCTTATCGCGCTGGCCAGCAGCGGGCTTGGCTGTGTCGCTCATGTAGGCAGACCAATCCGCCTCGCCTTTCAGGTCGATCTGGGCCAATTCAAAATCTTCGCGCAACCGTTCGCCTGCACGCACCATGTCGTCAGACAAAAACGGGGCGCCATCGGGGGTTTTACGGCGTGCCAGCACCAAAATCGGCGGCTCGGCGTTTGAATAGCGCTTGCGTTTGGCTTTGCCGTCGTCCGCCTGATCGTCCCGCAGGGCCACGATCGATCCTTTGCCTGCAAATCCTGGCTTCTTTTCGCTGAACCCCTGGGCTGCGTTTTCGGCCTCGGCCATCAGATGGCTCAGCGCGTCACGGCCTGCGGGGCTGATTTTGTAGCGCGCCAGTCGGCCACTTTGGGTGCAGCGAATCCAGCCCTTCAGCGCAATCGCCTCGGCCAGTTCCTTGTCGACCACACTTGTGCGCGTGGGGTCTGCGCCGTCGCGGTCGCGCACCACCACGGCCTTGTCCATATTGGCCGCAACCACCAGCAGCGCGCCGGGTTCACACAACCGGCGCAATACGTCGCAGCCTTTGTGGCGCAATTCGGCTTCGGTCAGGGTTTTCTGGTCTTCTTCGATCATTTGGGCGGCAGCCATTTGTGTCTCCTCAGGACTGGAACCAGTCCCCAATACAGGCACAGCTCGGCCTAGGCGGCACAATGCGGCATCCACCAGTGGATCTTCGCGACGGGATTCAAAACTGCGGATTTGTCTAAGCACGGTGGACGCGTGGCATCCTGCCTCTCGGGCCAACTTGCGAATGGGCAACCCTGCCTCAGTATGAGCCAAGTAATGCACCGCCGAGCTGGGCACCCAAGTGGGCACGATACCGTCCAAAAACCGCGCGGATGGACCGTTCCGCATGTTTAGCCTCCGTTATTCTGCCTTTTTCCTAGCCCTGAAGACGCCTCTGTCTGTCCACAGATTTATCCACAAGAAAGCTCTACCTATACGGGAAATCCTTACTGGTTCGTTAATTGTTTCGATGTTCTTAACAATTGTCTCCGTTTCGTAAACAAAGGCAAATACCAGCGTACGGTGGAAATACTTCGGCGCAACACCCCCTATAGTTGTGTAATCTTGTCCTAAATAAAGGAGATAGACATGACCGAATTACTAACCCGCCTGAACGAAATTCACCGTCCACGTCTGTTGATTCAGGCCGCGCGGATTGGCGCTGCCACCTATCGACGTGACCTGCATCTGCGCAGATTGTTTGAAGGGGGTCACATTCCATTAAACGCCGAGGCGCTGTCGAGGTTGATGGAAATGGAGGAGCAACTGAACGAAGACCGCATCACCAATACCGCGTCGTATTGCGCGGCAGATCATGTCGATCTGCTGATTGGCATGATGGGCGAGGCCCGGCTTTTACGCGCGCTTTATGCGCACGCGGATGCCGAGCCCCGACACGTTTTGCCGTTCAAATCAACCGGCTCGGCGTGAGCCGGTTGAGCGCTTAGCCAAAGGCGTCAGGCATAGACGCCTTTTTGGTGGCAACATATTCGGCCAATGCGTCAGCAATGGCCGGATCAAGTGCGGGTTGCTGATAGGTGTCCAGCATCTGCTTCATCTTAGCATTGGCCAGCGTCATCGTATCGCGCTCGCCTTCTTCGGCCCATTGTTCAAACGGTTTGTAATCCAGCACGTTCGAACGCCAGAACGCCGTTTTGAAATTGGCCTGCGTGTGTTCACATCCCAGGTAATGCCCGCCTGGGCCAACCTCGCGGATGGCATCCATCGCCTGCCCGTTTTCATCCATGTGAATGCCTTGCGCCAGATGGTGCAGCGTGCCCAGCTGATCGGCGTCCATCACGAATTTCTCGAACGACGACACAAGGCCACCCTCCAGCCAGCCACAGCTGTGCAGCATGAAATTCACACCCGCCAGCAGGCCCATGTTCAGACTGTTTGCCGTTTCATAGGCCGCCTGCGCATCGGGCAGTTTTGAGCCGTTGAACGACCCGGCCGAGCGATAGGGCAACCCAAGACGCCGTGCAATTTGACCGGCCCCATATGTAATATGAGCGGCCTCCGGCGTGCCAAAGGTGGGCGCGCCCGAGTTCATATCAATCGACGTCACAAACGCGCCCATGATCACCGGCGCACCGGCACGGCACAGCTGGTTATAGGCAATGCCTGCCAGCACTTCTGCCATCACTTGGGTCAGCGTGCCCGCCACAGTCACCGGCGCCATGGCACCGCCCACAATAAAGGGCGACACGATGCAGGCCTGATTGTTTTCGGCATAGACTTCCATTGCGCCCATCATCACATCGTCAAATGTCATGGGTGAGTTGATATTGATCAGGCTCGTCATCACCGTGTTTTGCTGCACAAACTCTTTGCCAAACAGAATCTCGCACATCTCGATGCTGTCCTGCGCGCGGCTTGGCTCGGTCACGGAGCCCATAAAGGGCTTGTCGGAATAAACCATATGGGCGTGCAACATATCCAGGTGACGCTTGTTCACGGCCACATCAGTGGGCTCGCACACAGTGCCGCCCGAATGGTGCAGCCATTTGGACATGTAGCCAAGTTTTACGAATTTGGTGAAATCATCCATCGTGGCATAGCGACGGCCGCCGTCCATATCGCGCACGAAGGGCGGCCCATAGACCGGCGCCAGCACCAGATTGTTGCCACCGATCACCACGTTGCGCTCGGGGTTGCGGGCATGTTGAGTGAACTGCTTGGGCGCCGTCTTGATCAGCTCACGCGCAAGGCCTTTTGGGATACGCACCCGCTCGCCATCCACATTGGCACCGGCCGCACGCCAGCGCTCCAGCGCGGGCGGATTGTCGATGAAGTTCACACCGATCTCTTCCAGCACCTGTTCGGCGTTGGCTTCGATGATGTCCAGCGCCTCTTCGGTCAGGATTTCAAAGTTCGGGATGTTCCGCTCAATGTATTTGGCGGTTTCAATGCTGACAGCTGTGCGTTCTGCGCGTCGCGCGGCCCCGCCGCCTCCGCGTGCTCGTCTGCGTCCTTCGGCCATGTCTTTGTCACCCTTGCAAGTCAAAAGGCGCACCCCCCATCGGGTACGGTTCACGTGTGCTTGTATAATAAGGGTTTTGATCGATGGGGAAAGAAACCGCCCTTTGACGCGGGAAAGCGACATTTGGCGCGGTTACCGGGTATTCTTGGGTCTGCTGATCGTGCCGGTCAACAGGCCAGACAGAACCGGGACCGCGCACAGCCCACTTGCACTAAACCCGCCTCCGTCATACTAGGCATTTATGACCGATACACATCACGACCGCCTTCTGATCATCGACTTCGGCAGCCAGGTGACGCAGCTGATTGCCCGCCGCCTGCGCGAGTTGCATGTCTATTGCGAAATCCACCCTTATCAGAATGTGGATGACGCCTTTCTCGCCAGTTTTGCACCCAAAGCGGTGATCTTCTCGGGCGGCCCTGATTCTGTCACCCGCGACGGCAGCCCGCGCCCGCCGGAATCCGTGTTCACGGCAGGCATCCCGATCCTTGGTATTTGCTATGGCCAGCAGGTCATGATGCAGGAACTCGGCGGTCAGGTCGATGGTGGCAAAATCTCAGGGGGTGGCGGTACGGCCGAATTTGGCCGCGCCTTTGTAACCCCCACGGTGGACAGGCTCGATCTGCTGAACGGCTGGTTTGCAGGCGATGACGACCGCGAACAGGTCTGGATGTCGCACGGCGATCACGTCAGCAAACTGGCCCCAGGCTTTGAGGTCTATGGCACCTCGCCCAACGCGCCTTATGCGATCACCGCCGATACATCACGCAACTTCTATGCCGTGCAATTCCACCCCGAGGTGCACCACACCCCCAATGGCGCCAAGCTATATGAGAACTTTGTGCGCGCCGCTGGATTCTCGGGCGACTGGACCATGGGCGCCTACCGCGAAGAGGCGATCCGCAAAATCCGCGAACAGGTGGGCGATGCGCATGTGATCTGTGGTCTTTCGGGCGGAGTTGATTCGTCTGTGGCGGCTGTGCTGATCCACGAAGCCATTGGTGATCAACTGACATGCGTGTTTGTCGATCATGGCCTTTTGCGCCTGAACGAGGCCGACGAAGTTCTGAGCATGTTCCGCGACAACTATAACATTCCGCTGATCCACGCCGACGAATCCGAGCTGTTTCTGGGCGAGCTGGACGGGCAGTCTGACCCCGAAACCAAACGCAAGATTATTGGTCGGCTGTTCATCGACGTGTTCCAGAAACATGCCAACACGATTGAAGGCGCCAAATTCCTGGCGCAGGGCACGTTGTACCCTGATGTGATCGAATCGGTCAGTTTCTCCGGCGGTCCATCGGTGACGATCAAATCGCACCACAATGTCGGCGGGCTGCCCGAAAAGATGGGCCTTAAACTGGTTGAGCCACTGCGCGAGCTGTTCAAAGACGAAGTGCGCGCCTTGGGTCGTGAACTGGGCCTGCCCGACAGTTTCATCGGGCGTCATCCCTTTCCGGGGCCGGGTCTGGCCATTCGCTGCCCCGGCGAGATCACCCGCGAAAAGCTGGAGATCCTGCGCCAGGCCGATGCGGTCTATATCGACCAAATTCGCAAGCACGGGCTTTATGATGAGATCTGGCAGGCCTTCTGCGCCATTCTGCCTGTGCGCACCGTGGGTGTGATGGGCGATGGGCGCACCTATGATTTTGCCTGCGCGCTGCGGGCCGTCACATCGGTGGATGGTATGACCGCTGACTATTACCCGTTTGGCCATGATTTTCTGGGCGAAACCGCCACGCGCATCATCAACGAGGTGCCCGGCATCAACCGTGTGACCTATGACATTACGTCAAAACCCCCCGGCACGATTGAGTGGGAGTGAGCCATAGCCCTGCCCCTTCGGACGGTGCGAACGCGCTGAGGGCATCGCTGTGGATGATCGGCTCGATCCTGTCGTTTTCGCTGATGGCGGTGGCGGGGCGTGCGGTGTCTGACACGCTCGATACCTTTGAAATCATGATGTATCGCAGCATGGTCGGGCTGATTATCATCGTGGCGGTTGTGGCCACTATGGGCCTGCGCCACCAGATCACAACACGTGATCTGCATATCCACACCTTCCGCAACCTTGCGCATTTTGCAGGCCAGAACCTGTGGTTTTTTGCCATCACGGTGATTCCGCTGGCGCAGGTCTTTGCGCTTGAGTTCACATCACCGCTGTGGGTGCTGGTGTTATCGCCGCTGATACTGGGTGAAAAACTCACCCAGGTGCGTGTGCTGGCCGCGGTGCTGGGCTTTGTCGGGATCTTGATCGTTGCGCGCCCCAGCCCTGACACGATCAACGTGGGCACGATCAGTGCTGCAATTGCGGCGATCGGGTTTGCGTTTACCATTATGCTGACAAAACGCCTGACCCGTACCGAAACGCTGACCTGCATTCTGTTTTGGATGACGGCCATGCAATGTGTCTTTGGATTGGTGTTTGCAGGCTTTGACGGTGACATCGCCGTGCCCACAGCGCAGGTCCTGCCATGGGTGGTTGTGATCGGACTGGGTGGTCTGGTGGCGCATTTTTGCCTGACAGCAGCGCTGTCACTGGCCCCTGCCACGGTGGTGATTCCGGTCGATTTCATCCGCCTTCCCGTGATCGCAGTTGTCGGCCTGCTGTTCTATTCCGAGCCGATCGATGCCTTTGTCATCCTGGGAGCGATGCTGATCTTTGGGGGCAACTACCTGAATATCTGGCACGAGACCCGCGCCAAAAGCCCCTGAAACGCGCCCAAAGCTGCAAATTTGTGACAGTCGCGCCACGTCTCTGGCTGCGTGTAATCCAATGACGTGGCGTAAAACTATGTCCGCGCGTATCCTTTGCGTATCAAACGCTATGCGCCGCGTGGGAGGTTCAGAACCACTCAGCTTCCATACGGTGCCGTTAAATGATTGGTTACAGGCTCGCTGGCACAAAGAGAAAACTCACGATGTGTCGCACTCGGTTGGTAACTCGTTCTGGAGGAGAGGGACAATGAAACACTTCGCACTGGCAGCCACAGCGCTGACCGTCGCGGCGGGAACGGCGCAGGCCGGTGGCCTTGATCGGTCTTACACGCCCATCGACATGATTTTTGAAAAGGGCAACTATGCCGAGCTGTCATTCGGCTACGTGCAGCCCAGCATTTCGGGCGTCGACAATGCGTCGACTGTCGGTTTGCCTGCCAACAACTCGATCAGCAACATCGCGGGCGAATTTGGTTTGGCCAGCGCCGGCGTGAAACTGGAGCTGTCAGAAAAGCTGTCGTTCACTTTGATCTACGATCAGCCTTATGGCGCTGAAACACGCTATGGCGGCAACCCTGCCACAACCATGCTGGGCGGCACGTCGGCTGATGCGGAAACGCATGCCCTGACAGCCTTGCTGAAATACCAAGCCACCGATCGTATCTCCGTTTACGGTGGTCCACGTTCGGTCAAGGCGAACGGTAACATCACCCTCAGCGGTTTGGCCTATGGCGGCTTCAACGGCTACAACGTGAACTTCAGCTCGGACACGGGCTATGGCTATGTTGTTGGTGGTGCTTACGAAATTCCTGACATCGCCTTCCGCGCGGCGTTGACGTATCATTCGGCAGTTGATCTGTCGATGGTCGCAACCGAAAGCTTCCCCGCGGCCGTTGGTGGCCCTGTTGGCACCCCGCTGACCCAGGGTGTGACCGAAACCGAAACACCCCAGTCGATTGAACTGGCCGTGCAATCAGGTATCGCCAAGGACACATTGTTGTTCGGTAGCGTGCGCTGGTCCGAGTGGAGCGCCTTTTCGCTGACACCTCCGGGCCGCAACCTGCCCACAGGTCTGCCTTTGCCTGCGCCACAGCTTGTGAATGCGCCGGGCAACCTGGCCAGCCTGGATGACACCATCACCTATGAAATCGGTGTGGGCCGTCGCTTCACTGACAAATTCTCGGGCAGCTTCTCGATCAGCTACGAGGCCGGTGGCAGCGACAACCTGGTATCGCCTTTGGCACCAACCAATGGTCAGACAGCGTTTTCGATCGGTGGCAAGTATCAGTTCAACGATTCGGTCAGCCTGTCGGGTGGCATTCGCTACACCATGTTCGGCAACGCCTTGCCCGAAACCGGCACGCCGGACACCGCGCGCGGGTCATTCTCGGACAACGACGCCTTCAGCGCAGGTCTGAAACTGGGCTTCCACTTCTAAAGGTCTGATTTAAAAGACACCTCAAAGGGCGTGGGTCTGCCGGACCTGCGCCCTTTTTGCATGTCGCCGGGTTCGCATATCACCGGGTTTGCCAATCGGGGCGTCAGTCGTCCAACAGCAGGTCCAACAAAACCCGGCTGCCCTCGGGGCCCAGATGGGTTTGATCCACATACAGCGGAACGCCGTCGCGGTGCAGCACACATATGCCCGAGGCACACAAGGTTTCATGCGGTGACACAACGCGCATCCCACGCGATTGCCCCACTTGGATGATGTAATCCGCGATACGCCCATTGCGCGCCTCGAAATCCTCCAGCGTGATGGGCGCTTGTTTGGCGCCAAACCACGCCTCGCGCAGCATCGCCACGGGCACGGAATACGACGCCACAGGCCATTGATTGATCAGTGTCACGCGGTGGCGCTGGCCGATCTCATCCAGCAATGCCTCAAAGGCGGGGGTGAAAATCTCAAAGTTGGTGCCAGGCAGCGCGCGCCCGTCACGGTCCATGATCGGCGCCTCGTTAGGGGTCCAGGACCGGTGATCTTCATAACCTTCGGCGTAATAGCTCCACCGCGCCATCAAAAACACCTCGGTCACCGGTGCGTCGCGCAGCAGATCGCGCATATGGGTGTTGAACTCGATGCAAACATCCGTGCCGCCGTAGTCGCGTGCGATGTCCGGCAAAGGCGCACAGGCCGCTGTGGTCATCAACGCGCCGCGCTTGCCCTTGGATTTGCCATAGGCGTCAAAGGCGTCATAGGCGCTGTTGGTCATGCTGTCGCCCCAGGCGATATATTCAATCGGCCCCTCGCCCGCGGCCCCAATGGCACAAAACCCGTCGTCCTTGTACCAGCAGTCGTCCCAACGATCGTGGAAATTGCCAATCTCGTTCTTGATCTTTTGCAGACGCTGATCGGCCAGTGTTTCGGGGCGTTGCGCCAGATGGGCCAGCATCGCTGCAACCAGCAACAGCACGATGGTCTGCACTGCAAACATCGCATAGAGCCGTTCTTTGTGGGTGCGCACATCGATGCGGCGAATGGGCGTTTCAATCAGGTGATACGACACAGCCCCCAGCCCCAGCGACACCAGCACCAACAGCGTGCGCAGCTCATCGGTCAGCGCGCCCCAAAGATACCCGGTGAACACAATGACCGGCCAATGCCACAAGTAAGCCCCGTAGGAAATGCGCCCGATATACGCCATCGGCGGGCTGGCCAGCACGCGACCTGTGCGGTTTTGAGCGGGTGTGGCTGTCATCACCAGCAGTGCCGTGCCCAGAACCGGGGCCAGCGTGATCCAACCGGGATACAGCCAGGTTTCATCAATCCAGCCCACCGGCGCGATGATCAGCACCAGCCCGATAAGCGGCACAAACGGCACATTCGGCATCCGTAGTCCGCGTTGCTGCGCCACAAACACCAGCCCACCCAGCGCCATTTCCCAAATGCGGAACGATGTGGCAAAGAACCTTTGATCGCGCAGATAAATCAGCTGACCTGAAAACAGCGCCAACGCCAGCGACACCACGAACAACAAAACAAGCGTGGTCACAAACGCCTTCAGGCTGCGCCGGGTCAGCAAAATCAGGACAGGCAGCAGGATGTAAAACTGCTCTTCGATGGACAAAGACCAGGTGTGCAGGAACGGATTTTCATGCGCATCCTGATTGAAATACCCCTGACTTAACAGCAGGTTATAGTTGTTAGTGAATGTAACTGATCCAATCAGATTGTGATAAAGCTCAATCAGATCTTCGCGCAGAAACAGCGCCTGGGCAATCAGCGCGGTCACCAGAAAACAGGCAAAATACGCCGTCGACAATCGCCGGATCCGCCGGGCAAAAAACTCGGTTGCGGAATACCGCCCTTCGGCCAGTCGCAGATAGGTTTGTCCGCAAATCAGATAGCCAGACAGCACAAAGAACACATCAACACCGACATAGCCGCCGGGCATGGACGGAAAACCCACGTGGAACAAGATCACGCTGACCACCGCAATGGCGCGCATCCCGTCCAGTTCCTTGCGATAGGCAATATCGTGCATGGGCTTCGTTAAATCCAATGGCAGGGCGGTGCCAAATCTGCATGTAAAATGAACGTCTTAAACCTGCCCCGCACCCCAGAGCCTGTTGCGGTGATTAGCCCAAGCCTCGCCGCCAGATCAAGCCCTACGAGAAAAGCCGCCCCGGCCCCCAGCCGGTGGCGTCCACGCCTGCTTTGCGCAACAAATCCCACACCAATGCCAGGTTCGAGCTGATCACTGGCACGCCCAGCTCGGCCTCGGCCTGTTCGATGATGCCAAGGGCGCGCAGGTTGGTACAGCTGGCAAAGACCGCCTGCACCCCTTCGGCGCGTCCGGTTTCAAGGATGGCGTTCAGCGTCGAGGCCTCGGATATGCGCGCAACCCGTGTGTCGATCTCTTCGTTGAACCCGGCCTCGGACACGGTTTCAATCCCCGCACGCTGAAGAAAGTCGCGCATGGGACGGGCCACATCCGATGAATAGGGCGTGACCAAAGCGATCTTGGAGGCACCCAGATGTTCAAGGGCCGACACTACCGCGCTGATCGGGTTTGTCACCGGCACGCCCGGTTGCACCTTGTGAATTTGCCGCGCAACCGCATCGGGGCCCATCAGCACCGACGCAGATGTGCAGCCATACGCAATCGCATCCAGACCTTCGGGCAACAGCTCGGCGCTGGCAGGCATCAAGGCCTCCATCGCTTTCAGACTGTCCTGTGTCACCTTGGGTGCCGAATAAATCCGCGAATGCATCAGCCGCGCGCTGTGGCCTTCCAATACCGAGCGCGCTTCATCCTCCAGAGTTTCATCCGTGCTCAGCACCACCATGCCCAGCCGGGGGGCCGTTACATCATCCAGTTTATAGTCCATCACGCCGCTCCCTGCGCCTGTGGTTGTGAAAACGTTCCGCCCGACACACCGGCGCGCACGCCCGTGGTGCTGGGGCACGATGTGGGCAGGCCGCGCCGCACGCGCACCGCCAGATGCGCAAAGGCTTGGGCCTCAAGCATATCACCGTCAAGGCCCACCACCTCGATCGGATCGACCGGACAGTCAAGGGCTGCGCGCATCATCTCCATCATCACCGGATTGTGCCGCCCGCCGCCGGTGACCAGCAGCCGTGTCGGCGGGGTTGGGCAATGCTCCATCGCTTGCAGCACGGCGGCGGCCGACATGCCCGTCAGCGTGGCTGCGGCATCTGCATCGCTCAGCTCATTGACCAGGCCAATCATATCTTTGAATGCATCCCGGTCCAGTGATTTGGGGGGCATCTTGCGAAAAAAGGCCTCGTCCAGAAACAGCTCTAACGCGCCGGGTTCCACCGTGCCTTGCCGCGCCAGGGCGCCATCTTTGTCAAACCCCTGCCCCAACCGCACATGCATCAGATCATTGATCGGCGCATTGGCAGGTCCGGTGTCAAAGGCCAGCAAAGCCCCTTCGTCCTCGGGGCGTTCAAAACTGGGGTCAATCCACGTCAGATTGCCCACACCGCCAAGGTTCAGAATACCAAGCGGCGCATCAGCCTTGATGTATTTTGCGCAGGCAAAGTGGAAAAACGGGGCCAGTGGCGCACCCTGCCCGCCCATCTGCACATCCGCCGTGCGGAAATCCCAGATCACCGGAACGCCCAACGCTTCGGCTAGCACATCGCCTTCGCCAATCTGATAGGTGCCGCGCCCGCCCGGATCATGCGCCAGGGTTTGCCCGTGAAAGCCAATCAGCTCGGCGCCGTCAAACCCCTGCAAGGCCTCAATGTGCGCGGCATGGGTGATTGCCAGCGCCTGCGCCACATCCTCGCCCGGCCATTTGCCAAGGGCGGCGCGCAACACCGATTGCTCATCCGCGGTATAGGGCCGGTAATAGCTGTCGCCAAAGGCGTGGATGACGTCACCATCGCTTTGCACCATAGCCGCATCCACCCCGTCCAAAGACGTGCCAGACATCGCCCCAAGCGCCCAGATTGGTCCCGCCCGCAACATGGCCTTTTCCTTCACCCATTCCAGCCCTATACATGCCGCGCAAAGACCCACAGGACAAGCGTTATGACCTACCATCCCAAATCTGATTTCATGACCGTGATGATCGAACGCGGCTTTTTGGCCGATTGCACCGATTATCAGGCGCTGGACGAGGCGATGCTGAACGGGGTGGTGCCTGCCTATATCGGGTTTGATGCGACGGCCAAATCGCTGCATGTGGGCAGCCTGATCCAGATTATGATGCTGCGCTGGTTGCAGAAAACCGGCCACAAACCGATCACCCTGATGGGCGGCGGCACGACCAAAGTAGGCGATCCCAGTTTCCGTGCCGATGAACGCCCGCTACTGGATGACGCGGCCATTCAGGCCAATATCGACGGCATCGGGCGCGTGTTTGCGGCCTATATCGATTATGGCGATGGGCCCACAGATGCGGTGATGGTCAACAACGCCGAATGGCTGGACCAGCTGAACTACATCGAATTCCTGCGCGACATCGGGCGGCATTTCTCGGTCAACAGAATGCTGGCGTTTGAATCTGTGAAATCCCGGCTCGACCGCGAACAATCGCTGTCGTTTCTGGAATTCAACTACATGATCCTGCAGGCCTATGATTTCATGGAGCTAAACCGCCGCTACGGGTGCCTCTTGCAAATGGGCGGCTCGGATCAATGGGGCAATATCGTCAACGGCATCGACCTGACCCGCCGGGTGATCGATAACGAAGTCTACGGCCTGACATCGCCCCTGCTGACCACATCCGACGGCAAGAAGATGGGCAAATCTGCCGATGGCGCTGTGTGGCTGAACGCCGATATGCGCAGCCCTTATGAGTTCTGGCAGTTCTGGCGCAACACCACCGATGCCGATGTTGGCCGGTTCCTGAAGCTGTACACCGAGCTGCCCGTTGAAGAATGCGACCGTCTGGGCACGCTGGAAGGCGCCGAAATCAACAACGCCAAGATCCGGCTGGCCAATGAGGTAACTACCTTGTTGCACGGTGCCGATGCCGCCGCGACGGCCGAGGCCACATCGCGCGAAGTCTTCGAAAAGGGCGGCGTGGGCGATGACCTGCCCACATTAGAGCTGTCCGCAGATGAGCTGGGCGACGGCATTTCCATCGTGCAGCTGATCGTTAAATCCGGGCTTGCCAAATCGGGCAAGGACGCCAAACGCCTGATCGCAGAAAACGGCGCTCGGATGAATGATGCGCCTTTGACCAACGCGGGCCTGATGATTGACGCCGCCGCTCTGGCCGAGCCGATCAAGCTGTCGGCTGGCAAAAAACGCCACGCGCTGATCAAGGTTCAGACCTGATATCAAGGGCTTGTCGCACGCGCGTCACAGCCCTAGGCTACCGTTGAACCAACGATATCTTCGGAGTAGCCCCGTATGCCCTTCACCCTGCCCCGCCGCCTTGTCGCCGAAGCCTTAGGCACCGCGCTGCTGGTGGGCACGGTGGTTGGCTCGGGCATCATGGCGGACATGCTGACCGATGACGTGGCGCTGGCCCTTTTGGGCAACACTCTGCCCACCGGGGCGATCCTTGTAGTGCTGATCACCATCCTGGGGCCAATATCCGGCGCGCATTTCAACCCTGCCGTCACGCTGGCCTTCTATATGCGCAGCGAGGCAACCATAGGCGTGGCGCTTACGTATATCGTGGCGCAGATCATCGGCGGTGTCATGGGCAGCATGATCGCCCACGGCATGTTTGATATGTCTCTCATCCAATCCTCAACCACCCAGCGAACCGGCGCCGCACAGTGGTTTTCCGAAATCGTCGCCACCTTTGGCCTGGTTGGCGTGATCCTGGCTGGCATCCGCTTTAAATCTGACGCGGTGCCGTGGCTGGTTGGCCTTTATATCACGGCCGCCTACTGGTTTACCGCGTCGACATCCTTTGCCAATCCGGCTGTTACCATCGGGCGCGCCTTCTCGGACACGTTTGCGGGCATCCACCCTGCGGATGTGCTGCCCTTTATTGCCGCCCAGATCGTGGGGGCTGTGTTGGCAGTGGCGTTGTTTGGCTGGTTGCTGACATCGAATGACGACACATGAGTGACATGCCGCATCTGTCAGCCGATCATCTGCCCGGTATTGATCAAAACGCGCTGCGCCCGAAGATGGCTGATCACGCGCCGCGCATCCTTCTGCTGTACGGCAGCCTGCGCAAAACGTCGTATTCGCGCGCTTTGTCCCAGGAAGCTGCGCGTATTCTCACCCATCTGGGTGCCGAGACGCGCAGCTTTGATCCCAGCGGTCTGCCCCTGCCCGATGATGCTGATATCACCCATCCAAAAGTGGCCGAACTGCGCGAACTGGTGATGTGGTCCGAAGGCATGGTCTGGGTCAGCCCCGAACGGCACGGCGCGATGACCGGCATCATGAAATCCATGATCGACTGGGTCCCTCTGGCCCCGATCGGCGGTGTTCGCCCGACCCAGGGCAAGACGCTGGCGCTGGCACAGGTCTGTGGCGGCTCACAGAGCTTTAATGCATTGAATCAAATGCGTATTTTGGGGCGCTGGATGCGATTGATTACCATCCCCAACCAGTCATCCGTACCCAAAGCATGGAATGAGTTTACCGGCGATGGGCGGATGAAACCCGGGCCGTTTTACAACCGTGTTGTTGATGTCATGGAAGAACTGATGAAGTTCACGCTGCTCACCCGCGGGGCCTCGGACTATCTGACGGATCGGTATTCCGAGCGTGTGGAAAGCCGCGAGGCCCTGTCACAGCGGGTCAATGCGCCCAAGTCCGGGTCAGAGTAGCCGCTTAGGCCAGTGCGTCTTGCAGCACCGCACGCACCGCATCCGGAGGCACGTCAGCCGTCACAAACGCCGCACCAATACCGCGCGCCAGAATGAACCTCAGCTGGCCATCAACCACCTTTTTGTCCTGTGCCATCAACGCGATCAGCGCGTCAGCATCTGGTAATTCGCCAGGGATATCAGACAGATCAACCTTCATCTTCATGTCACTCAAATGCGCGCGTACACGGCTTGGGTCCTCTTGCGAACACAGGCCCAACCGCGCCGACAGCTCAAACGCCAGCGCACATCCAATCGCCACGCCTTCGCCGTGCAACAGCCTGTCCGAATAGCCCGTCGCGGCCTCCAACGCATGGCAAAACGTGTGTCCGAGGTTCAGCAAAGCACGGTCACCCTGTTCAGTTTCATCACGGCTGACAATGTCTGCTTTCATCTGAACCGATCGTTTCACAACCGCAATGCGCGCGTCCATATCCCCTAATGCAGCACGTGAAGCATTACCCTCAAGCCATTGAAAAAAATCTGCATCTCCTAGAAGCCCGTATTTGACGACCTCGCCATAACCCGCCAGATAATCACGTTCGGTTAACGTGCCCAGCACATCTGTATCGGCCAGAACCAATGACGGTTGATGGAACGCGCCGATCAGGTTTTTGCCCTGTGGGGCGTTGATCCCTGTTTTCCCCCCGACCGAGCTGTCGACCTGCGCCAAAAGGCTGGTGGGGATCTGTACAAAGCGCACGCCGCGCCGCAACACGGCCGCCGCAAAGCCCACCAGATCGCCGATCACACCGCCGCCAAAGGCGATGACCACATCATTGCGCTCGATCTTGCCTGCCAACAGCCACTCTACGACCTGCTCAAACGGGCCCCAGGACTTTGTGGCTTCGCCTGCTGGCAATGTCAGGCATTCTGAGACAATACCATTCGTTTCCAACCCCTTGCGCAGCGAAGCTAAGTGCAGACGCCCAACGTTTTCATCTGTGACAATCGCCACACGTTTGCGGTGCAGCAACGGCGCGATCAATGCACCGGACTGCGCCAGCAAGCCAGGACCGATCAGCACGTCATAGGACCGCGCGCCCAGATCAACATGTACCTTTTGTGTCATTGCACACTCTCCAAAACATCCGCCGGGTCGGTCAAAGCCTCAAGCACACGCCCGGCCATCGCATCCACGGTATATTTGGGATCACCACGCACCGACAGGTCCGCCAGGGCGTAAATCGGCACGCGTGCCTCATAGATCGTCCGCAGCGTTTCGCGGGGGTTTGGGGTACGCAACAGCGGGCGCGTGTCCTTGTGCTTCACCCGGCTCCACAGCAGATCCAAATCCGCATTCAGCCATACTGACACACCCTTTTGCGCGATCAAGTCGCGGTTCCGCTCGGCCAGAAACGCACCACCGCCGGTGGACAATACGCAAGCCGGGCCATCCAGCAACCGGTCAATCACCTCGGTTTCACGGTCCCGGAAAAAGGGCTCGCCGTCGCGCTCAAATATCTCGGCGATGGTCCTGTTGGCTGCGGTTTCGATTTCGGCATCCGAATCCAGAAACGGCACAGCCAGCCGGGCCGCTAAAGCCTTGCCAACAGCCGTTTTGCCGGCTCCCATCATGCCCACCAGCACGACGGTCTTTTTCAGGGTCCAGAGTTTGGATTTTGCCACACTCGGCGCTCCGCTGCCAAATACTTCGGTTTTTTCCTGAATGACGTGATCTTGGGAAAAAGGCCATATATAAAGTTGACACAAAGCAAATGATAAAACGAGCAGGCCCCACATGCTAAGACTAATCAAGTGGTTGATATACCTTGCAATTCTGGGGTTTATCGCATTGGTTTGCTATGCCTATATCGGCCCGTTTCTGGGGGCTGATTTTTCGCCCGATACAAAAGAGATTCGTCAGGACATCATTCTTGAAACGAATTGACCGCATATTCGCCCTGTCAGTCACACTGGCTGTCGCACCGCTGAGTGCCCTGGCACAACAGCCTCTGTCTGCCATCGACTGGCTGGACAAACAGCCCGCGATCACCGTGGCGCAGCCCGTCCCGGTTGAGCCAACAGTGCCCACGGATGAACCGCCCGTGTCCGACAGCGCTCAGAGCCCGGGCGTCGAGGTCACACCTCTGGGCGACGCGCGCCCCGATGCTGTGGGGTTACTGCCATCCACCACCACCGGTTTGCCAGGTGATTTGTGGGCCGCCAGCGATCAAGCCAGCCTGATTAAACTGCTGCAATCGATGCCCAGCCACCCGCTGCCCGCCATTCAGGCCTTGAACTACACGCTGTTGCTGGCCGAGGCGGACGCCCCCAAATCAACCCTGTCGGATGCTGCATTTCTGCGCGCACGGGTGCATGCCCTGGTGGGCTACGGCGCGGTAGAGCCTGCCCGCGCACTGATTGAACGGGCCGGGCCTGAAAACGCCATTTTGTTTGACACCTGGCTGAGCCTGACGTTGCTGACCGGCGACGAGGATGCGCCCTGTGCCGTGCTGCGCAATCAACCACAGCTTAGCCGGGATTACGGCGCGCGGGTCTATTGCATTGCGCGGGCCGGCGATTGGGACACCGCCGCGCTGACCTATGACACCGCCGTTGCCCTGGGCAATCTCAGGGGCGCCGAGGCCGATCTTCTGGCGCAGTACCTTGACCCGGAAGTCATTGAAACCACGGCCATTCCAACGCCGCCTTCCTCGCCGTCTCCGCTGGTATTCCGGCTGTATGAAACCTCGGGCGCACCTTTGCCGACACGCACTTTGCCGATAGCGTTTTCCATGGCCGATCTGCGCGGCAATTCGGGCTGGAAGCCAGAACTGGAAGCCGCCGAACGTCTGGCGCGCACCGGGGCGTTGGATCCAAGCCGCCTGTTGGGCATTTATACCGAACGCCGCGCTGCGGCCTCGGGTGGGGTATGGGACAGGGTTGCCGCCTTGCAGGACTTTGAAACCTCGCTCAGTCAGGCCTCGGTGCCAGATATCGTTGCCACCCTGCCCGACGCCTGGGAGGCCGCACAGTCGCAATCGCTTGAGGTGCCCTTTGCCCGACTGTTCACCCCGCGCCTGGCCAGGCTTGAGCTGAACGGCGAAACCCGCGTTCTGGCTGATCAGATTGCGCTGTTGTCACCCGACTACGAAATCGCGTCCGCCAAAATAACGCCGCGCACACCGCGTGATCGGTTGTTGGTCGGACTGGCCCGTGGCATGCCTGATCCGGCGGATGCGACAACCGAGATGGAGCGTGCAATCGTGCGCGGCTTTGCCACAAACGCTGCAGCTTTGCCGCATAAGTCGCTGATAGAAAATGGCAAACTTGGTGAGGCGATATTAAATGCAGCGCAGGATATGGGCACCGGCCAGACCGGGTCCGAGGCCAAAGTCACCGATGCTATTGCCACATTGCGCGCGGTTGGATTGGAAGATGCCGCGCGTCGGGCGGCCTTGCAAATCCTGTTGCTGCCCCCCCCGACATGAGCCGCACCTGGTTGCCCATGTTTCTTGAGGCGCAGGCTGCCGAACTGGGCGCGGCCGAGAACACTTTGGCCGCATATCACCGTGATTTAACCAGCTATCAGGAGTGGCTGGACAGCCAGGGTGTGGCGCTGGATGCGGCCGCCCAAACGGATGTCGAGGCCTATCTGGTGCATTGCGATGCGCAAGGTCTGGCCAAATCGACGCGCGCGCGACGGTTGTCGGCGATCAAGCAGCTTTATCGCTTTGCCTTTGACGAACGCCTGCGCGACGACAACCCTGCCATTCGCATCAAGGGGCCCGGACGGGATCAGAAACTGCCCAAAACCCTGAGTGAAGCCGAGGTGGACGGGCTGCTGGACGCCGCGCGCCACTCTGGCCGCTCAGTGCGGGACCGCGCGCGCAACACCTGCCTGATGGAGCTGCTTTACGCCACTGGCATGCGCGTAAGCGAGCTGGTCGCGCTGCCTGTGTCTTCGGCCCGGGGTGATCCGCGTATGTTGTTGATCAAGGGCAAGGGCGGCAAGGAACGCATGGTGCCGCTATCGCCGCCGTCCCGTGAGGCTTTGGGCGTTTGGTTGGAGCTGCGCGACGACGCCGAAGACGCGGCCAAAGCAAAAGGCAAGCCTGCGTCTGCCTATCTTTTTGCGTCGACCGGCAAGCTGGGTCATCTGACACGCCACCGATTCTACATGCTGATCAAAGAGTTATCTGTTTTCGCCGGCATTTCCCCTGACAAGGTCACACCCCACCGGCTGCGCCACGCCTTTGCCACGCATCTGCTGGCCAATGGTGCTGATCTGCGCGCAATCCAGACGTTGCTGGGCCACGCTGATGTCGCCACCACCGAGATTTACACCCACGTGCTAGAGGAACGCCTGCGCGATCTGGTGCTGGATCATCACCCGTTGGCGCGCGACGATACACGCAGGTCTGGTGGCAAGACGTCTTCGGATGGCCAATGACCCGTCAGCAGGCTGGCATGATAGCCTTGGGTCAAACCAGCCTCGTGCATGGCATCTGACGCGGCGATGTGATCATAGCTCAGACGGTGCAGACTAACCTGTCCTTCCATCAGCAAGGCGTATTCCGTTTGAGGGGTTCCGTCATGGGGCGGCATGCCAATCACCCCTGCATTGACCCAGGCGATATCCCCGATCTGACGCTGGAACGCGACGCCACTATGGCCTGCAATTATGCATGAGGTATCAGGCACTAACTCTTGAATTCGCGTGATTTCTTCCTGAAAATCAGCGCTAAACGATGTAGACCACAAAAACCGGCTGATATCTGTTACCCCGCCATGCAGCACGGCATAGACCTGCCCGTGATGGCGAAACCGGATCAGGTCAGGGCATTGCCCCATCCAGGCCCGATCCTCAGGTCCCAGGGTGCGGCTGGCATGCGCGTACCACCCGGCCGATAGCAGATCGCAGGTGGTGCCCGCCTCGAACCCGCAGCCGCAATTGTCCCAATAGGCCGCCAGCTGTTTCTCGCAGTTGCCCGCAACCACGGCGCACCCGTGCGCCCGCACCCGCGCCACGCTCTGGGCTGCATGGGCGCAATAGGCCACCACATCACCGGTGCAAATCACATGAGAGGCGGGAATGTCACGCGCCTGCGCCACCTCGAACATAGCATTCAGCGCATGCAGATTGCTGTAGGGGCCCCCAAAGAGCAACACAGGTGCGTCCAATTCGCCCATATCCAACAGCTTCATGCGGCTCATCCCTTGAATGCGACGCCTGCGCATCCCATAACAACCACTGGTAAAAGGATCATACGGAATATGGAAGCGGCCTCACTGACACTTGATAGCGCGTTCTGGATCACCTCAGGCGCGATCCTGATGCTGTTGGTCCTGTCGGGGTATTTCTCGGGCTCGGAAACGGCACTGACGGCGGCGTCGCGTGGCAAATTGCGTGCGCGTGCCGACAAAGGATCCAAAGGGGCCGCCAAGGCGCTGGAAATCACCGAGGACAATGAGACGTTGATCGGCTCGGTGCTGTTGGGCAACAATCAGGTGAATATTCTGGCCACATCGCTGGCCACGGCCATGTTCACGCGGCTTTTTGGCGAAAGCGGTGTGGCGCTGGCCACGTTGGTGATGACCCTGCTGGTGCTGATCTTTGCCGAGGTGCTGCCCAAAACCTATGCCATCACCAATGCTGAAAAAGCCGCTTCGCTGACAGCGCCCATCATTGTGTGGGTGATCAAGGCGTTTTCGCCCATCGTGTCCGCGGTGCGTCTGCTGGTGCGCGGCGTGCTGCGGGTGTTCGGTGTGCAAACCGATCCCGACAGCCACATTCTGGCCGTACGCGAGGAAATCGCCGGTGCGCT
Organism: Roseovarius sp.; assembly: GCA_045106595.1. Classification (GTDB taxonomy): domain Bacteria; phylum Pseudomonadota; class Alphaproteobacteria; order Rhodobacterales; family Rhodobacteraceae; genus Roseovarius. The sequence goes on along the minus strand of JBGCEW010000045.1, from coordinate 6,220 downwards.
GTATCTGGGCCATTCCGAAGGCGTGGTCGAGAAAGAAGACCGTGATCGGATTTTGGGCGCGCTGGATCTGGGCGACCGCGCGGTTGAGGAAATCATGCTTCACCGCAGCCAGATTGAAATGATTGACGCCGCCAATGAGCCTGAAGCGATCCTGGACCAGCTGCTGAAATCCAATCACACCCGATTGCCTGTGTTCAAGGACGATCCCGAAAACATCATCGGCGTGGTGCATGCCAAGGACCTGTTGCGCGCCATGCACGGGCTGCTTGTGGACAATGGCGTATCAGCGGACGCGTTGAAATCGTTCAACATTTACGATGTGGCGAACAAACCTTATTTTGTGCCCGAGACAACGACGCTGGACGATCAGATGCGCCAGTTCCTGCGGATGCGCAGCCATTTCGCGCTGGTGATTGATGAATATGGCACGCTGCAAGGTCTGATCACGCTTGAGGATATTCTGGAAGAGATCGTCGGCGAGATCACCGATGAATTTGACGACGGTGACACCGACGAACTGGAACATGTCGAGGACAATCAGGTTCTGGTGGACGGCGCCATGACGATCCGCGATCTGAACCGCGCGACCGATTGGAGTCTGCCCGACGACGAAGCCAACACCATCGCCGGGCTGGTCATTCACGAGGCGCAGATCATTCCCAAAGTGGGTCAGGTGTTTTTGTTCCACGGCTTCCGGTTTGAGGTGATCGCCCGGCAGGACAACCGCATCACGCAGCTGAATATCTCAAAGCTGTAGACGGCGTTACAGGCCGTTCCACAGGGCTGTACCGGGATGAAATTGCGACCACGCAAACCAGAACGCCTGATGGCTGCCCAGGTCTGATCCATCTGCATCCTGTGCACGGATTCCGCCGGCATCCAGCGTCAGCCGGACGTTATCATAGGCAATCTCGGCGCCTTGTTGCAGGGCCAGCATGGCGGTGCTGCGCTGGAACGCCACAGGTGTGCCCGACGCGGTCAGCACGCCGATAATGTCTTCTTGCACCGGCAAGCGCGGGTCAACGTCGCCAATGGGAAAGATCGGACCATCTGCGTCGCGGCCATTACGGAAGTCGAAATTGCGGCCAAGGGCCAGCGCCTCGTCCAAGACGGTTGTGTGGGGATACTGGGCCTTCCACGTCCCCCAGTCGGTGGTGATCACCGTCGCCTGGTTCAGCCGGATGCCCTGATCCGCCAGAGGCCCGGTCACAGCATGGCCCAGAAACGTATCAAACACCGACCCGCTGGTGATATCATACATCACCTTGTTGGACCGGATCAGCAGACCGGATGTGCGCAGCACCGGGCGCGCGATACCGGCGGGCAGATCATCGGTGAAATAGGCCTGCGCCGCCCCACACAGGGTGCAATAGGGAATGCCCAGATCACGCCCGCCCAATGTATCGTTGACCATTTCGCGCACTTCCATGATCTGTCGCGGATACGCGCGGGCCTCGCCGTTGATCTCGATGCCAAAGACAATCGCATCATCACTGGGCCAGGTGGCCTGCGCCGCCGGGACCACCTGAGGATTGTCCACGGCGGGGATGCAATTGCAGGGGCTGTCGGTGGTGTCATACGCGCGCGCATCGATCAGCACGCCACCCCAAGAGACCAGCCGCCAGTCAATATCGCCTTCAACAAACAGCGTCTCCCAGCCTGGAACAAAATGGGTAAAGATGGCGCGTTTGGCATCCAGATACCCCGGATAGGCCGGCACATCCCAGGCGATCAGATGATCTGTGATTTCACCCCAGCGCTGCGGGGTTTGCAGGTCCTTGCCGATCAGTGTCACAGCGGCGTTTGCCAATGCATCGTCAAATTCACTGCGCCAGGTAAAACGCATCATGTCGGTGATCACCCAGGTCAGCCGCAAATCGCCCGATTGGGCAATCTCGTTCAGCGCCAGTTCCTGATCACGGCCCCAATTGGATTGCTCCAGACTGTCGATGAACACCGTAGTCACGGCTTGCAGCAACGCGTCTGAAATTGGCCCGTCGGGAATGGTCGGGGGCACGCCAAATTGCTCGGTCACGTAATCGGGCAAGGCGGTGGTTTGCGCCGTTGCGGGGGCGTGGATCAGCGGGATCAGCAGTGCGAGGCTAAGAAGCAGAGTGCGAAGTGCGGACATTCGGGCAAGCCTTTCAGGGGTGCGAACATAAGTGTGATCAGCCTGTGCGATTGCGCCGGGCATCACCAATCACGTTTGATCATGTTCGGGTGAGGTGCAGCGCCCATTCAAATCACCTGGCCGGTGAACAGCACCGCAGTGGCCCGCCTCGGGCCTGCCGTTATGGGTGATGCAGGCGCGTCGCTTATTCTGAGCTCGAAACCGTCTGAGACAAAGCGCATTAGACCTACGGTCAGGATTGCCCCGAGACCTGACAATTGCCGTCGGCGTCACTCAATCCAAAACCAAACAGGGGCGGAGATCGCTCGCCGCCCCTTTATCCAATCAAGCCCGCAGCTTCTCGCCTTTAGGATCAAACGGCGGCTCGTGCAGGATCGTGGCTTTGTGCGGCTGGCCCAGCACCATCACCTCAACCTCATCACCCGGCTCGGCGGTGCCGTATTTGACATAGCCCAGCGCCAGGCTCATCCCCACGGTATAGCCATAGGTGCCCGAAGTGACGCGGCCAATGCCCTCGCCATTGCGGAAGATCGGTTCACCCCCGGTGGCATCGGCGTTTGAGGCACTGGTGGCGGCCTCGTCGATATGCATAAGCACCAGAATTTCACGCGGATCTTCGGCCATGGCCTTGGCTGTGGCCTCTTTGTGCAGGAAGTCCTTTTGCATTTTGCACAGCGGCTTGAACCCAACTTCATGGGGGAAATATTCAGGGCTGTATTCACGGCTCCACGAACCATAGCCCTTTTCAACCCGCATCGACATCAGGGCGCGCCCGCCAACGGGGCCTGCACCAAACTCTTTGCCGACCTCCAGAAGCGCTGTGTAAAGCTGTTCCTGATCTTCAGTCGCGCAGTGCAGCTCCCAGCCCAGATCACCGGTAAAGCTGACGCGCAACGCCAGACATTTGACGCCTGCCAGTTCAATCTGAGCCGAGCGCATAAACGGCATGTCCTCGGTGGCCAGTGAATGGTTGGTCAGACGTTGCAACATCTCGCGGCTCTTGGGTCCGGCCACGTTAAAGCCGCACATCGCTTCGGTATGGCTTTCAAACACTGTGCCTTCGGGCAGTGGGACCATGTCGAAGAAACGTTTGTGGTAGCGCTCGGCCATGCCCGAGGAGACGATCCAGAACTCTTCTTCGCCGGTGCGGGTCACGGTGGCGTCGCCTGCAATCCCGCCGCGCACGGAAATCAGCGGCGTCAGGCAGGACCGGCCCACGGATTTGGGCATGTTGTTGGCAAAGACCGAATTGAGCCACTCTTCGGCCCCCGGCCCCGCACAGCGGTATTTGGCAAAGTTGGAAATGTCGATGATGCCCGCGCGGTCGCGCAGCATCTTGCATTCCTCGCCCACAGGCCCCCACCAGTTCTGGCGGGTAAAGCCGTTGGTGTCCTTGGCACCGGGCGTGTCGGCAAACCACTGCGGATGCTCCCAGCCATAGTTCAGGCCAAAGACCGCGCCCATGTCCTTTTGCATTTGATACACAGGCCGTGTGCGCAGCGGGCGTCCCGCCTCGCGTTCCTCGTTCGGGTAATGAATGGCAAAGCGGTGCGCATAGACGTCAGCCACCTTGGCCTTGACGAATTCCTTGTCGTTGGCCCACAGGCCAAAGCGCGCGATGTCCCAGGCGAACATGTCGTATTCCATTTCACCGGTGGTGATCCACTGCGCCACCATCAGGCCCATGCCTGCCGATTGGCTAAAGCCCGGAATGATGCCGCCACACATGAAATAGTTCTTCAGCTCTGGCACAGGGCCCAGAACCACGTTGCTGTCCGGCGACCAGATCATCGGCCCGTTGATGACCCGTTTGATCCCGGCCTCGGCGGCGGCAGGCACACGGTCCATGGCGCGCATCACGTTCTCCATGATCCGGTCCAGATCATCGGCAAACAGATCATGTGCAAAATCCAGCGGCGTGCCGTTTTCAGCCCAGAATTTCAGGTCTTTCTCATAGGCCCCGATCAGCAGGCCTTTGCCTTCCTGGCGCAGGTAGTATTCGCCGTCCCGGTCCGCAACCGAGGGCAGACGGCGGTCCATGCCTTCGATCTCGGCCATGGTTTCGGTCACGAAGTACTGGTGCTCGGTGGGTTGCAACGGCACTTCGATACCTGCCAGCGCCGCCACTTCGCGCCCCCAAAGGCCTGCGGCGTTGATCACCCATTGGGTGTGAATATCGCCTTCGGGCGTGCGCACGATCCATGACCCATCGGGTTGCTGTTCAGTGCCTGTGACGGGCGTGAAGCGATGAATTTCGGCGCCGCGCTGGCGGGCCCCCACCGCATAGGCGTTGGTTACACCCGACGGGTCCACATTGCCGCCGTTGCTTTCCCACATGATGCAGCGGATGCCATCGTAGTTGACCAACGGGTGCTTTTCCTCGGCCTCTTCGCGGGTGATCTCATGAAACGGCAACCCATAAAGCTTGGCCTTGGCGGCTTGCAATTTCAGCTGATGCTCCCGCGCTTCGGTCTGCGCCAGATACAGCGAGCCGGGCTGGAACACACCACAGGACTGGCCGGTTTCCTCTTCCAGCTCATTATAAAGGTTCATGGTGTAGTTTTGCAGACGGGAAATATTGGCGCTGTCGTGCAGCCCGTGGATATTGGCCGCCGCGTGCCAGGTTGACCCAGATGTCAGCTCGTTACGCTCCAGCAGGACAACATCGGTCCAGCCCAGCTTGGTAAGGTGATACAGGATCGAGCAGCCAATCACGCCGCCCCCGATAACAACTGCCTGTGCGTGGGTTTTCATGGGTTCTGTCCCTCGTGTCTTGGTCTATGGGTCAGCATAGTAAGCACACAGCGCGCAATGCCAGCCCTTAACGACAAGTTATGTCGGTGACGGGCATGAAGGGCTTTTGATTTGCGACAGGCAAGGGCTGTTATGCGCAAAGCCGCAGAGCTTGTTCCAGATCAGCAATCCTCATTTGAAGTTGGGATTGGCCTGATATCGAGGAAATTGCGCACGCAAGGCTTTGGGAAGTTTGCCCAACCGTTTGGTGTAGTCCTGATACGCCGTGTCGTAGTCGTCTTTCGCGGTCAGATCATCGGCCTGATTGCCTTTGGTTCGCTGGGCCTTGGCATATTTCTTTTCGGCTTGGCGCAGGCGCTCTTCGGCGGGCAGCGTGTCCAGCGCATCCAGAACAATTGTCGCGTTCTTCTTAAGGGTCTTGTTTTTCTTCTGACTCTTATAGCGTTGCAACTGCACGCGAAGGTTTTGCGCATCTGTCTTGGCCTGTTGGGTTTTGGCCGCCGAGTTGATCCGCTTGTGGTTTTTCGCCAACCCCTTGAGCGACCGGTAGTCTTCGGCCAGTGATTTCAGATTGTCATGCTGGGCCAACTGCTCCATCTGCACATGCGCACGAAACGCCGGGCCTGATGTGGCGCGCAAATTCCTGGTGTTGGGCACCTTGTTTTTGGCCTTGGGCGCGTCTTTTCCAATCTCGATGACACCCTTGGGTTTTGATTTTTCGGAATTGTTGCCGCCATCGCCGCCGGCAAACACAACCTGCCCGAATGACCCCAAACAAAAGGCCAACAGCCCTGCTGCCCACGACAAATGACATATTGATTTAATCCACATGGCAAGTCCCTTCATTTAAAGGTTTTGGGGCGATTGCCCTTGGGAATATCTGGAAGCGGCTGAAACACGAAATGACGCAGTTCAACCGGCATGGACCGCGCAGCGGCGTGATACGCGTCAACCGCGCGTTCATATTGAACCTTCAGGTTGGTCTGTTCGGTGGGCGTCCCCGATGTCAGAGCCTGATCATATGCACGCCCCACATCCTGTGCTTGCGACAACTTACGATGTGTCTTGATACCACGCCGGGTGTTCTTTGCGTTTTCCTTCAGCTTAGCATCCTTCGAACGCGCCATCTTGTTCAGCATGCGCGTCACCTCATTGGGTTTGTTGCGTTCGGGCGCGCCATCAAGCAAGGCATAGGCCTTGTCCAGGTTTTGCTGCAGGTATCGCAATTCGTTGATGTCAGATACGATATCGCCCAGCCCGTTCTTCTTTGCGTGGCTGTGCAGATGTTGTTTCAGCTTTTCAACAAGCGCCAGACCCTTTTTGATGCGCGCCTTT
>JBGCEW010000044.1:0-8981 GCA_045106595.1 Roseovarius sp. | reverse complement strand
GACGTAAACCCACCCAGCATCAGCACCGGCAGCGCCTTCAGCGCGATCAGGCTCAGCGAGAACTGAACGCCCGATTTGGTGCCCCACATGATGCCCGCGACCAAGGCGACGAAACCCGCCAGCGACCAGACCATCACCCAGATGAAGTTCAGGCTGATCCCAACAGACAGCGCCGCCTGATGGTCATCTGCAACAGCCCGCATCGCGCGGCCCTGCTTGGTGTATTGCGCGAATATGATCAGCGTGAACACCAACGCCGCCGCCACTACGGTGGCCACGATATCCAGATTGTCGATGAAGAACCCGTAATCAAAGATGCCATAGGTCACCTCGTCAATCGCCTCATTGATCCCTTGCGGCAGGCCCACATCCAGCTTCTTGATGTCAGCCCCCCACATGATATCGCCGAACCCTTCCAGGAAATAGGCAAGCCCAATGGTGGCCATAAACAGGATGATCGGCTCCTGATTAACGAGATGCTTAAAGATGATCACGTTCACCAGCCAGGCCAGCCCGACCATCACCACCATCGTCAGTAAGATCGCAAACAGCGCCGGCACATGCCATCCAAAGTGGTGGATTTCCGTCCCGAACATGGCATTGATCAGATGCGCAAAGGGCACCTGCCCTTCCATGATCCCCACCAGCGTCAAGGCCGCAAACAGCGCCATAACCCCTTGGGCATAATTGAAAATCCCGCTGGCCTTGTAGATCAGCACGAACCCAAGAGCCACCAGCGCATACAGCACGCCCGCCATCAGCCCGTTGAGGAAAACCTCCATCGCAAAGACAAGTTGTTCAGGCATGGTGTCCTCCTGTTGGCGCAAGGGCCGAATATTTGTCACACAGCGCCTGAGGCGCAGGCAGGTTGATCTCAATCGGGCGAATGTCTGGGGCTGCGTCTCTGAAGGGCGCATCGGCCAGGAACACACGCAACGGCTGGGCGACGAGGGAGGGTGCGCCACAGGCCAGAACCGGAACCACAGGCGCGGACCAACCGCTCATCCGGGTCAGGTTCAGCCAGTCCAGAGATTTGACAATCTTGCGCACGGGAACAACCCCATCTTTCCAGGTCAACGTCGCAGTCTCACCTTGCAAGGCCGCGCCCAATATCGTGCATTGCTCACCGTCTTTGTAGAGGATCGTCAAAGGTCCAGCGCCCGTATCATACGTCTCTTCGTCGCGATCCGGCGTCACGTCACCCGCCAGATACGCCCGGCACTGCTCAATCGCGCGCTCCAGCGTCGTGGGCACATTCGCATGCAAAGGTGTGGCCAGCACGGCCAACAGGCACAGCATGACCCTAATCATGCGCCACCCCCAGATAGGCATCAATCACCGCCTGGTTGTTGCGCACCTCATCGGGTGTGCCATCGCCAATCTTCTGGCCATAATCCATCACAACCACCCGGTCGCTCAGATCCATGACCACGCCCATGTCGTGCTCAATCAATGCAATCGTGGTGCCAAACTCGTCATTCACATCCAGAATAAAGCGGCTCATGTCCTCTTTCTCCTCGACGTTCATGCCGGCCATTGGCTCGTCCAACAGCAGGATGCTCGGCTCAGACGCCAGCGCGCGCGCCAGCTCAACCCGCTTTTTCAGCCCGTAAGGCAACCGGCTGACAGGTGTTTTGCGGATGGCCTGAATTTCAAGGAAATCAATAACCCTCTCAACAACTTCCCGGTTGGCGACTTCTTCGGCCTCGGCCTTGCCTTTCCACAACGCCTGCGCAAACAAGCCTGCGTTCATCTGCCGAATGCGGCCGGTCATCACGTTGTCCAGAACGGACATGCCTTCAAACAGGGCGATGTTCTGAAACGTGCGTGCAATCCCTTGCTGCGCCACCTGGTACGGCTTCATCGGCGGGCGCTTTTTGCCCTGATAAAACACGTCACCTTCCTGAGGGTTATAAAACCCGCTGATCACGTTCAGCATACTGGATTTGCCAGCTCCGTTCGGGCCAATAATGGCGCGGATTTCGCCTTGGCGGATATCGAAACTGATGTCCTTGATCGCCACCACACCGCCAAATCGCAAGGTGATGTTCTTCATTTCCATCACCACACCGCCAATCTTGCGGCCGTCTTCGGTGGTGAAACCTTCGCTTGTGTCCAGCGCCATTCGCTCAATCCGCCTTTTCTACTGTGCCGCTAAAATCGCAGGCCGCTCCATGATAGACGGTGCATCCCGTCCCTTGGGTGATGGCATATCCTTGCGCCACCGGGCTCAGCACCAGGGTGCAGGCCCCATAGGCGGTCGTGGTCACAGCCCAGGACCCGCCCGTCAGATCAGACAGCTGCCCCTCAACCATTCCCAGACATCCCGGCCGGGCCACACTGACTTCGGCCATTGCCCCCCGAACATCAACTGTCAGCACGCCGTCGCCCCCATAGGTGCCGTCATAGCGCCCTTGCGGCGCGTCTTGCGCAAATGCGCCCGCGCTCAGACCCATGACAATCCCGGCGGCCAACACGGCTTGATGCGGGATGGCGGGCGGGGCGTCGTTTGCGCGCAGCCAAACGCGCGTCGTGCGGTCATCCGTCATTGCGTCTCCTCACACGTCCGGGGCAGTGGTCCGTAATGCTCTTGCAAGGACGGGCCACCGTTGGAATAGGTCTGTGTTGATGACACAACTATGCTCAGATACGTGCCGGGCCGCGCCTCGGACACACTCACAAACGATCTGCCCCAACTTCCTTCGATCTGCGGCAGACATGCGCTGGTTTCCACAAACGCATCGTTTTGCGCAAACCTGTCCGCAAAGGCGTTCAGCCGCGCCTGCAATCTGGGATAATGCGCCCCATCTGCGGGGATACTGAAAACACTGTTCTCCGTGCCACAGCCCCACAATCCACGGTCCTCATATTGCTGGTACACGATGCGATCATCTTTCGTGACAGATCCGCTATAGCCAAATCCTGCCTCTCCGTTCAGCAGACGAAAACCATCGTCATTGGGGATCTCGCCTTTGATAAGGGTGTTCAGGCAATGACCTTCAAACAGTGAAATCATGTTGTCCAGATCAACATCCGTCATCGCCTGCGCGGATGTGGCAAGCGCCAACAGTGATGCGGTCAGCGCCATCTTCATTCCGCGTCCTCCGGCTGGCATGCACCCGGCCGGGTCAGCTCGGGCGTCTCAAAGGCCAGGATTTCCGTCACCGTTTCGCCGTCAACTTCCATCACCGCGGTTACACCTTTGCCGCGCAAGGTTTTGAGCGTGGCAAACCAGAACGCCTGCCCTTCGTGCTGACAGGCCTCACCAGTGATCATGCCCAGTTTTTCAAAATGGTTCTCAACCGACGCTTTGTCCCATTTCACAGCACCCACCTGCAAAAAAACAGTGCACGCCGACAGCCCCGACACATCAAGCCGGGAAAACACCAGATCTTCGTGTGGCACGGTAAAAAACTCGACCCGCTCATCTGCATCATCACGCCCAACGGCCTTGGCCGTTGTGGGGATCAGGGCGGATGTCATCAACGGGCGGCTGTCCACCAGGGCCTCGACGCAATAGCTCGCCATCGGCGTGATATCACGCGTTTCGGCCCCTGCGGTCATGGGCAGGCCCAGCATGGCCAAGATGAGCAAACCTGCCCTCATTCCGCGGCCACCTGCTGCTCTGTCACAGGCACCACATCCGCATCGACAATTTTCAACGTTGCCGAAATTGCGCCCTTACGGCCATCCTCATAGGTGACTTCGGTGGTGGTAAATATCTCGTCCGACCCATCATACAAAGCGCCCAGCAGGTCTTCGAACTTCTCCGAGATCACACCGCGTCGCACCTTGCGGGTGCGGGTCATTTCGCCGTCGTCGGCATCCAGTTCCTTGTGCAGCACCAGGAACCGATGCACCTGGCAATGCGCCAGCATCGGGTCGTCCGCCAAGGATCGGTTCACCTCTTCCATATGCTCTTTGATCGCGCCCAGAACCTGGCTGTGTCCCGCCAGTTCCTGATAGGACGCATAGCCAATATTATTCCGCTCGGCCCAGTTGCCCACGGCCGTCAGGTCAATATTGATAAACGCCGTGCATTCCGACCGCTGATTGCCAAAGACAACCGCCTCCAGGATGTTGGGATAGAACTTCAGTTTGTTCTCAACGTACTTGGGTGCAAATATCTGCCCATCGGCCATTTTGCCCACATCCTTGGCCCGGTCAATGATCCGCAAATGGCCGTTGTCGGCATCAAAGAACCCGGCATCCCCGGTGGCCACCCACCCTTCAGCATCCTTGGTCGAGGCCGTGCTTTCGGGGTTTTTGTAATACTCCTCAAACGTGCCAGGGCTGCGATAGAACACCTCACCATTCTCGGCGATCTTGATCTCAACACCCGGTGCGGGCACGCCCACCGTATCACTGCGCACCTCACCATCGGGTTGCACGGTGATGAACACCGATGCTTCGGTCTGACCATAGAGTTGCTTCAGATTGATCCCCAATGAACGGTAGAAATCAAAGATTTCCGGCCCAATCGCCTCACCGGCGGTATAGCCCACGCGCACACGGCTCAGCCCCAGCGTGTTCTTCAGCGGGCCATAGACAAACAGATTGCCCAGCGCATAACTCAGCCGGTCCATCGCGCTGACAGATTTGCCATCCAGAATATCCGGGCCCACACGGCGGGCCACGGCCATATAGCGGTCAAACAGCCATTTCTTGAACCGGCCTGCGTCCTCCATGCGGATCATCACGTTGGTCAGCTGGGTTTCAAACACGCGCGGCGGGGCAAAGTAATAGGTCGGGCCAATTTCGCGCAAATCGGTCATCATCGTATCGGCGCTTTCGGGGCAGTTCACACAGAACCCGCACCAATAGGCCTGCCCGATCGAGAATATGAAATCGCCGACCCAGGCCATCGGCAGATAGGCCAGCACCTCTTCGCCCGGTCCCAGCGTGTCAAACTCTGACGACGAACGTGACGCCTCAATGATATTGCGATTGCTCAGCACAACACCTTTGGGCCGCCCGGTGGTGCCTGATGTGTACAGCATCACACAGGTGCTGTCGTAATTCAGCTTGTCGCGGCGGGCCTTCAATGCAGCGCCATACTCCTCGCGGGCGGCATGGCCCTGCTCCTGCACATGGCTGAACTGATGCAGTTTTGCGTGATCATATTTCCGCAAACCACGCGGATCGATGTAAATCATATGCTCAAACTGATGCAGATCGTCCTGAATATCGATCAGCTTGTCGACCTGCTCCTGGTCCTGCACGATGGCAAAACGTGCGCCACAATGCTCCATCACATAGGCCATCTCATCGGCGGCGGCGTCCTGATACAGCGGCACAGGGATTGCCCCTACCGACTGCGCAGCCACCATCGACCAATAGAAATACGGGCGATTGCGGCCAATGACGGCAATGAAATCCCCTTCGTTCACACCCAGGTTGATCAGCCCCAGCGCCAGCTTTTCAACCTCGGCGGCGGTGTCGGCCCAGCTCCAGCTTTGCCAGATGCCAAACTCTTTTTCACGGTACGCAGGCTTATCGCCAAACTGCGTGGCGTTGCGATGCAAAAGGGCTGGAATGGACGCAAGCCCATCCACAGCCTGAGGCTGGTGTGACACTTTTCTTCCTCCCGTTTGTCCGGTTTGGCCCAGACAATTCACCCGTTTGGGGCGATTCTTATCCCATAAGGGTGCAACTCTGACGGTCGGCGTCAACTTTTTCCTGACTTTTACCCAAACCTTTCGAATTGTAACAACGCTCCGGCGGCGCTTGACACCCATGCGCCACCTGCCGAATGCTAAGCCCCTACTGCAATCAAGGACCGTTCAGCATGTCGCGCCCCGCAATGGAATTTTTCTTCGAGTTCGCCTCGACCTATTCCTATCTGACCGCGATGCGCTTACCCGAGTTGGCGCAGGCCGCACGGGTCAAGGTCACGTGGCGGCCGTTCTTGCTGGGGCCTATTTTTGCCGCACAGGGTTGGGATACCTCACCGTTCCGGATTTACGCCGCCAAAGGCACCTACATGTGGCGCGATATGGAACGCCGGGCCGATGCCCAGAACCTGAAGTTTTCCAAGCCCGATCCGTTTCCGCAAAATGGCCTGTTGGCGGCCCGTGTGGCCCAGCTTGCCCTGACGCACCCCGGCGGGATCGCGTTTTGCCAAAACGTGTATCTGGCGCAATTTGATGCCGGTCAGGATATCTCGGACCCAGCGCTGATCGCCGCATGTCTTCAGGCGGCCGGCCTGCCTGCACAGCTGATCGACGAGGCCCAAAGCGACGCCAACAAACACACCCTGCGCCTGACCACCGAAGAGGCCGCCAAGCGTGGCCTTTTTGGCGCTCCCAGTTTTGTGGTCGGGGATGAGCTCTTTTGGGGCGATGACCGGCTGGAGGACGCTCTGGAATGGGCGCGGCGCGCATGACCCGTCTTCCCCTGTCACAAACCCACGAAATGACCAGCGCCGGGCTGAACCTGATCCAACAGGCACTTACCATCTATGACCGCCATCTGCGTCTGGTGGTATGCAACCAGCGCTTTCAGGAAATGTTCGACCTGCCCACGCATCTGGTCACCCCCGGCGCTGATTTTGCCGATACGATCCGCTATCTGGCCGAACGCGGTGATTACGGCGATGTCGGGGACACCCAGGCGTTCATTCAATCCCGTGTCGATATGGCCCGCGCGTTTGAGCCTCACTATATGGAACGCCCCCGCGCCAACGGCCGCATGATCAGTGTCGAAGGATCGCCCCTGCCGCAGGGGGGCTGGGTGACGGTCTACACCGATATCACCAAAACCAAACAGCAAGAGGCCCTGTTGCGCACCCGCTCCGAGGAACTCTCGGACAAGGTGCTGACCTATTCCGAGGATCTGTCCACCGCCAACCGCGCGCTTGAGGCAACGATCAACGCGCTCGAAGAGGCCAAGCGCCAGCTCACCTCCTCCGAGGCGCGCACCCGGCTGACCACCGAAATGATGCCCGCCCATATCGCCCACGTGGATGCATCGCAGCGCTATACCTACTCCAATCGCAGGCTCAGTGCGGTGATGCCCGGCAGCCAATCAGATGTGATCGGCATGCACCTGCGCGATGCCTTGGGGCAACCCACCTATGACGTGATCACACCGCATCTGGAACAGGCCTATTCGGGCACCGAATCCGTGTTTGAATTCACCCATGATCCCAGCTCGCGCCGTATCCGCGCGGCCTTTACCCCCGACGGTCAGGAGGGCGGCGTGTACATCCTGTCCATGGACATCACAACCGAGGCCCAGACCCGCGCCGCCCTTCAGCAAGGCAGCCGCCGGGCCATGGCCGCTCAGCTGACATCCGGGCTGGCGCATGATTTCTCAAACCTGCTGACGATCATTCTGGGCATGCAATCCAAGCTGCAAACCATGGCGCTGGGCGATCCGGCAGATGAGCTGATCACCGCAACACTGTCCGCCGCGCGCAGAGGTGGGGAATTGCTGCACCGGATTGCCGATATGACGGGCCCGCGAGAACATGCCCCCCAGCCCATTCTGATGGCCGGGTTTCTCAACAACCTCACAACGCTCGCCCGTTCAACCCTGCCCGACGGCGTGACTTTGGATGTCATCAACGCATGCGATGACACACCCCTTCTGCTTGATCCCGGCATGCTTCAGGATTCGTTGTTGAACCTTGTGCTGAACGCGCGCGATGCCTGCGCTGAGCATGGCCAGATCACACTGACGGCCCAACCCGTGCAGAACACCTGGGTCGAGTTCGTGATCCGCGACACCGGGCCGGGGTTTTCCGAACAGGCCCTCAGCCGCGCGTTTGAGCCGTTCTATACCTCCAAGGGCGGCGAAGGATCAGGCCTTGGGTTGGTGATGGTCTATGACATGACCAAGCTGGCCGGCGGGCAGGTGCATCTGCACAACCTGGATGAGGGCGCTGAAATCAGCCTGCGCCTGCCCCTGCGCCCGACGCCCAATATGGCGCATCCCGGCCTTGTCCTTCTGGTCGAAGACAGCCCCGATCTGCGCGATACCGTGCGTGATATGCTGCGTGCGCAGGGCCACACCGTGGTCGAAGCCGCCAGTGTCAGCGAGGCCAGCGCCTTGTTGTCGCAACTGCCTGAAATCACAATGGTGCTCTCGGATATCACGCTTGAGGGCGATCAGACCGGGCTTGATCTGGTGAATATCGTCGATGCCCAAGGCTGCCCGATCTGCCTGATGACATCATTGCCGCCTGATGATCCTCTGTTCGGTGCAGCGCAAACCCGTGCGCCGCTCTTGCGCAAGCCGTTCACCCCTGATCAGCTGGCCACCACCTTGATGGGAACCACACCATGACGCAGCCTTTGGTCACCATCCTTGATGATGAACCCGCCATCCGCTCAATCCTGACGGACGCCTTGGAAGAGGCAGGCTTTCGCACCCTCAGCTTTGGCCGTGCCGCCCAGTTTGAGGCCGCCTTGCGCAATGCAACACCCGATGTCTGCCTTGTAGATCTGTCCTTGCCAGACCGCGATGGGCTGACCCTGGTGCATCGGCTGGCCTTGGAACAAGGCGCGATCGTGATCATTATCTCGGGCCGCGCACAGGTGCAGGACCGCGTCACGGGCCTCGAACTGGGTGCAGATGATTACATCATCAAACCCTTTGATCCTGCCGAGGTGGTGGCCCGCATCCGCGCCCGCCTGCGTCAGCGCCCCGTTGACACATACGCAGGCGACGTGGCGCGGTTCGAAGGCTGGGCAGCGCATTTTGATCGCTACGTGCTTGAGGACACAAACGGCGAAGAAACCCCGTTTTCCCATGCCGAAGGCGAGGTGCTGCGGTTGTTCCTGGAACGCCCCAAACGCCTGATTTCCCGCCAGGCCATGCAAGAGGCCCTTGGCGGCGCGGCATCCGAATCCTTTGACCGTGCAATGGACGTACGCATATCACGCCTGCGCACCAAGCTGCGCGAAGACCCCAAAAACCCCCGCCTGATCAAAACAATCTACGGTGCGGGGTACATATTTCTGGGCGATGTGAGCTGG
>JBGCEW010000043.1:0-20047 GCA_045106595.1 Roseovarius sp. | reverse complement strand
GACGACATAGAAGAAGCGCTTGCGGACATGACCGAAGCGCAGGATCCCTCCGAACCCGAACCCGAACCCGAACCCGAACCCGAACGCGAACCCGAACCCGAACCCGAACCCGAACCCGAACCCGAACCCGAGGTTAAGGTTGAGGACCAAGACACACCTCAGCCCGCCACGCCAGCCCAACCCGAAGAAGCCCCGGATCTGGCCGAGGATACGGCAGGCTATACCCCCGTCACCCCGCCCACATCCATGGCCCCACTCAGGGTTGATCTGACCCCGGCGCTTGAGCAAACCGAGGCCACGGCTGAGCCCGAAAAGAAAGGCCTGCTTGGCCGCCTCTTTGGACGCGGCGAATCCAAAACCGTCATGCGCCGTGCGCTTGACGATGATATGGTCGAGCGGCTCGAAGAGCTGCTCATCACCGCCGATATGGGCGTTGATACCGCCCTGCGCGTGGCCGCCAACATGGCCGAAGGCCGCATGGGCAAAAAACTGTCGACGCAGGAAATCAAAGAACTTCTGGCCGCCGAAATCGCCCGCATCATGGAACCCGTGGCGCGGCCCATGCCTTTGTTCCCCAAAACCCCGCAGGTGGTTTTGGTGGTCGGCGTCAATGGCTCGGGCAAGACCACAACCATCGGCAAACTGGCCAGTCAGTTCCGTGCGGCGGGCAAAAAGGTGGTGATTGCCGCCGGTGATACCTTCCGCGCCGCCGCCGTCGAACAGCTGCAAGTCTGGGGCGACCGCGCTGGCGTGCCGGTGCTGACTGCCCCCGAAGGTTCGGACCCGGCATCACTGGCCTTTGACGCCATGGACAAGGCCGAGGCCGATGGCGCAGACCTGTTGATGATCGACACCGCAGGCCGTCTGCAAAACCGCGCCGACCTGATGGAAGAGCTGGCCAAGATCGTGCGGGTTATTCGCAAGAAAGACCCAAGCGCGCCGCACAACACGCTGTTGGTGCTGGATGCCACCACCGGGCAAAACGCCCTGTCTCAGGTCGAAACCTTCCAGAAGCTGGCCGATGTCTCTGGCCTTGTCATGACCAAACTGGACGGCACCGCCAAAGGCGGCGTGCTGGTGGCGCTTGCCGATAAGTTTGGCCTGCCGATCCATGCCATCGGTGTGGGCGAACAGATTGATGATCTGGCGCCCTTTGACCCGCAAGAATTTGCCGCAGCCCTGACAGGACTTGAAACATGATCCGCGCCGCAGCCGTGGCTTGCCTGTTTGCCCTGCCAGCCGCCGCACAGAACATGACGCCCGACACCTGCCGCGCCGGGTGGCAGGCCTTTAATGAAATGACCGGCCAAACCGCCCAGATGGCCGCCGTGAAGCCGGATGTCACCGACCAGGGCTGGTGCCGCATCGACAGCACCAATGCCGAACTGACGGCCAAGGATTTCACCAGCCTGGAATTTCGCGGCACCGGAATTGACGCCGCCGTCACCAATCAGGGCGCGCCCGAAACGCTGGATGTGCGCATCGACGGCATTGACCTGCTGCACGGCTGGAAACTGCCGCTGGATGCGCAATATGCCGGCCCGCGCGGCACGCTTGCACTCAGCTATGTGCACTTGCCCGACACCCGCGCAACGCAACTCAAACAGCTCAACGCCGAATTCGGAGGTCTGGGCCATATCAAGGTCAAGGCTCAGGGCGGCGGTGTCGATCTCAGCTCGCTCAGCGCCATGCAAATCACATCCGGCGGGGGCCGTGTGACCGACATCACCTTGCAAATCCAAACCACGCCTGATCTGAAACAGGCGATGCTGCCGCCCATCGCGGCGGCCATGGGCGCGCTCTATGTGGATGCCATCCCAGACACCAGCATCGATGCCAACAGCCGCGATGCCCTGCGCCGTTTTCTGACGTCCGGGCCAGACACAGGCGGGCTCTTGCGGGCGCAGGGGCACTCGCCGGCCGGGATCGGGGTCTTGCAAATCGTGGGCGGTGTCATGCCTTTGCAGAAATCAGACAAATCCGCCAAATCCGAAGACGCGCTCAAAGATGCGATGGAAATCATGCTCAGCGGCGTCACGGTGTCGGCGGAATGGGTGGCCATTGAATAACCGCACCCCCCCGCCATGAGCGACTGGCTGATCTCGCTTGAAGGCACGCCCGCGGGGCATGATCTGGCATTGATGCTGGCCATCCTCGCGGCCTTTCTGCATGCGGTCTTTGGGGCCTTGCAAAAGGGGCGGCATGATCCCTGGCTAACCCGCGGGGCCATCGATGTCTGGCTGTTTGTGCTGGCGACGCCCTGTGCCCTGTTTCTGGTGCCATTCCCCGAACCTCATATGTGGCCGCTCTTTGCCGGGGCGGTGGCGATCCACGTGGTGTATAAATGCCTGCAGGCCCACGCCTACACCAAAGGCGCCTATACGGTGGTCTATCCGGTGGTGCGCGGCACCGGGCCGCTTTTTGCGGTCTTTGGCGCCTATCTGATCTTCTCGGAAAGTTTCACGCTGGTGCAATGGCTGGGGGTGGCTGTGCTGCTGACCGGCATCTTCGGTCTGGCGGTTTACAACCTGATCTTTTTGCAGGTTGACCGCGACACCCTGCCCACCGCCTTGGTCTATGCGGTCGCAACCGGGCTTTTTGTGGCATTGTATACAACTTTTGATGCCTACGCGATCCGCGCCACGGCCAATCCGTTTACCTTCCTTGCGTGGTTTTTCATGTTCGAAGGGATGACACTGCCTTTCATCGCCTATGCGCGCTGGCGTGGCATGGCCAGCCCGCCCGCGCCGGGGCCGTTGCTTGCCCGTGGTTTCATCGGTGCGATCACCGCGTTTTTGTCCTTTGGCGCGATCATGCTGGCCACCCGGCTGGACAAGGTCGGCGAGGCCGCAGTGCTGCGCGAAACATCCGTCGTCTTTGCCGCGCTCATCGGCTGGCTGGTGCTGCGTGAAACTGTCGGGCCGCGCCGCATCGCGCTGATGGTTTTGATTGCGCTGGGGGCTGTGATCGTTGAAATGGGCGGATAAGAGGCCACATTGCAGTGGAATTGGCATTCACCCCCCTGCGTTTTGGCACTCTGCCAACGGTTAACAAAGCGAGCACCCGATGAACGAAAAGACCACTCCGCAATGGCTGAAAACAGCGCTTGAGCTGGGCCCGATCATTGGGTTTTTCATTGCTTACCTGCGTCTCAAAGACCGGGTGTTCACCATCGGTGGTACTGAATACGAAGGCTTTGTTGTGGTCACAGCCGGGTTCATTCCGGTGTTTCTGATCTGTATGGGGATCTTGTGGAAACTCACCGGACACCTGTCGAAAATGCAGGTGGTCACAGCCGTGCTGATCGTGGTCTTTGGCGGGCTAAGTGTCTGGTTTAACGACCCAAAGTTCTTCAAGATGAAGCCCACGCTGATCTATCTGATCTTTGCCGGGGTGTTGGGGTTTGGCCTGCTGCGCGGGCGCTCGTACCTGCAATCGCTGATGGATGCGATGCTGCCTTTGACCGATCAGGGCTGGATGATCCTGACCCGCCGGTTGGCGCTGTTTTTCTTTGGCCTTGCCGTTTTGAACGAACTGGTCTGGCGCACCCAGACCGAGGAAATGTGGGTCTACTTCAAAACCTTCGGTCTGACGGCGGCGATCTTCATCTTTTTTATGACCCAGGGGAAATTATTTTCCCAGCATTCCACCGAGGATAAAGACAGCGCTGATCAGGGTTAACCGCCTGAAATACCGTGTAATCCCCGCAGAGCTGCCCGGCTTTGGCCTCATTTCGCGTCTAGCACTGGCGTCTAGCGAAAGAGGGACTGTTATGAAATTAACCGCCAAAAACATGCTGGAAACCTGCGCGTCGATCCCCCCGATCAAGCCGCAAAACCTGTTGCCCATCGTGATCATGCTGGGCATTTGGGTGGTGTTGCGCACCAATGGCATAGCCGAAAATGCGGCCTTTGTGGTGTCGGTTGTCACCGCGCAGGCCTATCTGGTGTGGCGCAATCTGCCCGTCGCCGCGGCCAATCTGAACACGGTGCAGGGCCCCAAAAGCCGGATGCTAAGCGCCCTTGTGGGGGTGACGTTTCTGGTTGCACTGTTGCAGCTTTGGCTGGGTAGCCCCTTGTTTACACAGCGTGTTTTGACGGTGCTTTGTGTGTTCTTCCTGGTTGTGATGGTGCTGGGCATCCTGAACGAGCGCGAAGTGATGGACCGTATGAAAGCGGCCATGCCCACCCACGGCGAATTCACCCCACCGGTCAGCTTGCTGCGTGTCAACGCGATGATGGCGGCGCTGATTATTGCGATGAATGAATGGCTGATCTTCTACGAAAGCCCGGCCGTCTGGATCACCGTGATGCCGGTGTTCATGTTGGCTTTGCACGGGGTCTATTGGGTGATGGTCCTGTCAACAATCCCCACCCAAAAAGGCGAACCTGCCTGATTTTCCTGCCGCCTCTGATCGGTATTGACCTTGTCCGATCAGGCGCGTATCCAATGACCAGTGGCGATTTGTTACCAGATTGCGGGCCACTTTAAACAAGCTGCTAAAAGGTCAGGATGAAAGCCCCCTTTCGCTTGACGCAGCGTTTGGGGGCTTTTCATTTGGGGCCCAGCTGCCCCGGGAGGTTGAATATGACTAATGGTTGGAAAACACGCACAAAATTGGTGCATGAAGGCACGCGTCGCAGCCAGTACAACGAGGTGAGCGAGGCGATATTCCTGACCCAGGGGTTTGTCTATGACAGCGCCGAAGCAGCCGAGGCGCGGTTCATTGAGACGGGCGATGACGAGTTCATCTATGCTCGCTACGGCAACCCGACTGTGGCCATGTTTGAGCGCCGGATCGCCGCCCTTGAAGGGGCCGAGGACGCCTTTGCCACCGCCAGTGGAATGGCGGCTGTGAACGGCGCGTTGGTGTCCATGCTGAAGGCTGGCGACCACGTGGTTGCCGCGCGCGCTTTGTTTGGGTCATGTCTTTATATTCTTGAGGAAATTTTGCCCCGCTACGGGGTTGAGGTGACGTTTGTGGACGGCTCCGATCTGGATCAGTGGCAGGCTGCTTTGCGCACCGACACCAAGGCGGTGTTCTTTGAAACCATCGCCAACCCGACATTGGAAGTGATCGACCTGAATGCAGTGTCGGCCCTGGCACGCGGGGTCGGGGCGCTGGTTGTTGTGGACAATGTGTTTGCCACGCCCGTCTTTTCCAGCGCGATCAGTCAAGGTGCTGATGTTGTTATATATTCAGCCACCAAACACATTGATGGACAAGGCCGTGCTCTGGGCGGTGTGATCCTTGGCAGCAAAGAGTTCATCCGCAAAACGGTCGAACCCTACATGAAGCACACCGGCGGGTCGATGTCGCCTTTTACCGCTTGGGTGATGCTGAAGGGGCTGGAAACGATCGATCTGCGGGTCCGGGCGCAGGCGGCCTCGGCGCTGGCGATATCACACGCGCTTTACGGCGCTGATGCCCTCAGCCGTGTTGTCTATCCGGGCCACCCATCGCACCCGCAAAACGCGCTGGTGACGCGCCAGATGGGCAAGGGCGGCACCGTCGTGGCGCTTGAGGTGAAGGGCGGCAAAGAGGCGGCGTTCCGGTTTCTGAATGCGTTGCAGATCATTCTGATTTCCAACAATCTGGGGGATGCCAAATCGATCATCACGCACCCTGCCACAACAACCCATCAGCGCCTCAGCGATGCGCAACGTGCGACGCTGGGCATCACCGATGGGATGTTGCGGCTTAGTGTGGGGATCGAGGATACCGACGACCTGATCGCCGATCTGCAAAACGCGCTTGGTGCAGTTTAACCCCTACTCAGCGCGGCCATAAAACCCAATCCGTTCTTCTGACGAAAAGCGGACATCTGGTTGTTCATAATAGGAAAACACCGCGATCATGCGGGGTGTGTCACCTTTGACGGGTGTCACCCGGTGGGCAGTGTTCTTGCCCTTGAACACGTTCAGCGTCCCCGCGCTCAGCGTCAGGTTTTGCACCTCGGGGTCATCGCCGCGCAGCATGCGGGCGACGCCGTCGTAATTCGGATCCGTGTCGCTGCGCAGGTCAGTGCGATACTCAAACGCGCCACCCACATCGGGCGCCTGTAACAGCAACGTCGTGGTGAATTCTGAGCGGTCAAAGTGCCAGTTCAACGCCTGTCCGTCGCGGTAATCCATCACGTTGATACGCGCCAGCGGATCGCCCATCACATGTAACTCAGGGCGCTGCATGGCGGCACTCAGAAAGGTGATGAAGGCGGGCCATTCGTACAGCCGCTGTAGCGGCGTGCCAGCAACCTGATCCGCACACAGGGTGCGGTTGGCAGTGTGATACTGGCGCAGGGCAGGGTGGTCGGCGTCCAGCCCGGTGATGGATTTAAGAAAGTAAATGTTGTGCGCGCGTTCGTGGGCAAAGCTGTCACTGTCGAACCTGGGCGTCAGGGTGCGGGCGGTCTTGGCGGCGCGATCCGGGTGCATCAGCCCTTGAAGGTTGAACATGCCGTGCATTGCCAGATCATCACGGCAGCGGTCGACCAATGCCTGCCATTCAGGGGATCCGGGACGGTCCAGCGGGAACGCGGCAAGGTTTAGGATATCGTGCATGATGCCTCAGTTTAACGGGGTGCGTGCACATGGTATGCACCCTGATGACCCGCGCGCGCCTGATTGCGACATCGGCGGAAATGCGTCTTTGGCCGAGTATGATTGGAAAACCGGCGGGCCGTGACCTATATCGTAACCGGTAAAGCCAGAATGGACCCCAGCCTTATGAATATTCAGCCCCCCCAAACGCCCCAAGCCCCCGATCGCGACGCCGCTGCTGATGCGCTGGAGCTGTTGCGACAATGGGCACAAGCGGCCACGCCCGAGGAAGTCGCTGATCTTGACCCGTCGATTTCGCGGCTAATCCCGGGCTTTGAGGTGGCAAACTACCCGGCCCTGGCGCGCGCCTATCCCGAAGATTTCGTGGTGGATGAAACTTACCGCGCGACGATGCCGGATTTGCAGAACGGTCCCAGCTCGCTTATTCGCGGCGCCAAGCAGGATTTGCAGCATGTCGGGATCTCGAATTTCCGGTTGCCCATTCGCTATCACAGCCGCGATGATGCAGACCTGACACTGGAGACATCGGTGACGGGCACGGTCAGTCTGGATGCTGGTAAAAAGGGCATCAACATGTCGCGCATCATGCGCAGCTTTTACAAGCACGCGGAAAAAACCTTTAGTTTTGAGGTGATTGAAGCGGCACTTGATGATTACATCAGCGATCTTGAGAGCTTTGACGCGCGCATTCAGATGCGGTTTTCATATCCGGCCAAGGTGCAGTCCCTGCGCTCGGGGCTGGAGGGCTACCAGTATTATGACTTCGCCCTTGAGCTGGTCGAGAAGGACGGTCTGCGCCGCAAATTCCTGCATATGGATTATGTCTATTCGTCGACCTGCCCATGCTCGCTTGAGCTGTCGGAACATGCCCGGCAGGTGCGCGGTCAGCTGGCCACGCCGCATTCGCAACGCTCGGTTGCGCGGGTGTCGGTCGAGGTGCTGGCCGGGGATTTGCTGTGGTTCGAGGATTTGATTGATATCATGCGCACTGCCGTGCCCACCGAAACCCAGGTGATGGTCAAGCGCGAGGATGAACAGGCCTTTGCCGAGCTGAACGCGGCCAATCCGATCTTTGTGGAAGATGCAGCGCGGCTCTATTGCGAGCAATTGCTGAAGGATGATCGCATCGGTGATTTCCGCATTGTGGCCAGCCACCAGGAAAGCCTGCACAGCCATGATGCGGTCAGCATCCTGACACATGGTGATCTGTTTGCCGAGTATTCGCTGGACCCCAAACTGTTCAGCACGCTGTTCCACGTCGGCTGATCAAAGCATCGCGCGCGTCCCGGACGCAGTTTGCGTTGATCCCTGTGCAACCCGGGTATGCCCCAATGCCGCTTGCTTGGACCATGCCCTTGCCCCACCTTAGGGGCAGGGAGGAGACCAGTTTACACACACGAGGTTTCCAAATGACACACACTGCACACCACCTTGAACATCGCGGAATTCTGGCACGTCTGGCCCGTGGGATTATTGCTTGTTTTGAGGCCCCCAATCTGCACCTGTCGCGCCGCGATCAGATTGACGCATTGCAGGCCAAATCAGACGCAGAGCTGGCCCGGATCGGCGTCAAACGCGACCAGATCGCCTATCACGTCTACCACGATCTGTTTTACGCC
The DNA here is from genome assembly GCA_045106595.1 of Roseovarius sp. GTDB lineage: Bacteria > Pseudomonadota > Alphaproteobacteria > Rhodobacterales > Rhodobacteraceae > Roseovarius. Next base: position 11,867 of record JBGCEW010000043.1, on the reverse strand, counting down.
TGATCGCATGAAGGGATCGCAGGGTACGTACGCCACCTTGCGATCCACTTGACACCGGACGATCTGCCAGCCAACGCTGCCCCATGTTGGATATGCGGCCCGTAGGATATGTGATCGGACTGATGGTGATGGCGCTGGGCCTTGCCATGCTGTTGCCATTGGTGGTCGATGTGGCAGAAGGGCGCGATCACTGGCCTGTCTTTGCCGAAAGCATGATCCTGACCGTGTTGATTGGCGGGCTGGTTGCGCTGACCTGCAAAAACGGGGTGCGCGAAGGGCTGACCATTCAACAGACCTTTTTGCTGACCACAGGCGTCTGGGTGATCCTGCCGGTCTTTGGCGCATTGCCGTTTGTGCTGGGCGCCACCGAGGCACGCTTTGTCGATGCGTTCTTTGAGGCCATGTCAGGGCTGACAACAACCGGGTCCACGGTGTTTTCCGGGCTTGAGGAACTGCCCAAGGGCCTGCTGTTGTGGCGCGGAGTGCTGCAATGGCTGGGCGGTGTGGGTATCATCGTTGTGGCGATGGTGTTCCTGCCTGAACTGCGTGTCGGTGGCATGCAGATTTTCCGCACTGAAGGGTTTGATACCTTTGGGAAAATCCTGCCACGTGCCACAGAAATTTCATCGCGAATATCCGTGATTTATCTGGCGCTGACGCTGGGTTGTGTCAGTGCCTATCTGTTGTCCGGGATGAACCCGTTTGATGCCACCGTGCATGCCATGACCACTGTCGCCACCGGTGGGTTTGCCAATTACGACGTCTCATTTGCGGCCTTTGGCCCCGGCACGGAATATGCGGCCTGTGTGTTCATGATGCTGGCGGCCTTGCCGTTTGTGCGCTTTGTGCAGATCACCGCAGGCACTGCCAAACCGCTGTTGACCGATCCACAGGTGCGGGCGTTTTTTGGCACGGCGTTTGTCTTGGTGATCTTGCTGACCTTGTGGCAAATGTCGCTTCAGGGTGGGTTTTCCGAGCCGACCTTTCGCAAGGTGATGTTCAATACTGTGTCGATCCTGACAGGCACCGGCTATGCCAGCGCGGACTACATGCAATGGGGCAGCTTCGCGATTGCGCTGCTGTTTTTTGTGGGGCTGATTGGCGGCTGTGCCGGGTCGACTTCGTGTTCGATCAAAGTGTTCCGCTATCAGCTGCTGTTTGCCTCGATCCGGGCGCAGACACGGCGGATTTTCTCGCCTCACGGTGTGTTCACCCCGCGCTATCAGGGGCGGCCGATTGATGATGATGTCCTCAATTCGGTGATGTCATTTTTCGTCTTCTTCATCGTGACATTGGGCTTGATCGCTGTGGCGCTGGGCCTGACCGGACTGGATTTTGTCACCTCCATTTCCGGGGCCTCGGCGGCGCTGGCCAACATCGGGCCGGGTCTGGGCGATGTGATCGGGCCGGCGGGCAATTTTGCCTCGCTCAATGATACGGCGAAATGGATATTATCGGCGGCCATGCTGATCGGCCGACTTGAGCTTTTGGCGGTATATGCCATCTTTACCCTAACGTTCTGGAGAGCATGATGACCACTCGACCCCTTGGTGCCCAAATTTCGCATATGTTGAAGGCGCGGGGGGTAGATGTGATTTTTGGCATCCCCGGCGTGCACAATCAGGAAATGTACCGCGGCATCGAAGAGGCCGGGATCACCCATGTGCTGGCGCGTCACGAACAAGGGGCAGGGTTCATGGCCGACGGCTATGCGCGTGCAAGCGGAAAGCCCGGCGTGGCCTATGTGATCACCGGGCCTGGGTTGTGCAATATCATGACACCGATGGGGCAGGCCTATTCGGATTCTGTGCCGGTGCTGGTGTTGTCATCGTGCTTGGATGAAACCGCCGCACGGCGTGGGCAATTGCACCAGATGCTGGATCAGGAAGGGGCCGCGCGCACGGTCTGTGAGTGGTCCTACGAGGCCCGCGATGCGGGGGCTGTGTATCACCTTGTTGATCGCGCTTTGGCGGAATTCAAAGGTGCGCGGTCTCGGCCCAAGCATATTCAGGTGCCGATCAATGCGCTCGAGGGACAAGCACATACTGCTCCGGCGGCCCCACGCCCTGAAATGGCACCTGCGGTGCCTGAGGCCATAGTGCGGCAAGTGGCTGAGGCGTTGAATGACGCGAAGGCCCCAATCTTGGTGTTGGGCGGGGGCACGGTGGCAAGTGCCGAGGCTTGGCGCGAGGTTTTGCAGCGGACTGGGGCTGCCAGCTTCACCACCATCGCAGGCAAAGGCGTGGTGCGCCGTGACGATCCGCTGAGTTTCGGCACTTATATGGCGCGGCCTGACTCGGCTGATGTCTTTGCCCGTGCCGATCTTGTTCTGGCTGTTGGTACAGAGTTGTCTGAAAATGACATGTGGCGGGTTGAGCTGGGTCATCAGGGTCACCTGATCCGGGTCGATCTTGATCCTGAACAGCTGAATTCGATGCCGGGCACCACCGAGGGCATTCTATGTGATGCCGGTGTGCTGGCCGAGGGGCTGTTGCAGCAGGATTTGCACAAATCCAACGGCTGGGACAAGGCCGAGGTTGCCGCGGCCCGCGCCCGCTGGCTGGCCGAAGTGGACGCAGGGACCCCCGGTGTTGTCCCTGTGGCACAAGCCCTGTCCGCCGTGTTGCCGGACGAGACGATGATCTATTCCGACATGACCACCTTTGCCTATGCTGCCACTGAAACCTGGGACATGCCGCGCCCCGGACATTGGCACCACCCAAACGGTTTTGGCACGTTGGGCTATGCGATGCCTGCGGCGATTGGCGGGGCGATGGCACGTCAGGGCAAACCGACACTGGCCATCGCTGGGGATTACGGGTTTCAGTACACCCTGCAAGAGCTGGGCGCTGCGGTTGAGATGAAGCTGCCTCTGGCGATTATCCTGTGGGACAATGGCAAGCTAAAAGCGATTGAGGACAGTATGGTCAGTGCGCAAATTGCACCCAACGCGGTGATTGCCCATAACCCTGATTTCTGTGCTCTGGCCCGTGCGTATGGCGCATATGCCGAGGCACCATCGTCAATTGAGGACTTGCAGCGGGCCGTTCTGAGCGCGTTCAAAGCCGACAAGCCGACACTGATTTATGTCACGCCTGACTGTGCATCCGGTGATGAGTGATCCCACAGGCTCACTTCAGATCGTAGCACCCAAACGGGCGTGGCTGATGCCAGACTTCAAATATCACATCATGCTGCCGTGGTATGACCGGGTGGGGCCTGTGTCCCTGCGTGACGGTGTGAGGGTCTCAGACCGGCTGCCGCCCGGACACTACCGGCTGGCCGGGGTGCTGTCGGGTGATCTGAGGGTTGAGACCACGTTTGAAGTTCAGGAGGATGCGATCACAACCTTGGCGCTGGGCGATGGGCTGGGGCTGAGGCAGCGGATGGCCCTGAAGACCGGTGCAGATATTCCGACGTTGTTCCTGCAGCGGCAAAGGGCGCAAGAGGCGCATTTCTGGGTTGGTCACTGCGACAGTGATCAGCGTTTGGGGGCGCTTTTGTCCGAAGCGGCTTTTTTCGCGCTGGACGAAGACCAGCAGGACGAGGCTGCGATATCCGAGTTTGGCGAAACCCAGAACAATGCCTGGTATGACCATGATTTCATGGAAGCGGGCTGGGAAGACAGCGGTGACACGCTGGCCAAGCGCTTTGCGGCTTACTCCTATTCGGAGGTCTGGGCTGACGCCTTGCAACGTCGCGCTGACGAGGCCGGGATCACAAATCCGAACTGTTTTATCATGCACGGAGGCGATCCGGCCCGCCCTCGGGACTGGAACATCAACAGCCCGGGTGATGTTGACCGCCCGGGCGTGAGGCTGCGCTATCTAGGGAAGCTCAGTTTTTTGATTTACTGAGTGCCAACGACAGTTATTCCCAGCAGCTGACCAGCACGGTCATTTTGGTGACTTCGCGGGTCAGGGCCTCGGCGGGGACGGCTTTGCTGTCGATGGCCGCGGCGGGGCTGATGCCAGCCTGCTCCAACACGCGTTGCACAGCCTCGGCATCTGCGGCAAAGCTGACACCAGCGGGCAGGGCACGGCCGTTTTGCGTGTTGGGCAGCAGCATGCCCAGAACGTTGCCTCCCGCATCAACGACCGGGCCTCCGGCATCACCGGCCAGCGTGGACAGGGCAAGACGTTTCAATTCATCCTCGCCGTTCAACCCTTTGACATCGGCCAGCCGCCCAAAGGTCAGCGTGGGCGCGCCCAGAACACCGCCATAGGAATAGCCCGCCACGGCCACATCCGATTGCAGGCGCGGCACATTCAGCTGGAACGCGGCCACACCCATGGGGGACAACCGCGATGTGGGTGTCAAAACGGCAATGCCAAGGCGTGCGTCGCTGGCGGCCACTTCGGCCTCATAGCTGTCATCGATGGTGATGCGTGAACACGCGCCAACCACATCCGTCGTTGTCACCACATTGCCCGACTGATCCACATAGAACCCCGAACGGGTCAGCGTGGGTTTGCGGATTTCCAGCCCCGAGACCAGATCGATGCTTTGCTCGGCATCCAGCCCGGCGGCAGGATCCAGCACGCCCGAGATGCGCTGAAAGCTTTCCTGCATTTCACCCAGCATCCGCGTGCGGCGGTCTTCATCGCCCGCAGGCCAGATCAGGGTAAAGCCTTTGATTTCGCCGTCTTTCAGCCAGGCCTGCGTATGAGAGATGCTCAACGCGCTTTCCCCGATCAGGGTAAAGGCATTTTTCTCTAGTGTGCGCGGACCGGTTTCCGGAACAATCTCAAGCGTTTGCATGATGTCGTACAGCCCGCCCAGTGTGTTGCTGTCGCCGTCCTGACTGATCAGCAGGATCTTTGCGTCGATATCGCCGGTGGCTTTGTAGTGGGCAAAGGGGGGATTGTAGCGTTCAAATGCCACCACACCCATGGGCAGCATCATTTCGATACCGGCGCCTGTGTCTTGCACGGTGCGCAGGTCCAGCCCGTCCAGAACGGCGTTGTACTGGCCCAGCAGATCGGCGCGTTGAAGGGTGGTCAGAATGCCGGTGGCGTCATAGCCATTGGCCTCTTGCCAGGCGGCCATGGACCCACGTGTGCCGCGCCCATACGAGGCATCGATGGCTCCGTTATAAAACCCGGCCCACTTCAGCGCGATTTGCAATTCGGCGCGCTGGTCACGGGTCAGCTCTCGTTCACTGGCGCGGGCCTGACGGGGCGTTTCGTCGGCGGGCTCGGGTTCGGGCACCGGCTCGGGCTCGACAATGGTGACGCTCACGTCTGGTTCAGGCTGCACCGCAGGCTCGGTCTGGGCTGTCTCGGTGTCCCCCAGGCTGAGGGGAGGCTGGTTCAGAAGGTTTGCACCGACCGGCCAGAACTGCTGGCGATAATCCGAGCTGACGGCGATATAGCTGTCGCGCGGGATCAAACGCTCGGCGCGCAGAACGCGGAGAACCTGTTGGGCTTCGGTCGCAGAATAGGGGCCCAGGGCGATGGCATACCAGCCTGCGCCGATGGAAAACCCGTTCACATCCTGCACAGTGGCTGTGAACTGGCGAATGCTTTGCTGAGCGCGGGTCAGGCTGGGCTGCGCTTCGATCTGGACCCAAGACGCCTCTTCCTGCGCCGAGGCAGGGGGGATCAACACGAAAAGTGAGAAAATAAGACTGAAAAAAACGCGCGTCATGAAAGTGATTTGTCCTTGCTGTATGAAAAGCAGATTCTGGCCTGAGGGCTTTTTATCAAATCTGGCGGGGTGTGCATCCAAAATATGAATTTTAGGTGAAGGGAATACCACAGTGTAAGGGCATGGGCGTGACAGCACCACGTATGACATGTCAAATTTGACATGTCATCCGGCGGGGGTGGAATGTTTGTGCAAAACCACAGACTGCGCGCCGCAGCCGGGAATGCCCTGGTTTTGATGGGCGAGTTGGCAAGCCTGCGCTGTGGTCACCGCCCCCAAATGTTTATGTGCAGCGATTCAGCAATCGTTAAGGCAGACATGTCAAATTTGACATGTCTTCACCGCGTGGCACGCAGGGTGATGCATCACATGCCAGCCCATCCCCGCAGCTCGCCATCTTGTCAGAAAGCCCGCCCCATGACCTCTTATCGCCCTGATAAATTCGCCAACACCTTCCACCATGCCGGAGGGGCCGCCATCTGGGCCTTTTTGCACCGGCCCGACATTATGCTGCGTATGGAAACCGCCTGCTATTTGCGCCGTCCCGCGGTTGAGCCGATTGCCCTGGCCTTGCTGGCCGAATTCGGTGGCGCCATCACCCAACGCCGCATCAAGCAGATGATCGGCCATATGGTGCGTCAGATCCTTGAACTCAAAGGCTACCGGTTGCAACACAGTGCAGTGCGCATCACACGGGCAGGCAATCCGTTTTTCTCGGGCTCGCGCTATGATCTTTTGCCTCAGGTTGCCTAAATGCACCCGCCAGAGACACCGCCATCTGCATCTGTTGATTGACCCTGCCGAAACTGCCCCTTAGGTAGGGCCAAACGCAGCAATCGCAGGCATGAACACGCTATGGCGGACACCACCGGCAAACCCCGCAGTTTTCAAGAGATCATCCTGAGACTACAAGACTATTGGGCGACCAAGGGCTGTGCAGTGCTGCAACCCTATGACATGGAAGTCGGGGCAGGGACGTTCCACCCGGCCACAACCATGCGCTCGCTGGGGTCAAACCCATGGGCCGCGGCCTACGTGCAACCCTCGCGCCGCCCCACGGATGGGCGCTATGGCGACAGCCCCAACCGCTGGCAACACTATTACCAATATCAGGTGATCATCAAACCCAGCCCTGCGGATTTGCAGGATATCTACCTTGGCTCACTCAAGGCGATTGGCATCGACATGAGCCTGCACGACATTCGATTTGTCGAGGACGACTGGGAAAGCCCCACCCTGGGCGCCTGGGGTCTGGGATGGGAAGTGTGGTGTGATGGCATGGAAGTCAGCCAATTCACCTATTTTCAGCAGGTCGGCGGGCATGACTGCAAACCTGTCTCGGGTGAGCTGACCTATGGGCTCGAACGACTGGCGATGTATGTGCTGGGCTATGACGACGGCAATGACATGCCCTTCAACGACCCGGATGCGCCCATCGCGCTGACCTACGGTGATGTCTTCCGCGAGGCCGAGGCGCAATATGCGCGCTGGAACTTTGACGTGGCCGATACCGACACGCTGCTGCAGCACTTTCTGGACGCCGAGGCCGAGTGTGCCCGTATCCTGGAACAGCCCGCCGAGGACCCCAAAACAGGGCGTCGTATCGTCATGGCGCTGCCCGCTTATGATCAATGCATCAAGGCCAGCCATATCTTCAATCTGCTGGATGCGCGCGGGGTAATCTCGGTCACGGAACGCCAGGCTTACATCGGCCGGGTTCGCACATTGGCCAAAGGCTGTGCGGACGCCTTCGTGCAAACAGATGCCGGGGGATATGCCGCGTAATGGGCAAGTTTTTAGCGGGTTTAATCATGATCTCAGCCATCGGCGCCGGACTGGCGATGTATTATCTGCAAGTCTACCATTTCTACGAGGAAGTGGAGGCCACGGGCACCAATGATGTGACCATGGTCAATCTGGTCACCAACCAGCCCGAAGCGCTGATCTATGACAGCTTCAAAGCCATCGACGCGGAAAGCTCGCCCATCCGGTATCGTGCGTGTTTCACAACCACGCTCAGCCACCCTGTGCTAAGCGAAACATATGTGTCCTACGACAAGGCCGAACCTCTGACAGCCCCCGGCTGGTTTGATTGCTTCAATGCTGAAACCATCGGGGCCGCACTGGAAGATGGCAGCGCGCTGGCGTTTTTGGGCCAAAAGGACGTGATCTATGGCATCGACCGGGTTGTCGCCATCACCGAAGACGGCAAGGGCTTTGTCTGGCATCAAATCAACGCCTGTGGCGAAGTGGTGTTTGACGGCGGTCTGGCACCCGAAGGATGCGCTGATCCAAATGCGGCCACAGAGCAAGGAAACTAAACCATGCCTGACCTTCTGATCGAACTTTTCTCCGAGGAAATCCCAGCACGGATGCAAACCCGTGCGGCGCAGGACTTCAAAGAGCGGATGACAAACGGCCTGGTCGAGGCGGGACTGACCTATTCCGGCGCGGCGGCATTTTCGACACCACGTCGTCTGACGCTGACCGTTCAAGGGCTGCTTGGCGAAAGCCCAACCGTCAAAGAAGAGCGCAAAGGCCCCCGTGTGGATGCGCCCGACAAGGCCATCGAAGGGTTCTTGCGCGGCGCAGGTCTGACCCGCGACGATCTTGACGTGCGCGACGAGAAAAAGGGCCAGGTCTATTTTGCGCAGATCACCAAACCGGGCCGTTCGGCAAGTGCCATCATCGCCGAGGTGCTTGAGGATGTGATCCGCAACTTCCCCTGGCCCAAATCCATGCGCTGGGGCACGGGCACGCTGCGCTGGGTGCGGCCTTTGCATTCTATCTTGTGTATCCTGACCGATGACGCAGGCGAGGCCAGCGTGGTCGAGCTGAACGTGGACGGCATCACATCCGGTGACACCACGGAAGGGCATCGTTTCATGGGGCAGGGGCGCTTTGGCGTGACCTCGTTCGAGGATTACACCGCCAAGTTGCACCGCAACAAGGTGGTGCTGAGCGCCGAAGAACGCGCCGATCACATCTGGCAGGACGCGACCAATCAGGCCTTTGCCATCGGCATGGAGGTGGTCGAAGACAGGGGTCTTCTGGCCGAGGTTGCAGGGCTGGTCGAATGGCCCGTCGTGCTGATGGGCGAGATTGACGCGGCCTATCTGGGCTTGCCCTCAGAAGTGCTGAAAACCAGCATGCGCGAACACCAAAAGTTCTTTTCGGTACGCAATCCCAAGACGGGACGGATTGAGCGGTTTGTCACGGTGGCCAATGTGGAAACCGCCGATCACGGCGCCACGATTTTGTCGGGCAACGGCCGGGTGTTGTCAGCACGTCTGGCCGATGGGGCGTTCTTCTGGGAGAACGACCTGCGCATCGCCCGCGCGGGCATGGGCGAATGGCTGGATAAATTGAAAGACGTCACCTTTGAGCGGCGACTGGGATCACAAGCGGACCGTATCGACCGCATCGCTGCTTTGGCGCGCGAACTGGCCCCGGCTGTCGGCGCAGATGTTGATCTGGCGGAACAGGCCGCGAAGCTGGCCAAGGCTGATCTAAGCTCTGAGATGGTCTATGAATTCCCCGAATTGCAGGGTGTCATGGGGCGCTACTATGCGCTTGAGGCCGGGATGCCCGAGGACGTGGCGATGGCCGCACAAGACCACTACTCTCCGCTCGGCCCCTCTGACGAGGTGCCAACTCGGCTCGTTTCTGTTGCGGTGGCCTTGGCGGATAAGCTGGACCTGTTGACCGGGTTCTGGGCGATTGACGAGAAACCAACCGGGTCCAAGGACCCGTTTGCCCTGCGCCGTGCGGCGTTGGGGGTTATTCGGTTGGTGGTGGAGAATGGCATTCAGTCGAGACTTATGGAGTATCTGAACTTTGGGGTGGCGCACAATGAGTTTGGGTTAATGATCAGCGAGCTACGCCAAGCAGACAGCCACGGGTCTGCGGATGAGGCCATAAGTGCCGGGTTCAAGGCTGTAATGTCGACGAACAAATCAACCCCAGTCAGTGAAGACCTGCTTTCCTTCATACACGACCGACTCAAGGTCTACCTGCGTGACCAGGGCGTGCGCCACGACGTGATCGACGCCTGCCTTGCCATGCCGAACAACGATGATCTGGCCAAGCTGGTCAAACGCGCCACCGCCCTGAGTGATGCGTTGAAAACCGATGATGGTGAAAACCTTGTGCAGGGGTTCAAGCGCGCCAACAATATCCTGTCTCAGGCCGAGGAAAAGGACGGGGTTGAGTACTCCTATGGTGCGGACCCGAAATTCGCGGAAAGTGATGCGGAAAAGGCGTTGTTCACCGCATTGGACGCGGCTGAAACCACCCTCAATCTCGCAATGGAAGGCGAAGATTTCGCCACTGCCATGACCGCCATGGCCGCCTTGCGCGCACCGATTGACGCATTTTTTGAGGCGGTTCAGGTCAACGCAGACAGCGAAATCCTGCGCCGTAATCGCCTGAACCTGCTGCATCGCATCCGCACGATTTGCGTAAGTGTCGCCGACCTCACACGGATCGAAGGATAATAACCCCAAGGCAAAACAAAAACTTGCGAGATAAATCCTAACGTCTATGCTGCACAGCGGAAGGAATGCCGCAGTGCAGAAACATGATCCTAACATGGGTGTGACACTGATCACACCAGATGCCAAGATGAAGGCAAACGAATACGGGGGCCGGGCGAAATGTCTGCAGCGCCTGATACGTCTTGATATGCCTGTACCCCAAACCGTGGCGCTTTCTTTTTCAACTGTTTACGCGATTTCTGAGGGCAGTTTGCCGGATATGGCGGCGCTTTTATCCTCTTTCGGGGATGCGCCTTTGGTGTCGGCGCGTCCGTCTTCTCAGGACCCCGATTGGGGTGGTCCCGGTGCAATTTTGAACATCGGCATGAACGATGCCCGCCATGCCGAGCTGTGTGAAACCATCGGTTCGGTCGCGGCCAACGCGCTTTATTTGCGCTTTATTCAGTCCTATTCGGTCCATGTGGCCCGGCTAGATCCGGATATGTTTGAGCCTGTGGACGCCCCCACGGATGAGGCGCTGGCCACCATGCTGCGCAATTACGAGGACGAGGCCGAAGCCCCGTTTCCCCAAAACCCGGATGAACAATTGGGTCAGGTGCTAAAATCCATGGCCCGCGCCTGGGAAGGGACAACTGCGCGTCTGTTGCGTCAGGCCCGCGGCGCGCCGCCCAATGCCGGGCTTGGTTTGGTGGTTCAATCCATGGCGCTGGGCGTGGGACAACCAGAAAGCGGCGCAGGTGTTATTCAATTCGTGGACGAAGCCACAGGCCTGCCCCAGATCAAGGGTCGTTATCTGTCGCAAGGGCAGGGGCGTGATGCGTTGTCGGACGAGGCCGATGCGCTTTATCTGACCCATGATCCGCGTGGCGCATCGCTTCAGGATCGCTGCCCAGAGCTTTTTGAAGATCTGATCCTCTTTGGGGATCGCGTCCGCACTCGGCTGCGCGAAGAAATGCAAATTGAATTCACGGTCGAAGGCGGGGCGCTGTCCATCCTGGACGCGGTGCGTGTGCCGCGCGGATCGCGCGGTGATGTGCGGATTGCCGTGCGTTTGGCCGAAGATGAGATCATCACGAAAAACGAAGCCCTTCTGCGCATCGCCCCCCGCGCGCTGAGCGAGCTTTTGCACCGTCAGATTGATCCATCCGCTGCCCGCAAAGTTTTGGGGCGCGGCATTGCGGCAAGTCCGGGCGCTGCTTGGGGCCGTATCGTCTTTTCCGCAAACGAGGCGCAAGCAAGTGCCGCACGCGGAGAGCCTTGCGTGCTGTTCCGGCGCGAAACGACACCCGAAGACATTCGCGGGATGCATGTGGCTGATGCGGTCGTCACGATCCGGGGCGGTGTTACCAGTCATGCCGCTGTGATCGGGCGTGGTCTTGGCCTGCCGTGCATCGTGGGCGCGTCAGATCTTGAGCTTGACCCACGTGGCAAGTCTGTCACCACGCCAGATGGAACGGTTCTAAAGGCGGGGGATATGGTCACCGTTGACGGAACATCGGGCGCCTTGCTTTCGGGGCAGGCCAAAGTGCTCGAGGCTGCTTTGGATGATGCCTTTACCACCCGCTTGTCTTGGGCGGATGGGGTTGGAGACATCGGCGTGCGCGCGAAGGCCGACAGACCTGCCGGCGCCGTGACCGCGCGCAATTTCGGGGCGGATGGCATCGGTCTTTGCCGGACCGAGCATATGTTCTTTGAAGGCGACCGTCTGACCGTGAGGCGGGA
>JBGCEW010000042.1:0-13369 GCA_045106595.1 Roseovarius sp. | reverse complement strand
GTTGATCTGGGCGGCGCTGTTGCGTTCCTGCCCGGCTCTCAGGTTGATGTGCGCCCTGTGCGTGACGCAGGCCCGTTGATGGGTCTGAAGCAACCGTTCCAGGTTCTGAAAATGGACCGTCGTCGTGGCAACATCGTTGTGTCGCGTCGTGCGATCCTTGAGGAATCACGTGCCGAACAGCGCGCCGAAGTCATCGGCAACCTGACCGAAGGCCAGGCGGTCGACGGTGTGGTCAAGAACATCACCGAATACGGTGCGTTCGTCGATCTGGGCGGTGTGGACGGCCTGTTGCACGTCACAGACATGGCATGGCGCCGTGTGAACCACCCATCGGAAATCCTGAACATTGGCGAAACCGTCAAGGTGCAGGTGATCAAAATCAACAAAGAAACCCACCGCATTTCGCTGGGCATGAAGCAGCTGCAAGACGATCCATGGGATCTGGTTGCTGCCAAGTACCCACTGGAAAGCACGCATACTGGCCGCGTGACCAACATCACCGACTACGGTGCGTTTGTTGAGCTGGAGCCCGGTGTTGAAGGTCTGGTGCACGTGTCCGAGATGTCTTGGACCAAGAAGAACGTCCACCCCGGCAAGATCGTTTCGACCTCTCAGGAAGTCGAAGTCATGGTGTTGGAAATCGACGGTGCCAAACGCCGCGTCAGCCTTGGTCTGAAACAGACCATGCGCAACCCATGGGAAGTCTTTGCCGAGCAGTTCCCCGAGGGCACAGAAGTTGAAGGTGAAGTCAAAAACATCACCGAATTCGGTCTGTTCATCGGTCTGGAAGGCGAGATTGACGGCATGGTTCACCTGTCCGATATTTCGTGGGACGAACGTGGCGAAGACGCGATCCAAGGCTACAAAAAGGGCGACATGGTATCGGCCGTTGTATCCGAGGTCGATGTCGAGAAAGAGCGTATTTCCCTATCGATCAAAGCGCTGGGCGGCGACAAGTTTGCCGAAGCGGTTGGCGGCGTGAAGCGTGGCTCGATCATCACCGTTCAAGTGACGTCCATCGAGGATGGCGGCATTGAGGTTGAATACGAGGGCATGAAATCCTTCATCCGTCGTTCCGACCTCAGCCGTGACCGTGCTGAACAGCGCCCCGAGCGGTTCAGCGTCGGCGACAAGCTGGACGTGCGCGTGACCAATGTCGACAGCAAGACCCGCCGTTTGGGTCTGTCGATCAAAGCACGCGAGATTGCCGAAGAGAAAGAAGCGGTACAGCAGTACGGCTCGTCGGATTCAGGTGCATCGCTGGGCGATATCCTGGGTGCGGCCCTGAAAGGCGACGAAGACGAAAAATAATCAGACCAATCGGTTTTGATGTGAAAAGGCCCTGCCATATGGTGGGGCCTTTTTTGTGGAACGCGCGGCGGAATCCGACATGTGTGGCGTTCGATTTTGCTGTCCGAATCAACTTCTGATTTCATCCGCCTGAAATTGCGTTCTGAGAAGGGCCACGGTGAAATTCAGCCTGCCAACAGCGATTTTCGCCGACGAAAGGCAAGAAAACTATGGAAATCATGATGTTCAGGGGCGTCAAACTGTTTTGGTTTTACAGGATTGTATCTATAGTCTTTGACAAAAGCGCGGCTGCCAAAGTCCAAAGCGCGGGGGAGAAAATGACATGATCCGATCTGAACTGATCCAAAAGGTTGCGGACGAAAACCCGCATTTGTCCTATCGCGATGTTGAGCGGATCGTGAATACGATTTTCAATGAAATCACCGAGGCCATGGCAAATGGCAACCGCGTCGAGTTGCGCGGCTTTGGTGCGTTTTCGGTCAAGAAGCGCGATGCGCGCACGGGCCGCAATCCGCGCACCGGTGAAAGTGTGCATGTCGAGGAAAAACACGTTCCGTTTTTCAAGACCGGCAAGCTGTTGCGTGACCGACTGAACGGAAAGTAATCTATGCGTTATATTCGCTATGCGTCTATTGCCATCTTTGCGGTGGCTTTGATCCTGATCTGTCTGGCCAACCGGCAGATGGTGTCGATCCGGGTGTGGCCGGATGAGATTTCTGGCATGGTTGCGGTGAACCCCGGTTATGAGTTGCCGTTGTTCGTGATCATCTTTGGCAGCGTGCTGGCCGGGTTGATTGTTGGCTTCATCTGGGAATGGATCCGCGAAGCCGGCGAACGCGCAGAAGCGGCCCGCCAAGCCCGCGAGATGCAGCGTCTGCGCGCCGAAGTGAAGCGGCTCAAGGGCGAAAAGCACGAAGGCAAGGACGAGGTTCTGGCGCTTTTGGAGCAAGCCAGCTAAACCTCGGCGTTATGACCCATCCTATTCGCGTGAAAATTTGCGGGCTCAGCACGCCTGCCTCGATTGATGCGGCGGCCCGTGCGGGTGCGGCATATGTCGGGTTTGTGTTTTTCCCCAAATCCCCGCGCTATGTTGATTTTGACGCAGCCCGCGCGCTGGCGCTGCATGTGCCGGAGGGGGTGGCCAAGGTGGCGTTGGTGGTGAACGCATCTGATGACTATCTGGATGACCTGACCGCCGCCGTGCCGCTGGATATGCTTCAGTTGCACGGATCCGAGAGCCCCGCCCGCGTGCAAGAGATCAAGGCGCGCTATGGTCTGCCCGTGATGAAAGCCGTGGGCATCGCCAGTGCGCAGGACCTGCCACAACTGGCCGCCTATGAGGCCGTGGCCGATCAGCTGTTGGTCGACACCAAACCCCCCAAAGATGCCGACCGCCCCGGTGGCAATGCCGAGACCTTTGACTGGGGTCTGATCGCCGGGCGCGAATGGACCACGCCGTGGATGCTGGCCGGTGGGCTGACCACCGAAAACGTCGCGCGCGCCATCGCCACGACGGGGGCACGCCAGATTGATCTGTCTTCCGGTGTGGAATCGGCGCCAGGGGTCAAAGACCCTGATCTGATCGCGCAGTTTATTGCGGCCGCACAGGGCGGGCAGGGCACACAGCGCGACTGAGCGCTTGGGAACGCTGTCTTGGCTGCCGCACCGGAGTGGCGCATGTATGTGATGCCAATCTGTACCGCTTTCTATGGAAATTGATTTGCGCTAGGCTTGGCGTATTCAATTTTGAAGGAGTTATAGATGTCCCGAGTTCTTTTATCGCTGTTGACTGCAGGGCTGATCAGTACGACGCCTGCTCAGGCCGAAGGGTTCAAACCCACCGACAATTGCCTGCAAACCCTGAATGACATTTCCGATGTGGACCGTGTTTTGCTGGGCGCGTGGGTGATGGGCTATATCGACAGCACCAACCAGGGTGCCAGCCTTGTGCGGTTTGACAATGCGATGACCGTGTTGAAAAACCTGACCGGGGTGTGCGCCAAGAATCCAAATGCCAGCATTCTGGACGTGGTTCAAAGCAACCGCAAAGACACCGCCGACACACCCGGCACCAAGGCCCATGCCGAAGCATTTCTGAGCAAGTTCCTGGAGCCCAATGCCAACCGTGCTGCATTGACGGGCAGTTTGCGCCCCACCGAGGCCGAGATCCGCGCCGTATACGCGGCGCCTTTGGCGGATGCTTTGGTTGGCATGTACAACGACATGTTCCAACCGGGCGTACAGATTGGCCCCAACCAAGGGCAAACACAGGTGCTGGTCTGGCAAGGCACCACCGGCAGCTTGCGCGATGGCGATCCCGTGCTGGAGGATTTTCCCGGCGGGTACGGCGATGTGCGCGGGTTTTTGCAGGGCAACTATCCGATTGTGCGGTTCAAGTTTGTCAAACCGGGTGAAAGCCTTGGGATGGCCTTTGACGGGCTGATCTGGATCAACGATCGCTATGTTCTGATGCCCAAACCCTGGCGCGCCCTGAACTGACGCGCACAGACGCCTCTTTTTGCTGGAAGTTTTGCAGATCGTCCCATATTCAACCTCAGACGCTTTGACGTGAGGCATGATGCGATGAACGATCTGTTTAACTCTTTTATGACCGGCCCAGATGAGAAGGGCCGTTTTGGCAAGTTCGGGGGCCGGTTTGTGTCGGAGACCCTGATGCCGCTGATCCTGGAACTGGAGCAGCAATATGAGCACGCCAAGACCGATCAGAGTTTCTGGGACGAGATGGATTTCCTGTGGAAGCACTATGTTGGCCGCCCCAGCCCGCTTTATCATGCGGAAGGGCTGACCGATCATCTGGGCGGGGCCAAGATTTATCTTAAACGCGACGAGCTGAACCACACAGGCGCGCATAAGATCAACAATGTGCTGGGACAGATTTTGCTGGCGCGGCGCATGGGCAAGACCCGCATTATTGCCGAAACCGGTGCCGGGCAGCACGGGGTGGCCACGGCGACTGTGTGTGCCAAGTTTGGACTGAAGTGCATTGTATACATGGGCGCGCATGACGTGGAGCGTCAGAAACCCAACGTGTTCCGCATGCGTCTGCTGGGCGCCGAGGTGGTGCCGGTCACATCGGGCCGTGGCACGCTGAAGGATGCGATGAACGATGCGCTGCGCGACTGGGTGACCAACGTGCGCGATACGTTTTATTGCATTGGCACAGTGGCGGGTCCGCACCCCTATCCGGCGATGGTGCGCGATTTTCAGGCCATCATCGGCAAGGAAACCCGCGAACAGATGATGGAGGCCGAAGGCCGTCTGCCCGATACGTTGATTGCGGCCATCGGTGGCGGATCAAATGCGATGGGGCTGTTTTATCCATTCCTGGATGACAAAGACGTTCAGATCATCGGGGTTGAAGCGGGCGGCAAAGGCGTGAACGCCAAGATGGAGCATTGCGCGTCTTTGACAGGCGGGCGTCCGGGCGTGCTGCACGGCAACCGGACCTATCTGTTGCAGGATGATGACGGGCAAATCCTGGAAGGCTATTCGATTTCGGCCGGACTGGATTACCCCGGTATTGGGCCCGAACATTCGTGGCTGCATGACACAGGCCGGGCCGAGTATGTTTCGATCACTGACAAAGAAGCGCTGGAGGCGTTTCAGCTGTCATGTGAGAAAGAGGGCATCATTCCCGCGCTTGAACCCTGTCACGCGCTGGCCCATGTGATGAAGATCGCGCCCAAGCTGCCGTCAGATCATATCATCTGCATGAATATGTGTGGCCGTGGCGACAAGGATATCTTTACCGTGGCCAAACATCTGGGCTTTGGGATGGAAGAGGCGGACTAAGCCACGGGTCTGGCCCGCCGCCCGCCCACCCACCCCGTCGCGCCAGACCCGCGGCGGCAAGGTGGCGCGACAGGATCTGCCGAAAACCAGCGCTAAAATTGAATGAGGCGTGCCGTTTTGCGGCGCTGCCTTTTCATTTATTACCCAGGCGCGCAATATTGTTGCGCAAGGATCACAGCCGGTTTGCGTGATCAAAAACCCACTGGATCGACTCCGGATGTTAGCGGTATCACCCAACTCCCGATCTTGTGGAACGGACCCTAGCGGTTGAAGCTCTGATGCTTCGCCGGTGCGGGCGGCGCTGCCAGCCCCGTATGCCAGGGCCGCAAAGCACTTTGGGACATGCTAGTAGCTCAGCGGGTAGAGCAACAGATCTCAGTCTGTGGGTCGAGGGTTCGAATCCCTCCAGCATCGCAAAAGTAGCTCAGTCTGGTTAGAGCAAACGACGCTTAATCGTTTAGGCGCAGGTTCGAATCCTGCCTTTGCACATCTGTCCCTGAACAGGACACCTGGCCTTTAACGCCAGTTCAACATCGGGATCCGGGGTTGCCTCAGCAGAGGTTGGCCCGGCGGTCTGACCCTTCGGGGACGGACCAAAGGATCTGCCACTGCTCTGATCTGACGTCGGAGCACGGGATGACGGTTTGCGCCGCACACTGGCCCGCGAGGCCGCCTGAAAGGGCGGACAAGCACGCCTTTGTTCTGCGCGCCCTCTCGCCTGTTTCTCACGTCAGATCATGGCGCGGGGTGGCTTCGGATCCCACTTCACCGCCCCGTCTTTTGGGGCATCACACCTGTCAGTCATTCCGACTGCAACCCATTGATATAAAACGAAAGGAGCTTGGCCTTGCGAGAGTGAGACGAGACGAAGAAGGAAACGATAAGATGACACATACACTGACAAAACTAACCGATTGGCTGACCGGGCACACCCGCGTCACCGTGATGGAAACCGAACGTATGCTGGTGCTGGAGCATGGCCGTATCGCCACGATCCTGAGCGCTGGTGAACACCGTATCAAGCGGCGTGATACCGTGACGGAGTTTCATGATCTGGGTCATCTGCGTTTCACCACGCCCTATGAGGCGGCTTTGTTTCGTGAACGTCCCGATCTGGCCGAGGCGCATCTGACCGAAGTTCGGGCAGGCGATGATGAGGTTCTGATCGTGCGGCGCGACGGGCGTCTACACGAGGTGATCCTGACCGGTGACCGTGCCGTTTACTGGACCGATGCCGGGCCTTGGACGGTTGAGCGTCATGCCCTGACCGACACGCTGGGCGTGCCTGTCAAACTGGCCAATGCGCTGGGGCGCGCGGGTCTGACCCATGCCCTGAACCGGTGGGACGTGCCCGAAGGTCACGTTGGGTTGCTGACGGTTGATGGTGATGCCAAAGGCAAGCTGGGTCCTGGGACGCACACGTTCTGGCATCTGGGGCGCACGGTGGCTGTTAAGGGCATCGATCTGCGGACACGGACGCATGAGGTCACGGGTCAGGAAATCCTGACCAAGGACCGCGTGACGATCCGCGTGAACCTGACGGCCGCGTACCGTGTGGTTGATCCTGAACACGCCGTTGCGACGGTGAAGGATTTCACCGAAGCGCTGCACCGGGCCCTGCAACTGGCGTTTCGCCGCACACTTGGCGCGCTGACGCTGGATGCGATCCTGGCCGAGAAGGGCGCGGTGAATGCCGAAGCCGCCGAGGTTGTACGGGCGGAAATGGCCCGTATCGGGGTTGAGGTGGGTGATATCGCGCTGCGCGATGTGATCCTGCCCGGCGAGATGCGCGAGATCCTCAACCGTGTGGTCGAGGCCGAGAAGGAAGCCGAGGCCAACGTGATCCGGCGCCGGGAAGAAACGAACGCAACGCGGGCGCTTCTGAACACGGCGAAGGTGATGGCCGACAACCCTGTGATGTTGCGCCTGAAAGAGCTGGAAGCTCTGGAGGTTGTGGCAGGCAAGGTTGATACGCTGACCGTGCACAACGGCACCGAAGGTCTGATGACAGATGTTGTGCGTTTGCGCGACTGAGGTGTCAGGCCGATGCCCGGCCCGGGGGAGACCTCGGGCCGGGTTTTTTATGACGTTTGGCTGAGGAGCCATGAGATGAGGCCCGCTGAAAGGGTTGCGATGGCGCAGGCTGTCAGCAACGCCGTGTGATATCCTCCGCCAAGGTCAAACAGCATCCCGGCCAGCCAGGGCCCCAACACCCCGGCAGCCCCCCACGCGGTAAAGACCCGGCCATAAATGCGCGGGCCGCGCGTCATGCCGTAAAGCTTGGCGATGGCCGCAGGGTAGACCGCGATCGTGCCGCCATAGGCAAAGCCGATAAGGCCAAAGGCTGGCAACATGGCCGCAGTTGTGCCCAGGCTGGCAAGGCAGGCCAGTGCAAGTGCCGATGCCGCAGCCAAGGCCCCCAACAACCGCCCCAGCGAGAGTGTGTCGGCCAGCCGTCCTGCGATCATTGCTCCGGCCAGGTTACACGCCGCGATCACCACAGGGGCCAGCCACGTTGTTGTGCCCGGACGCAAGACGGCGGCGATACCTGCGGCGTGGCCTATGACCATCAACCCGGCCATCACCCCACCGAAATAGGCCAGCCAAAGCAGGCCCAGCTTGTGCAGACCGGGGCTGGGGTGATCCGGGTTTGGGGCCGTCGATTGAAACCGGGCCTGCGCCAGAGACATCAGCCCTGCGCTGAGCACGCCAACCCCGATCAGGCACAAGGCAAGGCTGTTCATCGCCTGTGCAAAGCCCCCCGAGATCAGGGCGGTTTCAAACACGGCAGGCGAGACGACCGAGCCCAGTGCATAGGCCGCAGTCACCACGCCCATGGCCAGCCCTTCGCGGCCCGGATTGACCTGTGCTGCGATTTGCAGACCAAAGCCATAGCCCAGACCATTGGCCGCGCCAAAGACCAGGCTGTAACCCAGCCAAACGCCTGCAAGTGAGCCAGCTGTTCCGGCCCCATACGCCCCGATGGCCGCCACGGTGCAGGCCAGCCCCATCAGTGTTGCGGCGGATGCTTTGGCATAAAGTCGCGGACCCAGAAGCACCACCAAGGTGATCGCCACAAGGGCCATCGAATAGCTGAGTGAGACCGCTGACCGGGACGCGGCCAGTTGGGTTTCCAATGGGACCAGAAAGACCGAAAAGGCGTGGATAGATCCCATCACCACGGACACCAGCGAGGCGGCGAGCAAAACGATCAGGCCGTGAGAGTTGGATGTGTGGTGCACGCGGAGCTGCCTTTCTGGTGCTGTGCAACAGATTAGGCGCGCTGGGGCCGTGGCTCAAGTACCAGAGGTGGGGCTACTGCGGGGTGGCGTGGGTTTTCAGCACGGCCAGCGGAACGATGTCGAGCGCCCGCACATGGGTGGCTGCCATATTGACCTTGGGCGCGCAGCCTTCGTCATGGGCTTGCAAAAACCGCGCGGCACACAGGCACCATTGATCGCCGGGCTTGAGACCAACAAAGCCAAACTCGGGCCGGGACGTGCTGAGGTCATTGCCGACATATTTAGAATAGGCCAGAAATTCGGCCGTCATCAACGCGCACACCGTGTGGCTGCCGTGATCCTGCGCGCAGGTGTTGCAGGCCCCATCGCGGAAAAATCCGGTCATGGGATCGGTTGAGCAGGTGGTAAGGTCACCGCCTAATACATTGAGAGATGGGTCTTTTTCGATCATGTCAGCGCCTTTGATGTCACTTTAGTATGGCCTTAAAGACCATCGGCAATCAATCGGAACATGGCCACATTGGTATCATTCACGCCCGCCTCGCGAAAGGCGCGGTCGGCGGCGGTGGTCACAATCACCACGTCGCGGGTCTGGTCGATGTAGATATATTGCCCGTAAATACCACGCGCCAGAAACTGGCCGGGGTCTGAGCCCAGAGGGATCCACCACTGATAGCCATACCCGGTTTCAGTGTCAGTGGTTTTGGCACTGGGCCGGGTAGAGGCCGCAATCCAATCGGCGGGGACAACTTGCTGGCCGTTGTAGACACCGTTCTGGGCGATCATCAGACCAAAGCGGGCATAATCGCGGGTGGTCATATTCAACCCACCCAACACAAAGGCCACGCCGCCGCCATCGGTGATGTAGTAGGGGTCTTGTTCCAGCCCCAGCGGTTTGATGATCTTTTCGGACAACATCGTGGCAATGCCCGGACCCGCCGCACCACGGATGATCATGCCAATCACATGGGTGTCGATCGAGACGTATTTCCAATCGGTGCCGGGATCGGCCTCGCGCGCGGTCAGTTCTGCGGCGAAGTTATCCATGTAACCGCCCAGGGCCAGCACACGGCCCATACGGTTGATATCGGAATCGTAGTCCAGATAATCCTCGTCAAAGATCACGCCGCTTTCCATTTGCAACACGTCTTCGAGCGTGGCGCCGTCATAGGCGCTGCCATACAATTGTGGGGCATATTCCGTCACCTGGTCGTCAAGCGAGCGAATGACACCTTCGTCCAGCAGCACCCCAAAGAGAGCAGACAGATAGCTTTTGGCCACAGACCAGCTGATCCGGCGATCTTCGGGGCCCGTGCCCAGATGATAGCTTTCGTGCACGATCTGCCCGGATTTCAGCACCAAAAGGGATGTCACCGACCGGTCTTTGATCCATTGATCCGCACCTGCGGGCAGGGTGGCATCGGGGCCTGTGGGCAAATCCGATACCGGACCATCGCCGCGCGGGACGTCAGAGGCCAGAAAGGCTGCGTTCATGTTTGAGAAATTGGCAACGATCTTGTCTTGCTCAAACAAGGTGTTAACGGCCATCAGGCGGGTCAGTTCATCGCGTTTCCACAGGGCCAGACACAACAGGATCAATCCAACAAGGATCAGGCCCCGAAAAAACCATTTGAAAAATCTGCGCATCCTGCCTCGCTTGCCTGTGGGGGGTACAAAACCATTGCACGCGGTGGGGCGCAAGCCTGACGCGGCGTTTAGCGGAATTTGTCCATCAGTTTTTGCATTTGACTGCGGGTGTCCTGAGGCGGCTCTTCCGGCTTTGCGGCCGGCCTCGCCTGGGGTTTGGGCGCTGATTTTGAAGACCGCGCCGGGGTCAGCCGCAGCGCCACGGCATTCAGGAACTTGCCGCTCTCGCCATCCGCCAGATGCGGCGCACCGTCACCGATGCCGCGCAGCAGGTCGTCCAGCCAATCGGCATCGGCCTTGGCAAAATCCTGAAGCACATAGTGCGGGACCAGCTCTTTGCGGCCGGGGTGGCCCACGCCCAGACGTACGCGGGCATAGTCGGCCCCGATATGCTGATGGATCGAGCGCAGCCCATTGTGCCCGGCGTGCCCACCGCCCTGTTTGACCTTGAGCTTTGCCGGGGCCAGATCAATTTCATCGTGAAACACGGTGACATCAGCGGGGGTCAATTTGTAAAACCGCATCGCCTCGCCCACGGATTGACCCGACAGGTTCATGAAGGTTTCCGGTTTGAGCAGCAGCATCTTGTCACGGCCCAGCCGCCCTTCAGCGATCTGACCCTGGAACTTGGATTTCCATGGTCCAAACCCATGATCCGACGCGATCTGATCCAGTGCCATGAACCCGATGTTGTGCCGGTTGTGGGCGTATTTCGCGCCGGGATTGCCCAGACCTACAAAGAGCTGCATCGTTATCTGTTCCGTTTCCTGCTTCTGCTGGTCTACGCTCAGCACACCACAGAATCAATCATCGAAAGTCCGCAGCCACATGGCACAATATCAGATCAACGGCGTCACCCTGGAGGTGCCGGACCACATCCTGAACGATAAGATTGCGGCCAAGATGGCCTCGGGCGGGTATGAGGCGCTGGAGGCGGCAGGGGTGCAGGCCCGTGTGCGCGAGGGCAACCGGGTGATGGAATTCGGCTCAGGCGTGGGGTACATCGCGTCGCTGGCTGCGGGGATCACGGGCGGTGAAAACGTCGTCACGGTTGAGGCGAACCCCGATATGATCCCGGTCATTCGGGACAATCTGGACCGCAACGGGCACAAGGCAGCGACGCTGATCCACGCCGCGGTGACAGGGTTGGAGGACGCCGAGCCCACGATTTCGTTTGAGCGGAAGAAATCCTTTTGGTCGGCGCGCCTGGCTGGAATGGACAGCAATCCCGACGCCGTGGTGGACGTGCCGATGGTACAGTTGCATCCGCTGTTGGCCCAGTATCGCCCGCATGTGGTGATCATGGATATCGAAGGGGCCGAGGCGCATTTGTTTGATCACAAGTGGCCACGCCATGTGCGCGTGGTGATGATGGAGCTGCATCCCAAGCAATACCCCGACACGGTGATCAAACGGATCGTGGATTGCATGTCGGCCTCGGGGTTGACCTATGATCCGGGGCCATCACGGGGGCGGATTTTGGGGTTCCGGCGGATCAGGCATGCTGAATGAAGCATGAGGCCGTTGACACACCGATTGGGCCTGCGACGGCGATATTCAACAAGGGTCAGTTGTACATTCTGGATGTGCCATCGCGCGATGTGGGGACGACCCGCTATCAGCTTGCTGCGCTGAATTTGTACATGCTGGAGGGGGCAAAAGACCCCGACGAGGCGGCCCGGTTGATTGCTGAAACGGCGCAGGCGTTTGTACCTTGGGCCGAGCAGTTGGAGCACTATCACGCCGAGGCCATGGCCCGGTTGAGGCAAGATGGCTGGCCCGAGACACTGGCGCTTCCAAACGGGTGGTTTCAGTATCAGGCGGTGCCACGTCATGAGGGGGTGCGGGTGGAGATCTTGCTGTATGCAGCGGGTCCACATCTGCAGTTTCACATATCAGATCAAGGGGTTATGACGGCGCACTATGATGCCGCCACGCTGAAGCAGGCGATCGATGCCGCCATTTCGCAGCGCCGCAGGGCACAGGCAGACCCGGTGACGCACAAGGTGTTTGGCGTGTTCAAACCCGATGATCTGGTGCGTTTGAAACGCAAGAAACTGGCGGGCAGGTTTGTCACGTTTGAGCTGTATGTGCCTGAGGACAAGATTGACGCGGTCACTTCGGAGACGCTGGATGGTTTTGTGCCGGTGTTTGATCACCTGGCAGATCACGTCGAGGCCCTGCGCCCGGCGCTTGCAGCGCTGCGCGAGGACTGGGCTGCGGATTGGCTGCATCCGTTGAATTCAGACCGGGCGCGGGCGTTCCATGCGGCGTTTCCGCAAGCAGGCGACACGGGCCAGATCACGCAGGCCGCTTTTGTGGATCAGCTTTGGGTGTCGCGTGTGTGTCTGTGCCCGTTTGGTCGGGGAGAGGATCGGCGGGAGGATCGGGGGGAGGCTGGCGCGCAAAAGCCGGTTGTAACCTGGGATTTTCACGCCCTTCCCAAAGGCCGCGATGACACGATCTTTGTGGCTGTAACAGACCCTGCGGGGCAATTGATTTGTGTGACCACAGAAAGCTAGCGGGCAACGGGCCGTAAAAAAGGCGCGATCCTTGTGAACCGCGCCTTTTTAACTTTGTAACAGGACTGCGAAGATTACTCTTCGTCGCCCTCGGCTGCTTCGTCGCCAACTGTTGGCACTTCGACATCGCCTTCGTCTTCTTCTTCGTCCTCGGCCGCCATAACGGTGGGGGCGCCGATCGAGCAAATCACGAAATCGCGGTCGATTGTGGGTTTGCTGCCTTCGGGCAGTTTGATGTCAGAAATGGTGATCGAGTCGCCCACTTCCAGGCCGCTGATGTCAGCGGTCAGGCTTTCGGGGATATCACCGGCGGTGACGATCAGCTCAACCTCGTTACGGATGGTGTTCAACACACCGCCCGAGCGCAGACCGGGGCACTCTTCGTCGCCAACAAAATCAACGTTGATAAACAGGTTGATCTTGGTGGTGCGGCGCAGGCGCATCAGGTCCAGGTGCGTGGGCAGATCTTTGACCACATCACGCTGTACATCGCGGCAGATCACGCGCACGTCGTCGTGGCCGTCTACCTTCAGGTTGAACAGGGTCGACTTAAACCGCCCGGCTTTCAGCTTTTTCAGCAGAACGTTGAACGGGATGTTGATCGCCAACGGATCCACATCACCCCCAAAAACGATCCCCGGAACCATGCCTTCGCGGCGTGCTGCACGAGCGGCGCCCTTGCCTGTCCCCGTGCGTTCCTGGGCGTGAAGATCTGGTACTTCTCCAGCCATGATAATTCTCCATATATAAAGGCGGGGCTCCTCCAAGGCTGTAGTCCCCGCGTGAAGTCGCGCGTATAGACCGGATTTGGGGGTATGGGAAGAGGGATTGTTG
>JBGCEW010000041.1:0-59797 GCA_045106595.1 Roseovarius sp. | reverse complement strand
AAAGAAGAACGGTACCCCCTTGGCACCGGGACGTTGCAGCGTGGCCAGCCGGTGGCAGACTTGCTCGATCGACGCACCAAACCGTTTGGCCAGCAGTTCCAGATCGTGGCGCATGTCCTGTGCGGCGTTCTGAAAGGCGGTA
Organism: Roseovarius sp.; assembly: GCA_045106595.1. Taxonomy (GTDB): domain Bacteria; phylum Pseudomonadota; class Alphaproteobacteria; order Rhodobacterales; family Rhodobacteraceae; genus Roseovarius. The sequence goes on along the minus strand of JBGCEW010000041.1, from coordinate 59,655 downwards.
TAGGGCATCATTGCGGCCCCGGCGAAATAATTGGCCAGACCGATTTTGGCTATGGAGCGCGCCGCATCTGATTGAAACCGGGCCAGGTCCAGCGTGGCCTCAAGCAGCGCATCCTGCGTCAGCAAGGCCACTTGTAACAGCATCTGAAAGCGGCGGGTTTCGGGTTCGGCGCGCGAAGACAGATACAAGATGCGGCTGTCGCGGTCGAATTTGCGCAAGGGGCCATCATCGGTTGCAGCGATGGTGACGCCCAGCTTGGTAAGCTGATCCTGTGCGGCCTCGGCCCCGTTGCCGCTGCGGGCAAAATGTTCTGCTGCACGGTCAACGGCATCAATATAGTTGTCGCAATAATGAAAGAAATCGCGCACCTCGTCCCACGGGCTGGGCCGCGCGCGGGCATCTTCGCGGCCCAATGCCTCGTCCAGTGACGCCAGCCGTTCATGGGTTTGGCGATAGGCTGTGTGCAGCGCCAGAAAGGCACGTGCCAGCGCCGGTGCATTTGAGGCCGTCAGGCGCAGATCGGCCAAGGGGGGCATGTCGTCCACAAACACCGGATCGGCCAAGGCCTCGCGCATATCCGACACCATGCGCTCGGCATCCCCCGTGCTCAGCTCGGTGACGTCAAAGCCGAATTCCTGCGCCAGCGCCAGCACGACAGTGGTGCTGACGGGACGGTTGTTGTTCTCCATCTGGTTCAGATAGGGCAGGGACACGCCCAGCTTGGCGGCGAATTCCTTTTGGGTCAGCGCCAGCCTTTGGCGGGTTTCACGCAGTTTTGCACCAGCATAGAGTTTCTGAGTGACCATGGTTGCCGTCTCGCTTTGCAGATTAGCATTGGCTGTAGGCTATGTTTGCAAACTGCCGGGCGCAATGGGCATATTTCCGGGGCTTTGTCCGACCCAAGGGGCACGACAGGGTGAGGACACGTCAGAGCGCTGCAAGACGCCGTTCGCGCCGTAGGGTCAGCGCGATGGCAATCACCGCCAATACGCCTGTGCCCAGCATGATCCACAACAGCGGGAAGGCCCCGGTCTGGACTGTCAGCGTGGCCCCTGCGATGGCGGATAGGGCTGCACCGCCGCCAATCATCAAGGCCCCCGCCAGACCCGATGCCGTGCCAGCCAGATGTGGGCGCACGGACAATGCACCGGCCGTGGCGTTGGGGATGGTCATGCCATTGCCCAACCCCATGAAACACATCAGGCCAAAAAAGCTAAGCGCGGTTCCAAGCCCCGCGTAAAACAGGCTTAGGTTGATGGCGATGCCGCCTGCGTTGATCATGCAGCCCCACAGCACCATGCGGTTGATGCCAATGCGCACTGAAAAGCGGCCCGATATGAAATTTCCGATGAAATAGCCAATGGCGGGGGCACCGAAATAAAAGCCCAGCTGCGCGGGCGTCAGTCCAAAGACCTTGTCGCCCACGAATGGCGCACCCCCCAAATAGGCAAAGAACGATCCCGACGACAGCGCCGAGGCCAGTGAATAACCCCAAAAGCGTGGTGAGGTCAGCAGTTCGGGGTACTCGCGAAACTGTTGCGTCATCGAGCGTGCGGTGGCAGGTGCCGTTTCGCCCAGATCGTTCCAGACCAACCAGAACACAGCTATGCCCATAAGCAGCAGCGCCCAGAACACCGCGTGCCAGCCAAAGTACTGATCCAGCAGTCCGCCAAAGGCGGGGCCCACCATCGGGACCACGGCCATTCCCATGGTGACATAGCCGATCATTGATGCGGCTTGGGCGTCGGGGACGATATCGCGCACGATGGCGCGGCTGAGCACCATGGCCACAACGATCCCGGCTTGCAGCATGCGAAAGGTTAAAAACACCCAAACATTTGTAGCCAAGGCGCATCCCAATGTGGCCAGAGTAAATATCGCCAACCCGGTCAGGATCACCGGGCGCCGTCCCAGTTTGTCCGAGATCGGCCCAACGATCAGTTGCAGCACCGCATTCACCGCCAGATAAAGCGCAACAGACAGCTGCAAAAGGCGATAATCGGTCTCAAAATACAGTGCCATACCCGGCAGGCTGGGCAGGAACATGTTCAGCGCCAGCGCGGATATGCCCGCCAGCAGGATCAGGGTGACAATATGCGGAGGGGTGGTGCGATCCAGAAAGCGGACCGCAGGTAAATCGCTCATATGCCAACGGATAGGACGCGCACGAAGCGGAGTCTACTCACCATGCGTGTGACTTAGCAATTTTGCAGTATTGCAAGCGCAGCTATTCAAGTGTTTGCAAATTTGCCGTATTTTGCTTTTATCCCGCCTTTGCCGCGCTTAGAGTAGCCCCAAATTTTGCACATGCGATCGCAGGGGGACAGGATGAAAGACATTCTTCAAACATTGGAAGAGCGCCGGGGAGAAGCACGGCTGGGCGGAGGTCAGAACCGGATTGACAGCCAGCACGCCAAGGGCAAGTTGACCGCGCGCGAACGGGTAGAGTTGCTGCTGGACGAAGGCAGCTTTGAAGAATGGGACATGTTCAAAACCCACCGCTGCGCCGATTTCGGCATGGAGGGGCAAAAGCCATATGGCGACGGTGTTATCACCGGCTGGGGCACAATCAATGGCCGTATGGTCTATGTGTTCAGCCAGGATTTCACTGTGTTGGGCGGGTCGGTCTCGGCCACCCATGCGCAAAAGATTTGCAAGATTATGGATATGGCGATGCAAAACGGTGCGCCGGTGATTGGCATCAACGATTCCGGTGGTGCGCGCATTCAGGAAGGTGTCGACAGTCTGGCAGGTTACGGCGATGTGTTTGAACGCAACATCATGGCCAGCGGTGTGGTGCCGCAGATCAGTGTCGTGATGGGCCCCTGCGCGGGCGGGGCGGTCTATTCGCCGGCGATGACCGACTTTATCTTTATGGTCAAAGACAGCTCGTACATGTTTGTCACCGGGCCGGACGTGGTCAAAACCGTGACCAACGAACAGGTCAGCGCCGAGGAACTGGGCGGGGCCGGCACCCACACCAAGAAGTCCAGCGTCGCCGACGGCGCATTTGAAAACGATGTCGAGGCTTTGGCTGAAGTGCGCCGCCTGGTGGATTTCCTGCCGTCATCAAACCGCGAAAAGCCCCCCGTGCGCCCCTTCTTTGATGCGCCAAACCGGGTTGAAGAAAGCCTGGACACGCTGATCCCGGACAATGCCAACACGCCCTATGACATGAAGGAACTGATCCTGAAGCTGGCCGATGAGGGCGATTTCTACGAGATTCAGGAAGAGTTTGCCAAGAACATCATCACCGGGTTTATCCGCCTTGAGGGGCAGACCGTGGGTGTGGTGGCAAACCAGCCGATGGTATTGGCGGGATGTCTGGACATCGACAGCTCACGCAAGGCGGCGCGCTTTGTAAGGTTCTGTGATTGCTTCGAAATTCCGATCCTGACGCTGGTCGATGTGCCGGGCTTCCTGCCGGGGACCTCGCAGGAATATGCGGGCGTGATCAAGCACGGCGCGAAACTGCTTTATGCATATGGCGAGGCGACGGTGCCCAAGGTGACAGTGATCACCCGCAAAGCCTATGGCGGGGCCTATGTGGTGATGGCCTCCAAGCATTTGCAGGGCGATATCAACTATGCCTGGCCCACCGCCGAGATTGCCGTGATGGGCGCCAAAGGTGCCACCGAGATCATTCACCGCGCCGATCTGGGGGATGCCGAAAAGACGGCAGAGCACACCAAGGACTATGAAGACCGCTTTGCCAATCCCTTTGTCGCCGCAGAACGTGGGTTCATCGACGAGGTGATCATGCCGCGCAACACCCGCATGCGCGTGGCGCGGGCCTTTGCCTCGTTGCGGACCAAGGTCAAGAAGAACCCTTGGAAAAAGCACGATAATATTCCGCTTTGATCGTTTGGACGGGCGGGGCTTTGCCCCCGCTTATTTGCGATAACTCAGTCGAGTAAAAACAGCGAGGTGGCGCATCAGATGGCGCGAACGCAGTGGCATATCTTGAAAGAGGACGACGCGCTGATCGTGGCGCGTCGGGTGCCGGTGCGGTTTGACCTGGCGGTTGAGACACGGCTGGTGGCACGGCGCAAACTGCGCCTGGCGCATCAGGTGCGGCAGGATGTATGGCGCGCGTTGCAAGGCCTGCGGGGGTTTGCGCCTGCGGTGCGCATCGTCGCCGAAGGTGATGCGCTGAAGGTGACGGCAGGCGGGCAGGTGGATGGACGCTTTGCGCGTGCCGCAGCCCAAGCGCGGATCAGGGATGTGCTGGAGCACCCTGCCAACCGGGCACGCTGGCAACGGTGTGCGGCATGAAGCGGTTGTTGTGGTTGGCTGTGGGTCCTGTGTTGGTCATCGCCGTGGGGCTTTGGCTGATCATGGTCTTGCCCGAAGAGCAGGTCAAAGACACCAAGCGCATGGGTAAGGGCACGCTGGTTTTGCCGTCAGGGCTGCAGGCCGAGTTGCAGGAAATGATCTGGGATCAACCGGGGCAGGGGCTGACCTACCGGTTTCGGTTTGTGGCGCCTGCGTTTGTGGCGGACGGTGATATGGACGCGCTGATGACGGATCTGGAGCATTTGTGCACCCGCTTTGCGTTGCCCAAGATCGCCAATACGGGTCCTTCCCCCAATCAGATCATCATTTCGCTGGCCGACAAACCATCCGAGTTTGGGCAATTCAACCCTGATGTTTCGCAGGTTTTTGAGGCATATCGCGTTGAGGGTGACGCCTGTATCTGGGAGATGTTTTGATGACACCACAACATGTTGCGGGACGTTGCTCATCCAAGTGCGGGTTTGAGGATTTGGCGTCACAGGCACGCCGGATTGAAATTGCTGCGTATCAAAACACCGCCCCTTTCGTTATGGTCGGCGCGGTCGGCACCAACGCCGATCAACCCGCCCAATGCGGGAAGAACGGGGGGACAACCCCCGACCGTATTGAGCACAGAGACAGGAGTAGTACATGTCAAAGAGCAGCAAATCCCTGGTCGCGCTTGGCCTGGTTGTCATGGTGGCAGCCTGTGGTGGGCAAACCCAGGAAGAACAATATGTGGCGCCTCAGCCGGAACCCATTTCGGTTGAGCCAACATACACAGGCAAAATCTAAGCCGCTTGTAGATCACGCCAGAAACCGGGTGGTTGCATCCGGTTTCTGCATCCCTGCCGCCCTTGATCCGGAGGGCGCAACATGCTGAAACATCGCGGATTTCCTGGCCGTTTGCCGGGTACGGATTACCAATTTATCATTCGTCGTGCCAATCCCAAGGGCGTAACCCCCCTGACCCAGCGCGAGCGTTACCGCGATCGCCGCCCGGCGGATCGTAAGGCTGATACGGGCTTTGTGCGCGCCTTGTGGGAGCATTTTGGAGATGCACCTTTTGAGCGCGGCAATCTGGATGCAGGGCGTCTGAGCTGGCTTTTTGGCCGCGAAGTGCTGCCTGCTGAAGATCCGTTTGATCCCGCCAGCTATGATGCTTTGCTGATGCTGGATGTGGCCGCTGCACAGGCGTCTTTCCCTCGGGCGTTTGAGGACGGGGAGGACGATTGATGTGCGCGTCAGTCAATATTCAACCTGAGATTGTGTCTCCAAGCGGCATATTCTTGCCGAAGCTGCGCAAAAACACGCGGAAACTGGCCGAGAATACCCGCCCGCAATACCTGCGGATGGACAGTCATGATGTGTCATGCACGATGGGCAGTGTAGAAGTTGCCCTTCCCCTAGGGGCACTGTTTGCAAGTCTATACCGTTACCCTTCCCCTATTGGACGGCGTCGCTTCATCCCAAGCGCGCCGTCCATTTTTCGTTGTATCGCGCCTGCTTACGCTGATCGGCGACGGACCGCTTACGCGCGTGGCCGCGGGCAACAAAGGTTTGATTTGTCCGGCAGAGCGCTTATGTCTCGCATCACGCCCCTGGGGAATTTGAAAAGAGGCGAGACGACATGTTTACAAAGATCAAACTCACCCTGGCGATGCTGGGGCTTACCGGGCTTGTGGCCTGTGGCGACACAGCCGTTGAACAAGCGTTGCTGGGCGGTGGTGCCGGGGCAGGGACTGCGATCCTTCTGGATGGGGATATCCTCACCGGGGCGGCCGTGGGGGCTGCGGGCAACGTCATTTATTGCCAGACCGGCAAACGCAAACGGTGCTAAGCCACGCACATCCCTGAGCTGTGATGCCCGGTGTTCAGACCACCGGGCAAACGCGCCACAGTGGGGAACTTCTGCTTTACGTACCCATTTGCAAACGTCAGCGAAGCGTGTATGTAAAACGCAATGGGGGGCGTCCAACCAACGAGGCGCTCAATATGGGCTATATCAAAGCAGTACTTCTTTTGTCTGTGCTAGGGGCGTGTGCCGCGCCCGAAGTGTCGAGCCGCATGGCGTTCGATCCGTATGCACTGACACCGCTAATCAACTAACGCCTTACGGCGCGCTGCGGCGTGCCGAAGGGGACCAAAAACCAATGACAAAGCGCACGACCTGCATTTGCGGGCCGTGCGCTTTGTCGTTTTCAGATGCCAAGTGAGGGGACACGCATGTTCAAGAAAATCCTGATTGCCAACCGTGGTGAGATTGCCTGCCGGGTGATCAAAACGGCCCGTAAGATGGGCATTGCCACAGTGGCGATTTACTCTGATGCCGACCGCAATGCGTTGCATGTGAAAATGGCGGATGAGGCGGTGCATATCGGCCCGCCCCCCGCCAACGAGTCGTACATCGTGATCGACAAGGTGATGGACGCCATCCGCCAGACCGGCGCCGAGGCGGTGCATCCGGGGTATGGTTTCCTGTCTGAAAACCCCAAGTTCGCCGAGGCGCTGGAGGCTGAAGGCGTTGCCTTTGTCGGCCCCCCCAAAGGTGCAATTGAAAAGATGGGCGACAAGATCACCTCGAAGAAGATCGCGCAGGAGGCGGGTGTCAGCACCGTGCCGGGCCATATGGGCCTGATCGAGGATGCGGCTGAGGCGATCAAGATCTCGGGCGAAATTGGGTATCCCGTCATGCTCAAGGCCTCCGCTGGCGGTGGCGGCAAGGGGATGCGTATCGCCTGGTCCGAAGAGGAAGTGGCCGAAGGCTTTCAGGCCTCCAAGAACGAAGCCGCCAACAGTTTTGGCGATGACCGGATGTTCATCGAAAAGTTTGTGACCCAACCGCGCCACATCGAAATTCAGGTGCTGTGCGACAGCCATGGCAATGGCGTCTATCTGGGCGAACGCGAGTGTTCGATCCAGCGCCGGAACCAGAAGGTGATCGAAGAGGCCCCCAGCCCGTTTCTGGATGAGGCCACCCGCAAGGCAATGGGTGAACAGGCCGTGGCACTGGCGCATGCGGTGGATTACGCATCGGCGGGCACGGTGGAATTCATCGTGGACGGTGACCGGAACTTCTATTTCCTTGAGATGAACACACGGCTTCAGGTGGAACACCCGGTGACCGAACTGATCACCGGCGTTGATCTGGTTGAGCAGATGATCCGCGTGGCCTACGGCGAAAAACTGAGCATGAGCCAGAGCGATGTCACTCTGACGGGCTGGGCGATGGAAAGTCGGCTGTATGCCGAGGATCCTTACCGCGGGTTTTTGCCCTCAATCGGCCGTCTCACCACCTACCGTCCGCCTGCCGAAGTGGCCGCCGGGCCGCTGTTGGACAATGGTAAATGGCAAGATGATGCAGCCACCGGCGACACTGCCGTGCGCAATGACACGGGCGTATATGATGGTGGCGAAATCAGCATGTATTACGACCCGATGATTGCCAAGCTATGCACCTGGGCCCCCGACCGCGCGGCCTCTATCGAGGCGATGCGCGTGGCGCTCGATAGCTTTGAGATCGAAGGGATTGGTCATAACCTGCCGTTCCTGTCGGCGGTGATGGATCATCCCAAGTTTGTGTCAGGTGACATGACTACGGCCTTTATCGCCGAGGAATATCCCGAAGGATTTGAAGGGGTTGAGCTGGCTGAAGATGCGTTGCGCCAGATTGCTGCGTCTTGTGCCGCGATGCACCGGGTGGCCGAAATCCGGCGCACGCGGGTCTCGGGCCGTATGGACAACCACGAACGCAAAGTGGGCGATCAATGGGTCGTGAACCTGCAAGGGCATAGCTATCCAGTGACCATCAAAGCTGACCGCGAAGGCTCAACCGTGCATTTTGAGGATGGCAGCACGCACCGTGTCGCCAGTGACTGGACGCCGGGCGATAAGCTGGCGCGTCTGGACGTGGACGGCACGCCATTGGTGCTGAAGGTCGGCAAAGTGTCAGGCGGGTTCCGCATACGCAGCCGGGGCGCTGACCTAAAGGTGCATGTGCGCAGCCCGCGTCAGGCTGAATTGGCCGCATTAATGCCCGAGAAACTGCCACCTGATACATCCAAGATGTTGCTGTGCCCCATGCCCGGCCTGATCGTCAAAATTGACGTGGCGGTGGGTGATGAAGTTCAGGAAGGCCAGGCGCTGTGCACCGTCGAGGCCATGAAGATGGAGAATATCTTGCGCGCTGAGAAGAAATCAGTGGTCACCAAGATCAACGCAGGTCCGGGCGACAGTCTGGCTGTGGACGATGTGATCATGGAGTTTGAATAACATGCGCCTGTGGATGTTGGCCCTTGTCTACACATTCGCCTTTGTCAGTGCGCTGGTCACGCTGTGGGCCTTTCTGGCCCTTGGCGTGATCCAGTATTTTGAGAGCCGGTTGGACAGCATTTTCATCACGATGTTGTTCTCTCTTTTGTCGGCTATGTGCATGTTTTCGCTGGTCTATGGTCTGGCCACCGGGGTGGCGCTGAAATGGAAATACTGGCTGTTCGGCACGGTCGCCATGGCGGCACTGGTGCAGTTTGGCCCGCATATTGTGACGCTGGCCAATATGACGCTTGCGCAGGCTTTCGTGGTCAGCATCGGATTGGTGTATCTGGTAGGTTTTATATTGGCCTACCAGCGTGATGCCCTGCGCGACGCATAACGAAGAAAGGCCGTCAGATACCTCATTTCCCGCATATCCCGTCCCCCTCAAGGGCATTGGCTGGCCTGGCCCTGTTGGCCTGTGGCGGTCTTGCGGGGTGTGACCGTGCCGATGAGGCCACGTTGCGGGCGCACGCCGGGCAATGGTTTGCCCTGGGCGACACGGCGGGGTTTGGCACGCGGGCCGATTGTGCCGCAGCCGCGTTTCGACTGGTAGACGTGCAGATTGGTTCGGGCTTGCCTGTGGTTGATGGCGTGCCACGCGCGGTGCGGGTGCTGCGCCAACGCGGGGCAGTGGCGGTGGATGTGCCTGACAAGGCCCCCGATGCCCTGATGTTCGATTTCGCCCAGACCGAGCGGGCGTTGGGGTTTCAAATGCGCGGTGCTGCACTCGAGGCGCGCCTGTGCATGGATGAATGGACGACAAGCGCCTTTGGGCTGGCTTTGGTCAACCCGCGCGCGGTGTTGGCATTTGACCGCGATATGGACATGCTGATGGTGATGGACCCGGACACCGAGGTTCTGGTCGTTGCCATGGGGGCGCCGTGATGCCTGAGGCGCGCCGATATCCCCCGGATCAGTTTAGCCCGCGACGGTCCTGGATTTCTTGCTGGCGCATCGGCATCTTGTCGATCGCACGGGACAATTCACGCACGTCCCAGGGCAAGGGCTTGCGCAGTTTAATGCCACCGTCCTTGCCAATCAGCACCAGCATAAAGCCACGTGGATGCAACTTTTCGCGCAAGGGCGAGCGGGCTTCGGGATCGGTGTCAGTCAGAATCACCACGTCGCGTTTGGCCAAATCGTCAATCTCGGCCTCAAGAAAGGACATCTGCTGGATAAAACGCGGATCATTAGGGCTATCGGCCAAGACGATCACAGGCCGTTTTTTCCAGATAAATTGCTGTAAATCCACCTCATCGGGTCGCATCACCGATGTTTCAGGTGGCGTTTCATCGGCGTCATCCGTGGTCTGGGCCATCACACCAAGCGGCGTAAGTGCCAGAAATACAAGGGCTAATAGTGGTTTCATCATGTCTCCTGTGTCACAGGATATAGGGTGCACACGCCCCAAAGCGAAGGCCTTTGGCCCGGATGCCCGGAAAAATTTTACCATTAATCGAATTGTGAAGACTAGAGCCTCACACTGGCGGGCAATCCAACCCTGCGGTCGAATCATGTCGGCCTGCTGCCAGAAAGGTTTCATACCGATGGAAACAGTTTTTCACCTCGGCGCGCATCGCACAGCCTCGACGTGCTTTCAGTATTACCTGCGCGAAAACGTATCAGGTCTGGCACGGCAAGGTATCGCCACCTGGGGCCCGCGCGAGACACGTGATGGGCTATTGACCGGCGTGATCCCTTTGTCTGGAACGCTGTCGACAGGCCATGATCAGCTGCGACGCGCGCGCGGCCGAATTTCGCTGGCGCGTCAACGGCTGCGCGATAAATCAGTGCAACAGTTGGTTGTGTCAGACGAAAACATGATTGGCGCACCGCGTCGCAATCTGCGGGATCGCAAACTGTATGCCGGGATTGGCGAACGTATGGCGCGGTTCCAAGATGCCTTTGGCCATGATGTGCAGCGCATCGTCTTTTCCATACGCGCACAGGATATGTATTGGTCCAGCGTTTTGGCCTATGCGGTGGGACGCGGCCACAAAGTGCCCGACACCGACGAGCTGGACCGCCTGGTCACTTCAAACCGGATGTGGCGTGACGTGATCCGCGATCTGGCATGTGCGATGCCCGATACGGAAATTCTGGTGCTGCCCTACGAGCAATTCGGCGGGCGTCCCGAGCTGAAACTAAATTGGCTGACGGGGTGTGACACGCCCCCCATGAAACATGCGCGTGAATGGATCAACCGTGCCCCCAGCACATCGCAACTGCGTCAAATTCTGCTGGACCGGCGCCAGGATCCCGACCTGTTACCGAATGAGGATGGACGCTGGCAGCCGTTTGACGAAGCACAACGCATGGCTTTGCGGGAATCCTATGCTGATGATTTGTTCTGGCTGCGAGCCGGGGCGGATGGCATGGCAACCCTGATCGAGGAAACCGGGACAGATATGACAGGACAAATCCTGCGATCTGCCCAGACGACAAGAGGACAAGACAATGGGATCGAAGAACGACGATTGGCGTAAGCTGGCCGAAAAAGAACTGCGCGGGCGTCCGCTGGATGACCTGACGTGGAACACGCTTGAGGATATTGCGGTCAAGCCGCTGTATACAGCGGATGATCTGGAAGGATTGGACCATCTGGATGGCACCCCCGGCCAAGAGCCGTTTACGCGCGGTGTGAAGGCCACGATGTACGCTGGCCGCCCCTGGACGATCCGGCAATATGCAGGGTTTTCCACGGCCGAGGAATCCAACGCCTTCTATCGCCGCAACCTGGCTGCGGGTCAGCAGGGCGTGTCGGTGGCCTTTGATCTGGCCACACACCGTGGCTATGACAGCGACCACCCCCGTGTTGAGGGCGATGTTGGCAAGGCCGGTGTGGCCATTGATTCCGTTGAGGACATGAAGATCCTGTTTGATGGTATCCCGCTGGATCAGGTGTCTGTGTCGATGACCATGAACGGCGCTGTTATCCCCATTCTGGCCAGTTTCATTGTCGCAGGCGAAGAGCAGGGCCATGACCGGGCCGTATTGTCGGGCACCATTCAGAACGACATTCTGAAGGAATTCATGGTGCGCAACACCTATGTCTACCCGCCTGAACCCTCGATGCGGATCGTGGCGGATATCATTGAATACACCTCGAATGAGATGCCGAAATTCAACTCGATCTCAATCTCGGGCTATCACATGCAAGAGGCCGGCGCGAACCTGGTGCAAGAGCTGGCCTTCACGCTGGCCGATGGGCGCGAATACGTCAAAACCGCGATGGCGCGGGGTATGGATGTGGATGCCTTTGCGCCGCGCCTCAGCTTTTTCTTCGCGATTGGCATGAATTTCTTCATGGAGGTCGCGAAACTGCGTGCCGCGCGGTTGCTGTGGTCGCGCATCATGGATGATCTGGGCGCGAAAACACCCAAGTCAAAAATGCTGCGCACGCACTGCCAGACATCCGGTGTCAGCCTGCAGGAACAAGACCCCTACAACAACGTGATCCGCACCGCCTATGAGGCGATGAGCGCTGTGCTGGGCGGCACTCAGTCGCTGCACACCAATGCTTTGGATGAGGCGATTGCCCTGCCCACGGATTTCAGCGCTCGGATTGCGCGCAATACCCAATTGATTTTGCAGGAAGAAACGGGCGTGACAAATGTGGTCGACCCATTGGCAGGCAGCTACTACGTCGAGGCGCTGACCAATGAGCTGGCCGAAGCCGCGTGGAAAATTATCGAAGAGGTCGAGGAAATGGGGGGCATGACCAAGGCTGTGGCGAGCGGAATGCCCAAGCTGCGGATCGAGGAATCAGCCGCACGGCGTCAGGCGATGATCGACCGGGGCCAAGAGGTGGTTGTGGGCGTGAACAAGTACCGCAAGGACCAAGAAGACCCGATCGACATTCTGCAAATCGACAATGACGAAGTGCGCGAACAGCAGATTGCCAAGCTCAAACGCATTCGCGACACACGTGATGAGGATGCGTGTCAGGCGGCCCTGGCCGAATTGGAAAAACGTGCCGCCGAGGGTGGCAACTTGCTGGAAGGCGCTGTGGCCGCGGCCCGCGCGCGTGCATCTGTGGGAGAGATCAGCATGAGCATGGAAAAAGTATTCGGACGTCACCGCGCCGAGGTTAAAACCCTGGCCGGTGTGTACGGCGCGGCCTACGAGGGTGATGAAGGCTTTGCGGCCATTCAGAAATCGGTTGAGGATTTCGCCGAGGATGAAGGCCGCCGCCCACGGATGCTGGTGGTCAAGATGGGCCAGGACGGCCACGATCGCGGCGCCAAGGTGATCGCCACGGCCTTTGCAGACATCGGATTTGATGTTGACGTTGGGCCTTTGTTCCAAACCCCGGACGAGGCTGCACAGGATGCGGTGGACAATGATGTGCACGTCATTGGGGTGAGCAGTCAGGCGGCGGGGCACAAGACCCTTGCCCCCAAGCTGATCCAGGCGCTGAAGGACAAGGATGCAGGCGATATCATCGTGATCTGTGGCGGGGTCATCCCGCAGCAGGATTACGAGTTTTTGCAAAAGGCAGGTGTGAAGGCGATCTTTGGACCGGGCACCAATATTCCCGAGGCCGCCCAAGATATCCTGCGTCTGATCCGCGAAGCGCGGACGTAAAAGCAACACGCTTAGCCCCGGGGTGGTGCGCCTTGGGGCTGGCGTTGTACAGATTGAAATCCGCACGCACAGAACACAACGGCGCATGCGCGGAGACTTTGGGGTTTCCTGGTGGGTAAGTTGGTGGCGTGGGGGAGACTTGAACTCCCGACCTATCGATTATGAGTCGATCGCTCTAACCAACTGAGCTACCGCGCCATCGGGCTGTGGACTAAGCCAGCCACACCACATCGTCAAGACACAAATGCTGTCAATTGCGCCTGTGGGTACCAAAATCATACTGTGTTGATTTCATGCCAAGCGCGCCGCATGGTGCCAACTTGGATTATGCAGGAACTGGCAAGGACAAAGATGAACAAGCGGGCGCACATCATGATCGGCATGGCGGCAGGGCTGATCTGGGCTATTGGCCTGTTATGGGCGGCTGCCACATATGTGACTTTGCCGGTGTTCACCTTGATGCCCACGATCATGACGGCCTTTCTGGCGCCGGGTCTGGTGATGCTGTTGATGGTGGCGCGCTTGGCGCAACGACGGTTCTTTGATGATGCAATCATCGACGGGGGCCCGCTAAGCGGTGGTGCCGAGATTGACCAGCGCGTGCTGCGCAACACGGCAGAGCAGCTGGTTTTGGCCCTGTGCATCTGGCCTGCCTGTGCGGTTTTGCTGACGGGGCAGGGCCCCGGTGTGATTATGTGCCTGGGTTTGGGCTTTGCTTTGGCGCGGCTGGTATTCTGGTTCGGGTATCATGTGGCCCCGCCCTTGCGCGCCTTTGGGTTCGCGGCCAGTTTTTATCCCACCGTTCTGGTGGCGGGCTGGGCCATATGGCGGCTTGCTTCAGGCAATTTGCTGGGGCAATGACAGGTCAAAGAAGGGCATACACCTATGAGCGTTGAACTGGATCATATCGCGGTGGCCTGTTCCGAGCTTAGCGCCGGGCAGACCTATGTAGAGGATGCGCTGGGCGTGGCGTTGCAACCCGGTGGGCAGCATGCGCATTTTGGCACGCATAACCTGCTTTTGGGGCTTGAGGACGGGCTGTACCTTGAGGTGATCACGATTGATCCGGATGCACCTGCGCCGGGCTATCCTCGTTGGTTTGATCTGGACCGGTTCAAGGGCAGCCCGCGCCTGACCAACTGGATTTGCCGGACGGATGATCTGGCAGGCTTTGTGGCCAAGCAACCCGAGGCGGGCACGCCTGTCGCGTTATCGCGTGCGGATTTGCGATGGCAGATGGCCGTGCCCAAAGATGGTATCCTGCCGTTTGACAACATGTTTCCCGCAATGATCGAATGGCACAGCCACCCGCATCCGGCCAGCAGGCTGGCGCCCTCGGGGTGCCGACTGCAGCACTTGACGGTGCGCCATCCGCAGGCCGATGCGCTGCGCCTGAAACTGCACGACACCCTGCACGACGACCGTGTTCGATACGAGACAGGCGCGGCCGGGTTTGAGGCACGGTTTGACACACCACATGGACCTCGCGTGCTGGAATGATCATACGTGACGCAGGCCCCGGCGATACCGATCAGATCGCCGACATCTGGAACCAGAACATCCGCGACACGGTCAACACCTTTACGACTGCTGAAAAAACCCCCGAGGGGCTGCGCGCTGATTTAACGCAACGCCGCGCAGAAGGGCGGGGATTTTTGGTGGCCGAAGAGCGCGGGCACATCCTGGGGTTTGCCACCTATTTCCAGTTTCGCGGTGGTCCTGGGTATGCCCATACGGCCGAGCATTCGGTCATGCTGAGCAACAGTGCGGCCGGGCGCGGCACCGGGCGGGCTTTGATGCAGGCACTTGAGGATCATGCGCGCGCTGCTGGCATGCATTCCCTGATTGCCGGGGTGGCCGGAGAGAACCGCGGTGGCCGCGCCTTTCATGCCGCACTTGGGTACAAAGTGATTGCGGTGCTGCCCGAGGTGGGGCGCAAGTTTGACCGCTGGATGGATTTGATTTTGATGCAAAAACTTCTCTGACGGGTGCGCTGACATCCTTTTGCAAACCGGGTAGGTTAGCACCATGTCGATTTGGAACCGAATATCCGAGGCCCTTGCGGCGCTGACCTCAGGCGAGGGGCTGAGCGCTGTTTTTGACAAGCTTCGCAGCCCGCCCGAGCGTTCCGTGGCCTTTACCATCGCCGTGATCGCACTGAGCGCCAAGATGGCCAAGGCTGACGGGCTGGTGACCCGCGATGAGGTGACGGCCTTTCGCGAGGTGTTCCAGATTGCCCAAACGGACGAGCCGGGGGCTGCGCGTGTGTTCAATCTGGCACGTCAGGACGTGGCCGGGTTTGAGGATTATGCAACGCGCATCCGCGGCATGTTCTCGGAGGACACCTCGGCCTTGGGCGATCTGATGGAGGGCTTGTTTCACATTGCCATGGCCGATGGGGTATATCATCCCAACGAAGATGCGTTTTTGGAACGTGTGGCTGAAATCTTTGGTGTCAGCGACGCTGAGTTCCGATCATTGCGCAGCCGCTTTGTCCCTGATGCGCGCCCTGATCCTTACACGGTGTTGGGGGTGACAGCCGACATGCCGTTGGACGACATTCGCAAAGTCTGGCGGGATATGGTCCGCAACACGCATCCCGATAGTATGATAGCGCGCGGGGTGCCCGAAGAGGCGATCAAGCTGGCAGAAAAGCGCATGGTTGACATCAACCGTGCCTGGGAAGAAATCAACGGAGCGTCATAGACATGCGGATTGCCACCTATAATGTGGAATGGTTCAACGCTTTGTTTGATGACGAAGGCCTGCCGCTGGATGATGGTGGCTGGTCGGCACGCTACAAGATCACCCGTTCGGAACAGTTAGCCGCCCTTGGCATTGTGTTCACCGCGATGGATGCCGACGCGGTGATGATCATCGAGGCCCCTGATACAAACCGCGTGCGCAAGACCGAAACCGCACTTGAGAATTTTGCCAACATGATGGGCCTGCGCACCCGCAAGGCGCTGATCGGGTTTGCCAATGACACTCAGCAGGAAATTGCGCTGCTGTATGACCCGGATGTGGTCGAGGCCCGGCATGATCCGCAGGGCGAGGAGACGGGCAAGAAAGGATCACGCGACGCACCGCGCTTTGATGGTGTGCTTCGGATTGATCTGGACATCGATGCCACCGAAGACCTTGTGACCTTCTCAAAGCCGCCGCTGGAGGTGACGCTGACCACCAAAGCAGGCAAAGAGATCTGCCTGATCGGCGCGCATCTGAAATCAAAGGCGCCGCATGGGGCCAGCAACCGCGACGAAGTGATGCGTATGGCCATTGCCAACCGGCGCAAGCAGCACGCACAGGCGGTCTGGCTGCGCCGCCGGATAGACGCGCATCTGGCGCAGGATACGCCGCTGATTTTGCTGGGGGATCTGAATGACGGCCCGGGTTTGGACGAATACGAACACCTGTTTGGCCGCTCGGTGGTTGAGATTGTGTTGGGCGAGGGCGCAGATGGCGCAACGCCCTTGTTTGATCCACATGCAAGGCGTGCGCTGGTGCGCCGGATCGGGGCTATCAACACCACCGCGCGGTTCTATCTGAAGCATGAGAAACGTTATATGCAGGCGCTGCTGGATTACATCATGGTGTCGCCGGATATTCTGCAATTGGGCCCCAAATGGCGCATTATGCATCCGTTTGACGACCCTGATTGTTGGCGCACGCCCGAATTATGCACAGCGCTGATCACGGCATCTGATCACTTCCCGGTGGTGCTTGATCTGGAGGTGTGACTTCAAATCGTCACGCGGCAGTCCTATATTGACGGGTATGAGACGTTTTATCATCACCACAGGTGCCGTTCTTTTGACGGCAATGCCCTTGCAGGCGCAAGATACGGAAGAAGGCTTTTCCCTGATGGAGAAAGGCGCGCAGTTGTTTTTTGAGGGGATCAAGCGCGAGATGGAACCCGCGTTGGATGATCTGATGGCATTTGCCGAAGATATGGAACCCGCACTGCGCGAATTTGTCAGCGAAATGGGCCCCGCTTTTGTCGAGCTGCTGGGCCAGATCGAAGATCTTAGCGCCTATCACCCGCCCGAGATTCTGCCCAATGGCGATATCATCATTCGCAAGAAAACCCCCGATGAGATGGACGAAACACTGCCCGAAGGCGAGATTGATATTTGACGCTTAAGAACCTGCCTAGCGGTCTGTCTTAACCATGATATCCGCCTCAAGCGTGCTGGCCAGAGATTGCAATCTTGCCTCGGCCACTTCGCCATAAAGCGGGGTGGCGCCTTTGGTCAGGCGCAACTCAAGGACCTGCTTTTTGGGAAACCAGCGCAGCTTGCCGGGGGCCTCGTTTTCGTCCAGCCACAGCATTGCGCCAAAACGCATCGCCTTGCCCAGAATTTCCGCCTGATGCTGGTCTTTTTCCGAAATCAGACTGTCCATGCCCTCAAACCGGGTGCCCGCGCGGTTGTTGGTGTATCGGTGCAACAAGGCCAACCCCAAAAACACCCGTTCCGAATGCTTTAGCCCGCCCAGGTTGGCACGGGTGGCGTTGTCAAAGCACACTTCGGCCCGGTAATCGGGATGCGCGCGCCAACTGACGTCATGCAACAGGCAGGCGGCTTTGATCATGCGCTGACGCTCGGGCTTGGCGGATTTGAACAGCGGCATGATGAACGAATACAGCACCTTACCAAACCCCGGCACACGCGCATCCTTCGCCTCGGCGAAACGGCATGCCTCGATCAGTGGATCGCGGTCGCGCAGGCGCTGGGGCATTTGTTCGTACAGCATACCCTCGCGGATGCCATAGCTGGAAATGGCGATGTCATGGGGTTTGAACGCTTTGACTACCTCGCGCAGAACCTCGGCGGCATGGGGCACAAGCGAGATCCGGCCCGAGGAAATGCCGCTTTGGCTGCGCAGGTCATCCAGATCATTGGTGGCAATGAATTTGGCCGTTTCGCGTACGGCCTTGGCGGTCATGCGGTATTCGTGCAGCACGTTCAGCGGATAGCCCCGGCGCAGCATGTCAATCTTGGCGATCGCACGCCACGACCCCCCCACCAGAAACAGGCGGTCCTCTTGATCGCCCAGTTCGGCCTTCATCTGGGCCAGAGTGTCACGGATCAGGGTTTTGCGCGCCCTGCGGCCACCCTTGATGTCGCGCAATTTCAGCGGCCCAAGGTCGGACGACACGCGTGCACCGACGGTGCCGCCTTTGATCGCAGCCAGCTCCATGGACGAGCCACCAATATCGCACACCAACCCATATGATCCGGGCCAGCCCAACAACACGCCTTGTGCCGACAACCGCGCCTCTTCGCGCCCGTCGATGACGTGGATGTTCAGGCCGGTCTGCTCAAGCACGTCGCGGCAAAAATCGGGGCCGTCCTTGGCCTCGCGTACGGCGGCGGTGGCAACGGCGGTCAATGGCCCGGTGTTCATACCTGCCCCCAAAATCTGGAAGCGTTTGATGGCGTTCAGGGCCCGCACGCGGCCTTCGGGGTTCAGATACCCGATTTCCGACATGCCAGCACCCAGGGCGCACATGATCTTTTCATTGTAGAAATAGGCCGGGCTGCGCGCGGCCCCGTCAAACACCACCAGCCGGACCGAGTTTGACCCCACATCCACCACGCCCACACGGCTGAGCGCGCGCGCGGATGGGTCATTGAACAAGGGGCGCCCAAAAGGGCTGCTCTCGTGGTGTGCCGCGTCGGTGTTGCCGTCCATAGTTTCCCCCGCGTCTTGCTGATCCGGTTATGCGTCAGCACGCGCAACGGGTCAATCGGACAGCGGCGTCTTTCTGAATCTGCTTGTGTGCAGCGCGGGCCGGGTTACGCTGATGCAGGCAGTGGCAGGACAGCTGTTATTCATGCGGGGGCCATGTGTGGCGCGCTGGCGGACGGTTAATCCTCGGTATGTGTCAGCTTGGGCACATCCGCCGCCCCCGCCGAGCCGCGCCCGGACAAAGACGGGTTTTCCATAAAGAACCGGTGGCAATTGAAGGCAAACGCACCTTCGGGAGCCTGCGCGCGCGCAAAGCTGCCATCGGGTGCCATAATCCAGCTTTGGGCGACATCGGCCATATTGGCGGCCATGATCTGGCTGACAATCTGGGCTTTGACGGTGGCGTTTTCGATCTCGATCAGCGTTTCCACCCGGCGGTTCAAATTGCGGCCCATCCAATCGGCCGAGCTGATAAACACCCGCGCTTTTTTCGATGGCAATTCGCGCCCGTTGCCAAAGCACACAATGCGCGAATGTTCCAGAAACCGACCGACGATCGATTTCACACGGATGTTTTCAGACAGACCTTTGACGCCGGGACGCAACCCGCAGATGCCACGCACCACAAGGCTGATTTTTACCCCATCATTTGAGGCCGCATAAAGCGCGTCGATGACATCTGGCTCAATCAGCGAGTTCATCTTGGCCCAGATCTCGGCCGGTTTGCCATCGCGGGCATATTCCGCCTCTTGGGCGATCATCTTGAGCAGGCGGGTTTTCAGCATATGCGGAGAAATCGCCAGGTTTTCCAGCTTTTCGGGAATCGCATAGCCCGACAGGTAGTTGAACACTTTGGTGGCATCGCGCCCAAGGGCAGCATTGCAGGTGAAAAAGCTGAGATCGGTATACACTTTGGCTGTGATGGGATGGTAATTGCCGGTGCCGTAATGGGTATAGGTCACCAGATTATCCCCCTCGCGGCGCACCACGGTCGAGATTTTGGCGTGGGTTTTCCAATCCATAAAGCCATACACCACATGCGCGCCTGAGCGTTCAAGGCGGCGCGACTGGCGGATATTGGCGGCCTCGTCAAAGCGCGCTTTCAGTTCGACAAGGGCGGTGACGGATTTGCCTTCCTCGGCGGCCTCGCACAGCGCGCCCACGATGGGGCTGTCGTGGGAGGTGCGATAAAGCGTTTGTTTGATCGCCACCACCTGCGGGTCACGCGCGGCCTGTGACAAAAACCGCACGACCATATCGAACGTCTCATAGGGGTGGTGCAGCAGCATGTCTTTTTGGCGGATCGCGGCGAACATATCACCGTCGTGATCCTGCACCCGTTCGGGCACACGTGGCGTAAAGCTGGGCCATTGCAGATCGGGGCGATCATCGATGACCAGCTGCGACAGATCGGCCAGACCGATGATGCCGTCGACCTCGACCACTTCGTCCTGGGTGACGTGCAATTCATCCATGATTACCCGGCGCAGACCTTTGGGGGCATCCGCCGAGATTTTCAGGCGGACGACTTCGCCCCGGCGGCGGCGTTTCAGCGCGACCTCGAATTCGCGCACCAGATCTTCGGCTTCTTCTTCGACTTCCAGATCACTGTCGCGCAGCACGCGGAAGGTGCAATGGCCTTTGCGTCTGTAGCCCGGAAACATTGCATCCAGATGCAACAGCAGCAGTTCTTCCAGCGGTAGAAACCTGTGTGTGCCATCCGGAGCGGGCAGGGTGACAAACCGGTCAATCATCTGCGGAATAGGCAACAGCGCCTGTAGCGGGCGCTTGTCTGATATACGTTCAAGCTGCAAGGCCAGCGAATAGCCAAGGTTGGGAATGAACGGGAAGGGGTGTGCAGGATCGATCGCCAGCGGTGACAACACAGCAAAGACGCGGTTCATGAACACATCTTCCAGGAAAGTTTTGTCTTTTGGTGTCAAATCCGTGGCTTCAAGGATCGAAAGGTTCTCGGTCTCCATCTCAAGGCGCAGGGCCTGATAGGTGCTTTGCTGGGCTTGCAGCAGCTTGCGTGCGTCTTCGTTGATCAGGACCAGCTGTTCGGCAGGGGTCAGGCCATCTGCTGCAGGGGTGGTGTTGCCGGCATGGGCCAGTTCGCGCAGACCTGCGACACGGACGTTATAAAACTCATCCAGGTTATTGGCCGATATGGACAAAAAGCGCAGCCGCTCCAGCAACGGCACGCGGGGATTGGCGGCCTCTTCCAGCACACGCCAGTTGAACCCCAGCCAGCTCAGCTCGCGGTTGTGAAAACGGGCGGGTCCGGTCAGATCAAGTCCGGGCACATCTATCGGGGCATCCAGATCGGAGCCAAGGAAATCAGTTGTTGTCATGAAGCAGGCTTAGCGCAGATTTGTGACGCAAGGAAGACAGCCCCCGGGCATTCACGTGCAATTGTCAGCCCCGGTCCAGCAGATCGGCGGCCAATGCGCGTGTAATGGGCACATTGCGCGCCAGGGCTTCGTCATCCAGCCGGGCAACGATGGATTGTGCCGCGGCAAATGACCGGTCGATGCGGCGCACCAGATACGGGATCAGCTGTGGCGCGGGGCTAAGCTGGCGGTCGGCCATCAGTTTCATCAACACCGCACTCAGCAGTGCGTCATCCGGCGTGGTCAAATCGGCCTGAGTGGTGCCTTGCATACGGCTGGCCAGATCAGGCAGAGCCAGTCCCCAGCGCGCCGCGGGCATGCGCGCCGTGATCAGCAATGATTGTCCTTCAGCCAGGATCAGGTTGTGCAAATGAAACAGCGCATCCTCGTGCACGGCATCGCCTGCAATGCGCTCAGCATTTTCAACGGCAACAGATGTGCGGGCCAGTGTCGGGATATCGGCCGCAGGCAGATCCTGTGCGTCAATCAGAGTGGCACCTGAGGTGTTGCTCCAGACATGGGCCAGATGGGTTTTACCTGATCCCACAGGGCCGCTTAGCAGCAGCTTGCCCGAGGGCCAGTTGGGCCAAAGCTCGATCATGGCGACGGCTGCGGCATTGGACGGCGACACAAAGAAATCTTCGCGTCCCAGAGCGGATCGCACTGGCAAATCAAAGCTAAGCTGACGGGCCATGCTCAATCGTGCTTTTCTGATAGCCCGGTGTAGAGCCTGCTGGATTTGTAGCGGTCAATCACAAAGCGCGCGATCACGCCGATGGAGGCGGCCACCGGTACAGCCACCAGCATGCCGACAAACCCAAAGAGCATGCCAAAGACCGACAGCGCAAAGATCAGCCAGACCGGATGCAGCCCAACCGAGCTGCCCACCAGTTTGGGCGTCAGGATATTGCCTTCGATCACCTGGCCCAGCACAAAGACGCCGGCCACCAGCCCGATGGACAGCCAATCACCCCAAAACTGGAACAGCGCCAGACCAATGGCCAAGGCCCCCCCCAGCAAAGCACCGATATAGGGAATAAAGGTGATCAGCCCGGCAAATGCGCCGATGACCAGCCCGAATTGCAGCCCCACCAGCATCAGCGCCACGGCATAGTACGTGCCCAGGCACAGACAAACAGTGCCCATGCCACGGATAAAACTGGCCAGAGTTTTGTCGATATCTGCGGCAAGTTCGCGAATAACGGGGGCATGATCACGCGGCAACATATCGTCAATGCTGGCCACCATATGATCCCAATCATACAGCAGATACACGGTCACCACGGGCACGATCACAAACAGCAGTGCGACGTTGATGATCGAGGCGGCCGAGGTCAGAACCGAGTTTAACAGCTCGCCGCCGCGCTGGCTGACGGTTTCACCCACCGACAGCAGCGATTTGCGCAGGGTCGAGTTTTCGTCGACCAGCTCGGGGAAGCGTTCGGTCAGAAAGGTTTGCAGGCTTTGCACATAGGTGGGCGCTGAATCAAACAGCGCAATCGCCTGGCTGATCAGGGTGGGCACGACCAGCAACATCATGATCACAAAGATCAAAATGGCCACACAAGAGATCAATGCCACCGACAAAGCCCGCGACAGGCCCATCTTTTCCAGCCGATCCGCGACAGGATCAAGGAAATAGGCAATCGCACCGCCCAGCACAAAGGGCAGCATCACATCGCCCAGCAGCCACAGCGCCAGAAAGAAGATCAGCGTCGCGATCCCCCAGTATTTCAGCTGTGTGTTAACGGGCAGGGCCATAGATGCCTTTGGCAAAGTTGCGATACGTTACACTTTAAATCGCTGATGCGGCGCTTGGGTTCAAGGGGCTTGGTGTAAAAAGCCGTCAGCGTGGCCGAATGCAAAAACGCCAACCCCGGTCTGGGGCTGGCGCTGAGTGGTGGCTATCTGGTGGGCCCGGAGGCCTGAGTGATTAGTGGCAGGCTGGACGCGTGCCGGGCAGCAGCACCTTGTCGACCACGTGGATCACGCCGTTGTCAGCCATTATGTTGGCCACAACCACGGTCGCCATCTGGCCCGAGCCATCCGAAATCATGACGCCGTCGGAACCTTTGGTGATGCACAGACGCTCGGATGTGTTCAGTGGCTTGAAATAGGTCGAGCCCGCCGGGATCATTTCAGCTGTCAGCTTGCGATCATCGACGTGGTACAGCAGCACATCGGTCAGCTGGCCTTTGTTTTCGGGCTTCAGCAATGTGTCGACGGTGCCCGCAGGCAGATCGGCGAAGGCCGAATTCAGCGGGGCATATACGGTGAACGGGCCGGGGCCTTTGAGTGTGTCTACCAGACCGGCGGCTTTGACAGCGGCCACAAGTGTCGAGAAGCGCTCGTCGCCGGTGGCAATCTCGGCGATAGAGGCGGCTTGAACAGGTGTTGAAAGGGTCAGCGCGGCCGTTGCGGCGGCAGCAAATTTGGTGAAGAAGTTCATGATATACGTGTCCTCGTTTTTCAATTTTCAACATGAATGCCTGGTGGCATATGTTGAGAGGTACGCAGTACGTATGGATTTGGTTCACCGAGTTCACGAAACCGTGAAGCCAGCCGTCAGACTGTCATCTGACGCGCGCCCTCGCCTGGATCACCTGCCACTAAGAGCGATTTAGCGACACACGCGAGACGTGCCTGGTTCCATAACGAGATCGATCACATGGACCACGCCATTGTCTGCCCTCTTGTTTTTGGCGATCACAGTGGCCCGTCGCCCCACACCGTCTGTCAGGAACACCTTGGTGTTGGTTTTGCGAACGCAGACGCTTTGATTTCGCAGCATGGTTTTTATGTGCGTCGATCCATTTGGAATACGATTGACGGTCAGGGTGGCTTTGTTGTGGATGTGATAGCCCACGATCCTGCGCGCCTCGGACGGGCTGGCCTGCAACACCTCGGCCTGTTTTGTCTTTGGTAAGGATCGAAAGGCTGCGTTGGTGAAGGCAAAGATCGTGTAGTTTCCGGGCGTGTTCAGCTTGGAGGACTGATTGGTTGCATCCACCAGGGCGCTGAATATCAACAACCGATCGTCGTTGGATAAGAGTTGCCCAACGGTGGTTTGAGCCTGCGCTGCGGTGGACTGGAGGCAAATCGTCAAAAACAACAAGGCTGAATATACAATGGCTTTCATGGCAATGGCCTCTTTCTGAGATAAAATGCAGTGATCAATAATGCTCCAATCTTGCCAGCCCTGCATGGCAGGCGTCAAGTTTTGCGGCTCTTTGCTCGGCATAAATGGACTGCAAGCCCCAGAGATTGCCTTGTCTCGTCGTTCCTTAGCCCATACACCGGGCAGTGAAATATTTTGCCGAGGAATGCACCATGCGTCTGTCCCGTTACTTCCTTCCCGTTCTCAAGGAAAACCCTGCCGAAGCGCAGATTGTCAGCCATCGGTTGATGCTGCGCGCGGGGATGATCAAACAATCCAGCGCCGGGATTTATTCATGGCTGCCACTGGGCTTTAAGGTTCTGCGCAAGTTGGAAAACATCGTGCACGAGGAGCAAGTGCGCGCCGGTCACATCCCGATGCTGATGCCAACGCTGCAATCGGCAGATTTGTGGCGCGAAAGCGGGCGTTATGATGATTACGGCGAAGAAATGTTGCGTATTCAGGACCGCCACGGGCGCGATATGTTGTACGGCCCCACCAACGAAGAGCTGATCACCGACATCTTCCGCAGCCATGTGGGCAGTTACAAAGACCTGCCGATGACGCTCTATCATATCCAGTGGAAGTTCCGCGATGAGCGGCGTCCACGGTTTGGTGTGATGCGCGGGCGCGAGTTTTTCATGAAGGACGGGTATAATTTTGACCTGACCAAAGAAGACGCGATGCACGCCTACAATCGCCATTTGGTCAGCTACCTGCGCACCTATGAACGTATGGGGCTGCAAGCCATTCCGATGCGTGCTGACAGTGGCCCCATCGGCGGTGATGACACGCATGAGTTTCTGGTGCTGGCGGACACAGGCGAGTCCGAGGTGTTCTATGACAGTGCCGTGACCGATCTCAGCTTTGGGGATCGCGAGATCGATTATGATGATCACGCAGAGTGTCAGGCCATCCTTGAGGAGTTTACCTCAAAGTACGCGCGCACGGATGAAACCCACGACGAAGCCTTGTTTGAGGCCATCCCCGAAGACCGCCGCCGCGTGGCGCGGGGCATCGAAGTGGGGCAGATTTTTTACTTCGGCACGAAGTATTCCGAGGCCATGGGTGCCACCGTGCAAGGCCCCGACGGCAAACCGACGCCTGTGCATATGGGCAGCCACGGCATTGGGGTCAGCCGTCTGGTGGGGGCCATCATCGAGGCCAGCCACGACGACAAAGGCATCATCTGGCCCGAGGGTGTGACGCCTTATCACGCGGGTATCGTAAACCTGAAGCAAGGCGACGACGAAGCTGATGCCGCCTGCGAGGCGTTGTATACATCGCTGCGCGCGCTGGGGCTGGACCCGCTGTATGATGACCGCAATGAACGGGCGGGTGGCAAGTTTGCCACGATGGACCTGATCGGTCTGCCTTGGCGCATCACCGTGGGGCCGCGTGGCCTGAAAAACGGCGTGGTCGAGCTGACCTGCCGCCGCACCGGCGAAAGCGAAGAGCTGCCCCCCGAAGCGGCTGTTGAAAAGATCGCGATGATCTACAAAGGTCAAACCGTACAAGGCTGACAGGAGAGCACTACGTCATGGGGACATTCTCGGCGATAAATTCGGTTGTGGCCGTGCCTGCGCGCATCGTGTTTTCGATAGTGCTGCTGGCGTTTCCGTTTCTGGCCGGAATGGCGGCCGCAACACCGTGGTACATTGCCGCCTGCGTTCCGGTGTTTGTGATGTCGGATGTGATCGGCAAGTGGCGGTTGCAGTTTGCGGGCAAGCCCGGTTCAATCCTGGCCAGGTTTGTGGCCACGGCCCTGATCGCCCAGACATGTGTGGTGGGCGTGATTTACCTGCTGGGGCGGGGACTGGGCAGCTTGACGGGCCAGGTTGAGGCGCTGTCATTTGGCGAGGCAGTGAACCTGCCGCTGGTGGCTGTCTATGCGGCGATCATGGTGGCCTTGGGTCTTGTGTTGCTGGTGGTTGAGCGGGAAAAAATGTCGATGCAAGAGATGGTCAGCACTGAAATCGAGGTAGCCCAGCAAAACATACTGGCAGCAGACCATGATTATGATGGGTTGAACCTGCCTGCCGCGCGGATTGATCCTGCGCATTTTTTCACCAAGCATCACTATTCGCACTACGACCAAGCGCCGGGATCGCCAGACAAAGAGCTGAACCATGATCTGGCCTTTGCCGACGCGGCGCGTATCGACGCCGTTGAAACCACACTGAACGTGCGTCTGCCAGACATGCTGCGCGCGCTGTATCTGATGCAGAACGGTGGTTCGGTGCGGAACGTCTTCGTTGGTGACCCCGAGACCCCCCGCATCGAGGACATCGGGCCGTTTTCGGGCTATGAAGAACTGTATCCGCTTGAGAATTTGCGCAGCCTGCATGATGCGGTTGGCGACTATGCCTATGAAGAAGACGCTGAGATGTTTCCGCGCGAGGCAAAGCGCATGATCGTGCTGGCGCAGTGGTACCGCGCAACTTTGTTTCTGGACTACCGCGATGGGCGTGATGCGCCGCGCGTGGGGTTTTACGATTTTGACCGTTCGCGTGATCTAAGCGATGATGCATGGGAACAAGATGCGACGTTCTGGCCGGACTTTGAAAGCTTCATGGCCTCGCTCTACCGTCAGGATCGGTCGGGGCAATAGAACATGTTTTTAAGGGCGCTGACATTGGCAGGCGGGCTGACAGGGGCGGCAGGGTTGTCGCAATTCCCCGAGTTTTCGCAGCAATACCTTCAGCGTCTGGGTGGCAAGGTCGAAGAGCTGACCCGCTTTGTGGAAGAGTTTGACGCAGATGCCAGCGCCGTGGGGGTCAGCCGGGAGCAGGCGTTGGTCGATCTGGCTCAGGGTGGCGGCATCGGGGCCGAGCGTGCTCAAACCATGGTCAGCACAATAGATCGCCAGGCGCGGCTGAGCACCGCTCTGGAAGACCTGCGCGGCGCGGGGCCATTTACCCGCGCCTATCACGCCAATGCCTTCACTGATTCCGAACTGGCGCGTGGGACGCTGAATGATTTCAAGCCCGCCCTGCCGCTGACATTCGAAGGGATTGTCTTTTCGGTGTTGGGGTTTCTGGCGGGGATCGGTGTGTTCTCGTTTGTGTCGTGGCTGTTTGGGTTGATATCGCTGCGCCGGTTCCGGGGCGGATAAGCCATGTTCCCGTTGAGCGAAGACAGTCTGATCGCGCTGGTTTTAGCTGGATGGTATCTGCTGAACGCAGGGGTGTTTTATCTGGCGATGCGCCGGTCGTTACGGTTGGCGGCGATGCTGTGCGTGGCGAGCAGTGTGCTGGTCCTGCTGGTCGTACTTGTGGTCGGCGGCGGATCCATACTGATCTATACAGATGCGTTGATCAAATCATTGCTAGGCTACCCCTTGGGCGCGGTGATGATGGCCTTTGTCACCGCTGTGGCTGTGCGCGGGCGTGTCGTGCAATCGTGGTGTCCCGGAGCACTGGTGCCGGTTTTGCTGGCACTTCCGGCCTTGGCAGGGATGGCTTATGTGCTTGAGCGCCAGACCCTGCCCAACCATGCTTGCGCCACGTCGCATATCCCGGTGCAAGTGGGGCAGGTGATGTTCAGGCTGCCCCTGGCGATGCACGGTGATATTTTCCGCGCTGTGCATGAGACAGATGTGGTGCAATACCGTCCCCTGCGCAGAACCCGCGAAGATGTCAGATCTGCCTGCCGGTTGACCAACAAAGGCGAGACCACTTTGGACACCAGCATCTTGTGGCTGTCTGCGATCAATTATCTGCCCGACCTTGCCCAACGTTGTGCCGGGCGCAGCGCAGGGATGTGCCAAGGGTTTTCGCGACAACGGCATGACCAGATCGGTGCGCTAAAGATCATGCGCGTCGAAGAACAAGGTCTGCGCTATGAACGGTCGCTGTTCGCAGGCCCGGTGAAACCGGAGGAATTGCGCGCAGGTGATTTGAAGAACGGACACATCTGTCAGACCGGAACTGGGTCTGAGCTGACCCATCATTGCCGCATGTGGCGCACGCTAAGCCCCCAGACCGAGCTGTTGATCACCACCCAACACGTGGGCAACACGACGCAGGCCGATTTGGTGGCGGTGCTCAGGCAAGAGCTGGACTATATCTTGCGGGTGCTTGCTGCCCCGGCGCAGTGATATGCGCTTTTGCTTGATCCTGCGCTGTGCAATGTGCAAGGTCCGCGAAAACAAGAACTGAGGTATCCCCGTGGCAGGTTCGACCGCCCCTTTTGCGCCTTTTGAATGGATGATTGCATGGCGCTATCTGCGCGCCAAGCGGGCCGAGGGCGGTGTCAGCGTGATGACCTGGATCAGCCTGATCGGCATCACCCTTGCGGTGTTTGCGCTGATTGCTACCCTGGCCGTGCGCTCAGGCTTTCGCGCTGAGTTTGTCGATACCATTCTGGGCTCCAACGCCCATGTGACCGTCTATTCCATCGGTCAGGTGGACGAGGTCACAGGCCGGATTGACCGCACGTTGACCGATTACGAGGCGATGGCCGACCGGGTGCGCGGAGTCGAAGGCGTGACACGCGTGGCGCCATTGGTCAAAGGTCAGGTGATGGCTTCGGCGCGTCAACGCAATTCCGGCGTGCAAGTCTTTGGAATATCGCCTGAAAACCTAAAAACCATTCCACGCATTGCCAACCCTGAAACCGGCATTGGAAGCATTGAAGATTTCGCGCAAGGCATCGCCATTGGATCAGGCGTGGCACGCGAGCTGGGGGTTTCGGTGGGGGACCGGGTAAAGTTGATTTCACCCAACGGGGTGAAAACTCCACTGGGTACCAGCCCACGGATCAACGCTTATGACGTGGTGTATGTGTTCACCGCTGGGCGCTATGACATTGACCGCACACGGATTTATATGCCCTTCACCGAGGCGCAGGGCTATTTCAACCGCGAAGGTGTGGCGGATGAGCTTGAGGTGATGGTCACCTCTCCGGAACGCATTGACACCATGTCACTTGAACTGATGCGGGCTGCCGGGGAGCGCAGCCAGGTCTGGACGTGGAAGGACCAATCCGGCAGCTTTCTGCGCGCGCTTGAGGTTGAGGACAATGTGATGTTTGTCATCCTGTCCATTCTGGTGCTGATTGCGGCGATGAATATCACCAGCGGATTGATCATGCTGGTCAAAAACAAGGGTCGTGATATCGGCATCCTGCGCACGATGGGCCTGAGCGAAGGATCCGTACTGCGGGTGTTTTTCATCTGTGGGGCTTTCACGGGCATCATCGGCACGGCCTTCGGTGTCGTTCTGGGGTGCCTGTTTGCCATCTACATTGACCAGATTTTCAGCCTTGTGAACTATGTCGCAGGCGGGCAGGTCTGGGACCCGTCTATTCGTGGCATCTATCATTTGCCTGCCAAGTTGCAGTTTGGCGATGTCATGTCGGCGGTAGGGCTGTCGCTGGTTCTGTCGTTTGTGGTGACGATATTCCCGGCCCGGCGCGCGGCCCGGATGAACCCGGTTGAGGCATTGCGCTATGAGTGATGTGATGCTGCGCCTGAGCGACATTTCTAAGACCTACAATGCCGGTGCATCAAACCAAGTGACGGTTTTGGCTGGCGCCGACCTGACGTTGCGCGCAGGCGAGATGGTGGCACTGGTGGCCCCCTCGGGGGCGGGCAAGTCGACCTTACTGCATATTGCGGGGCTGCTGGACACACCGGATCAGGGCCGGGTTGAGATTGCGGGCACGGACATGACCGGATTGTCGGATCGCAAACGCACCGCGGCGCGCAGGCGCGATGTGGGGTTTGTCTATCAGTTCCACCATTTGCTGCCCGAGTTCACGGCGCTGGAGAACATCATGCTGCCACAGCTGGCCAATGGTGTTTCCAAGGTGCAGGCCGAGACCCGCGCACAAGCCTTGCTTGCCCGTGTGGGTGTGGACGCGCGTGCCGGTCATCGCCCTTCGGCCATGTCAGGAGGCGAGCAACAGCGCGTTGCGTTTTGCCGTGCTCTGGCCAATGCGCCCAAGATATTGCTGGCAGATGAACCCACCGGCAACCTTGATCCTGGAACATCGGATCAAGTGTGTCAGGCGCTGGTGGATCTGGTGCGTGACACCGGGCTGGCGGCATTGATCGCCACCCATAACCTGGAACTGGCCGCACGGATGGACCGGGTTGTTCGGTTGGATCAGGGCCGGATCAGCGTGACTGATATGAAAAAGGACTAAGCCTATGCCGTTGATATCTCTGAATGAAATAGAAGCGAAAACCACAACCGCGTTGGAACGCCATGGGGCTGCTCCATGGGTGGCAGCACATGTCGCATGTGCCGTGCGCAAGGCCGAGGCGGTGGGCAACAAGATTTGCGGGCTCTATTATCTTGAGAGTTATTGCACACAACTGACCTCGGGGCGGGTGAAGGGCGATGTCGAACCCGAGGTAAGCCGGCCCAAACCCGCCAGCGTTATGGTGGATGCCAAGTTTGGCTTTGCTCAAGCCGCCTTTGCCCGCGCCTTGCCCGACGCACTGGAGGCCGTACGCGAGAATGGCACGGCCAGCCTTGCGGTGGGGCATGCGCACACCTGCACGTCGCTTGGGTTTTTCACCGAACAGATTGCGCGCGCCGGATACGTGGCGCTGGGCATGACCAACGCGTCACCTATTGTGGCGCCTCCGGGTGGCAAAAGCCGTGTCATCGGCACCAACCCTATCGCGTTTTCTGTGCCGGACGGGCAGGGCGGAATTGCCATGCAGTTTGATCAATCCACCACCACCGTTGCCTTGGGCAAGATCACCATGGCCAAAGCCGCAGGCCAGGCTATTCCCGAAGGATGGGCCGTGGATGCAGATGGTTTGCCCACGACCGATCCGAGTGCCGCCTTGGGCGGCTCACTGGTCAGCATGGGTGGCTACAAGGGCTGGGGTTTTGGTCTGATGGCCGAGCTGTTGGCCGCAGGCATGACCGGCGGCGTGGCCAGCCGCGATGTGAAACCCCTGAAAGCCCCCGAAGGCCCGCCGCATGATCTGGGGCAGTATTACCTGTTGATGGACCCGGATCTGTCGGGCGTGTTTTTTGACCGTTTGGCCCATGTGGCCGATGGTGTTGCCTGCGATGAAGGCGCGCGTATGCCGGGCCAATCCAAGCAAGAGAACGATCCTGTTGATCTGGAAGATGCTGTCTGGGCACAATTGCAAGAACTGGCTGGGGGCTGACCGGGCGCCCGTGTTGCGTGCAATCCACAACTGCACCTGAACTTTGAACA
Organism: Roseovarius sp.; assembly: GCA_045106595.1. Lineage (GTDB taxonomy): Bacteria > Pseudomonadota > Alphaproteobacteria > Rhodobacterales > Rhodobacteraceae > Roseovarius. Next base: position 28,050 of record JBGCEW010000041.1, on the reverse strand, counting down.
TATGACATAGATCAATGCCCTTGCCGCTAGGCGGGTAAAAGATGTCTGACCACATGATGGAAGGTCAGACACATGCGTTATTTTATGGGCTTTGCGATTTTGCTGTTCGCCGGATGCAGCGAACCGGCACAAGAAGCATCGCCGGGACGGACGATTTACATGGGCAATTGCGTGGCCTGTCACGGTGCCGACGGTCAGGGCAATGGGCCTATCGCGGCGGAATTGCCGGTGGCCCCACCTGATTTGACAGGTCTGAGCCTGCGCAACGGGGGCGTCTTTCCCAGCTCGGACGTGATGGCGCAGATCTATGGTTATCCGGGCCGCTTTCATGTGCAGGTGATGCCCGAGTTTGGCCAGGTTCTGGCTGGTCCCACCGTGATGTGGACCGATGAAACCGGCACGCAGATTGAAACGCCGCAGCCGTTGCTGGATTTGGTGGAGTATCTCAAAAGCGTGCAACGCATCTAATCGTACTTCAATCGGAGGATCAGACATGTCTGGATATATCACACGGTTTGCACTGATGCTGCTGCTGGCGCCGGGGGCGGCACTGGCCGAGCCGGGCAATGCAGGGCGCGGCGAGGAAACCTATCAGGATCACTGTGCCACCTGTCACGGGCTTGAGTTGACGGGGAAGGGGCCTATGGCGGGTGTTTTGCTGATTGCACCGGTTAATCTGTCGCGCTTGCAGGCGGATAACGGTGATGTCTTTCCAACCGCACGCGTTGTCAAACGCATTGACGGACGCGAGCCCTTGGTGTCCCACGGCAGCCCGATGCCAGTGTATGGTGGCTTTCTGACGGGCAAGGGTGTTTTGCTGACAACTGAAACCGGGCAACCGATTGTCACCACACAAGCCCTGGCTGATCTGGTGGCCTATCTGCGAGCGCATCAGCTCAGCGCGGATTGATCCGGCCTGAGTATGCGCTAGCTTTTGGTGCATATTAGGAGGATTTGACATGCGACACATATTAAGCGCGTTGTTGTTGGCGCTGGTTTTTGCCATGCCAGCCAAAGCAGATGAGACGGCGATCCGCTCGGTGATCTCGGACCAGATTGAGGCCTTCCAGGCGGATGATTTTGCCAAGGCCTTCACCTATGCCAGTCCCAAGATTCAAGGTCTCTTTGGCAATGCTGAAAACTTTGGCACAATGGTGCGTCAAGGCTACCCGATGGTCTGGCGGCCTGCCGAAGTGCAGTTTCTGGGCACTGAAATGGAAGGTGGCCGGTTGTGGCAGAACGTGATGATCCGCGATGCCACTGGCCGTGTGCACGTGTTGGGTTATGAGATGATCACCGGCGAAAACGGTTGGAAAATCAACGCGGTAAAGGTGCAAAAAGTGCCTGAAGGTATGGTTTAACCTGAACAGGCCAAAATGGCCATGATCCGGGCCAGGCACCGTACGGTGCTGTGAAGCCCGGTTAATTCCTTGTCGATACATCCCTTTGCGACCGGGCGCGCCCCGGCTTGTGAAACTTATGACATCTGACCCGACATGCGGGCGATGCGGAAAGGGATTTGAATGAACAAGGCAGTCACCGATGGCATCGATTTCATGCCACCCAGCTTTGCAGACGGGCTTGATGTGTGGTCAAGCGAAGATGGTACGCCGGGTTCCGATACCTATGATGGGGACGCCAATGCGGCCTACGTTCCAGCGGATCAGGATTTTGGCGCAGCATTGGAATTGCTGAAAACCGATGCCACGCAACGCGTGCGGTTTGCCGGCGAAACCCCCATTTTGCCAGGCTGTTACATCCAGATCAAAGCGCGGGTAAAGGCCATTTCCGGTGCTTTGCCTGCGGTGCGTGTGGCCGGGTGGGCCGGGCGCGCGGGCGGCGCTGAATTGACGGGGGTGACAACGATTGGCACCTCCACGGCGCTTTCGAATTATGGCGAGGTGGTCGAGGTCACTGGCATTGTCAGCGTCGCCAATCGCAACGGTGTCGACATGGCCTGGGGCCCCGAGGCGCTGTATGGTCATTTCGGGATTGATCTGACCGGTGCATCCGGTGGGATCGTCCGCATTGACGATATCGAGATCAGCGACGCGACCGAGTTTTTTCTGCGTGATCTGATGGACTGGGTCGATGTGCGGGATTACGGTGCATTTGGCAATGGCTTTAGCGATGATCATGCGGCGTTTGAGGCCGCAGACGCAGCCGCGCAGGGACGTCAGGTGTTGGTGCCAGCAGGCACTTACTTTTTGAATGACAGCGTGACCTTCCAAAATCGGGTGCGGTTTCAGGGCACGGTCAGCATGCCCGAGGATAAAATCCTGTCGCTGACCAAAAACTTTGATCTGCCCGCCTATATCGACGCGTTTGACGACGAAGAACTGGCGTTCAAAAAGGCTTATCAATCCTTGCTGAACAACTCGGGCCACGAATCCCTTGATCTGGGTGGTCGCCGGATTGCCGTGCGTGCGCCGATTGATATGCAGGCGGCCGTCAGCAACAAGACCACGTTTAAACAGCGGCGCTACATCCGCAACGGACAGTTTTCGATTGTTCCGGGGGCCAATTGGGACACCGATGTTGTGACCTCGTCGGGGACCTATAACACCTCGAACACAAAGACCCTGACTGGGGTTGCCAATGTGGCGAACATTCAAGTGGGATCGCTGGTTGAAGGCAATGGCGTCGGGCGCGAGATTTATGTGCGCGACACCAATGTCGGGGCGCAGACGATCACGCTGAGCGCGCCGCTCTATGATGCGGCAGGCACGCAGGTCTATACCTTCCGCCGGTTTAAATACATTCTGGATTTCTCGGGGTTCGATCAGATTTCCAAGTTCTCGATGTCGAATGTGGACTTGCAATGCTCGGGCGAATGTTCGGCGATTTTGCTGCCTCCGACGGGGACCGGATTTCATCTGCGCGACAGCTTTATCAACCGACCCAAGGATCGTGGTATTTCCAGCCACGGCGAGGGCGATCAGGGGATGATGATTGACCGCTGTCAGTTCCTGTCTGATGAAAGTCCGCTGTTGTCACAAAACCGGGTGTCTGTCGGGCTGAACGCCAACGGGAACGACATCAAGCTGCGCGACAACCGCGTGGTGCATCTGCGTCACTGGGCCGTGCTGGGTGGGTCCAGTTCGATTATCACGGGCAACCACCTGTTTCAGGGCGATGACGCCAGCGATGGCATCCGCACATCGGGCATCGTGCTGACACGCACCAACAACCGGGCCACGATCACGGGCAATTATATCGACAATTGCTTTATTGAATGGGCCAATGAACATGATGCCACGCCTGATTTCGCATCTGAATTTTCGTTCAGCGCACTCAGCATTTCGGGCAACGTGTTTTTGGCATCAAACTGTGTGCCTTGGTTCAACTTTATCATTGTGAAGCCGCATGGTGGCGGGCATTTCATCAATGGCTTTTCGGTGGTCAACAACACGTTCCGCATGATTGGTGGCACGATCGACCGGGTCGAAAGCATCGACACGACGTTTGCCAATATGGATCTGAACCGTTTGCAGAACATCACGTTCAACAACAATGCGTTCAACAATATCCGTGACGAAGTGGAAAACCCGTTGTTGCTGAACCACACCGAAGCCAGTGCGCAGCAGGCCTGGAATGTGGTGTTGGCGCCGCGACTGCCGTTCAGAGCATGGGCGCAAACCCTGGAATCAGTGGTGGCAGCGGGGCCAGTCCGCGAGGCCGACAATAGCATCCATTTCGGGATGCCCTATTACAATGCCAAACAAGGGCCGGACAATGATCAGATCCGTCTGAATTGGGAACGCCCGGTGTCGGGTACGGTGACACTGAAGGTTCGGATCGACGACCCGATCTGATCTTTCCGGGTGGGGCGACGTCAAAAACTGTGCCAAACGCCCAGTTTGACCGCCAGTTTTCCCTCATCCTGAAGCCCGGCCTTCATGCCAAGCTCCACATGAAGGCCGGGCTTTGCTTCGACCACCAGGGATGTTGTCAGGTTCAGATAATCCGGGTCCATGGGTTGATTGCCGTTTTGCAGCTGCAAGATCAGTTTGCGGCGGTCGGTCATGTTCACACCCAGTGTTATGTCCGTCGACACCTCAACATCGTCCTGCTCAATTTGGTAATAGGCGAAGGTTTCAATCGTGAACCATCCCGATTTTTGCCCCAGGTTCAATCCCCGGCCAAAATGCAGGCCGGGCCGCAGCACGCCTTCGTCGTCCGTCACGCCCGCACCCAGTTCAACAGCGACCCGCCAATCGGCGTTTTGATTGACCAGCGGATAGCGCGCAAAGCCTACGGCCTTGTAAAGCGTGTCATCGGAAAACCCCAGATCAACCCCTGCTGTCAGCTTTGGCGTAACGCCATATTCGCCAAAGAGGGCTGTGTAAAACGCATCATCTTCGTCGTCGTATTCGGTGCTGAAGCTGAGAAAGCCAGCCCCTTTGTCGCGCGGCCACGGTCCGGCTTCGGCCATCATGCCGCACAGACCCAATACAAAAACCAACAAGAACCGCATAATACCCTCCGCCCCCGAACCATGGTTAAAGAAGGTAAACGGGTGGTTAACACCTGGGCGCGCAGAGTAGGAATTGACCAAACTGTCACCATCGCCCATGCTTTTCGACGTGGGTCTAGCGCGGTCATGCGGTCAGATGTGGGGGCCAAATATCATGCGCGGCGCTGTGGCAAAGGAGCTTTGAATGTCAGACAATACGCCTGAACCCGAGACGTCTGTACTGATGTCGGACGATCTGAAGGCGGTGCGCCAGGAGTTGGAACTGCTGAACTCGCACCGCTTTATTCGCATGCACAATTCGTTTTTAAAATTGATCGGGTTCAATCTTATGCGCGGTTTGGCGTTTGGTCTGGGCACTGTGTTGGGGGCGTCGGTGCTGTTGTCACTGCTTGCCTGGTCGGTCAGTCAGATTGAGTTTTTGCCCATCATTGGCGAATGGGCCACTGAAATTCTGCGCCAAATCGAAGAGGCGCGCTGAGCACTGCATTATGATGCGCAAGAAACGGGTCGTGCCGGGCTGCTATCCGTGACACCAACGGTGGATGACACCGTCTAATGCGATCACCCCTGTTGCTGCCTTGATGCTGCTGGCGCTTGCCTGTGTGTGGGGTGGGTCGTTCTTTTTTGCAGAAATCGCCCTGCGCGAGCTGCCCCCCATGACCGTGACACTTTTCCGCGTCGGACTGGCTGTGCCGGTGTTGCTGACGGTGGTGTGGTGTATGGGGTTGACGCTGCCGCGCGATCCAGGGCTTTGGCTGCGTTATCTGGTGATGGGTGCGCTGAACAACGCCATCCCGTTTACACTGATTTTCTGGGGGCAGACCCAAATTGAAAGCGGGCTTGCGTCTATTCTGAATGGCACAACAGCCATGTTCGGAGCCGTGGTGGCCGGGCTGTTGCTGGTGGACGAGCCATTGACCCCGCGCAAGATCATTGGCGCTGTGTTTGGCGTGGCGGGGGTGGCGGCAATTATGGGGCTGGATGTGCTTGGCGGGTTTGATCTGCGCAATATGGCGCAACTGGCGGTGTTAGGTGCGGCCCTGTCGTATGCGTTTGCGTCGGTCTGGGGCAAGGTTCAGCTGGCCGGGCAACCGCCGCAGATGAACGCCTTGGGGATGCTGATCGGCTCGACAGTGCTGATGGCGCCCTTGGCCATTTGGGTGGACGGCGCGCCGACATTTGATCTGTCCTGGCCGGTCTGGGCGTCGCTGGTGGGGGTTGCCACCTTGTCGACGGCTTTGGCGTATCTGCTGTATTTCGGCATATTGGTGCGGGCGGGGGCGGCCAATCTGATGCTGGTCACTTTGTTGATCCCGCCTTTTGCCATCGCGCTGGGGGCGTTGTTTTTGAACGAAAAACTCAGCGCGGCGGCCTATCTTGGCTTTGGCTTGATCGGGATCGGATTGTTGATCACCGACGGCCGTATCTGGCGCAAACTGCGCGGCCACGCATCAGCCAGCCTCTAGCAACTGCGGCACTCACGCGACAGATTCCGCCTATTTCGACGTGTTATCAACGCTTTGTTTGGAAGTGATGCGTTTTGATGTACATTCCCCTGACGTGTATCGATACCGGCATGATACGTCGGAGGTGAGAGCGAGCATGTGCAGCGGTTTTGCTGTGCGGTGTACCAGAAGACAAACATGCAGTTTTTCAACGACGCGTTACAACCGGGGCAAGGTTCTGCGACAGAAAAGAGCCAGCCCTGCGTATAAGACAATATATCGCCTATTTTGAGGAGGCAGACAGGAATGAAAAAGTTTATCGTACCGCTCGTGGCAGGTGCCGTAGCCGCCACATTGATGACAGCCCCAGCTGTGGCCGGTGGGGCCGGAAACGACCGCTCGGATCGTGTCGGCGCATCGCAGGTTTGGGAACAGCAAGAGTTCAAAAGCCGCAAAGCAAAACGTAAAGCCGCCCGCGCCGAGAACCGCAAGGCCAACCGCCGTGGTAAGTACAAGCAACACCGTCAAAGCCGCAAGGCGCGTCGCAATGCGGCTACAGGGGCCGGGGCCTATGCCGGGTCAGGTTATACAGGTGGCAAGCAGGGCTCGATCACCGAGCTGCTGACACAAGGTGGCCCGTTGCCCGAGTATCTGGGCGGGTACAACCAGCCTTTGGGCAATGGCTCGGGCTCGATCACGCAATCGCTGAATGGCTATGATCTGCCCGACTATATCGGGGGGTACAATCAGGCGCCCAGCAACGGGTCAGGTTCGATCTTGGATGCGATTGGTGACGTGAACATCTATCAGTAACCCACTGAAATAGATTTGCATTTAGAAAAAGGGCAGGCGTTACGTCTGCCCTTTTGTGTGCGGGCGCCGGGATGGGGTGCGTATCTGGGTCGCACCCTCTTAAATTCTTGCGCTTTACCTCCATATTGAGGTGGTAATACCAAACCAATGAGGAGAGAGCTTGATGCAATGCCCGATCGACGGAACTCAGCTGGTCATGTCAGACCGCGCCGGAGTTGAAATTGACTATTGCCCCACCTGCCGGGGTGTTTGGTTGGACCGGGGTGAATTGGACAAGATCATCGAGCGATCCGCAGTTCCCGCAGCCCCGCAAGCCCAACCGGCGCAACGCCGCGATGACGGGTATGGCGATAAGCCCTACAAAAAGAAAAAGCGCGGTGGGTTCCTGGAAGATATCTTTGACTTTTAAACATCTTACGCATCGAAGTTCGTTCGATCGTTTATGACAGGGGGATGTCGCAGGCGCGGAATTTGCGCACGGGTTCAGCGGCGTCCTCCAATGGAAATACGGCCTCCGCACTGCCCAGAATAGCATGGGCGGCGCGGTTGTTTTCCAATCCGTTCAGCACATTGCCAAAGCCGCGATCCATCACCGTCACGCTGCGCCTATCATCGCTCAGCATATGACGGCCAGTGCCGATTTCGGCCCATTGCGGCCCTTCAAAACGCATTTTGAAAATCGGGGCATCCGGCCATGTCTGCGCCCGTGTCACCGTGATTGTATATAGCGGCTGTGTCGGATCATACGTCAGCTCGACCTGCGCTTGGCCTGTGTCGTGGGTCAAAATGCAAGGCGGGCCGGGGGTGAATTCCCATGCCAAAGCAGGTGTTGCCAACAGGCTGAGCGCGAGGGTCAGGCGCATTTACCGCCCCCGCCGTTTCACATTTCCACCGCGTTGCCCCGGACGCCCAGCCGTCGAGCGGCCTTTGGATTTCTGAGCGGCCTCCGACGCGGCCTCGACAGCGGATTGTCGCGCCATCGGATCGTCTGCAACTGCCAGGTCGACCGCCTCAAGCCGCTTGACCTCGTCGCGCAGGCGGGCGGCCTCTTCAAATTCCAGGTTCTCGGCGGCCTTGCGCATATCTGTGCGCAATCCATCCAGATGCGCCTGCAGGTTCGAACCAACGAGCGGCTTGTCGACCTTGGCCGTGACGCGCGCCATGTCCACGTCGCCTTTGTACAGCCCAGCCAGAATGTCCTCGACGTTCTTTTTGACGGTGGCAGGGGTGATCCCGTGTTCCTCGTTATAGGCGATTTGCTTGGCGCGGCGACGGTTGGTTTCACCCAACGCGCGCTCCATCGAGCCGGTGATTTTGTCGGCGTACATGATCACCCGGCCTTCGGCGTTCCGTGCGGCCCGGCCGATGGTTTGCACCAGCGATGTCTCGGACCTCAGGAAACCTTCTTTGTCGGCATCCAGAATGGCCACCAGTCCGCATTCGGGAATATCCAGCCCCTCGCGCAGCAGGTTGATGCCGATCAGAACGTCAAATGCACCCAGCCTCAAATCCCGTAAAATCTCAATTCTTTCAAGGGTATCAATGTCAGAGTGCATGTAGCGCACGCGGATACCTTGTGCGTGCATATGCTCGGTCAGGTCTTCGGCCATGCGTTTGGTCAGGGTGGTCACAAGCGTGCGAAACCCATCGGCAGACACGCGGCGGACCTCGTCCAGCAGATCATCCACCTGCATCTCGACAGGTCTGATTTCGACCTCAGGATCCAGCAAACCCGTGGGGCGGATCACCTGTTCGGTAAAGACACCACCGGTTTGTTCGATCTCCCATTTGGCAGGGGTCGCGGACACGAACACCGACTGAGGCCGCATGGCGTCCCATTCCTCAAATTTCAGAGGGCGGTTGTCCATGCATGACGGCAGGCGGAACCCGTGTTCGGCCAATGTAAATTTGCGTCGGTAGTCGCCTTTGTACATGCCGCCGATCTGCGGCACAGAGACGTGGGATTCGTCGGCAAACACGATGGCATTGTCGGGGATAAACTCAAACAATGTCGGGGGCGGCTCGCCTGGGGCGCGACCTGTCAGATAACGAGAGTAGTTTTCAATTCCGTTACAAATCCCTGTGGCTTCAAGCATTTCCAGGTCGAAGTTCGTGCGTTGTTCCAGCCGTTGCGCTTCCAGCAGCTTGCCCTCATCCACCAGCTGATCCAGCCGGATGCGCAGCTCTTTCTTGATGCCGTGGATGGCCTGGTTCATCGTCGGTTTAGGCGTCACATAATGCGAGTTGGCATAGACGCGCACCTGATCCATCGTCGCCTTCTTCTCACCGGTCAACGGATCAAATTCTGTCATGGTTTCAAGCTCTTCTCCGAAGAAGCTTAACTTCCAGGCGCGGTCTTCAAGGTGGGCGGGCCAAATTTCCAGACTGTCGCCGCGCACTCGGAACGATCCGCGCGCAAATCCTGCATCATTGCGCCGATAGGCCTGTGCCACCAGATCGGCCATGATCTTGCGCTGGTCATATTCACCGCCAACCTTCAGATCCTGGGTCATCGCACCGTAGGTTTCAACCGAACCGATGCCGTAGATGCACGACACCGAGGCCACGATGATCACATCGTCACGTTCCAGCAAAGCGCGGGTGGCCGAGTGGCGCATCCGGTCAATCTGCTCGTTGATCTGCGATTCCTTCTCGATATACGTGTCCGAGCGCGCGACATAAGCCTCGGGCTGGTAGTAATCGTAGTAGCTGACAAAGTACTCAACGGCGTTGTGGGGAAAAAACCCTTTGAATTCCCCGTAAAGCTGCGCCGCCAGCGTTTTGTTTGGGGCCAGAATGATCGCAGGTCTTTGAGTTGCCTCAATAACTTTGGCCATCGTGTAGGTTTTCCCGGTGCCCGTTGCCCCCAGCAAAACCTGATCCCGCTCACCGTCATTTACACCTGAGGTCAGCTCGGCGATGGCGGTGGGCTGGTCGCCTGCGGGCGAAAACTCGGACACCAATTCAAACGCTTTGCCACCCTCCAGCTTGGGGCGGTTGGCCACATCGGGCGCCGGGTTTGACAACAGTGCTTCGGTTTTATCGGAATGTGCATAAGGCATGGCGCAAAGTTGATCTATTTGCCCTGCAGTTCAAGGGGGGACCGGCCAATTCCGTGGTGTCATGACAATTTTAGTCAGCAGCAGGGTGTTAACCCAATGGCGCTTAGGCTGTGCATTCGCCCTCTTGCCCCGGCGGGGGAAGTTTGGGATAACCCTTGCAACGCAGCTTTGAGGTTCGCCATGCCAGCCCGTATTTACCAGCCCGCCCGCAACGCCATGCAATCGGGCACGGCCAAATCCAAACATTGGGTGCTCGAGCATGTCTCGGACAGTGCGCGTTCGGTGGATCCGCTGATGGGCTGGACATCGAACGAGGACACGCAGGCGCAGGTACGCATTCAGTTTGACAGCAAAGAGGCCGCTTTGGCCTACGCCGAGGCAAATGGCATTGACGCCGTCGTGCAAGAGCCTAAAACCCGCAAGCCCAACATTCGGCCCGGTGGATACGGCGACAACTTTGCCACGAACCGCCGCGGGGCGTGGACGCACTAAGCACAATCCACCAGCGGGTTTGACACGGATCAAGGCAAGGCTTTGGGCTTTTGGGGTATGATGGTTCATCATCACACGCCCGGGGAGATCCAAGTTGACGACATCAAAAGCCAAAACCGCCGCCAGTGCGCAGGTTGAAACGACCGAACCAAAGACTGAAGCAAGGGCCGATCAACAGGCAACGCCACAGGCCGAGACCCGCGCCAAGCTGGCAGAGTTTGAGGCGGCGGATTACCCCTATACCGACAAGCTGGCACGCAGTGATTATGATGCGCAAAAGGCCAAGTTACAGGCCGAACTGCTGAAGGTTCAGCATTGGGCGCAAGAAACCGGTCAGAAGTTTGTGCTGTTGTTTGAAGGCCGGGATGCGGCCGGCAAGGGGGGCACGATCAAGCGCTTCACCGAACATCTGAACCCCCGTTCCGCGCGCGTTGTGGCCTTGAACAAACCCACCGACGAAGAGCGCGGACAGTGGTTTTTCCAACGCTACATCAGCCACTTACCCACCAAGGGCGAGATGGTTTTGTATGATCGGTCCTGGTACAACCGCGCAGGTGTGGAACGCGTGATGGGGTTTTGCGAACCGTCTGAATACCTGGAGTTCATGCGCCAGACGCCTGATCTGGAACGTATGCTGACACGGTCTGGCATCCGGCTGTATAAATACTGGTTCTCGGTCACCCAACAAGAACAACGCCGCCGCTTTGCCGCGCGTGCGACCGACCCGTTGAAGCAATGGAAGCTCAGCCCGATTGACAAGGCGTCGCTTGATAAATGGACCGATTACACCGAGGCCAAAGAGGCGATGTTTTTCTACACTGACACGGCAGATGCGCCTTGGACGGTGATCAAATCCAACGACAAGAAACGCGCGCGGCTTGCCTGCATGCAGCATTTTCTGGCCTCGCTTGAGTATCCAGGCAAGGACGAGGATGTGGTGGGCAGCCCTGATCCGCTGATTCTGGGGGGCGCGCAGACGATGGTGAAAAACACAGCACATGTGTTTGGGGTGTCGCTGCATCCCGATCAGCGCAAGCCACGCGACACATAAGGCCGAGTACCTGCACGCAGCACCTGCACGGGACACCTCACGCAGCACCTGCAACGGTGCGCCTCTACGGGCCTTGCCCTTGTGTGCCGTGCCGCGTAGGGCTGGGGGATGCACCCCGTTAAGCCTCTTAGTCATCACATGCGCGCGCATCTGCGTCTGGGGCTGCCCCTGGTGGGCAGCCATATCGCACAATTGTCGATCACACTGACCGACACGATGATGATCGGATGGTATGATGTGACGGCTCTGGCCGCACTTGTGCTCAGCACCGAGCTGTTTTTTGTGACATTCATCTTTGGCTCGGGCTTTGCGCTGGCCGTGATGCCTATGGTGGCCGCCGCTGAAGCCGCGGGCGATCAGCAACAGGTGCGCCGGGTCACCCGGATGGGGGCCTGGGCGTCGATCTTGTTTGGCATCGCGACATTGCCGTTGCTGATGTCGGGCCGGTGGCTGTTTGGCCTGTTGGGCCAAGAGCCCGAGATCGCCGATCTGGGCGGGCAGTATCTGCGCATTGCCGGGTGGGGGCTGTTGCCAGCCCTTCTGGTGATGGTGCTGAAATCGTTTTTATCCGCGCTTGAGCGCACGCAGGTGGTGCTATGGGTCACTGTCGGGGCCGTGGCCCTGAATGCGGTGTTGAATTACGCGCTGATCTTTGGCCATTGGGGTGCGCCCGAACTGGGCATTCGCGGTGCGGCGATTGCGTCGGTCTTTGTGAATGTCGGCGCGTTTGTGGGGCTTGGGTTTTATGCCGCGTGGCGGGTCCCCGAGCACAGCCTGTTCACCCGTATCTGGCGACCTGACGGGCAGGCCTTTGGCCAGGTGTTCCGGTTGGGATGGCCCATTGGATTTACCATGCTGGCCGAAAGCGCGCTGTTTTTGGCCTCATCGGTGATGATGGGCTGGATAGGCACGCTTGAGCTGGCCGCTCACGGGATTGCGCTGATGGTCGCGTCGGTCACCTTCATGCTGTATCTGGGGCTGGCCAATGCCGCCACCGTGCGCGCCGGGCAATCGCTCGGGCGGCGCGATGTGCAGGGGCTGCGCGACGGCGCGAAGGCTGTAATCATGCTGTGCGGTGCAGTGGCGATGGTGACGGTTGGGGTATTCCTGATCTTCCCCGAGACGTTGATCAGCCTGTTCATGACCCCGACCGAGCCAAACAAACCTGCCTTGTTGGCGATTGGCGTCAGCTTTATGGCGGCGGCTGCCTTGTTTCAGTTCATGGATGCCGCACAGGCGCTGGCGCTGGGGTTGTTGCGCGGGGTGCATGACACCCAGGTGCCGATGTGGATCGCAGGGTTCAGCTATTGGGCCGTCGGGGTCAGTTGCAGCTATTTGCTGGGCTTTACCTTCGGACTGGGCGGCGTTGGCATATGGCTGGGGCTGGCCACAGGGCTGGCACTGGCGGCCGTGTTGCTGATGGTGCGGTTCTGGACAGGGCCGGGGCGCGGTCAGGGCCCCGCTTGGCAGGCGGCTTAATCGTCGTCTTGTCCTGCCAGAAGCCGATCCGCCTTTTTGCGCACCAGAACGCTGCGCAGATCATGCATGGCAAGCAACAGCGCGTCGGTTACATTCTCCAGATCATCATCTGACGCCTTGGATTGCGCCCAGTGCGTGGTCTGGTTCATGTAATCCACCGCACGGTGAATGTCATCAATATCGCGCCGCGCCAAAAGCGCCGTGCGCTCCTCCATCCACTCTGAGATGGCGGTCATATCGTCATCGCTCAGATCGCGGTCGCCGTGGGGTTTAACCTGACCATTGCGGATGTTGATCACCGCGATCTGGTCCATATCAATCCGGCGCTGGCGGTTTTCCGTGTCCACACGGTACACGAACGCTCCGTTTTCACGGACCCGAAAATAATAGGGGGGCAGATCGGACATGGGCGCAGGTTGCTCTTTGGTTTATGGCCTCGCGACGAACAATGCCGTGGTCTGCGTGGTTTTTCAATATCTCGTTTTCATTGACCTTGCGCGATCAGCTGCCAAACTGGGCTGTGAGATCCCATGATTTGAAGGCCTGCTATGCCCAAACCCGTAATTCGCCGCGTCAGCCCTGCCCGCAAACAGGAGGATGGTTTTTATCACCTGACGGGGCGTTGGACCGGGCGACCAATGCCGATTTATGAAGGCGATCGTATTGGGTTGGCGATTGCGCTGGAGCGGGCCGAAGATGAGCCTGCTGATCCTATGACGCTGACCCTGCAAGTGCTGCGCACTGATGAAACACCGTTCAACACAGGGTCCGAGGTGACGTTCAAACCGGGGCAGGGTGCGGTGTATGATTTTGCCATTACCTTCCCCGATCCGCCGCGGCTGGTCACTTTGATCGTTCGGATTGCGGAAAAGGCTGATCCTGAAAACCGCGTTGATCAGAAGGTCGAGGTCTATTCCGGCGAATTGGCCCGCTTTGCGGGGGATGTCACATATCCTGCAACCGAGGATGCGATTGCCGCGTTGTCCGCCCAGACCCCGCATGATCTGTGCGACGATCACCTGGCGTTTCTGCGTGGGCGCAATGGGCTGGACTTTGTGTGGTGGCAGGTCCCCGGCTGGCCTGTCACGACCGAGTTTATAAGCGACCTGAACGCATTTGAGGAAAGCTGGCCCGAGGAACTTGGCCTGTTATCTGACGTCACGTACCTGTTTGGCTGTGTGCCCGACCATCCCTTTCTGGGGTATCCGCAGGATTTGGGCGACATGGGGTTTTTTCACGCTGATTACTTGCAGCATATCATTCCCATAGCCGTCGATGGGGGTGGCAATCTGTTGGTGCAGGCGCTGAGTACGCAGCGCCGTGGCAAGATTTATTTCCTGGATCACGAATATCACTACGGACTGGTCGAGGAGGCCTGCGGCGTGATCCGCGAAGGGGATGCCGAAGCATTCTGGCAGTTCATGGAACCAGACGGTGCCGCAATCCTGTGTGCTGACAGTCTGGATGATATGATTCAACGGCTGACCAGGTATAACACGGTCGCCATGGCAGCCCTTGCCGATTGGAAAACGGATTGACCGATGTGCGTCAGCCGCACGCAGAACGCCTGAGTGACGTCAAAGTCGCGGCGGGGCTGAGCAGGTCGGCGGTGAGCTGCATACTCAGGTGAGTGATGCGCAGAATGTCTGAATACGCGTGCAGGCCTCGGTCAGGTTCTCATCCGACGTTGCATAGCTGACCCGGAAATTGGGGCTCAGGCCAAAGGCCGCGCCAAACACCACGGCCACGCCTGTGCCTTCCAGCAATGCGGTGGCAAACACTTCGTCATTCTCGATCACGGTGCCACCCGGCGTGGTCTTGCCGATCAGCCCGGCAATCGACGGATAGACATAGAACGCACCATCCGGTTTGGGGCATTGGATGCCGTCACAGGCGTTCAGCATATCCACCACCAGATTGCGGCGACGGGTGAACATCTCATTGTGGGGCGCGATGAAATCCTGCGTGCCATTCAGCGCCTCGACCGCGGCCCATTGGCTAACCGAGCAGGGGTTCGACGTGGATTGCGACTGGATTTTGCGCATGGCGCCGATCAATTCCTTGGGACCGGCCGCATAGCCAATCCGCCAGCCGGTCATGGCATAGGCCTTGGACACGCCGTTCACGGTCAGGGTCCGGTCATACAGCTTTGGTTCTACCTCAGCCGGGGTGCAGAACTTGAAATCATCATAGGCCAGATGTTCGTACATATCATCGGTCATCACCCAGACGTGCGGATGGCGCATCAGAACGTCTGTCAGCTCTTTCAGCTCGTCCCAGGTGTATCCGGCGCCTGTGGGGTTTGATGGCGAGTTGAAGATCAGCCATTTGGTCTTGGGTGTAATCGCCGCCTCCAGCTGATCGGCGGTCAGTTTGAACCCGGTTTGCAGTGACGCCTCGGCAATCACCGGCGTGCCTCCCGCCAGCAGCACCATATCGGGGTAGCTGACCCAATAGGGCGCGGGGATCACAACTTCGTCGCCCTCATTCAACGTGGCCATCAGAGCATTATAGAGGATCTGCTTGCCGCCCGTGCCGATGCTGACCTGCGCAGGCTCATACGTCAGGTTGTTGTCGCGCTTGAACTTGGCGCAAACGGCCTCTTTCAGCTCGATGATACCGTCGGGCGCGGTATAGCGTGTCTTGCCGTCGCGAATGGCCTGAATGCCGGCCTCGGCAATGTTGGCAGGCGTGTCAAAGTCCGGCTCGCCTGCGCCCAGGCCGATCACATCCATGCCTGCGGCCTTCATTTCGTTGGCCTTCGTCGACACGGCAATCGTGGGCGATGGTTTGACGCGTGATAATGTCGCGGACAGGAAGGTCATGGCGGGCTCCGGTTTGAATGTCTGACGCCTATCTCATATGAACAGGCGGGAACGGGTTCAAGCACGAACGCGTATTTCAGGATGGATAACATGAGCAGCACCGAGACAGGACACGACGACTGGTACGACCCCGAAGCGACCACATTCGGCGACCGTTTGTCCGGCGCGCGCGAGGATCTGGGCATGAGCCAGGAGGTGTTCGCCAAACGGCTGGGTGTCAAGATCAAGACGCTGAAGGCCTGGGAGGATGACCTGTCTGAACCTCGGGCCAACCGGTTGTCGATCATGGCGGGCATGCTGAATGTCACCTTGCGGTGGTTGCTGACCGGCGAAGGCGATGGGCCGGGTGATCCCGAGGCGGGCGATCTGAGCCCTGATGTGAACGTATTGATGGACGAATTCCGCGATCTGCAAAACCAGCTGGCAATCACCAGCGAACGGTTGAACCGTCTGGAGCGGCAGCTGCGCAGCACATTAAAGGTAGAAGCCCAGTGAACGAGCCGCATGATGTCCGCCTGAAACGGCTGCACATGCGGTCCATGCGGCGCGGCATCAAAGAGATGGACATCATTCTGAGCCGCTATGCTGCGGCGCGGTTGCAGGGCATGTCCGAAGATCAGCTGGCACTGTATGAGGCGTTGCTGAACGAAAACGATCAGGACCTCTATCAATGGGTGACGGGGCAAACCGCAGCGCCCGATACGCTGACCCCGCTGATCAATGACATCGCAGCCTTGGTCGATGCCAACGGGCAGGGCTAAAGACAGCTGTCCGGTGAAATACCTTGCATTTTAGGTGTTAACTCTTCGATTTAACTGAATGTTTGGCAATTTAGCCCAATGTCCCTCCGAGCGGTTACGAACGGAGAACGATATGAGCTTACACACGGATATCAGCGCGCCCGTGGATCACCGGAATTTTATGGCCGGGTATTTGGATTCCCTGGTCTTGGTGGAACGGTTGCACCGGCTGTTGCTGGATGTCATCAAGGATGAATTTGAACGGGTCAACGTGTTGGAAATCAACGCGGTGCAGGCCTTGTTGCTGTTTAACATCGGCGACAATGAGGTGACAGCAGGCGAGTTGAAAACGCGCGGCTACTACCAAGGGTCAAACGTCAGCTATAATCTGAAAAAGCTGGTTGAAATGGGCTATATGCACCACCAGCGCTGCGAAGTGGACCGTCGGTCGGTGCGCGTGCGCTTGACTGAAAAGGGCCGCGATGTGCGCGATGTGGTGGGGCAATTGTTTGAACGCCACGCCGAAGGCCTGCAATCCAAAGGCGTCCTGGGCGCGGATGGCATTGACCAGATCACCACTTCCCTGCGTCGGGTGGAGCGGTACTGGGCTGACCAAATTCGCTATATCTACTGAAGGCGCGGTCGCGCATCAGACAAACCTGACACGACCGGGGATTGGATTTCGCGCAGTAATTTGCGGCGCATAGCGTCGGCGAAATCCGGATAATCCTCGGCC
Source organism: Roseovarius sp. (assembly GCA_045106595.1). Classification (GTDB taxonomy): domain Bacteria; phylum Pseudomonadota; class Alphaproteobacteria; order Rhodobacterales; family Rhodobacteraceae; genus Roseovarius. Next base: position 10,930 of record JBGCEW010000041.1, on the reverse strand, counting down.
GTTTCTGCAAAAGCCCCAGCACCGCGCAGCACGAAGGTCTGATAATAATCCTGCAGTGTTTTTACATTGAGCAGGTTTTTGGTGGTGTTGGCCCGGCCATTTGGCCCGATGATCAAACCGTTGATCACAATATCTCCCAGCTGCGCATCGGTCACTTCGCGCGGGTGCACGCCACGATTGGCGGGCCCGTCACCTGAAATATCCAGGGTTTTGAACCAGCAATCGGAATGTTGCGCCAACGCCTGCGCCCCGTACAACATCGCCGAGGCGATCGAGGTGGCGGGATCTGCGGCACCGGTTTTGACCGTGGCGCGCAATCGCTTTGCCACATCTGCCAGGCGCTCTTCGCTGTCCAGGGGGATCCAGTCGATCACCACCCTTTGATCGCGCATCCCGCTCCATTCAAACACCATCAGACGCACCGGCGCATCGGGCCATGCCAGCAAGGCCTCCTGTACGCTTGCATCGCTCAGCGCCAGGGCCACACCATCCAGTTGCAACCGGTATTCGCGCGCATCAACCGAACCGGACACATCCAAGCCCAACGCCAGCGCCTGTCGGCACGATTGCTGCGCCAGCGCAGGGGTCACGACCATCAGGGTGGCACAGATCCATGCGGCAATCGCGCGCTTCACCCGTTGTTCCGGCGCAGGGCAATGGGGGCGGGGCGTTCAAGCTGGCCAAAGATAATGTCGTTGACCTCGCGGTACAGCTTGCGGGTCATGGCGCTTTCAAAATCCTCAAAACTGTTGGCCGGAATCACGAAGGCATTGCGGCCATGCAGGATTTGATTTTGATAATAGTTCAGGACATCCACGTTTTGCGTCAGGATCGCCAAGCCGTTCACGGTGACATTCTCGAACGGGAAATTTGCATAGGCCGAGGCCGCGCCGTAGCCGTAGTTGTTGATCCCGTCACCCGACACATCCAGAACCTTGCGGGTGCAATCAGGTGCACGGCTCAGCAATGTTGCGCCGTACCCCAGCGCCTGTCCCACGGCTGTTGGAAAATCATCATGGCTGCGCTCCATCTTGGCCAGCAGGCGCACGGCCTCGTCGATGTCATCTTCACTGGTCAGTCGCATCCAATCCATGTGTAGCTTATGCTGGTTGAACCCGCTCCATTCATAAACAGCCAGGGTCACATATCCCTGAGCCCCCGACAGAATGGCGTGGCGTACCTCAGCAGCGTTCAGCGCCGATGCCAGCCCGACCCGCTGCAAATCGTACTCCACTTCATCGACAGAGGACGACACATCCAACGCCAATGCCAGCGCAAGACGGCATTGCTGGGCTGTGGCAGGCAAGGCGGCGAAGGCCGCGATGGCCAGAACACCCAACACCCGGATCATTGGCCCAGTACCCTGAGCTGGGTCAGGGCGGCATCCGTCAGACGTGCCCGCATCACCATGGAATGATCAAACAAGATGTCCTCGGTGCGGGTGCCGCGCCCGATGTTGTGGGTCACCAAAGGCCGGGTGCCATCCGCACTGCGCTGGTCTGATACGATGCCGATGTGCGGCAGGTTTGATCCGGTCAACCGCCAACTGACGATATCGCCAGTCTGAAAGCTGCCCGGATCATCGCTGGCTGGCAGGTCTGCCCCCACCCGGCGCAGCAAGGTTTCCAGATTAGGCACACGGCGGTGGTCGATATTACGATCCGTTGTCGACAGCCCCCAGATGGTTGGATAGGCGCTGAAGGCCTGTTTCATATCGCGGTTCACTGCCAGTTGCAGATCAATCCCTTTGGCATCGCGCAGCGCACGGATCACCACATCGGTGCATACCCCGCGATCGCGCGGAACATCGCCGCCGGGAAAAGACATGCCCTGATAAGACGGGTCGTAATACAGCGTCACCCCCACCTGCGCCTGTGCTGCATCGGCCAGCGCCTGAACGTCTTGCGCGGGGGCCGCTGTGCCCAGCCAAAGGGCCGCCAGATATGCGGCCCCCCTTACCAAGAGCCGGTGTTTTCCATGCTGGCCCAAGGCTCTGCGGGGGGCAGGTTTTCTCCTGCCTGCAGCAGCTCGATTGAGATGTTGTCGGGGCTGCGCACAAACGCCATATGCCCATCACGTGGCGGGCGATTGATGGTCACACCATTGTCCATAAGGTGCTGACATGTCTCGTAGATATTGTCGACGCGGTAGGCCAGATGCCCAAAGTGACGGCTGTCCGAAGGCAGGCCCTCATCACCGTCCCAATTGTATGTTAACTCAACCGGGCAGTCCTCCTGGCCCTCGGGTGCCATGAACACCAGCGTAAAGCGTCCGCCTTCATTGTCCCAGCGCCGCGTCTCTTTCAGACCCAGCAGCGCATAAAAGGCCATCGACGCCTCAAGGTCTGCGACCCGAACCATTGTGTGCAGATATGTCAAACCCATGTGTGTCTCCCTTTGATCAACACTGATCCTAAGGCCTTTGGGCCAGCCGTCCAGCCCCGTGATGTCCAGATCGCGGATATTTGCTCTGGCAGACAGGCGCGCTGTTGTCCTATTCTATGCAACGAGCAGAGTGGCACACCGGGGGAACACACCGTGCAGCAATATCATGACGCCTTGCGCACCGTGCTGGAGAAGGGCGAGACCTCGACCGATCGCACGGGCACAGGCACCACGTCTTATTTCGGGCTGCAAACACGCTATCCGCTGGCAAATGGGTTTCCCTTGGTCACAACCAAAAAACTGCATCTGAAGTCCATTGTGCACGAACTGCTGTGGTTCCTGTCGGGCGATACCAACATTCGCTATTTGCAGGAAAACGGTGTCAGCATCTGGGATGAATGGGCGGATGACAACGGCGATCTGGGTCCTGTGTATGGTCACCAATGGCGCCATTTCCCCACTGCCGCAGGCGAGATGGATCAGATCGCCAAACTGGTGGATATGATCAAGGCCACCCCGGACAGCCGCCGCCTGATCGTATCGGCCTGGAACCCCGGCGAGGTGGACCAGATGGCGCTGCCGCCCTGCCATACCTTGTGGCAAGTGCGCGTTAATGCTGGGAAATTGCATTTGCAGCTGTATCAACGCTCGGCTGATATGTTTCTGGGGGTGCCGTTCAACATTGCCTCTTACGCGTTGTTGCAGGCAATGCTGGCCCATGTGACCGGGTATGAAACGGGTGATTTTGTGCATGCGATTGGCGATGCGCATATCTATTCCAACCATATGGATCAGGTGCACGAACAACTTACACGCACGCCGGGGCCGCTGCCCACACTTCGGATCAACCGGCAGGTCAGCTCGATCTTTGATTTCACGTTTGAGGATTTCACATTCGAGAATTACCACCCCCAAGCCGCGATCAAGGCGCCGGTGGCGGTATGATCACGCTGGTGGTGGCACGCGCGCGCAACGGTGCGATTGGCAAGGATGGTGACATTCCTTGGTATGCGCCTGAGGATCTGAAGATGTTTCAGGCCGAGACTATGGGCGGGGCCATTATCATGGGCCGCAACACCTGGAACAGCCTACCGTTTAAGCCACTGAAAGGCCGCCTGAATATCGTGATTTCGCGCGATACGTCGCTGACCGAACATGTCTTTGGCGATGTCAAATCTGCCGTTGCCTTTGCTTATGCCCAAGGCAAAACCCGCGTCTATGGGATTGGTGGCCAGGCCATCTACGCCGAGATGCTACCAATGGCCGACCGTCTGATGCTGACCGAGGTGGATCTGGAAATTGACGGGGCCGATGCCGTCTTTCCAGCCATTGACGAAGGCGCCTGGATGGAACAGCGCCGCGTCACCCTGCGCCAGGATGATCCGCACTGCGTGCTGCGCGATCTGATCCGTCGGCCAGGCTAGGTCAATAAACCATCAGGCAACACAGCGTTTCTGGTGCAACAAAAAATTGACATGTTGGCGGGTATCTTTACCATGTTTGGCAAGCATAACCACAACCAGTTGATGAGGGACAAATGAGTATAACGAAATCTATGGTCGCGGCGGCGGCATTGGCGATGATCGCAGGGTCGGCCAGTGCCGAGATGAAAGTCTACCCCTATCACAGCAAAGAGAACTACTGCCCAGCCGGGTTGCAACCTGTGACGATGTCGGGCGTGATCTGCTGCGGGACACCCAACACCAAGCAGTCTTACCAATCGGTGATGGCGCATCCGACGCCCAAGAAAAAGCACCACAAGAAAACGCACAGCCATGTACACAAGACGCATGGATCGAACACCTGCCCGGAAGGCACCAAAGGGTGCTACTGACGCCAGTGTCGTTTATCTGAACAAGGGCGCGTCCGAACGGCGCGCCCTTTTCATGTGTGGATTGCAATGACGTCTACGGGGTGTACCGGGCACAAAACATTTCATGTGACCGCCCCCTGTCAGGCGCGGTTCACCACCCGTTCGAAACATGAATGTCCGGGTTTAAAGCAGTTTCAGGTCCGACGCCATCTGACGCCCATCCCGGCCTTCTTCCAGCTCGAAACTGACTTTTTGATTGTCCGCCAGACCGGTCAGGCCCGAACGTTCGACCGCCGAGATGTGCACAAACACATCCTTGCCGCCATCTTCTGGTTCGATAAATCCGAACCCTTTCGTGGTGTTAAACCATTTCACGGTGCCATTTGGCATGCCGCTTCTCCTCTCGTCGTGTCTTACCCGGCGCAGGGCGCGGGCTAAAGTGACCTAACGTCACAAGTTTAATCATTACATCACTGCGCCAAAAAGCAAGGAAAACCCCGTGACCGCGCGTGATTGCACGGGTATGCAAGGCCGCAAACAGGGGGGATGCTATGATCTTATACGGGTTGAAAAACTGTGATACGTGTCGCAAGGCGCTGAAATCATTGCCAGATGCCACTTTTCGCGATGTGCGCGCAGATGGGGTCGAGGCCGAGGTGTTGCAATCGGCCTATGCTGAATTTGGCGGCAGTTTGCTGAATACGCGATCAACCACGTGGCGCGGATTAAGCGAAACCGAGCGGGCCTCTGACCCGATTGCCCTGTTGCAGGCGCATCCAACTTTGATGAAACGCCCCTTGATCCAAACGCAAGATCAGCTTTTTCTGGGCTGGAGTGCGCAAACCCAGGCAATGCTGCTTGGATAGGCGGCCAAGTTTGCGTATCGATGGCATGAACTGAGGGAGTAGGTCAAAATGCGAAACGCAGCATTGGTGTTGGGTGTAATCGGCGGTGTGATGGCGATCGTGCTGGGGTTTTTTAGCTTTGGTTACACGGAAGCAATTGAAAAATATGGTGAAATCGAAGGTGTTGCCGAGCAGGTAGATCGTGTTGGTCTGATCCGCACCGTCAGTTTCCTGGCACCTATTTTTGCCATTGCAGGGGCCGCAATGGCACCGTCACGCGCGCTGTGGGGGGGTGTTTTGATGCTGATCGCTGCGGTGATGATGTGGTACACCTTCAAATTCAGCGTCTTCACCATGTTCCCCATCGGAATGACGGGGTTGGCAGGCGTCCTGGCCTTGGCGGCAGGACGCCCAGATGAGCCTAAGTCTCATTTTTAGAGCGTGACAACAGCCGGTCCAAAGACAGCGGACCGGCGCCTTTGACCACCAGCACAACAAACAGGAACACCCAGAACGTGCGTTCGTCGATCAGCGCGATCGAGGTGTCAAAAAAGCCGCCCAGCTTGGCGCCGTGGCCTGCAACATCAACCACCGTTTGCACCACGATAAACCCGATCATGCCCGCAGCGGCCAGCCGTGTCAGGAACCCGATCGCGATCAGCACAGGCAAGATGAATTCGGCAGCGGTGCCCGCAAAGATCACCAGACGTTGAAAGAAGGTCATTTCGCTGACATTATACAGCGCGGCCTCGGCAGCGGCTGGGAAGATCTGACCAAACGCACCGGCAGAAGGCGTAAAGATCGAGCCGTCGATTTTTAACAGGGCTGAGTTCCAGAAATAGTAAAACAGCACCAGCACAAAGACAGCGCGCGCAAGGGTCGGCAGCAGCCAGTCGGCGCGCTCAATGGGGTCAACAATGGACCGATACAGGGACAAAAGGGCAGTCATGGTCATTCTCCGGTTTGAATATTTGTGATGGCCCCGTGGCCCAGCAAAAGCCCCAGCAGCGCCCCTAGATCAAATTCAGGGTCTTCCTGAAGGGCGGCGTCATTGGCATCTGACAGGGTGGCACCCTGTATAAGATTTGTCACACAGGTGGCGGCAGGTTCGCTGATCAGATGCGGCGTCGGGTCGTAGTCAGGGCGCAACACCAGAACGGATTGTGCGGTGGTGGGCGGTTTCGGCGCCCCGTCTGAGGTGTTGAACACCCAGATGCCGTGGATCGGCCAGGGCGCACGCTGCAAGATCATGGCAGGCGCAAAACTGAACCTGGCGGCGGCCATTTCCTGAGGGGTGAGCGATTGCAGCTGCGAGGGGTCAATCGGCGTGGCGTCTGCCGCGTGATACGACACGCGCAGCGCTTGCTCCAACCGGGCCACATCGGGCAAATACCCCAGATGTTCCAACGGCTTGAACCCTTCCAGGAAGGCGGGCATGTCATCGCCGTATTGTGCCAGCATGGGCACCTTTGGGGGATGCTGGCGCAAAAAGATGCTTGCGACTTTCTTGAAGTTCTCTTCGCCGATCAGGTTCTGGATCACCGGAAAGCTGATCTCAAGCGCCTCGGTCAACGATGAGGCGACGTTGTTGCGATAGACTGCAAAGCGCGCTCCGGCAGGTTGGCCCTGACCATCGGACAGCCCTTCCGGGACCGGTTGCTGAGGATCAAGCAACGCGGTGTGAAATTTCGATTGTGCGACAGTCATGCCGGCACCTTTTCCAAGGCTTTGGTGGCGCGGCCGGCTTCGGCGGCCAGTGTGGGCCAGTCGGGCACGTCGGCATCCCATTCGATCAGTAGGGGTCGCGGGCCAGAGCGTTCCAGCGTGTAATCCAGCAAGGTCCAGACCGGGTCGGCCACTTCACGACCGTGACTGTCGATCAGCAATGGCGCGCCATGATCGTCTTCGTCCTCATCATGGCCACCAAGGTGGATTTCGCCGACCAGATGCAAGGGAAACGCATCGACATAAGCACGCGGGTCCAGTTGCAGATTGGTGGCAGATACAAAGATGTTGTTTACATCCAGCAACAAACCACAGCCGGTGCGCTTGGCGATCTCGTGCAGGAACTCGGTTTCTTCCATCGTGCTTTCGTCAAACGCCAGATAGCTTGACGGGTTTTCCAGCAGCATTTGACGCCCCACCACCTCTTGGACCTGATCAATGTGATCAGCGACACGAGACAGCGTTGCGTCGGTGTAGGGCAGGGGCAGCAGATCGTTCAGGAAATGCGCGTCATGTGTGGACCAGGCCAGATGCTCGGAGAAGCTGGCAGGTTGCAGCCAGTCACACAGATGTTTCAAGCGGGCCAGATGATCTGTGTCCAGAGGCATCTCGCCTCCGATGCTCAGGCCGACGCCGTGCACGGAAAACGCAAAGCGTTCTGCCAGATGGCGCAGCTGAGCCAAGGGGCGGCCACCGGCCCCCATGTAATTCTCGGCATGGATTTCCAGCCACTCGACAGGCGCTGCATTTTCCAGAATATCGGCAAAATGCTGAGGCTTATAGCCTACACCCGGTGCGGCGGGAAGATTGGGAAATCGGGGGGATGTATCAAGCATGGCGGCAATGCTTTCATCAAAATCGGTGGGGTCGGGACGCGCAAGTGAACCCTTGCGCATCCCTGTAAACCTTGGGCGAGGCTATCAGCCTGGCAGGTCACGGTCCAGTTCTTCCAGCGAACCCATACGGTCGCCGGGGACTTCCATTGCGGCGCATGTGCCTGCGTCTACCAATGTCCAGGCGTTGCCCTGGTAATCAACGGTTGAGGAACCGGCGCATGTTGTGCCTGCACCCGCTTTGCAGTCATTTTCGCCAGCCAGCGACACGCCGTAGCACTTTTCTTTGTCCATGGCGGACACGGTTGTGGTTTGGGCAGCCAGAGCAGCAGTTACGGCACCAGCGATTGCAACGGTTTTCATCATAGTGGACATCAGGGTCTCTCCCTTAAAGGTTAAAGTCTAATCGCTTCCGGGCGGTGGCAGGGGACACCAGTCGTTGTCTGCGTCACGCCCCGTTTGTTGCGATGACACCAACATAACCGCTGTGACCACGAACGCACTTCACGAGGCCGTTAGACACAGGTGTGTTAGCGGATGTGAGCCGATGGAAATTCGCAAAGCCCTTGTTTTACTGGCCGGGCGGGCCATCGGGCGATCCCCGAGAAACAAAGATTTCAGGAATCGCCGGTGATTTTCTTGGAATGTTACAGCTGATCGGGGGGGGTCGCATCCCGCGAAAGCGCGGATGTTACAGTCTCGAGCGGCTCAACCTTGGTGTGTTTTTCGCCCAGACGGCGGATGGTCACGGTGCGGTCTTCGACTTCCTTCATCCCGCAGGCCAGAATCACCGGCACCTTGCCGACTGAGTGTTCCCGGACCTTATAGTTGATCTTCTCGTTGCGCACGTCTGCCTCGGCGCGCACACCGGCGGCTTGCAGCTGGGCGACCACCTCGTGCACATAGTCGTCCGCATCCGAGATGATCGAGGCCACAACCACCTGACGCGGGGCAATCCAGAACGGCAGCTTGCCTGCGTGCTCTTCGATCAGGATGCCAATGAAGCGTTCAAACGATCCAAGGCACGCCCGGTGCAGCATGACGGGGCGGTGTTTGCCCCCGTCTGCGCCGATAAACGAAGCGTTCAGGCGTTCAGGCAGGACGAAATCCACCTGATGCGTGCCACATTGCCAATCCCGACCAATCGCGTCGGTCAGCACAAACTCCAGTTTGGGCCCGTAAAAGGCACCTTCGCCGGGGTTCAGCTCAGGCTCGATGCCCGCAGCCCGGGTGGCGGCCAGCAGGGCGGCTTCGGACTTGTCCCAGATATCATCCGATCCGGCGCGCTTTTCTGGCCGGTCCGAGAATTTGATGCGGAACTCCTCAAAGCCCAGATCGCGGTACACTTCGGTCAGCCACTCGATGTAAATCTTGGTCTCTTCCTCGATCTGATCCTCGGCGCAGAAAATATGCGCGTCATCCTGAGTGAACCCGCGCACCCGCATGATACCGTGCAACGCCCCCGACGGCTCATACCGCGCGCAGCTGCCAAATTCGGCCATGCGCAACGGCAGATCACGGTAGGATTTCAAACCCTGGTTGAAAATCTGGACGTGGCAGGGGCAGTTCATCGGTTTCAGAGCATTCACAGCCTTTTCGCGCGCGTGATCCTCGTCCACTTCGACGATGAACATATGCTCTTGGTATTTCTCCCAATGGCCCGAGGCCTCCCACAATTTTCGGTCCACGACCTGTGGCGTGTTCACCTCGACATAGCCGCCCGCAGTTTGCTTGCGGCGCATGTAGTCTTGCAAGGTGGTGAAGATCTTCCAGCCATTCGGGTGCCAGAAAATCTGACCTGGGGCTTCTTCCTGCATATGAAAGAGGTCCATCTCGCGCCCCAGACGGCGGTGGTCACGCTTTTCGGCCTCCTCTAGGAAATGCAGGTACTTCTTCAGGTTCTCTTTGTTCTGGAACGCCACGCCGTAGATACGTTGCAGCATCTCGCGGTCACTGTCACCGCGCCAGTACGCGCCGGCCACGCTCATCAGTTTGAAGGCATCGGCAGGCAATTGCCCGGTGTGTTGCAAGTGCGGACCACGGCACAGATCCTGCCAGTCGCCGTGCCAATACATGCGCAACGGCTCGTCGCCCGGAATGGCGTCGATCAGCTCGACCTTAAAGGGTTCGCCTGCGTCGGTGTAGTGCTGCACGGCGCGGGCGCGGTCCCAAACTTCGGTTTTCACCGTGTCGCGGGCGTTGATGATCTCTTTCATCTTCTTTTCAATCGCACCAAGGTCTTCGGGTGTGAAAGGCTCGGCGCGGTCAAAATCATAGTACCAGCCGTTGTCGATAACCGGCCCGATTGTGACTTTGACGTCGGGCCAGATGTCCTGCACCGCGCGGGCCATGACATGCGCGAAATCATGACGGATCAGCTCCAACGCCGGGGCGTCGTCCTTCATGGTGTTGATGGCGATCTGGGCGTCTGCCTCAATCGGCCACTGCAAATCCCAATGCTGGCCGTCCAGCTGCGCGCTGATGGCTTTCTTGGCAAGCGAGTTGGAGATGTCAGCCGCCACTTCGGCCGCAGTGATGCCAGCGGCGTACTCGCGCGCATTGCCATCGGGGAATGTCAGGGAAATCTGGGCCATATGCTTGGCTCCTCGTCAGTTTGGCGCCTACGAAGCGCCCGGTTGCGGGTATGTGTGTACGTCTGGCGCTTTTTTGGCGAGATGGCGCCGATAAGTCAAGCGTGGCCCGGCCAGCGCCCTTTTGATACCGGTAACAGGGGTAAGTGGCTGAGATAGCTACGGATATGCGAGAACGTGTGCAAACGTATACCAATTTGGTGTGCAGATGCATACCGTAAACATGGTAACTTATTGTCGCAGTTGCATTTTTTACCTCGACATTTCCGATAGGAAACATAGATTTGGTACATCAAACGACATCACTATCGCTCTCACATCAGGGGAAGGAGCCCTAGTATGCCCAAGTATAATGACCAGATTGAACTGTCCGTCGAAGACATGGAATTGATCGAAGATGCGCTGCGCCGTGAAAAGCGCGCCCTTTCGATCCGCGCTCTGGAAACCACGAAATCCGATATGGCCAACGGCGAAGAGGTCGGCAGCTCGATGCGCCAGATCCACGAATTGCTGGGTCGTCTGCACAATCAAAAAGTGTTCTACCGTCCTGAAAAAGGCGCCTATGTAAGCGGCTGAACGGCACACACCAGACGATGATACGGGAAGGGCGGGCGACCGCCCTTTTTCTATGCGCAAACGGATTTCCGGCAGTCGGTGTGCAAATGTGTGCGTTGGTATCCCATCGTACCCGAATGTTTACTGTAACACATTGTTATCATACAACTCTTTTATTATCGAA
>JBGCEW010000040.1:0-53147 GCA_045106595.1 Roseovarius sp. | reverse complement strand
AGAGCGACGCCTGAAGCAGGTGATCGGGACGGACAAGGACGTGTTTTTGAACGTGTTCCGGATCTATGCCACGGTCGAGATGTCGCCCTGGCTGCACGAGGTAATGGCTCCGTCGCTGGTGCTGACCGGTGAAAATGATGGTGGCTGTAATCCCCGGTTGAACCGTCAGATCGAAGCGGCATTGCCTGACGCTGAGCTGGTGATCTTACCCGGTTACAAGCATTCATTGCTGTTAGAGGCCGGAGACATCGTGGCCGAACATATCAAGCAGTTTATTCACGCATTGTAACGCCCTTTTCATCGCGCCCTTGCGTGCGCGCCTCGCTTTGGCGACAAGGGTGCAAAGCAAAGCAAAGGGGCATAGCGATGCGCCAGATCACCGTCAGTGCCCCCGAGGCCGAGCTGGAACATATCATCAGGCGCGCCGAGCGGCTGGGCGCTGTGGACATCCGCGTTCATCCCGAATTGCAGCAACGCGACCGTGTGTCAGTGCATATTCTGGCCGATAAACCCACGCGGCAGGAATTGCTGGACGGGTTGCAATCCGTGCTGAACGGCGTCGACGATTGGCGCATCACCCTGACGCCCGTTGAAACGACCATTCCATTTCCCGAACAAGAGCAGCTGCGCCCTGAAAAACCCAAAACCAACACAGGCCAGACCCGTGAAGAGATTTACAACGAGGTTGGCAAAAACGCCAAGCTGGATTCCAACTATCTGATTTTTGTTGTTCTTTCCACCGTTGTCGCCGCCTTGGGGATGTTGACGGACAGTGTCGCCGTGGTGGTCGGGGCGATGGTGATCGCGCCGTTGTTAGGCCCCAACCTTGCCTTGGCGGTTGGCGTGGCGTTGGGCGATGGCAAGCTGATCGGGCAATCGCTGGTGACCAATATTGTCGGCGTGTCGCTGGCTTTCGGTTTAAGCCTCGGGATTGGCTTTTTATGGCCCATCAACCTCGATTCAGCCGAGCTGATGTCGCGCTCGACCGTCGGGTTTGACGGCATGGCCATCGCACTGGCCTCAGGGGCGGCGGCCGCGTTGTCGCTGGTGTCAGGCGTGTCTTCGGCCCTTGTGGGGGTGATGGTTGCGGTGGCGTTGTTGCCGCCCACAGCCGCAATCGGGATATTCCTGGGCGTGGGGCAAACGCAGTTGGCGCTGGGTGCGCTGATGCTGCTGAGTGTCAACGTGGTATGCATCAACCTGTCGGCCCAAGTGGTGATGGTCTGGCGCGGGATCACACCGCGCACGTTTTTTGAAAAGCGCAACGCACGCCGGGCCAGTTGGATCAACGGCTTGATCTGGCTGGGGCTTTTGGTGACCCTGGGATCCCTGATGTGGTTTCAGACGCCCGTGCCGGTTTGACGCAAGGCCGCTTAGACGCCACCATGCCGAAACAGCGCCAGCTCCAGAGACCGGCTCTGCGCCTCAGACAACAGCGGCTGAAGAAACATCAACTGGGTTTCCAGATCCGCAGGGTCACAGTCGTCGAACACCTCTGCATTGCCTTGCTCTAACACGGCGACTGCATTTGGAATATCGCCCAGACCCGCCAGTTCTGACAACGCGGCGATTTGTGCGGTGGCGTCGAAATAATACTGCCCGCTGACATCGTCCCATCTGTCCATTGGCACGGGCAAAGCCACCTCGTGGCCCCAGGCCAGAACATCCATTGCCTTGTGAATCGAAGGCAAATTCAACGCTGAGAGGGCGGGCAGGCAGTCTTCGGTAAATCCCAGGATCACGGTGGTTGATGGGCTTTGGGATGGGGTGCCATAGGTGGCATAAAGCATTTCAACCGCAAGTGCGGCGTTGTAATTATACGTCTCAAACCGGGGCGTGGAAAGGATACGGTCCAACCCGTCCGTGACACGCTCAAGTCCGGCTGAACCACCGCGACGTTCGATCAGAGGGGCGGTCTGGGTCATGACATGAGATTTAACAGCGTCATCCTGTGCGCCGAACGCGCCTGACACAGCGGTGGATGAAGCGATAAGGTATGCCGAAAGGGTGAACTCTGTCATGGTTTCACCCGCGCCTGATGTCAGCCCCAAGCGAGGCCATCAACGGCTCAAAGATTGGAAACGAGGTGGCAATCGGTGTGCCATCATCCACGCTGACAGGCTGTTGCGTGCCCATGCCCAGCACCATAAACGACATGGCAATCCGGTGATCAAGGTGGCTGGCGCAAGTGGCCCCGCCTGGGACATTGCCCATGCCAAGGCCATGCACGGTCCACCAGTCTTCGCCGTCATCCACGTGCACTCCGCAGGCGCGCAGGCCGGTGGCCATCGCATCGATCCGGTCGCTTTCCTTGACGCGCAATTCCTTGACGCCGGGCATATGGGTTTCACCGTTGGCAAAGGCCGCGACCACCGACAGCACCGGATATTCGTCAATCATCGACGCAGCACGGTGTGGCGGCACCTCGATGCCCTGCATATCCGGCGAGAAACGCGCGCGCAGATCAGCGACAGGCTCGCCGCCTTCAAAGCGTTCGTTTTCATAACTCAGATCAGCGCCCATCTCGCGCAGGGTGTCAAACAGGCCTGCGCGCGTGGGATTAAGCCCGATCCCCGGCACCAGCACGTCCGAGCCTTCGGTGATCAGGGCTGCACAAACCGGGAAAGCAGCCGAACTTGGATCGCGTGGCACCGCGATGGTCTGTGGGCGCAGCTCGGGCCGGCCTGTCAGCGTGATCTTATGGCCCTCAGAGGTGTCTTCGGTGATGATCTCGGCGCCAAAGCCTGCCAGCATCCGCTCAGAGTGATCACGGGTCATTTCGCGCTCAATGACCACGGTTTGGCCGGGCGCGTTCAGACCTGCCAAAAGCACAGCTGATTTGACCTGCGCGGATGGTACGGGCGTGGTGTATGTCACCGGCACCGGATCAGCTGCGCCAACAAGGGTCAGGGGCAAACGCCCGCCCGAGCGGCCATGCGATGCGGCACCAAACAGGGCCAAGGGATCCGTGATGCGCGCCATGGGGCGGGAATTCAGGCTGGCGTCACCTGTGAAGGTGGCCGAGATCGGACAGGTGGCCATAGCCCCCATGATCAGGCGCACCCCGGTGCCGGAATTGCCGCAATTGATCACACCGTCGGGTTCGGCAAACCCGCCCACGCCCACGCCGTTTACAACCCATGTGCCATCGTCTTCGCGTTGCACATCGGCCCCGAAGGCGCGCATGGCTTTGGCGGTGTCCAGTACATCCTCGCCCTCAAGCAAGCCGGTAATGCGGGTTTCGCCCACCGCCATTGCACCAAAGATCAGCGACCGGTGCGAAATGGATTTGTCGCCGGGCACCTGCGCTGTGCCATGCAGGCCGGTGACGCGGTGGGACGACATTGGAATGGGGGTGCCATGGGCGGACATAGGCATCTCTTTCAGTGAGGGTCAGGTGACTGATAGCGCAGAGATTTGCGAAGGTCCATCCGGTGCGCACGCCCGTGGTGTACACAGAGGCGGCAGGCGTCTTTGCACCCGTCTCAGCCACGGGCGCAAAGACACCAGGGCGCCGCCAAACGATCCTGCGGCCCAACGCAATGCATCAAACTTCATATCCACCAGCCAGCCGTGGGCCCTGGTAACGGCGATGCCCGGCGCCCATGGTCACATGGGCAGGCCGGGGTGCACCGCCATAGGCTTTCAGCAAGCCATCACCATTCAGCGCGCAGACGCACCATGCTCAACCGCACCAGGGGCCGGGCGGGCCGCGGCGATCACGATCACTTCGACGGTCAGCTCGGGATGGGCCAGCTTGGCTTCGCCGCATGCGCGCGCAGGCGTGTGACCGGGGGCAACCCAGGCATCCCAGACGCCGTTCATCTCATCGAAATCGGCCATATCCGCCAGCCAGATCGTGCTCTGCAAGATGCGCAGCTTGTTGACGCCTGCCTCGGCCAAAAGCGCATCAACCTTTTCAAGACAGGTGCGGGTCTGATCGGCCACGCTGTCACCGCGATTGCCGACCTGACCGGCCAGATAAATGGTGTGGTTGTGGATCACCATCTGGCTCATCCGGTCGCCTGTGTGATGGCGGGCAATATCAATCATGGGTTGGTCCTTTTGTGCACTACAATCGCGCCCATGCTTGCCGCGAAGAGGCATCGCACGCAAGGGGGCCCTGACGTGGCGTTAATTGTTGCTATCAATAGGTGAATGTCCGCCGCACCAGGGCGCGACAAGCCTGATCAACGGGCATTGGCCTGAAAATGTCTGGCTGATTCGGCCAGTCAGGTGGCCGTTTCATCCTCAAGATGAAGCTTCATATCGATCAAAACCTGCTGCAACGCAGTGGTTTCTTTCAGCAGTCGCTTTGCTTCGTTCACGGTGATAATGCCGTCTTCGATGCTTTGCTGATACTCAGACATCAGCATGGCAAACCGCTGTGCCAAAGCAATGACATCGGCGTTCACGCCGCCCTTGTCATCGGTGTTGCGGCGGCGTTCATCATAGGACAGTGAAATGCCCTTCAACTCGGCCAAAGCGCTTGTAACATGGGGGTATGACGACGCTTCTTCCAAAGCAGCGACCGCATCAATCGGCATAAACCGATCCGCGTGTTCGTCATGATCCGAGTAGTACCGGCCCAGGGTGGCCTTGGACTTTCCGGTCAGTTCGCAGGCCGGTTCAATGCCCACATCCTTCACCAAAGCCTCGGTGTGTTTTTTCAGATAATTCCCGAATGTCGACATTCACTCATCCCCGGATCAAAACGCGCACCCTTTCAGGGGAACCGCGCCGTACTTTTCCCATGTAGCGCTTTATCCCCAAATGCCAGAAATAACGCAATCCCGCACATGTGGGACGACCCGTAAAATGGTGCAGAACTGTGTAAAACCAATCACGTTAACGCGTTTAGCAGCGGCGTTAACATGCGTTCGACGCCCCCAGCGTCGTACAACGGGTGAGACCGATGAGACCCAAAGGACACGTCCTCTTTTGGGTCATAGCAGGCGCCAGTTGCCGTTGCTTTCCATCCCTGGAAGTTCGCTTCCGCTCGATGGCACATGCCCTGACATCAGTCTCACCCAACTTTCCCCCCGCATGGCCGTATTCGGGCATTGCAAAAGTGGCAGGTCGTGGCGTACCTGATAGGGCTATGGCCAAGCTTTACTTTCACTTCTCCACGATGAATGCAGGGAAATCGACCTTGCTGTTGCAGGCGGCGCACAACTACCAAGAGCGCGGCATGCAGACGCTGTTACTGAACGCCCGGATGGACACGCGCGCGGGGCCGTCGCAGATTGCATCGCGCATCGGTATCGCGCAACCCGCCGAGGTGTTCACCCCTGGCGACAATCTGTTTGACCGGCTTTGCGCGCATCAGGCCAAGGCCCCCGTGGCTTGCGTGTTTGTCGACGAAGCCCAGTTTTTGACCAAGGATCAGGTGTGGCAACTGGCCCGCGCAGTGGATGATCTGAACGTGCCGGTCATGTGCTACGGTCTGCGCGTGGATTTTCGGGGTCAGCTGTTTCCGGGTTCAGCGACGTTGTTGGCGCTGGCGGACGAAATGCGCGAAGTGCGCACGATCTGTCATTGCGGGCGCAAGGCCACAATGGTGGTGCGCAAGGACGCGGATGGCCGGGTGATCACAGACGGCGAGCAGGTCCAGATCGGTGGCAATGAGACCTACGTCAGCCTGTGTCGTCGCCATTGGCGCGCGGCGGTGGGGCAATGACGCGCTGACGCTACCTGTTGTCTGTGCTGCGTCGTGGATGCCTCAGGCGCGTTCCACCAGAACCGACCCCACAGAATAGCCCGCTCCGAACGAACAGATCAGGCCTGTGTCACCCGGTTGCAAATCGTCCGAGTACTTTGAAAACGCAATGATCGACCCTGCCGATGAGGTGTTGGCATAGTCTTGCAAAATGTTGGGTTGTTCATCTGGGTCAGGCACACGGCCCATGACCTTGCGGCCAATGAAGTCATTCATCGTTTTGTTGGCCTGATGCAGCCAAAGCCGTTTCAGCGCGTCCGCCCCGATACCCTCATCTGCCATGTGATCCGCGATATGGGCCGACACAAGCGGCAGCACCTCTTTGAACACTTTGCGGCCTTCCTGCACGAACAGCATGTCACGATGATCGTCCATCCCGTCAGGCCGTGTGCGGCGCAAGAAGCCGTTGTTGTTGCGGATGTTGTTGGAAAACTGCGTGGCGCATCGGGTCGAGTGGATGACGAAATGCGCGCCTTTGGCGTCGCTGGCCTGTTCGATCACCACCGCAGTGCACACGTCGCCAAAGATGAAATGGCAATCGCGGTCGCGCCACTCCAGATGGCCCGAACAAATTTCGGGCGATACGACCAGGGCGCGTTTGGCGGACCCTGCGCGCACCATGTCGGCGGCGGCCTGAATGCCGAATGTGGCCGAGGAACACGCCACATTCATATCAAAAGCAAAGCCCCCGGACCCCAGAAGCTGTTGAATTTCAATGGCAATCGCGGGGTAGGGGCGCTCGTGGTTTGACGCAGCACAGATGATCAGATCAATCTCAGACGCGTCACGCCCGGCCTGTGCCAATGCTGTGGTGCAGGCATCCAGCGCCATTTCGGCCATGATCCCCGGCTCGTCATTGGAGCGCGTGCGCAGATGCGGGTGCATCACGGCGGGGTCCAGAACGCCGGATTTGTTCATCACATAGCGCTGCTCGATCCCCGACGCATTGACGATAAAGTCAGACGACGAGGCATCTTTGGCAGCAACCTCGCCTGCGGCAATCGCTTCGGCGTGCTCGGTGTTAAAGGTCTCGGCATAGGCGTTGAAGGCCACGACCAGCTCGTCGTTGGTGATGGTTTGCGACGGCGTGAACACACCGGTGCCGGTGATTGCAGGTTTGGACATGGGGTGCTCCGAATTCAGGTTCGGAACAGCTCAGCCGATGCCACAGGCGACGTCAAGCGAAACACTGCGGCACTTCACGCAATGACGCGGGAATGATCTCAATTCACCAGATTTGGCGGCGTTTCCCCGGCCAGTGCGGCACGCAGGTTTTCAACGGCCATCAGGCCCATCGTTTCACGCACTTCCAGCGCGGCGGTGCCCAGATGCGGCAACAGCGTGACATTCTCCATCTCGCGCAGGGCGTCGGGCACTTTTGGCTCAAACTCGTACACATCAAGGCCCGCCCCCGCGATTTCACCGGTTTGCAGTGCCGCGATCAGTGCTTTTTCGTCCACCACATCACCGCGCGCGACGTTGATCAGATAGGCCGAGGGTTTCATCGCCTCAAAGAACGGCGCCGTGATCAGATGACGTGTCTCAGCCCCACCAGGCACCGTCAGCACCACCACATCCGCCTGAAGCGCCAGATCCGTAAGGCTGCTGGCAGGGTTTGCGTCAAACTCCAGGGTTTTGGCCGAGCGGTTCAGATAGACCACATTCATGCCAAATCCAAAGTGACAGCGACGCGCAATCGCCTGCCCGATACGGCCCATGCCAATGATACCTACGGTTTTGCCGGTGACATGCATTCCCAGCATCTGCGCCGGGTGCCAGCCCGTCCATTCGCCTGTGCGCACCAGCCGGTCACCTTCGCCGGCCCGGCGCGCGGTCATCAACATCAGCGTCATAGCCAGATCAGCCGTGGCATCGGTGACGGCACCGGGGGTGTTTGTCACCGTGACCCCGGCCTTGCGCGCCGCATCTGCGTCGATATGGGTGTAGCCAACCCCAAAATTGGCCAGCACCTTGCACCGCGGGTTTTCCGTCTCCGAAAACACCTTGGCGCAGAAGGCATCACCCAGCGTGGGCAATATCCCGTCATAAAGCGCCAGCGCGCCGCGCATCTGGCCCACTTTCAAGGGGGCGGACTCTTCACGGATTTCGACATCAAAATGGGTCTGCGCCGCGGCAATCACGCGGTCTGGGTAGGCGCGTGTCATCAGCACCCGCATCAGTGCATCCGTCCGCCAGTGGGGACATCCGTGTCGGGGCTCAGCAGGACAATCTCACCGGTGTCATCCGGCAGACCCAGCACCAGCACTTCGGACATGAACGGGCCGATTTGGCGGGGCGGGAAGTTGACGACCGCCATGACCTGTTTGCCGGGCAGGGTGTCCGGATCGTAATGTGCGGTGATCTGGGCGCTGGTTTTGCGTTCGCCAATCTCATCGCCGAAATCGATCCACATCTTGATGGCAGGCTTGCGGGCCTCGGGGAATGGCTCGGCGCGGGTGATGCGGCCGACACGGATATCGACCTTCAGAAAGTCGTCGAATGAAATGTTATCCGTCATTGCGCAGCTCCCGCGAGCGATCGGCGGCGGCCGCCACTGTGTCGCGTATCAAAGATGGCAGGCCATTGGTTTCATTCATCAAAACTTCAAGTCCCGCTTGGGTGGTGCCATTCGGACTGGTGACATTAACACGCAACTGGGCGGGGGTGTCTTCGGCGGTTTCGGCCAGCGCACCAGCCCCGCCGACAGTGGCCTTGGCCAGCTGCATTGCCATAAAGGGCGGCAGGCCCTGAGCCTCGCCTGCGGCGGCCAAACATTCAATCATATGAAAGACATAGGCCGGGCCCGAGCCTGACACGCCGGTGACGGCATCCATCTGATCTTCGTGGTCCAGACGCACGACCTGACCGACGGCGCACATCAGTGTTTCGGCCAAATCCATATGGGTGTCGGTGGAGTGCGCATTGCCAATGATCGCAGTGATGCCCTGCATCACAGCAGCAGGGGTATTGGGCATCGCGCGAATGATCGGGGATTGCGCGCCAAGAGCTTGTTCTAAAACGGAAATAGGCGTGCCAGCGGCGACCGAAATGAACAGGGTTTCGCTGTTTCCCATGTCTGCAATGGACGGCAGAGCTGCGCCCATCATCTGAGGTTTGACCGCCAGCAACACGATGGCTGGCGTTTTGGGAAGTTGCTTGTTGATGTGGACGCCGGTGGATTGGACCCAGTCCGAAGGGTTGGGATCAATAACCCAGACCGACTTTGCAGGCAGACCGCCCGCGAGCCACCCTTGCAACATGGCCGAGCCCATTTTGCCACAGCCTAAGAGCACAAGACCGTGTTTGGCGACGCTGTCCATATTCATAATTTGCCCCTTATCTGCGGTGCTTTAGCACCTGTTCAGACCTTGTTACGCCGTGGCGCAAAGGGGGGCAATGGCTGGATCAGAGGGGTGGCGGTGTTTTGCTAATTGAGGACGGGTTCCCAATACCGTTTGAGAACGCTGGGGCCGGTGAAATTGACAAGGTGGGGCGGGCTCAGGCGCGGCCGTATGCCTCGGCGATGGCGACCTGGATTGCGTCCTTGGGAGACTGGTCACCCCATACAACCAATTGAAATGCCGGGTAAAAACGCTCGGCGTTCATGACGGCGGCGCGGATGAGGGTATCAATCTGTTCGGGGCATGCACCCTGACCACCGCTCATCAGAAGACCGTAGCGATACACCATCAGCTGTTGCTCGTGCCAATAGGTAAAGGCCCCGGCCCAGCATTGGTCATTCACATCGTTAAGTATATGATAAAGCGCCGGAATTTTGTCCTCAGGGGGCTCCATCTCGAAGGTGCAAACCATGCGAAGTGTCTCGTCATAGGCTGACCAGGCGAGGGTGATGGAGTAGGTGCGCCACTGACCCTCGACCGCCATGGCGATCTGATCATCGCCGATCCGGTCAAAATCCCACTCGTGGTGTTCGGCTAAATGCTCAACGATATCAATAGGATGAAGGTCTTCTTGCATGAACTGCTCGGACAATGCCATTGCGCCACCTCGTTTTTGTTATAGCGCGGGGGACTGGCAGCGCCCCAAGCGCTAGGTGCCTGCTCTAGGAGCGGGGGCTATTCCCCTCGCCCATACAAGATATGGTGGCGTCTGGCGCATGTTCTGTAAAGCTATTTGTTGGGGATAACCACAATAAGTTGTGGATACTTTGCCCTGACTGTCTAAATTTAGGGCAAATTCAAACCAAGCAGCGTGCGCCCTGTTATTTATTGGCAGACTGCCAATTTGACCACAGTGAAATGCCAATGTCAGACCGGGTGCGGCCCAAAATGCCCCGGACCGGGCCAGCCCGCCCCAATATCCCGAGGCGGGTCACGCAAAACCGCACAGCGCGGCTGGCCGAGACCGATGGATGACTGTATCTGTGACTGGAATGAAAAAACTGGATCACCCTGATCATGCCCCAGTTCAAACGTGTCACGCTTAGACAGGTCGCGGACCACGCGAATGTATCGCCGATGACCGTTTCCAATTTTGTGAACGGGCGGTTTGATTTGATGACCCCCGAAATGCGCGAGAAGGTCGGACGGTCGGTAAAGGCGCTGAACTACCGTCGAAACTATGGGGCCCATTTGCTGCGCACCTCCAAGCTGTGGTCGATCGGTATTATTGTGGTGGATGCGTCAGATCACTACCTGTCGGACGGCTATACCACGCAAATCATTTCCGGCATCAGCAACACGCTGAACGAGGAGGGCTTCTCGACGCTGCTGCAGGGGGTGAAACCGGATGCCTTCGCCACGTCGGGTATGTTCCGCAATGTGCAAAGTGACGGCATGTGCGTTTTGTTGTCAGGATCGGACGACCAGCGGGCGCGTCAATTTGATCTGGTGCGCGCGCTGCAGCAACCCACGGTTTTGTTCCTGGAGGAGCCGGACACGGACTCGGATACGATCTGCACGGTCATGCAGGATGATTACGCGGCGGCGCGCACCTTGACGCGGCATGTGCTGAAGCGGCGGCCTGCGTCTGTGGTTGTGCTGACATCAGGAGAAAACGAATGGGCCGCCGTCAATCAGCGCGTGGCAGGTATGGCGGATGAGATCCACGCCAGCGGGGGTGTCGATCATCTGCACATTGTTCCCACCGGGGACGGGCGCCAGCACGATGTGATCCAGGCCCTGAGCCACCAGGTGGCCAGGCACGGCCACCCCGATGCCATTATGTGCATCAATGATGAGATTGCTTTGGCCGCGCTGAAGGCGTTGAAACAGGCCGGGATCAAGGTGCCCGCACAGACCTGCGTGACCGGGTTTAATGCCTTTGGGCTGCATGACATCACCGATATAAGTTTAACCACGATGCGGTCTCCGGCCTATGAGATGGGCCAAACCGGCGCCCGCGAATTGCTGAAGGCATTGGAAAGCGGCCGCTTTGACAGGCGTGTGATTACGATGCCGGTGGAATTGGTGGCAGGCACCTCGGCCTGACGGGTGGCTGCGTGATATGGGATTGAATTTTGTGATTGTAACGTTACAAAATACGGGAACTTACATGGAAACTTACATGGAAACCCACATGGAAACCTAAGCGGGGTCTTGAAGATGAATGATCTGACGGAAATCCAGACCAGAGCCGTGACCGGGGCACGCAACCTGTTGCGCAACTGTGTTGAGCTGAGCGCTGGCCAGACACTGCTGATGATCGAAGAGGACCGGCAGATTGATTATTTCGACAATCTGACCGCCGACATTATCACCCAGGAGGCGCGCGCCATGGGGGCCACGGTGCTGACCATCGCCACGCCAAGGGTGGATGGGCCCGAGGATGTGCCCGCCGCGGTGACAGCGGCCATGACCCATGTGGATCATACGATATTTCTAAACCGGATCGGGGATCAGATGCGGTTTAAATCGCTGCCCGGTGATGGCACCAAGACCATGGTTTACACGCTGGATGTGGACACCCTTGCGTCGCGGGCGGCGGGGTATGATCACGGTTTGATGACGCGGTTTGTGCATCTGATCAACAGCGCCCTGGACGACAAGGGCCATTATCATATCACCTGCGCCGCAGGGACCGATGTGACAGGCGAAATGCCAAAGCCCGAGCCAAGGTCAAACATCGGCGGCGGATTTGCTGTGCGGCTGTTTCCGATGTCAGTGCACAAGCCCATTCCTGCCGGATCCATGAACGGTCAGATCGTGCTGCAACGTTGGGTGACAGGCACCAACACCCACGCCTATTCGCCCGAGGTGCATTATCTGGCGTCGCCCATCACGGTGCATGTTGAACACGGGCATGCGGTGGGGTTTGACGGGAACAAGGCGGATGTGGATGCGTTCAGGGCACATGGCAAAATGGTTGCGGACAAGTTTGGGCTGGACGACAGCCTGATCCATTCGTGGCATTCCGGCGTGAACCCCGGCACCGGGTATTTTGCCCGCGCCAGGCAGGACCCTGTGCGCTGGAATGGCATGATCTTTGGTTCGCCGCGGCATCTGCATTTTCACACCTGCGGCGATTATCCCCCCGGCGAGATCAACTGGCACATCCTTGATCCGACCGTGACGTTTGACGGCGAGACATATGTTGAACGCGGCGAGGTGCGTTTCTTTGACACCACCGGGGCGCGGGATTTGCTGCAAGAGTTTGGGCTGGGTCCTGAGGATATGAAAACACATCAGAACATTGGTTTATAAGGGGGCAGGGGGATGCACGATCGTGTCAGCTGGGTTGATGATGACACATCAGTCGAGCAGATTTTGACGGATGACATGCGCCAGCAGGTGTGCCGCGAGGATGGCACGCTGCACCGGCTTTATCAGGCATTGGCGCCCTGGCCTTCGGCGATTGTGCCGGTGCACAAGTTCTATCAGGCGATCCTGCACGCCCCTGATGCCCCGCTGGATTTGCACAACGCAGAGTTTGTTGCCACCTATGTGGCCATCCTGAACGAATGTGCCTATGCGCGTGCGCACCACGGTGCGAACTACTGTGCCACGGCGCCTTGCCGCGATACCGCACAGCAGGCGCTGGCGGCGTTGGAGAGGGGCGATGTGGCGTCCCCCCGGCTGACCCGCAGGCAACGCGCCATTGCAGCCTATACCCGCAAACTGACGTTGGAGCCGCAGGCGATGGTGCGCGGCGATGTGGACGCGCTTGGCGCGGCCGGGCTGCGCAGTGATGAGATCGTGCACGTCAATCAGATCGCCGCCAGTTTTGGCTATTGGACCCGCATGATCAACGGGTTGGGCATTGGGCTGGGCGACGAAGAGATCGGCCTGGCCACACACACTCTGGCCCAGATCACGGATGCACAGCCCGATGACTGACACCGCCGACCCACCGCGCAAACGCCCTGCACGGCGCAAAAGCTCGCGCTTGGACAAGATGAACCGCAAGGCGCATATCGCCGATATCACCCAGCTGAAGGATCAGGGGCTACAGCTGCGCGTGGCAGATGCCGGGCAGACGGTGCTTATTCATCAGACCGTTCTGAAAATCCTGTCGGACATCGGCGTGGTGCTGGAGCACGACGCGACGCGCGACATGCTGGTGCAGCAGCACGGGTGCAAGCTGGGTGATGATGGGTATCTGAGGATGCCGCCTGATCTGGTGGAACGGGCGTTGGAAACGGTGCCAAAACAGATCAGGCTGTATGACCTGAATGGCAATCTGCGGGTGGATACCTCCAGCGCGATCACATCCTATTGTCCGGGCCATAACTGTGTGCGCATTCTGGACCGTACAACCGGGGAATTGCGGCAATGCACCCTGAACGACATCCGCGAAACCGCGATTGTGTGCGAAAGCCTGCCCAATATCTCCATGTCTTGCTCGCTGGGCTATCCCAGCGACATTCCTGCCGAAGATGAGGCCGTGCAGACGGTCAAAACCCTTTATGAACATTGCACCAAACCGGCTGCCATTCTGGCGCATGACGAACATATCCAGACCCGCATCATCACGCATCTGAGCGATCTGGTGGGGGGCACCGGCAATCTGGCGGACAAACCCATCGCGCTTGAGCTGATGGGGCCAATATCGCCGCTGCGCCTGCCGGAAGATTTCTGTGAACGTGTGATCAACGCCGCGCGTCACCACCTGCCTATCGTGTGCTATCCCGCGACCTTTCCCGGCATGTCGAGCCCGATCAGCGTGGCGGGTGCGATTGCGCAATCCTCGGCCGAGGCGATTGCGGGGATCGTGATCCACCAGTTGACCGAACCCGGCGCGCCGATCCTGAGCGGATCAGCCGTGTTGCCCATGGACATGCGGCAGGCCGATCTGGCCTATGGATCACCTGAGTACATGTTGAATGGCCTGGGCGCTGCGGATTACTTTCACTCTATCGGCGTGCCATCGTGGATTGGGGCGGGGTGTTCGGATTCGCATGACTTTGATGCACAAGCCGCGGCTGAGGCCGGGGCGAATATGGCCATTGCAGCCCTTGCCAGCACGCCGTTTGTGCACAATCTGGGGTTTCTGTCAGGCGGGCGCACCGGATCGCTTGAGATGTTGGTGCTGTGCGATGAACTGGTCGGCTGGACCAATCAAATGGCCGCAGGGTGCACGGTGGACGCCGACACGCTGGCCTATGATGTTGTAAAGCGTGCGGCACCCGACAATGCGTTTCTGACGGATCAGCACACGCAGGACAGGTATCTGAAAGAGAACTGGTATCCGGCCCTGTTGGAACGCTCGGACGCCGATGCCTGGCTTGAAACAGGCAGCGTCGATTTACGGGGCCGGATCAGATTAAAACTGGCGGCCCTTCTGGACAGGTAAGAAAAGCGTCAGCCTTTCTCCAGCGCGTCAAGGCGGGCTTTGAGGGCGTCGTTTTCTTCGCGCGCTTTCTGGGCCATGGCACGTACGGCGTCAAATTCCTCACGCGTGACGAAATCGCGGTTGGCCAGCCAGCGATCGACCATCGAGTTCATTGCCGTTTCGGCCTCGCTCTTGGCGCCTTGGGCGACGCCCATGGCATTGGTCATCAGTTGCGAAATATCGTCGAGCACTTTGTTGCGGGTTTGCATGATCGGTCTCCGTGATCTTGGGTTGGGATATATATGGGGCGCAAAAGTGATCCCCACAAGGTTGACTTTGCCGCACCACGCAAGGAAGAGACCCTCATGCAAGCCCTGATACCCTTCCCCGAGATATCGCCCGAGATTTTTATCCTGCCACTGTTTGGCATGGAATTCGCCCTGCGCTGGTATGCGCTGGCGTATATTGTGGGCATCGTGATTGGCTGGCGGATCGTGGTGCATGCGGTGCGGCGGCCTGCGTTGTGGGCCGGTGACACGGCGCCGATGAATGAAAAACAGGTCGAGGATCTGCTGACCTGGGCCATTTTGGGCATCATCATCGGCGGGCGGCTGGGGTTTGTTCTGTTTTACGATCCCGCGCGCTATCTGAGCGATCCGCTGGCGGTGTTGCGCGTGTGGGATGGCGGCATGTCATTTCACGGCGGGCTTTTGGGGGTGATCACCGCGGCGTGGGTTTTTGCCGGGCGCGAAGGGATCAAACGGCGCGCGATGGGCGACGCGCTGGCGCTGGCGGTGCCCACGGGGCTGATGCTGGGACGGTTGGCGAATTTCATCAACGCCGAGCTGTATGGCCGCGCGACCGATGTGCCCTGGGCGATGGAATTCCCGACCATGTGCCGCGATATGGTCTTTCAGCAATGTCCGACGCTGGGCGCGTGGTTTTACACCGGTGCCGAGGTGGCACGGCATCCTTCGCAGCTGTATCAGGCGGGGCTGGAGGGGCTGGCGCTGCTGGTCGTGCTGAGCTGGCTGGCCTATCGCCGTTTGGCGTTCAAGGCACCGGGGCGGGTGATGGGCGTGTTCCTGACCGGCTATGGTCTGGCGCGGTTCGTGGTTGAATTTGTGCGCCAGCCGGATTTGCAATTCACCGGGCCGGGCAATCCGCTGGGCTATGCGGTGCAGCTGGGCGAGATGGGGCTGACCATGGGGCAGATCCTGTCGGTGCCGATGATTGCGATCGGGCTGTATTTTGCCCTGAGCGCGCGGCGGGTGGCCTAACATGACCCCGCTGGCCGAGCGGATGACCGAGCAGGTCATGACCAACGGGCCACTGACCATGGCCGAGTATATGGCGCAATGCCTGCTGCATCCCGCGTATGGATATTACGCAACCCGTGATCCGCTGGGGGCTGCGGGGGATTTCACCACCGCCCCTGAGATCAGCCAGATGTTCGGCGAGTTGCTGGGGCTTTGTCTGGCGCAGGCCTGGATGGATCACGGCGCGCCCGAGGCGTTTTTGCTGGTCGAGGCAGGGCCGGGGCGTGGCACGCTGATGGCGGATGCGTTGCGCGCCACACGCGGTGTGCCGGGGTTTCACGCCGCAGCCCGTGTGCATCTGATTGAAGCGTCCGCGCCATTGCGCGCGGCACAGGCCAAGGCACTGGAGGGGTATGACCCCAAGTGGCACACCGGGTTTGAAAGCCTGCCCGAGGGGCCGCTGTATTTGGTTGCGAACGAATTTTTTGACGCCCTTCCGGTGCGGCAGTTTCAGCGTGGCACGCAGGGCTGGAGCGAGCGGTGCGTCGGGCTGAGCGACGGTGCGCTGCATCTGGGGTTGAACCCTGAGGGGGCCGTGGACGCGTTGGCGCATCGTCTTGCGGACACCAAGCCCGGTGATCTGGTGGAACATTCGCCCGTGGCACGCATGCTGGCCGAGGCGATAGGGCAGCGGATTGCCGGGCAGGGCGGCGCGGCGCTGATCATCGATTATGGCGACTGGCGATCCTTGGGTGATACGGTGCAGGCGGTTCAGGGCCATCAACCCGTGGGCGTGCTGGACACCCCCGGCGAGGCTGATCTGACAGCACATGTGGATTTTGAGGCTTTGGCCGAGGCCGCACCCTGCGCGCACACCCGGCTGACCACACAAGGCGTGTTTCTGGAACGGCTGGGCATCACCGACCGGGCGCAGGCTTTGGCGGCGGGATTAAGCGACACGGCGCTGGAGCCGCATGTCGCGGCACATCGGCGCTTGACCCACCCGTCGGAAATGGGGACGCTGTTCAAAGTGATGGGATTGTACCGCCACGGGGCAACACCACCGCCCGGACTGGAGCCATAACACATACCATGACACCGCTATGACACTGGAAATTCTGACCTCTGATGCCCTGCTGCCCGCGCGCCACGGGTTTTTCACCCGCAAAGGGGGTGCATCGTCTGGGATATTTCAGGGGCTGAACTGCGGGCAGGGGTCGTCTGATCTGGCCGAGGCGGTTGGCATCAACCGCGCCCGCGTGGCCGAGGCCATGGACGTTGCCCCGGATCATCTGATGTCGGTGCATCAGATCCATTCGGCGGATGTGGTGCATATGACCGAACCGCTGACAGACAAACCCAAGGCCGATGCAATGGTCACGGCCACACCCGGTGTGGCGCTGGGCATTCTGACCGCCGATTGCCAGCCGGTTTTGTTGGCCGACACCCAGGCCGGGGTGATCGGCGCGGCGCATGCCGGATGGAAAGGCGCGCAGGCCGGCGTGCTGGAGGCCACAATCGACGCGATGGAGGCCCTGGGCGCCAAGCGCGCCGCGATCCATGCAGTGATCGGCCCGTCGATCAGCCAGGCCAACTATGAGGTCGGGCCAGAGTTTGCCGACAGCTTTGCGGCAGATGATCCTGATATGATGCGATTTTTCGTCAACGGGCAGGGTGATCGGTATCTGTTTGATCTGCCGGGATACGGCCTGCACCGGCTGCGCCTTGCCGGGGTGGCGCATGCGGAATGGACGCGCCATTGCACCTATGAGGATGCGGATCGGTTCTTTTCGTATCGGCGCACCACGCATGCGGGTGAGGCAGACTATGGGCGGCTTATCTCGGCGATATGTCTGTAACTTAATGCAAATCAGACCCCGATTGCGGCGCATGGGAACACGCGATTGCCATAATTGATGGAAACAATCCCCCCGATTGCGCCGGATTGACGCCGGATTGCATGCCAATCCCCCTATAAAACAGGGCGATGGCCCAAGTGAGCCAAAGCGCCACATTTATCATGCAGATTTATCGAAGATTTTTAGAAATTGCCTTTTTCAGTCAAATCTTGGCCCCAAACACACGCAATATTAAGGGCATCAGATAACAACCGGGGCAGACCGGTGACACAGATACAGACACAGACAAAGGCAAGGACGAGCAGATGAAAAAGCGTTGGATGAAATCCGTGATCGAAGCAAGCAAGCAAGACATGCCGGCCCTTCCGTTTCAGCGATATGCCCGCAATGCACGGCGCACCACAACAACGTTGCCGCGCCCATCTATGCGTCAAATCGCCTGAACGGCGTGGCGGGCAGAACCCGCGAGATATGTAACAAGTTTCTTATGTGCTGAGTTCAAAATGGGTCGCCCTTCTTTCGGGGCGGCCCTTTTTGATTCTCGGGTTTGATAATGGGGTTGATTCGTGTGTGGATCGGCGAAATGTGGCGCAATATCCGCAGGCTTTTGCAACAATTCCATTGAAACACAGCAAACTGTGCACCCCCTGAGAACAATTGCCCCCAGAATTTGACCGGAATGGGGCAAACTGATCATGGTGATCCTCGAAGTTAACCAGATGACAGTCCTTCTGTCGTTGTCGGTGGGGGCCGACGTAGATGTGACCAACCTTGAAAAGGGTGACGCACATGAATGTACCTTCCTCCAATGCCCCGCGTATTTCGGGCAATCATTCTCTCAGGTCCCGCAGTCAGGCGCTTGTGTCCGAGGCTCAGCCTCAGGCCAAGCGACCCTCTGTGGTTATGCGCAAATTCGAAGTGGCCTCTCTCCAGCCCGACGGATCTGTGCGCCAGGCCGAACATATTGGCCCGGCGATGCCCTTGTTCGAAGCTGCCTTTTCAGCCTTTGCCCATGGGGCGCTGGTGACCACGACGATGGGTCCGGTGGCGGTTGAGGATCTGGAACCCGGCATGAAGCTGATCACCCGTGATCACGGATCGCAGCGGTTGCTTTGGGTGGGCAAGATGAAGATCGTTCCCAAGTTTGCCGAATCCACGGCCCATGACGCACGGATGACACGGATTATGTCCGACAGCTTTGGCTTTACCCGCCCCGAGCGCGACCTGACCGCAGGCCCCGGTGCACGGATGCTGAAGGCCGGTGCGGTGATGTCGGATCAAGACCCGGTGCTGGTGCCGGTCAACCAATTGTCAGACGGGATGAGCGTGATTGATATTGTGCCGCCCAGCCCGGTGGACGTGTATCACCTGTGTTTGCCGCGCCATGCAACAATCATGGTCAACGGTCTGGACATGGAGAGCTTTCACCCCGGTGAAGGGTTCCAGCGCAATATGGGGCAAAATATGCTGTCGCTGTTTTTGTCGCTGTTTCCGCATATCGACACGCCCGAGGATTTCGGATCGCTGAATTATGAGCGCCGGCCGCTGGTGGCCTCAAACGGGTTGGAAGTGGCCTGAGGGGATCGCAGGCAGAAGGGTCAGGCTGAGCGATTGAGCCGTTCTTCGAGGATATCAAACGGCACGCCGGGTTGATCCTTGGCGCCGCGAATGACCAGCGATGTTTTCACGCTGATCACATTATCGGCAGCGGTCAGTTCCTCGGTCAGGAAGGTCTGGAAGGTCGACAGATCGGGGGCCACGCATTTCAGGATAAAATCCACCTCGCCGTTG
This sequence comes from Roseovarius sp., assembly GCA_045106595.1. Taxonomy (GTDB): domain Bacteria; phylum Pseudomonadota; class Alphaproteobacteria; order Rhodobacterales; family Rhodobacteraceae; genus Roseovarius. Next base: position 33,789 of record JBGCEW010000040.1, on the reverse strand, counting down.
AGCATGTGGCATTCCCGCACAAGCGGCCAGCCGTCGCATTTGGCTTCGAAGGCTGACAAATCCACCTCGGCCTGACTTTGCAGACCGACCATGGCAAACACCTGTACCTCGAACCCCAGTTCACGCGGATCGACATCGGCATGGTAGCCACGGATATATCCTGATTCTTCCAACGTCCGCACCCGGCGTAGGCAAGGCGGGGCAGAAATGCCCACACGTTTGGCCAGCTCGACATTGGTCATGCGGCCATCCGCCTGCAATTCGGCCAGAATCTTGCGGTCGATCTCGTCCAGGCGGGATGCGGCCATATTCGAAGTCTCCAGTGTGAGTTTCCCGTTCACATTGCCGGTTGTTATAGCAGCCCCGGTTCCGAGCGCAATAATATTTCGTGAGAGCGTAATTAAGTTTCGCATCGCTAAAGCGATACGACCAAGGCGGGGGCCAAGCCCCCGCGCGCCCGGCGTTTTGGGACACCGACCAAAGCCGGATGTGGGTCTGTGTGGAATGAGGGTTTCAAGCGGCGGGCGAGGTGGCTATATCTGCCGGACACGAACGCTGCCAGAGAAAGGGCCCTGCCATGGCCGATGCACGTCACACCAAATGTCTGATCATTGGATCGGGTCCTGCCGGATACACCGCAGGCGTCTATGCCAGCCGCGCCATGCTGGAGCCTGTTTTGGTGCAGGGGATTGAACCCGGCGGGCAGCTGACCACCACCACGGAAGTCGAGAACTGGCCCGGTGATACCGAAGTTCAGGGCCCCGATCTGATGGTGCGCATGGAGGCCCACGCCAAGGCGATGGGCTGTGAGATCATCGGTGATATCATTTCTGATCTGGATGTCAGCGTGCGGCCCTTTGTGGCCAAGGGCGACAGCGGCGCGGTCTATACCGCAGATGCGGTGATCCTGGCGACGGGTGCACGGGCGAAATGGCTGGGGCTGGACAGCGAAGAGGCGTTCAAGGGCTTTGGCGTGTCGGCCTGTGCAACATGTGACGGATTTTTCTATCGCGGCGAAGAAATCGTTGTGGTGGGCGGCGGCAACACGGCCGTGGAAGAGGCGTTGTTTTTGACCAACTTTGCCTCGAAGGTCACGTTGATCCACCGCCGCGACGAGCTGCGCGCCGAGAAGATTTTGCAGCACCGGTTGCTGAAGCATCCCAAGATTGAAACGCTGTGGTTTCATGAGCTGGACGAGGTGCTGGGTGATGACAATCCCAAGGGTGTCACGGGCGTACGCGTGAAGCATTCAAAAACGGGCGAGACACATGAGATTGCCTGCAAGGGCGTGTTCATCGCGATTGGCCACGCGCCGGCAAACGAGCTGGTCAAGGGCAAGGTCGAGATGCACCACGGCGAATATGTGCAGGTCGAGGCCGGCAGCACGCGCACGTCCATTCCGGGGCTGTTTGCGGCGGGTGATCTGACCGATCACACCTATCGTCAGGCGGTCACAAGTGCCGGAATGGGCTGTATGGCGGCGCTGGATGCGGAAAAGTTTATCGCTGAGACCGAAGGCTAAACGCGCGCGTCCCTGAGAGAGGGACCGCGCGCGCTGTGCGCTTTTGATGCGGCAAAAGGCGGCTGGCTTAGACCAGGCCTGCTGCTTTGGCGAAGGGATCACGGCTGGCGTCTTTGTGCCATTCGTATTCACAGCCCAATGCCATGTTATCTGCGGTTTCCATGCCAAACAGATCGGCGATCACGGCAAGCGACATATCCATGCCAGCCGATACCCCGGAGGACGTGAAGTATTTGCCGTCTTCAACCCAGCGCGCTTGTTTGACCCAGTCGACATTGGGCGCAAGCGGGACCGTTTTGGTGAAATCGATCTTGTTGGTTGTTGCTTTGCGCCCGTCCAACAGCCCTGTCATGCCCAGCAGCACGGTGCCCGTGCACACCGCCATAACCCGGTCTGCCCCGGCCGAGACATCCCTGATCCAATCCATCAGCGCGTCGTCTTTTGCCAGGTCCAGCGCAGCATCACCGCCGGGGATAAACAACAGATCATAGTCGCTTTTTTCAGCAATCGTCATGTCGACCACGATCCGTTGACCGTGGACACTGGGCACGGGGTCGCGCCCTTTGGCGACGGTGATCAGCTGGATGTCTTGTGTCAGACTGCCCAGCATTTCGATCGGGCCAAAATAGTCCAGCGTTTCAAAACCGGGGAAGACAAGTGCGGCGAGTGTTCTCATGGCGGGGTGTCCTGTGTACGTGTGATGAGGATAGACTAACAGATGTGGATTTGGCATAAATGACAATATGACCTCGTTTTATGCCAAGCCCCGTGATCCGCTGAATGTGGTGTTCATTGTTTACCCGAACATTGTGCTGCTGGATCTGGTGGGGCCGTTGCAGGTGTTTACCCATGCGCGCCAAAACCCACAGTCGGGCCCGGCATACCAGACCCATATTGTGTCCTTGGACGGTGGACGGATCGGGACCAACACGGTTTTGTCCATCGACACCGAAGTGATGGCCGATTGGCTGGATATACACACCAACACGCCCATTCATACGGTTGTGATTGTGGGCGGTGACGGGGCGATACCGGCCTGTGTTGATCCGCATCTTGTGGATCAGGTGACGCAGCTGTCCCAGCGTGCGCACCGCGTGTGTTCTGTGTGTTCCGGTGCACTGATCCTTGCGGCGACGGGTCTGCTGGACGGGTGCCGCGCTGTCACCCATTGGGAGGACTGTGACCGTCTTGCTGCGCAGTTTCCGAAGGTGAATGTCGAGGTTGATCCGATTTATATCAAGGACGGCAAAGCCTGGACTTCGGCGGGGATCACCGCAGGCATCGACATGGCATTGGCGATCATCGAAGAAGACCTGGGCGCCCCGGCCGCGATTGAAATGGCACGCTCCCTGGTGACGCCGATGGTGCGTCTGGGCGGGCAGTCGCAATTCAGCCCTGAGCTGGACAGGAAAGAGCGGGACGCCGAAGGGCGCTATACGGCGCTGCACGACTGGATCATCCGAAACCTGCACCAGATCATGACAGTGGAAGATCTGGCATCGTTTTGTGGGATGAGCCCGCGCAACTTTTCAAGGCACTATACGGCCACGATGGGCACATCGCCTGCCAAGGCTGTCGAAGCCATCCGTGTGAGCGTGGCGCGTGATCAGCTGAGTGCCAGCCGCAAAGGCATCAAGGCAATTGCCGTCGACTGTGGCTTTCAGGATGATGAGCGTATGCGGCGGGCCTTTTTGCGGCAGATAAAAACCACACCGTCGCAGTACCGCGCGCAGTTTTCCCATCAGTGACATCAGTGACATCGGCGCGGGGGCGCGGGGGCAACTGGGGGGGGCGTTGGCATCGTGACCTGCGTGCAACGGTTTGCGCTCTTAACCATGTGGGGTGAAATCCCTCTATGCAAATGCATCCGGGTGTGACATGTGTTCATCCGTGAACACATATTGAGCAGTGCAGATGCCCTTGGCCCAGACAAAGCCAAATCTTGATGAGGAAGACCAGATCTTTCGGCTGTTGCGCCAGTTGGATCTGGCGCCAGAGGCGTCGCAGCGCGTGACTGCGGCGGCGATCGGGATTTCGCTGGGGCGGTTGAATGCGCTGCTGCGCCGTGTCACCGATGCCGGGTTCGTCAAGATCAGCGACCGGCCCGGACACGACAAGCGGCAACGCTATACCTATATGCTCACGCCTCGGGGGGCGGCAGAGAAGCTGCGCCTCACCGATCAGTTCTTAGCCCGAAAATTCGACGAGTATGATGCGCTGCATGCCGAACTGACCGGCACCACCAGCGGATTTAACCCCATGAAAGATAGGACCAGACTAGTGCAGAACAATCTTGCCCCCATCCCCGAGCTTTTTGTGTCGCACGAAAGTGCGCAGAAGTTGAAAGTTGAGGCCGCAGACCTGACCAGCCACGATCTGACCCCGCGCCAGATTTGTGATCTGGAGCTGTTGATGAACGGTGGCTTTAACCCGCTGAAAGGCTTTTTGTCGGAAGACGATTACAACGGTGTTGTGGACAACATGCGTCTGGCCAGTGGCGCGCTGTGGCCGATGCCGATCACGCTGGATGTGTCCGAGGCGTTTGCCGAGGGGCTGGAGCTGGGCCAGGACATTGCGCTGCGCGATCAGGAAGGCGTTATTCTGGCGACGATGACCGTGACCGACCGTTGGGTGCCCAACAAAGCGCATGAAGCGGCGCAGGTTTTTGGGGCCGATGATGATGCGCATCCGGCAGTGAATTACCTGCATAACACCGCAGGCAAGGTCTATCTGGGTGGCCCCGTGGTGGGCATCCAGCAACCTGTGCACTATGATTTCCGCGGTCGCCGCGACACGCCAAACGAGCTGCGCGCCTATTTCCGCAAGCTGGGCTGGCGCAAAGTGGTGGCGTTTCAAACCCGCAACCCGCTGCACCGTGCGCATCAGGAGCTGACGTTCCGCGCCGCCAAAGAAGCGCAGGCCAACCTGCTGATCCATCCGGTTGTGGGCATGACCAAACCGGGCGATGTGGACCACTTTACCCGCGTGCGCTGTTACGAGGCGGTGCTGGACAAATATCCGGGATCGACCACCACAATGTCATTGCTGAACCTGGCGATGCGCATGGCGGGCCCGCGCGAGGCGGTGTGGCACGGGCTGATCCGGGCCAACCACGGCTGCACGCATTTCATTGTGGGGCGCGATCACGCAGGGCCGGGGCAGAATTCAAAGGGTGAGGATTTCTACGGGCCCTATGATGCACAGGATTTGTTCCGCGAGCATCAGTCTGAGATCGGCTGTGAAATGGTTGATTTCAAGCACATGGTCTATGTGCAGGAGCGCGCGCAATACGAGCCGAATGACGAGATCGAGGACAAAGAGAATGTCACGATCCTGAACATCTCGGGGACGGAATTGCGCCGCCGTCTGGCCGAGGGTCTGGAGATCCCTGAATGGTTCAGCTTTCCCGAAGTGGTCAAGGAACTGCGCAAGACGCGCCCGCCACGGTCCAAGCAGGGCTTTACCGTGTTCTTCACCGGGTTCTCGGGGTCGGGCAAGTCGACGATTGCCAATGCTCTGATGGTCAAGCTGATGGAAATGGGCGGGCGTCCGGTGACGTTGCTGGACGGCGACATCGTGCGTAAAAACCTGTCGAGCGAGCTGGGCTTTTCCAAAGAACACCGCGATCTGAACATTCGCCGGATCGGCTATGTGGCGTCGGAGATCACCAAGAACGGTGGTATCGCAATTTGCGCGCCAATCGCACCTTATGCCACAACGCGCCGGGCTGTGCGCGAGGACATCGAAGCCTTTGGGGCCTTTGTTGAGTGCCATGTGGCGACGTCGATTGAGGAATGTGAACGCCGCGACCGCAAGGGGCTGTACAAGCTGGCGCGCGAAGGCAAGATCAAGGAATTCACAGGGATTTCAGACCCTTACGATGTGCCTGAGGCCCCTGAGTTGCGGGTTGAGACCGAGAATGTCGAAGTGGACAACTGCGCGCATCAGGTGATCCTGAAGCTGGAGCAGATGGGGCTGATCGCGGGCTAAGCCGCCCACTCATCGCGCCCTTACATGCGCGTCTCGTTTTGGAACCGTCCGGGCACACGCCTGGGCGGTTTTGCGGTTTCAGGGGGGGGGGCGAACATGCGCCAAACCTGCCGGCATGAGGCCCTAATGTGGCCGTAAATCATTGTTACCGAGGTGGAAACAAAGCGCAATAAAGGCCCGGAACAGGGCCGCTGACACGAGGGTAATACTATGGATTGGGTTATTTCGCTGCTGATTGAAAGCGGCACGAACCTGTTGAAAGCGTTCCAGTATCTGATGGTGCCGGGCCTGTTCTTTTTGTGCCTGGCCTATCTGGTGAAGGGGCGCGCGCTGGTGGTTGATATGCTGCGCGCCATCCCCGAGATGGTGCTGACGCTAAAGATCATGTCGTTCAATGTGATTTTCTCGGCGCCGTTTGTGGCGGTGTATGTGACGGCCATTCATGGGTTTCTGACCGGGCGCGATCTGTTTTTGATCCCGACCGCCTTCTGGGACGGGGTGCCGATGGTGCTGACGCTGTTTGCGGCCGTGTTCATCGGAGACTTCTTTCATTATTGGCGGCACCGGCTGGACCACACCAAGGTGTTTTGGCCAGCCCATGCGGTGCATCATTCGGACACCGAGGTGACCTGGCTGACGGCGTCGCGCTGGCATCCGATCAACCTGCTGACCATGCGCGGCGTGGGTATGGTGACAATGCTGCTGATGGGGTTCCCGGTCTATGCGATCCTGTTTAACGCGATGCTGCGGGGCTATTACGGGCATTTCATTCACGCGGACGTGCCGTGGACCTATGGCAAGTTCGGCAAGATCATGGTGTCGCCTGCGATGCACCGCTGGCATCATTCGGCCGAGGAAAAGGCGTTTGACAAGAACTTTGGCGAGTTCTTTTGCATCTTTGATCAGGCATTTGGCACTTACTATCTGCCTGGCCCCTGCAATGGTCCGCTGGGTGTCAGTGACAAAATGGGCGCAGGTCTGCGCGGGCAGATTGGCTATGCATTCACACCCAAGGCCTATAAGCCGCTGATGGCCAGCCTGAAGGCACGGTTCGGCAAAGCGGATGACCAGACGGTTATTCCGGGCGAATAGGCCGCGTTGTGACAGTTTGAGAGACATCGGGCCGCGGCGTAAATGCTGTGGCCCGTTTGGTGTGAGAGGGTCGCGAAAGCGGCGCCGGTTCGCGGATGCCACACCCGTTATGGCGTCTGGCCCAGCACGGCGCGTGCGGCCCGTCCGTAGAAATCAGCATAGAGCTGCGCCTGAGTGTGGGCCTGTGGCATGCGCGCCAGCCGCGCGGTGTAGTCATCAACGGACATGGCATGAATGGCCTGCATCAGATCGTCCTGATCCTGACAGATCACCATGCCGCTGGTGTCAAAGAAGCGGTCAATGTTGGGACAGCCCCAGTAGATGGGAATGGTGTTGCACAAGATGGCATCCACCAGTTTCTCGGTGAAGTAATTCGGCTCGGCCACGTTTTCGATCACCACAGAATAGCGGTACGGCGCCAACCCATCAGATTTGTCGCCAAAGGGCGCATAGCCACCGCCCAGCAGGTCAACATCGAGGGCTTGGGCGGTGATCTGGTCAGCCACGGCATGGCGCAGGACATGACCGGTTTGCGAGCGTTTGGACGAGGCAATGAGCGAGCACATTTTGGACTTGGTCGTATCGAGATCACGCCAGCCCGGCACCCAGGTGCTGCCGAAGGGAAAAAAGACACCGTTTGGGATGGCGGCAATCAGCGCCTCATCACTGCTGAGCACCTTGTGAAAGCGGCGCCATGTCACGCGCAGGGCGGTCATATGGGTGCCGTGAATGGCGGCAGGCTCCATGATCATGACCGAGATTTTGGCGCGGGTGCCAAAGCTGGGGCGGATATGCAGGGTTTCGCGGGGAAAGACGATCAGGTGATCGTGCGCCTGCAGATCCGCGAGCCGACCGCCCTTCAGGGCATCGGGCTGACCCAAAGGCCAGACCAGATCATCCAGCGCAATCTGGGCAGGGCTCCAGCCCAGTTTCATCGTGGTGGGCAGGATCGCAACGGTTCCGTCGGGCCGGGTCATGACTGTGCTTTCGCTAAAAGGGCGTGCTGCACCGCGTGATAGGCGTTTGGACCTTGCGGCGCAATTGGTTCAGCGGGTCCTGAGCGCGACGGAATGCCGTTTGATCGCTGTTTTTTGCCGCCATTGCCCTGTTCCTTTTGCGCGATTGGATTATGGTCTGCGCTAACTTGGTCCCCAACATGGAATCGATAGATGTCAAACGATGATCCACTGGTTGTTTTCACCCCCTCTGGCAAGCGCGGGCATTTTCCCAAAGGCACGCCGGTTTTAACCGCTGCGCGTCAACTGGGCGTTGATCTGGATTCGGTTTGTGGCGGGCGGGGGATCTGCTCGAAGTGTCAGATCACACCGGGTTACGGCGAGTTTGCCAAGCACGGTGTGACCGTGGCCGATGATGCCCTGAGCGAATGGAACAAGGTTGAGGCGCGCTATGACGAAAAGCGCGGGTTGATCAAAGGCCGGCGGCTGGGCTGTCAGGCGCAGGTGATGGGCGATGTGGTGATCGATGTGCCCGCCACCAGCCAGGTGCACAAACAGGTTGTGCGCAAACGGGCCGAGGCGCGCGACATTGTCATGAACCCATCGGTGCGGATGTATTATGTCGAGGTGGAAGAGCCCGACATGCACGAGCCCTCGGGCGATCTGGAGCGGCTGGTGAGCGCATTGCACGAGCAATGGGACCTGAAAGATGTCACCGCTGATCTGAGTATTTTGCACGGGTTGCAACCGATCCTGCGCAAGGGGCAGTGGAAGGTGACCGTGGCGGTGCATCAGGGCAATGACGGCGCAGCACCCCGTATTATGCAGGTCTGGCCAGGGTTTTATGAAGGTAAGATTTATGGCCTGGCCGTGGATCTGGGATCGACCACCATTGCGGCGCATCTGTGTGATCTGAGCGAGGGCGAGGTTGTGGCCTCGTCGGGGATTATGAACCCGCAAATCCGCTTTGGTGAGGATTTGATGAGCCGGGTCAGCTATTCGATGATGAACGACGGCGGGGCCGGTGAAATGACCGTGGCCGTGCGCGAAGGAATGAACGCGCTGTTTGACCAGATCGCCGAAGAAGCGGGCATCGACAAGGGTCTGATCGTGGATGCGGTGTTTGTGTGCAACCCGGTGATGCACCATTTGTTTTTGGGCATTGATCCGTTCGAGCTGGGTCAGGCGCCGTTTGCGCTGGGCACGTCAAGTGCGATGAACCTGCAAGCCTCGGAGTTGGATCTGGAGCTGCATCCGCGCGCGCGGGCGTATATCCTGCCGTGCATTGCGGGTCATGTGGGCGCGGATGCCGCCGCGGTGGCGCTGAGCGAGGCCCCGAACAAGTCTGAGGATTTGGTTCTGGTGGTGGATGTGGGCACCAATGCGGAAATCCTGTTGGGCAACAAGGACAAGGTTCTGGCCTGTTCGTCGCCGACGGGACCTGCGTTTGAAGGCGCGCAAATTTCATCGGGGCAGCGGGCAGCCCCCGGCGCGATTGAGCGGGTTGAGATTGATCCTGAAACCAAAGACTGCCGGTTCAAGGTGATTGGCAGTGATTTGTGGTCGGATGATCCGGCCTTTGCCGAGGCCACGGCGGCCACGGGCATCACGGGCATTTGCGGCTCGGGCATCATCGAGATGGTCGCCGAGATGCGGATCAATGGCATATTGGACGGCCCCGGCCTGATCGGGTCGCCCGAGCAAACCGGATCAGAGCGCTGTTTTCTGGATGGGCGGACGTATAGTTATATGGTCTGGGATGGCAGTGCCGATGGTGGGCCGGTCATCACCGTGACGAACCGCGATATTCGCGAGATTCAGATGGCGAAGGCGGCGTTGTATTCCGGGGCACGTCTGCTGATGGACAAATTCGGTGTCGACGAGGTGGACCGTGTGGTTCTGGCCGGGGCCTTTGGTGCCCATATCAGCCCGAAACATGCGATGGTTCTGGGGATGATCCCTGATGCGCTGTTGGACAAGGTGACCAGCGCGGGCAATGCGGCCGGGACAGGCGCACGGATTGCGCTGCTCAATTGCGATGCACGTGATGAGATTGAGGACACTGTGCATAAGATCCACAAGATCGAGACGGCGATTGAGCCTCGGTTCCAGGAGCATTTCGTGAATGCCTCGAACATTCCCAATTCCGTTGAGCCGTTCCCGATTTTGCGCGGGATTGTGACGCTGCCGGAGGTGAATTTCAACACCAAGGGCGATGACAGCACAGGCGGTGGACGGCGCAGACGCCGGCGGGGCTAGTCTCTGATTCAGATATGGGTGAGAGGTCTGGGGCGCGCGTGTGTTTGGTGCTGTCCGGGCAATGTAGTGCGCTGAGCTGAGCGCTGGCGTTGACATGTCATATTTTACACGTCTACCAAGACATGTCATTTTAGACCTGTCATATTTGACATGTCTACAGTGCAGTGTCACCGGGTATGTCTCGGGTAGTGTCACTGTGCGTGTCACCAGGCGTGTGATCGGGAATGTCACCGGAAATGTTATCGGGCGGGTGACTGGAAAAGTCATAGGCGCGGCGGCGTCTTAGCGCGCCACAACCCGGTCCGCAATTACCACCAAGATACCTGCCAGCAGCCCCCAAAACGCGGCCCCGATGCCAAACAGCACCACCCCCGATGCGGTCGTGATCAAAGTCACAGCAGCGGCAAACCGCGTTGGTTCGGGGGTAAAGGCTGTCTGCACCGCCCCCAGAAACGGCGAGATCAGAGCAAGCCCTGCGACCGTTCCAATGACAGACGCAGGCAGCGCCAAAATCACCTGAGTGATGAACGGCCCCAGAAAGCCCAGCACGATCCAGATCACGCCCTGGACCACGCCCACTTTCCAGCGCTGATCGCGATCGGGATGCACATCATCGCCAATACACAGCGACGCGGTGATCGCAGCCATACAATGCGTATGCGCCCCCAAAAGCGCCGACAAACCCGAGCCGATGCCCGTCACCATCAGCGCCTGACGCACTGGCGGCGTATATCCATTGGCGCGCATCACAGCAAAGCCGGGCAGGTTTTGCGATGCCATAGTGACCAGATACAACGGCAGGCCCAAACCCAACAAAACGGCAGGGGCAAATTCGGGCAGGATCAGCACAAATGGATTAAGCGGGACATCCAGACGCGGCACCTGTGCACCCGTCAGCACAAAGCCCAGGCCAAGCCCGATGACCAGCGCAGCAATGGCGGCCATCAACGGGTTGATCATGCGCACCACAAAGAACGCGGCGATGATGGGCAGGGCAAATCTGGGATCCGTACCCGCATAGCTGGCCGCCGCCATGCAAAAGGGCAACAAAACGCCCGCCAGCATCGCACCGGCCACCCCATCGGGAATGGCGCTGACAGCGCGGCGCACGGGCGGCAGCAGTGCCGTGATCACCAAAAGAGCTGCGGCAAACATGAACGCCCCCACGGCCTGAGGCATTGAAATGCCGACCGTGGTGGCAATCAATGCAGCCCCCGGTGTGGACCAGGCCAGCACCACGGGCATGCGTGTCCAGATGCTGAGCAGCGCCATGCCCAAGCCCTTGGCGATGGAAACGGCGGCCAGCCAGGACGCCGCCTGCGCAGGGTTCGCGCCCAGGGCCTGGGCGGCGGCCAATACGATGGCCACAGATGCACCGTAGCCCACCATGGCGGCAACAAAGGCGGCGGATATCATCGAGCTGGGCATGGGCTGAACCGTTGATCAGGAGCGGTGTCGGAAGTTGCACCCGATCCGGCGACAGGGCGCAAGCAAAATCATCGGGCACGGTGACAGCACAGCAGGCTGAGACGCACACAGCCCCCGGCTGCGGGCAACGCTCAGGTGTCGCCCTGGTCCGTCCAGCGCAACCCCCGCGCCTGCAAATGGCGCTGCACCCGGCCCGGATAATCCGTGCAGATGCCATCGACGCCTGCATCAATCATCGCCTCGATGTCGCGGGGCAGGTTGACTGTCCATGTTTGCACCAGAAGGCCCAGATCATGCGCCTCGGCCACGGCATCCGGGGTGACATCCAGATAGAAGGGGCACCACATCTGCCCGCCCGCATCGGCCACGGCCTGCGGAATGGATGTTTTCAGCTGACTGAGATCGGGCAACGTGGGATCAGGCACGTCTTCGCCCGGCGCAATCGTGACTTCTGACAAATAAGAGGTCGGCAGATCAGGTGCCTGACGGCGACATTCATCCAGCAAGGCCCAGTCAAAGCTGTGCAGGACGGTGCGCGAGGCAAGCGCGTGGTGGCGCACTTGGGCAATCACCCGGGTCACAAAGGCGGCCCGCGCCGCCGGGTCATCATGCTGGGCGGGGTCGGCCTTGAGCTCCAGCAACAATGCCACATCCGCATAAGCCGGGCGCTGCACCAGGTGCATCAGCTCGGCCAGGGTTGGGGTGCGAATGTTGCTGAGATACGCCTGATCCGGGAACCGCTGACCATAGGCCGCCTGCGGATCCTGCCCGCCCACATCATAGCTGCGCAATTGCTCCAGCGTCAGATCAGCCACGCGCGGTTCGGGCCCGGTCAGAAAGGCGCCGGTGGCGTCGCGGGTGAAGGCCGCCGAGAGATGATGATTGTGAGTGATCACCGGAACGGTGTCGCGGGTCAGCACCACGTCAAACTCCAGCGCCTTGACGCCCAGTGACAAGGTGAACTCAAACCCCTCAATCGTGTTTTCAGGCATGATGCCGCGCGCGCCGCGATGGCCGATCAGACGGACAATACCGGCGCTGCGGCGAAAGGCATCAAGCTGCGCAAAGCGGGTCATCGAACCACCCACCCAGAGCAACGGGCCGGGATCAGGGGCAGGGGGGTGATAGGCATAGGCAGGTCCAATTGTGGCAGTGACAGGGCCGCGCAGGCAGGCCGGAACTGGAGGTGTCTCTAGCGGTGAAACCGGCACGGAGCAACGGGTTTGCGCCTGAACATCAAGGCCTGCCGTTCAAATTGTGACAACATTCGTCCCAAGTTGTCACGGATTGCCGTTGCTTTGGACCATTGTGGCCACGTTCTGATCACATTCTTCGGGCATCCCTTATTTGTGTATCGGTGAGACGTGAGTGCGATTTCGGTTTTCAAAAGCCTTGGGGAAAGACCAAAACAGTGCAAAGCAACGCGACAAATCTGTGTGAGTTCACGTCTGACGAATTGGTGTCAGGCCATGCGCTTTTGTATGGTCAGTACACGATTGAACATCACCTGATCGACGGTGGGTTCGGCATGACCTATCTGGCCCGCGACAGCCTGGAACGCCGCGTGGTCATCAAGGAATGTTTCCCCAGCACGATCTGCCGCCGCATCAGTGGCGAAGTGCGCCCGCGCAAGCCCGGCTATCAGGACCGGTTTCAGACCGTGATCCGCAGTTTCCTGCGCGAAGCCCTGCGCATGGCCAAGCTGGACCATCCCAATATCGTCAAGGTGCATCAGGTGTTCCAAGAGAACAACACAGCCTATATTGCGATGGATTTTGTCGATGGCATGGACCTGCTGAGCATGCTGGACATGGACCCCGGACGGCTGACCGAAAGTTTGATCACCGATTTGCTGGCTGACACGCTGAGCGCGCTGGATTACCTGCATGATCTGGGCATGCTGCACCGTGATATTTCACCCGACAACATCCTGCTGGATGCCAATGACAAGCTGACGCTGATCGATTTTGGCGCTGCCCGCGAAGAGGCCGCGCGCCAGACCCGTGCGTTGTCGACGGTGATGTCGGTGAAAGATGGCTATTCCCCACATGAATTTTACTACACCGATGGCAAGCAGCGCGCCTCGAGCGATATCTATTCGCTGGGCGCCACGTTTTATCATCTGATCACCGGCTATGCGCCGCCTGATTGTCAGAAACGCGTGGCGGCATTGTCGTCGGGCAAGGACGACCCGTACCGGCCTTTGCTGGGGGGCAACCGTCCGTTTGACGCAGGCTTTTTGGCGGCTGTGGACCGGGCGCTGTGCATTTCACAAGATGACCGCTTTCAATCCGCCCAAGAGTGGCTGGATGCGTTGAAGACCCCGGCGGAGGTGCCTGTAGAGGCGCAGGCTGAGGTGGTTCAGGTTGAGGCGGCTCCGGTTGAGGACCCTCAGGTGGAAGACGCCAACCCCAAAGCACTGGAGAAATACGTGCCCCAGACCCATCAGACCCGCGGACATGCTGTGCAATCCAAACCCGCCCCCCGGCCCACATCGGTTGAGCCTGAGATTGAGGTGGAGCTGGAGCCAGAGCTTTTGGCGGCAATTTCGTCACTGGTGAAGGACACGATGAAAGACATCAAACCGGTTGATCCCGTGGCGCGACGCAAGGCGGAGCTGACCCAGCAGGTGGTTGAGAAGAAAGAACATGCACTTGTTGATATCTTTGGGCAGCCCATTGATAATCTGGATAAGTGGTTGAAAGAAAATGACAAAGAGCGGTTGAAAAGCAAACGCGCCGCTGAATGCAAGACCGCGGACCGGGTGCAGGAGACCGATCAGGATGACGTCTCATGCGGGGCTGATAGGCACGAAGGTTCGGGCTCGGCGCTGTTGCGGGCGTTCAGCCGGTTGACGGGACAAAAGAAACGCACGGTCGTTGCGGCCTCGCACTGAAAGGAATTGGGATGAAATTTATCCGTGAGATCATCGGCGAAAAGCGCCAGATGGAAGGCGAGGCTGCGCAGGATACTGTGACCGAAGCGCCTGTGGTTGAGGTTCCTGTGACAGAGCGTTCTGTAACGGGGCCTTCTGCAACGGAGCCTTCTGTAACGGAGCCTTTTGTGGCTGAGACGTCTGCCGCGCCCACACAGCCTGCGCACACAGATGTGACCGATGAGATTGCAGCGTTTTTCGCCAAGGATGATGAGGGCGTGTTTATGCCCGAGGCCGCGGTTGAGATAGTGGACGGCCCTGTGGCAGAGGCTGCGTCTGAGCCTGCACCTGAGCCTGAAGCCGCGCCTGTGGCCGAGCAGGCCCCCCAAGCCCAGAGTGCTGAGCGCAAGCCAACCAAGCTGGTTCTGGGCAAGCCTATGACAGTGCCCACATCTGCCTCTGAGACAGCTGCGCCTGAAGCAGATGCCCCTAAAGCGGATGCCACGCCAAACACACCTGCGGACATTGACCGGGTTCTGGTGTCAGACCACACGCCGGATCAAACGCTGAGCAATGTGATGCAGGCGGCCTCGGACCAGGCAGATACAGCACAATCTGCACAACCTGCGGAGCCATTTGCGGCCTCTGCACCCGTCAACGCACCTGTTGTACAGCCTGAAGCGGCCCCTGTGGCAGAGGCCCCCGTTGCCGTGCCACCCCCTGCGGTTGGGCGCGGACGAGGCGGCCACGGCCGGGTGAAAACCCGTTTGCTGGGGTTCAACACGGATATGGGCAATGATGCCGATCCGATGGCCGAAAAAGACGAAGCCAGCGCAGCACCCTGCACACAGTTCCCCGTCGGGTGGCTGATGGTGGTCGAGGGCCAGGGGCGCGGATCGGCGTTTACCTTGTTTCACGGCGTCAGCACCATCGGGCGTGGCGCGGATCAAACGATACGACTGGATTTCGGCGACAACAGTATTTCGCGCGAGAACCATGCCTCGATCGCCTATGACCCACGGCAGAAAAGCTTTTATGTCGGGCATGGTGGCAAGGCCAACATCGTGCGGCGCAATGACCGCCCCGTGCTGAGCACCGAAGAGTTGTCTGCGGGCGATCTGATTGATGTGGGCGAAACCACGCTGCGGTTTGTGCCGCTGTGCGGGCCAGATTTTTCCTGGGAAGACCAGACCCAGAATGCGGGCCGGGCCCATGCCAGCCTCAACTGATCTGACATACGACACGGCCATGGTCATCGACCTGGGCCAGCGCGCGCGCCAGGAAGATGCGGTTGTCTCGGATTTTCCCAAAGGCCAGCCATTTGGCTTTGTGGTGTTGGCCGATGGCATGGGTGGACATGCGGCGGGCGACGTGGCCAGCAAGATTGTCGTCACCGAAGTCTTTAGCGAGCTAAAGCTGGAATCAGGCGACCCGGATCTGTTGGAGCCGCGCATCGCGGATGTTCTGCGCGGTGCGGCGAAACACGCCAACGCCTGCGTTGGGCATTACGCCCGCCAGCACCCCAAGGCCGAAGGCATGGGGGCCACATTGCTGGCGCCTGTGTTGATCGAAGATCGGCTGTATTGGGTATCGGTCGGGGATTCTCCGCTGTATCTGTTTCGCGCAGGCGAGCTGACCCGGTTGAATGAAAACCACGCATTGGGTGCGCAGATCGACTATCTGGTTTCAGCAGGCCTGATGAGCCGTGACGAGGCGATGGCCTATCCGGATCAGACCTGTCTGACCTCGGTTTTGATTGGCGGCGAGATTGCCCAGGTGGATTGCCGCACGACCCCGGTGGTGATGCAGGCGGGTGATATCCTGATCGCGGCCAGTGACGGGTTGCAGTTTATCTCGGACGAGCAAATCGCCGGTGTGCTGCGGTTTCAGCGCAATGGCACCGCCGAAGACATAAGTGCTGCGCTGACCAAAGAGGTCATGAAGCTGCAAGATCCCGATCAGGACAACATGTCGTTGTGCGTGATCAAGGTGCTGGACAAGGGCGCGGTGACGGTTCCCGATGCGCCGCACAGGACCCACGTCACCAGTGCCGATGGCAAGACCGAAACCGTCACCATTCTGGCCCGTGTGACACGTCGCAAAAAAGCGGCAGGCGAAGGATAAAGGGAGAGGCCTATGACTGCCGTACCAAAACCCGACCCTGTTGTGATCGAGCTGGAACATGTTCTGGATCGCGGTGATTTGCCGCCGCCCTATGACCGCTGGGGCGCGCGTTTGCTGGCGCATCTGACCAAGCCTGTGCAGGTGGTTGTGACCGGGTATGCAGGCAGCGGGAAATCCGCACTGATTGAGATGCTGTCGGCGCAGCCACACATTGGCCGCACGCTGAACCTGCCGATGATCGAGCTGACCTATGGCCCCCGCGAGCGGGCCTTGATCGAGCGCGCTGACGGGTCGGTTTTGTCAACGATGGGCCTGCTGCGCGACGCTGAATGCCCCAGTGATGCGGTGCGCGCACGCCAAGAGGTGCCCGCCCCGCAGATGACCCAGCAAGACTACATCGAAATTGGGCTGAGTGGCAGCTTTGATCAAAAACGGGCCACGTTGCAGGCCGCTGCGGCACGCGCGGATGTGATGATCTGGTGCAGCCAGTCCTTTGACGAGGAAGAACGCACGCTGTGGGCGCATGTGCCCGACACGGTCAAGGACCACAGTGTTTTGGCGCTGACGATGGCCGATCAGCAATTGATGCGCGGCGTTCTGACCGACCGCATTGCCGAGCTGGAACCGGTGGTGGCCGAAGATTTTCTGGGGCTGTTCCCGGTGGCGACGCTGCAAGGGATCACCGCGCGCGTGCACAGCGATGCGGTGAATGACACCTTGTGGATTTCAAGCGGCGGGCAACATCTGAGCGACCTTTTGACCCGGCAGGTGCGTCAGGGTCGTAAGGCGGATGTGGATCAGGCGCGGATCTTTATGGACCGGCTGGCCTCGCGGGGGTTGGGTGCGCAGGACCTTGTTGCGGTACCTGAAACTGCACCCGAGACGGCACCCACTTTGGCGGTTGCCCCCGATCAGATGCAAGATGCGGTTCTGGACGACGGCGTGGCGCATGCCTTTGCGCAGGCGGCCGATGTGTTGCAGGGCCATGCGCAGAATTTGTTTGATCAGATCGAGAGCGCAGGCACATTCGAGCCCGATCACATTCTGGAGGGATGTGCCCAGGCGATGACGGCTGTGACGGATGTGCTGGACGCAAATGATCTGGCTGATGCGATGATGGGTGCAGTACGCGACGACGTGCAGGAAAGCGAAGAAATGCTGATGCTGTTTCAACTGGAGCAAGGCGAAGAGGCGGCACTGGATGCGGTCACGCTGTTGTTGCAGGTGCGTAAGGAATTGATTGACAAAATGGCGGTGTAAATGGCGGTGTAACTGGCGCGCGCAGGCGGGTCGATTGCCGCATTGCCACCACATCCCTGCTTGGCTGTGGGTCTTAGGTTTTTGCCAGCGTAAATTTCTGTTAAACATAACAAAAACAAAAGCTTGTAACGCGAACACCCATCAAACTTTCCGCACAGATCGGTCTCATTGTGACCACATTCCCTTGCCATTTATGACGCAAGCAAGGCGTGTCTAAATCATACGTCATCTCTCTGCCGATCTGCCCGGCATCGAACACAGGTACCGCATGCATATTGATACTGACATTCAACCCGCAACAGAAATCCGGACCGCCGATGGCCCCGGCAATCTGAGGGCTGGGATGGAACAGCTGGCGGGATTCGCCCACCGCGCCGCCGAGTTGGAACTGGCACTGCATCAGCTGGAGCAGGTCAGCGGTGATGACAGCCGCAAAACCGTGCAACGCCTGAAAAAGGAGCTGGCCCTGTTCGAGCCCAGCGTGACGGTTCTGGGACAGGTCAAGGCGGGCAAGACGGCGTTGATCAATGCGATGGCCGGATGGGCGGATTTGCTGCCCTCGGATGTGAACCCGTGGACGTCTGTTGTGACATCACTGCATTTAAGTCCGGCGGAAGAACGCGCTGAAACCGGGGCGCGGTTCCAGTTCATGACCGAAGAGGAATGGGACCGGCTGACCACCAAAGGCGGGCGCATTGGCGAGCTGGCAGGCCGCGCGGGCGCCGAGAATGAACTGAGCAAAATCCAGGAACAGATCGACATGATGCGTGCGAAATCACGCAAGCGGCTGGGCCGGAATTTTGAACTGCTGATGGGGCAGGAGCACGACTATAGCTACTTCGACAAGAACCTGCTGGAACGCTACATCTGTCTGGGCGACGATTTTGACGAAGAGGCGGAGGACGCGCCGGTTGATGAAAACGGACGCTTTGCCGATATCACCCGTGCGGCGGATTTGTATCTGAACTGTCAGACCGTGCCGTTCCGGCTGTGCATCCGTGACACGCCGGGCGTGAATGACACCTTCATGATGCGCGAAATGGTGACGATCAAGGCCGTGCGCGACAGCCGCGTGTGCGTGGTGGTTTTGTCGGCCACACAGGCGCTGACATCGGTGGACATGGCGCTGATCCGGATGATTTCGAACCTGAAATCCCGCGAGGTGATCATCTTTGTGAACCGCATTGATGAGCTGTCCGACCCGGCCAGCCAAATGTCCGAGATCGAGACTTCGATCCGCGAGACGCTGCGCACGCATGATGGCCCACAAGACGCCGAGATCATTTTTGGCAGCGCCTATTGGGCCGGCAAGGTTCTGACCGGTGATCTGCACGCGATGCATGACGCCAGTGCCGAGGCGCTTTTGTCGATGACCGAAGCGGTGCTGGGCAGCACGGTGATCGAGCAATCGCCGGCCGATCTGATCTGGGAGATGTCGGGGCTGCCACAGCTGATGCGGGCGATGTCCCGTCAGGTTGTGGATGCCCTGGGCACGCCGTTTTTGTCCAAGATCGCGGCGTCCGCCGTTGCGCTGGGCACGTCGCAGCAGGCCGCGCGCACGGTGATGATCCAAGGTCAGGGGTTTGCCTCGGATCTGAGCATGCACACAGTGCGCCAGGCGTTTGAGGCGATCAGCCAGCGCCACACGCAGAAGTTTGACGAAGAGCTGGACACGCTGTTTGACGATTACACCCAACGCGCAGACCGCGCGCATCTGACGTTTGTGGAACGCGCCACGCATTCGCTGGTCAGCCATCTGGAACGCTACGGCGACAAGGACGTCTGGGAATACGACCCGGCCGGGCTGCGGTTGCTGTTACGCTCGGCGTATTCATCGATGGGCTCGAAGGTGCGCAAAGCAGCCAGTGCCCGCTATGAGGCCGCTGTCACCGATTGTGCGCATCTGCTGTATCGCGGGTTTGGTCAGGCGGTTGAGGGCATTCAGATTGCCGTGCCCGAGGCGCCTCAGCTGCGCTCGCCGGTGGCGTTGGGTCAGACGATTGCCTTGGATTTCAGCGGCGGTTGGTGGACCAGCTGGTGGCGGCGCACGCGCGGCTATCAGGCCTTTGCCGATCAGTTCCGCGCGCTGATCAGCGCCGAAACCGAAGATTTCATGCATCAGATGAAAGAGGTGCAAACCGGCGATATCCGCGCCGATATGACCGCCGAACTGACGCGGTTGCTGAACGAGCAGGGCAGTATTCTGTCCGATCTCAGCGATGGGGCGCATGGCTCTGCTCAGGCAAAGCAGTTGTTCGACAGTGCCGAAGATCAAAGACGCAATGACATGCTGGAAAGCGCGCTGGTCAGCTTGCGCGCCATCGCGACATGACCAAGGAGACGACCCAAGTGAGTGATATGCAGCCCCCCATGGGACAGCCCCCCCGGAAAACCCGCCTGGCGTTGATGGGTGAATTCAGTGCAGGCAAAAGCACCTTGTCCAAGTTGTTCTTGGGGGATGCGCCTTTGCCGGTAAAGGTGACAGCGACGCGTCTGCCTCCAGTTTGGATCAGCCACGGTCCCAGTGCCGCCTTTGCGGTGGGCCATGACGGGGTTGAGACCCCGATTGCGCTGGATGCCATTGATCAGGTGCGGATCGAAGACACGCGGATGATCCGGCTGTTCAACCCGTCGGAGACACTGGAGATTTGTGATCTGATCGACATGCCCGGCATTTCGGATCCCAACATGTCATCGGATGTGTGGTTGTCGGTGATGGACGACGTGGACAGCGTGGTGTGGTGTACCCAAGCCACGCAGGCCTGGCGCCAAAGCGAGGCCGCCACATGGGAAAGCATTTCCGAACGCACCAACGGCGCCAATATTCTGCTGGTCACACAAGTCGACAAGCTGGGCAGCGCGCGCGATCTGGACCGCGTGATGATGCGGGTGCGCAAGGAAACCAAGGGGCAGTTTCAGCATGTGTTCCCGCTGTCGATCATTGATGCGATTGCCGCAGGAGATGACGAAGCCGAATGGGAGGCCAGCGGTGCCGGTCCGTTCATTGACACGTTGGTTGAGCTGCTGATGTCGCCGCCTGCGCGTGTGCAAGAGACCGGACAACAGGCCGGACAACAGGCTGGTCAACAAGATGTGCCGAAAACGCCGGATGTGGCTGCACAGGCCACCCCGCAGCCCGCAGCCCGCAAAATTGAAGCGCAGCCCAAGCCAGACACCGTCGCCCACGTGCCCACCGCTGCGCCCACCGCTGCGCCCACCCCGCAGCCCGCAGCCCAGATGCCCGAGCGCGCAGCCCCTGTGGCGTATGGTGCCACCAGTGTGATGCCCAAACGTGTGCGGGTTCTGACCCAGATGCGCGGTCGCACGGCACGTCCGGGGTCGGGTGGTACAGTGAACCTTTAACGCGGGCGCACGTCCCCGCAGGAGCATGGAATGACCCTCTCAGATCGTCTGGATGATTTGCGCCACCAGGTGCCCGGCTGTTCGCTGGTGTCCTTTGGTGACATGTCTACCGGGTTGGCCCTGCGCACCAGTGCGGCGCGCAGTTACAAACAGGATTATCTGGAGGATGTATTGCGTCAGGCGGTGGAGAATTTCCAGCTGTCCGATCTGATGACCGACCTGATGTCTGAGGGCAATGATCTGGTGGTTGTGGCCACCCCGGACGAGGTGCGCGTCTTTGTGCGTTCGCGCGCAGGCAACGCCGATATTGTGTGCTGCATCTGTGACAGCGCCTCGGAGATCCCTCAGATCACGCAGGCCGCGCAGCAAATCCTGTCTGATATGGCGCAGGCTGCGTGATGCGGTCCGCGGCTCAGATCAGGCAGGCCACCTGCGATGCCACCACTCGACAGCTGCGCGCTGTGTTGGAACGTGCGGCCGGACCGCACGATGTGCTGCGCCCCGCCCCCCAGCGACACGCGGCTGATTTTGCGGCCCTGATTGCGATGCTGCGCTTTGAGATTGACGAAACGGTATTGCCGCGCCGGGTGGTGCTGATGTGCGATGGCACGACCTGTGCCGATCTGGTGCTGTCAAACCGCCGCCTGATCCGGCTGAGCATTGACGGTCAGGTCATTGAGGCTGGCACAACCGGCGATGCTGACCCCGATGACGTGGCGCGCCGTTATGCCGAGGCGTTGAAGGCGCTGAGTGCACGGTCGGGGCCGTTGACGCTGCATCATGCGGGGCGCGCGGGCCACAGCGTGACCAGTGCATCGGCCTGTACTGCGACCCGTCTGGCAGGATTCGGCACCACGACGCAGCTGGGAAACCGTATGAAACAGTTCCTGGAAAGCGTGCATGCGGGTTCAAAAGGCTGGATTTATCACGCTCAGGGCGAAGAGCCCGTGGCCTATGATCCGGGGGCAGGTGTGTTTGAGGCACTGCGCCGGTTGGACACGCGGCTGGCCGAGGATGCAAAAGACACCAGTGATATGCGCCGTCTGACCCGCAATGACCCACAGTGCCGGGCCTTTGCATTTGGGGCGGATGTGCAGGTTTTGCTGGTCTTTGACCGCACAGCACGGGTGGTTGTGGCCCTGCCCGAAGCGCAGCTGAAAACGGCGCTGACCACATGGCAAACTCTGTTCGGGAACGCGGCCCAGGCGGGGTGAAACAGACGTGTCTGAGGCCCTATGGCTGACGCAGCGTCAAGTAATTTTGTGCTATTTCAAACCCTTGCGAGGCGCTCTCGCGGGGGCAAAAGTTAACAGCTTATTAAGAATTCAGTAGACTCTGGATGGGAGTCTCAGTCATATATATAGGACTGGAACGAGAAATAGCGACTTACAATGAACCGCACGTGGAGGCCGTTTCCGGCTGCTCCAGACCTGAAATCAACGTTTTGCCTGGACGATCCAATGGCGGATCTCACGGATTTCGTGAGTAAACCGCAAGGGTCAAACCAGTCCAAAGCGATTGAACTGATTGCGCAAGCAAGACAGGGCACGGTTCAGACCGTGACCGTCACGATGCGTGATATGGCCCGTCATGGCGCGTTGTTCATCCGCTATCTGGAAGCCCGAAAAGAGATTTTTCTGGATGATCTGGGATGGAGTGTCTCGGAAGCCGATGGGATGGAATTTGACCAGTATGACACGCCGTTTGCCCGCTGGGTGATTGTGCACGACAAGGGCCGTATTCTGGGCGGTGTGCGGATGTTGCCGACCACGGCGCGCTGCGGGGTTTACAGCTATATGCTGCGCGATGCACAGCTGGGCATTCTGGACGACCTGCCCAACGAGGTGTTGTTTTTCCCCGCCCCGGTCGAGCACGGCGTCTGGGAAGCCACGCGGTTTTTCCTGACCAGAGACGTGCCCGCCCGCGACCGGCAGATGGTGCAGGCGCTGCTGTTTCAGGGCATGAGCCAAACCGCGATGAACAACGGCGCGACGCATATTCTGGGGATTGTCCCGGCCATATGGGCGCGCTGGGCCCGCAGACTGGGAGTGACAGCCACGCCCGTGGGTCATCCGTTTTCCATTGATGGCACAGCCAGCCAATCGGTGTTGTTTACAGCCGCAGATTTCGTGCTTTGACCCGAAAAAGCGCTGTGTTTCCAGATTGGAAACAATAGGCTGCCCACACTGGTGTTGTTTCCCAAAACCCAAAGAAATGCACAGGCTGATCCTGTTTTTGGGCAAAAAGCTACAAATTTGCAGAACTTACGCCTCAAATTGAGCACAGTTTGAGAGGATAAAGGTGCCTATATCTCTGCAATGGTTGGGCGTGGAACGATGAAATCCTCGGTAGAAGACAACAAACGGTTCAAAGAAAAGCTGGGACAGTCCAATGAGAAACGGACCAAGTTCCGTATTCTTGTTGTGGACGACGAGCTGAGCATTCTTGAGCTGGTGAAAACCGCATTGGAAACGCTGGAAAGCTACCATGTTGAGATCGCAAGCTCGGCGATGGATGCGCTTGAGATTGTGATGGACAGCGAGCATCCGTTTGATTGCATGTTGCTGGACATTCAGATGCCGGGCATGGACGGGATTGAGCTGCTGCGTCAAATCCGGGTTCTGCCCGAGTACAAAGACACCCCCACCTTGATGCTGACGGCGATGGACGACCGCCAGTACATCGATCTGGCCTTCCTTGAGGGTGCGTCAGATTATGTGAATAAACCGTTTGATTTTCTGGAGTTGCGCAGCCGTATCAAATGCGCGCACGGGCTGGTTCAGGCGCGCCGCGAGGTCGAGACCGCCGAACACAACGCCAATGACACCCAGAAAAAAGACGCCGCAGACCGGCAGTTCAATTTTGATGATCCCCTGTCGATTGAGGGGGCCAAATCCTGCCTGCGGTATATCGAATTTGACAACTACGTGGCGCAGTTGGCGCGGCGCAAGCTGTTCGGATCGCAGGCGATTTCGATCATGCTGCATGATGCCGAAATGTTCTATGATCTGGCAGGTTGCGGCAGTTTCCGCGAGGCCATTCACGAGATGGCCTATTGTATACAACGTGCGCTGACCGATTTTGACTGCGTGTTCTCATATCGCGGCAGCGGGATGTTTTTGCTGATCATCCACGGACGCAAGACCTCTGATTTCATCATCAGCCCCGAAAGCATGAGCGAATATCTGGGGGCGCAGATCCGCCAGAACATCGACGATGACCGGATCGAAGTTCTGGTCGGCAAGCCGGTGTCGCTGCGGGTGTTGTCGCGCAATGGCGCCGCCTGTGCGCTGCAAAAGGCCATGTCGGCAGTGCAACAGCTGGAAACCGAGCTGCTGAAGGATGACGAATACGCCAAGAGCTTTGATGTGAGCGATCCCATGCCAGAGCAATCGGGCGGAGAAAAACGCATCTATGAGCGTGTCCTGCATGAGTTGTTTGGCGAAGAAAGCTATCTGAGCACGCGTTGAGCCATCAGCATATGGCGTGCCCGTCCGGCCTGGCCCCGTGTAACGCGGTTTGGACGGTGTCACTGGGCGCTTCAGAGCTAAAACCCTTGCGAAATTCCCCTTAACGGCGGCCTTGCTCATTGTGTAGCGGGTCGTTAACCTTTGTTAATCCACGCTTTTGTGTGCGTAGGATGGGCCGCGCGTTTGAGTGCGTTTGAGCCGCATCCGCAATCGGGCCCGCAGTGCCGGGACCGCGTGCCTTTGTCCAAGTGAATTACCAGGTTTTGTGATGCTGTGATGTGGTCCGTTGGGTTGGATTCGGCACATCGTATGGGGCGATTTGGGGATGAATAACCTTTCGAGTACTGACATCGACACCGGGTCCACTGCGGATACGGGACCGGACACGGACATGGACAGGTTGCCGATTGCTGCCAAGCTGGCCACAGCGCCGGTCGGGCTGCTGCAATTTGCCAAGCTGGCCGGGCGCAACATGCTGGAGGTGATCCCGCAAGAGACCCTGCATCAGACCTATTTGCGCGGACCGCTGAACATTCATTACCTGTGTGACCCCGAGATTATCACCGAATTGCTGGTGGGGGCGGGGCGCAGTTTTCACAAGGCCAAGTTCACCAAGGACATCATCGGTTCGGCGGTGGGCAACGGGCTGATCCTGTCCGAAGGCGAGAAGTGGCGCGCTCAGCGCAAGCGGTATTCGCCTTTGTTTGCAGCGCGAAACCTGCCGATGCTGGCGCAACATTTCTCTGCCACAGGCCACGAGGTGGCGGGATCGATGCAAGACTACCCCGGCCGTGTGGATGTCACGCAGATGGCGCCTGCGGCGACGCTGACCAATATTTCGCGGGTGATCTTTTCGGGCAATCAAGAGGTGACAGCCCCGGTGATCCGCGCCGGGCTGATGCGGTATTTCAACTATATCTCGTCGATTTCGCTGTTTGATCTGATGCAGTTGCCCAAATGGATTCCACGCAAGAAATGGCTGGAAAGCACCAAGCCGGTGACCGAAATGCGCGCACTGGCGCGGCAGGTGATTGAAAGCCGCACCGCCCAGAATCGCGCGAAGCCGATGGATTTTCTGGACCTGATGATTGAGGCGCTGAAAGAGGATGCCGAGGACATCGACACCACGGTCGACAACCTGCTGACGTTTGTGGTGGCCGGGCATGAAACGTCGGCCAATGCGATTGCCTGGGGGTTTTATCTGCTGGCGAAATACCCCGACATGCAGGATGTGGTGCGCGATGAAATCCGCGCGATCCGGCCCACGGGTGCGATCACCTATGAGGATGTGCAGCAAATGCACACCCTGCGCGCCCACCTGAATGAGACCTTGCGGCTGTATCCGTCGGCGGCCTTTTTTGCCCGTGACGCGGATGAAACGGTGACGATCAAGGGCATCACCTTCAAGAAGGGCGATGCGCTGTTTTTCCCGGTGTATTCGTTGCACCGCAATGACACGCTGTGGGAGGACCCCAACGCCTACCGGCCCGAGCGGTTTATGAACCGTACGTACCCAAGGGGGCAGTTTATCCCGTTTGGGGACGGGCCGCGGGTGTGTATCGGCGCGCAATATGCCGAGACCGAGATCATGGTGCTGATGGCCGCGGTGCTGCGCGATGTGGCCTTTGCGCCCACCGCTGATCCGGTGCCGCGCCCGGTGCTGACCTTCACGATGCGCCCCGAGGGGCCGTTGATGTTGCAGGCCACGCCGCTGGAGGCGGGGGCGGCTAGATAAACTCGTGCGCCTCGGGCAGATCCACATAAAAGGTCGCGCCTTCGCCCAGCACACTGGTATAGCCGATCTGACCGTTGTGATGCTCGACGATTTCCTTTGAGATATTCATGCCCAGACCACTGCCCGGCGCATGGCGACGATCCGAGGAATCAAGCTGGCTGAAGCGTCCGAACACCTTGTCTTCGGAGCCTTCGGGGATGCCATAGCCGGTGTCGCGCACATAGATCCGGATCATGTCATTGTGGCGCGCGCAACCAATGGTGATCACATCGCCTTCGTGCGAAAACTTGGCCGCATTCGAGATCATATTGGCCATCACCTGCATCAGGCGTTTCTGATCGCCTTCGATCAGCATCGGCTTTTTGCGCAGCCCTTCCAGCGTCAGGGTGACGTTGTGAGCATTGGCATAACCCATGTTGCTTTGGGCGGCTTCCTCGAGCAGGGGACGCACGTCGAGGAATTCGAACGTATATTGCATTTCGCCCGCTTCGATCTTTTGCAAATCCAGCACATCGTCAATCAGACACGACAGCCGCTCTGAGTTTTTGGTGGCAATCTCAAGCATGGTTTGCATTTTCTCGGGGACCTCGCCCAAGGCCCCGCATGACATCAGATCAAGCGAGCCTTTGATCGAAGTCAGCGGTGTGCGCAACTCGTGGCTGACGGTCGAGATGAACTGCGATTTGACCACATAGGCGGCCTTGGTGCGTTCATGTTCCTGGCGCAGAGCATCAAGGTGGGCCAGGTTGCGACGGTAGAGTTTCAGAAACACGATCGAGCAGTCGATGAGGAAGTACATCACAAACAAGATGGTGAAAAACTGCAACCACAGATCGGAATCGATGGACGGGCGTTCGATCCAGATATCTGCGCATACGATCACCAGAAACGACAGGCCATACATGGTCAGCCGCAAGCTGAGCGCGACCACCAGCTGGTGGTTGTTCATGGCCGCAAAAAGCGCCGCAGCAAACAGGAAAAACAGCGGGGTGAAATGCCCCCCGGTTTCCTGCGCCAGTGCAATCGACACAGCATAGAGGCAGATCGCGGATGAGCTGAGCACCGTGTTGAGCATGATCCACACAAAAGACGACCGGATGGCGTCATGTTCATCGGGGGTCATGTTCTTGACGCGGCGCGCAATCATGATGTCCTGCAACTCGCAAAACACGATGGTGCAATAGAAAATGGCCGCATTTTGAGGATCGAAGTAGAACCCGGTCAGCAGGGATGTGGCGATAAAGATCGCCTGACGCTGCCACAGCAGAGCAAAGGCGATTGAGGTATAGTCTTGCAGGTTCTGAAGCAGGTTTGCATCAGAGTCTTTGTCGCGCTCACCGGGAAGAATCGCATCAAGCAGGGCCATGTAAATCCGTCACTCACTCGTATTTGCCTAAAACTTGGCAGATCATCCCACAGGGATGTGGTCGCAATGGGTCGGATTTCGGATCAAAATGAGACACAGACGCTGTGTACGCCGTATTCTGGCCTAAGGCCCTAACATATGGTTAATTTGTTTAAATACAAGAGGATAAGTGTGGTTTGCAAGAGCGCGAACCACTGGGTTTCGGCACCATGAAGCACACAGGCGCACGGGGCATAAAGGCGCGCATGTTTCTTGACGTTTAAAACGCTGTGATCTAGGGATGCCCCCTCTGGGCGGGGATGGTGAAATGGTATCATGCGAGCTTCCCAAGCTTAAGGTGAGGGTTCGATTCCCTCTACCCGCTCCAGTCTGATCCAAAGCGTCACCCATCGCAGCGCTGCATCTTGTCAGGATCGCGTTCACCCGTTAAGAACAAATAAAGAACATATGCCCTGGCTGCGGTTTGTGGTTGATCCCGCTGCGCGCCATGGGTTCAATGGACGAAACCAAGGGGCGGGCGGCATGCTGACATCAGTGGAACTTTGTGCAGGTGCAGGAGGGCAGGCCCTGGGGTTGGACCGCGCCGGATTTCATCACACGGCCCTGGTCGAGATTGACAAGCATTGCTGCAACACCCTGCGCCACAACCGCCCCGACTGGAATGTGATCGAACAGGACATGCGGGTCTTCAAGGACCGTGCCGCGCAGTACAAGGGTATGGATTTGCTGGCCGGTGGATTGCCGTGCCCGCCGTTTTCCGTGGCGGGCAAACAGCTGGGCGAGCAAGATGAGCGCAACCTGTTCAACGATGCGATTGATATCATCGATGATGCGCGCCCTCGGGCGGTGATGATCGAAAACGTCCGGGGTTTTCTGGATGCGGTGTTTCATGACTACCGCGAAAAGTTGAAAACGCAGCTGGGCAAGCTGGGCTATAAAACCGATTGGCGGCTGCTGAATGCGTCTGATTACGGTGTGCCGCAGCTGCGTCCGCGTGTGGTGATCGTCGCGGTTGAGACGGCGCGCGCCGAGCATTTTGATTGGCCTGATCCAAACCCGCACAACCCGCCGACCGTGGGCGAAACGCTGCGCGATCTGATGGCCGAGCGCGGCTGGCGCGGGGCCGAAGACTGGGCCGACAAGGCCGATGAGATTGCCCCGACGATTGTGGGCGGATCAAAGAAACATGGCGGGCCTGATCTGGGTCCGACGCGGGCACGGGCGGCCTGGGCCACCTTGGGAGTTGAGGGGCGCACGATTGCCCCCGAAGCGCCTGATCCGTTTCACAACGGCATGCCGCGCCTGACCGTGCCGATGGTGGCGCGCATTCAGGGCTTTCCCGACGAGTGGCATTTCACCGGCGCCAAAACCAACGCCTATCGTCAGGTCGGCAATGCGTTTCCACCCCCTGTGGCGCAGGCCGTGGGCGGGCAGGTGGCGCGCGCGTTGCGCAAGCGGGTGCTGCATGCGGTCAGCGGCTGAACCATGAAGCGCAATGTCCCGCCCAGCACGGTTCTGGAGGGTCATGAGGATTTTCCACGTCTGACAGAGCTGGCCCAGGACATCACGGCGCGTGCCGGTGGTGCGCAGGGGCTGGGTGCCAAGGTGGCGCAGATGCTGCGCGGGTGCATTGATGATGTGATCATGACGCCCAAAACCGGACGGCGCAGTTATGACGAGCTGGAGAAAACTGAAAAGACCTATATCGGCACGCGGGTTGAGATTGAGCTGCGCAGTATGTTGCGTCTGCCCAAGGGGCGGCTGGATACGGTGATCTGCGGGCAAGACGTGGATATCAAGCACACGATGGGCTCAACCTGGATGATCCCGACCGAGGCCGTGGGCGTGCCGTGCATTCTGATGGCTGCTGATGAGACACGCGCGCGGTGCTATCTGGGGCTGATTGTGGCCCGGCCTGCCTGTCTGAGTGTCAGCCAGAACAAGGACGCCAAGAAATCCATTTCCGCCGAAGGGTTTCAGCATATTCTGTGGCTGCTGGTGGATCATCCCTATCCGCGCAATTTCTGGTCAACTGTGCCCGAAGATGCGGTGGACCGCGTGTTTGCCGGCGCTTCGGGCAATGCCCGCGTGATGCAGCTGCTGCGCGAAGTGCAGGGTCGGGTGATTGCCCGCGATGTGATCGAGGCCGTGGCCCAGCAGAAGGATTTCATGCGCCGGCTGCGCGCTGATGGGGGCGGCGGCGCACGTGACAAACTGGCAGCTGAAGGCATTTGGTTGCTGAACGGTCATTACGACAGCGCGCTGATTGCAGCGCTGGGTCTGCCTGCGTGTGGTGCCAGCGAATTCATCGCGCATCGCCCGCGCTCTGTGAGAGAGAGTGACCTGGCGCGCGCCCACGGGCTGGAACTGCCCGCGTTACCGGGTTTATGATGCCTGCATGTGTGGACGTTTTGCAGCCGGTGATCTGACCCAAGCGCAGATGCTTGAGATTGTTGAGGGGTTTTTAAGCCCCGGTGCGACGGTGGATGACACGGCCGAGGCACCCAAAGGCGGCTATCATATCCGGCCCACGAACCGTATCGCCCTTGTGGTGCAGCAAGGGGACGCGCCGCAGCTGACATCGGCCAATTGGCAGATCACTCCAACGGGCGGGCGCGGGCTGATCAATGCCAAGATTGAAAACAACGGGTTCTGGAAAGACCGTTGGGAGAATGGCCGCTGCATGATCCCGGCGGTCGGGTATTTTGAATGGAGCACCGCCTCGGGGCGCAAAGAGCCGATGTTCATCACTGTGAAACGCAATGCGCCGGTGCTGTTTTTCGCCGGGTTCCGGTCGCAGGACGGGCAAGGCTGTGTGATCCTGACGCGCGAGCCATCGCCGCAGATTGCCCATATTCACAACCGGATGCCGGTGATCCTGACGCCAGATCAGATGTCAGACTGGGTGAGCGGGCACATGGATGTGGCCACAGCACAAGACGTATTGGGTACCGGATGGGATGGACGGTTTGACGCGCACCGGATCAAGCCCCTGACCAATGACGCCGAAGGGGAAAGCGTGATTGAGCCTTACGCGCCGCCACAAGCGTCGTTTGAGTTCTGAGGTCTTGAGACAACGCAGGTCTTGAGACAATGCAGGGCTTGGGGTACGCAGGCGGCATGAGCTTTACAGTTGCAATTGACGGACCTGCGGCGGCAGGCAAGGGCACCCTCTCAAAAGAGGTGGCGCGGCATTTCGGGTTTGCGCATCTTGATACCGGATTGCTGTACCGCGCGACGGGGCTGCGGACCTTGGATGGGACCGATCCGATTGAGGCGGCACATGCGTTGCAGGCCGCTGATCTGGAAGACGCCGATGCGCTGCGCACGCCCGAGGTGGCGCAGGCCGCCAGCCGTGTGGCCGCCGTGCCCGAGGTGCGCGCCGCCCTGGTGGATTTCCAACGCGCCTTTGCCACGCGCTCGGGTGGGGCCGTTCTGGACGGGCGCGACATTGGCACGGTGATTTGCCCCGATGCGCAGGTTAAACTGTATGTGACCGCCAGCGATGACGTGCGCGCACAGCGTCGCCACAAGGAGCTGACGGGCAAGGGCATCGATGTCAGCTATGACGAGGTTCTGGACGATCTGCGCCAACGCGATGCGCGCGACAGTGCGCGGGCCACTGCGCCTTTGACCGCAGCCAAGGACGCCGTGATGCTGGACACCTCCGAGATGAGCATCCATCAGGCCGTGGCCCGCGCCATTGCCGAGATTGAGGCCAAGATCGGCTGATCACGAAATCGTGAGCACTGCGCGCAACCCATTGGTTTTAATGGATATATGACGGCACGACGGGCTGGTGAGCACATGCGCGCCTGTCCACAAGTGATCCTGCGTGCGGTTCCCTGCGTTTAAAGAGCATGGTTAAAAAAATGTAACCAAGATCAATGACATGGGGGATATGAAATGTCACTTGAAGCTTTGTTTCCAACCCTGAACGCGCCGATTGCCACGGCAAGTGGCCCGCTGTCGCCATCGGATGACTTTGAAGTTCTGGGGCTGGCACTGGGGGCCGCCGGGCTGACCGATACCGTCCAGGGGCTGGAGGATTTTACGCTGTTTGCACCGACCGATGCAGCCTTTGGTGAGCTGGCCACGAACCTTGGCTTTACGGGTGATACGGAAAACGCCGGTGATGTCTTTGGTCACATCGCGGGCGCGTTGGCCGGACTGGACCCGAATGGTGATCCCATTCCGCTGCTTACGGATATTTTGTTGTATCACGTCAGCCCCGAAGATCAGAACGCGTCGGATCTGAACGCTGATGGTCCTGTTGCCACCTTGCTGGACGGCGCCAGTTTTGAGGTCACGGGTGGGGCGATCATCGACAATGATCCCGACGCCGAAAACGCAGACATCGTGGCGCCTGATGTGGATATTCCACAGGGCAGTGTTCAGGTGGTTGATCAGGTTCTGCTGCCATTGGATACGCCTGCCGCAGGGGCCGAGCCGACGTTGCTGGAGACGCTGGAGGAGTCAGGCGGCAGCCCCGATGACAACGCGGCTGATTTTGATCTGCTGTTGACGGCCTTGCAGGCCACCGGACTGGATGCCGCTGTCGACGATGAGGATGCATCGCTGACAGTGTTCTTGCCCAACGACGGCGCGTTTGTCGGATTGGCGCAGGATCTGGGGTATGACGGCGAAGACGAAGGTGAGGCGCTGCAAACCATTCTGGATGCCTCGGCCGAGGCAGACCCCGAGAACCCGCTGGGACTGGTCACCGATATTCTGACCTATCATGTGGTGCCCGAACAACTGGGGTCAGCTGACGTGCTGGCGGCGGATACAATCGGAACGCTGCAAGGCGGTGACATTACGGTTGAGGGGGCCACGCTGGTGGACAATGACCCCGACAATGCAGTGGCCAACCTGCTGACGCTGGATATCGAGACGGCCAATGGCACCGGTCACGTGATTGATCAGGTCTTGCTGCCCGATGATATCCCGGATGCGGATGACGACCCGGACACCCCCGAAGACGAGGTGGTGGCCGCCGATGATGGCGGGGACGATTTCGGATCAATCCTGGCGTTTGGGTTGCTGGGCATATTGGCGCTGGCCCTGGGTGGGCTTGGCGGCGCGATGTAATACACGCTGGGGCGACGCTGGGACGACGCTGTGGCGAGGGTGGGTCAGACCACCGGCACCAGCGTCGCCCGATCCCCCAAAAGCCAGCGGATCACGTCGATGTAGTCGATGATCAGGCTTGCGCCCAAGGTCAGCCAGAATGTCCAGGCGATGATGCGCGCCGCGCCTGTCAGGGCGGGCAAGCGTGGCCACATCCAGATCAGAAGGGGCGTCCACAGCACCACATGGCCCAGACCCAGCAGGCGCACGTATCCCCACATGTCATACAGCCAGGGCATCAGTAGCGACATCAGCCCTGCCACGCCCAGGCCAACCACACCGATCACCCGCGAATTGCGCCAGATCAGCAAGGCCAGCGGGGCAACAAACATCACCCCGATCAGCCAGGCAAACCAAAGCTGAAGATACTGCGGTTGCGTGGCGGCGGCTTCGGCGAAAGTCATGGGGCGGTGTCCTTTGGTTGTCTGCCATGCAAACTGGGGCATCGGCGGGCATTGGCAAGGTGGCAGCGCCTGCGCACTCAGCCCTTGATTCCCGTATAAACCCGCTCTATACGGCGCATGTCGACAAGGGCGGAGACCTTTGCAGAATAAAGAGCGTTGAGCAGGGTCGGGACAACCGGCCCTCTTTGTTTTGCGAACCGTTTGACCAATGAAACCTGTCTCGCCTTTTGGGCGGGCGCTAACCCAGACCGGCGGAGACAACCGCGCGGCCAGCATCAACCTAGTTAGGATTAAAACGCCACATGGCTAACACAATGGAAGAGTTTGAAGCACTCTTGAACGAAAGCTTCGAAATGGACACACCCGAAGAGGGGTCCGTTGTTAAAGGCAAGGTCATCGCAATCGAAGCGGGACAAGCCATCATCGACGTCGGCTACAAAATGGAAGGCCGTGTCGAGCTGAAAGAATTTGCAGATCCCGGTGAGGCCCCCTCGATTGAAGTGGGCGACGAGGTAGAGGTTTATCTGCGCGCGGCTGAAAATGCCCGCGGTGAGGCTGTGATCAGCCGCGAGATGGCCCGCCGCGAGGAAGCCTGGGATCGTCTGGAAAAAGCCTATGCTGATGATCAGCGCGTTGACGGGGCCATCTTTGGCCGGGTCAAAGGTGGCTTTACTGTTGATCTGGGCGGCGCTGTTGCGTTCCTGCCCGGCTCTCAGGTTGATGTGCGCCCTGTGCGTGACGCAGGCCCGTTGATGGGTCTGAAGCAACCGTTCCAGGTTCTGAAAATGGACCGTCGTCGTGGCAACATCGTTGTG
>JBGCEW010000004.1:0-65944 GCA_045106595.1 Roseovarius sp. | reverse complement strand
CCTTCGGCTTGCGTGTTGGACAAGTCCTGACGCGAGATAAAGACATGCTCATAAAGAGGCATGGATCGTTTCCACTTCTGTCGAGGCGCATTTCAAAGGACGGGGCTTCTCCTATCGCTCCCCATCCACGAGAGACTGCGCGGTTCAAATCTTATGCGAAAGGAAGCTGGGCTATACGACGGATAGATCAGCCTGGCAAGGGGGCAGGGCGCTTTGTGCGCGCAGGCCAGCAATCTCCTTGGAGCTGCCGCATTCTGGTCTCTTTTGGCCGCGACACTTGGGGATAACACGTCACGACAGAGCTATGAGGACAAAAGCCATGACAGCGTCAATCGATACCCCATCCGATGTACGCGCAATGCCTGATATGGATCAGGCGGCCGCCTTGCGCAACACATTGACTTCTGCGACCCGTGTAAACCATGCCGGGCGCATTTTCTTTGGCTCCGTGCTGATGATTTCAGCCTTTGGGTTGTGGCTGGTGCCCGTCACCAACGGGGACGCGGCGATGCAGCTAATCAAGTTGCTGGTGTCGATCGTTATGCTGCTTTTGGGGGGCATGTTTGTCTTCTCGGCGCGTAACACCGATGAGCTGCCGGAAATCCAGATTGATACGACCGCACGTGAGATCAGCATCGTCAAACGCGATGCCGAGGGCCGGATGGCGTCGAATCAGGTGCACAAGATTGACGACATGGCCGACATCACCCTGCGGGATCGGATGTTCACGGCGCATGATGCCTCGGGTGCTGTTGTTGTGTCGGTGCCTGTGCCCGACAAGCGGATGGAGAAGGCCTTGAAATCGGCCTTGCAACTGAGCGTCTGATCACCCGCCCAAGGGGTGCGTCTGGGCGAGTGTTCGCTGACACACACAATATGTTTATCTAAACGCACTTGCCCCGGAGCCATTCCGGGGCATTTTATGTTCCATCTGAAACAGCCCATAGGATGAGAACGCTACATGAAACACTTTGCTCTTGCCGCCGCTTTGGCCACTGCCGCCGCCGTCGCCACGCCCGCCGTTGCTGCCCCTGAAAAATACATGCTGGACGCCAGCCACAGCCAGGTTCTGTTCTCGTACAACCACCTTGGGTATTCGACCACCTGGAACATGTTCTCGGGATTTGAAGGCGAGATCATGTTTGATCAGGAAGACCCTGCCAATTCATCTGTGACTGTCTCAATGCCGCTGGATTCGCTGTTTACGGGCTGGGAAGGCCGGTTCAAACATTTCATGTCGCCAGATTTCTTCGACGCCAGGGGCGGCGAGATGATTATGTTTTCGTCCACCGGTATCGAAGTGACAGGCGACAGCACGGCCAAGATCATGGGGGATTTGACCGTCAACGGTGTGACCAAACCCGTGACACTGGACGCCGTTCTGAACCAGACAGGCGATCACCCGATGCAGGGCAAACCCTGGGCCGGCTTTGATGCCAGCACCACGATCCTGCGTTCAGATTTTGATCTGGGTAACTTTGCCCCGGCTGTCAGTGATGAAATCGAAGTGTTGATTTCAATCGAAGCCGAAAAGGCCGAGTGACACTGGGATAGCGGCGCTTGCCCGAGGCAAGGCTGCCCAAAGCCAGATGGCCAAGCCGACGGGTGTGATCACTCGTCGGCTTTGTTTTTGGCCTCTTGCTCGGCTTTGAACTTTTGCAGCTTTTCCAGCAAAAACGCCCGCGCTTTGATATTGGCGCGGCGCACGCGTACGGCAGTCAAAAACGCTTCTTCTGCGGTTTGGGATGTCGCACCCATCATCAAAGCAATCTCATTCACCAACTCTTCGTCACCCAAGACGTCCATCGCTTTGATCACATCTTGGGCCAAGGCGTCGGCAAGATCTTCGGTGATGCTCATCAGCGGGTCGTTTCGGTCAGGCGGCGTTTGACGTAGCCCGTGACACTGTCAATCATCGTGTCCATGTGGGGCTCTTCAAAGAAGTGACCCGAACCTTCGACTTCTTGATGCGTGATCGTGATGCCTTGTTGTTCATGCAGCTTGTTGACCAATGCAGTGGTGTCTGCTGGCGGCGCGACACGGTCATGGGTGCCGTTGATGATCAGCCCGGATGACGGGCAGGGTGCCAGGAACGAAAAGTCATACATGTTGGCCGGAGGCGACACAGAAATGAACCCGGTGATTTCAGGCCGGCGCATCAACAGCTGCATGCCGATCCACGCGCCAAAGCTGAAGCCCGCGACCCAGCAATGTTTGGAGTTGTTGTTCATCGACTGCAGGTAATCCAGCGCCGAGGCGGCATCACTCAGCTCGCCCACACCCTGATCATATTCACCCTGCGAGCGTCCGACGCCGCGAAAGTTGAAACGCAGCACGGTGAAACCCATGTTGTAGAATGCATAGTGCAGGTTATAGACCACCTTGTTGTTCATGGTGCCGCCAAACTGCGGGTGCGGATGTAGCACGATAGCAATCGGTGCGTCACGCTCTTTTTGGGGGTGGTAGCGTCCTTCAAGGCGGCCTTCGGGGCCTGCAAAAATAACCTCGGGCATGTGGGATAAGCTTCCTTGCGGTTGGGCCGGTCTGGTTTCTTGACGAAACTGCGCGGTCATCTTAGAACGGTTCTAATCTTTCGACACCCAAATCGGTTGGGTTTTCGAATGGCTGAGAGCGAGATAAGACCTCATGCGGCTCAGGTCAATCAATTCGCGGGGGGCGCGCCAATGAAACTCAGCACCAAGGGACGTTATGCCATGGTCGCACTGGCAGATATTGCTTTGCAAAAGGGTGATGCGCTGGTGACTTTGGGTGATGTGGCCAAGCGTCAGGATATATCGCTGCCCTATCTGGAACAATTGTTCGTTAAACTGCGCCGTGCCGATCTGGTGACATCTGTGCGCGGGCCTGGGGGCGGCTACCGTCTGGCGCGTCCGGCCTCGGAAATCCGTGTGACCGAGGTGCTGGGCGCTGTCGATGAAACCGTGGATGCGCTGCACAAAGGGGCAGGGGCATCCGGGGCGGCCAGCGGGTCGCGTGCGCAATCTATGACCAACCGGTTGTGGGAAGGTCTCAGTGCAAATGTCTATGTCTACCTGCACCAGACCCGGCTGAGTGACGTGATCAGCAATACGCTGGCGCCGTGTCCCGCCGTGCCGACCTTGTTTTCGGTAGTGGACGAGGATTAAGCGCGTGCACAAAGATCAGTTAAAAGCCCTGAGCGAGCTGCAGGCCATGCCTGTTGTGATCGGCCCACCCGGCATGGCGTATGTGCCCGAGCTTCAGACCTGGAGCACAATCGCAGAGCGTGCGCAGCATCGCCGACAAACCATCAACTCAATTGCCCATGCAGGGATGTCACTGGAAGAGCTGCACCTGTTTTTTGCCCGCGCAGGTCTGGCAGCGGCGCACAGCTGGAACAACGGGCAAAGCTTTCTGGGGCAAATCAAAAATATGATGACCACCAACAACCCCGGCTTTGCCGAGGTACCCGGGCGCATTCTGAAGCAGGCCCTGACCCAGTTGCAAGAAGACCCCGACCAAGAGGTGTCACCGGCAGCAACATATCTTTTGCGTGCTGATGTGGCCCTGGATTTTCGTGATCAGTTCGAAGCCCTGCGTGCTGTGTCCGAATGATCCGCAACACCCGAACCTATCTGGATTACAACGCCACAGCCCCGCTGCGCGAAGCGGCGCGCGCCGCCATGGTGGGCGCGATGGATGTGGTCGGCAACCCGTCGTCGGTGCATGCTGAGGGGCGCAGCGCACTTGCGCTGGTCGAACGCGCCCGCGCACAGGTGGGCGCCGCCGTTGGGTGCAAACCCCAAGAGGTTATTTTCACATCAGGGGCCACTGAGGCCGCTCAGGTATTGGGCCATCCGCAACCCGGCATGGACATTTTGGTTGATGAAACCGCCCATGATGCGCTTTGGGCGCAAGCCACGATGCACAACTGGCCCAAGCGCCCCTTTGGCCCCGGTCATACGCTGGCGATCGGGCTGGCCAATTCGGAAACCGGGGTGATCACGCAGCCGCCTGCACAGGTTGATGGGCAGTACCCTTTTGGTACTGCGCGCGCTGACTGGTTGTGCCTGGACATTACCCAAGCCGTGGGGCGCATTCCGTTTTCGTTCGCATGGTCCGGTGCGGATATGGCGATTTTGTCGGCGCACAAGCTGGGCGGGCCCAAAGGCGTGGGCGCGCTGATCTTGCGGCAAGGCCTGGACATCAGCCCGTTGTCGCTGGGCGGCGGGCAGGAAATGGGTCGGCGGTCAGGCACGGAGAATGTGATTGGTATCGCCGGTTTTGGGGCGGCAGCACAGGCAGCACAGCAAGATCTGGCTGACGGAAACTGGCAGCAGATCGAAAAACTTAGAAACATTCTAGAAAAGACTATTGAGGAATCCACAAATGAGACTATTTTTGTCGGGAAATCAGAAGAACGGTTGCCTAATACCTCTTGCATCCTGACGCCCGGCTGGAAAGGCGAGACGCAAGTGATGCAAATGGACCTTGCCGGATTTGCCATTTCGGCAGGCTCGGCATGTTCCAGCGGCAAGGTGAAAACCAGCCGCGTATTAAAGGCGATGGGGTTTGATGATGCGCAGGCGGCCTCGGCCATTCGCGTGTCATTGGGACCCGCAACAACAGAAGATGAGGTGCGCCGCTTTGCAACGAGCTGGCTGGCCGCACATGAAAAACATCGCGCCCGGACGGCGTGAAGCGTGAGGAGAACTGGCAGATGACGGCATTGGACGACACGGTAGTCAAGGACGGCGTTGATCAGGAAACGGTGGATGCCGTACGCGATGTCAGCACGTATAAATACGGCTGGGAAACGGACATTGAAATGGAATATGCCCCCAAAGGGCTGACCCACGATATCGTCCGGCTGATCTCCTCGAACAACGAAGAGCCCGAGTGGATGACCGAATGGCGTCTTGCGGCTTATGAGCGTTGGCTCAAACTGAAAGAGCCTGACTGGGCGATGGTCGACTATCCCGAGATCGACTTTCAGGACCAGTATTACTACGCGCGCCCCAAATCGATGGAGGTCAAGCCCAAGTCGATTGACGAGGTCGATCCCAAGCTGCTGGCCACCTATGAAAAATTGGGTATTCCTTTGAAGGAACAGATGATCCTAGCCGGTGTTGAAGGCGCTGAGGATATGCCTGCCGAAGGTCGCAAAGTGGCCGTGGATGCGGTGTTTGATTCCGTCTCCGTCGGCACAACATTCCAGGCCGAGCTGAAGAAGGCCGGCGTGATCTTCTGTTCGATTTCTGAGGCCATTCGCGAGCATCCTGAGCTGGTCAAGAAATACCTCGGCTCGGTCGTGCCTGTCAGCGATAACTTCTATGCCACGTTGAATTCAGCGGTTTTCTCGGACGGTTCTTTTGTGTATGTCCCACCGGGCGTGCGCTGCCCAATGGAGCTGAGCACCTATTTCCGCATCAACGCCGAAAACACCGGCCAGTTTGAGCGCACGTTGATCATTGCCGACAAAGGCTCTTACGTCAGCTACCTTGAAGGCTGCACAGCACCCCAGCGCGATATCGCACAACTGCACGCGGCGGTCGTTGAGATCGTAATCGAAGAAGACGCCGAGGTGAAATACTCGACCGTTCAAAACTGGTATCCCGGTGATGAAAACGGCAAGGGTGGCATCTATAATTTTGTCACCAAACGCGCCGATTGCCGTGGCGCGCGCTCCAAGGTGATGTGGACGCAGGTGGAAACCGGATCGGCTGTCACATGGAAATACCCATCGTGCATCCTGCGCGGTGATGACAGCCAAGGCGAGTTCTATTCGATTGCCATCACCAACAACATGCAGCAGGCCGACACGGGCACCAAGATGATCCACCTTGGCAAGAACACCAAGTCCCGGATCGTGTCCAAAGGAATTTCGGCGGGCAAGGCGCAGAACACCTATCGTGGTCTTGTCTCCATGCACCCGAAAGCCAAGGAAAGCCGGAATTACACGCAGTGTGACTCACTGCTGATCGGCTCGGACTGCGGGGCCCACACGGTGCCCTACATCGAGGTCAAGAATAACTCCTCACGGGTCGAGCATGAGGCAACCACGTCCAAAGTAGACGACGACCAGCTGTTCTATTGCCGCCAGCGCGGCATGGACGAGGAAGAGGCCGTGGCCTTGGTCGTCAACGGCTTCTGCAAAGACGTGTTGCAGGCGTTGCCCATGGAGTTTGCCATGGAAGCGCAGCAGCTTGTGGCGATTTCGTTGGAAGGCAGCGTCGGTTAAGGCAAGCACCTGTCTCTTTTTCATTGGAAACGGTTCTATGATCATCACAACCACCAACTCTGTCGAAGGCCGTCCCATCGCCGAATACTGCGGTATTGTCGTGGGCGAGGCCATCATGGGCGCTAATGTGGTACGCGATGTGTTTGCCTCGATCACCGATATCGTGGGGGGACGGTCAGGCGCGTATGAAAGCAAGCTGCAAGACGCCCGCGACACCGCCATGTTTGAGCTGGAAGAGCGCGCGCGCGCCAAAGGCGCCAATGCGGTGGTCGGCGTGGACCTCGATTACGAAGTGGTCGGTAATTCGATGCTCATGGTCTCGGCCAGCGGAACAGCGGTGGTGCTGTCCTGAGCATGGCCGCCACAACCCGGATATCTCGCCCCGAGCTGACCTTGCCGGAGGCCGAAGCGGCGCTGGTTCAGGCGTGCTATCAGGACGCGTCGGTGATCCTAGAATACGGCTCGGGTGGGTCCACGGTGATGGCGGCGGAAATGCCTGGCAAACAGGTGTTTTCCGTCGAAAGTGACCGCCATTGGGCCAAGATGATGCGCAACTGGCTGACCGAGAACGCGCCCGCGGATGGCACCCAGGTTGATGTGATCTGGGCCGATATCGGTCCAACCAAGAAATGGGGTCACCCTCAGGATCACAGCGAATGGCAGCGCTATGCGCGCTATCCGCTTGAGGTGTGGGATCTTGATGACTTCCGCCAGCCCGATGTGGTGCTGGTTGATGGCCGGTTTCGACCAGGATGTGCCCTGGCCGCCGCCTTTCGCAGCCTCAAACCTGTGACTGTGCTGGTCGATGACTATGCCAACCGCAAACACTATCACAAGGTTGAACGCTACCTTGGCACGCCGCAAATCACCGGCCGCATGGGCCGGTTTGAGGTCACGCCGATGCCAGTGCCCGCCGACAAATTGTTAGACATTATACGCATGATGACCCAGCCCTAAAGCCAGGTCGCCCCTGAATGACACGAGGATAAAAATATGTTGGAAATCAAAAACCTGCACGTCGATCTTGAAGAAGAAGACAAGACCATCCTGAAGGGTGTGAACCTGACCGTCGAGGCGGGCAAGGTGCACGCGATCATGGGGCCCAATGGCTCGGGTAAATCCACGCTTAGCTATGTGCTGTCGGGCAAAGACGGCTATGAGGTGACGGATGGCACGGCCCATCTGGACGGCGAAGACATTCTGGACATGGACCCCGAAGAGCGCGCCTCTGCTGGTATGTTCCTGGCGTTCCAGTACCCCGTGGAAATTCCCGGCGTGGGCAACATGACCTTTCTGCGTACCGCGATGAACGCCCAACGCAAAGCCCGCGACGAGGATGAGCTGAGTGCCGCCGACTTCCTCAAACTGGTGCGCGAGAAGGCCAAGACGTTGAAAATTGACGCCGATATGCTGAAACGCCCTGTGAACGTCGGCTTCTCGGGTGGCGAGAAAAAGCGCAATGAAATCCTGCAAATGGCCATGCTTGAGCCCAAGATGTGCATCCTCGACGAAACAGATTCGGGTCTTGATGTGGACGCAATGAAACTGGTGGCTGACGGCGTGAACGCCCTGCGCGATGCAGGCCGTGGGTTTTTGGTGATCACGCACTACCAGCGCTTGCTGGACCATATCAAACCTGACGTTGTGCATATCATGGCCGATGGCAAAATCGTCAAATCCGGTGGGCCGGAACTGGCGCTGGAAGTTGAAAACAACGGGTATGCCGACATTCTGGCAGAGGTGGCGTAATGGCATTGCCAGAGGTAAAACAAACCGCAACCGATGCCCGGCTGGCCGCGCATGACATGCCGACAGGCGCGTCGTGGGCAAACACCCTGCGCCAGAATGCGCTGAGCCGTCTGCAAGCGGTGGGTCTGCCACATGCGCGGGACGAGTATTGGAAATACACCCGGCCTGACACGTTGGTTCAGGCGCAGGCCCCCGAGGCTGCGTTGTTCGAAGCTGACGACGCCGAGCTGTTTGGCGATGTAGAGCGTCTGCAGATCGTCTTTGTCGACGGTGTGTTTGACCCCCAGGCCAGCGATGATCTGAGCCTTGAAGGTGTGACGATCGAACGTCTGGCCGAGGTGACGCAGGCGGATATCCACTGGGCCAAAGACAGCTATGGTGTATTGGAAGAGCGGGGGCAAACCCCTGTATCGCGCCCGCTTGCGATCTTGAACACGGCGCTGGCCACGGACGGCGTGGTGATCCATGCCACAGGGAAAGTCAGCAAACCAATAAATCTTGTTTATCACCATAAATCAACTAGTTCTGATGCGATCTTACATCACTTGATTAAGTTGGATGAAGGAGCGGACCTGACTATTTTGGAAAGTGGCCCTGCCGCTGCGCGCTTTAACAAGGTGATGGAGGTCGAGATTGCAGATACGGCCGCCTTCCACCACGTGCGCAAGCAAGGCCGCGATCATGAACGCCGCGCGGTGACGCATATTTTCACCCGTCTGGGCCGTGAAAGCACGTTCAAATCCTTTACGCTGACCGCCAATGGCGTGATGACGCGCAACGAATGTGTGATCGAGCTGACGGGCGACGATGCCATCGCCCATGTGGCAGGGGCCTGCGTTGGTGACGGGGATTTCCACCACGATGACACGGTATTCATCACCCATGACGCCGAGCGCTGCGAAAGCCGTCAGGTGTTCAAGAAGGTGTTGCGCAATGGTGCCACCGGCGTGTTCCAGGGCAAAATTCTGGTCAAGGAAGGCGCGCAGAAAACGGATGGCTACCAGATCAGCCAATCGTTGCTTCTGGACGGCGACAGCCAGTTTCTGGCCAAGCCCGAGCTTGAAATTTACGCCGATGACGTGGCGTGTTCACATGGCTCGACGTCTGGTGCGATTGACGAAGAGGGGCTGTTCTACCTACGGGCCCGCGGTATTCCCGAAAGCATTGCGACGGATTTGCTGACGCTGGCATTCCTGGCCGAAGCGGTTGAGGAAGTCGAAGACGAAGCCCTGCGCGACGACATCAACGCGCGCCTGCAAGGCTGGTTGGAGCGTCGGCGCGGCTAATGCCTGTCACACGTGACATAGTGGCGACCTACCGTGGCCCGGGGCGTGTGATGCGCCGCTTGCTGGGCATGGGCGAACGCGAAGACCGTGCATTGGCGATCCTGATGGCCGGGTGTCTGGTGGCGTTTGTGTCCACCTGGCCCGGCCTGCAACGCCAGGCGCATTTTGCCGGAGAAGAACTGAACCCTTTGTTGGCAGGGTCGCTGATGGGATGGATATTCCTGGCGCCGCTGCTGTTTTATCTGATCGCGCTGATCAGCCTGTTCATTCTGCGTGCCATCCGGGGCAAGCTGTCGGGGTTTGACGCACGGTTGGCGCTGTTCTGGGCCTTTCTGGCGGCCAGTCCCTTGCTATTGTTGCACGGGCTTGTCGCAGGGTTTATCGGACCGGGAGTGGAGAAAAATATCGTCGGCGCCTTGTGGATGGTGATGTTTCTCTGGTTTTGGATATCAGGCATGAAAGCCGCCGGATGGGGACGTGAACATGACGCAGGTTGATCTGCAATCGCTGATTATTGAAACTGTCCGTGCGCCGCATACCGCCGCCGAAAAAGTCCTGCGTGTGAACCTGCCGGCCAACTGGCTGTGGTCGGCGCTGGCGTTGATGTGTGTGCTGAACGCGATTGTCTATTCCGTGTCCCTGCAACTCAGCCCGCCACAATCGCCCGAAGAGCTGATGTTTATCCCGCCGGCCTTCCGCTCGCCGGTGCTGTTCACCCTGTTTTTGCTGTGTTCATTCAGCCTGACAGTGTTCGCCTTGCACCGCGTTGGCGCCTGGATGGAGGGGCAGGGCAGTTTGCGCGAGATCCTGACAGTGATC
Source organism: Roseovarius sp. (assembly GCA_045106595.1). GTDB lineage: Bacteria > Pseudomonadota > Alphaproteobacteria > Rhodobacterales > Rhodobacteraceae > Roseovarius. The sequence continues at coordinate 55,870 of JBGCEW010000004.1, read as the reverse complement.
ACCTGGATGCAGCTTTTGCGTTTGGTTTTGCAGCTGGTGGTGCTGGTCTTGTCACTTGTGGCGCCCGCCTTTGGTGCGCTTTTGGTGCTGGTTGGGTCACTCTGGGGGGTGTATATCCTTGCGGCGTTTGTGAATGTGGCGCATCGCTATGATAATCTGGGCAAAGCCTTTGCCGTTATGGTTCTGAGCTTTCTTGCGGTGGCTCTTGGGGCCTCGCTGATTTTGGGGCTGATCAGCCCAACTGGCATGGGAGTTCCAGGCAATGTATGACGTTGATGCGATCCGCGCTGATTTTCCCATTCTCAGCCGCGAAGTGAATGGCAAACCTCTGGTGTATCTGGACAATGGGGCCTCGGCGCAAAAACCGCAGGTGGTGATTGATGCAATCAACACGGCCTATTCTCACGAATATGCCAACGTGCACCGCGGCCTGCACACGCTTAGCAATATCGCCACCGAAAAATACGAAGGCGTGCGCAGTATCATCGCGCGGTTTCTGGGTGTGGCGGATGAGGATCAGATTGTTCTGAACTCGGGCACCACCGAGGGAATCAACATGGTTGCCTACGGCTGGGCCATGCCCCGGCTTGAAGCAGGTGATGAAATTATTCTGTCGGTGATGGAGCATCACGCCAACATCGTGCCCTGGCATTTTTTGCGCGAGCGTCAGGGCGTCGTTCTGAAATGGGTGGATGTGGACGCCGATGGCGCGCTGGACCCGCAGGCCGTGATTGACGCGATCACCCCCAGGACCAAGCTGATTGCCGTGACGCACCTTAGCAATGTGCTGGGCACGCGGGTGGATGTGAAATCCATTTGCACCGCCGCGCATGACCACGGTGTAGCGGTGCTGGTCGATGGCTCTCAGGCGGCGGTGCACAGCCCCGTCGATGTCGAGGATATCGGCGCAGATTTCTATGCCATTACCGGTCACAAGCTATACGGGCCCTCCGGGTCGGGTGCGATTTACGTACACCATGACCGTCTGGCCGAAATGCACCCCTTTATGGGGGGTGGTGATATGATCCGCGAGGTCACCAAAGACGGGGTGATCTACAACGATCCACCGATGAAGTTTGAGGCCGGAACCCCCGGCATTGTGCAAACCATCGGGCTGGGCGTGGCGCTGGAATATATGATGGGCGTCGGGATGGCGGCCATTGCCGCGCATGAGGACGACCTGAGCGCTTATGCGCAATCGCGCCTGACGGGGCTGAACTGGCCGAACGTGCAGGGTACTACGCCTGACAAGGCGGCGATTTTCTCGTTCACACTGGACGGGGCGGCACATGCGCATGACATTTCGACCATTCTGGACAAAAAGGGCGTCGCCGTACGCGCCGGGCAGCATTGCACAGGGCCGCTGATGGAGCATATGGGCCTGAACGCCACATGCCGCGCGTCCTTTGGGATGTACAACACCAAAGCCGAGGTCGATGTGCTGATCGAAGCGCTGGAGCTGGCGCATGAGCTGTTTGCCTGAAACAGGCCTGTGTTCGCTCAGCGTACGCTGGTTTTCATTGAAATTTCACCGCTTTTAGGTTATATAACCCCTATGACACATAAGCTGATCAAAGAAACCGTCGGGATCTAACCCCTGTTCCTCTATTGGATCAGACGCAGGGTGTTGTCCTCGTTTCCGCCCCTGCGGCGCTATTGGCCGTTGTATCTTCTTGTTATCGTTATCTGTTTTGGCCTTTATCGGGTTGCCATAGCCTATGGGCTGACCTTCGATGTGTTACAATCCGAAGTCGGGGCGCCGCCGGGCACACAGACCGCCCCCGTTTTGTTTGCCGGTGTTGCTGTGGCCGCCATCGCGATTATCGCAAACGCGTGGTCGCAGTGGCAAAGTGCGCGCATCGCCAATGCGTTGCAGGGTCTTCAGACGCTGCGCACGGATCGTGAGTATCTGATCAACGCCGATGTTGTGCGCCGCGAGATCGAGCGCGCGTCTGACAGTCAGTGGGGCGCGCCGTTGGGCGCATCGCTGCGCCGCAAGTTCAGCGCAAAGGGCAGCTTGGGCGGGGTGGACCACCCCAGCTTTCGCGATGCATCCTTTTTTATCCTGAACCAATATGAATTTCTGGCCGCCGGTGTGCGTTCGGGGGCGATTGACCTGGTGCTGGTGGATAAAACCCTGCGTGGACCGCTGGCCAATCTGTTGATGATCTATTCCGAAGAGATCGCCCATATGCGCCGCGGCTCTCCTCGGACGTTCGAAAACCTGATCTGGCTGCATCGCACCTTGTCGGGGTCTACCAAACCCTATCTGGGGCCAAAATCATTCTGAGCCCGGATCACGTTTCACCCGAATTATTCAGGATTGCACACGGGTCGCATCACGCCTATACCGCGAAACCGTGGACCCTTAGCTCAGCTGGATAGAGCGCTGCCCTCCGAAGGCAGAGGCCAGAGGTTCGAATCCTCTAGGGTCCGCCATTCTGACATCCGTGACATGCAAAAGCAGCGCGTTCAGGCCGCGTGGGCATCCACTGTGCGATGGCCGTTCAGGTGAGACACAACAGCCAATTGCCCCGAAAGTTCGGTTTTGGCGTAAATGTTGCCCAGGTGTGTGCGGATGGTGGCGATGCTGAGGCCCAGCTCATCGGCAATCTCGCGCGGTCTGAGGCCTGTTTCCAACAAACGGCACACCCGAAATTCTGAGCGGCTGAGCCCATAGCTGTTGTCGACGCATAAGATAGGCGCGTCTGGGGCCATGTCCTGGCGGCGTGTGGTGCGGCGCTGTGCGGCCAGCAGTGCCTTGGAAAATCCCGGATGACGCATGCTCCAGGCGGTGGTCAGGGCAGGGGCCAGACGCGTCAGCATGTCCAGCGCATGATCCGAGGTCGAGGGGGTCAGCACCATATGCAGCACATCGACGCTGCCCACATCAGCGCGCAGCACGATCATGACGGTCGCATCATCGCCGCAGTGTGCCGCCGACAAAAACTGACCGGCTTGGGTGTCAGGATCACTGGCCACGCGTTCGAGCAACTCAAGATCCAGCTTAACCGGTGCTGCAGGTGCGCATTGCGCGATTCGTCTGCCTGAAAATGTTCCTGAAAGAGAACGCACGACGGACACTTGTGCCAGCTGAAATGTGGCAGCAATACTGCGTAGAGCGCCCACAATCATAGATTGATTGGACAGTGCGGAAGAGAACTCTGCGACGCAACAAAATGCGGCTTCAACATCGGGGGAAGGCGTCACGTCGCCACAAGAAACAAGGGGGTTTCCCGCTGTCTTGGCGAACATCTTCTGGTTCTGTTCAATCCCAACGCTGGTCATGGTCATCCAATGTGAATTCTTCACTCAGTATTAACTATGATCCAGTTTTGGTGCATAAGTTGGGAAAAATATTGACTTTATTCGGGACTTAGTTATGTTCGAAAAATGTCAGCGGGCCGTATTTGCCTCAGTTTGACCATGGTTGATGCGCCCGATCGGATACAAATCCGGGGTGCGCGTCCCTAAAAGTTAACAAAAATCCAAAAAAAATCACAAAATGCAACCTATGCGATAATTCTTCATCCATTTGGGGGATGATTGGGGCGTATTCCTTGGGCAAATTACTCGGGTCTGCTGGCGTGACCGGCGTCTGGACCAGGTGAAGCCATGGTCTGATATCAACGAGTAAAAGGATGAACCACAATGTTCACTAAAATTTTGAAGAAAGCCGCCAACTTCCGCCGTGATGAAGACGGTGCAACACTGGTCGAATATGGTATCGCTCTGGGTCTGGCCATCGCGCTGGGTGCCGGTGCTTTGACCACTCTTGGCAACGATGTTGGCGCCACTTATGGCTCGGCCAGCTCGGCTCTGCCAACACAGGCAGCTGTTACTCCCTAAGCCTGAATATGTTTAGCACAGGCGTCTGCACACCCGTGTGGGCGCCTGTTGCACGCCAGCCAATGGCCAATACCAAGACTCCAACGAAATTGGGGCACTCCAGGAAATAGCAGTCACTTTTGGATTCAAGCCATGAACATTCGCGCCCTCATTTTTGCCCTCGTCGGCCTGTTGATTGCAGGTGGATCTGTATGGGTGGCGATGGGGTCCAAGCTTGCATCCCCCGCGACCGCAGCGATAGGCACTGAAACAGTGCTGGTCATCTCGGCGCGACATGACATTCAATTTGGCGAAGAGATCACCTTGGGTATGCTGGCAATGCAAAGCTGGCCCGCCGATACTTTGCCCGAAGGTGTGTTCAACACGCCTGAGCAGCTGGTCGGACCTGAAGGATCAGACATCCGCCGCGCCCGCGAGACGATCCGTACCGGTGAACTGCTCAACAGCGGCAACATCTCGGAATTCGGGGAAACGGTAACGATCGTAAAGGCGCTTGGGTCCAATACCCGCGCTGTGGCCATTCGCGTTGACAGTGTGACGGCTGTGGGCGGATTCGTTACTCCGGGCGACCGTGTGGATATCGTCATGACCGAAGGCGAGGGCGCGGGCCTGCGCGCGGCCACCATTTTGCAGGACATTCGTGTGTTGGGCGTGGATCAGAACACCGACACCGGCAACCGCGCCACCCAAGCGGCGCGCACGATCACTGTTGAAGTGACACCGCGCGATGGTCAGATTCTGGCCCTGGCCCAAAAGGCCGGTACGCTTAGCCTGACCCTGCGTACCGAAATCGATGTTTCAAACGCGGAACTGGGGCAAATCTCGCTTGAGGATTTGTTGCAAAACGCCCAACCCGTGATCGTCAAGCAACCGGATGCCCCCATTGAACCCAAACGCACCATTAAGGTACGTCGCGGCACGGACACGGCGATTGTCGAGGTCAACTGATGACCCGGCGGGCGTTTAAGTCAAGGCGCAGTCAGGGGTTTGTCCATGGCGAAGACGGATCCGTTCTGGCGCTGGTTGCGGTGACCATCTCGGTTATTCTGGGCTTTTTGGCGCTGACCTTTGATTTTGGCCGTCTGGCTGTCACCCAGTCTGAGTTGCAAAGCTTTGTTGACAATGTCGCGCTGAGTGCCGCGGGCGAGTTGGATGGCAAGGCCGATGCTGTCGAGCGGGCTACCCGTGCCGCCCAGCAAATGATCAGCGACAATCAGACATTCGGGCAAAGCGACGCGACTTTGTCAGGTGAGGGCGACTATTCGATTGCCTTTTACAAGAACAACCCGGCCGTTGATAGCACCCAAGCCGCCACCACGACCCCCACAGATGCGCGCTATGTGAAGATCACCTCGGCTGGTGACACGGTGCAACTTGGCTTTGCTGCCGCGTTTGGTGCGATGAGCGGGCAGGATGCGCTGCGCAATGACGTGGGCGCAGATGCGGTGGCTGGTTTTGTGCAATCCACCTGCGATATCACGCCACTGATGTTCTGCGCGCCCTCAGCCGATTGGAAGGCCGAAGACAACGCCGGACAATCGGTTTTGTTGCGCACCGGGGGCAATGGTGCGGGTTGGGGACCGGGGGCCTTCGGGTACATCGACCCCGCAAACGGCGTCGAAGATAACCAAGGGGCATGTGGCAATCTGAGCGGATCCAAGCAGGATGTATGCCTGATCGCCGCCACCCAAGCGCGTTCGGGATGCTTTAGCAGCTCGGGTGTGAACATCCGCACAGGCCAAAGCGTCGGCGTGTACGAGGCCGCGCTGAACATTCGCTTTGATATCTATGAAAGTTCCGTCAACCAGCTGCGCAATGATCCGCTGTACGCCCCTGCACCGAATGTCATCAAAGAGGGCACAGGTGGGGCTTGCACCGGTAACGGTAACGGTAATAGTGGCACGACCACGATCACACTGGGTCTGCCGCAGGACGATTGCCACCTAACTGGCAGCTGTGATCGCTACGGCGATGGCAATTGGTCAACCGGACGGGCCGCCTATGTGGCGGCCAATTACCGGGGTACGGACCCGCACCCCCAAGCCCAGACCCGCTATGCCTATTACCTGGCTGAAATTGCAGCCGCCGGGGGTGCGTCATCATCGCAGCCGATTTTGCCAGGCAATGGCGAAACTGGGCGTCCGCAATGCTCGCGTTATCAATCAGACGAAGTTGAGCGCCGCGTGATGGTGGCCGCAGCCATTGATTGCAGCGCACACAGTCTGCAAAGCAGCGGACGCAACAATGTGCCGATCCTGGAATTTGTCTCGATCTTCATGATCAAGCCGATCGGCCAGGACGGGACCCGCGATTTTTGGGTCGAGGTTGTCGGTGGATTGGGCGGCGGCTCTGGCGGCAGCGGTTCCACGGCGGTGGTGCGCGATGTGGTGAAGCTGTACAAATGAGCAGGCGATTTTCATATCCTGCGCTTTGCCGCGCATGGTCGCGGTACCGCCGTGATGAGCAAGGCAGCGCGTTGGCTGAATTTGCCCTTGTGGTGCCACTGTGCCTTGTCCTGTTTGCGATCACAATTGAAGGTGCGCGTACCTTTTGGGCCTATCAGACAGTGATCTCGGGCGTGCGGGATGCAGCGCGGTTTGTGGGGCGTGCAGCACCCAGTAACATCTGCACCGAAGGCGGCACTCTGGCCAGCTACGACACAACGTTGCAGGATATTGTCGAGAACACCCGCGAAGGGAATACGCTTTTCCCGGCGTCGATTTCGGTCAATTCAGTGACCAGCTCGCTGACGTGTATCACCGATGATTTCCGCCTCAGCCAAACCCCGATTGTGACGGTCCAGGCCACACTTAGCATCCAGTATCCGTTCAGCAGTATTTTGCAGCTGGTCAATATCCAGCAATCCAGTGTCACCACTGTTGTGACCGATAGCTCTCGGGTGTTTGGCGCATGAGTTTGCGCCGCCACATATCCCATCTGCGCCGCGATGAAAGCGGTGCCAGCGTGGTGGAACTGGCCATTGTCATTCCGCTGTTTTTGCTGCTGACCTTTGCCTTCATTGATTTTGCGCGCCTGGGTTTCACCTATGTGATGACCGGCAAGGCGATGGACCGTGCGGTGCGTATGGCTGTGGTGCTGAGTGCACCGTGCCCTGATCTGCCAGTGATCAATGTGCGGGGCGGCGGCGGCGATGAGGTGCGGTTTGGCACCTCGTGCAGCGCGGCCAGCGGGCTGTGCAATGATCCGGGGGTGATCAGCTGTGCCATGGATGTCGATCACAGCACATCCAACACAATCTGGAGCACAATCCAGCCTTTGATGCCGGTGAATGCAACACCCGAAAATGTGGTTTTGTCGTATGAATACACCTCAGACATGGGGTTCTTGGGCGGGCCTTACACGCCCATTGTCACCGCCCGGATCGACAGCCTGACCTTTGAATTCATCACCCCGTTGGGGGCGTTGGCCGGTTTGGCCGGGGCCTCGGATACCGGGACCCTGGGCACTGATTTTATCTTTCCATCCATGAGCGCCTCGCTGCCAGCCGAAGCCTTAGCCGACGGAGAAACACTATGACACTCTCAAACGATCCCACTTCGACACCGCAAGATGTGCTTGTGCTGGAACAGTCCGTGGCGGCTGCACATGCAATTGCGCCCCAGCCGGAGACCCGCACTGGTCAAATCCTTGTCTCCAGTCAGACCCCCGGCATGGCCGAGATGGTGTGCCGCGCGCTCAGTCAGGATCACGCGGTTGAGGTGCAGCAGGCCAAGCTTTCAGTGTCCGATCTGAACACAGACGAGACACACGCAATTTCCGAGTATGATATCGTGGTGCTGGATATCAAACCGGGGGACGATGACGCATTGGCAGCCTTGCGCAGTTTGCGCGCCCGAGCCCCCGAAACCACGCGCTTTCTGGCGATGACCGCTGACGCGCTGACGCTGGCCTTTGCCCGTCAGTTGATGGATGCAGGGGTGGACGAAGTTTTGCCACTGATGGACGTGCGCCCCGAGTTGCGGCACGCGCAGCCTTTGGACACCGAGGGTATGGGCGCAGCTCAGCAGGTGGCGCAACCGGCCCATAACGGCATGGTCATTTCCATAGCACAGACACGCGGCGGGGTGGGGGCCACAGCCCTTGCGCTGAACTTGGCCACCCTTCTGTCCGCCCCGGCAAACCGCAAGCAAACGGCTCCGGCGGCAAAAGTAGCGCTGCTTGATCTGGATTTTCAGAACGGCGATGCGGCGGCTTCGGTGGATATCGAAGACAACGGTGCCTTTATTGAGCTGCTCAAAATCAAAGGCGACATGAACGCAGCCTTCCTGAACAGCGCTCTGGTTGCGTACAAGGACCGCTTTGATGTGTTGCCGACTCCGGTGGAGTTTGCACCACTTGACGCCATGTCTGTTGAAATGGTGTCGGATATGATCACCGCATTGCGTGGCCTTTATGACTATGTGATCATCGGCATGCCGCGGGCTATGGCCCATTGGATTGAACCTGTGGTGGCGCGCACCGATCAGATGTTGCTGATCTCGGATGGGTCGGTCACAGGGATGCGTCAGGCCCGTCGCCTGATCGATTTTTTCACCGAAGACAATCCCGGCTTGCCGTTGGAAATGGTGATGGCCAATCAGAAAAAGCCATCTTCTTTGCCTAAATCGCTCAAAGAAGCGACAAAGTTTCTGGATAAACCTTTGGACATCTGGGTGCCTCGGGATGACCGAACCGCGCGCAAAGCCACGGATCAGGGCGTGCCAATGGCCGAACTCAGCCAGCGGGGCCCGGTGGTGAAGGCGCTGAAGCCGCTGATCGCTCAGATACAGACAATTCAGGCCAGCGCCCGTCGGCGTGACGCCTAAAGGAGCGACGTCATGTTCAAGGGTTTTGAACCCCCGGTACAGCCAGCACCGGCCCCATCGGCCACGGTGCCACCTCAGCCTGATCGCATACAGGCCGGGGGCGCCGCTATGCCTGCAGCACAGATCAGTGTTGCGCAGCCTTCGCCCGCGCCCAAACCTGCACAGACCGGCCCGGACACCCATGTGACGGAAGATAAAGACGCTTATCAGGCTTTGAAAAATCGCCTGCACCAGGTGGTTCTGGACAAGCTGAACCTGTCGGTCATTGATCAGGTGTCGGCGGTTGAGTTGCGCCGCGAGATTGCAACGCTTGTCGCCGCCGAATTGTCCTCGGACGATCTGAATCTGAATGCCGATGCGCTAAAAACTCTGATCGATGAGCTGATGAACGAAGTTCTGGGCCTTGGCCCGCTTGAGCCCTTGCTGAGCGATGCAAGTGTGTCAGATATTTTGGTCAATGGACCCAACCAGATTTACGTGGAACGGGGCGGGGTGCTGGAACGTGCACCGGTCACCTTTCACAGCGAACGCCATTTGCTGCGCATCATTGACAAGATCGTATCGCGCGTTGGCCGCCGGATCGACGAAAGTCAGCCTTGGGTTGATGCGCGTCTGGAAGATGGCAGCCGGGTCAACGCCATCATTCGCCCCTGCGCCATCGATGGCCCGTCGCTGTCGATCCGTAAATTTTCGCGCAAGCCACTGACGCTGAACAAGCTGGTCGATCATGGCGCGCTGAACCAAAAGGCCGCAACTTTTTTGCAAGCGGTCGTCGAGGCGCGTCTGAATGCGCTGGTGTCGGGCGGAACAGGCTCGGGCAAGACCACTATGCTGAACGCGCTTTCGTCGTTCATTGACCGCCGTCAGCGTATTGTGACCATCGAAGATGCCGCCGAATTGCAGATGCAACAAGATCACGTTGTCCGTCTGGAAACACGTCCGCCAAATTCCGAAGGGGCAGGGGCCATTGCCCAGCGTGATCTGGTGCGCAACGCGTTGCGGATGCGCCCGGACCGTATTGTTGTGGGCGAGGTGCGCGGCGCGGAAGCATTTGACATGATGCAGGCGATGAACACCGGGCACGACGGGTCCATGACAACCATCCACGCCAACACTGCCCGCGATGCGCTGGTTCGGCTGGAACAAATGGTGTCGATGATTGGTGCAGATTTACCGCTAAGCGCCATTCGGGGCCAGATTTCATCGGGCATCAATATCGTGGTGCAGCTGAGCCGACTAAGCGATGGGTCGCGCCGGGTGATGTCAATTTCTGAGGTCACGGGCATGGAAGGGGACACCCTGACCATGCAGGATATTTTTGTATTCGAGCGCATGGGCCGCGATGCTGAAAACAAGGTGTTGGGGCGGTTCAAAGCCACCGGTATCCGCCCGCAATGCATGGATCAGCTTCAGGCCGTAGGCATTGAATTGCCTGTCGATACCTTTACCACCGAGGCGCCCGCGTGATGGAAAACCTCTATCTGATTGAAACGCATTATCTGCTCTATATTGGGGCAGCTGTTGGGTTTTTGATCACCTTTGAGGGTATACGCCAGTCGTTGATGGGCGATACCTCGTCCGAGGCGCAGCGCGCGCGCCGCATCGAAGCGTTGAATGACCGCATGGCTCTGCGCAAAACGGCCCTGTTGAAAATTGATGCACAAAAGTCCGCCTGGTGGAACAAAATCCCCGTATACGGCACATTGCCCGGCAAAATGCTGCAGGCCGGCATGACGATGAAACCACGCGCCTTTATTGGGGCGATGGTGGGGATCACGTTGATTTTGCTGTTTGTCTACAGCGCGTTGTTGGGGATCAAGACTGGCGTTTTGATTGCCGCGCTCTCAGGTCCGGTTATTCCAATGAGCGTGATCAATATCATTCGCAAAAAGCGGGTCGAGGCGTTTTCCCAACAACTTCCCGAAGCGCTGGACCTGATGATGCGTGGCCTGCGCGTGGGCCATCCTTTGAATGTGACAATCGCGAATGTGTCAGAAAACATGGCCGATCCGATTGCCACCGAATTCCGTATCATGAGCGATCAGATCACCTATGGGGATGATCTGGTTGACGCGCTGAATGATATGGCCGACCGGATTGATCAGGAAGACATGCACTATCTGGCGGTCAGCATTTCAATCCAGCACGGCACAGGTGGCAATCTGGCGTCAATGCTGGGCACTTTGGCGCGGGTGATCCGTGGTCGCTTTGCTATGCGCCGCCGGATCAAGGCTTTGTCAGCCGAGGGGCGGATCACGGCAATCGTTCTATCATCCTTGCCGTTCCTGATGTACGGAGCCACGTTGATGACGGCCCCCGACTATTATTCATCGGTACAGGATGATCCATTGTTCATCCCGATTGCGGCGGCGATCATCATCTTTGTCACCGCCAATGCCATCACCATGCGCAACCTTGTGAATTTCCGGATCTGAGGCGGCGATGTTTGAATACAACCTCACTTTTGCGGGCTCGTATGATCTCTTGCTGCCACTGACGATGGGCATTGGCATCTTGATGTTCATATTCTTTTTGTATGCAGCGCTTTATTCTGGTGATCCGGCCGCGGCCCGTATGAAAAGCACGGCGCAATCCTATGCCAACACATCTGCCCGGCGCAAACTGATGAAGACACCCGAAAACGCGCCCGTTGGGTTGCTCAAGGCACTGGTGCCGGACGACACAGTCAAACGCACGCAGATCCGGTTGCAGCTGGAAAAGGCGGGGTTCGTCGGGTCGAATTCGGTACGTAACTTTTATCTGTTCCGTCTGTTTCTGGCGATGATCGTGCCCGCCTGTGCACTGATTATTGTGTCAATTCGCGCCCTTGTGAACATGCCGCCTTCGGTGGATGCGTTTCTGAATGGGTTCACCCAGCTGCACTATATTCAGATTATGGCTGTCGCGACCGCAATTGGCTTTTATGCCCCGACCTTCTGGTTGAACCGCAAGATCACACAGCGCCGCCGCGAGATCGAAGAGGGCTTTCCCAACGCAATGGATTTGCTGCAAATCTCATCCGAAGCAGGGTTGGGCTTTGATGCTTGCATGACCAAAGTGGGTCAACAAATTGTGCGTGTGTCACCGGTAATCAGTGACGAGTTCCTGCAAGTGCAAACCGAGATTTTGGCAGGCCGTTCGCGCGCGGATTCGCTGGCTCAGATGTCCGAGCGGATGAACCTGCCCGAAGTGAATGCCTTTGTGAATGTTACGTTGCAATCCATGCAATACGGCAGTTCGATCAGTGAAACCCTGAAGGCCTATGCCGAAGAGATGCGCGAAAACCGCGAGATTGCGGCGCAGGAAAAGGCAAACAAACTGCCGGTGAAAATGTCTGCGGTGATGGCCAGCCTTATGTTGCCCGCCTTGTTCATGATCACGCTGGGGCCGACTGTCATTCGCTACATCCGTGTGTTTGGCGACGGGATGAACTGAAGGCAGTGCACCGCTGTTGATGTTTGGCGCAGCCCTGGTTGAAACACAGGCGCATGCCTGACCCGAGACGCGGGCCAAATCAGGACGTCTGCATTTTTTGTTGAAACGTAATCACGTTAAACTCTGCCGGGCGCGTCACGGCCACATGCACTGTGATCTGCATGTATCCATCCAATGTGTCATCTCCATTCATGGTGCTGCCAAGGCCCACGGAAACATCATAGGCCTCGTCTGGTGTTGCACCCGTCAAGGCGCCTGCCTTCCACTGGTTGTTCAGAAAATTACGGATCATGTTTTGCACGGTTATCCAGGTGCTCGAGGTGTTCGGGGAAAACACATATGCCTGGGCCGCAAACCAGATGGATTGCTCCAGAAAAATCATCGTGCGGCGCACAGACACATAGCGCCAATCTTGTGAGTTACCGTCAAGCGTGCGCGCTCCCCACACCAACACACCCCGGTTTACAAAGCTGCGAATGGTGTTGATCGCCTTGCCATCAAGCGGCACGTTCAGATCGTCTTGTTCGGCATCCGAAAGGGGCACGGTCGGGCCAACCACCGAGGCAAGCCCGGTGTTGGCCGGCGCCTTCCACACGCCAAAATGTGCATCGGTCCGCGCGATCACCCCAGCCATCGCAGCCGAGGGTGGCATGATATTCAGCATCTCCAGCAGGCGCTTAATCGCGTCGCTGTAGACCGCACTTTGCGCCAGCAACGCCTGATGTGTTCGCTTGATATCCGCCGCATTGGCCTTGGTATCGGTCAGGGCGTTGATCAGCGCCTTGGCTTCAGTGCTGGGCGTCATGCCCTTGTCTGCTGCGACAGCGTCTTGCAAGGCGGATCGTGTCGCAGGAGTTACGACAGTGTAATCAAATGCGTTGTCCTCGGTCAGATCGGTGTACACCCAAGGGTAATACACCGCGCCATATCCCAGTTCGTCAGACGTGATCAACTTGCGAAACCCGGCGTCGCCGCTGATCACATCGTCACTGCCAAGGCTGCGCGGCTGATCGCCGTTGTAGACATCCAGCAAGGCAATCCGGTTCTGCATTTTAACGCAATGGTCCAGGCAGGCATTGGCAAGTATGGTGTGATCCGCTTGCGCCAGCAACACGGCATCAGGGGTGACAACCATCGTGGGCTCGGGGGTTGCCTCAAGCGCGGGCAGGGCGGCTTTAAAATCATCAGCCGCCTTGGCTCGGGGTGTTTTGGCAGTGCCGTAATCACCAACGGATACGATCCAACACACCCCACCGCCATTGTTAAAAAACAGCCGCATAGCGTTGAACATGTTGAACCGCGTGGCGTCCGTCCATTTGAACGACAGCACGCCTTCGTCCAGTATGACCTCGACCTGCGGTGGGCATTGAGTTCCGTAGAATTGTTCAAAGTCCGACATCGATGTGATGCGCATGGGGTGATTGGTCAGATCCTGCGGGCCGCGCGTCGCGCGTTGCGTATAGCCGATAAACACAGGCACCCCGGTTGCGACCTCAACCACGGAATTGGGAAAAGCACTTTTCTCGACGATGTAAACACCGGGTGTTTTTGGGATGTCTGACATTTGCGGCTCCGTTGTGGCTGGACGCGCTATGGTTCCACAGATACACGCATCTGCCTACAGCGTTCTTACGGTCGCCACTTCCATCCGCCGCGCTCGATTGACAGGGCGTCGGGCCAGCCGATGAAATATTCAACCGCCGCAAGGCTCAGGCAAATCGCGATGATCGCAAACACAAAGATCACGCGTGACTGGCTGGGCGGGTTTTGCGCCCAGCGTTTCATCCGGAACAGCCAGCGTGGGTTCATCCGTCAGTGAACCGGACCTTGCCAATAAAGGCCAGGTTGCGATTTCCCTGTGCGTAATCAATGCCGTAGCCCACAACAAATTCATCCGGTATCTCAAACCCGGTCCAATCGGCAGTCACATCGGCCTCGCGGCGGCTGGGCTTATCAAGCAGGGCAATCGTGCGCAGCTTGGCGGGGTTGCGGCTGCGCAGCAAGGCCAAAACATGCGCCAGCGTGTGCCCGGTGTCGACGATATCCTCGACCACCAACACGTCACGGCCTTCGATCTTGCCGCGCAAATCCTTCAAAATACGCACCTCGCGGCTTGAGGTCATGGCGTCGCCATACGACGATGTTTCGATGAAATCGACCTCCACGTTTAAATCCAGCTCGCGTACCAGATCGGCAATAAACACAAACGATCCCCGCAACAGCCCGACAACAATCAGCCGGTCCGTGCCTGCAAATTCGGATTTGATCTCAGCGGCCAGTGCCTCGACACGCGCGGCAATCGATTTGGCCGAAATCATCTGGTCTATCACATAAGCGCGCTTGGACATCTTGGCCTCTTGTCTTTTCGTCGCCAGTCTACGACATACATCAGCACTGTCCATTTTGAATTGCTTGCACGCCCATGCCCACGCACTCTGAGACCCGGTTCCTGCCGTATACCCCTGATCAGATGTATGATCTGGTGGCGGATGTGGCGCGCTACCCTGAGTTTTTGCCCTGGGCGGCGGCGGCGCGGATCCGGTCGGTGACCCCGCAGGATGATGGCAGTGATGTGATGCTGGCCGATCTGGTGATCAGCTTCAAAGTGTTCCGCGAACGATTTGGCAGTCGTGTGGTTCTGCGCCCTGATCAGCGGCGTATCGAGACGGAGTATCTGGACGGTCCGTTCAAATACATGAAATCCACCTGGGATTTTTCGCAAGCCGATGGCGGATGCAATGTGGATTTCTTTGTCGATTTTGAGTTCCGCAATTTCCTGCTGCAAAAGGCCGCTGGGCTTTTCTTCTACGAAGCTATGCAACGCATCGTGCGCGCGTTTGAAACGCGCGCGGATGACCTATACGGCTAAACGGTGCTGTCCAGCGCATGCAGCAACAACAGCAGCGCGTGTTCCCGGCTGGCTGTGCGCACATTGTCCCGGCCGATCGCACCAAATTCAACCGTTTCGCTGATGGGCTCTGCGCCAGTGCGCGCCACAGCAAAGCACACGCGTCCTTCGGGTTTGTGCTCTGATCCGCCGGGGCCTGCGATGCCGGTAATCGCGACGCTCAGATCGGCCTGGGATTGCGCCAGCGCGCCTTGGGCCATTTCGCGTGCCACCGCTTCTGAGACAGCGCCGACCGCGTCCAATGTGGCGGATGACACGCCCAGCATATGCTGCTTGGCGGCGTTTGAATAGGTGACAAAGCCACAGTCCACCACCGCCGAAGATCCCGGTATATCCGTCAGCGCAGCAGCCACCATGCCGCCTGTGCAACTTTCGGCGGTGGCGATGCGCACAGCCTTCGCGCGGGCCTTGTCCAACACATCCTTCGCGGTGGGGGTGTCACAGCCCATGCGCCAGCCCCGCCAGCACCAACACGCAAATCGCGGCAAACACGCCCGCAATCACGTCGTCCAGCATCACGCCCAGCGGATCATTGCGCCGGTCCGCCCAGCCAATGGGCCCCAGTTTGGTGATGTCGAACAGTCGAAACAGCACAAAGGCTGCAATCCAGCCGGGCCAAAGCGCCAGCAGATCGGCATTCATGGCATTCGCGCCGTAAATCACCGGGGCAAGGGCAATCCATTGGCCAACCAATTCGTCGATCACCACCTCTGAGGGATCGTGATTGTCCAGGGCCTTGGTGTATTCCGCCGTGGCCCAGATGCCTGCGAAAAAGCAAATGAGGCCGATGAACACCAGGCCAAAAAAGCCGGCCCATTGCGCAACACCCCACGCCAGGGGCAGGGCGGCCAGCGATCCCCATGTGCCCGGTGCAGGCCGCAGATACCCTGCTCCGAACACGGTTGCTATAGCAGTGCTGACGTTCATGGGCAGATCAACGTGGCGGTGGCCATGGCCGCAATACCTTCGCCGCGCCCGGTAAAGCCCAGACGTTCCGACGTGGTCGCCTTGACCGATATGCGATCGCGTTCAAGGCCCATGATCTGCGAAAGGGCAGTGCGCATTGGCCCGGAATGCGGGCCGATCTTGGGGAATTCGCAAATAAGAGTGACGTCTACGTTGCTGATATAGAACCCTTTATCGCCACACAGTGCCACAGCATGACGCAGGAATATATCGCTTTCGGCGCCTTTCCACTTCGGATCAGATGGTGGGAAATGTTGCCCAATGTCACCTTCGGCCAGCGCGCCATATAGCGCATCAGTCAGCGCATGCATGCCCACATCCGCATCGGAATGGCCTTGCAGGCCGCGCTCAAACGGAACTGTGACACCGCACAAAACCACGTGGTCTCCGGGGCCAAAGCGGTGCACGTCATAACCTGAACCTGTGCGTATATCCATCTGACCTCGCAGTATTTTCTCGGCGCGGGCAAAGTCGCCCGGCGTGGTGATCTTAATGTTGTCCTCATGTCCCGGCAAGATGGCAACGCTCAGGTTTGCCGCGCGCGCCACCTCGACATCGTCCGCCGGATCACCCTTGAACGCGCGGTGCGCGGCAAGGATCGCATCATACTGGAATGCCTGTGGGGTTTGCGCCCGGAACAATCCGCTGCGATCTTGGGTGCCGGTCACGGTATTGTCCGCACCGTGCCACAAGGCGTCTGATACCGGGATAGCAGGCGCAGATGCAGTATTATCGTTCAAAGACAGCAGGCTGGAACGTATAGTTGATGTTGATACACAGGCGCGCGCCACATCATGGATCAGCACCTTCGTCACACCGCGTCCGGCCAAAGCCTCAAGCCCGTTGCGCACGGATTGCCCGCGTGTGGCCCCGCCTGCGACCGTCTCAACCCGGCCCGCAGGCGTAAGCTGGTCCATGTCATCGGGGTGTAAAACCACCACAAGGGTGTCAATCTCATTTACCTGCGTGAATGCGGCCAATGTCCAGTCAATCACCCGGCGCCCGGCAAGGGGTTGCCATTGTTTGGGAACATCCCCTCCCGCGCGGGTGCCACGCCCGGCGGCCACGATGATAGCTGCGTTGCTCATGTCGCAAAGGAGTAAGGCGCAGACACACAAAGCGCAATGGCTGGTCATACTGCATAAAAAATAGGCAGGTCCGATTGAAAAGCCCTGTATTTAGGCCAGATTTATTGTGTAAAACCTGATTTCAACATATCACACAGCTCTTGCACAAGGATGAGGCATTTGCCCGTTTGTCTTTCAAATACAACCCTGACCCCTGCGGTGTTTCTGGCCCCGCTTGCCGGAATCACCGATCTGCCATTTCGCAAGTTGGTGTCGTCCTTTGGTGCGGGGCTTGTAGTCAGCGAGATGATCGCCAGTCAGGATATGATCCATGCCAAACCCGGTGTGCGCGAGAAGGCTGAATTGGGGCTGGGTGCGCCCAATACCTCGGTGCAGCTGGCCGGGCGAGAGGCGCATTGGCTGGCCGAAGCCGCACGTATGGTCGAAGCAAACGGCGCGCGTATTATTGACATCAACATGGGCTGTCCGGCCAAGAAAGTGACCAGCACCAGCGGGGCGGGGGCGTGCGGATCGGCGTTGCTGCGGGATCTGGATTTGGCACTGTCGCTGATCGAGGCTGTGGTCGAGGCGGTGAGCCTGCCTGTCACCCTGAAAACCCGGCTGGGGTGGGATGATACGAACCACAATGCGCCCGACCTTGCACGCCGGGCCGAGGCGGCCGGTATTCAGATGATCACCATTCACGGGCGCACCCGCTGTCAGTTTTACAAGGGCCATGCCGATTGGGCCGCGATCGCGCGGGTCAAGGAGGCCGTATCGATCCCGGTGCTGGCCAATGGTGATATCACCGACAGTGCCAGTGCCAAGCGCGCCTTGCAGATGTCGGGCGCGGATGGGGTGATGATCGGGCGTGGTGCCCAAGGGCGGCCCTGGCAATTGGCGCAGGTGGCGCATGATGTCTACGGCACCCCCGCGCCGCAGACCCCCACAGGGGCGGCGCTGGCCGATCTGGTGGCAGGGCATTACCAGGATATGCTGGACTTTTACGGGCGTGATCTGGGCCTGCGCGTGGCGCGCAAGCATCTGGGGTGGTACATGGACAACGCAGGCACGCCTGCCGCTTTGCGCCGGGTGATCCTGACCGCGAAAACCCCTGACACAGTGCTGAGCCATTTGCCCGATGCAATGGCAGGCTCTGAAAGGCAGGCGGCATGAGCGTGGATATCAAAGGGGTTTGGGCGTCACTGCCCACACCTGTGCTGATCCTAGATGGTGCCGATCACATCATTGATCTGAACCCGGCCGCTGAACAGTTCATGCTCAGCTCGGCCAAGGCTTTGGCAGGCGCGCCCATCTGGGACAAGCTGGCTGTTGATGCCCCCGTCGAAGAGGCGTTTGAACGTGCGCGCAAGCACGATGCGCCTTTGTTTGTGAACGATGTGGATATCTCAACGGGCAAGGGGCTGCCGGTGAGCTGTCATTTGCACATCGCCCCGCTGGCCACAAAGCCCCAGCATATGATCTTGCACATCACGCCCAATGAATTGGCCGGGCGGGTCAGTCAGGGTCAGTCGGTGAAGCGTGCGGCAAAATCGGCGATTGGGATGGCCGAAATGCTGGCGCATGAAATCAAGAACCCGCTGGCAGGCATTACAGGGGCGGCCCAACTTCTGGCAATGACGCTGGAGGGCGAGGATTTGGAGTTGACCGATCTGATTGTCAGCGAAAGCCGCCGCATCGTGGCGCTGCTGGACCAGGTTGAACAATTTGGCAATGTCACCGCGCCCAAGCTGGTGCCGATCAACCTGCATGATGTGCTGAACCGGGCGCGCAAATCCGCCAGCCTGGGGTTTGGCGCGCATATGACGATGGACGAGCTTTATGACCCGTCGCTGCCTTTGGCGCTGGGGGATGTGGATCAACTGGTGCAGGTGGTTCTGAACCTGTTGAAGAATGCAGCCCAGGCCGCTGATCCCAAAGGGGGCACCATCCAGTTGCGCAGTTACTTTGAACAAAGCCTGCGGGTGCGCCGCCCCGATGGGCCGCCCCAATCGTTGCCCTTGCATATCGAGATAATCGATGACGGGCCGGGCCTGCCGCCTGACATCCAGGCCGATGTCTTCGAACCGTTTGTGTCGGGCCGTGAAAATGGCACCGGGCTGGGGCTGGCCCTGGCGGCCAAAATCATGTCCGACCATGGCGGCTGGATTGAACTGAATTCGGTGCCCGGGCGTACCGTTGTGAAATTGTCGTTGCCGCGCGCGCCGCGCACCCCTTCCAAGGAGACACGCTGACATGGATGGCACTGTCCTGATTGCTGATGATGATCGCACGATACGCACTGTGTTAACGCAGGCGTTGACGCGTGCCGGGTGCCGGGTGCATGCCACTTCGTCACTGACCACTTTGATGCGCTGGGTGGGCGAAGGCATGGGCGATGCGGTGATCACGGATGTGGTTATGCCTGATGGCAACGGCCTGGAAATGTTGCCGAAAATTCATCAGGATCGCCCCGGTTTGCCCGTGATTGTGATTTCGGCCCAGAACACGATTATGACGGCGATCAAGGCCGAAGAGGCCGCGGCCTTTGACTATCTGCCCAAGCCGTTTGATTTGCCTGAAATCATGAAGCGCACTGCGCGGGCCTTACAAACCAGCACCCAGACCACGCGCAGCCCCGCAGCCGAGACCGAACGTCCCGAAGAGCTGCCTCTGGTGGGGCGCACACCGGTGATGCAGGCGCTCTACCGCGTGGTGGCGCGGGTCATGAATGCAGATTTACCGGTGATGATCAGCGGCGAATCCGGATCGGGTAAAACCCTGATTGCGCAGGCCATTCATTCGCTGTCTGACCGCCGTGGATTGCCCATGATCACAGTTGGCCCCGGTGATTTGGATGATACCGAGGCCGCGACGCGGGTGATGGCACGGGCGCGGGGCGGCACCGTCTTGTTGGATGAAGTGGGTGATTTTGACACTGCCAGTCAGGCACGCATCGTGCGGATGATGGACCAAAGCAACGAAGATGCGCCACGTTATCTGGCCACCCGCGCGCAGGGTGCAGGCCAGGGTGACACTACCGGTGGGCTGCGCGAGGATCTGTATTACCGTCTGACCGGTGCTGTAATCGACGTGCCGCCGCTGCGCGAACGCATGGATGACGTTGACCTTCTTGCGGTGCATTTTCTGAAACACGCCGAACAAGCCGGTCAGCCCCCCAAACGCATCAGCGACGACGCGATGGGACTGTTGCGCCGCTACAGCTGGCCCGGCAACGTACGGCAGTTGGAAAACGTGGTGCGGCGCATGGGGTTGACCACGCTCACTCCTGATATTTCGCAGGCGGATGTCACCGAAGCGCTCAGTGCGCAACCGGCCTTTGCCGCGGTGCAGGCGGGGGCAGGCGGGGGCGATAGTCTCTCGGCCTCGGTCGGGGCGCATATTCAACGCTATTTCGATATGCACGGGGCGATTCTGCCGCCATCAGGTCTGTATCAACGCATTCTGCGCGAGGTTGAGGCCCCTCTGATCGAGATCGCACTGGATGCCACGGGTGGAAATCAGGCCAAATGCGCGCAACTTTTGGGGATCAACCGAAATACTTTGCGCAAGAAGATCACGGAACTGGATATTCGCGTGACACGCCGCCGCAAGTTGATGTAAAACTGCAACAGACATGTGGCGCGAATACATGACTGACCTGCTGCGCCACTAAATCTGGGTGTGGCGCACATGTGCCACACGAACGATGGGGGCACATGGCGTGGCAAGCCGGACACGCAAATTGTCGTGGGACAGTATCAGCCGCCTGAGACGGCTGCGTAAGCTACAGAATGTAGCGACGTTTGGATTGGTCGTGCTGGGCCCGATCCTGGCGCTACTGACCTATCTTGTGATGGGCCCGCTGGATCAGGGGGCCTCTTCAAGTCTGTTGCGCATCGTTTTGCTGGCTGACCTTGTCTATGTGATCATCGTGGCCGCGCTTGTGATGCAACGAGTGGTGCAGATGATCGCCGCACGGCGCAAACATTCCGCAGGCTCGCGCTTGCATCTGCGACTGACGGGCGTTTTCGCGATCATGGCGCTGGCGCCCACGATTACAGTGGCGATATTTGCCACCTTCACGGTGAACATGGGGCTTGAGGCATGGTTCTCAGATCGTGTCGGGCGTGTGGTCGACAGCTCTGTTGCTGCAGCACAAGCCTATGAGGACGAACATCGCCGTGATCTGGTGGCGGACGCGCGCGTGCTGGCCTCGGTGATCAACGCCACAAAACGCGCCGCTGTGTTTATTGACGACGGCGATATCCGGCAGGTTCTGTCGCGGGGACAGCGAGAGATTCAACGCGGATTGCGCGAGGCCTATGTTATTGATGGTACTGGTGAAATTCGCTCACGCGGTGAAAGATCGTATCTGTTTGACTATGAGGAGCCCACAGCCGATCAGCTGCAAGAGGCCCGCGACAACGGCGTGCTGATTATCCGTGACTGGGACAACAACGAATTTCGCGCGCTGCTGCCGCTTGAGGCGATCACCGACCGTTATTTGTATGTCAGCCGCAACGTGGATGGCGACATCCTCAGCCTGCTGGATGAAACGCAAGAAACTGCCGAGTTCTACAAGCAACGCGAAAGCGAGCGCGGCCGGGTCCTGTTTGAATTCGGCCTGTTTTATCTGGGCTTCGCGGTGATCCTGATCCTGGCCGCCGTATGGTTGGGCATGTGGTTTGCCGAGCGTTTGTCGCGTCCCGTGGGGCGCCTGACATCCGCTGCGCAGCGTGTCGGTGAGGGAGATCTGGACGTGCGGGTGCGCGAAGAAGAGGGTGACGACGAAATCGCAATGTTGTCGACCTATTTCAACCAGATGACCCATCAGCTGAAGGGACAGCGCGACCGGTTGTTGACCAACACCCAACAAATTGAACGCCGACGGCGACTGTTCGACAGCGTGCTTGGGTCGGTCTCATCGGGTGTTGTGGGCATGGATGCTGATGGGCGCGTGACCTTCGTGAACCGCTCGGCTGAACGGTTGCTGGATTGGCAGGATGACCAACAATCGCTTAGCTTGCAAGTTGCCGTTCCTGAATTTTCTGATCTGTTTGAACGCCTTACACGGACATCTTCAGGCTTTGTACAAGAAGAAATCAAAGTCACGCGCAACGCGAGGCAGGAAAATCTGCTGGTGCGTATGTCGGCGCGTCTGTCCGAGGATGGCACGCGCGAAGGCTATGTTGTGGCCTTTGATGATGTAACCGATCTGGTCTCGGCTCAGCGAATGGCCGCATGGGGCGATGTGGCGCGTCGCATTGCACATGAAATCAAGAACCCGCTGACCCCCATTCAACTCAGCGCCGAACGCATCAAGCGCAAATTTGGCCGGCAGTTGGAAGAAGGCCCCGCCGCCGAGCTGGAACAGCTGACCGATGTTGTGGTACGCCAGACCAATGACTTGCGGCGCATTGTCGATGAGTTCTCAAAATTTGCACGGATGCCCGAGCCCGAGACACGAGAGCAAAGCCTGTCCAAACTCTTGCGCGAGGCGACATTGCTGCAAGAGAGCGGTCAGCCCGATGTGTCCTTTGAAACGAACTTCAGCGATGATGATCTGGCCACGGATATTGACGCAACCATGATCAACCAGGCCCTGACAAACCTGTTGAAGAACGCAGGCGAAGCCATTGAAGGTTATATCGAAAAACGACTTGCGCCTGAAGGCTACAGGCCGCAGATCCGGATCAGTTCAGCGGTGGAAAGCGCCGAGGCGGTGATCCGCATTGCCGACAACGGCATTGGCCTGCCGCAAGACCGCTCTCGGCTGTTTGAACCGTATGTCACGACTCGCGACAAAGGGACGGGGCTGGGCTTGCCGATTGTGAAGAAGATCATCGAAGAACACGGCGGCACCTTGGTGCTGGATGATGCACCGGCCTTTGACGGCGCGGCGCATTGCGGGGCGATGGCGGTGATACGATTGCCGCTGATCGTGGCGGCGAACGACGTGGCACAAGCAGAAAAACAAGTGGTGTGAGGACAGTATGGGCGACATTCTGATTGTTGATGACGAACGCGATATTCGCGAACTGATCGCGGATATTCTGGAGGATGAAGGGTACAATACCCGACGTGCCGGCAACTCGGATGAGTGTATGGCGGCCATTGGGCAGGAACGCCCGGCGCTGCTGATCCTGGATATCTGGCTTAAGGACAGCCAGATGGATGGCATCGACATCCTGAAGACTGTGAAACGCGACTACCCGGAGGTGCCTGTTGTTATCATTTCTGGACATGGGAATATCGAAATCGCTGTCGCTGCGATCAAGCAAGGTGCCTATGACTTTATCGAAAAACCCTTTAATATTGACCAGTTACTGGTCGTTATTCGCCGCGGTATGGAGACCGCGCATTTGCGGCGCGAGAACATCGCGCTGAAGCAACGTGATGTGGAACCGGCAGACATTCTGGGCGAGAGCTCGGCTCTGAAAACGCTTTTGGGGCAGTTGGACAAGGTGACCAAATCCAACGGTCGGGTGATGCTGTCAGGACCTGCAGGGGCCGGCAAAGAGTTGGCCGCGCGCTATATTCACGCCAATTCCAGCAGGGCGCCTGGCCCGTTTGTGGTGGTGGGCTGCGCCTCGATTGAACCCGAACGCATGGAAGAGGTGCTGTTTGGTCGCGAGAACGGGGATCGGGGGGTGGAACCCGGTCTGCTGGACGAGGCCAACGGTGGGGTGATTTACTTTGACGAGGTCGCCGATATGCCCTTGGGCACACAGTCGAAAATCCTGCGGGTTCTGGTGGACCAGACCTTTTTGCGGGTTGGCGGCGCTGAAAAGGTCCGGGTGGATTTGCGGGTAATTTCGTCGACCAATCATGATCTTGAAGCCGAGATCGCCGCCGATCGGTTCCGGCGCGAGCTGTATCATCGGTTGAATGTGGTGCCCGTGCCGGTGCCATCGCTTGAGGAACGGCGTGAAGATATCCCGCTTTTGGTTGAGCACTTCATCGATATGTTCAATAAAACTCAGGGACTTCCAGCGCGTTCTTTAAGTGATGAGGCGGCAGCGCTGCTGCAAACGATGAGCTGGCCCGGCAACGTGCGCCAATTGCGCAATGTGATCGAACGAGTGCTGATCCTGGGCGATGAAACCGGTGCCATTCAAGCCAGCGAACTGCCCAGTGAGAGCGCACCTGCGAGCGCAGACGACGGCCGGGTTGTGCTGTCAGGTGCGGTGGCCACGATGCCGCTGCGCGAGGCCCGCGAGGCCTTTGAGCGCGAGTATCTGCTGACCCAGATCAACCGGTTTGGTGGCAACGTCAGCCGCACGGCCGAATTTGTCGGAATGGAGCGCAGCGCCCTGCACCGCAAGCTGAAATCACTGGGTGTGGTCACCGGCTCCAAGGCCGGAGGGCGGGGCGCGCATCTGGAAACGGAAGACACTGATTAATCTGCAGGTCTTGCATCAACTGGGCGGTGTAACAATCTGATACTGCCCGGTTTTCAAACGGATTGCGCAGCTGTTTGACGACAATGGCGGTAACACTTTGGTGGCCGACAGCCGCGTTGCGCGCACAACGGCGTCATTGCACGCAGGCAAGCGCACAGGCTGATACCCTTGCGCGCCCATGCAGGCCTCGACAAAATCCTCGCGGGCGCCCTCGTTGGCGTCATATGTCTCGATCTTGTCGGGGGTAATCTGCACCCAGACGGTTTGGCATAAGCCATTGGCATCACAGATGGTGTTGGGCGTTTCCGTGCCAGGAATAAAGCGCGTGTCCTGATCAACAGGAATTTCACGCAGCCCGCGCAGTTTGCATTGTGACAGATCCGCATTCAGACGCTGCACCGGCGTGCCTTCTTTGTAAAACAGGCTGAGCGGTGTACACCCGGCCAAAAGACCAATCAAAATCAATGAAATACCCGTGCGCGTCATACCTAACCCCTATCAACCCAACGGCCAGATGTGGATTGACCACACCGTGCCCTTCTGTCATGCAACACGTTCAGAGAAGATGAGGCAAGCCCTATGAAGGTCATCATCTGCGGCGCAGGTCAGGTGGGATGGCAAATTGCCCGCCATTTGTCGGGTGAGAAAAACGACGTCACCGTTGTGGACAACAACCCCGATCTGGTGCGTCGCGCCACCGATACGCTGGATGTGCAAGGCCTGGCCGGCTTTGCCAGTTACCCGGATGTGCTGGACCGTGCTGGCGCGCGCGATGCCGATATGATCATCGCCGCCACCTATTCAGATGAGGTCAACATGGTCACCTGTCAGGTGGCTCATTCGGTTTTTGCCATTTCGCGCAAGATTGCCCGACTGCGCAGCCAATCTTATCTGGATGCGATTTATTCGGATTTGTATCGCCGCGATCACATGCCCATCGATGTGGTGATCAGCCCCGAGCGCGAGGTGGCCGAAGCGGCATTGCAACGGCTGGCGGCCCCTGCGGCCTTTGACACCGAACGGTTCTTTGGTGGCAAGGCCCAGTTGATGGGCCTGCGTCTGGGCGAAGATTGCCCGGTTGTGAACACGCCTTTGCGCCAGCTGAGTGATCTGTTTTCAACCCTGCGGGTTGTCGTGCTGGCTGTGCGCCGCGATGGGCGTTTGTTTGCGCCGGAAGCGGGCGATCAGCTGTTTATCGGTGACGAGGCATATGTTTTTGCCCCGGTTGAGGATATCCCGCGCACGCTGGAAGTGTTTGGTAAATCCGAAACCAAGCAAGAGCGCATTGTGATTGTGGGCGGTGGCAACATTGGTCTGGCCGTGGCGCAGGCGCTGGAACAAAGCGGCGCGCGCATCCGGGCCAAGATGATCGAGCGCAACCGGCATTGTGCCGAGATGGCAGCCGACGCGCTGGAACGCACGATCGT
Organism: Roseovarius sp.; assembly: GCA_045106595.1. Taxonomy (GTDB): domain Bacteria; phylum Pseudomonadota; class Alphaproteobacteria; order Rhodobacterales; family Rhodobacteraceae; genus Roseovarius. The sequence continues at coordinate 29,986 of JBGCEW010000004.1, read as the reverse complement.
GCTGCACGGGGATGGCCTTGACGCGTCACTGTTGGACGAGGCCGGGATCAGCCGCGCGGATGCGGTTCTGGCGGTCACAGATGACGATAAAACCAACATGCTGGCTGCGGTGCGTGCCAAAGCCGAAGGCTGCCCCCTGGCGATCAGCCTGATCAACGATCCCACCTTGCAACCCTTGCTGGAACCACTGGGCATTGATGCCTACATTAATCCGCGTGCCACAACCGTCAGCTCGATCTTGCGCCATATCCGGCACGGCCGTGTGCGCGGCGTTTATTCTGTCGGCGACAGCGAAGCCGAGGTGATTGAAGCCGAAGTGCTGTCAACCTCGACCATTGCCGGAACCGCCATTCGCGACATTGATTTTCCCGAAGGTGTGTTGGTGGGCGCGGTCATGAAAGGCGATGAGATTGTCAAACCCACAGGCGGTTTGCGCATTGAGGCAGGCGATGTCATCGTAATTTTTGCCATGGCGTCGGATGTGGCCGAGGTCGAGCAATTGCTTCAGGTCTCGATCGACTTTTTCTGATCATGTCGGGTTGCTGATCATGTCAGGCAAGCTGCTGTCATTTCCGCTGATCCTTATCCTGACGGGCATGTCGGCACTGGTGATGTTGCTGCCCGCGATTGATGCGCTGATCCGGTCGGACCATTCGGTGGCGCGATCATTCTTCTACGCCTCGGTGCTGGGGTTGGCCTTTGTGATGATCATCGGGCTTGCCATGTCCGGGCGCGCGCGCGCAGACAACAGTGATTTCGCCAATCTTTTGTCCTTGATGCTGGCCTACACGGTACTGCCGCTGTTTTTGGCTGTGCCGTTCTATGAAGCGCTTGAAACCACAACATTCCTGAATGCCTATCTTGAGATGGTGTCGGCCATCACCACCACGGGATTGCCGTTGTTCGATGCCAATCCAGGCCGGTTGGTGGACAGTTTGCATCTGTGGCGGGCCCTGGTGGGCTGGTTTGGGGGGCTGCTGATCTGGGTGTCGGCCAGTGCCGTGCTTGCGCCGCTGAACCTGGGCGGGTTTGAGGTGACCGCCAGCGCCGAGCCGGGGCAGGGCGGGGCGCGTATGGACCGGTTTGAGCGGGCCAATTCAGCCAAGCGGCTGGGGCAGATCACCTATCAGCTGGGGCCGGTCTATGTTGGGCTGACCGCGGCCCTTTGGTTTTTGCTGCTGCTCAACGGTGATCGGTCGCTGGTGGCGTTGATCCATGCGATGTCTGTGATGGCCACCTCGGGCATTTCATCGGTGGGCGGTGTGCCCGGCGGGTCATCGGGCTTTGGTGGCGAGGCGGTGATGTTTCTGTTCTTGCTGTTTGCGCTGTCGCGGCTGACTTTTTCATCGGATACCGCCACGCGATCGGACACCGGGTTTTACCGCGATCCTGAATTCAAGCTGGGCTTGCTGCTGGTCTGCACAGTGCCGGTTTTATTGTTCCTGCGCCATTGGCTGGGCGCATTTGATGTGGATCAGGTCGACAACCTGGGCGAGGCCTTGCGCGCCTTGTGGGGCGGGGCGTTTACCGTTTTATCCTTTCTGTCTACCACCGGGTTTGAAAGTGCTGATTGGCAAACTGCGCGGGATTGGTCGGGCTTGGGTACCACCGGATTGATCCTGTTGGGGCTGACACTGATTGGCGGGGGCGTGGCCACAACCGCAGGCGGGGTCAAGCTGCTGAGGGTCTATGCGCTATACCTGAACGGGCGCCGCGAAATGGAGCGGCTGGTGCATCCGTCGTCGGTTGGGCGCGCCACACCGGGGCGTCGCCGTATTCGCCGCGAGGGGGCGTTCATCGCCTGGATATTCTTCATGTTGTTTGCGATGTCACTGGCGTTGATCACCATAACACTGGCAGGGCTTGGGCAGGATTTCGAAAGTGCGATCATCTTGTCGATTGCGGCCCTGTCCACGACCGGCCCATTGGTCAGCGTCGCTGCGGAAGACCCGATTGCAGTGTTGGAACTGGCGCCTGCCGCCAAGGGGGTTTTATGCGCAGCCATGGTGCTGGGCCGGATGGAAACCCTGGCCATCATTGCCCTGTTGAACCCGGCCATTTGGCGCGATTGAATGCGCGCCCGACTGCCCAAATTAACAGCACATTGAAATAACTTGATATTTGGACTGGAAACTCACGCGCAGGGCCTTCATACTCTGCCCGAGGGAGAACGTGCCGACCCATGGTGCGCAATAATAAAAGGCTTAAAAACAATGGCTAGCGACCGACAAAACCTGCAGGACGCGTTCCTGAATCAGGTCAGAAAAACAAAAATTCCGGTCACGGTGTTTCTGATCAACGGGGTGAAGCTGCAAGGCGTCATCACTTGGTTTGATAATTTCTGCATCTTGCTGCGCCGTGATGGGCAGTCGCAACTGGTCTACAAACACGCTGTGTCGACGATCATGCCGTCGCAACCGGTGAACTTGTACGACGGTGAAGACGCCTCTTGATGGGCGACGACGCGGGCGCAACCCGCGCATGGGTGCTGCATCCTGATATACCCAATTCGAACAGCACGCGCGAACCGGCGCTGGCGCTGGAAGAAGCTGTGTCTTTGGCCCATGCGTTGCCTGACCTTGACGTGGCGGGCGGCGATGTTGTGCGCCTGCGCGCCGTGCATCCGGGCACACTGTTTGGCAAGGGCAAGCTGGCCGAACTGAAGGCCAGATTCGAAGCCGAAGAGATTGAGCTGGTGCTGATCGATGGCCCTGTCAGCCCCGTGCAACAGCGCAACCTGGAAAAGGAATGGGGGCTGAAGCTGCTGGACCGCACCGGGCTGATCCTTGAGATTTTCAGCGATCGCGCCGCCACCCGTGAGGGCGTGTTGCAAGTGGAAATGGCCGCCCTCAGTTACCAACGCACGCGGCTTGTGCGCGCCTGGACCCACCTGGAACGTCAGCGCGGTGGGCTTGGCTTTGTGGGTGGCCCGGGCGAAACGCAGCTCGAGGCCGACCGCCGCGCCATTGACGACCAGCTGGTCCGCCTGCGTAGGCAGCTGTCCAAGGTGATCAAAACCCGTACCTTGCACCGGGCCGCGCGCGCCAAGGTGCCGTTCCCGATTGTGGCGTTGGTGGGCTATACCAACGCCGGCAAATCCACGCTGTTCAACCGCCTGACCGGGGCCGAGGTGATGGCCAAGGATATGCTCTTTGCCACGCTGGACCCAACCATGCGCAGGATCGAATTGCCCGGTGGCGGACCCGAGATCATCCTGAGTGACACAGTTGGTTTCATCAGTGATCTGCCAACCGAATTGGTCGCCGCCTTCCGCGCCACGCTGGAAGAGGTGCTGGAGGCGGATCTGATCTGCCATGTGCGCGATATTTCCCACCCCGAGACGGAAGAACAATCGCGCGATGTGGCCGTGATCATGGAAAGCCTGGGCGTGTTGGAAAGCACCCCGCAGATCGAAGTCTGGAACAAGATTGACAGGCTGGACGCCGACGCCCTCAGCGCCGTGCAGACGCGGGCCGCAAGGTCCGAGGATGTGATGGCGATTTCAGCAGTCAGCGGTGCGGGGGTTGATGACCTGGCGCAGGCCATCACCGATGCGCTTGCGGGCACCACCCAGGAAGAAGAGCTGTTGTTGGGGTATGATATGGGACGCCAACGCGCCTGGCTGTATGAACGTGCGTTGATCGAAGGCGAGACGCAGGATGAAGACGGCTATCGCCTGACCGTGCGTTGGAACGCGATGCAAAAGGCGCAGTTCGAGGGATTGTGAAAGGGCGCAGGGATGCGCCAATCTGCGCACCCCAATCGGTCATCAAACGGGTATCACCCGGTTACCGGATCACTGCGATGCGGCGATGGCCGCCCCCACCGTTTGCTCTGTGGTTAGGATCCAGAACGACCCGTTCGCGTTGCGCGTGCAGGGTTCGGCATAGGCTTTGGTGATCTCTTCTCTGGTCCAGACATAGTCATCCTGCCCGCTCAGGCAGAATTCCGGCAATTGTCGGGATTGGATGACCTGCACACCGTTCCAGGCCCATTGGTTCAGGAAGTGGTTCTCAGGTCCGCGGCTGTTGCAATCCCACAAAACAGTTTGCGAATAATAGGCATAACGTACGGTGGCCCCGGAAAAGTGATCCCAGCTTTCGCGGGATGCATCTGAGTTGATGTACAGCGGGCGCACTGTCAGGCACATCTGCTGGTGTTGCGCGCTGCGCATCAGTCCGCGGTCCGCATCATACAGCCAGTTCTGCGAGTTTTCATAGGTCTTGTTGCACGGAACTTGCTGCACCGGGGTGCCGTTGCGAATGTCCGATCCCACCGCACTGAGGCACACGCCCTTGTCCTGAGATCCGTAACGTTTCATGATCCGCAGCCCAGCCATGCTGGACGGATCATCAGGGCGCCCGGCCCATTCTACGGATTTTTGCGCCACGGATTCATGTGGGACATTTCCACTTGCAGGGTTGGCCCCTCGGCAACCTTCGCCATTAGGGTTGTTCACACATTTATGCAGCTCTTCGACCTCGTCGATGGCATAGCTGCGCCGCCAGGCCTCGCACGCACCTGCTTCATGGGCCTGTGCTCCGGCGATGCAATCATTTTCAAGGTACTGGCGCACCTGCTCGACCATGAAATCATCGAAGGTGTTGAACGATGGCGCGTTCCGCCCGTCGCCGATCGAGTGAAAGCGCCCGGAAACCAGATCGTTCATCTTCCCCAGTTTGTAGCGATTTTCGCGCACATCAAAGTAAAACCCGATACTATGGCAAACATTGCAAGAGTTCCCATCTTCGGCCACCCAAGAGATATCCCGGTTGGTATTCAGCGGGACGTATTTCTGTGACCCGTAGATATCAGGCAGCAGTTTGTCGGTTGCCTTCAGCGTGACCTGGTGTTCGCCTTTCGCGGTTTTAATCCTGCGGGTCTGAACGTAGTCCGGGGCGACAGCATAGACATCCATCAGGCGCAGATCATAATGCGGCGTGCGGATGAACGCATTGTTGGTGTGGCACCCAGAGCAAATGTGGTATCCCGTCCCACGTTCTGAATTGTTGCCAAACCGGCCCCAAAAATCCCGGCCTTCCGGTGTCAGCGGCGCGGGCATCACTTCGTCGCTCTTTTGCGATCCAATGTATTGATAAAAGCACGTCTTGCCCGTCGATCGTTCATACTGAATCGCGGCAATGTCGTAGAATTCGATTTTGCTTTGATCGGCCACGCCTGATTGTATTTCCTCTGAGGTTTTGTTGGGGTCTGTGCGGCACGAAAACACAATATCCACACCGTTTTGGTCGCCACGCGACAACACGCCCAAACGGCTATCGACCACGCACCGGTTATACAGGTCTTCGGGGTGCTCGCATTTGGTGCCAACCAGTTGTTTGGGCACAAGATACCCATCAGAACACGAAAAGGCCGGAACCGGCACAGCAATGTCCTGACATCCGGCAAACAGATCATCCTGAGCCGAGGCTTGGGAGGCATTAAGCAGCATCCCCAAAGGGAGAGTGGCAATAAACAAAAGGGGTGTGAAACGCATATCAGGCTCCAATTTATGGGTGGAAAAATCACCGTTTGAATAAGAGCAAGCCTATCGCGGCTGGATAAATTTCTTAAGGTTGGAAAAGTAAAAAAATCATACTAGAGTTGCGCGAAGTTTGACTGATTCACCTTTTGGTAGTATTCACTACAGTGGCAGTGCTGTGGTATCCTTGATCTCTTCCATCACAAAGCTGGCCGAGACATCACCCATTGGCACTCGCGCAATCAACACCTGATACAGCCGGTCATAATCCGCCATATCCGCGACACGCGCGCGGATCAGGTAATCAAGGTCTCCGCTCATCCGGTAAACCCCCAGAATGTCTGGCATACCCGTCGTGGCGCGCGCAAATCGTGCTAGCCAATCGGCATCATGGGCCGCCGCGCGCACCTGCATGAACACTGTCAATCCCAGCCCCAGCTTGGCCGGGTCCAGCAAGGCAACGCGCGCCTTGATAACGCCTGCGGCCTCCAATGTCTTGACCCGGCGCCAACAGGCGTTGCGCGAAAGGCCCACACGGTCCCCCAGCGTTTCCACAGGCAGGGATGCGTCTTTTTGCAGTTCCGTTAAGATACGGCGGTCCATATCATCTATATTCACCATGAAAATACATATACATGGGAAAATATCACAAATATACCCTGTGTTATCGTGATTTTGGGATAATGTCTTTGGTCTGCTGATTTAAGTTGGGCACATCACCCCTGACCGGAGCCAAAACACCATGATCACGCGTATGTTCACCGCCCATCCTCATAGTGTCGATGAGACCTATTTTCAGCATCTGTTGTTTGCAGGGCGGTTCAGTCTGCTGCTGTTTGGGGCCGCGTTGGCGGCTTTGATCCACGCGGTCTTGCCATTTCTATTTGAGAAAACAGCAAGCCGCATGATCGCGCAGATGTATGCCAAGACCCACAACCGAGGTCAGTGAGCGGCGGTTTTCGAATAGAGGTTGATCACGATGATACCAGCGATGATCAACCCGATACCCAGGGCTGCGGCCAGGTCTACCTTTTGTCCAAAAATCAGCCAGCCCAGCGCGGTGGTCAGGCAAATGCCCAAGCCCGCCCAAAGCGCATAGGTGACCCCCAAAGGCAAATATTGCAGCACGATCATCAGGCAGTAAAACGCCATTCCAAAGCCGATGATCACGCCAATCGACGGAATCAGCTTGGTGAATTGCTGGCTGGCTTGCAGGCTGGTTGTGCCCAGGCCCTCAAACGCGACGGCGATGATCAGAAACAGATATGCTTTGCCCATTGGCACCCCTCCGGAATTGCGCGATCAGACGTGCAGGTACTGGGCACGATGTGGCGACCAAAGTCCAGTGCCGGGGCAGGGCATTCATAAGAAAGGCGCGCCACGACGGGCGCGCCTTTGTGGTTTTGAGGGGTGGTATTACCCGATGACCGCGTTCAGCGTCGCACTTGGGCGCATCACATGGCTCAGCTTGTCGGGATCCGCAGTGAAATACCCGCCCGTATCTGCAGGCGCGCCTTGGGCGGCGGCCAGCTCGGATACGATGGCCGCTTCGCCGTCGGCCAGTGCCTGGGCGATGGGGGCAAAATGGGCCGCCAGTTCCGCGTCATCTGATTGTGCCGCCAAGGCCTCGGCCCAGTAGCGGGCGAACCAATAGTGGCTGTCGCGGTTGTCCGGTTCGCCGACTTTGCGGCTGGGAGAGCGGCCGTGATCCAGCACGCCCTGGGTGGCGGTTTCAACCGCATTGCCCAGGATGTCGGCCTTGGGGTTGCCCTTGGCCGTTGCAAGGAACTTGAAACTTTCGCCCAACGCGCAGAATTCGCCCAGGCTGTCCCAGCGCAGGTGATTTTCGGCGTGCAACTGTTGCACGTGTTTCGGGGCCGAGCCGCCTGCGCCGGTTTCAAACAAACCGCCACCTTGCATCAGCTTGACGATCGACAGCATCTTGGCCGAGGTCGCCAGCTCAAGGATGGGGAACAGATCGGTCAGGTAGTCGCGCAGCACGTTGCCGGTGATGGCAATGGTGTTTTCACCCTTGGTGATGGTCTCAAGGCTGGCACGGGTGGCGTCGCGGGGGGACATGATCTCAAACTTGTCAGCCACGCCTTTGGCCGCAAGAATGGGTTTCACATAGGCGATCAGTTCAGCGTCATGGGCACGGTCCGCGTCCAGCCAAAAGATCGAGCGGTATCCGGTGATACGCTGGCGTTCGATTGCCAGGTTGACCCAGTCTTCGATGGGCGCTTTGCGCGCCGAGGCCGAGCGCCAGATGTCGCCTTTCTGCACAGCGTGACTGTGCAATACTCGCCCATCCGACATCACCATTTTGACGGTGCCTGCTTCGGGAATTTCAAACGTCGTGGGATGGCTGCCGTATTCTTCGGCCTTCTGCGCCATCAGCCCCAGGTTTTGCACTGTGCCTGCCGTGGCCGGGTTCAGCGCGCCATTGGCTTTGAAAAACGCGATCGCCTCGTCGTAGACGGGTGCATAGCTGTTGTCAGGGATGACACAAACCGCGTCTGCCTCTGCGCCATCCGGCCCCCAGCCTTTGCCGCCCGCACGGATCAGTGCCGGCATCGAGGCGTCGATGATCACATCCGAGGGGACATGCAGATTGGTGATCCCGGCGTCAGAATTGACCATATACATTGGTGGGCGGTCGGCCATGCAGGCCTCAATAGCGGTCACGATGTCGGCGTTGCCTTCGACCTTTTCCAGCAATGCGCCCAGCCCCTGATTGGGGTTCACGCCCAGCGCGGCCATTGTATCGCCGTGGGTTTCAAACACCGGGGCCAGAAAGGTCTTAACCGCGTGACCAAAGATGATCGGGTCTGACACTTTCATCATGGTTGCTTTCATGTGCAATGAAAACAGCACGCCTTCGGCTTTGGTCTTGTCGATCTCGGCCGCCAGAAAGGCATCCAGCGCGGCGGCAGACATGAAAGTGGCATCCACAACGGTGCCCGCGGGATAATCCACCGCGTCTTTCAGAACGGTTTCGCCTGATGCCGTTTCCAGCACGATCTTGGCGGTGTCAGCTGCCGTCAGCGTGGCCGAGACCTCGTTCGGGAAGAAATCATCGCCGTCCATCGACGCCACGCGGGTTTTGCTGTCAGCGCTCCAGGCGCCCATGCGATGCGGGTTGTTCTGAGCAAAGGATTTCACCGCTGCCGCTGCGCGACGGTCTGAATTGCCTTCACGCAGCACCGGGTTCACAGCCGAGCCCTTGAGCGTGTCATAGCGCGCCCGGATTTCTTTTTCAGCGTCGGTTTGCGGGGTTTCGGGGTAATCGGGGATGGCAAAGCCACCAGCCTGCAATTCGGAAATCGCATCCACCAGCTGCGGAACCGAGGCCGAAATATTGGGCAGCTTGATCACATTGGCCTGAGGTGTTTTGACCAGTTCGCCCAATTCGGCCAGGTCGTTGGGAATGCGCTGATCCGCACTCAGATGATCGGGGAAGGTGGCCAGAATGCGCCCGGCCAGTGAAATGTCCTTGGTGCCTACGGAAATGCCCGCCGCCGCCGCAAAACTTTGGATGATCGGCAACAGTGACGCGCTGGCCAGCTCGGGTGCTTCGTCAACCTTGGTATAGATGATGTCGGGGGTGGAAGATGCCATCGGGAATGCCTCTTTGCAATTTCGGGGTGCGGTGAGACCGACTGAGTCGGCGCGCTTGGGCTGCTCATACCCTATAATGGGCGTCAGTTAAAGCGTTGTATGCTATTGTATACCGTAAAGATGCGCGGCATTTGAACGATGTCGCATTCCCGGTCAGGCGGGGGCGTCAGTTTCGCTGTCTTGCGGCAGGCCTTGGGTCAGCACAAACGCAAGGATGATGGCGCCCAGACTGCCAATCATCAGGGGCAGGGGGGTGCCGTTGAAGGCAAGCCCAATTGGCACGGTCAGGATCACAGCGCCCACAGTGGCGAGCGCACTAAAGACCGAGGTGGCCATGCCTGCGATATGGCCCATCGGCTCAAGTGCGATTGCATTAAGATTGCCAAGGGTCATCGAGGTATGGATGAACACCGCCAGTTGCCATGCAAAATATGCGGCAAAGGGCAACCCGGCTGATGCAAATGCAATGTTCACTGTGATCATTGCAAGGGTCAGACCGATCAGCATAACCATCGCGTATCGCACCAATCGACGCATCCCAAGGCGCACCACCAATGTTGCATTCAGCAGGCTGAACGCCCCTGCAATCAGCGCAATGGCGCAGAAATACCACGGAAAGCCCTCTGCGCGCCCATAGGTCAGGTCAAACACCTGATGGATCGTGCTGAGCGACGAAAACAGCGCTGTCATACACAGCGCCTGAATGGCGGTCGAGCGCATGACAACCCGATGCGACAGCACCTCGGAGGCGCTGGCCCATAAGGCGTGTGGGCGAAACGGCCGACGGTCAGGGTGGGGCAACGGCTCGGGCACGCGGATGGTCAACCACAAGGTCGAGACCATGGCGAACAGGATGAACACACCGAAAATGGCGCGCCAGCCAAAGGCATCAATGATGACACTGCCCGCCAAGGGCGCCACAGCGGGCACCAGCGTGAACACCATCATGATAAACGACACGATCCGCGCCATGCCGCGCCCGGCGTAATAATCGCGGGTCATCGCCATCGGTACAATGCGCGCCGCAGCCGCAGCCACACCCTGCAAGACGCGCGCCAGAAGCACCAGTTCCAGGCTGGGCGCCAGCCACGCCAGCGCGCTGGCCGTGATATACAACACAGCCCCCCAGATGATCACCGGCTTGCGTCCATAGCTGTCTGATAGCGGCCCGGCAAAAAAGGTGCCCAACCCCATGCCCAGCACAAAACTGGTGATGATCAGCTGGGCTTTGTTGGGGTCCTGTGGTGTCAGCTCTTGTGCGATCTGTGGCATCGCGGGCAGCATGGAATCAATCGAGAACGCAACCGCCGCCACCAGCATTGCGACCAGAGCGATAAACTCGGGTTTGCTGAGTGTGAGTGTGGGGCGGGTCTGCGTGTTCATACCTGCGGCGGTATCACGCGATTTGTAAACGCACTAGCCATGTTATTTGCCGATCGCGGGGTCAGTCCTGCGGCGGGGTATCGTGCGATGTGGGGGGCTTGGGCGGCTTGTGTCCCAGATGGGTCAGCAACCATTCGGCATGTCGCTCGCGTTTCTTGACGTGCATGTGGGCGAATTGCTGAATGGCCAATGCAAAGACGCCCAGACCGACAAAGATAAACACGGTTGTTGCGATCCTGCCCAAGGGGGTTGCAGGCACCAATTCACCGTAGCCAACAGTGGACAGGGTGACGACGGTGAAGAAATAACTGTCGACCCAGCTCCAGCCTTCAACAAAGTGAAAAAACACGGTGCCGCTGACGATGATAAACACCAAAGCCGAGAGAATGGACATGAAATAAAGATTGTTCATTGAGCATCTCCGTTCGTGTGCGCCGCGCATCTGAGAAGTGGCCTGATCCCCCGGTCTCAGTCAGCAGCCGTGTCGTTTAACTCGTCTATAACCTTGACCCACAGCTCGGCCGGCTGACAACCCGGAACGGCATGTTGACCCGCCACAATAAAGGTGGGCACGCCGGTCACGCCCATCTCGCGAAACTGCGTGTCACGTTTGCGGATATCGTCCATATCGGCATCAGATTGAAGCAGTTTACGCACGACGGCCGCATCCATGCCCACACTGTCGGCAACATCAGCCAGCACATCAATATCACCAATGTCCTGACCTTCTTCAAAATAGGCCTTGAACAGCTGCATCACCACCGGTGTCTGGCGCTCTTCAATACCGGCCCAGTGGATCAGGCGGTGTGCATTCAGCGTGTTGGGCGTGCGGGTGATACCCTCAAAGTTGATGCTCAGACCGGCGGCCTCGGCACGCTCCACCACAGGCGCATAGGCCCGCACAGCACCGTCTTTGCCGCCAAACTTGCCTTCCAGATAAGCGCGTCGGTCCATGCCTTCGGGTGGCATATCGGGGTTCAGCTGAAACGGATGCCACACTTGGGTGAACACATGGTCCGGGCGCTGTTCCAACGCCTGATTAAGCAGGGTCTTGCCAATGTAACACCACGGGCAAATCGGATCGGAGACGATATCAAGCTGAACCATGCAGGTCCTCATATATGGGGCGCAACGCGCGCCGCAGAAGTTTACCATTGGCCCCAACAGGCAGGGAGGGCAGGTGGAAAAAGCCACGCGGACATTTATAGCGCGCAAGTGCTGCGCTGGCGTGTTTGGCCAATGCGGCCTCGTCCAGAGGGGCGTCGGATGTGTAGAAGGCCATGATCAGACGGGCATCCGCTTTGACCTCGATGTCAGTGACCGCGCATTGTGTGAGGCCCGGATAGGCGTTCATCACCGCCTCGACCTCCATCGGTGACACACGGTAGCCGCCGGCGTTCATCATGTCATCTGCGCGGCCCAGATAAGTGATATGGCCTTCAGCGTCCATTTCCCCCTGGTCGCCAGTCAAAAACCATTCGCCTTGATATTTTGCAGAGGTCTCGTCGGGGGTGCCCAGATATTCCAGCATCAGACCGGGATCATCGCGGTGAATGGCAATGGTGCCTTCCTCGCCCAGCGCCACCGGACCGTCCGGGCCAACAATCGCCACGCGCCGCCCGGGTTGCGGCCGGCCCAACGTTGTAAACGGCACCGGATGATCCGGACAGCCCGACACGAAGGTCGAGCATTCGGACATGCCATAAGCCTCGTAGATTGGCGTGCCGGTGGCTGTGGTCCAGTGATCGCGCAGCGGCTCGGACAGCTTTTCACCGGCGGACAACCCATGGCGCAGATCGGGCAGGGATGGCAAATCTGCTGTCAGCATCTTGCGGTACACACCCGGGGCGGCTGCAAAGATGGTCGCCCGGTGCTTTGCCAGCAACGATGGCACCTGATCTGTGGTGACGCCGTCGCCCGGGATCAGCGATGTGGCACCCACCGTCCAAGGGTCCATCAACCCAGTGCCCAGCGTGTAGGTCCAGTTGAACGCACCTGCGTGACACAGCCGATCTTCGCCAGTCAGCCCGTACCAGCCCTGCATCATCATCTGGCGCGCCCAGATGGCACGGTGAGCATGCACAACAGCGCGCGGCGTGCCAGAGGTGCCCGAAGTGTAGATGATATATGCCGGACGGTTCGGATCGCCCATGTGCCAGTCGGCGCCGGGCAGATCACGCATGGCGTGCAGATCCTCAAGGCTCAGCACCAAACGACCCGGCGCATCAGGGCAGGCAATGCCCGGCCCGCGCAGAATGGCGGCAGGATCCAGCGTGTCGATCATCCGCGCCACTTCGGGCTCGGTCAATTGTGATGAGGTGGGCACAGGCACCAGCCCCACGGCAATCGCCCCCAGATAGGCAATCGGGAAATCCACCGTGTTTCCCAGCCGCATCAACACCTTGTCGCCCGGCTTTAATCCATTTTGCAGCAGTCCGGTGCCTGTGCCACGCACCGCGCGTTCCAGTTGGCTGTAGCGCCAGTGTTCGGCATCCGACAGGCCCAGAATGGCCAGCGCCAGTTTTTCGGGGTGGGCGTGCGCGCGGCCCAGCACATGTGCGGCCATGTTAAACGGGGCAGGGCATGGGACGGCGGGGGGCTGATGATATTCGGCATGCATGCGCCAAGGCTTAGGCGCGGTGTGCAGATGTTGCAAGAGCCGGCCCCGCCGCTTATATCGAAATCATGGAAGAGATGGCCCAAGGACAGCTGATCCGCATCGCGCGGGAAAACGGGAAAGAGGACGTGCCCGAGCCTTTGAACCTTGGGATGCGGGTGCGCGAGCTGCGCAAAGCCCGCAACTGGACGCTTGCACAGGCGGCCACCCATGCAGGGCTTGCACGGTCGACCTTGTCAAAAATCGAAAACGGTCAGATGTCGCCCACCTATGAGGCGCTGAAAAAGCTGGCCGAGGGGCTGAGCATTTCCATTCCGCAGCTGTTCACCCCACCGCAAAAGAACCAGATCAACGGGCGAATGGCGATCACCAAACTGGGCGAAGGCGCGCATCAGGCCACGGCCACATATGAGCATGAACTGCTGGCCGATACGCTGACCAAAAAGCAGATGCTGCCGTACCGCGCGCGGGTGCGTGCGCGCTCAATCGATGAATTTGATGGCTGGGTGCGCCATGACGGCGAAGAGTTCCTGTATGTGCTGACAGGCGTGATCCAGCTTTATACCGAGTTTTATGAACCGGTTAGCATGCGCCGGGGTGACAGCGCCTATTATGACGCCACGATGGGGCATAATGCGATTTCGGTCAGCGACGAAGATGCCACAATATTGTGGGTGACGTCGCTGGTCTGAGCCTGGGGCCTAACCATCAGACACACCAAAGGGCAGAACAGGGGCACCCCTGTTCTGGTCACTGTCAGATGTCAACGCGATGACGCTGAAGGGCCTTAGAACCAGCTTTGCACGCCGCGCGCAGCGCTGGAGACATCCTGCCCGATGCCGTCAATGGTGCCACAGCCCGCCAAAACGGCGACGAAGCCCAGAAGAACCAGATGTTTCATTGTTTTGCCTCAAGTTTTGTGTCGTCTGCTCAGTTTTTTATACGAGTGGTTTTTACCTACTCTTGCCACCACCATACCGCAGGCAGGAAATGAATGCCATCCCCGTAGAGCGGCAGGCGGTCCGATGGGTAACGCAGCTGTTTCAGATGCGCCACACGGCCCACCGCGAATGTGTGAATGGGGATCACGTAACGCCCGGCGGTCAGCACACGGTCCAATGCGCGGGTGGCTGCGATGAAATCCTCACGCGTGGCCGAGGTCAGCATGGCGCGGATCATCGCATCGGCGGCAGGGTTTTTCATCCCCATCAGATTGCGACTGCCCAGCCGGTCGGCGGCGTCGGACCCCCAATAAAGCGCCTGCTCGTTGCCCGGGCTTAGGGAAATGGCGCGGCGGATGAAGGTGATGTCGAAATCAAAATTCGCCTCGCGCTCGTTATATTGCGCTTTGTCGGCTTGCTGAATGTTCAGCGCGATACCCAGCCGATCCAGCGCGCGGGCATAGATATCCATCATGGCCGTGGCCTGTTGGATCAGCGCGTCCTGCTTAAGCAGAACATCAAGCTCAAGCGCCTGACCTTCGGCGTTCTTCAGTACGCCGTCCTGCACGGTCCAGCCGGCCTGATCCAGCAGGGTGATTGCACGGCGCAGATTGGCGCGGTTGCGTTTCGAGCCATCAGAGTGTGGCAAGGTGTACCCTTCAAGCGTGCCGGGCTGCAGATCACCCTCAAAAGGCGTCAGCAATTCCAGCACACGGCCTGTGGCGGGGCCGGGCTGCATGGCCAGTTCCGAGTTTGAGAAATACGAGGTGATGCGTGGCTGGCGCCCCCCCGTCAGCGTGTCATTGATGAATTCAAAATTGAACGCATGGATCAAAGCATCGCGCACGCGCCAGTCATCCAAGGGGGCGTTGCGCGTGTTCAACACGAACCCGGTGATGCCCGATGGTTTCTGGTGCGGGATTTCCGACAATACAATGTCTCCGCGTTGAACGGCCGGGAAATCATATTGGGTTTGCCACTTCTCGGCGTTGAATTCGCGGGTGAACGACAGCGCTTGTGCCTTGAATGCTTCTTTCATCACGGTGTCATCGCCATAAAACTCGATCCGGATGGTATCAAAATTATGCGTGCCACGGCGCAGGGGCAGGGCGTTGCCCCAATAGTCGGGGTTGCGGGCCAGCACGACGTTGCGGTCAATCTCGTAGCTGTCGACCACATAAGGGGCCGTGCCCAGCGGAATGTCCTCGATGCCGCCATCACCAAATGCGCGATCGTCAAACTGGGGTTTCTTCAGGATAGGGCGCAGCCCGGCGATCAATGCCAATTCGCGGTCTTCGACGTTAAATGTGATGCGTACACTGCGCGGGCCGGTGGCGGTGATCGTATCAATCTTGCCCCATAATCCGGCGTAACGCAGATTGCCGGCTGTTCCCAAGGTTTCATACGACCAGATGACATCTTCGACCGTGACGGGGCTGCCATCCGAGAATCGGGCCTCTTCGCGCAGGGTGAATTCGACCCAATCGCGCGAATCGGAAGTCTCGATCGTTTCGGCCAGAAGACCATAAAGCGTAAATGGCTCGTCATAAGAGCGGCCCATCAGGCTTTCGTATGCCAGAAATCTCAGCTGCCAGGGGGGCGTGCCTTTGCGGGCAAATGGATTGAGCGAATCGAACCCACCCACGTTGCCGGTGATCAACTGCCCGCCTTTCGGCGCATCAGGGTTGGCGTAGGGGAGGGACACAAAATCCGGTGGTAGGGCCGGGTCACCATACATAGCTATGCCATGCGATGGTTCTGCCATAGAAATGTCGCCAGACAAAACAAGCCCGAGAATCGCGGCGAAGGCGCGCAACGAGCGGAAAAATTCTGATCTCATTTTGGCAACAATCCCTAATACCGCTTGTTTTCCTAGGCCCTTACGTAATGGGGGTTTCAAGTCTTTTCAAACTTTTAGCTTGGCCAGCGGCCCTGAAACGCTTATAAAGGTCTTACTGCTCGATAGGTTTCTTGCCTGTATGAAACCTGCCTCAATAACTTAACGCCAGCTTCGTGCTGGCGTTTTTTTTGTGCTGACTTTCGCGTGAGCCCCCCGTGCATCCGGCAGGCTTTGCCGTTATGCTGCACCTGCAAAGACCCCTTCAAAATAAAGAGGAGATGCAGATGAGCATCGCAGGCAAGACGGCCATTGTCACCGGATCAAATTCGGGCATCGGACTGGGCATCGCAACCGAACTGGCGCGCGCGGGCGCAGACGTGGTTCTGAATTCATTCACCGATTCGGAAGACGACCATGCATTGGCGGCAAAGCTGTCAAAAGAGCACGGCGTGCGGGTGCGCTATATACAGGCCGACATGTCGAAGGCCAGCCAGTGCCGTGCTTTGATCGAAGCTGCCGGGGCCTGTGATATCCTGGTGAACAACGCAGGCATTCAGCATGTCGCGGCGATTGATCAGTTCCCCGAGGACAAGTGGGATGCGATCATTGCGATCAACATGTCTTCGGCGTTTCATACCACGGCCGCAGCCTTGCCGATGATGCGCAAGGCTGGCTGGGGCCGGGTGATCAACATCGCCTCGGCCCACGGGTTGCGGGCCAGCCCGTTCAAATCGGCTTATGTCACGGCCAAACACGGTGTGGTGGGGATGACCAAGGTTGTGGCGTTGGAAACCGCAAAAGAGCCGATCACCTGCAATGCGATTTGTCCGGGTTACGTGCTAACCCCGCTGGTTGAAGCGCAGATCCCTGACACAGCCAAGGAATACGGTATTTCTGAGGATGAGGCGATTGAGAAGGTGATCTTGCTCAAGCAGCCGTCAAAGGAGTTTGTCACGGTCGAGCAGCTGGCTGGGATGGCGCTGTTCTTGTGCTCGGACGCGGGCGCACAGATGACGGGTGTGGCCTTGCCGATGGACGGCGGCTGGACCTCACAGTGATGCCGTTTCGAATGGCCTGACGGCCATCCGACAAGCGAGGGGCAAGCCCCTCGCACTCCCCTGAGTATTTAGACCAAGAAGAAGAGGAGCCGTGGATGGCGAAGGTCAAGCGCATCAATCTGGCTTTGCAGGGAGGGGGCGCGCATGGCGCATTTACCTGGGGTGTTCTGGATCGGTTGTTGGAAGATGACCGCATTGAGGTGGCCGGTATTTCCGGCACGTCGGCAGGGGCACTGAATGCAGCGGCGTTGAAATCCGGCTGGATTGAGGACGGTGCCAAAGGCGCGCGGGCCAAGCTGGACTGGCTTTGGGGCCGTATGGGGGCGGTGCAGGATTTGCGCATGCCGGGCTGGATGGCTGCGGGATTGCCGGGCGCGATCAGTTCGGCCGTTGAGCTGTCTCCGGGTTATCAGATGATGGAGGCGGCCGGGCGTATGGTGTCGCCTTATGCCTATGGTCCGTTTTATGCCAATCCGCTGCGATCGGTGGTTGAGGCCTTTGAATATGACAAGGTCTGCGCGGTGCCTGGCCCACGGTTGTTCGTGGGGGCCACGAATGTGCATTCGGGAAAAATTCGTGTCTTCACTGGTGACGATATCCATGCAGATGCGTTGCTGGCGTCGGCGTGTCTGCCCACGTTGTTTCAAGCAATCGAGATCGAAGGCCAGCATTATTGGGATGGTGGGTACACGGGCAATCCGGCGTTGTTTCCGTTGTTTGACCGGGCGTTGCCCGATGACATTGTGGTGGTGAACATCAACCCGCTGGAACGCAGCGATGTGCCACGCAGCCCGCAGGATATTCAGAACCGGATCAACGAGATCAGTTTCAATTCATCGCTGCTGCGCGAATTGCGCGCCATTCGCTTTGCGCAGCGGTTGTTGAATGACGGTGCGATCAAGCCTGGTGCTATGAAGGATGTGCTGGTGCATATGATTGCTGATGACGTGCTGATGCAGGAGCTGTCAGTGGCCACGAAACTGATGCCGAATGTGTTTGTGCTGAACCAGTTGAAAGAGGCCGGTCGCGCGGCCTGTGAGGGTTTTCTGGCCGCACATTTTGAAGATCTGAACACGCGCAGCAGTACAGATATCGAAGCGATGTTCGATTGAGCGGATTATACTGGCCGGTGCGTTACCCGCGCGCTGCCTCCGAGCAGATGCGTGACAGATAGCGGGTGAATTGCCACAGGTTCCGCTCGATCGGATGCAAGGCGCCGCGGGGCAGATGCGGAGATGCGGTGCCTTGATGCAAGGCCTCGACCAGCAGTTTGTCCTCGAAGTTGGCAATGTCCATGTACTGCTCAAGCTCGCTCAGCCAGCTGTCATAGTCGTCAGCTGCGACATCGCCCAGAATCTCGGGCGGGATGGCCACGCCCCAGGTGGCGTCAAACGCGCCGACACCGTCGGGTTGCACGGAAATCCACCACAGAAAATCCGGCATCAGAGTGACCAGCTGGTTGGGGAACACGCAGAAATCCACCATCATGCGACGCCATTCCCCTGTGAGCACGGTGTTGTCCGGATGGGCCGCTCCGCTGCCAGTATCGGCGGCCTGAGGGGCGGTGTGGTAGCAATAGTGATCGGCATCTTCGCCGCAGGTGTAATGCTCCAGCGGTTTTTTGTGCAGGGCAAAGGTTTTTTGATGCGCGAACGGGACGTGGTAGCTTTCGGTGAAATTCTCGATCAGGTTTTTCCAGTTGGCAGGCCAGCGCATCTGACGGCGCAACACCGTTTTGTAGCGCGCCATGTCATAGCGGCCCACAACACCGTGGCGCAACGGGGCGAGGGCACCGTCTGGCGTGTGGCTCGGTGTGTCGGCCAGGGTGACGTAAACAAAGCCCTCCCACTGGGCCAGATGAAGACGGCGCAGCCCGTGCCGGGCAGAGTCAAAGCTGGGGTGCATCTCCATGTAAGGCGCGCGGATCAGGGCGCCGGTCAGGTCATAGGTCCAGGCATGATAGCGGCAGGTGAACCGTTTGGTGTTGCCCTGGGCGTTGGGCACGAGGCAGGCAAAGCGGTGCGCGCAGGCGTTCACAAAACCCGCCAAAGCCCCGTCTGACTGGCGCACGACCAGCACAGGCACATTGGCAATCTTATGGGTCAGGTAATCGCCGGGGGTGGCCAGTTCATCTGCGCGTCCGATGCATATCCATTCGCGCTGGAACACTGCGCGTTGTTCGTGGCGATAAAACGCCTCGGAATGGGCAATGGCTGGTGGGGCAGGGGTGGCCTGTTCAAACGGGGCTTGGGCGGCGGTGCCCAGCTGTTCCAATATCTGATCCAGCGGGATGTCGGAATTGGGGGTGAACATGATGCGCTTTGCCTTGCTTTGTCACAGCTGGCATAAGTGTACGCACCGCGTGCGGCTTGCAGCAAGAAAAAGAGCGCGCGGGATCAGGCGTCTTCGGTCACCACATCGCCATTTTGACCCGGATAGACCAGACCCGCCGAGATCACCAGTTTGGCGGCCTCTTCCACGGTCATGTCCAGTTCGATCACGTCTTCGCGGGGCAAAAACAGCAAAAACCCTGAGGTGGGGTTGGGTGTGGTTGGCAAAAAGATCGACATCAGATCACCCGAGGTCGTCGCACGCTCGGCCACTTCGCCGCGGGCCGTGGTTGAGATAAACCCGATGGCCCAGATGCCTTTGCGGGGGTATTCGATCAGACAGGCCTTTTCAAAGCTACGCTCGGATTGGGCAAAGACCGTTTCGGCAATTTGTTTGACACCGGAATAGATGGTGCGCACCACAGGCATACGCTCAACCAAGGATTCAGCGAATTTAATCAGTGACTTGCCGATCAAACCTTTGGCGATCCACCCGACAACGATGGTGAAGATCAGGAAGATGATCACCCCGATGCCGCGCAGGTTAATGCCGATGTATTTCTCAGGTTGGAAGGTATAGGGCACCAGCGGCAGCACCACGCCATCGATCCAGCCGATGACGGCCCAGACCAGCCACACGGTCAGCGCCACGGGCGCAATCACCACGATGCCGGTCAGGAAACTGGCGCGCAGTCCTGCAAACCGGCCGGGTTTACGCGGCGGCGGTACGGGTTCTTCGTCAAATGGTGTGTTCATTGTGGGCCGGGCAGCTTGCAGGTTCTCTCAAGCGCTATGTAAGCAGAAACCAACGCCGCTACAATGGGTTAACGCGACATCTGACAGGCGATGCCCGCCGCCAGACGTGCATTGTTCAAAATCAGGGCGATGTTTGCGGTCAATGACCGCCCTTCGGTCAGCGCATGAAGACGCGCCAGCAGGAACGGTGTGACCGGCTTGCCGGTGATGCCTTTGGCCACCGCTTCGGATTGCGCCTGCGCGATCAGCGGGGCCAGAATGGCGGCCGGGATTTCATCGGCCAGGGGAATCGGATTGGCCACCAGTTGCCCCCCGGGCAGGCCCAAAGCCGCGCGCATGTTGTGGGCGGCGGCAATCTGTTCGGCGCTGTCCATGCGCAAGGGGGCCGTCAGCGATGATGTGGCCGACCAGAAGGCGGGCAGGCTGTCTTGACCATAAGCAATGACCGGCACCCCAAGCGTTTCCAGAACCTCAAGCGTTTTGGGCAGGTCCAAAATGGCCTTGGCCCCGGCGCACACCACGGTGATGGGGGTTTGCGCCAATTCGTACAGATCGGCGGAGATGTCAAAGCTGTCTTCGGCCCCGCGATGTACCCCGCCAATGCCACCTGTGGCAAAAACCCTGAGACCAGCCAGATGAGCGGCAATCATTGTGGCGGCCACAGTTGTGGCCCCGGTGCGCCCCTCGGCCATGCATACGGCCAGATCGGCACGGCTGAGTTTGGCCACGTCTTGTGCCTGCGCCAAAACTTCAAGCTGAGCGTCGGTCAGGCCGATATGCAATCGCCCGTCAAGCACAGCGATGGTGGCAGGCGTCGCATTTGCGTCGCGCACAGCCGCCTCAACCGCGCGGGCGGTGTGCAGGTTGTCAGGGTAGGGCATCCCGTGGGTGATGATGGTGCTTTCCAGTGCTACAACCGGCATCGCGTGATCCAGCGCGTGGGCCACATCGGGTGACAGGGTATAAAGGCTCATGTTGGGGATCCTGATACATGGGTGGCGGCGGCACTCAGCGCGGTGGACAGGCTGCTTTGGCGATCTGCGCCTGAAAGTTCAGCTGCTATATGTGTCGCCATAAAGGTATCGCCCGCACCTGTGATACGCGCCGCCGTGACCGTGGGGGGCGTGGCGCTGATCATCCCGTTCGCATCGCCATCGCAAGCGGCGCGTGGCCCGTCGGTGACCAGCACCCTTGCAGCCCCTTGGGACAACAGCGCCTGGGCGGCATCGTGGGCCGTGGCATAGGTGGCATCCGCCAGCGTGCACGCCTCTTGCAGGTTCACATACAGCACCGCCCTGTCATGGGGAACAAAAGGCCGTAACCGCAAGGCCTTGCCGGGCGAGGCCGGGGCCACGCGCAGGTCTGCACGGGCCAGCAGGGGGCTTTGGGACATGTCGGCAAGAAGATCATGGGTCAGGTTGCCATCAAGGGCCACCAGCCCTGTGAAAGGTTTGCGCGCATCCCCCAGCCGACCATCGCGCAGCGGGGTGAGAATGGCCGCGCCCGTGGCCTCAAGCGTATGCGCATGGGCAATGGCCGCCACCAGTCCACGCGGGTCTTCGATGGCCATATAGCGGTCAGTCGGCAGGTCTTTGGGACGATGGATATAGGCGGTTTGCAACCCCAATGTGTCACAGGCGCGGATCAGATCGTGCCCTTCGTCATCGCGGCCCACAGCACTGAGCAGGGCCGGGCTTAACCCCTGGATCTTCAGGGCCATGGCAACGTTCAGAGCCACGCCACCAGGATGGCGGGTGATATGACCGGGCCGGTCCGCGCCTGCATCCATCGGATCACCGCACGTGCCGATCACGTCCCACAGGACACTGCCGATGCAAAGAATTGTGCTCATAAGGAAGGTTGTGACCTGCGCGCGCGGTTAGTTCAACAACAACCCGCCATCCACCACCATATCAATGCCGGTGACATAAGACGCCCCGTCGCTGAGCAGGAACAGTGCTGTGTCTGCCAGCTCGGATGCCTCACCGACGCGGCCCAGCGGCACGTATTGCCCGACATCATCCACTTTATCCTGCGTGTCCCAACGTGCCTGTAAGGGCGTGCGCACCGGGCCCGGATAGATGGTGTTTGATCGGATCTGATCGGCGGCCAGCTGCATTGCCAGCGACCGCGACAGCGCGCCAACACCGGCCTTGGCCGTGGAATAGGCATCCTGGGGCACGGGATCACCGCGCAGGCATTGGGTTGAGGAAAAATGCACCATCGCCCCGCCCCCTGTGGCCCGCATATGTGGGACGGCGGCGCGGGCGGTGTGCACCATGGATTTCAGCGTAATACCAAACACCTGATCCCATGTGTCCAGGTCGATATCCAACAGTGATACATCCTTGTCGAACCACAAGACCCCCGCCACATTAGCCAGGTAATCCAATCGCCCGAACTGGGCCACGCCCTGATCAATGGCCTGGCTGACAAACCCAGCATCGGTCAGATCACCCTGCACATAATGACAGCGCGCGTGCATCAGGCGCTTGGGCTGAGGCTTGATGTCGATGGCAATCACGGCCCCCCCAGCGCTGAGGAAACGATGGGCCATCTCTTCGCCCATCCCGCCGCCGGTGCCCGTGATGACAGCAACACGGTTGGAAAAATCAAAGGTGATCATTGTAAGGCTCCGAATTGTTTGGTGCAGCATGGCGGCGTGCAAGACCCGGTGCAATCCTTGTTTGGATCGGTCGGTGCTGCGTTTCACTACAATGGGGTTGGTAATGCAGCCAAAGCGTGCCAGATTGCGCCATGTTCAAATTTTTGCTCTTGTCAGTCCTGCTTGATACCGGCGTGGCAGTTGGTCCTGCGATGTGCCCGAAAATGCTGCGGGCGGATGCCAGCCTTGGCGACACTACGGCGGTGTGTCAGATCAGCCAACTGGCCAATGGTCAGGATCAGTCCACATGTTACTGGTCTTATCCGGTGCATGCGCGCGACAGCGGGGCGCAATTTGACGCGCTGCACGATCTGATCGAAACCTGTGTCAAGAACGCAAGTATCTTGCCGCCAGAGCCCGGCGTGAACCATCCAGATACCTATGATCAGCGCATTTACCAAGGGCAGGGCTTGCGCATCTCCCTGTCACTGAAAAGAAAAACCGCGCTGGGAAAGGCCTTTGTGTTTCTGGGGATCAGCCCGTTGCCTTAGCCCCCATCAGGCAAACAAGTCGGACAGGGGATCGGTTGGGATTGGCGCGAACAGATCGGTGGGGCTGTAGGGATTGTCGAACACGGTGTCATAGCCCATGTCTTCGAACGACGCGATTGTCATCAGCGATACAAATGCACCCTGATCCACAAAGCCGGTCATGATCTCATCCTGGAACAGAACTTCGTCCCAGTGACCGCCAGCGGTACCAGGACCGCCATCAGTTTCCACCGGTACACCCAGCAATGACCCGGAATCCGAACCGGCAATACCGGGAAACTCGGAATTATAGACATCGATAGCGTTCTGACCGGTAAAGCGGATATCGCCCCCCGCGACCGACCCGCTGGTCAACCCCATCAGCGACCACAACGTCCCAAAGCCCATCGCATGCATCATTTCATGCAGGATGATGGTTTCCCAATTGCCCAGGTTCAGCTGGTTTTGCGCATCTTCACTGTCAAACCTCATTGCTCCGGTGGAGGGCAAGAAGGTCCCATCGCCGCGCAGATCGCGCGGTCCGGCGCTGCCCAGAATGCCGCCAACGCCGTCAATCGCTTCCAGGGTTGCGGTGATCACAATGTCATCTATTGCGGCCCCATCAACAACCACGTCAGGCAGATCAGACAGGATCATGGTGCTGAGATAATCCGCCGCATCAATAAACGAGGCCTGCAACTCGGTGGTCCAGGTACCGACAAAATCGATCGTGACATTGTAAGAGCTCGCAGCCGGTCCGCCGCTTGTGTAGGTGGTCAACGGCCCGGTTCCGGGGGGTGGCACGTCGGGGGTTGCATCTGCCGGCCGGCCGCTTTCAGCATTTTCGCCGCTTGGGGCGGGGCCTTGCGGGCCATTTGTTGGTGTCCCCGGAGTGCTGCCTTCCGGACGACCGAATTGTGTTGGTTCCGGCGGCCCGACTGTGGGCGGCACGGGGGCCGGAGCCGGGTCAGGGTCGATGTCTATTTGGCTGCCCGTATCAGGCGGCGGATCCAGGGGATCATCGGGGCGACCAACAGTAGCAGAGAATACGAGGCTGTCTTGATCATTGGTGAGGGATGCCACTCCTCGATCGTCCTCGATTGCGGCCAGTTCAGATGGCGCAGGGGGTGCCGTTTCAAATACAAACTCATCTGTTTGCAACGCGCTGTCACTGTCCGTCGTCTCAGTGCTTTGGCGTTCCTGCAGTCTGGCAAGCAATTTCAGCAGCGGCATGTCACCACTTTCAGCGCCGTCAAATGCGCCTTTTTGTTCAGGTGCCAAACCCCAAACAGGGATATCCGCAATGGTACCGGGTGTATGCCAGTTAGATACGCTGTCCGGCCGGATATGTGTCGCGCGGTTAAACGCAGCGTTTTCTAGCGCGAATGACTTCAGGAATTGAAATGACATGGAAAACCCTTAATCCTTATGCGATCAAATATTGATCCAAAAAAACCTGCCCCAATCATGGTTAACAATTCAAAAATGGCAGGTTGGTGGCAAAAAAATTACAAACGTGCTTACACGCAAAAGTGTAGTGGTCCGCCGAGGGCCTGTCCATATTCTTCTTCCAAAGTGCGGGATTTCGGCGGGACTGAACAGATCGAGCGCCGCTTTGCCGAAATTGCGCTTGGTTGTGATGGTGCTGCGCATGAAATGAAGGGCTTGCGCGGCCTTCAAAGGCCTGTTAGATGCGCGGCACTTACTCCGCAGGTATGGGCGGGCAAATGGGGGAGACATCCCTGTTGCGTCCACCGGTTGAAGCATCCGCTTCTCATCCCGTACCGAGGCATAAACCGGAAAGGAAACGGACATGGCTCTTCCTGAGTTCACCATGCGCCAACTGCTTGAAGCAGGCGTACACTTTGGCCACCAGACGCAACGCTGGAACCCCCGTATGGGCGAGTTCATCTATGGCGCGCGCAATGGCATTCACATTCTCGATCTGACACAGACGGTGCCCATGCTGGACGCCGCGCTGAACGCGATCCGCGACACCACCGCCAAAGGCGGCCGGGTTTTGTTTGTTGGCACCAAGCGTCAGGCTGCACAGCCTATCGCCGATGCTGCTGAAAAGTCAGCACAATACTACATGAACCACCGCTGGCTGGGCGGCACGCTGACCAACTGGAAAACCGTGTCACAGTCGATCAAACGTCTGAAAGACATCGATGAAGCGATGGAAACAGGCTCGGAAGGTCTGACCAAGAAAGAGCGTCTGGGCATGGAACGCGACCAAGAGAAGCTGCAAGCTTCGCTGGGTGGTATCCGCGAGCTGGGTGGCACTCCTGATCTGCTGTTCGTCATCGACGTACGCAAAGAAGCACTGGCCGTGGCCGAAGCCAACAAGCTGGGCATTCCCGTTGTGGCCGTGGTTGACACCAACTGCCCGCCCGATGGCATCGATTACCTGATCCCAGGCAATGATGACGCGGCGCGTGCAATCACGCTCTATTGTGATCTGGCGGCGCGTGCGGCCCTGGATGGCATGACCGCCCAAATGGGTGCAGCTGGTGTTGATCTGGGCGCGATGGAAGAGGCCCCCGTGGAAGAAGCAGTGGCAGAAGAGGCACCTGCCGAAGCCGCAGCCGAGGCGCCTGCAGAAGCCCCAGCAGAAGAGACCCCAGCCAGCTAAGCGCAGGCCGGTTTCAATCTGATCTATTCCGGGCGCGCGGCACCAACGCCGCGCCCCGTTCCCTTTTTATTCGTAGGAGACCCAAGATGGCGATTACAGCTGCAATGGTGAAAGAACTGCGCGACTCGACAGGCGCAGGCATGATGGACGCGAAAAAAGCGCTGACCGAAAACGATGGCGACATGGAAGCTGCCGTGGACTGGCTGCGCACCAAGGGCCTGGCGAAAGCCGCCAAAAAATCTGGTCGTACAGCGGCTGAGGGCCTTGTCGCTGTCAAAGTTGACGGAGGCCGCGGTGTGGCTGTCGAAGTGAACGCCGAGACTGACTTTGTGGCTAAAAACGCTGAATTCCAGGCTATGGTCGAAGGTGTCGCCACCGCCGCAATGGGCGTGGACAGCACCGAAGCGCTGGCCGATGCTGACATGGGCGGCAAATCCGTCGCTGAGACTATCACAGCCAAGGTTGCAACCATCGGTGAAAACATGTCGCTGCGCCGCATGGCCGCCTTGGAAGGTGACACAGTTGTGGCCTACGTGCACAACGCAGCCACCACAGACATGGGCAAAATCGGCGTGCTGGTGGCCCTGAAAGGTGGCGACGAGGCGTTTGGCAAACAGGTTGCCATGCATATCGCCGCGACCAATCCTGCCGCTTTGGACGAAGCCTCGCTGGACGGCGCGGTTGTCGAGAAGGAAAAACAGGTTCAGATCGACATCGCCCGTGAGAGCGGCAAGCCCGAGCAGGTGATCGAAAAGATGATCGTAGGCCGGATGAAAAAATACATGGCCGAGATCACACTGGTGAACCAGTCTTTCGTGATCAACCCTGACCTGACCGTTGGTGCTGCCGCGGCCGAAGCGGGCGCTGAAATCACAGGCTACGTCCGCATGGAAGTGGGCGAAGGGATTGAAAAGAAAGTCGAAGACTTCGCCGCCGAGGTCGCCAAGACCGCAGCCGGCGGCTGAGCTTAATGCCTTGGGGATGGAACGAGGGGCCAGCCCCTCGCGCTCCCCGGAGTATTTAGAGCAAGAAGAAGATGGGCGCGGTCTGGCAAGTCAGATCGCGCCCGAATTTTGAGACGACAGGGAGATAACCGATGGCGCAGAAGACCGTAGTGAACAGCTGGAACGAATGGGACCAACTGAAACATGTGATCGTGGGCCGTGCCGATGATTGCCACATTCCGCCAGAAGAGCCTGCGCTGGACGCCAAGGTGCCCGAAGACAGCGATATGCGCGGGCAATGGGGCAGGCGGCCTCAGGAAACGATCGATCGCGCCAATGAACTGTTGGATAACTTTGCCGCCATGCTGGAAAAGCGCGGCGTGCGCGTGGATCGCCCCACCTCAATCGATCATTCGGTACCGGCCACCACACCTGATTTTCACACCGACAGTCAGTTTGGCTGCATGCCGCCGCGCGATGTGCTGCTGACCGTCGGCAGTGAAATGCTGGAGGCGACGATGTCGTATCGCTGTCGTTGGTTTGAATATCTGAATTACCGCCCGCTGATGCAGCAGTATTTCAACGAAGACCCCAACTTTCGCCATGAAAGCGCGCCCAAACCCCGTCTGACGGATGCGGATTATCACCCTGATTATCTGTCGGATAAGATTGGTGTTGAAAAGCGCCTGAAATGGGCGGCTGAAAAGTTCTTTGTTACCACCGAAGAAGAGCCCTTGTTTGATGCAGCTGACGTGCTGCGCTTTGGCCGCGATCTGGTGGTGCAGCATGGGTTCACCACCAACCTCAAAGGCATCGAATGGCTGCGGCGGCATTACCCGGATCACCGCGTGCATACGGTGAACTTTCCCGGCGATCCTTACCCCATTCACATCGACGCCACCTTTACACCATTGCGTCCCGGTCTGATCCTGAACAACCCGCAGCGGCGTTTGCCCGATGAACAACGCAAGATGTTCAATGACAACGATTGGGAGATTGTGGATGCAGCCCAGCCTGCACATAACACGCCACCGCCGTTGTGCTATTCCTCGACTTGGCTGAGCATGAATGTGCTGGTGTTGGACCCTAAAACCGTCTGTGTTGAGGCATCAGAAGTGTACCAGATGGAGCAGATGGATAAGCTGGGCATGGAAGTAGTGCCGGTTGAGCTGCGCGATGCATACGCTTTTGGTGGCGGGCTGCATTGCTGCACGGCGGATGTTTACCGTGAAGGCAAATGCGAGGATTATTTCCCGAATCTGTAAGGGCAGGGGCCGCATTAAAAAAAAACGGTGCCGCTCTGGAGGAGCAGCACCGTTTTAAGAATAACCACCCGTTATTAGGGATGAAACAGCAGGCGGTAAGTGCCAGTCACCGACCCGACCAATAAAGCCGACAACTGGCATCCGGTTACCCGGCGAACCTGAGAGCCCAAGATATATCAAGGGATCAGATCCGAATGTTCCTAGGCTCAAAGCCACCACTCACGGAACTTCTTAAGCATGCCCCTTAACGTAACGTAACGAAAGTATGGGATTCCATACCGCGTGTGATTTCACGCTGTTTTCACGGAAATCACGAATTTTTTGCAAATTGTGTGAATTGTTTGGAATTCGGGCGGTATGGGGCAACCGCATCTGACGTAACGTTCCACCAGTCAGTTCTGACTGATCAGGTGTCAAACACAAACATCTGGTTCTGAAACGCGGCCTTCAACACGGCCTGTGCGGTGGTTTCCACGCTCAGCGCTTCGCGCGCCAGGCGCAGGTGTTTTTCGATGGTGGCGGGCGTCAGTTCCAACAGACATGCGATGTCTTGCACGGTTTTGCCGTCACCAACCCAGGCCAGAACCTCGCGTTGGCGCTTGGTCAGAGACCGGCCGGGCGTGGCGTAGGGCAGGGACAGGATGCGCAGATGGGTGATGTTGTTCAGGACCGTGATGTCATCGCCATGTTCCGCCCAGATTGCATCGACCTCAGACTGGCTTAGCCCCGGGCGCGCGGTCAACGCGATGGCCCCCTTTGAACGTGGAGACATGGATTTGAAACTGATCGAATACCCTGCCGTCACATCGTGGGATTGATTAAAGGCCACAACCTTGGCCTCTTGATCACTCAGCGTGCCAGAGCTGACCATATCCTGCATCACACGCCACGAACACGCGCCATCATGTTCCAACGCCCAACGTACCATGGGGGCGTGATGAAACAGCCCATCACCGATAAACGTCTCAGTATATCCTTCGGCGTGGTTGGTCAGCACCACAAAATCCTCAGGATCACCCAGCGATGTGGCGGTGCGATAGCGCGTATAGCCATAGATCAGACGGTCAAAGCCATAGTCGGCCATTTGCCGCGTGTGCATATCCCACAGTGTTTCAATTTCCTGGGCATTCAGCAGTTTCTTCAGATGATCCGTTTCGATCATCCGCGTGTCTCCAGATGGGTGTGCAGCGCGTGAATAGCATGCACATAGCCCGCAGCGCCAAAGCCACAGATGATCCCAAGCGCGACCTTCGAGATGTAAGACACATGGCGAAATTCTTCGCGGGCGTGTGTGTTGCTCAGGTGCAGCTCAATCGTTGGCAGCTCGACCGAGGCAATCGCATCCATCAGCGCAATCGAGGTATGCGTGTACGCCCCGGCATTTAGGATGATCCCATCGTGAGACCCGCGTGCGGCATGGATTTGGTCAACCATAGCGCCTTCGTGGTTTTCCTGATGAAAGGCGAGGGTACATCCCAACGCCTTGGCCGTGTCGTTGCACATGGTTTCGATGTCGCCCAGCGTGGTGGCGCCGTAGACCTCGGGCTGGCGCGTGCCCAGCAAGTTCAGGTTTGGCCCGTTCAAGATCAGTAGTGATGTCATCTGCGTATCCTCTGCGTCCCCATATTGCCGAACTGCGCCAAGGTGTCGAGGGCTGGTTGAGTGTGTCACGGCCATAATGCCATGACTGTATCTTTGTGATCCATTCGGGAATGGCAAGTGGGGTGTGATGTGTTAAACATCAACTGCGCGGCATAAGGCCCAGTAATATATGCTTTAATTCACATATTAATAGTATGTTATATTAACATAATACTGATTATGCGTATTTAAGATGCTGATGGGTGGATTCACAAACGAAGTGCGAATTCTGTATCAAAACAGGATATTGCATGGAGTTGATCAATGGGACGTTGCTACCCTCACCTGAACCTCGAAGAACGTCGCAAGCTGGCTATATGGCTTGAAGCGAAGATACCAAT